>NZ_JBVJRV010000003.1:266997-1065433 GCF_055607265.1 Streptomyces sp. NPDC037013 | reverse complement strand
GGGACCCTGTGGGAGAGTAGGACGCCGCCGAACTCCTTTTGGAGAAAACCCCCGCACCTTTCGGTGCGGGGGTTTTCTGCGTTCCAGGGCTTTCGTCAGTTCCAGGGTTTCCGTCAGAGGCGGCCGGCCGCCTTCAGGGAAAGGTATGCGTCGGCCAGGGCCGGGGCGAGGTCGTTCGGGGTGGCGTCCACGACCGTGACGCCGCGGCGGGTCAGTTTCTCTGCCGTGCGGTGGCGTTCCGACGCGGCCTGCGCCGCGGCTGCGGCGTCGTACACCGCCTCCGTCGTGCCGCGTGCGGATGCCATCTGCTGGATGTGCGGGTCGGTCACCGATGCCAGTACGACCTTGTGGCGCTTGGTGAGGCGGGGGAGTACCGGGAGCAGGCCCTCCTCGACGGCGGCCGTGTCGAGACTTGTCAGGAGCACGATCAGTGAGCTGCGCGGTGCGGTGCGCAGGGCCGTGGAGGTCAGGCCCCGGGCGTCTGTCTCGATGAGTTCGGGTTCGAGTGTGGCGAGGGCGTCGACCAGGGAGGGGAGGACGTTGCCCGCCGAGCGGCCCTGGACCAGGGCGCGTACCCGGCGGTCGTAGGCGAGCAGGTCCACGCGGTCGCCGGCGCGGGAGGCGAGGGCGGCGAGGAGCAGCGCCGCGTCCATGGAGGCGTCCAGGCGCGGGGCGTCGCCGACGCGGCCCGCCGAGGTGCGGCCGGTGTCGAGGACCAGAAGGATGTGGCGGTCGCGTTCCGGGCGCCAGGTGCGGACCGCGACGCTGGACTGGCGGGCGGTGGCGCGCCAGTCGATGGAGCGGGTGTCGTCCCCGGGCACGTAGTCGCGGAGGCTGTCGAATTCGGTGCCCTGACCTCGGGTGAGGAGGCTGGTGCGGCCGTCGAGTTCGCGGAGCCGGGCGAGTTTGGCGGGGAGGTGCTTCCTGCTGGCGAAAGGCGGCAGGACGCGCAGGGTCCAGGGGATCTTGTGGCTGCCCTGGCGGGTGAAGAGGCCCAGCGGACCGTACGAGCGGATCGTCACGCGGTCCGCCTGGTGGTCGCCCCGGCGGGTGGGCCGCAGCTGTGTCGTGAGGCGGCGGCGTTCGCCGGACGGGACGGTCAGGCGGTGGCGGGTCTCGGTGGCCTCGGTGCCGGGGCGGGTGCTGGGCGGCCAGGCGTCACGCAGTTCTGCGCGGAGGGGGCGGCCGGAGGGGTTGGTGACGGTCAGATCGATCTCGGCGGCTTCGCCGAGGCGTACGGACGCGTCGCCGGAGCGGGTCAGGCCGAGACGGCGTACAGGCGCGGCCAGGGCGAAGTCGCAGGCGCATGCCAGGGCCAGCGGGGTGTTCACGGCGAGGACGCCGGTCCAGCTGGGGTCCCACAGGCCCACGGGGAATGTGCCCAGGGCCGCCAGGAGCGCGGTGCGTCCGGTGAGGGCCATCAGCGGGGGACCGGGACGTGGGCGAGGATCGCGTTGATCACCGAGTCGGCGGTGACGCCCTCCATCTCGGCCTCCGGGCGGAGCTGGATCCGGTGGCGGAGGGTGGGCAGGGCGAGGGCTTTGACGTCGTCGGGGATGACGTAGTCGCGTCCGGTGAGCCATGCCCAGGCGCGGGCCGTGGAGAGCAGGGCCGTGGCGCCCCGGGGGGAGACGCCGAGGGTGAGGGACGGCGACTCGCGGGTGGCGCGGCACAGGTCCACGACGTACGCGGTGATCTCGGGGGAGACCGTGGTCTTGGCGACCGCGGCGCGGGCCGCTTCGAGGTCCGCGGGGCCCGCCACGGGGCGTACGCCGGCGGCGTGCAGGTCGCGTGGGTTGAAGCCCTCGGCGTGGCGGGTGAGGACGTCGATCTCGTCCTGGCGCGAGGGGAGAGGGACCGTCAGTTTGAGGAGGAAGCGGTCGAGTTGGGCTTCGGGGAGGGGGTACGTCCCCTCGTACTCGACCGGGTTCTGGGTGGCGGCGACGAGGAACGGGTCGGGGAGCGGGCGAGGTGTGCCGTCGACCGTGACCTGGCGTTCCTCCATGGCTTCGAGCAGGGAGGACTGGGTCTTGGGCGGAGTGCGGTTGATTTCGTCGGCCAGCAGGAGGTTGGTGAAGACCGGGCCCGGCTGGAAGGAGAACTCGGTGGTGCGGGCGTCGTAGACGAGGGAGCCCGTGACGTCGCTCGGCATCAGGTCCGGGGTGAACTGGACGCGCTTGGTGTCGAGTTCGAGGCTCGCGGAAAGTGCGCGGACGAGCAACGTTTTGGCGACCCCAGGGACTCCTTCTAGTAGGACGTGACCGCGGCAGAGGAGGGCGACGACGAGGCCGGTGACGGCGGAGTCCTGGCCGACCACGGCCTTCGAGATCTCGGCGCGCAGCGCTTCGAGGGAGGTGCGGGCGTCGCGGGGATCTCCGGTGGGCCCGTTGCCAGTGGTCGGGTCCATCATGAGTGGCGTACCTCTCTTTCGAGGGCGTCGAGTTGGTCGGCGAGGGCGATCAGTGCCGCGTCGTCGGCCGGGGGCGGGCCGAAGAGGAGGGCGTGCGGGTCGTGGCCGGATGTGCGGAGGCGGGAGGTGAGGGCGGGGAGCAGGGTCTCGGGCGTGTGCGCCTGGGAGGGGGAGACACCGGCGAGAGGGGCGAGACGGGTGCGGGTGGCGGTGCGCAGGGCCGCGGCGGCGCGGTCGCGGGCGTTGGCCTTGCGGTAGAGGCGGGCGCGGCCTTCCACGGCTTCGGAGGCGCGGATGGCTACGGGGAGGCGTTCCGCGACGAGAGGGCCGAGGCGGCGGGCGCGCCACAGGGCGGCGAGTACGGCGGCGATGGTGAGTTGCAGGGTGCCCCAACGCCAGCCGGAGGGGATGAGGTCGAAGAAGCCGCGGCGTTCGGAGTCGGGGGTGGCCGGGTCGTCGGAGGGGGACGGGAGATACCAGACCAGGTGGGGGCGGGTGCCGAGGAGTTGGAGGGCGAGTGAGGCGTTGCCCTGCTCGTCGAGATGGTCGTTGTACAGGATGTCGGGGGCGCCGATGACGACGGTGTCGCCGTTTCCGCGGGGGGCGGGGAGATGCAGGAGACCGGGGAGTCCGTCGCTGAGGTAGCAGGCCTCGGCGTCGGGGGCGAGGGTGTCGTAACGGATGCCGCCCATGTCGGCGGGGCCGGCGCGGCGGGCCGCGGGGAGCGAGCAGCCGGCGGAGAGCGTGGAGTCGTCGCTGGTCGTGGCGGAGGCGGTGACGCCGGGGGCGAGGTCCTTGACCGAGGTGCCGCTCGGGGCGACGAGGAGCGTGCGGCCGCCGGAGTTCTCGATGGCCGCGTGGAGCCGGGTGCGCCGGCCGGCGGTGAGCAGGTCGGGGTCGGCGACGAGGAGCGTGGTGTCGGGTCCGGTCGCGGACCGGGCCGCGTCGAGGGTGGTGACCACGCGGGTGGATACGCCGCGGTCGGCGAGGAGTTCGGCGACGGCCCGGCTGCCGTGGGTGTCGGCGGAGCGCGGGTCCAGGCGGCCGTGCTGGGCGCCGGAGCGGACCACTGCGATGGCGGCGGCCGCGACGAGGAGGACGACCACGGCGAGGACGATGCCTCGGGAGCGGGTCCAGATCTGCCGGGGGGTGGGGGTGATCGACGTCGACGCGGGTGGGGGCGGTGGCGGTGGCGCCACGGTCCGTTCCGTGGTGGGCGACGCGGAGGGCTGGGTGGGGGCGGGGCCGGTCATTCGGCTGCCCCTCGGGGGCCGTTGCCCGGTGTGGTGGGGGCCGGTGCGGTGCGGGCGGTGGTGGCCAGGGCCGGCCTGGTGTGTTCCAGTTCGTGGTCGAGTTCGGCCAGGCGCAGGTATGCCGTCTCGTCGGCGGTGCGGCCGCCGTATGTGACGTCGTCGAAGGAGCGGGCGGCGGCGCGGAGGCGGTCGGTGTGGGAGGGCAGGGTGCGGCCCGCCTCCGCCGCTGCTTCGTCGGCGGTGCGGCCCGGGCGGGGGTCGAGGAGCGCGCGTTCCTCCAGGGCGCGGACGACGGCGCGCATGCGTTCCTGCACGGCCTGGTTCCACTGGGCCCGGTCGGCGTGTGCCTCGGCGGCGGCGCGGTGTTCGGCGGCGCTGCGGGGGCGGTCGTCGAAGAGCGCGGGGGCGGAGGAGGGGGCGCGGCGCGGGGTGCCGAGGCGCCACCACAGGGCGACGGCCAGGAGTACGACCGCGAGGACGATGACGAGCAGCCCGAGTCCGCCGCCCGGGGCGACCCCGGACGCGGCGGAGAAGAGGTCGTCGACCCAGCCCCAGAAGCGGTTCAGGGCGCGCTGGAAGAGGCCGGGGTCGTTCTCGTGGTACATCGGGTCGGACAGTTCGCGCTCGGCGGCCTCCCGCGCCGGGTCGCGCGGGATGGTCACCGGCGGGTCGTCGCCGATGCGCGCCAGGAGCGGGGCCGCCGTGAACCGGCCGAGGGCGTCGGCCGGTTCACGGAGGGCCGCCCTTGCCGCGCCGAGTCCCGCTCTGAGTACGTCCCCCCGCTCTCCGAGCGCCGCTCCCGATGCTCGCAGTACTGCCCCCACCGCGGTCACCGCATCAGCTCCCCGGGGTGCCGGGCGGGGTGGGGGCGTGGCCGGGGACGCCCGCGGCGCGGGAGAGTTCGAGGTCGAGGGCCTCGCGGCGGATGCGCTGGTCGATGTAGAGGAGCACGGTGACCCCGGCCGTGATCGGGAACGTCAGCATCGAGCCGATGACCGAGCCGACGCCGCTGACGATCAGGAAGGTCCAGCCCAGTTCCCCGGTGCTGTCCAGGAAGCCCGTGACTCCCTCGCCGCTGATCGCCCCGGCGATGAAGGTGAAGGGGATGACGATGATCGACGCCACCACGTTGGCGATGATCGCGGCGAGCAGCTGGATGCCGAAGACCCGCCACCAGGAGCCGCGGACCAGCTTGGCGGAGCGGGCCAGGGACTTCTTGACGCCCTGCTTCTCCAGCATGAGGGCGGGCGAGGCCAGCGAGAGGCGGACGACGAGCCAGAGGGCGGCGACGCCCGCGGCGAGACCACCCAGTACGGCGAGGGCGGCGCCGGCGTCGGAGGGGCCCGCCAGCGCGATCAGCAGGCCGGGCAGGATGCCGACGAAGACGATCGCCGCGCCGATGAGCGGGATGAGCAGCGTCAGACCGGCCAGCTTGGCCAGCCGGGGGCGGGAGTCCCGCCAGGCCTCCGCGGTGGTCACCGGCTTACCGAGCACGGCGCGGCTGGTGACCATCGTCAGGAGGGCCGTCGCGACGATGGTGCCGAGCAGGGTGATCCCGAGGACCACGCCGGAGTTCAGCATCGTGTCGCCCATGGCGCGGGTCAGTTCGCCGACGGTCGCGCTCGGGTCGTCGAGGGCCTCGGTGTCGACGGACTCGTTCAGGACGAGCCCCTGGAGGAGTACGACGATGATCTCCGTGACCACGGCGACGGTCAGGGAGATGCCGAGGACCGTGCGCCAGTGGGCGCGCATGGTCGACACCGCGCCGTCGAGGATCTCGCCGACGCCGAGCGGGCGGAGCGGGATGACGCCGGGCTTGGCGGCGGGCGGGGGGCCCTGCCAGGCTCCCCAGCCGGGGTAGCCGCCGGGGCCTCCAGGACCGCCGGGACCACCCGGGCCGCCGGGTGGCCTGCCCTGCCAGCCCCAGCCGCCGCCCTGGCCGGGCGGCGGGGGCGGCGGAGGCGGGGTCTGGCCCGGGCCGGGGGTGCCGGGCGGGGACCAGGGGGCGGGCGGCGGCTGCTCCTTGGACCACTTCGGCCGGCTGTCCTGCGCGCCGGCGCCCGCGCGCTCTTCGGCGTCCGCGGGCCCTCCGGCGTCCGGGGTGCCGGAGTCCTGTCCGTCGGAGGGGGCAGATCCGGGCGAGGCCCAGCCCGGAGTGTCGTTCATCGTCGCTCCTTCAAGGTGCCCGTCCGCGGGTGCGGCGGCAGGTTGCCAGCCATCGTGCCATGGGGGACCCGCAAGGTGACCGGGCGCCGTAGCCGCTGTACACCTTCAATTGTCCGCCGGGTACGGGGCAGACTGGGCGGATGGCTGATCAGTACGCGCAATCCAGCGAGGACATCCGGCCGACCGGGCCTCCCACGGTTCCCGCGATCCGTTGGGACGACCCGCCCGAGGGACCTGTGGTGGTCCTGCTCGACCAGACCAGGCTGCCCGGCGAGGAGATCGAGCTGGTGTGCACCGACGCACCGGCCCTGGTGGAGGCGATACGGACGCTCGCGGTGCGAGGGGCACCGCTGCTGGGCATCACGGGGGCGTACGGGGTCGCCCTCGCCGCCACCCGCGGCTTCGACGTGGACGAGGCGGCGGACTCGCTCGCGGGGGCGCGGCCCACCGCGGTCAACCTCGCCTACGGCGCGCGCCGGGCGCAGGCCGCGTACCGTGCCGCGGCCGCGGGCGGTGCCGACCGCCGGCAGGCAGCCGCCGCGGCACTCGCCGAGGCGCGGGCGCTGCACGCCGAGGACGCCGAGGCCAGCCGCCGGATGGCGGCCCACGGCCTGGCGTTGCTCGACGAGCTGCTGCCCGGCGGTGGCCACCGGATCCTGACGCACTGCAACACTGGGGCACTGGTCTCCGGAGGGGAGGGCACCGCGTTCGCCGTCGCGCTCAAGGCGCACCGGGAGGGCAGCCTGCGCAGGCTGTGGGTGGACGAGACGCGGCCGTTGCTGCAAGGTGCGAGGCTCACGGCATATGAGGCGGCGCGCAACGGAATGGCGTACACCTTGCTCACGGACAACGCGGCGGGTTCGCTGTTCGCGGCGGGCGAGGTGGATGCCGTGCTGATCGGCGCCGACCGCATAGCCGCCGACGGTTCGGTGGCGAACAAGGTGGGGAGCTATCCGCTCGCCGTGCTGGCGAGGTATCACCACGTGCCCTTCATCGTGGTGGCCCCGCTGACGACCGTGGACCCGAAGACGCCGGACGGGGCGGCCATCGAGGTCGAGCAGCGGAGCGGTCATGAAGTGACGGAGGTCACGGCGCCACGGGTGCCGGTGATCGGGATGGAAGCGGGAGGCGGTATTCCGGTGGCACCCCTGGGGACCCAGGCGTACAACCCCGCGTTCGACGTGACGCCACCGGAGTTGGTGACGGCGATCGTCACGGAAGAGGGCGTTCTGTCACCTGTGACAGCAGAGGGCCTTGTCGAGCTGTGTGCCAGGTCACGCCAGGTAACGATTAGCTAATGGGATGATGTCAGGCATGAAGGGACGAGTCCTTGTCGTCGACGACGACACCGCACTGGCCGAGATGCTCGGGATTGTGCTGCGTGGTGAAGGTTTTGAGCCGTCGTTCGTGGCTGATGGCGACAAGGCGCTGGCCGCTTTCCGGGAGGCCAAGCCTGATCTTGTGCTGCTCGATCTGATGTTGCCGGGGCGGGACGGGATCGAGGTGTGCCGTCTGATCAGGGCGGAGTCCGGAGTGCCGATCGTCATGCTCACGGCCAAGAGCGACACCGTGGATGTGGTGGTCGGTCTGGAGTCGGGGGCGGATGACTACATCGTCAAGCCGTTCAAGCCGAAGGAGCTCGTGGCCCGGATCCGGGCGCGGCTGCGGAGGTCGGAGGAGCCCGCGCCGGAGCAGCTGGCCATCGGTGACCTGGTCATCGACGTGGCCGGCCACTCCGTCAAGCGGGACGGGCAGTCCATCGCGCTGACGCCGCTGGAGTTCGACCTGCTGGTCGCGCTGGCGCGCAAGCCGTGGCAGGTGTTCACGCGTGAGGTGCTCCTGGAGCAGGTCTGGGGCTACCGGCACGCGGCGGACACCCGTCTGGTGAACGTGCACGTCCAGCGGCTGCGCTCCAAGGTCGAGCGCGACCCCGAGCGGCCGGAGATCGTGGTGACCGTGCGTGGCGTCGGTTACAAGGCCGGACCGAGCTGACGTGTCCCGGGACAGTTCCTCCTCGGCGCCCGGAGCTCCGGGGCCTCGCGCGGGGCGGACTGGACCGGCGCGGCGCGCGTCCTGGTTCGGGCGGCTCGTCGACGGCAAGCTGCTGCTCCAGGGCGGCGTCCAGGGCAGCCCCGTGCTGCGCCTCTTCGTGCGCTGGGTGCGCCGCCCACTGCTGCCCGCGGTGCGGCTGTGGCGGCGCAACATCCAGCTGAAGGTCGTCGCCACCACGCTGCTGATGTCGCTCGGCGTGGTCCTCATGCTCGGCTTCGCCGTCATGAGCTCGGTCAACAACGGCCTGCTCAAGGCCAAGGTGAAGGCCTCGCAGAGCCAGGCCGACGGCGGCTTCCGGGCCGCGCAGGACAGTGTCAACGCGGCGCGGCAGAGCGCCGGCCAGGGGCAGGGCCAGGACGGCAGCACCGCGGACGGGCGCAACGCCGCGGTGTGGATGTCCGACCTCGTCGAGCAGCTCTCCAGCGGCGGCCAGAACGCCTTCGCCGTGGTGACGCTGAGCCCCACCTCCGCCGGTGATGCAGGGAGCGTACGGGGATCGCGGGCCTCGGGCGGCGTCGAGCCGATCCTCAGCGTCCCCGAGGAGCTGCGCCGCCAGGTCGACACCGGCACGGGCGTCTACCAGGCCAATACGCGCATCGTCTTCGACGACGACCGCGAACCGCAGTCCGGTCTGGTGATCGGCAAGCGTCTCAACGACCTCAACGGCGACCCGTACCAGCTGTACTACCTCTTCCCGCTGACGCAGGAGGAGGAGTCGCTCAACCTCGTCAGGACCACCCTCGCCACCGCCGGACTCTTCGTCGTGGTCCTTCTGGGCGCCATCGCCTGGCTCGTGGTGCGCCAGGTGGTCACACCCGTGCGGATGGCCGCGGGGATCGCCGAGCGGCTCTCCGCCGGGCGCCTCCAGGAACGCATGAAGGTCACCGGCGAGGACGACATCGCACGCCTCGGTGAGGCCTTCAACAAGATGGCGCAGAACCTCCAGCTGAAGATCCAGCAGCTGGAGGAGCTCTCCCGGATGCAGCGGCGGTTCGTCTCCGACGTCTCGCACGAGCTGCGTACGCCGCTGACGACGGTACGGATGGCCGCCGATGTCATCCATGAGGCGCGGGTCGACTTCGATCCGGTGACCGCGCGGTCGGCCGAGCTGCTCGCCGACCAGCTGGACCGCTTCGAGTCGCTGCTCGCCGATCTGCTGGAGATCAGCAGGTTCGACGCGGGGGCGGCCGCGCTAGAGGCCGAGCCGATAGACCTCCGTGAGGTCGTGCGCAGGGTGGTCGGCGGTGCGGAGATGCTCGCCGAGCGCAAGGGCACGCACATACGCGTCGTCGGGGACCAGCAGCCCGTGGTCGCCGAGGCCGACGCGCGCCGCGTGGAGCGGGTGCTGCGCAACCTCGTGGTCAACGCCGTGGAGCACGGCGAGGGCAAGGACGTCGTGGTGCGGCTCGCCGCCGCCGGTGGCGCGGTCGCCGTCGCGGTACGGGACTACGGAGTGGGCCTCAAGCCCGGCGAGGCGACCCGGGTCTTCAGCCGTTTCTGGCGGGCCGACCCGGCACGCGCGCGTACCACCGGTGGTACGGGGCTCGGGCTCTCCATCGCCCTGGAGGACGCGCGGCTGCACGGCGGCTGGCTGCAGGCCTGGGGCGAGCCGGGCGGGGGTTCGCAGTTCCGGCTCACGTTGCCGAGGACGGCGGACGAGCCGCTGCGGGGTTCGCCGATCCCCCTGGAGCCCGACGACTCACGCCGTCACCGCGGTCTGAACGACGCGGGCCTGCCCCTCGGCGGCGGGAACAAGCTGGCCACCGTGCCCGCGCAGGCGGCCCCCGCGGAGCGCGTGACTCCGCCGGTGCCCGCGAAGGGACCCATACCGCCGAGGCTCCTGCAGGCCGGCCCGGTCGATCTCACGGCCCTGCCCGGCAACGGCTCGCGGGTCGTGCCGCGCCGCCCCCTGGACGACGAGCCGCCGGGCGACGGGGGACGAGGCGACGAGGCGCCGGATGTGACCGGCGGTTCGCGGGATGCGGACGGTGGGTCCGCTTCCGGTTCTCGTACGCGGGCGAGCGGGGAATCCCGTACGGGCACGGGCGAGGAATCTCGTACGCGTACGGACACGGGCGAGGCCCGTGGGCAGACGGACGCCGACCTTCGTACGGATGCGGACACGCGTCCCAGGGCGTCGGGGCCCGGGGTGGGGACGGACAGGGAAGAGGAGAGCACCCGTGGTCGCTGACCGAGCCGGACGCAGCCGCCGGACCGGCCGCGGGCGCCCACTGCGCACCGCCCTGCTCCTGGGTGGCTGCGGGGCGCTCCTCGCCGGATGCGCCTCGATGCCGGACAGCGGCAACCTGAAGTCCGTCGACGCCTCGCAGCGCCCTGACTCGCAGTCCCAGGTCCGTGTCTACGCGCTGCCGCCGCGCGAGGGCGCCCGGCCCGTGGAGATCGTGCAGGGTTTTCTCGAGGCGCTGACCAGCGATGATCCGCAGTTCGCGATGGCGCGCAAGTATCTGACCAAGAAGGCGTCGAAGAGCTGGCATCCGGAGGAGTCCACGACCGTCCTCGCCGACGGCCCGAACACGGACGCGGGGAACGCGGGCAACGACGACGAGGGCAGCCGCCGTTACACCCTGACAGGGCGCCAGATCGCGCGGGTGGACGCGCAGCACGCGTACCGTCCCGACGACGCGCCCTACAGCCAGTCCGTGCACCTCAGCCAGGACGGCGGCCCGGGCGGCGACGAATGGCGCATCGACAAGCCGCCGACCGGCGTGGTCCTCGGCGAGTCGGACTTCCAGCGGATCTACCGGCCCGTCAACAAGTACTACTTCGCCGGGCCCGCCGGGGCGGGCGTGAGCGGCCGCACCGGACTCGTCGCCGACCCCGTCTACATCCGCCAGCGCATCGAACCGCTGACGCAGACGGTCAAGACGCTGCTGGGAGGTCCCACCAACTGGCTGCGCCTCGTGGTGAATTCGAGCTTCCCCAGCGGTACGGCGCTCAAGGACCCCGAGAAACCCCTGACACTGGACGACCAGAACAGGCTGACGGTGCAGCTCAACAGCCGCTCCGACGACGCCGGGCAGACCAAGTGCAAGGAGATGGCGGCGCAACTGCTCTTCACCTTGCAGGACTTGACGCCGTCGGGGGTCGAGCAGGTGACGTTGCAGCGTTCCAACGGGTCGATGCTCTGCGTGCTGAGCCAGGAGAGGGCCGAGACCGTCGCGGCGCACCGCAGCGCGGACCGCCCCGACTTCCAGTACTTCATCGACGAGAAGCACCGGCTCGTACGCATGTCGGCCAACGCGGGCAGCACCGTGGAGCCGGAACCGGTGACGGGCGCCCTCGGCACCGGCGACCAGCCGCTGCGCTCGGCGGCGGTCTCGCGCGACGAGCAGTACGCGGCCGGGGTGTCGCTCGACGGCAAGTCGCTGTACACGGGCTCGCTGCTCTCGGACGACGCACTGGGCAAGGCGCACCTGCGCAGCAAGGCCAAGTCGGAGGAGGACCGCCTCTCCACGCCCAGTTGGGACGGCAGGGGCAACCTCTGGGTGGCCGACCGCGACCCGAAGCGGCCCCGGCTGTTCTGGCTCGAACGGGGCACGGGCGAACCGGTCGAGGTCGAGCTGCCCGCCGTGGACGGACGCGTCCGGCAGGTGCGGGTGTCGGGCGACGGCGTGCGGATCGCCCTGCTGGTGGAGAAGGACGACAAGACCTCTCTGTGGATCGGCCGGGCCGAGCGCAGCGGCGGAAAGGGCGAGCGGCCGGAGATCTCGGTCCTCGACCCCACGCCCGCGGCCCCGCAGATGGAGGAGGTCACGGCCATGTCGTGGGCGGGCGGAAGCCGTCTCGTGGTGGTCGGCCGTGAGACCGGCGGGGTGCAGCAGATCCGGTACGTGCAGTGCGACGGCTCGGTGCTGCCGGGCACCGCGCTGCCGGGCCTGACGGGCGTCGAGGAGATCGCGGCGTCCGACGACGAGCGGCAGCCGCTGCTGGCGCACTCGGACGACGGGATCGTCCGGCTGCCGACGGGGTCGCAGTGGCAGACCGTGGTGAAGGTGGGGATGGCTCCGGTTTATCCGGGGTGAGGGGCTAGTTCCCTCCTGCGGGCGGCAGTTGGCTGTCGGTCGTCGACTGTCGTCGGAGAGTTGTCCACAGAGAGTTCTCGGGAATTCTCCGGAGTTATCCACAGGGGTGGCCGCGCTGCTCCTGCCTTGACACAGTGGTGGGCATGCGGGGCTGGTGGCAGGACCTCACCGACCTGGTGCTGCCGGCCGAGTGCGGAGGGTGCGGGGAGCTCCGGACGGCGCTCTGCGACGGGTGCCGGGCCGCCCTGTGCGGAGCCGGGCCGCGCCGGGTGCGGCCGTCGCCGGAGCCGCCCGGGCTGCCCGTCGTCCACGCCGCCGCGCCGTACGAGGACGCGGTGCGGGCCGTTCTCCTCGCGCACAAGGAGCGCGGCGCCCTGGGTCTCGCCGGGCCCCTGGGAGTGGCGCTGGCCTCGGCCGTGCGTGAGGCCGTCTCCGGCGCCCGTCCTGAGGCTCTGCGGGGCGGATCCGGCTCTCCGGGTGATAGGCCGCCGGGATCGTGGGTACGTGGCAGACAGGATGGACCACAGGGGCGCGTGATGCCGTTGTCGCTCGTTCCTGTGCCTTCGGCGCGGGCCGCCGTGCGGGCGCGCGGGCACGACCCGACGCGACGGATCGCGCTCGCGGCCGCCGCCGAGCTGCGACGGGCGGGTGTCCCGGCGCGGGTGCTCGCGGTGCTGCGGCAACGGCGCGCGGTGGCCGACCAGTCGGGGCTCGACTCCCGGCGGCGCCAGGCCAATCTGGCGGGCGCCCTGGAGGTCTCTGCCGCAGGCCGGCGGCTGCTGAGGGCCGGCGGCCGGGTGGTGGTCGTGGATGACCTCATGACCACCGGCGCCTCCTTGGCGGAGGCGGCCCGGGCATTACGTGCCGTACACACGGAAAAGGAAACCCGAGGGGAAACCGCACGAGAACGGGGAACGGGGGCCGTACGAAGGCCGGTAGGAGACGGCGAGAACGCGCCAGGTGCGGCGGTTGTCGCTGCGTCGCCGGAATCCTTCGAAATAAACCGGAACTGATTGAGAACTTGCATCGTTGCAGGTGATGAGAGGGCTAATACACCTGAATGGAGGTACGCGGCAGTAGAGGGTGACGACTTCCCTCCGGGCGAGATATGTTCGGTTGTGAGGAATGGCGGACGCCGTCCCTCGCATATCGGAATGCCGGTGCGCGGGTTTTCCGCAATCACCCGGGCCGGTGGGGTGGAGAGCTTGCCCACGGGGGAGGAGGAGGTGGAAGTCACCGAGTCCGAGGCCCCGGATGTCACCGGGGTCTGGTGCAAAAGGGAGATGCTCCGCCGCCGAAGCGGAGCGATCCGGGAACGGAGTTCTGCGTGGACATCGTCGTCAAGGGCCGCAAGACCGAGGTGCCCGAGCGGTTCCGCAAGCACGTGGCCGAGAAGCTGAAGCTGGACAAGATCCAGAAGCTCGACGGCAAGGTGATCAGCCTCGACGTCGAGGTGTCCAAGGAAACCAACCCGCGACAGGCCGACCGTTCCGACCGGGTGGAGATCACCCTCCGCTCGCGCGGACCCGTGATCCGCGCGGAGGCCTCGGCAGCCGATCCGTACGCGGCACTCGACCTGGCCACGGCCAAGCTCGACGCGCGGCTGCGCAAGGAGCACGAGAAGCGCCACAACCGCCGGGGCAACGGCAGGCTCTCCGCCGCCGAGGTCGCCGAGCGGGTCCCGGACGCCGCGTCCTTCAACGGAGACGGCTCCATCGCACGCGACGAAGAACCGGACGGCGTGCCGGTCAAGAAGATCGGCTCCCTCGAGATCCAGGGCGAAGGCCCGCTCGTGGTCCGGGAGAAGACCCACGTCGCGGCCCCCATGTCGCTCGACCAGGCGCTCTACGAGATGGAACTGGTCGGCCACGACTTCTACTTGTTCGTCGACTCCGAATCCAAGGAACCGAGCGTCGTCTACCGCCGGCACGCCTACGACTACGGCGTGATCCGGCTCAACACCGACCCCATGGTCGCCAAGGCCGAGTCGGCCGGTGGTGGCGGAGCTCTCGCAGGCTGATCACCGCCCCGTGACGGCCGAGGTGGTGCCCCTGGAGCGCCTGTGCGCCCCCAGGGGCACCACCGTGCGCCCACTGCACGCACCGCACCGGCGCCGGGCATGAAATCATGGGCGGGCCGGTCAACCGGTGTGCTGGCGCCTGGGGTTGGCGCAGCAGAGGGCACAACAGGCCGCGGCCTTCATGGGGGAGGAACGATGGCGGACAGCTTCGGACCGATGCGTCACGAGCATGCCGGCGACGGCATGGGCATCGGCACGGACGCGGGCGCCCCACGCAAGGAGCCCATCAGGGTCCTTGTGGTGGATGACCACGCCCTCTTCCGCCGCGGCCTGGAGATCGTCCTCGCCGCCGAGGAAGACATCCAGGTCGTCGGAGAGGCGGGCGACGGCGCCGAGGCGGTGGACAAGGCCGCCGACCTGCTGCCCGACATCGTGCTGATGGATGTGCGGATGCCCAAGCGCGGCGGCATCGAGGCGTGCACCTCCATCAAGGAGGTGGCACCCAGCGCAAAGATCATCATGCTGACGATCAGCGACGAGGAGGCCGACCTCTACGACGCGATCAAGGCGGGCGCCACCGGCTATCTCCTCAAGGAGATCTCCACGGACGAGGTGGCGACGGCGATCCGGGCGGTCGCCGACGGCCAGTCGCAGATCAGCCCGTCCATGGCGTCGAAGCTGCTCACCGAGTTCAAGTCGATGATCCAGCGCACCGACGAGCGCAGACTGGTGCCCGCGCCCCGGCTGACCGACCGGGAGCTGGAAGTGCTCAAGCTGGTCGCCACCGGAATGAACAACCGCGACATCGCCAAGGAACTGTTCATCTCCGAGAACACCGTGAAGAACCACGTGCGCAACATCCTGGAGAAGCTGCAGCTGCACTCCAGGATGGAGGCCGTCGTCTACGCGATGCGGGAGAAGATCCTCGAGATCAGGTGAGGGCCCGCACCAGCTCGGCGGCGAGCTCGGGGCGGTCCACCCGCTCCACCCGCACCGCGTCACAGCCGACCCAGGACGCAGCCTCGAGGAGGGCCCGGGCCATCGGGTCGACCGCCTTCGGGCCGTCCAGCGAGACCTGCCTGGCCACCAGCGTGCTCCCCTCGCGCGCGGGGTCCACCCGGCCGATGAGCCGGCCGCCCGAGAGCAGCGGCATCGCGAAGTACCCGTGGATCCGCTTGGGCCTCGGCACATACGCTTCAAGCCGGTGCGTGAAGCCGAAGATCCGCTCCGTGCGCGCCCGCTCCCAGATCAGCGAGTCGAACGGGGACAGCAGCGTCGTGCGGTGCCGGCCGCGGGGCGTCGTCTCCAGCGCCTTCGGATCGGCCCAGGCCGGCTTGGCCCAGCTCTGGACCGTCACCGGCACCAGGCCCGAGTCCGCCACCACAGCGTCGAACTGCTCGCCCTTGAGGCGGTGGTAGTCGGCGATGTCCGCGCGCGTGCCGACCCCCAGCGCCTCGCCCGCCAGGCGGACCAGGCGGCGCAGGCACTCCGCATCGTCCAGGTCGTCATGGAGCAGCGCGCCGGGGACGGCGCGCTCCGCCAGGTCGTACACCCGCTTCCAGGAGCGGCGCTCCGTGCACACCACCTCGCCGTACATCAGCGCCCGCTCCACGGCGATCTTCGACTCGGACCAGTCCCACCACTCGCCCTTGTTCTTCGCGCCGCCCAACTCCGTGGCGGTCAGCGGGCCTTCGGTGCGCAGCTGCTTGATGACCTGGTCATACGCTCCGGCGGGCAGGTCGTGGTGCCAGTGCGGGCGGGCGCGGTAGGCGCGGCGGCGGAAGGCGAAGTGCGGCCACTCCTCGATGGGCAGGATGCACGCGGCGTGCGACCAGTACTCGAAGGCGTGGGTCTGCGTCCAGTACGCCGCCTCGACGGTGTCGCGGCCGACGGCGCCGAGGCGCGCGTACGGAATGAGCTCGTGGGAGCGGGCCAGGACCGAGATCGTGTCGAGCTGGACCGCGCCGAGATGGCGCAGGACGCCCCGCACCCCGGATCTGCGGTCCGGGGCCCCCAGGAAACCCTGGGCGCGCAGGACGATGCGGCGTGCCTCGTCGGCGGAGAGGTCGATGGCGGGGCTCGGCAGGCTCGTCATGGTCCGAACGATAGGGGGCGGCACTGACAACCGGCCCGGGTGGTGAGGCCGTCAGGTCCGGGCGGGCAGGTAGGGGTAGGGCGACCGCAGGCCCAGGTCCGAGGGGAGCAGGGCGCCGACCCAGCCGTCGCGGAGCGTGCCCTTGTTGAGCAGGCCCGCGCGGTGCACCCCCTCCATGGTGAAGCCGGCCTTCTCCGCCACCGCCCGCGAGCCGGTGTTGCCGACCTCGGCGCGCCACTCCAGGCGCGTGCAGCGCAGCTCCGTGAAGGCCCACCGGGCCAGCTCGAGGACGGCCTCCGTCATGTAGCCGTGGCCCCGGTGCTCCTTGGCCGTCCAGAAGCCGACCTCCCAGGCGCCCGAGCGCGGGTGGTGCAGGCTGGCGGCGGCGAGCAGCGGGCCGCCCTGCCTGGGGCGGACGGCGAAGGTGTACTCGCGGTCGTTGCGCCAGTCGTCCGGGACGACGCGGTTGATGAAGGTCTCGGCGTCCACGCGCGTGTACGGCGACGGGATGGTCGTCCAGCGCTGGATGTCGGGGTCCTGGCAGGCCGCGTAGGTCTCATCGGTGTCCTCGGGCGTGAAGACGCGCAGGCACAGACGTTCGGTGGTGAGGGTGACGGGCTCCATCAAACGATTCTGCTGGGGCGACGCCCCCGGAGCCACCGTTTTACGGGCATTCCCGATCACCGTTCGCGGGGCACTCATGGACGCAACCCGGCACCTTCGGCACCCCTCGTCCGTTGACCTCATGGCAGACCTCCCGGCGCGGCGTGGTCCTCGCATACGATGGCCGTTGCCCGACGAGTAAAACCGACCATGCCAGGCCCGACCGGCAAGGAGACCAACCCCCGTGTCCGTCCTCTCAAAGATCATGCGTGCAGGCGAAGGCAAGATCCTGCGCAAGCTGCACCGCATCGCGGACCAGGTCAACTCCATCGAAGAGGACTTCGTCAGCCTCTCCGACGCCGAGCTGCGCGCACTGACCGAGGAGTACAAGGAGCGATACGCCGACGGCGAGACGCTCGACGACCTCCTCCCCGAAGCCTTCGCGACCGTCCGCGAGGCCGCCAAGCGCGTCCTGGGCCAGCGGCACTACGACGTCCAGATGATGGGCGGCGCCGCCCTGCACATGGGCTATGTCGCGGAGATGAAGACCGGTGAGGGCAAGACCCTCGTCGGCACGCTCCCCGCGTATCTGAACGCCCTCTCCGGCAAGGGCGTCCACCTCATCACGGTCAACGACTACCTGGCCGAGCGCGACTCCGAGATGATGGGTCGCGTCCACAAGTTCCTGGGCCTGACCGTCGGCTGCATCCTGGCCAACATGACGCCGGCCCAGCGCCGCGAGCAGTACAACTGCGACATCACGTACGGCACGAACAACGAATTCGGCTTCGACTACCTCCGCGACAACATGGCGTGGTCGAAGGACGAGTTGGTCCAGCGCGGCCACAACTTCGCGATCGTCGACGAGGTCGACTCGATCCTCGTCGACGAGGCCCGTACGCCGCTGATCATCTCCGGCCCCGCCGACCAGGCCACCAAGTGGTACGGCGACTTCGCCAAGCTGGTCACCCGCCTCACCAAGGGCGAGCCGGGCAACCCCCTCAAGGGCATCGAGGAGACCGGCGACTACGAGGTCGACGAGAAGAAGCGCACCGTCGCCATCCACGAGTCCGGCGTGAGCAAGGTCGAGGACTGGCTGGGCATCGACAACCTCTACGAGTCGGTGAACACGCCCCTGGTGGGCTACCTCAACAACGCCATCAAGGCCAAGGAACTCTTCAAGAAGGACAAGGACTACGTCGTCATCGACGGCGAAGTCATGATCGTCGACGAGCACACCGGCCGTATCCTCGCCGGCCGCCGCTACAACGAGGGCATGCACCAGGCGATCGAGGCGAAGGAAGGGGTGGACATCAAGGACGAGAACCAGACCCTTGCGACCATCACCCTCCAGAACTTCTTCCGCCTCTACAAGCGCGAGGGCTACGAGAGCGGCCTCTCCGGAATGACCGGTACGGCCATGACCGAGGCCGCCGAGTTCCACCAGATCTACAAGCTGGGCGTCGTGCCGATCCCGACGAACCGGCCCATGGTCCGCGCCGACCAGTCCGACCTGATCTACCGCACCGAGGTCGCCAAGTTCGCCGCCGTCGTCGACGACATCGCGGAGAAGCACGAGAAGGGGCAGCCGATCCTGGTCGGCACCACCTCCGTGGAGAAGTCGGAGTACCTCTCCCAGCAGCTCTCCAAGCGGGGCATCCAGCACGAGGTGCTCAACGCCAAGCAGCACGACCGTGAGGCGACCATCGTCGCCCAGGCCGGCCGCAAGGGCGCCGTCACCGTCGCCACGAACATGGCCGGACGAGGCACCGACATCAAGCTCGGCGGCAACCCCGACGACCTCGCCGAGGCCGAGCTGCGCCAGCGCGGCCTCGACCCGGTCGAGCACGCCGAGGAGTGGGCCGCGGCGCTGCCCGCCGCCCTGGAGAAGGCCGAGCGCTCCGTCAAGGCGGAGTTCGAAGAGGTCAAGGAGCTCGGCGGGCTCTACGTCCTCGGCACGGAGCGGCACGAGTCGCGCCGTATCGACAACCAGCTGCGCGGCCGTTCCGGACGTCAGGGCGACCCCGGCGAGTCCCGGTTCTACCTCTCGCTCGGCGACGACCTGATGCGCCTCTTCAAGGCCCAGATGGTCGAGCGCGTGATGTCCATGGCCAACGTGCCGGACGACGTCCCGATCGAGAACAAGATGGTCACCCGCGCCATCGCCTCCGCGCAGTCGCAGGTCGAGCAGCAGAACTTCGAGACCCGGAAGAACGTCCTCAAGTACGACGAGGTCCTCAACCGCCAGCGCGAGGTCATCTACGGCGAGCGTCGCCGCGTCCTGGAGGGCGAGGATCTGCAGGAGCAGATCACGCACTTCATGGACGACACCATCGACGCGTACATCGCCGCGGAGACCGCCGAGGGCTTCGCCGAGGAGTGGGACCTGGACCGGCTGTGGGGCGCCTTCAAGCAGCTCTACCCCGTCAAGGTGACCGTCGAGGAGCTGGAGGAGGACGCGGGCGACCGCGCCGGCCTGACCGCCGAGTTCATCTCCGAGGCCATCAAGGAAGACATCCACCAGCAGTACGAGGCGCGTGAGGCGCAGCTCGGCTCCGACATCATGCGCGAGCTGGAGCGGCGCGTCGTGCTCTCGGTCCTCGACCGCAAGTGGCGCGAGCACCTCTACGAGATGGACTACCTCCAGGAGGGCATCGGCCTCCGCGCCATGGCGCAGAAGGACCCGCTGGTCGAGTACCAGCGCGAGGGCTTCGACATGTTCAACGCCATGATGGACGGCATCAAGGAGGAGTCCGTCGGCTACCTGTTCAACCTGGAGGTCCAGGTCGAGCAGCAGGTCGAGGAGGTCCCCCTCGAGGACGCGGCGCCCTCGCTGACGAAGGACGGCGCGCAGGACGCGGTGCCGGCCGGTGCGGGCCACTCCCGCCCGGAGATCCACGCCAAGGGCCTGGAGGCCCCGCAGCGCCCCGACCGCCTGCACTTCCAGGCGCCGAACGCCGAGGGCGGTGTCGACGAGGGCGACTTCACCACCGACGGCGCGGGCGTCCGCTCCGAGGCGGACGGCATGACCCGGGCGGAGCGGCGCAAGGCGCAGAAGGGCGGCCGGCGACGCAAGAAGTAGGCCGTCGCCTGCGTGTGGCCGTGTGACTGACCGAAGGGGCCGGGCTGCTGTCCGGCCCCTTCGGCGTGCCCCGGGGACGCGGCAGGGGGGCTGGGCGAGGGGTCAGGGACGGCTCGGGTCGGTTTCCACCGCCGTGCAGCGCCACCTGCGGTCCGGGCCCAGCGTGAGGCGGAACGCCAGCGCGCGCAGGCGCGGGCCCGTCGCGACGCGGGCGAAGACCTCGTACGTCTCGGGGTGCGGCTGGTAGTGGCCGATCCGGTGGATCGTGGGGCGGTGGCCGCTCGCGGCGAGCGGCCGGAGCTCGGCCAGGCGGGCCAGGTCGTCGAAGGCCGTGTTGGCGATGTGCCGGGCCACCCAGTGCATCGGCCGCTGGCCGCTGAGGACCAGGACGAGACGCTCGGCGAAGACCTCCGTGGGGTGCGGGGGTGGCTGGGCGGGGATCGTCGCCCCACGCGTCGCCGGGGAGGCCGGGCGCGCCGCGGGAGCCGAGGGGGTCCTGGGCGATGTGGGTGTGGGGGCCGTGGGAGTCGTGGGGGACGAAGGGCGTCGGGAGTCCCTCCGGTTCGGCGGGCGGCCCGCGGGCGTGCGGGTCGCCGTCGGGCGGGGGCGGGGCCTTGTCATCACCTTGCGCATGGGTGCCTCCGTCTCGTTTCCCTCGGCCGGGAGCGGGACGCCCGACCGGAAGCCCGGCTCGTACCGGACAGTAACTTCGCGTCGAGGGATCTTGTACGGGGCCGGGGAGGGCCGGCGCAAGGGGTGCCAGGGGCGGGCGAAGGCGGTGTCAGGGTTCACCTATCAGGGTGACGCGCGGCCTCGCGGGGGCGGTGGGCGCCGGGGTGTGCCGGGTGAAGGCCGGGACAGGCGCTGACGGCGCGGGGCGCGGTGGGGGGAGCTCGATGGGGGACTCCCGCACGTATCCTGAAGGTCCTCCACGGCCACGAAGGTCCGCCTGCCGCGGACACGAACGAAAGCGGTCAGCCATGCGCGTCTACGTCCCCCTGACCCTGCCCAGGCTCGCCGAGGCGTACGAGGCGGGGCAGCTGGGGCCAGGGCCGCTGGTCGCCTACGCCGTGACGCCCGCCCTGCGCGAGTGGTACGTCTCGGACGACATCGAGGAGCTGGAGTACGCGGCGCTGAACCGGGCCGCGCTGGCGTCGCTGCGGCTGATCGCCGGGGACCCCGGGGCGGCGCGGCGCCGGGTCGTCCTCGCCGCCGACGTGCCCGACACGGCTGCCCTGGCCGACCCCGACCGCGGCCTCGACCAGGGAGCGCTCGGCGAGGTGCGGATCGCGGAGGCGCTGCCGCTGGCCAAGGCGGCGGCCGTGCACGTGGACGCGGACGACGCGGAGGCGGACGTGACGGCGGCGGCCGCGGCGCTGGGGGCCGCGGACCAGGGGGACGACGACGCGAGGTTCGTCGTGGACGGCGCCGAGGACCACGAGCTGCTCTGGTTCGCCACGCAGGAGATCCCCGGGCTGCTCCAGTAGCCCCGGCGCTTCGGCGCTTCGGTCCCTGGCCTCGCTCTGACCTCGCTCGGGCGGCCTCGTGTCCGCTGGTGGGAGAGGTAGCGTCTTGGTATGGGGAAGATGCTGCGCGGGGCGCATATCGTCTGGGACTGGAACGGGACGCTGCTGCATGACATTCATGCGGTGATCGACGCCACGAACGCGTCCTTCGCCGAGCTCGGGCTCGAACCGATCACGCTGGAGCGGTACCGGGACCTGTACTGCGTGCCGGTGCCGCGGTTCTACGAGCGGCTGATGGGGCGCCTCCCCACCGACGCCGAGTGGCGGGTCATGGACGCCGTCTTCCACAAGCACTACTGGTCGCGGGTGGACGCCTGCGCGCTGGCCGATGGCGCCTCCGAGCTGCTGGCCGCGCGGCGGGCTGGCGGGCGCACGCAGTCGCTGCTCTCGCTCGCGCCGCACGAGCGCCTGGTGCCGATCGTGCGCAAGTACGGCATCCACGAGTACTTCGTACGGATCGACGGCCGCACCGACGAGTCGCACGCCGGCAAGGCGGAGCGGATGGTGCGCCACCTCGCCGAGCTCGAAGGAGTGGACGTCGACCGCATCGTGGTGATCGGCGACGCCGTCGACGACGCGGTCGCCGCCGGGCACGTGGGGGCGCGTGCCGTGCTCTACACGGGGGGCTCGCACAGCCGGGCGAGCCTGGAGGTGGCCGGGGTGCCCGTCGTGGACAGCCTCGCCGACGCCGTCGACGTGGCGGAACGGCTCGTCTCCTGAGCGGTGCCCCTTTGGGGAGGGGGCGGAAGAGGCTGCCGCGGGGTTGGGGATTTCGTTCACGCTCCGCGTCGATCTGCGTACGCTGAGGTGGGATCCTCGGCGGTGCGGGGCGACGTGACGGGGGCGGTAACGCTATGGGTTTCGGCTTCGGGCAGCGGCGGGGCGGGCAACTGCCCGCCGAACTGACCTCGTTCGTCGGGCGCGTGGACGAACTGGCGCAGGTCCGCGACGCGTTCGCGTACGCCAGGCTCGTCACGCTGGTCGGGCCCGGCGGCGTGGGCAAGAGCCGCACCGCGCTGCGGGCGGCCGCCGGGCTCGGCGAACGGTTCCCGGACGGGGTGTGGCTGGCGGAGCTCTCCGCCCTGCGCGACCCGGAGTTGATCCCCGCCACGCTCGCCGCGGTCCTCGAACTGCCCGAGCAGCCGGGGATGGCGCCGCTCGACGCGGTCGTGGCGCACCTCCAGGGCCGGCGCCTGCTCATCGTCCTCGACACCTGCGAGCATCTGGTCGACGCCTGCGCGATGCTCTCCGACATCCTGCTGCGCGAGGCGGCGGACGTGTGCGTACTGGCGACCAGCCGGCAGCCGCTGGACGTGCCCGGCGAGCACTGCTGCCCCGTCGCCCCGCTGGCGCCGGACGACGCCGTGGAGCTGTTCGCGCAGCGCGCCGCGGGGGTCGTGCCCGGGTTCGCGGTGCGGGAGGCCGACCGCGACCAGTTGATGGCGCTGGTCCGGCGGCTCGACTGCATCCCGCTCGCCCTGGAGCTCGCGGCGGTGCGGCTGCGGGCCGTCTCCGTGGCGGAGCTGGTGGCGCGGCTCGACGACCGGTTCCAGGTGCTCACGGGCGGCCGGCGGACCGCTCTCTCACGGCACCAGACGTTGCGTACGGCCATCGACTGGTCGCACGAACTGTGCACCCCCGGCGAGCAGTTGCTGTGGGCCCGCCTCTCCGTCTTCGCGGGGTCCTTCGAACTGTCCACGGCCGAACAGATATGTGCCGACGCGGAGTTGCCCGTCTCCGACGTGCTGGCCCGGCTGATCGGGCTCGTCGACAAGTCGGTGGTCCAGCGCCTCGGCGAGACCGGTAACCGCTACCGGCTCCTCGACACGCTGCGCGAGTACGGGGCCGAGCGGCTCGGCGCCCTGGAGGACGACGGGGGCGCCGCGCTGCGGGCGCGGCACTTCGCCTACTACCAGGACCTGGGGCGCCGCTTCGAGGAGGGCTTCCTCTCCGCCGAACAGCCCGCGCTCCACAACGCGGTACGGGTCGACGCCGCCGACCTGCGCGCCGCCCTCGAGTACGCGTACGCGACCGACGGGCGGGCCCGCGAGGGACTGCGCCTCGCCGCCCGGCTCTGGCCCTACTGGCGGGCCTCCGGGACGCTCTCCGAAGGCGGTTACTGGATCGAGAAGGGCCTGGCACGCGTGGACGAGGACTGCTCGGCGCGGGCCTGGGGGCTCCTCGGGACCGGCGTCATCGGAGTGTGGACCGCGGACCTCGCGACCGCCGTCGAGCGGATGGAGCTGGCGTGGGAGTCCGCGGTGCGGGCGGGCGACGAGGAGGTCGCGCAGTTCGCCGAGGCGTACACCCACGGGCTCGCCGCGCTCTGCGGCGACGAGACCGGGCTGGCACGCCTCGCCGACGTGCGGCGGCGGATGGTCGAGAGCGACAACCGGCTGGGCGTCGTGGTCATGAGCTACGAGGCCGCTCTGCTGCGGGCCGTCCTCGGCGACACGGACGGGGCGCTCGAAATGTGCGAGCAGGGTCTGGAACTCCTGGAAGGCACCGGCGAGCGGCAGATCTACGGGTCCACGCTGACGGCGCAGGGGCTGGTGCGGTGGCTCGCGGGGGAGCGGGAGGCGGGGGTCTCGTCGTTGTGCCGGGGGTTGGAGGCGGCGAGCGAGGTGGGTGACATGGGGGAGGTGCTGGTCGCCGCGATGTGCTGCCACGGGCTGGCGTGGGCGGCGGCGGGGGAGGGGCGGCAGGTGCGGGCGGCGTGGCTCTTCGGGTACGCGGAGACGGCGCGGCGGCTCGGTGGTGACCCCATCGCGATGCTGCCGTCACTCCTCGAACAGCAGGAGGCCGCGCGGGAATCGGTGCGGGAGGCGCTGGGGAGCAGGCAGTTCGAGCGGTGGCATGCGGTGGGGGCGCGGTTGTCGGGGCGGCAGGTGTTGGAGGCGGTGCGGGCGGACGCGGATGCGCCGTTGGCTGGGGCGGGGGGCGGTTCTGGGGGTGGGGCCGGGGCTCGGGGGCGGGGGGATGTGTTGACGCGGCGGGAGCGGGAGGTCGCTGTGCTGGTCGCCCAGGGGCTCTCCAACCGGGAGATCGCGGAGCGGCTGGTGATCTCGAAGCGGACGGCGGACGCGCATGTGGAACACATCCTGGCGAAGCTGGGGGTGGGTTCACGGAGGGAAATCGCGGGCGCGACGTAGGTTGCGGCTGCGCTGGGGCTGGGGCCCCGGGGGTGCGGTCCGGTGGGGTCGCGCGTGCTGTCCGTCTGTGGGTGCGGGGCCGCGGGGGTATGTGCGTACTCGCCATCCCTGCGCCGCGCTGCACGAACAAAGACGCCATGGCTGGTTCGGTGCTCCGTGCGCACATACCCCCACGTCCCCTTGTGTCTCGCGCGCGGGTGCGGCCTGGTGGGCGTAAGCGCCTTGGGTCGGTTGTGGGTGCGGGGCCGCGGGGGTATGTGCGTACTCGCTATCCCTGCGCCGCGCTGCACGAACAAAGGCGGCACAGTGTGCTCGGTGCTCCGTGCGCACATACCCCCACGTCCCCTCCCGTCTCGTGCGCGAGTGCGCCCCGGTGGGGGTGGTTCCGCCCGGGTCTGCTGCTCCGTCCCGGCGCGACGGACGCCAAACACCCGCCGCCCCCGCCGTGAGTCGCGGCCCAAACACCCCCACCCCCGTCTTGCTCCCGCCGTGCGTCGCACGGCAAACATCCCCGGTCCCGCCCTGCGTCGCGCGCAAACACACCCCGTCCCGCCCTACGTCGCGGGGCGCCCCCACCCTGTCCTGCTCTCGCTGTGCGTCACGGGGAAAATGCACCCCCCCGCCCCTGCCTCGCCGTACGTCGCGGGGCAAACACACCCCCGCCCCTGCCCCGCCCTGCGTCGCCGGGCAAGCAGGCCCCGCCCGCCCCTACCCTGCCCTGCGTCGCGGGGCAAACGGGTGGGTGGGTGGGATACATCCGCCGCGGAGCGGCGGGGTTGTGCGGGGCCGTGGTGGTGCTGGGTACGACCCCTCGCCGGGGCACGCACCCCTCACCCCCCCCAAGCGCCCCAGCGCAAGGTACCGCCCCCCTCCGGGGCCCCGGGCTTCTGCCGTCGCCGACGAGGGCAGGGGGCCGGGGGCGGGCCAGGGGAGGCGGTACAGGGGGAGCCTGGTGGGTGCGGGGCGCTGCCGCCATCCGTATCGGGCAGGATCCGCATACCGATGTGTCGCCGGGTGCCGTCCCCTCCGTATACCTAGCGGAGCGACACCGGTGCCTTCGCGCGCAGTACCGTCAGGAACTCCCGCATCCAGCCCGAGTGGTCCGGCCACGCGCGGGCCGAGACCAGCGTGCCGTCCACCACCGCCTCCGCGTCCCGGTAGGTCGCCCCGGCCGCCTGCATGTCCAGCTCCAGCGCCGGGTACGCCGTGACCGTGCGGCCGCTGAGGCCGCCGATCGCGGCCGTCAGGAGCGGGCCGTGGCAGATCTGGGCGACCGGCTTGTCCGCGTCGAAGAACGACTTGAGGATCTTGCGGAGCTCGGGGTCGTTGCGCAGGTACTCCGGGGCCCGGCCGCCCGGGATCACCAGCGCCACGTACTGGCCGGGATCCACCTCGGAGAAGGCGAGGTCCGCGGGCCAGGTGTAGCCGGGCTTCTCCGTGTACGTGTCGAAGCCCGGCTCGAAGTCGTGCACCACGAACCGCAGCGTCTTGCGGGCCGGGGCGGCGAGGTGGACGTCGTACCCCTCCTCGCGCAGCCGCTGGTACGGGTAGAGGACTTCGAGGGACTCCGCCGCGTCCCCGGTGACGATCAGGATCTTCGCTGCCATCGTGCCGCGCTCCCCTCGGCGGGTACCGCCCCGGTCGGGCCGGACCCTCCAGGTCAACGTGCCCGTGCGGGGACTGTTTGCCAAGGGGGCGGGAAGACGGGGTGTGTGACTGTGCAGACTGTCAAAGTTCGGACCCCGCTTTTGTACACATACGGCTCATGACGGCTGACCGGTGGGGAGCGATAGCCTTGACCCGTGATCAGCGCGATATCCCGCGGGGGCCCCGGTGCCCCCGTCCTGCGCCCGGGGAACACGGACAACCGTGCCCGGGGCGTCGCTGACGCTTCTTCGCGGTACGGCCGAGCAAGCCATCAGTCAGCGAAACCGCTGAAAATGGCGGAAAGCTGTCCGCTCTTCCATCACCGCGGCATAACGTCGAAGACGGCCGGAGACCCCGCGCCGCGGCGTTACGTCACATCACTTCCTTCTACGTCACGCAATGGCGCGCGACAGGAGTCAGAGGACAATGCAGACCAAGCTGGACGAAGCCAAGGCCGAGCTGCTCGCACGGGCCGCCCGGGTAGCTGAGAACAGCCCGGCCGGGGGACGCCTGCCGAGCGGTACACCGACCGGGACGACGAGCGGGGCCACGCCGGACCAGGACATGGCTCTCGCGTTCCTCCAGCGCTACTACCTGCACACCGCCCCCGAGGACCTGGCCGACCGCGACCCGGTCGACGTCTTCGGAGCCGCCTTCTCGCACTACCGGCTCGCCGAGAACCGCCCCCAGGGGACGGCCAACGTACGGGTGCACACCCCGACCGTCGAGGAGAACGGCTGGACGTGCAGCCACTCCGTCGTCGAGGTGGTCACCGACGACATGCCGTTCCTCGTCGACTCCGTGACGAACGAACTCTCCCGGCAGGGCCGCGGCATCCATGTCGTGATCCACCCGCAGGTCGTGGTGCGCCGTGATGTGACCGGCAAGCTCCTCGAGGTCCTGAGCAGTGAGGCCGGCGCCGAGCTGCCGCACGACGCGCTCGTCGAGTCGTGGATCCACGTCGAGATGGACCGCGAGACGGACCGCGCGGACCTGAAGCAGATCACCGCCGATCTGCTGCGGATCCTCAGCGACGTGCGCGAGACCGTCGAGGACTGGGAGAAGATGCGCGACGCCGCGCTGCGCATCGCCGACGAGCTGCCCGCCGAGCCCACCGCCGGCGACCTGCCCGACCAGGAGGTCGAGGAGGCCCGCGAGCTGCTGCGCTGGCTCGCCGACAACCACTTCACCTTCCTCGGCTTCCGTGAGTACGACCTCACGGACGACGACTCCCTCTCCGCCGTCCCCGGCACCGGCCTCGGCATCCTGCGCGCCGACCCGCAGCACGACGGCGACGACCACCACCCGGTCAGCCCGTCCTTCAACCGCCTCCCCGCCGACGCGCGCGCCAAGGCCCGCGAGCACCGGCTGCTCGTCCTGACCAAGGCCAACAGCCGGGCCACCGTGCACCGGCCCTCGTACCTGGACTACGTCGGCGTGAAGAAGTTCGACGCCGAGGGCAATGTGGTGGGGGAGCGGCGCTTCCTCGGGCTCTTCTCGTCCGCCGCGTACACCGAGTCCGTGCGCCGCGTGCCCGTCATCCGCCGCAAGGTCGCCGAGGTGCTGAAGGGCGCCGGGTTCTCGGCCAACAGCCACGACGGGCGCGACCTGCTCCAGATCCTGGAGACCTACCCGCGCGACGAGCTCTTCCAGACCCCGGCGGACGAGCTGCGCTCCATCGTCACCAGCGTCCTCTACCTCCAGGAGCGGCGCCGGCTCCGGCTCTACCTGCGCAAGGACGAGTACGGGCGCTACTACTCCGCCCTCGTCTACCTGCCCCGCGACCGCTACACCACCGGTGTCCGGCTGCGGATCATCGACATCCTCAAGGAAGAGCTGAACGGCGCCAGCGTCGACTTCACCGCCTGGAACACCGAGTCGATCCTGTCGCGTATTCACTTCGTGGTGAGGGTGCCGAAGGGCGGGGAGGTCCCCGACCTCTCCGACGCCGACGTCGAGCGCATCGAGGGCCGCCTTGTCGACGCCGCCCGCTCCTGGGCCGACGGCTTCGCGGAGGCGCTGACCGCCGAGTGCGGCGAGGAGCGCGCCGCCGAGCTGATCCGCCGGTACGGCCACGCCTTCCCCGAGGGGTACAAGGCCGACCACACGCCGCGCGCGGCCGTCGCCGACCTCCAGCACCTGGAGCAGCTCGGCCAGGGCGAGAAGGACTTCGCGCTCTCGCTGTACGAGCCGGTGGGCGCGGCGCCCGGCGAGCGGCGCTTCAAGATCTACCGGTCCGGCGGGCAGGTCTCCCTCTCCGCCGTGCTGCCCGTGCTTCAGCGCCTCGGCGTGGAGGTCACCGACGAGCGCCCGTACGAGCTGCGCTGCGCGGACCGTACGCACGCGTGGATCTACGACTTCGGGCTCCGCATGCCCAAGTCCCCGAACGGCAACGGCGACTACCTCGGCGACGACGGCCGCGAGCGCTTCCAGGAGGCCTTCGCCGCCGCCTGGACCGGCGCCGCCGAGGTCGACGGGTTCAACTCGCTGGTGTTGCGGGCCGGTCTCGGCTGGCGCCAGGCGATGGTCCTGCGCGCCTACGCCAAGTACCTGCGCCAGGCCGGTTCGACGTTCAGCCAGGACTACATGGAGGACACCCTCCGCAACAACGTCCACACCACCCGGCTGCTCGTCTCGCTCTTCGAGGCGCGCATGTCGCCCGAGCGCCAGCGGGCCGGCACCGAGCTGACCGACGGGCTCCTGGAGGAGCTGGACGGCGCGCTCGACCAGGTCGCGAGCCTGGACGAGGACCGCATCCTGCGTTCCTTCCTCACCGTCATCAAGGCGACGCTGCGGACCAACTTCTTCCAGAAGACCGAGAGCGGCGAGCCGCACCACTACGTCTCCATGAAGTTCGACCCGCAGGCCATCCCCGACCTGCCGGCGCCCCGCCCCGCGTACGAGATCTGGGTGTACTCGCCCCGCGTCGAGGGCGTCCACCTGCGCTTCGGCAAGGTCGCGCGCGGCGGTCTGCGCTGGTCGGACCGGAAGGAGGACTTCCGTACGGAGATCCTCGGCCTGGTCAAGGCGCAGATGGTGAAGAACACCGTCATCGTGCCGGTCGGCGCCAAGGGCGGCTTCGTCGCCAAGCAGCTCCCCGACCCGTCCGTGGACCGCGACGCGTGGCTCGCCGAGGGCGTGGCCTGCTACAAGACGTTCATCTCGGCGTTGCTCGACATCACCGACAACCTGGTGGCGGGCGAGGTCGTGCCCCCCAAGGACGTCGTGCGCCACGACGAGGACGACACCTACCTGGTGGTCGCGGCCGACAAGGGCACGGCGACGTTCTCCGACATCGCCAACCAGGTCGCCGAGTCCTACGACTTCTGGCTGGGCGACGCCTTCGCCTCCGGCGGCTCGGCCGGCTACGACCACAAGGGCATGGGCATCACCGCCCGCGGCGCCTGGGAGTCCGTCAAGCGGCACTTCCGGGAGCTGGGCTGCGACACCCAGTCCGAGGACTTCACCGTCGTCGGCGTCGGCGACATGTCCGGCGACGTCTTCGGCAACGGCATGCTGCTCAGCGAGCACATCCGCCTCGTCGCCGCCTTCGACCACCGGCACATCTTCATCGACCCGAAGCCGGACGCCGCCACCTCGTACGCCGAGCGGCGCCGCCTCTTCGAGCTGCCGCGCTCCTCCTGGGCGGAGTACGACAAGGAGCTGCTCTCCACGGGCGGCGGCATCTTCCCGCGCAGCGCCAAGGCGATCCAGCTCAACGCCCACATCCGCGAGGCCCTCGGCATCGAGAGCGGCGTCGGCAAGATGACCCCGGCCGAGCTGATGAAGGCCATCCTCCAGGCCCCCGTGGACCTGCTGTGGAACGGCGGCATCGGCACGTACGTGAAGTCGTCGGCGGAGTCCGACGCCGACGTCGGCGACAAGGCGAACGACGCCATCCGCGTCAACGGCGCCGACCTGCGCGTCAAGGTCGTCGGCGAGGGCGGCAACCTCGGTCTGACCCAGCTGGGCCGCATCGAGTTCGCGCGCGCCGGCGGCCGCATCAACACCGACGCCATCGACAACAGCGCGGGCGTGGACACCTCCGACCACGAGGTGAACATCAAGATCCTGCTCAACGCGGTCGTCGCCAACGGCGACATGACCGTCAAGCAGCGCAACAAGCTGCTCGCCCAGATGACCGACGAGGTCGGCCACCTGGTGCTGCGCAACAACTACGCGCAGAACACCGCGCTGGCCAACGCCGTCGCCCAGTCGCCGTCCCTGCTCCACGCCCACCAGCGCTTCATGCGCAGGCTCGGCAAGCAGGGCCACCTCGACCGGGGCCTGGAGTTCCTCCCCAACGACCGGCAGATCCGCGAACTGCTCAACTCCGGCCGGGGCCTGTCCCAGCCCGAGCTCGCCGTGCTCCTCGCCTACACGAAGATCACCGCGGCGGACGAGCTGATCCAGACGACGCTGCCCGACGACCCGTACCTGCGGCGGCTGCTGCACGCGTACTTCCCGAAGGCGCTGCGCGAGAAGTTCCCCGAGCAGGTCGACGGGCATGCGCTGCGCCGCGAGATCGTCACGACCGTCCTCGTCAACGACACGGTCAACAGCGGTGGTTCGACCTTCCTGCACCGGCTGCGGGAGGAGACGGGCGCCTCGCTGGAGGAGATCGTGCGGGCCCAGATGGCCGCGCGGGAGATCTTCGGCCTGAGCGAGGTGTGGGACGCGGTCGAGGCGCTCGACAATGTCGTCGCCGCCGACGTCCAGACCCGGGTCAGGCTGCACTCGCGGCGCCTCGTCGAGCGCGGCTCGCGCTGGCTGCTCAACAACCGGCCGCAGCCGCTCCAGCTCGCCGAGACCATCGACTTCTTCGGCAAGGGCGTCGCCGACGTCTGGGACGAGCTGCCCCAGCTGCTGCGCGGCTCCGACCTGGAGTGGTACGAGGGCATCCGCGACGAGCTGACCGGGGCGGGCGTGCCGGAGGAGCTGGCGCGGCGCGTCGCCGGATTCTCGTCCGCCTTCCCGACGCTCGACATCGTCGCGGTCGCCGAGCGGACCGGCAAGGAGCCGATGGCCGTCGCCGAGGTCTACTACGACCTCGCCGACCGGCTGCGCATCACCCAGCTCATGGACCGCATCATCGAACTGCCGCGGGCCGACCGCTGGCAGTCCATGGCGCGCGCCTCCATCCGGGAGGACCTGTACGCGGCGCACGCCGCGCTGACGGCGGACGTCCTCGCCGCCGGCAACGGCGACGCCACGCCGGAGCAGCGCTTCAAGGCGTGGGAGGAGAAGAACGCGCCGATCCTGAGCCGGGCGCGGACGACGCTGGAGGAGATCCAGAGCTCGGACGCGTTCGACCTGGCGAACCTGTCGGTGGCGATGCGGACGATGCGGACGCTGCTGCGCACGCACTCCTGATCTCTGCTAGGCGACGAAGGGGGCGCCCCGAGCCGGAAGGCCCGGGGCGCCCCCTTGTGCATCCCTGACTCCTCGGCGGGCGAATCGGTTGCCCGGGTGGCGCGGAATGGGTGATGAGATTCGCCATACCGCATCAATTCAGACATTTGGGCTAAGGTGGGTGAGATTGTCTGATGGCGGTACGAGATCCGAAGCGCAGGGAAGGTCCGACAAGGCGATGACGGAAGCCATTCTGCTGGTCGGCGGGCAGGGCACCCGGCTCAGGCCGGTCACGGTCCACACGCCGAAGCCGATGGTCCCCGCGGCCGGGGTCCCCTTCCTCGCCCACCAGCTCGCCCGCCTCGCCGCGGCCGGCGTCGACCACGTCGTGCTGGCCACCTGCCACCTCGCCGAGGTCTTCGCACCGCACTTCGGCGACGGATCCGCGTACGGCCTGCGACTGGAGTACGTCGTCGAGGACGAGCCCCTCGGCACCGGCGGCGCCATCCGCCACGCCGCCCGGCGGCTTCGCGGCGGCTCCGACGAGCCCGTCCTCGTCCTCAACGGCGACATCCTCAGCGGCGTCGACATACGCGGCCTGCTCGACACCCACCTGCGGCGCGGCGCCGACGTCACCCTCCACCTCACCCGCGTCGACGACCCCCGCGCCTTCGGGCTCGTGCCCACCGACCGGGACGGGCGCGTCCTCGCCTTCACCGAGAAGCCGCGGAGTGCCGAGGAGATCGTCACCGACCAGATCAACGCGGGCGCGTACGTCTTCCGGCGCTCCGTCATCGACACCATCCCCGCGGGGCGGCCCGTCTCCGTGGAGCGGGAGACCTTCCCCGGGCTGCTCGCCTCCGGCGCGTACCTGCACGGACAGGTCGAGGACGCCTACTGGCTCGACCTCGGCCGCCCCGAAGCACTCGTCCAGGCATCCGCCGACCTCGTACGCGGCGTCATCACCTCGCCCGCCCTGCCGGGGGAGCACGGCGAGTCGCTGGTCCTGCCGGGCGCCGACGTCGCGGCGGACGCCGGACTCGCCGGCGGGACCGTCGTCGGCGCGGGCGCCCGCATCGGGGCGGGCGCGCTCGTGCACGGCTCCGTCGTGCTCGACGGGGCACAGGTGGGGGCCGGCGCCGACATCCGCCGGAGCCTGATCGGCGCGGGGGCCCGGATCGGCCGCCGTACCGTCCTCGAAGGCGCGGTCGTGGGGGACGGCGCGCGCGTGGGGGCCGACAACGAACTGCGGACCGGGGCACGGGTGTGGTGCGAGGCGGTCCTGCCGGACGCGGCGCTGCGCTTCTCGCCGGACGTACCCGACGCATCTTCCGACCACCGAAGGGCCTGAGCAGTGACCGTGAACCTTTCCGAGAGCCTCGCCGCCCGGCTGCCCGAAGCCTGGGCCGCCACCCCCCTGACCGTCGTCATGCCGACGTACAACGAAGCGGGCAACCTGCCCGGCATGGCCGAGGCCCTGATGGCGCTCCCGCTGCCCGGCCTGCGCCTCCTCGTCGTCGACGACTCGAGCCCCGACGGCACCGGCGAGATCGCCGAACGCTTCGCCGAGCGGTACGGCAGCGCCCGCATGAGCGTCCTGCACCGCACCGAGAAGGACGGCCTCGGCCGGGCCTACGCGGCCGGCATGGCGCAGGCCGTCGCCGAGGGCGCCCACTACGTCCTCCAGATGGACGCCGACGGCAGCCACCCCGTCGAGAAGGCCGCCGAACTGCTCGGCGTCGCCCTCGCCACCGACGCCGGCGTCGTCATCGGCAGCCGGTACGTGCAGGGCGGCACGCTCTCCGACGCGTGGGGCGCCCACCGCAAACTGCTCTCCCGCTGGGCCAACGCCTACGCGGGCACCATCCTCGGCACCCGCGTACGCGACATCACCGGCGGCTTCAACCTGTGGCGCGCCGACGCCCTGCGCGCCATCGACCTGGCCTCCGTGGACAGCGCCGGCTACAGCTTCCAGGTCGAGATGAAGTACCGGGCGCTGCGCCGCGGCTTCGGCGTCATGGAGGTGCCGATCCACTTCGAGGACCGCACGGTCGGCGAGTCGAAGATGAGCCTGATGGTGCAGCTGGAGTCGGTCGTGATGCCGTGGAAGCTGCGGCTTGACGCGAGAACCTCCGGCCGGGGCACGGAGGCCCGCCGATGACGGCCCCCACCCTGCACGAGGCGCCGCCCGCCGGGTCCGCGCCCGGCACCACCGTCGCGGTGCCCGCCCCCGCGGCCGCCGCCCCGGCCCCCCGGCTCACCGTCGCCCGGCTGCGCAGGCTCTCCCTGGAGATCGTGAAGTTCGGCCTGGTCGGCGGCAGCGGCGTCGCCGTGAACCTCGTCGTCTTCAACCTGCTCCTGCACGGTCTCGGCTCGGGCCCGATGACCGCCACCGTGCTGGCCAGCTGCGTCGCCATGGGCACCAACTACCTCGGCTTCCGCTTCTTCGCCTACCGCGACCGTGCCTCGCGCACGAAGCGGCAGATCGCGCTCTTCTTCGCCTTCAGCGGGATCGGCGTGGCGATGGAGAGCATCCTGTTCTACGCGGCGTACCACGGCGCGGACATGAGCGGGCCGCTCGCGTCGAACGTCGCCAAGGCACTGTCGATCGTCCTGGCCTCGGCGTTCCGCTTCCTGGTCTACCGGACGTGGGTCTTCCAGCACGATGCGCGTCGCCACTAAGGCGGTCATACGGCCGGGCAGCCGGCCCACGGCCCCGCTCGCCCCCCTCCGGTCCGCACCGGCCCTCACCGTCCTCGTCCTGCCCGTCCTCGTCCTGCTCCTCCTGGTGATCGCCCGCCTGCCCTGGGCGGGTGACCTCGGCATCCACGCGGCGACGATCGAGCGTCTGCGCCACGACCCGCTCCACCCGGGCAACCCGCTGGTCGACGCGGACACCCCCAGCCCGTACTACTCCCCGTGGATGCTGCTGCTCGGCTGCCTGGCGAAGGCGACCGGCCTCGGCACGTTCGTGGTGCTGCGGGTGGCGGCGCTGGCCGGTCTGACGCTGCTGGTCACGGGGGTCCGGCACCTCGTGCGCACCTTCAGCGCGCACCGCGGGGCGCCGCCGCTCGCGCTGCTCTGCCTGCTGCTGCTCTGGGGCCCGCGGCTCTTCGACTGGAGCGGCTTCACCGGCCTGCACTCGCTGGCGCTGACGATCTCGTATCCGAGCACGTTCGCGCTCGGGCTCTCCTTCCACTTCTGGGCGCTGCTGCGGAAGACCCTGCGGGGTGACGGCACCGGGTGGCGGCCCGCTCTCGCGCTGGGCGTGCTCTGGGCGGTCATCCTGCTGAGCCACCAGTTCACGGGCGTGGTCGCCTCCTTCGGGGCGCTCGCGATGGTGCTCGGCGCGCGGCCGTGGCCCGCACGGGGTCCGTGGATCCGGCTGGCCGCGGGAGCGGCCCTCGGCGTCGCCGTCCTCGCCGCCTGGCCGTACTACTCCTTCTTCGGCCTCTTCGGCGCCGGTGACCTGGAGGCCATCCACCGCTCCCTCTACCGGGACCTGCTGCCGCACTTCGGCCTGGTCCTGATCGGCGTCGCGGCGCTGGGCATGCGGCTGCGCCGCGACCGCCGCGACCCGCTGGTCCTCTTCTTCCTGTTCGGCGCGGTGACGTTCGCGGCGGGCGGCCTGACCGGCCACTACTCGTGGGGCCGCGTGCTGCCCGCGGCCCTCGTCCCGGCGCAGCTCGCGGTGGCCCTCGAAGTCTTCGGGGCGGGACGGGCGGGGGTGCGCCGGGCGTTCGGCGCGCTGCTTGCCGCGGCGCTCCTGCTCGGCGCGTGGACCCAGTCGGGCACGCTGGGCTACGTCGTGCCGAAGTCCGTGCTGCCGGCCCCGGTCGCCGCCAAGTACAAGGCGCCGTGGCCCGGTTACCACTGGCTCACGCCGGAGGTGAAGTACGGCGACGTGGTCCTGGCCAAGACCTTCCCGGCCCGCCAGATCCCCGCGTACGGCCCCTACACGGTGGCCCCCGGCTACCCGGACTTCTTCCTCCCGGACCAGGAGGAGCGGATGTCGGCGGTACGGGAGTACTTCGCGCCCGGCACCCCGCGCGGGGAACGCCTGGACATCCTGCGGCGGTATGGGGTGCGGTGGGTCGTGGAGTACCCGGGGGACGGCGGACTGGGGGCGGACGACCCGGCGCTGCGGCGGACGGCCGGCGGGCCGAAGGGGCAGGTGCTGTATGAGGTGGTGGGCTGAGGCGTTCGCCTCGGCGACGGGCGGCCAGTGGGGGGTTAGGGCCCACTGGCCGCCCGCCTCGTCAGCGGCTCAGGGGCGCGTCACGGGCAGGTGGCCAGGATGACGGAGATGGCCGTGCAGGTGACCGAGGCCGTGTCGTTGGCCGGGTTGGGGTCCGCGGGGGCGGAAGCCGTGCGCTGACCTGTGACCTTGACCGGGCCCAGGGTCAGCAGGTGCAGGGGGACCCGGAAGGTCTTGGGTGCGGAGGTGTTCGCGGGGATGGGGCCGTGCATGCACGTCACCGTCGTGCCGGACGTCGTGCATCCGGGGGACAGGTTGGTGGCCCGCGCGCCCGCCGGGAGCTTCGCCGTCACGGTCGCCGATGTGACGGCTCCCGGGCCCGTGTTGTGGGCCGAGAGGGTGTACGTGAGGTACGGGACCAGGAGGCTCAGGTGCGGTTGGGCCGTCAGGTCGACGTCGATGTCCGCCTGCGCGGCCGGCGGCGCGGCGGTGAAGCCGATGCCGTACGGGCCGTTGAAGCCCTTGATGGTGTCGGTGACCGTGTTCGTCCCGGAGTCGATGACCGAGACGGTGTCGACCGAGATGTTGGCCGCGTAGACGGCGGTGCCGGACGGGTCCGCCTCGACCCTGACCGGTCCGTCACCGACCGGGACGGTCGCCGTCACGGCACGGGTCGCCGTGTCGATCACCTTCACGTCGCCGCTGCTCCGGTCGGCGACGTACGCCCGGCTGCCCGACGGGTCGAACGCGACGCTGTTCGGGGAGCCGCCGACCGGGACGGTCGCGCTGACGGTGTTCGTCGCGGTGTCGATGACCGAGACGGAGTTGCCGTCGTTGTTGGTGACGTAGGCCGTGGTGCCGGAGGGACTGACCGCCACGCCGGCGGGGGCGGCCCCCACCGGGACGGTCGCGCTGACCGTGTTCGTCGCGGTGTCGATGACCGAGACGGAGTTGCCGTTGTTGTTCGTGACGTAGGCCGTGGCGCCGGACGGCGTGATCGCCACACCGTTCGGGCCCTGCCCGACCGGGACAGTGGCACTGACCGTGTTTGTCGCGGTGTCGATGACCGAGACCGTCGTCCCGCCGCTGTTCGCCACGTACGCGCGGGACCCGGACGGGGTCACCGCCACGTTGAGGGGGTTGCCGCCGACGGGGACGGTCGCCGTCACCTTGCGGGTGCCCGTGTCGATCACCGAGACGGTGGCCTCGTCGAAGTTGGTGACGTAGGCCCGCCCCTTGGCCGCCGCGACCGCCACGCCCACCGGGCTGTTGCCGACGGTGACGGTGTCGGTGACGGCGTGCGTGCTCGTGTCGACCACCGAGACCGTGTCGCCGTGGAAGTTGGCCACGTACGCCGACGGGCCTGCCGCGGCCTGCGCGGCCGGCGCGGGAAGCGCCACCACGCCGGCAAGGACGAGAGCCCCACCGGCGGCCAGCGAGGCGAGCCGCCGAAAACGTCCGGCCGGTCCTGCGGGTGTGGATTTGGAGGGTGCGGGTGTCAACGGAACTCCCCCTTCGGCAGATGCGCACGGGCGACGCCCGGCGACGTGACCGGAATCCTCTCGCTCGCCCGACCACCCGGGAGCCGGAACTTCACTCTTGTCCGAATACGGTCAAAAGGCGTCCCTGCGGCCACTTGACACCGCGATGTGCGTAGGGGGGCGCGTGGGGTGACAGCGCCGGCACCCGGGGCGTCCACCGCAGTGGTGGCCCGCCCCGGGTGCCGGTGTCAGCGAGTCAGGCTCGCTGCCAGGCGGGCCGCTCTGCGGACTCGGGAGTTTGCCTTGGCGCCTGCCTTGCGGGCCAGGGGGCGTATGACGCGGGACGTCACGCCCACCGGGGTCCAGCGGAGCTGGAGGCGGCCCGAGGCGCGGCCCTCCGGTTCGACCGTGACCTCGTGCGGGAGCGCGCCGCCCCGGTAGTCGACCCGCGCCCGCAGCGTGGGGAAGGCCAGCGGGGCCAGCAGCAGGGCCGTGTTGCGGAGTGGGCCCGAGGTCAGCTGAAGGACCGGGTGGCGGGTGCCCGCGAAGCCGTTCAGAGGGAGCGGGGCCTCGGCGAGGTCCAGGCGGACCGTGCCCTCGAAGACGCCGGGGCGGACCGGGTCCAGGCGGAAGGGGGCCTTCATGCGGCGGCGGCCGGGGGCCAGCAGGAGCGTCGCCACCTGGGGGCCGACCGGCAGCCGCAGGCCGGGGTCGTAGGTGCGGACGGACAGGTCGACCGAGGCGCCCGGACCCGGCTCCACCCGCGTGATCTCGTGCCGGAACTGGGCGCTCGGGAAGGGGCGGGAGTCCAGGCCCTGGTCCGTGAGGTCGAGCTCCGTGCGGGCCGCTTCCGTCTCCGGGACCTTCGCGCCCCAGTAGACGTGACCCGCCGCGTCCACCGACGTCTCGCGCGGCGCGACCCCGTGGCCCAGGCCGCGCGCCGCCAGCTGTGCCTCCGCCAGGCGGCGGTCGCGGACCAGCTGGAGGACGACCCGCTCGGCGCGGGGCAGGCGCGCGTAGGCGCCGGGGGAGAGCTCCGCCAGATACGGGACGACGATGTCGGCGAAGCCCGTCAGCCACTCCTCGTCGCGGAAGGGCAGGTCACCCGCGTACATCCGGAAGTCGTGCTTGAGGAACTTGTAGTCCTTGGCCTCCCGGACGCCCGCGTGACCGCTCGACGTCAGGAACACGTCGATGAGCCGCTGCACGTGTATGCGGTCGCGGACGTTGGTCAGCTTGTGGCGCTGGTTGGAGATGGACGCCGACTCGGCCGCCTCGTACGGGGCTATGTACCAGCGGTATACGGGGTCGGGGATGACCGTGAAGGACCGCGCGAGGCAGTAGGCCTGCGCCGAGAACAGCTGGTCCTCGTAGTGGATGCCCTCGGGGAAGCGCAGGCCGTTGCGGTCCAGGAACTCCCTGCGGTACATCTTGCTCGTCGACAAGTGCTCGAAGAACAGGGCCGGTTCCGCCTCGATGCCCCGCACCGTACGGCGCTCCGCGACCAGGTGCGGCATCCACGTGGAGGTGCGGCCCGTGTCGACACGCACCCGCTCCACCGCGCCCATCGCGAAGTCCACGTCCCGCTCCCGGTGTGCCGCGAGCAGCAACTCGACCGCCCGCTCCGGGAGTTCGTCGTCGCTGTCCAGGAACATCAGGTACGGGGCGCGCGCGATCTCCAGCGCGCGGTTGCGCGGCGCGCTGCAGCCGCCGCTGTTCTCCGGCAGGCGGAGGTAGGAGACGCGTTCGTCCTCCGCCGCCAACCGCCGTGCCACCTCTGGGGTGTTGTCCGTCGAGTGGTCGTCACTGATGATGATCTCGATGTTCGCGTGCGTCTGACGGCGCAGCGAGGCCACCGCGCGCGGCAGCCGCTCCGCGTCGTTGTAGACGATCACGGTGACCGTCACATCGGGCGTCTCGGTCATCGGGTCGTCGCCTCCTCGGGCGTCGGTGCCGGGGTGCGCTCGTCGACCGGGGTCACGGGCGGCAGCGAGTCCTCGCTCTCGCCGAGGAAGACACGGCGCACGACCCGTTCGGCCGCGCGCCCGTCGTCGTACTCGCAGAACCGGTGGCGGAAGGCGCGGCGCGCCTTGGCGGCCGTCTCGTCGCGCCAGGCGTCGGAGGTGAACAGCTCCGTCAGCTCCTCCTGGGTGCGCGCCACCGGCCCTGGCGCCTCCTCCATCAGGTCGAAGTAGACGCCGCGGGTCTTCGCGTACGTCTCCCAGTCGTCGGCGTAGATGACGATCGGGCGGTCGAGGTTGGCGTAGTCGAACATGATCGACGAGTAGTCCGTGATCAGCGCGTCCGCCGCGAGCGCCAGCTCCTCCACCGGGTCGTACGACGAGACGTCGATGACCCGGCCGCTCCTGCGCAGCCCCGCCAGCGGCGAGGTCGCGCCGCCGTAGAAGTAGTGGCCGCGCACCAGCAGCACCGTGTCCTCGCCGAGGCGTTCGGCGAGCGTGGCGAGGTCGAGTCGGGGCGTCCAGGCCGCCTCGTAGTCGCGGTGCGTCGGCGCGTAGAGGATCGCCCGCTTGCCCGGCGCGATGCCGAGCCGCTCCCGGATCGCGCGGACGTCGGCGGCGCTCGCGCCGTAGTAGACGTCGTTGCGCGGGTAGCCGTAGTCCAGCGAGACGTAGTGCGAGGGGTAGGCGCGCTCCCACATCTGGGTGGAGTGCCCGTTCGCGGAGACGCTGTAGTCCCACTTGTCGACGCGGGCCAGCAGGCTGTGGAAGTTGAGGCCCTTGGACGCGGCCGGGTAGTCGAGCTGGTCGAGACCCATGCGCTTGAGCGGTGTGCCGTGGTGGGTCTGGAGGTGGACCGCGTCGGGGCGCTTCACCACCGCGTTGGGAAAGTTGACGTTGTTCACCAGGTACTTGGCGCGCGCGAGCACCTCCCAGTAGCGGGGCGTGCCGGGCACGATGTGGTCGGTGCCGGGCGGCAGCAGCGGCACGTTCGCCGCCGAGACGACCCACACCGGGTGGATGTGCGGGGCGAGTTCGGCGAGCTTCGCGGCGATCGCCGCCGGGTTGCAGGCCACGCCCCGGTCCCAGTACGCGGAGAAGACCGCGAGGTCGGGGTCGACGGGCCGCTCCAGCGCCCTGCGGTAGCGCAGGTCGCGGACCTTCAGCCCCACCTTGTGCTTGCGCGAGACCACCGCCGACCTGAGCTTGCGCCGCTGCTGGTTGGCCGTCTGGAACGTGCGGTACTTGGTGTACGCGTCCTCTTCGAGGAGCCGGCGCCGGATGCCTTCGAGACCGCCGGGACGCTCGTGCCCCGCGGGCCGCCAGGCGACGGCGGCCCGCGACGCGCGGTGGAAGAACTCCCTGCGCACCGCGTCGGGCAGCTGTTCGCGGGCGACGACGCGCAGGCAGTCGCCGACCATCACGTCGTAGAGGGCGGCGCGCGGGGCGGTCGGCAGGCCGCGCTCCGCGGCGAGCCGCAGCAGCGACTCGTACCGCTCGATGACGCCGTACCGCTCCTCGGGCGCGCCCTTCGGCAGGCTCTCGGCGCGCAGCTCCCGTACGTTGAGGGCCACTTGGTCGAGGGCGGCGAGCCGGTCGGCGAGGAGCAGCGCGGCGTACGCGGCGAACGTCTCGTCGTCGACGGCCAGTCGGTCGCGGTGCGCCCGCCAGAACTCCGCCCGCAGCACCCGGGTGGAGAGCAGCGGCGTGACCTTCAGGAGGTTCGGGCAGTCCGCGAGCGGCAGCGCGCGGCGGCCCTGCTTGGCGAGGTGCTTCCCGTCGGGGCTCGGCATCCCCTGGTGCCGCCACGTCGAGCGGACGTGGTCGACGCAGAGGACGTCCACGGAGCCGCCGTCGTCCGGCAGGTCGGCCACGCGGTCGGCGACGGCACGCGGCGCGCCCGTCGGCACGCTGTCCTTGCTGTGCACGAAGTGCAGCCACCGGCCGGCCGCCCGCTCGGCGCCCGCCGCGCGGGCCGCGCCGTCGCCGGTGCCCTCGGGCAGCGGTACGACGGTGACGCCGGGCCGGTCCGCGGCGGCGGCCTGCGCCGACGCGCCCACCGCGGCGACGACCACCTCCACACCGGGCGAGGCCTGCGCGGCCAGGGCGTCCAGGCAGGCGCCGAGATGGCCCTGGACGTTGCGGCCGTGGACGACGACGGTCAGCTCGGGTCCGGTGCCCTGCGGCCGGGCGCCCTCACTCTGCTCGGGCACGGTGGCGCCCTCCTCTCGCGTGGTCATGCGGTGGCCGTCCCGCGGTGGGCGAGCATCCGGTCGACGACGCGGCGCGCGGCCCCGCCGTCGTCCAGGTCGCAGAACTCGGCCCGAAACTCGTCGTACGCCCGCCCGTACGGCTCACTCACCGCTTCGAGGTCCCGCAGCGCGCGGATCAGCTCGTCGGAGGTGGGCACCAGCGGGCCCGGCGCGCGCTTCTCGAAGTCGAAGTAGAAGCCGCGCAGCCGGTCGCGGTAGTGCTCCAGGTCGTACGTGAAGAAGAGCATCGGACGGCCGGTCACGGCGAAGTCGAACATCACCGAGGAGTAGTCGGTGACCAGGACGTCGGCGATCAGGAGCAGGTCCATGATGTCCGGGTAGCCCGCGACGTCCCACACGAAGCCGTCTCCCGCGCCCGGCACCGGCTCCACGATGTGCGCGTGCGGCCGGACGAGCAGGACGTGATCCTCGCCGAGCTCGTGGCGGGCCTTCTCCAGGTCGATGCGGAGGTCGAGCAGGAAACCGCCCCGGTGGCGCTGCTTGTCCTCGCGCCACGTCGGCGCGTACAGCACGACCTTCTTGCCCTCGGGCAGGCCGAGCGCCCGGCGCACCTTCTCGGCGCGCTCGGTGCGGTCGGGCGCGAGCAGCACGTCGTTGCGGGGGTAGCCCGCCTCAAGGAGCTCACCGCCCAGGTCGCCGCCGAACCGGAAGGCGCTGCGCATGATCGGCGTGCTGAACCGGTTGGGGGAGAGCAGCATCGTCCACTGGTGGCGCTCGCGGTCCAGGTCCGTCAGGTACTGGGTGCTCGCGAAGTGGTCGTTGTCGAAGTCGAAGCCGATGCGCTTGAGCGGGGTGCCGTGCCAGGTCTGGATGATCTGCTGGCCCTCACGCCGCTCCAGCCAGCGCGGGAAGTGCGTGTTGCCGACGATGTAGCGGGAGCGGGCCATCGCCTCGTAGTACTCGGGGCTGTGCACGCGCACGGCCCGCGCGGTGGCCGGGACCTCGCACTGGCCGTCCCTGACGACCCACAGGTGCTCGACCGGCAGGCCGCGGCGGACCATCTCCTCGTGGATGGCGCGCGGCGAGTCGCCGTACATGCGGCCGCCGAAGACGTCGTACAGGACCGCCTCGCGCAGCGGCTCGTGGCGGGCGGCCGGGTAGGCCTCGGTGCGCAGCCGGGTCTGGCGGTAGCGGCTGCGCTCGTCGGGGCGCAGCTCGGAGTGGGCCATCAGCGCCAGCTGGTCGTACTGGCGGGCCTGCAACTCGACGCGCTTGCCGTGCGCCCTGACCTCCAGGGGGAGGTCCCCGTGGACGGGCGGGGCGAGCTGGACGGCGGTGCGGGAGCCGTCGGGCTTCTGGACGGAGGGCCACCAGAAGCCGGCGCGCAGCGGGGTCGCGCCCGCGTAGCGGTGGGTGGGGGCGGGCACGAAGCTCGCCACGAAACGGCCGTCGGCCGCCTTCGCCGGGAACGTGTACTCGTGGCCCGACCAGGTCTGCCGCAGCACCAGGGAGAGGTCGTGAGTGCCCTTCGCGGGGTAGCTGCCGGTGAGGGTGACGGTGCCGTCGGGGTCCACGGAGACGTGGTCGACGAGCGGCTGGACGGGCTGGTCGCAGAGCTGGAGGTAGCCGCCGGGGCTGCGCCGGGCGTAGACCGTACGAGCGGTGTCCGCCTGCGCGAACTGGGCGCCGGAGAACCCTTCGCGGTCGTCCAGGATGAGGGCGAGACGGGTCGACCGGGGCTCGTCGCCGGCGGCCTCGACGACCTCCACCGACATGTCCCAGCGGGCGATCGAGCGTTCCGCCTGGGTCGGGCGCAGGCGCTCGTGGTCCTCGCGGACCTCCTTCAGGGCCGCCGTGTCGACGTGCGCGGTGAAGGGGACGCGGCCGTCCAGCGGCGCGCCGAGCTCCAGCGGAACGGTGAGGATGCGGCCGGACTCGCGGTGGCGCATGCGCAGCCGGGCCTCGCCCTGAGGGGCGGTGCGCAGGATGCCGCGTACGAGGAGACCGGAGCCGTCGGCGCGGACCTCCAGGGCGCGCGCGTGCGCCGTCTCCACGCGGATGGCCAGCTCGCCGTCCTGGATCTGCGGGGCGACGCGGACGTCCTCGGTCACCCAGTGCGCGGGCGGCGTCTGCCCGGAGCCCGTACCGGCCCCGTACAGCGGGCCGCGCCGGGGCGTCGAGCCCGTACCGGCCACGGCGATCCGCACGTACCAGACGCCGTCGACCCACTTGCCGCGGTGGCGCAGCCGGACGGGGTTCACCAGCGCGCTGAAGCCCGCCCAGTCGGCGTGCCGGAACTCGGCGCCCGAGGCCACCGTCGCCTCGGGGTCGAGGTGGCTGCGCGCGGGCACCAGGACCGTGCGGCGGCTGCCCTTCTCCTTCAGGATCAGCGACTTCAGCGCCTTGCTCCGCGACTCGGCACCGATCTGGCGCGCGAACGCCCAGCCGGAAAGCCACAGCTTGTCGTCGTGCCAGGCGGCCTCGTCGAGGCGGCTGCGCAGCCGCAGCTCCTGGTCGAGGCGGAGGACCGCGTCGGGGACCGGGTCCGTCGGGTCGAGGAAGGGGTAGTCGGCCTTCGGGTGCAGCGTGCCGGTGACGGGGATGGAGCCGGGGTGCTCCTTCTCGAACTCCAGCTGCCCGACCAGCTCCTCCAGGCGGCGGTGCACGGTCAGGTACAGCTTCAGCTTGTGCGGCACGTGCAGGGCGCGCACCGCGTCCTGGCCGATCTCGCGGACGAGCCGGCCCACGTGCTCCAGGAAGGCCTCCTGGTAGGCGGCGTCCGAGCCCGGCAGCACCTTCCAGAAGAGGGGGATCTCCTCGGCGAGCGCGTTGTGGTCGTACACCTTCAGGTGCTCGGCGAACATCGGGTCGTCGCCGACCCGGGCCAGCATGAACTCGCGGACCATGCGGATCGACTTCACGCGGTCGATCAGGCCCTGCGGATTGGTGCGGTTCTGCGTGATGGAGCGCTCGCCGATCTCACGCTCGCGCCAGTTGTAGATCGGCTCGCTCAGTACGTCGACGGAGTCGGCGAGGTAGTGCGCGGGGACGCTGACGGGGGCGTCCTCGTAGAGCATGCCCTCGGGGTAGGCCAGCGCGTGCTTCTCCCAGAAGGAGCGGCGGTAGACCTTGTTCCACGCGGTGCGGTCGGTCAGCAGCGGGCGGAACTTCGACACGTGGGTCCGCAGCCGGGTCGCGGCGAAGGGCACGCGGTGCACCGGCGACTGGACGTGCCCGGCGGAGCGGAAGCGGGTGACGTTGCCCGCCGCGAAGTCCGAGCCCGTCTCGTCGAGCGTCTCGATCATCAGCGCGTACGCCGTGGTGGGCAGGGTGTCGTCGCTGTCCACGAACGCGAGGTACTCGCTGTCCGGGGACATCTCCCGCACACCCGTGTTGCGCGCCGCGCCCAGCCCCTTGTTCTCCTGGGATATCAGCCGGAAGCGCGGGTCGGCCGCCGCGAAGGCCTCCGCGATCGCCGCGCTGCCGTCCGTCGACCCGTCGTCGACCATGAGCACTTCAAAGTCCGTGAACGTCTGGGCGGCCAGGGACTCCAGGCACTCGTCGAGGTAGAGCTCGACGTTGTAGACGGGGACGACAACACTCAGCCGTGGCTGCACGCGCACTCCTTCTGTTGCTAAACGCTCCCATAGTGTAAGGATCTGCGTATTGGTGCGACAAAAGGGATACACGTCCGGCTCTGCGGGTACGCCCCGTTATTGGCCCTTGCCGCCGCCCGTGAACCGCTCGTACTCCTTCAGGACCTCCGCCGTGGGGCCGTCCATGCGCAGCTCCCCGCGTTCCAGCCACAGCACACGGTCACACGTGTCACGGATCGATTTGTTGTTGTGACTCACCAGGAAGACCGTGCCCGCACGCTCGCGGAGCTCACGGATGCGGGCCTCCGAACGCTTCTGGAAGGAGCGGTCGCCGGTGGCCAGGGCCTCGTCGATGAGGAGCACGTCGTGGTCCTTGGCGGAGCCGATGGAGAAGCGCAGGCGCGCGGACATGCCGGAGGAGTAGGTGCGCATCGGCAGGGTGATGAAGTCGCCCTTGTCGTTGATCCCGGAGAAGTCGACGATCTCCTGGTAGCGCTCCTTGACCTGCTCCCGGGACATCCCCATCGCCAGACCGCCGAGGAGGACGTTGCGCTCCCCGGTCAGATCGTTCATCAGCGCCGCGTTCACGCCGAGCAGGGAGGGCTGGCCGTCGGTGAAGATACGGCCGTGCTCCACGGGGAGCAGCCCGGCGACGGCCTTCAGGAGGGTCGACTTGCCCGAGCCGTTGGTGCCGATCAGCCCGATGGCCTCGCCCTTGTACGCGGTGAACGAGACCTTCTTGACGGCATGCACCTTGCGCACGCCGGGCGACTCGCCCCTGCCGCGCCGGAGGATGCGGCCGAGCGCGGCGGTGGCGCTGCCGCGGCCCGCGCCGGCGCCGGCGCCGTGTACGCGGTAGACGATGTCGACTTGGTCGACGATAACGGTGGGGGAGGGGGTTGGGGCGGCGGAGGGGGTGTTGTCGTGGAGGGCCTCGCGGGGCCCGGGGGTCTCACGGGTGTCAGCCACGGCCGTACGTCTCCTCTGCCTTCCAGAAGTAGATGAACCCGCCGATCCCGGCGAGCAGCGCCCAGCCCAGGGCCCAGGCCCACACGTGGTGCGGGAGCTGGTCCCGGTGGAAGCTGTCGATCAGCGCGAACCGCATCAGGTCGATGTAGACGGCGGCCGGATTGGACTCCAGCAGGACCTGCACGACGTGCGGGAGGTCCTGGTCCTTGAGGACGGCCTCGATGCTCCACATCACCCCGGACACGTACATCCAGGTCCGCAGCACGAACGGCATCAGCTGCGCGATGTCCGGCGTCCTGCTGCCGAGCCGCGCCATGACGAGCGCCAGCCCGGTGTTGAACGTGAACTGCAGCGCGAGGACCGGGACCACCAGGAGCCAGGACGCCGTGGGCGGCACGCCGAAGCAGAGCAGGATCACGAGCAGCGCGCACATGGAGAACAACAGCTGCTGCAACTGCTGGAGGCAGTACGAGACGGGCAGCGCGGCCCGCGGGAAGTGCAGGGCGCGGACCAGGCCGAGGCTGCCGGAGATGGCGCGCGTCCCCGCCATCACGGACTGCTGCGTGAACGTGAAGACGAAGACCCCGGTGACCAGGAACGGGACGTAGTCCTCGACGTCGCGCTTGGTGTCCATCAGGACGCCGAAGATGAAGTAGTAGACCGCCGCGTTCAGCAGTGGAGTCATCACCTGCCAGACCTGGCCGAGCTTGGCCTGGCTGTACTGGGCCGTCAGCTTGGCGGTCGCGAAGGCGGTGATGAAGTGACGCCGCTGCCACAGCTGCCGCACGTAAGCGGGCAGCGAGGGCCGGGCGCCGCTGACGGTCAGCCCGTACTGGGCGGCCAGTTCGGCGGGGGAGGGGGACGGGGGTGAGGGTGGGGTTGCCGGGGCGGGGATCTGGCCGGCGGGGGTGGTGGCGCCGGTGGGACCTGTGGCGGGGGGCGGTGTGTCGAGGGCCTGGCTCACATCCGCTGCTTTCGCTCGGGGGACTCGGGAAACGCGAGCACGCACATTGGGGACGACCGAGGTCAGATTACGTCGGTACGGTCCCGTATCGTCGCAACGCCGAGAGTAGGGCGTGGCTACGTCGGAACGCAACCGTATCGTCGTGACGCTTTATGATGTCCGTATGACGACGAGCAGGCCACAGGGTGAACAGCCGCGCCGCAGGGCGCCCGCCGGAGCCGCCGTGCTCCGCGAGGACAAGACCGAGGCCATCCGGGCGGCCGTCTTCGAGGAACTCGCCTCCGTCGGGTACGCCCGCATGTCCATCGAGGGCATCGCCCGCCGCGCGGGCGTCGGCAAGACCGCGGTCTACCGCCGCTGGCGCTCCAAACTCCACCTGGTCCTCGACCTCGTGTCGGCCATAGCGGTCCAGGGCCTGCCGGCCCCCGACACGGGCTCCCTCGAAGGCGACCTGCGCCTGCTCTACGAGGTGACATCACGCGCCCTGCGCCACCCCATCGCCTCCCAGGTCATCCCCGACCTCCAGGCCGAGGCGGCACGCAACCCCGACATGGCGGAGGCACTGCAGAAGGCACTGCGGGAGGGCCAGTACGGGGTGGCCAGCGGCATCGTGCGGGCGGCCGTGGACCGGGGCGAGATGAACAAGGAAGCCGACGAACCCCTGGCCCTGGACCTCATCTCCGGCCCGCTCTACTGGCGGACGGTGGTGGTACGGGACGCCTTGCCGAAGGGCTACGTGGCCAGCCTGGCGAGGGCCACGGCAGCGGCACTACGGGAGCTGTGAGCGGGGCCGGTGCCGCTTCCCTGAGTTCACCCCTCGGACTGGTGGGGCCATCAGCTTTCGTCGCCGCGTGCGGACCGGTCCATCGTGGATGGCCGCCACAGTCGAGGCGGGGGAGGGCGGGGTCTTCGGTGGGCCGGGATCTTCGAAGGTGGCCGGGGCCGCCCGGGTTTTGCGTGAGTGTGGCGGTTCCGGGCCGGGAGTAAAGGGCGCCCTGCGGGCGTCGGCTTCGCCGATTCCGCTGCGCTCCACCCTTGACTCCCACCCCTCCACCGCAGCTTGACCTTTGACCCGGACGGCCAGGGGTGAGGCGGCGGGCTTGGCTGGTGGGGTCATCAGCTTTCGCTGCCGGGTGCGGACCGGCCCATCGTGAGTGACGGCCACGGTGCGAGCTCGGTCAGACGCGCGGCCTCGCCGCTCGGGTCATCGGCTTTCGGTGCCGGGTGCGGACCGGCTCATCGTGTCCGGCTGCCACGGTGCGAGCTCGGCCAGGCGGCTCCGCCGCTCGGGCCATCAGCTTTCACCGCCGGGTGCGGTCCGGTCCATCGTGGGTGGGCGCCATGGTCGGGGCGAGGGAAAGCGGCGCCTTCGGCGAGCCGGAATCTTCGAAGGTCACCGGGGCCGCCCGGGTTTTGCCTGAGTGTGGCGGCTCCGGGCCGAGAGTAAAGGGCGCTCCTTCGTCGCGTCGGCTTCGCCGATTGCGCTGCGCTCTACCCTTGACTCCCGCCCCTCCACCGCAGCTTGAAGTTCGACCCGGACGGCCAGGGGAATGGGCTGCGGATCTGGCTGGTGGGGTCATCGGCTTTCGCTGCCGGGTGCGGACCGGCCCATCGTGAGCGAAGGCCACGGTGCGAGCTCGGTCAGACGCGCGGCCTCGCCGCTCGGGTCATCGGCTTTCGGTGCCGGGTGCGGACCGGCTCATCGTGTCCGGCTGCCACGGTGCGGGCTCAGCCAGCCGGGAGGCCGCTCGGGGCATCACCTTTCGTCGCTGGGTGCGGTCTGGCTCATCGTGTGTGGGCGCCACGGTGCGGGCTCAGCCAGCGGTGCGGCTTGGCGTGCCGGGTCATTGGCTCTCGTCGCCGGGTGCGGGTTGGTCCATCGTGCGTCGCCGCCATGGTCGGGCGCGCGGGGCCTCGCGGGTCGGTGGCCATGGCCAGTGGTGCTGGTGGCTGGGGTGGTGTGGGGTGAGGGTGTGACGGATGGTGCGTCCTGAGGCGCCATCCCGGCCCGCATTTCGGGCATTTGGGTCTTGCGAGGGGTGGAGTGCAGGGAAGTCTCAGGGGGAGGGCCTGATTGGTGGGGTGGCGGGGAGACTTTCCTGCGATCGGGCTCGGGAGCGGCTTGGCGGGCTTGGTCCGGTGGGCTCCCGTGGCCTTCTGGGTGCGGTGCAGGGACGTCCCAGCGCCGCGAGCATCCCACGTCCCTGACCCACCCCGCGACGGGCAGGCGCGCACCCGGCGATGAGACCCCAGGAGCTGCGCGCCGACCGGGGCTCGCCCACGAAAGACCCGACCGCACCCGGCACCGAAAGGCGCACGACCCCGAGCGGCCACGCCATGCCGTGAGCCGCATCGCACTCGGCGACGAGAGCCGATGCCCCGGCACGCCAAGCCGCCCGGTCAACCGAGCCCGCACCGGGGCAGCTGCACACGATGAGCCGGTCCGCACCCGGCGATGAAAGGTGATGACCCGAGTGGCCAGGTCGGTCCGCTGGCCGAGCCCGCACCGTGACGCCCGCACGCGATGAGCCGATCGGCACTCGGCGATGAAAGGTGATGGCCCGAGCAGCGAAGCCGCCCGACTGGCCGAGCACCTGACCCTGCCCCCCGCCCACGATGAGCCGGTCCGCACTCGGCGATGAAGGCTGGTGGCCCGAGCGGCGAGGCCGCCTGGTCGGCCGAGCTCGCGTCGTCGCGCGCGATGCGGCTGACCGCTCGGGCCGTGCACCTTTCGGTGCCGGCTGCGGCCCCGTCTGTCGTGGACGAGCCCCGGTCAGCGCGCAGCTCGTGGGGTCTCGTCGCCGGGTGCTGGGCCGAGGGCTCGGTCAGCGGGGTGCCTCGGGTCGATCGCGGCACTGGGACCTTTCCTGCATCACACGGCGGGTGCCGTCGCCGCGCGCTGGACCAGGTCCGCGAGACCGCTTCCGGGACCGATCGCAGGAAAGTCTCCCCGACACCCCACCAATCAGGGCCTTCCCCTGACACTTCCCTGCACTCCGCTCCTCGCGGGACCCAAATGCCCGAAATGGGGGCCGGGGGTGGCCCGCAGAGGAGCCCCCATCCGTCTCACCGCTCACCCCCACCACCACCGAAGCCCCCGGTCCGCCGAGCCACGCGGCCCGAGCACCCGACCGAGCCCTGGCCCTGACCGCCACCCACGATGGACCGGGCCGCACCCGGCGATGAGAGCCGATGACCCGGCACGCCAGGCCGCCCGGCTGGCTGAGCCTGCACCGTGGCGTCCGCACACGATGGGCCGGTCCGCACCCGGCGATGAAAGGTGATGACCCGAGCGGCGAAGCCGCTTGGCTGGCCGAGCCCGCACCGTGGCGCCCGCCCACGATGGGCCGGTCCGCACCCGGCGATGAAAGCTGATGGCCCGAGCAGCGAAGCCGCGTGGCTAGCCGAGCTCGCACCTCGACCGCCGCCCACGATGGGCCGGTCCGCATCCGGCCACGAAAGCTGATGACCCCACCAGCCAAGCCCGCCGCCTCACCCCTGGCCGTCCGGGTCAAAGGTCAAGCTGCGGTGGAGGGGTGGGAGTCAAGGGTGGAGCGCAGCGGAATCGGCGAAGCCGACGCGTAGCGCAGCGAAGCGCCCTTTACTCCCGGCCCGGAGCCGCCACACTCGGGCAAATATCCGGGCGGCCCCGGTGACTTTCGAAGGTCCCGGCCCGCCGAAGTCCCCGGCCTTCCCCGCCTCGACTGTGGCGGCCACCCACGATGGGCCGGGCCGTACCCGGCGATGAAGCTGATGGCCCGGGCGGCGTGGTCGGGCGGTTGGCCGAGCTCTGACCGTGGCGTCTGCCCACGATGGACCGGACCGGACCGCACCGGTCCGCACCCGGCACCGAAAGCCGATGACCCAATCACCGAAACCCGCCGGCCCACCCAGCTCGCCCCGACCCCCTACCCCCGCCCCGCCCCCGGATGCAGGCGTAGCCAGCCTGACCAGGCTGAGGTGATCATGTCGCGGATGTCGTGTTTGGCCGACCAGCCGAGTTGGTCGGTGATGCGGGATGCCGACGCGACCACGCGGGCCGGGTCGCCGGGGCGGCGGGGGGTTACCTCTGGCGGGGTGTCGTAGCCCGTGACCTCGTTGATCAGGTCCGTCATCTCGCGGACCGAAACACCCTCGCCGCGGCCGACATTGAGGGTCAGGTCCGTGCCCGGGGCGGCGGACGCCAGGGCGCGGGCCGTCGCCACGTGGGCCTCGGCGATGTCGACGACGTGGATGTAGTCCCGTACGCACGTGCCGTCCGGCGTGGCGTAGTCCGCGCCGAAGATGCGCGGGGCCTCGCCGTCCGTGAGTTTCTCGAAGACCATCGGGACGAGGTTGAAGACGCCGGTGTCGGCGAGCGCGGGCTCGGCCGCGCCCGCCACGTTGAAGTAGCGCAGGGACGCCGTCGCCAGGCCGTGCGCGCGGCCCGTCGCGCGGACCAGCCACTCGCCGGCCAGCTTCGTCTCGCCGTACGGGCTCATGGGCCGGCACGGCGTCTCCTCGGTGACGAGGTCGACGTCGGGCATGCCGTACACCGAGGCGGAGGAGGAGAAGACGACGTGCGCGACGTTCCCGGCGACCGCCGTGTCCAGGAGGGTGCGCAGGCCTTCGACGTTCTCGCGGTAGTAGTGCAGCGGGCGCTCCACGGATTCGCCGACCTGCTTCTTGCCTGCCAGGTGCACGATGCCGGTGACCGCGTGCTCCTCGAAGGTGCGGGCGAGCAGGTCGCCGTCGAGGACCGAGCCGACCACGAGCGGCACACCGGCCGGGAGGCGCTCGGCGATGCCGGTCGACAGGTCGTCGTAGACCACGGCCCGCTCGCCTGCCTCCGTCATGGCGCGGACGACGTGCGCCCCGATGTATCCGGCGCCGCCGGTGATCAGCCAGGTCATGGTCGTCTTGTCCTGTCTTGTCGCGAGTGTGTGCGTGGACGTGCAGTGTCGCAGAGGCGTTGTTCCTGGTTCGAGTCGCGTCAGTGGCCTCCGCCGCGCACCGAGCGCACGAGCCGGGCCAGCCGGCGCCTGGCGACGCCCGCGACCCCCCGCAGGCCGGGGGCGAGCCGCACCGAGAGGTTTCCCGCCTGGGTGGCGTAGGGCTGGACGAGCAGTACCCCGCACCGCCTGCCGACCACCACCGTGCGGCGCAGCAGCCCCGGCCCGGCGACGGCGTGGGCGGTCGTGTCGCGGGTCGTCCCGTCGTCGAAGTGCAGGCGGAGCCGCAGGTCCCAGACGCCTCCGGCCAGGGAGCCGAGGTCGATCAGGGCCGTGGCCACCCAGGTCTCGCCCGGGCGCTCGGGGCGGAACGCCGCCGTGCGGCGCAGCCCCGGCGGACCGCCCTGCCGGTGGACCAGCTCGATGTCGACCGTGGCCGGCCCCGCGTCGGCGACGCGCCCGTACAGCTCGCGCAGCCGCAGCGTGAGCCGTGAGCTGCCGCCGGCCGGGCGCAGCTCGCCGTCGACGGCGATGGGCAGCAGGCGGATGGGCCGTACGAGGAGGTGTTCCAGGGTGACCTGGGGGAGGTCCGCCGCCCAGATCGGGGTCGCGTCGGGCGCCGTCGGATAGGGCGGAGCGAGCCGCGCCGGGCGCGCCGCCACCTGTTTCAGGCGGGTCAGGTCGCGGGGTTCGTCGGCGGCGAGGACGACACGGGCGATGGCGCGGCCGGGCGCGGGTGCCGCGTCGAGGTCGGCGGTGTCGAACGTCGCGAGGTACGCGCGGGTGAGGGTCCACCACTCGCGCTGGTACTCCGTGCCGCGCGCGGCGAGTTCGCGGGTGTACATGCGCAGGCTGTGGTCGAGGAACTTGGCGCGGGCGGCCCGGGCGAGCCGCTTGCCGCCCGCGCCGCGCGCCTCCCGCAGGATGTCGACGGACTGGCGGTGGGCCTCTATGCGGGCCTGCCAGTTGGCGATGTTCGCGCGGTCCAGGGAGATGGACAGCTTGGCGGCGGCGCGGCGCACGTGCCAGACGTAGACGGTGTCGGGGACGAGGGCCATGCGCGGGGCGGCGGCCAGGACGCGTGCGGTGAAGACGAAGTCCTCGTAGATGAAGCGGCCTTCGGGGAAGCGGATGGTGTTTTCGCGGAGGAACGCCGTGCGGTAGAGCTTGTTGACGCAGAGCGTGTCGTGGACGAGGCGGGGGCGCAGCTCGGGGCGGGCGACGAACCGCGCCTTGTCGTACAGCTCGGGCTGCCAGGGCACCTCGCGCCCGGAGGGCAGCTCACGGCGTACGCACAGTCCGGCGGCGACCTCCGCGTCGTGCCGGCGGGCGGCGGCGAGCAGCGCGTCGGCCGCGCCGGGCGGCAGCACGTCGTCGCTGTCGAGGAACATCAGGTAGGGCGCGGCGGCGGCGTCGATGCCGTCGTTGCGGGGGGTGCCGCAGCCGCCGCTGTTGGTCTCGCGGCGGATCACCCGCACCCGGGGGTCGGCCTCGGCGAGGGTGGCCAGGAGGCCGGCGCTGCCGTCCGTCGAACAGTCGTCGACGGCGATCACCTCGCGGACCACGGGGCCCTGGGCGAGCGCGGAGCGCACGGCGTCGGCGACGTGGTCCGCGTCGTTGTAGCCGATCACGACGACGGAGACCTGGGCGGTGTGGGAGGTCTGGTCCTGGGCGGGCGGTTGAGGCAGGGTGCGTTCCACAGGGGAAATTTTAGATGCTGCCGGTAATTATCCGATTAAGGGGGCTTTCGTGGCGAGGCAAACCGATCCAGGAGTACGTCAACCAGTCCTCAGCGCCGTCCCGCCCCACCCGTCTCCTTCGTCCCGTCTGCTCCCTCTACCCCGTCTGCCCCACCCCTCCCACCCGTAACCCGCGCGAGCACTTCCCCCGTCCGGCGGCTCCAGTCCACGACCACCGCCTCCGGCGGGACCCGCTGGCCGGGCGAGAGCAGCAACCACCGCACGTCGTAGCGGCGGACGATCGCGGCCCGTTCGGCGGGGGTGGAATCGGGGGCGAGGTAGGCGCGCACGGCCCCGAGGCGGCGGTTGCGCACGGCCTCGTCGAGCGAGGCGTCGGGCCAGGCGGGGGCGACGAGGTTGGCGCCGTAGCCGGGCACCGAGCGGGTGGGCCGGTAGCCGTCGGTCAGGACGACGTCGCCCTTGCGCAGGTGGCCGACGGCCCACCCGTACCCCGGCCAGCGCGGCGGCTGGTCGAAGCCGATGGGGTCCAGGGCGCGCGGCACGACGGCGCCGGCCTGGATCTGGAAGAAGCCGACGCAGGCGCCGAGCGCGGCGGCCCCGGCGAGCGCGCCGCGCCGCCACCCCCACGGGCGGGGCGCCGCGAGTTCGATCGCCAGGGCGAACTGGAGGGGCACCAGGGTCAGGCCGAGGATGCGGCCGTAGGTGTAGTGGCCGCTGACCCAGCCGTACGCGACGACCGCGCACTCCAGGGCGAACATCAGCACCAGCGGGTCCCTGCGGTCCCGGCGGAAGCGCAGCCACAGGGCGGGCAGGCCGAGCAGGGCCAGCCAGAAGCGCTGGGGCATCTCGGTGTAGAGCTGGCGGTGGATCCAGTCGACGGACTCGTCCCCGACGAGCGAGAAGACGCTGTAGTACGGCCAGAGCCCCGCGACGACCGCCGCGGTGACGGCCGTCGCCGCCCAGGGCCACACCCGGCGCCCCGACGCCGCGAACGCGACGACGCCGATGACCGCCGCCACCGACGAGATGGGGTGGATGAGCAGGATCAGCCCGCACAGGGCGCCGAGCCCTACGTACGGCCACCACCCGACCCACCCGTCACGCCCACCCCTCCCCTCACGAGCACTCCCCTCCCGAACCAGCCCACCCGCCCACGCCCACGCCCAGAACGCCAGGCCGATCGCGAAGGTCGACGGATAGCCGAGGTTGCCCGTCATCGACATGAGCCCCAGGTAGCCGCTCCACCACGCCATCCGGGTGCCCCACAGCAGCACCATCGCGGCCAGCGCGAGCACCGGCGCCCACGGGCGGGGCGTCAGGACGCGGACGAAGCGCCCGATGCCGGTGAGCAGCACGAGCAGGTTCAGCGGTCCCGAGACCTTCACGACCTCCCAGCCCGCCAGGCCGGTGACCTTCGCGAACATCCCTTGGGCCACGGCGTACGGCGAGTAGTACGGGCTGCCCCGGCCCGGCAGGTCCGCCATCGGGTGCGCCGGGTGGAGAAGGTCGTCCTTCAGCCGTTCGACGACGGCCGCGTGCTGGCCGAAGTCGCAGCACATCGGGACCCGCCAGAACGCCAGCGACATCACCAGCCAGAAGAGGCCGCCGATGACGAGGTAGGGGGAGGGGCGGCGGCGCCCGCCGCCGCCCAGCGCCGTCGCGCCGTGGAAGGCGCGGCGGGTGAGGAGCGCGCCGCTCACCGCAGGAGCCTCTCCGCCACCCGCGCCGAGGCCCGGCCGTCGTCCAGGTCGCAGTACGACTCGCGGAACGCCGCGTACGCCTCCGCGTGCCGGGCCGCGATGGCGTCGAGGTCGCGCAGCGCCTCGACGACCTCACCGGTGGAGGCGAGCAGCGGGCCCGGCGCGTGCGTCTCGAAGTCGAGGTAGAAGCCGCGGACCGTGTCGCGGTAGTGCTCCAGGTCGTAGGCGTGGAAGAGCATCGGGCGCCCGGTGTGCGCGAAGTCGAACATCAGGGAGGAGTAGTCCGTGACCAGCACGTCGGCGAGGAGCAGGAGTTCGGCCGCGCGCGGGTGGGCGGAGACGTCGCGGACGAAGGGCGCGCGGGCCCCCGGCAGGCGGCCCGCGGTCAGCGGGTGTTTGCGCACCAGCAGCACGTGGTCGTCGCCGAGCACCGACTCGGCCGCGCGGAAGTCCAGCGCGGGTTCGTAGCGGAACCGGCCCGGTGAGTACGCCAGGTGGTCCCGGTAGGTCGGCGCGTACAGCACGATCCGCTTGTCCGGGGCGATGTCGAGTTCGCGGCGGAGCCGGTCGGCGACCTTGCGGCGGTCCTCGGCGAACAGCACGTCGTTGCGGGGCGAACCGGCTTCCAGGACCTCCCCGTCGTAGGCGAGGGCGCGCCCCAGGTGGGGGGTGGAGAAGCGGTTCGGGGAGACGAGGACGTCCCACTGGCGGGAGAGCCTGGGCAGGGCGTCGAGGTGGCCGTGGTCGGCGTAGAGGGTGTCGGTCAGGTCGGTGCCGATGCGCTTGAGCGGGGCGCCGTTCCACGTCTGGACGACCAGCTGGCCCTCGCGGCGCTCGAAGAAGTCCGGCAGGTGGCCGGCGGTGACGATGCGGCGGCAGCGGGCCAGCGCCTCGTACCAGGCGGCGCTGTGCTCCTCGACGCCCCGCGCGCCCGCCGGGACGCGGGTCTGCTGGTCGTGTGTGACCCACAGGTGCTCGACCTCGGTGCCGCGCCGCACCAGTTCCTCGTGGACCGCGCGCGGCGAGTCCCCGTCGAAGTAGAGGACGGCGTCGGTAAGGGGCAGTTTCCGCCGGCTCGGGTAGTGGACGGTGCGCAGCCGGTGCTGCCGGTAGGCGCCCCGCTCGGACCGGGCGAGCACCGATCCGGCCACGAGGAGCAGCCGGTCGCCGAACCGCCGCTCGACGGTGAACTCCCGTCCCTGGACGGTCCGGTGGCGGGGCAGGGTGACGGCGGCGGAGGCGAGCAGCCGTACGGGCATGCCGTCCTCGGCGTGGGCCCGCGCGGTGCCCTCCGCGGTCCCGGCGGCGTCGCGCAGGAACGCGTACCAGCGCCCCTCCCGCAGGGCGCCGCCGCCCGGCGCGATCTGCGCGCGGAACCGCTCGCCGTCGCGGACGGTCGGTACGGCCACCTCCTCGTCGCGGCCGCTGTGCCGCAGCACCAGTTCGGGCTCGGCCCAGCTGGCGGCCGCCAGCGACCCCGCCACGGTCAGGGTGGAGTCCTCGCCCCATTCGACGAGGTCGGCGATCGGCTGCCGGGTCAGCTCGACGACCAGCTCGCCCCGGTCGTTGGCGGTGGCGCACAGCTCGCGGCCGGCGCGGGAGGCGTACCGGCCGGGAGGCAGGTCGAGGGTGGCGGCCAGGGACTTCAGGGTGCCGTCGGGCAGGACGAGGTTGGCCTGCCAGCGGTCGCCGTGCGGCGGCTCGACCTCCTTGGGCGCCAGGTGCGGGGTGGGCGCCACGTCCTCCAGGTCGCCGAGGCGTACGCGCACCTCGAAGCGGTCGCCGGTGATCCGCACCGGGTGGTCGAGGTCCGTCGCCGTGTGCGCGTGGGTGAGGCGCAGGGCGGTGGGGCGGGCGCTGCCCGGCAGGGTGCCGGTCAGGACCACGTCGTCCCCGTCGAGCCGGTGGGACTCCACGCGTGCGGCGTACTCCTGGATCCGCAGGACGAGCCGGCCCTTGCTGTAGCCGAGGACGAGCCGCTGCCCGTCGCCGAGTTCGCGCACCACGGACTGCGCGGAGGCGCCCTCCACGGCCCGCACGGCGGCCCGCCGCACCGAGCCGTGGCCGGCGACGACCACGCCGAACAGCCAGTTCCCGGGGATCCAGCGGCCGCCGGTCTTCAGCTGCTCGGGGTCGACGGTCATCTCGAAGCCGGACAGGTCGTAGCAGTGCAGCTGCTGGCGCGAGTACTCGGTGGCCTGCGGCGCGGTGACCGTCCTGGTCGGCACGCGGCGGATGCGGCGCCTGCTGTGGGCCGACTTGAGCAGGCCCGCCTTGACGGAGTGGCCTGGCCGGGTCGCCGCGAGGTTGCGCACGTACGCGTATCCGCTGATCCGCAGTTTCCCGTCGGCGTCCCACCGCGACTCGCTCACCCGTGCCACGACGGGCAGTTCGCCCCGGCCGATGCGTGCCAGCTTCTCGGGGACGGGGCCGAGGCCCGGGTAGGCGGCGCTGCGGCGCACCCGGCCGCGGACGTGGAAGGCCGTGCCGTTGGCGCGCTCGAAGGCGAGCAGTTCGATGAGTTCGGCGGTGCGCGACTCGCGGACGAGCTGCCATTTGATGCGCAGGTCGACGGGGAGCGCGGCGAGCACGTCGGGGTCGGCGCGGCGCAGGAACGCGGCCGTGTCGGCGATGAAGGCGGCGCGGTACTCGGGGCCGCCCATCGGCAGGCCCTCCAGGAAGTAGACGAAGTCGTCGCGCAGGCAGGAGGCGTCGTACGTCTTCTTCATCTCGGGCGCGTGGTGCGCGAGGAAGCCGCTGACGTGCGCGCAGGCCGCGATCCGGTCGCGCACGCCCTTGACGTCGGTGCGGCGCCGGGTGATGGAGCCCTCGCGGACCCGCCAGTAGTAGACGTGGTCGCTGAGCACGTCCACGGAGCCGGCGAGGAAGTGCGCCGGGATCATCACCGGCGTGTCCTCGTAGAGCTTGCCCTCGGGGAAGGTGAAGCGGTGGCGGTCCCAGAACGAGCGGCGGAACACCTTGTTCCAGGCGACCCGGTCGGAGAGCAGGTCCAGATCGCGGGCGATGTGGGTGCGGGCGCGCGGTTCGGTCAGCCACTTGTACTGCCAGGCCTGGGAGCGGCCGCGTTCGGTGAGCCGCCAGACGTTGCCGGTCGCGAAGTCGGAGCCGGTCTCGTCGAGGCTGGCGATCATCCGTTCGTAGGCGTCGTGCGGCACGACGTCGTCACTGTCGACGAAGGTGAGGAACTCGGCGGTGGGGGAAGCCTTGCGCACCCCGGTGTTGCGGGCGGCGCTCAGCCCGGCGTTGCGCTGGCGGACGTAGACGAAGCGGGGGTCCTTGGCGGCGAACTCGCGGGCGATGCGGGGGCTGCCGTCCGTCGAGCCGTCGTCGACGAGGATGCACTCCAGCCCGCCGCGCGCCTCGGGGCCGCCCAGCAGGCCGGGCCCGTCCACGGTCTGTCCTGCGATCGACTCCAGGCACTCCTCCAGGAACTCCTCGACGTTGTAGATGGGTACGACGACGCTGAGACGGGGCTGCACGGCGACCGGCCTTTCGTGGGGATAAGTGCATATTCGTCCCCCATGCCCGCTCGCGTCGCACCACGGTCAATATCCGCGCCCTCGACCACCCCAACGAGTGACGATCGGTCTTCGACAGGCGGTGCTCGGTTGACTACGGTCGGTGCCCATGACGCGCTTCTCGGTTGTCGTCCCCGCCCATCGCGTTCAGGGATATCTGCGCGAGTGCCTGGACTCGGTGCTCACCCAGTCCTTCGGCGACCTCGAACTGATCGTCGTCGACGACGCGTCGCCCGACGCCTGCGCCGCGATCGCCGCGGAGTATGCGGAGCGCGACCCCCGCACGCAACTCGTCCGCGCCCCCCGCCGGTCGGGCCCCGGCCCCGCCCGCAACACCGGCGCCGAGCGCGCCACCGGCGACCACCTGCTCTTCCTCGACGGCGACGACCTGCTCCTGCCCGGCGCGCTGGAGGCCGCCGACGCCGCCCTGACGGCGGCAGGCGAACCGGACGTCCTGCTCTGCGCGCACGACCGCGTCGACTGGTGGGAGAACGTCAGGCCCGGCGGCGACGACCTCACCGGCGACCCGCTGGCCGCCACCCCCGCCGCCTGGAACCGCTTCTTCCGGCGCGACTTCTGGCGTGAGCGGCACCTCGCCTTCTCCGACGGCCCGTACGAGGACGTGGTGCCGGTCCACACGGCGACCCTGCGCGCGGGCGAGCGGCTCGCCGTCCTCGACCGGCCGTGCGTGCGCTGGCGCGAGCGCCGGGCCGGCAGCTTCACCAAGACGCCGGGCCGGGCACACCTCGCCGTCGTCGAGCGGTACGCGGAGCTGCTGGCCGCGGCGGACACCGACGAGCGCGCCCGGCTGCTGCCGCACGCCTGCGCCCACCTCCTCGCCGTCCTTGAGGACCCCGGCCGCATCCGGGAGGGCGACCGGCGCGACTTCTACGACAAGGCGGCGGCCCTCTGCGGCACGCACGCAGCTCCTGGGACCGCCCCGCGCACGACCGGGGCCTTTGCCACCGCCTCGTACGCCGCCTACGAACGGCTGCGCAAGGCCGAGACGCGGCGCCTGCGCGTCACCCGGCAGCTCAAGCGGCAGAAGAAGAAGCTGCGGGCCCGCGCCATGCGCGCCGCCTACCGCGGCGACCTGCGGCGCGCCCTCGACCCGCACCTCGCCGTCTACGGCGCCTACTGGAACCGCGGCGTCTCCTGCAATCCGGCCGCGATCCACGCCAAGGCCCGCGAACTCGCCCCGCACATCCGGGGCGTGTGGGTGGTCTCCAGCCGCAACAAGCACCGGGTGCCGCCCGGCGTCGAGTACGTCATCGAGGGTTCCCGGCGCTACTGGCAGACGATGGCCACGGCCACCTACCTCGTCAACAACTCCAGCTTCCCCGGCGGCTTCACCAAACGCCCCGGCCAGGTCTACCTCCAGACCCACCACGGCACCCCGCTGAAGACGATGGGCCTCGACCAGCGCCGCTACCCGGCCGGCACCCACGGCATCAGCTTCCAGAAGGTCCTCGACCACACCGACCAGTGGGACTTCAGCCTCTCCGCCAACCCGCACTCGACACAGATCTGGGAACGCGTCTACCCCTCCGCCTCCTACCAGGCCCTGGAGGCGGGCTACCCGCGCAACGACGTGTACTTCACCGCCGACGCCGAGGAAGTGGCCCGAATCCGGGCGCAGTTGGGCGTCGACGACGGGCGGACCGTGCTCCTGTACGCGCCCACCCACCGCGACTACCAGAAGGGCTTCCTGCCCCGCCTCGACCTGAGGACCTTCGCCGAGCGGCTCGGACCCTCGTACGTCGTGCTGGTGCGCGCCCACTACTTCTACGGCGCCGACGCGGGCCTGGAGAGCCACCCCCAGCTCGTCGACGTCACCGGCCACCCGCACGTCGAGGAGTTGTGCCTGGCCGCCGACGCGCTCGTCACGGACTACTCCTCGCTGATGTTCGACTACGCCTGCCTGGAACGCCCGATCGTGACGTACGCCCCCGACTGGCAGGCCTACCGCCTCGCCCGCGGCACCTACTTCGACCTGCTCTCCGGCCGCCCCGGTGAGACCCCGGGAGCCGTCGCCACCACCGAGGACGAGCTCGCCGCGCTCTTCGGGACCGGCGGCTGGGACACGCCGGAGACGACGGCGCTGCGGTCGGCGTTCCGGGAGCGCTTCTGCCCCTACGACGACGGCAGAGCCGCCGAACGCGTGGTCCGGCGGCTCTTCCTGGACGGGGGCGGGGCTCAGTCCCCGGCGCGCAGCTCGTAGGGCGAGCGCACCGGGAAGTACGCCGTCAGGAACGAGCGGATGGCGAGCGCCATCTCCTCGTCCGTCACGCCCCCGTCGGGCGACTCCCCGATGCAGAACGCCGTCCTGTCCCGGTTCTGCAGCAGCCGGCCGAGCCGCGCGTGGTCGGCGCGGTCCCCGATGTCCACGAAGTCGTACGCGATGCTGCCGGGCACCGCCCGGCCGGTGAGGTACGCGTAGTGCTGGTGGAGCGAGGAGACGAGCGCGATGTCGCCGCGGGAACGGAAACGGCTGCGGGCCGTGGCCGCGAGCTCCTCGGGGAAGCGCTCGGTGATCTCCTGCAGGATGCTGCGGCGCAGCGCGTACGGCACGTGGAAGAAGCTGTGCGTCGTCGTCCTGCCGAACGCGGCGCGCAGCAGCTCCCGGTTGTTCTTCGCCGCCGCCAGATAGCCCTCGTCGGCCTCCGTGACCGGCAGGGCGGGCACCGACGCCGACGACCAGAAGATGCGGGCGAGACCGTTGCCGAGGAAGAAGGTGTCCGGGGTGGTGGGGCGGCCCAGGAACATGTCGTCGTTGAAGTAGAGGAAGTGCTCCGACAGGCCCTCGATGCGGTGCAGCTGGGACTCGATGGAGTGCGAGTTGAAGGTGGGCAGGCACGCGTCGGGCTCGGCGAAGAGGTCGCGGTGGTCGACGACGGTGATGCCCGGGTGGCTCCGGTCGAGCCAGGAAGGGGTCTGGCCCGCCGTGACCAGGTAGACGTGGCGGATCCACGGCGCGTACATCGCCAGTGAGCGCAGGCTGAAGCGGAGCTCGTCGCGGTTGCGGAACCGCACCGCCCCGTTGTCCGCCGACGTGCTCTTGCCGCCCAGCGTCTCGTCGCGCCGGGCACGCCACTCGGGGTCGGAGTCGTCCACCCACGTGTAGACCGCGTCGACGGGGAAGTCGACGTCCTTGACGAGGAGCCGGGTGAACACGTCGAGGGTCGGATACGCGTGGCCGGCCACGCGCAGCGAGGCCGTCGGGGTGAGCGAGGGCAGCTTTGCGCCCGCGAGCGTCGCGCCGAACGGGGCGTGGAAGGCACCCTCGGGCGTCCGCGTCCAGAACGCCACCGTGCACGCGAGGCCCGCGCCGTGCCGCAGCGAGAGCGTGGTCGTGGTGACCGGCTTGAACACCTTGACGCCCGCCAGCTCCCCGATGGAGTCGAGGCGTTCGGCGAGGACGGTGCCGGGCGGCGCGTCGCGCGGGTTGACCAGCTCCGCGTAGACGGGCTGTCCGCGCAGCGCCCCGGCGAGCGCCTTCAGGGCCCGGCCGCGGTCGTCCTCGGCGACGGCCAGGGTGTGCGCGGTGCCGTTCGGGGTGCGGACCAGGACGTACGGGACGTCCTGCGAGAGGAGGGCGGACGCGGTCAGCTCCAGGTTCCAGTCGGCCATGCGCGGGGCGAGGACGTCGTCGCGCCGCTCGGCGAGCCGGCCCACCGATCGGATGAGGCGGCCCGTGGTGTCGGCGGCGAGGATCTCCTCCTCGCGGGCGTGCTCGTCGGCGCAGGCCGCCGCGTCGAAGGTGTGCGGGGCGGTGGGCCGGAAGCCGCTGCCGCCCGACGCGACGCCGAGCGCCACCCGGTCGGCGCGCCCGCGCAGCCGCTCCGGCCGGTCGCGGCCCGCCACGAGCCGGCGGTACAGCTCCTCCCAGCGCGCGGTGACGTCGGCCGACGAGAAGCGGGCGTAGACCCCTTCGCGGGCAGCTTGGGCGTACCGGCGCCGCGTCACGTCGTCGCCCATCAACTCGTCCATCGCGCAGGCGAGTTCCTTCACCTCGCCGGGTGGCACGAGCAGCCCGTCGACGCGGTGCCGGACGATCTCGGCGGGCCCGGTCAGCACGTCGTACGCGACGACCGGCACCCCCGCGGCGAGCGCTTCGAGGAGCACCAGGGGGAACGCCTCGTTGTGGCCCGCGGTCATCAGGCTCAGGCCGGCCTTGGCCCACTCGGCGGCCATGTCCCGGCAGGGGCCGAGGAGTTCGACCCGGTCGTGCAGGCCGAACCCGTCGACGAGGCGGCGCAGATGCCGTTCGCGGTGGCCGCTGCCGAAGATCCGCAGCGTCCATCCGGGGTGCGCGTCGGCGACCTCCGCGAAGGCCCGTACGGCGTGGTCGACGCGCTTCTCGCCGGTCAGCCGCGCCGCCATCACGATGACCTTGCCCTCGCCGTCGGCGCGCGGCCGGAAGCCGTCGGGCACCGCGTTGGGGATGACGGCGAGTTCGGGGGCGGTGGCGCCGAGGGACTCCGCGATCCAGTCGCGGGTGCGGTCGGTCAGTGTGACGAGCGCGTCCAGGCGCGGCGCGTGCAGCAGCAGCGGCTCCCCGGACGGGCCGCGCCGCTGGGTGGGCCGGTGCTCCTGGTGGACGGTGACCACGCGGGCGGGCACCAGCGCCACGGCGGCGGCGAGCAGCGCGGGCGTGGTGGTGACCAGGACGTCGGTGTCCAGGGTGGAGAGCGCGGCGGTCATCTCGATGTCCGAGAGCCGGTCGAAGGCGTCCTCCCAGGCGGGCCTGATCAGCTCGCTGGGGAGCGCGGCGAGCGTCCGGCACGCGGCGTCGTCCAACTCCGAGTCGCGCACGGGGCGTTCGGGCGTCACGGTGCGGTCCACGAGATGCCGTACGGGCAGCTCGCGCGCCTCGGCGAAGAACGGCTCGGCGCGGGTCCGGAAGACGGAGACGACCTCGACCTCGATGCCGGGACGCTCGGCGAGATGCCGTGCCTGGGTGTACGTGGCGAGCTCGGTGCCGCCCATCTCGTCGCCCCAGCCGAGCAGATACGTGATCTTCATGAGCTCTCCTGTGTGACGGCGGTGATGTCCCAGCATGTGACCGCGAAGGCGCCGGACGCGGTGAAGTGGGCGTGGGCCCGCACCAGCGAGCCGTCGGGCAGCGCGTAGACGCGGAAGGGGGTGGGGTAGGCGGCGGAGGGGTCCCGCACGTCGGACAGCCACCGGCCGAGGGGGAGCCGGCCGACGCGGAAGTCCCACACCCACTGCCCGGGGCCCGCCCCGGCCATCGCGGCGAGCGGCACCCGCAGCGTGAACGCCTTCCCCTGCCGGGCCACCTCCACCGGCACGACGACGCCGTCCCGCCGCCGCACGGCCTCGGCCCGGCCGGGCACGGCCCCCGCGACGAGCCGCCCGTGCACGGTGATGCCGTCCCCGGACGGCACGAACCGCACCAGCTCCGCGCGCGGCCGCGACCGCGTCGCCTGCAGCACGGCCCGCCCGGTGCGGGTCCGGACGATCCTGACGAGGGTCCCGGTCACCGGGTCGGGGGCGTGCTGCGCGGTCGGTGTGGCGGGCGGTGCGCCGGCCTCGGCGGTCGTCAGCCCGTGGCGCCGTACGCGTCCGTCGGCGCCCCGCGCCTCGACGGTGAGCCGCCACACGCCGTCCCGCAGGCCGCGCAGGGTGGCCGTGGCGGTCAGCAGGGGAGTGGCGCCGGTGTGCGGCTCGTGGACGAGGGGGACGGCGAGCCTGCGGTGTCCCCGCGTGATCAGCAGCCTCGCGCTGCCGGGACCTTCGAGGACGGCCTGTGCGGCGAGGGCGAGGTTGAGCGTCCGGCTGTCGCGCAGGGAGAGGTGCACGGGGGGCAGGAGCGGCCGGGCGCCCCCGGCCCCGCCCTGCCCGCCCTTGCCGGCGCGCACCCGGCCCGCCACGGCCCGCTCCAGCCGGAAGCGCGAGGTCCGCGCGGTGGCGAGCAGGCGCCTGACGAGAGGCGGCGGTGGTCCCGGACGGCGGGGCGAAGTGAACCACATCTGGTGCATCTGTTCACTTTGACGGCTTTCATCCCGGTGCTCTCGCGCAACTACGCCATTCTTGCGCCGCCCGCCCCCGAGCCTCCGCCCGAACACCGCCCCGCTGGTCACCGCCCCGCCGGTCACAGCCGCGCCGACTGCGGGCGGGCCTGGTACGGCACCCGGTCGGGGCGCGGCCCGGCCGCCGGCACCGGATGCCGCTCCTCCAGGGGCACCACGGACGGCAGCCCGCCCTCCTCGCCGAGGACGACCCGGCGTACCACCCGCTCCGCCGCGCGCCCGTCGTCGTACGCGCAGAACCGCTCACGGAACGCCCGCCGCAGCTGCGCCGAGCGCGAGCCCGCCCAGTGCCCGGTGACGAAGATGTCGGTGAGCTCGTCCTCGCTGCGGGCGACCGCGCCCGGCGGGAACTCCCGTACGTCGAAGTAGGTGCCGCGGGCCGCCTCGTAGGCCTCCCAGTCGTCGGCGTGCAGCACGATGGGCCGGTCGAGCCCGGCGTAGTCGAACATCAGCGACGAGTAGTCGGTGACCAGCGCGTCCGAGGCGAGACAGAGCGATTCGACGCTCGGGTGGTCCGACACGTCGATGAGCCGGCCCGTCGTGTCCCCGTCGCTCAGCGGCGCGTCGTAGAGGTGGTGGGCGCGGGCGAGCACCACGAAGCGCGGACCGAGCGCCCGCAGCACCTTCTCCAGGTCGAGACCGGGGCGCGGGCCGCTGCGGTAGTCGCGGTGCGTCGGCGCGTACAGCACCGCCACCGTGCCGTGCGGAATCCCGAGGCTCTCCCGCAGCCGCGCCACGTCCGCCGAAGTCGCCCGCTGGAAGCGGTCGTTGCGGGGGCAGCCGTACTCCAGCGTCGTGTACGCGCCGGGGAAGACCCGCTCCCAGACCAGCGTCGAGTGGCGGTTGGCCGACAGGACGTAGTCCCACTGGCCGGTGCCCCGCACCAGGGCGGCGAAGTCCGTGCCGCGCGCGGCCGCCGGGCGGTCCAGGAGATCGAGACCCATGCGCTTGAGCGGCGTGCCGTGGTGCGTCTGGATGAGCACCTGCCCGGGGCGCTTGACCAGCCGGTGGTCGAACTCGTCGTTGTTCACCAGGTACTTGGAGCGGGCGAGGGCCGTCCAGTACGCGGCCGTGCCGGGCCGGAGCCTGCGCGTCGCCGTCGGGATCGTGTGGTGGTGGCGGGGGTGCGCGATCCACGCCGTCGAGATGCCCGGCACGAGCTCGCGCATCGCGGTCTCCAGCGCACCGGGGCTGCACCCGTGGCCGCGGCCCCCGTACGCGGAGAAGACGGCCCAGTGGTCGCGCACCGGCAGCCGCAGCTGGAGGCGGTAGTGCAGCCGGAGCAGGGCACTCCTCGCGTGGCGGCGGCCGAGGGCCGCGCACCGCCCGGCGCGGGCCCACAGGTCCGCCGCCGCCCGCACGCCCCGGTACGCCCGGTGCGCGCCAAGGCGGGCCAGGACGTACCGCCACCGCGTGCCGGACGGCAGACGGACGCCCGGCACGCGGTGGCGGCGGTAGTGGGCGCGGGCCCTGCGCAGGAAGGCGGGGCGCGAGCCGTGCGGCAGCCCGTCCCGGCCGGTGAAGATCTCGGTGAGCTGCTCGACCAGGCGCCGGACCAGCAGGGGCCGCCAGACCGCGGGGAGTTCGGGGCGCGCGTCGAGGAAGGCGAAGAGTCGGTCGTACTGGTCGAAGACGTCGAAGTGCCCGCCGGCCCCGGTGCCCTGGGCGCCGCCCTCGTGGCGGCTCCGGTGGTGCACGCAGACCCGGTCCAGGGTGGCGAGGGCGTCCGCGGCCATCAGGACCGGGTACGTCCACGGCGTACCCTCGTGGCGGCCGGGCGGGAAGCCGAAGCCCTCGCGTTCGACGAAGTCGCGGCGGTGCGCCTTGTTCCAGGCGACCGCCGGGAGCTCCGTCAGCTCAGGGCGGTCGGCGAGCCGGAAGGAGAGCTCGCCCTCCGCGCCGAGGTGGCAGGCGGACCGGTCGCGCACGGTCTCGCCCGACCAGGACGCGTGCGCGTGCCCGTAGAGCAGCACGTCCGGCTCGCCGGTCTCCTTGAGGCGGGCGGAGATCGCGGCCAGGGAGCCGGGGGTCAGGGTGTCGCCGCCGTCCAGGAAGATCAGGTAGTCGCCGGTGGCGCGCTCCATCCCGGCGTTGCGGGCCGGCCCGGGGCCCACGCTGGCGGGGAGGTGGACGGCGGCCACGCGCGGGTCGCGGCCGGCGAACTCGTCGACGATCGTGCCGCTCCCGTCCGGCGAGCCGTCGTCGACGACGATCAGCTCCAGGTCGCTGAAGGACTGCTCGAGCACGGACTCCAGGCACGCGTGCAGAAACGCCCGCACCTCGAACACGGGGACGATGACACTGAACCGGGGCACGGCACATCCATGGGTCGGCGCGGGCACACGGCCCTCAAACGCCCGACGGGGTGCGCGAGTTACGCCGGATGCGGCATACGGGGGAGGGGCGGCCCGGCCCGGACCGCCCCTCCCCGGCTCGCTCTTGTCCTGGCCGCGCGGCTACTTCACCGCGCCCGCCATCACACCGGAGACGAACTGCCGCTGGAATGCGAAGAAGACGGCAAGTGGGATCACCATCGAGATGAAGGCGCCGGGCGCCAGGATCTGCACGTTGTCGCCGAAGAACCGCACCTGTTGCTGGAGCGCGACCGTGATCGGCGGGTTCTGCGAGTCGGCGAAGATCAGCGCGATCAGCATGTCGTTCCAGACCCACAGGAACTGGAAGATGCCGAGCGAGGCGATCGCGGGCGCCCCCAGCGGCATCACCACGCGGACGAACAGGCGCAGTTCACCCGCCCCGTCGAGCCGCGCCGCCTCCAGGAGTTCGCGCGGGATCTCCGCGAAGAAGTTCCGCAGCAGGAAGATCGCGAACGGCAGGCCGAAGGCCACGTGAAAGATGACCACGCCGATCGTGGTCTCGAAGATCCCGATCTGGCCGAAGAGCTTGGAGATCGGGACCAGCGCCACCTGCACGGGGACCACGAGCAGCCCGACCACGCCGATGAACCACCAGTCGCGGCCCGGGAACTCCATCCACGCGAAGGCGTACCCGGCGAGCGCACCGATGACCACGACCAGCAGGGTCGCCGGCACCGTGATCATGACGCTGGACAGGATCGAGTCGGTGATCGTCTCGTCCTTGAGGAGGTTGGAGTAGTTGTCCAGCGTCAGCTGCGACGGCGCGCCGAACACCTTCCACCAGCCGCTCTCGCTCATGTCGGCGGGCGTCCGCAGCGAACCGATCAGCAGACCGACCGTCGGCACCAGCCAGAACAGCCCCACCAGCACGAGGAAGACGCGCAGCGCGGTGCCGCCGAGCACCGCGGCGACACGACCGCCCACGGACTGCCTGGCCTTGACGGTCTCGGTGTGGGTCGTCACCTCTGCGCCTCCCGCCTCATCCGCCGGATGTTGCTGTGCCTTCCCGGGGGACGACCCCCGGACCCCCGGCCGAGGGTCGGGTGAGCGGTCACCTCTGCGCCTCCCGCCTCATCCGCCGGATGTTGAACAGCATCACGGGAATCACGAGCAGGAAGAGCAGCACGGCGATCGCGCTCGCCACGCCCGAGTCCTGGTCGCCGAAGGCCGAGTTGTACAGCTGGACCGCGAGGACGTTCGCCTCGTCCTTCGACGAGCCCGGCGGGATCACGAAGACCAGATCGAAGATCTTCAGTACGTTGATCATGAGCGTGACCAGGACCACCGCGAGGACCGGGGCGAGCAGCGGCACCGTGACCCGGCGGAACACCTGCCACTCGTTGGCGCCGTCCACCCGGGCGGCCTCCAGGAGTTCGCGCGGCACGCTCGCCAGACCCGCCGCGATCAGGACCATCGCGAACCCGGCCCACATCCACAGGTAGGAGCCGATGATCGCGGGCGTGATCAGGCTCGGGCCGAGCCACTCCACGCCGTTGTAGGCCTCCCGGAAGTTGGAGTCGGGATACCGCAGGCGGGCGCCGTCGGCCTCCTTGGGCAGCGCGAAGGTGCCGTCCGACGCGGCCTCGGTCGACGCCACCACCTTGCCGCCCTTGACGGCCTCGATCTTGATGCCCGCGTAGCCGAACTCCGAGGCGTCGGGGGCGTTCGGCGTGCCGCGGCCCTTGCCGCGGGTGAAGTCCTGCCAGGCCGTGCCGGTGACCCGGCCGGGGTCGGCCTTCGCCGGCTTCGCGGCCTCGGCGCCGTCCGGCATCTTGTTCGGCGCCACTCCCGTCAGGGGGAGGACCACCGGCTCGCCCGCCCGTACCGGCTCCTTGGTGATGAAGGCCCCGCCGCCCGCCGGCTTCAGCGGCGAACCGGTGGTGGGATGCGCCTGCGGGAACGCCGACGCCTCGGCGAACATGTCGTGCACGCTCACCGCGACCGCGTTGGCCACCCCCCGGTCGGGGTCCGACTCGTACACGAGCCGGAAGATGATGCCCGCGGCCAGCATCGAGATCGCCATCGGCATGAAGATGACGAGCTTGAACGCCGTGCCCCAGCGCACGCGTTCGGTGAGCACGGCGAAGATCAGACCGAGCGCCGTCGCCACGGTGGGCGCCACGACCAGCCAGATCGCGTTGTTCTTGATGGCGGTGCGGATGCCGTCATCCGTGAAGAGCGTCTCGTAGTTGCCCAGGCCGGTGAAGTCACCGGACTTGTCGAAGAAACTGCGGAACAACGAGTACCCGATGGGGTAGAGGACGAGCGCGCCGAGCAGCACCAGGGCGGGCAGCAGGAACAGCACCGCCACCGCCTTGCGGGTGCCGGTCACGCTCTTGCGCGAGGTCGGGGCCGGGGGCGCCACCTTGGCATTGCCCCCGGCGTTCACGGACGCCATCGCGTCAGTCCTTGTAGGCCTTGGCGGCGGCCGTCTCCAGTACCTTCTGGGTGCCCGCGACGTCCTTCGGGTTCTTCAGGAAGTCCTGCAGCGCCTTCCACTCGCCCTTGCCCGGCGTGCCGCCGAAGGACTGCGGGGCCTGGTCCGACATGTCGAAGCGGATGTCGTCGCCGGCCGCGATCATCGCCTTGGCGATGCCCCGCTGCACCTCGTTCGGGTACACCGCCAGGTCCAGGCTCTTGTTCGGCGAGATGAAACCGCCCGCCTCGGCCCAGATCTTCGCGGAGTCCGGCGACGCCAGGAACGTCAGCAGCGCCTGGGCGCCCTTGCTGTCCTTCAGCGCCACCGCAGCGTCACCGCCGACCACCGCGGGGGACTCGTCGCCGACCGCGGGGAAGGGGAACACCTTGGCGTCCGTGCCCACCTTCGCCTTGGTCTCCGAGATGGCCAGCGAGACCATGTCACCCTCGAAGACCATGCCCGCCTTCGGCTGGTCGCCGCCCCGGAAGGTCTGCTTCACCGACGCGGGGAACTCGGTCTGCAGCGCGCTGCTCGCGCCGCCCGCCACGAACCCCTTCTTCCCGAACAGCTCACCGAGTGTGGTCAGCGCCTCCTTGACCGACGGGTCCGTCCACTTGATCTTGTGGGCGGCGAGCTGGTCGTACTTCTCCGGGCCCGCCTGCGAGAGGTAGATGTTCTCGAACCAGTCGGTGAGCGTCCATGCCTCGGCGCCCGCCACCGATACCGGCGGCACACCGGAGTCGTAGACGGTCTGCGCGGTCTTCATGAAGTCGTCCCAGGTCTTGGGCACGCTCACGCCCGCGTTCTCGAAGACCCGCGTGTTGTACCAGACCAGGGACTTGTTGGCCGCCTTGAAGTAGACGCCGTACTGCTTGCCGTCGACCGTGCCGAGGTCCTGCCAGCCCTTGGCGTAGTTCTTGTCGAGCTGTTTCTGCGCCTCGGGGCCGACCGGCTTGGCCCACTTGTTCGCCACGGCCTGCTGGATCGCGCCGACCTGCGGCAGCATCGCGACGTCCGGCGGCTGCCCGCCCGCCACCTTCGACTCCAGGAAGCTGATGATGGGGTCCTGCGCCGGTACGAAGGAGACCTTGGCGCCGGTCCGCTTCTCGAACTCGTCGAGAACCTTCAGGAACACCTTGCGCTCCGAGCCGCCCCAGACCGCCGACACGGAGATGTTCTCCCCGTCCAGCTTGGGCAGCCGCAGCGCCGAACCGGTGTCCTTGCCGCCGTCCTTGCCTCCCTTGCCGCCGCCGTCGTCGTTGTCGTCCCCGCCGCACGCGGTGACGGTGAAGGCGAGCGCGCTCGCGACGACGGCCGAGGCGATCCTGGCGGTGGTACGCCGATGTAGCGGTGCCCTGCGTGTACGAAGAGTGCTGCGCATCACTGCCCCGTTCTCTTCCCTGGCGAGTCCCGTGCGGTCTGGTCTACGCCCGCGCGGGGAGGGGCGGCAAGATGGCCTGCGCTGTCAACTCGGCGATCGTGATGGCGTTGTGACGTGGCGTCACGAGGTTTGAAGCGGCGCAGGCCGCCGTGGGCGGGCGCGCCGCGTGCGGTACGGGGAAGGGGCGACCCGCGGCAGGGGCGGGAAGCGGCGGCCTACAGCAGGGACGGCACCTGATCCGCCGAGACGGACCGGGCGGCCCGCTCCAGCGCGCTGGCCAGCAGCGCCAGGTCCGTGGGCCCGTTCCCCAGCTCGCGCACCGGGCGCCGCGCCGGCGGGTCCCCCATCCGCTCCCACTCCAGGGGCACCACCGTGGGCCGCAGCGTCGCCGTGCGCGGGATGCGGCCGGTCACCCGGCCCGCCTGGAACGGCGTGGCCCGTCCGTCCGGCGAGCGCAACTCGCCCCGCCCCGGCGCCGGTTCCTCCGGCCCCGCGGTCACCGCGTCGAGGACCACCCGCAGCGACGCCCGCTGCCCGAGCTCGGTCTCCATGACCCGCTCGCACCGCGCGCTCGCCACCACCAGATGCACCCCGAGCCGCTCCCCGTCCCGCGCCACGGCTTCCAGGGCGCGGACCACCGAACCGGCGGCGGGCCGCCCCGGCGAGCCGAGCGCGGGTGCGAGGAGCGCGTCGAAGTCGTCCACCAGCACCACGAGCCGGGGCAGCGGCGGGCCGGGATCGACCCGCGGCCGGGCGGCGGCGGGCCGCAGCCGCATCGTGGCGCTCGGCGGCGCGTCGAGGTCACCGTCGGACAGCTGCGCGGGCACGACGGCACCCGTGGCGTCCGCGCCGGAACCGGTGGCGGCGGCGCCGACCGACGCCGACGGCTGGGACCGCTGGGCCACCATCCGCCCCGAGACCTCCCGCCGCGTGTGCCATTCGGTGAACCCGAGCCTGCCGAGCAGCTCGGCACGCCGCTTCAGCTCCGCGGCCAGGGACTGCGCGAACTCCCGCATCCGCACCGGGTCGTTGGCGACGAGGTGGGTGGTGACGTGCGGCAGGTCCGTACAGACCCCGAGCCCCGTCCCCTGCCGGGCCGCGGCACCGCCCGCACCCGAGCCGTCCCGCCCGTCGACGAGGACGATGCCGAGCCGGTCGGGGCGCTCGGCCGCGGCCAGGGATGCGGCGATCGACCTCAGCAGCTCCGTGCGCCCGCTGCCCGCGGGGCCCTCGGCCAGCAGATGCGGCCCGTCGGCGGCGAGGTCGGCGACGACGGGGCCGCGCGGGCCCGCGCCGAGCACCGCGAGGGCGCGCCCGCCGAGCGCGTCCGGGTCGTCGGCCGCCGCCGCCCACCGGGCCATCAGGGAGGCGGGCGTCGCCCGGGCGAGGCCCAGCTCGTCGAGGAGCCGGGCGGCCTGGGGCAGCGGCGCGGACACACGTGCGTGCCCCTCGCCCGCTGTGCCGTCCGTCCGCAGCGGCGCCAGCGCCCGCGCGAACCGCTCGGCCCAGGCCGCCGAGACCGCGTCCAGGGCCGCCACGGTCCCGTGCCCCGCCGGACGCCCGCCGGCCGTCCGCATCAACCGCAGCGCCGTCGCCACGTCACCGCTGAGCAGCGCGGCGGCACCGCACGCGCGAAAGGGAGGAGAGACCGAACAGGCCGCCTCGTACGTCTCGAGGACCGGCGACGCGGGGGAGGCGGCCACCGTCTCGGCGAGGCACACCACATGGATGCCGGCCCGCGCGCCCTCACCGGCGAGCCGGACGGTGGCCTCGCGCAGCTGTGCGGAGCCGGGGTCGCCGTCGACGACGACGACCGTGCGCGCGCCCGCCGTGCCGTCCGTCGTGGCGTCGACGCCGTCCGCGATGCGGTCGTCGAGACGGCGGATCAGCTCATCCGTGCGGGCCGCCGCCTGGTCGCGGTCGTAGGCGAGCAGCAGGCGGCAGTCCTGGCCGTGCGTCGGCCGCAGATGGGGGAGCCAGCCGAGCCAGGCCCACTCGGCGGTGCGCTCGGCCACCGGACGCGCCCGGTCCGTGCTGATCAGCACGATCTCCAGGGAGTCGGGGGAGTGCAGCGCGGCGAGCTGGGCGACGACCGCCCTGGCCAGGCCGGTCAGCCGGTCCCGTGGTCCGGCGAGGCCCAGCGAGCCGGTCTCGCGCAGGCCGACCGTGACGGGCACGGCGGGCAGCAGGCCCTCGCGGCCGTCGGCGCCGGGCAGTGTCCGGTCGACCGTGCCGAGCCGCACCGCGAGCGCCTCCGGGTGGTCCGGGCCGCGCTCCCAGAGGCGCGGGCCGGGGCCGAGCGCCGTCAGCAGCAGGGCGGCGGGATCCGGCCACACCTCGGGCGTGCGCGAGGCCGCGGCGACGGCGAGCTCCTCCCACGAGGGACCCGACTCGCCCGGACCGCCGCTCCCGTACGTCTCGTGGTGGACGCCCTGGTCCTCGTCCGCGGCATACGCGTCGTGCCGGGCCTCCTCGTCGTAGGCCAGGTCGTCCCTGCTGCCGTCGCGGCCCCCGGTCAGCCGCCGGGCCCAGGCCGACAGGCCGCGCCTGCGCAGAGTGCGCGGCACGGTCGTCCCGCGCGCGGGGGTGCCGATACGGGTCCGCTCGGCGTCCGGCGCGCCGCCCTGCTGCGGCACGACGGAGGCATCGGTGCCGCCGGTGCCGCCGGGCGTTCCGTACGCCACCGGGGGTGGCTGGTTCTCGTACGTCCCCGGGGTGCCGTGCGTCCCGTATGCCCCGTCCCCCGCGGTGCCGCCCGCGGCGCCCCAGCCCGCCGAGCCGTACGCGTGGTGGGTGGTGCCGGGCTCGGCGGGTGCGCCTCCGGCGTGGAGGGGCGGGTGCGCGGGACGGCGCACGCGCACGTGGCCCTCGCCGTCCGGGGCGGTCGGGAGCGGGGTGCCCGCGCCGGAGGCCGGGCCGCCACCGCCGTCCGTCAGGCGCAGCGCGGACTCGCCGATGCGCAGCAGGGAGCCCGGGGAGAGGGGCGAGGGACGGTCGGTGATCTCCCGGCCGTCCACCGACGTGCCGTTCGTCGAGCCGAGGTCCGTGACCGTGACCCGGCCGTCGGGGGCGAGCGTGACCGAGCAGTGCAGCCGGGAGACGTCCGGGTCGTCCAGCGGGACGTCCGCGTCGGCGGAGCGGCCGACCTGGATGCGGCCGCCGTGCAGCAGGTGGACACCGCCCGCGTCCGGGCCCGCCACCACGTGCAACTGGGCGGCCGCGCCGGTCGGTTCGGGACCCGGCTCGGCGGGGGCGCCCAGCGAGAGCACCGCTCCGTCGATCAGGGGTGGCTCGCCGAGCGTGCAGCGCTGGGCGTCCAGGCGCTCCGGGCCCGCGTACAGCACCAGGGGGGCCTCGCTGCCCGCGACGGCGGTCGCGAGGCCGGAGGCGACCGCGGCGAGCGCGGTCCCCGCGGGTGCGGTGACCAGGACGTCGCAGGCACCGGGAGCCCCGGTCGGCGCCGTGGGGCGGCCATGCCGCTCGGTCTGGCCGCTGCGCGGCCCGAGGACGGTCAGCCGGATCTGCATCGCCGTCAGCGGTCCCTTCTGCGCTGGGCGCCCGGCACGGGGACACGCGCTGTGATTCCCCCCACCGCACACGGGCACGTCGGCCAGTACTGGAGGCATCCTCGCACCTGCCACCGACAACACGCCCGGCGGCCACCCGTAAGTGATCTTGATTGGTCGGCTCTGCTCGGAAAAGTGCCTGCTTGGACCGTTGCGGAAACGTGCGGGCGTTATCGGGCGGAGGTCAATTCGGGACCACTCGGCAACCAATGGCCACGGGCGAGCGTCTTTCCCCCGAACAACGATCCGGAATGCCCCGGCGGGAAAAGGCCGGGCGGGAATCCGACCCCTCGGCGCCCTGTTCGGCGGCATTACAGTGGGTCGGAACACCTTCGGACAGACCCCCGGACAGAACCAGCGTCCGGACGGGACCAGCCAGACCAGCAGGGAGCGCATGACGTGCGGCCGGTAGGCAGCAAGTACCTGCTCGAGGAGCCGCTCGGGCGCGGCGCCACGGGCACCGTCTGGCGAGCCCGCCAGCGGGAGACCGCGGGCGCCGAGGCGGCCGTGCCCGGTCAGCCCGGCGAGACCGTCGCGATCAAGGTCCTCAAGGAAGAGCTCGCCAATGACGCGGACGTCGTCATGCGCTTCCTCAGGGAACGGTCCGTCCTGCTCAGGCTGACGCACGAGAACATCGTCCGCACCCGCGACCTGGTCGTCGAAGGTGACCTCCTCGCCCTGGTCATGGACCTCGTCGACGGCCCCGACCTGCACCGGTACCTGCGCGAGAACGGTCCGTTCACCCCGGTCGCCGCAGCCCTGCTGACCGCCCAGATCGCCGACGCGCTCGCGGCCAGCCACGCCGACGGCGTCGTGCACCGCGACCTGAAGCCCGCGAACGTCCTGCTCAAACAGGACGACCAGGGCATGCACCCGATGCTCACCGACTTCGGCATCGCGCGCCTCGCGGACTCCCCGGGCCTGACCCGCACCCACGAATTCGTCGGCACGCCCGCGTACGTCGCGCCGGAGTCCGCCGAGGGCCGCCCGCAGACCAGCGCCGTCGACATCTACGGCGCGGGCATCCTGCTGTACGAGCTGGTCACCGGCCGCCCGCCGTTCTCCGGCGGCTCCGCCCTCGAGGTCCTGCACCAGCACCTCAGCGCCGAGCCGCGCCGCCCCTCGACCGTCCCCGACCCGCTGTGGACGGTCATCGAGCGCTGCCTCGACAAGAACCCGGACCGCCGCCCCAGCGCCGAGAACCTCGCCCGCGGGCTGCGGGCCGTCGCCGAGGGCGTCGGCGTGCACTCCACCCCGGCGCAGATCGCCGCCGCCGAGGGCGTGGCCGCGCTGCTCATGCCCGACCCCTCGCCGGCCCACGTGCCGCAGACCCCGGGCGCCGCCGACCCCACCCAGGTGCTGCCGAACAACGCGGGCTCGTACGACCCGAACGCGGCCACCAGCGTCATGCCCAGCACCGGCGGCCACACCCCCGGCTCATCCGACGCCGACCCGACCTCCGTGCTGCCGACCGGCCGCGGCGCCGCCGACCCGACCGCGGTCATGCCCCCCGTCCCGCCGAACGGGCCGGGCGCGGACCCGAACGACCCGCACCCCTGGCAGAGCCAGATGGCCGCGGCCCGCGACCGCAACGAACAGACCCAGTACCACGCGCACCTCGACCCGAACGACGACCCGCTGCGCCGCCGCCCCCAGCGCCAGGTGGCGCGCCCCCAGCAGCCGCCGCAGCAGCAGCGCCCCCAGCAGTACGCGCCGCAGCAGCCGCGAGGCCGGCAGCACCAGCAGCAGTACGCTCCCGCGCCGCAGCCCCAGCACCAGCCCCAGCAGTACGCGGCGCCCCCGCAGGCGCCGCAGCCCCAGCAGCCCGCCCCGCGCCCCGCGCGCGAGCCGCGCCAGCCCCGCCAGCGCAGCGCCAACCCGATGAAGATCCCGGGTCTCGGCTGCCTCAAGGGCTGCCTGTTCACGATCGTCATCCTCTTCGTCGTGAGCTGGCTGGTCTGGGAGTTCAGCCCGCTCCAGGACTGGATCGGCACGACGAAGGGGTACTGGGCGCAGCTGAGCGACTGGTACGACACGGTCAGCGGCTGGATCGGCAAGGTCGGCGGCAAGTAGCCGCCGACGCGGGACGGCACCGTAATCCCCGGCGAGTCTGGGGATTTGTCGACATCTGCAGAGTGATTTCCGCTCCCGGAGTGAACGTTGGCGGCAAGGCCGCGTAGTTTTGTCGCCAACACGCATCCGTAGGAGCAGTCTTGACGCGCAAGATCGGCAGCCGGTACACCGCCCACCAGATCCTGGGCCGTGGCAGTGCCGGCACGGTGTGGCTCGGCGACGGACCGGAGGGCCCCGTCGCCATCAAGCTGCTGCGCGAGGACCTGGCCTCCGACCAGGAACTCGTCGGCCGCTTCGTCCAGGAGCGCACGGCTCTGCTCAGCCTCGACCACGCGCGCGTGGTCGGCGTCCACGACCTGGTCGTCGACGGCAACGACCTCGCCCTCGTCATGGACCTCGTCCGCGGCACGGATTTGCGCACCCGCCTGGAGCGCGAGCGCCGGCTCGCCCCCGAGGCCGCCGTCGCCATCGTCGCGGACGTCGCCGACGCGCTGGCCGCCGCGCACGCCGCGGGCATCGTGCACCGCGACGTCAAGCCCGAGAACGTCCTCCTCGACATGCAGGGCCCCCTCGGCCCCGGCGGCGCGCACCCCGCCCTCCTCACGGACTTCGGCGTCGCCAAACTGATCGACTCCCCGCGCCGCACCCGCGCCACGAAGATCATCGGCACGCCGGACTACCTCGCCCCGGAGATCATCGAGGGCCTGCCGCCCCGCGCGGCCGTCGACATCTACGCCCTCGCCACGGTCCTGTACGAACTCCTCGCGGGCTTCACCCCCTTCGGCGGCGGCCACCCCGGGGCCGTCCTGCGCCGCCACGTCACCGAGACCGTGGTGCCCCTGCCCGGCATCCCCGAAGAGCTCTGGCAGCTCCTCGTCCAGTGCCTGGCCAAGGCCCCCGCCTCCCGCCTGCGCGCCTCCGAGCTCGCGGCGCGGCTGCGGGAGCTGCTGCCGCTGGTCGCCGGGATGCCGCCGCTGGACGTCGACGAACCGGACACGGAGGCCTCGCAGGCCGAGGAGGCGTACGAGGACTCCGCGCCCGAGCCGCACGAGGCCGCTCCCCGGCGGGGCGCGGTCCCCCTCGTGCCGGGCTCCGCCCCCGCCGACTCCAACCGCGACACCCACACCTCGATGCGGGTGCCGGGCCCCGACGAACTGGCCGGCGGCGCCCGCGGCACGGCCAGGGCCCCGCGCGCGGCCGGCACGGCCCGCCCCGGCTCCGCCAAGCACCGGGCCTCGGCGCGGCGGCGCAGGATCACGCTGGGGGTGGCGGGCGTGGTGCTCGTCGCCGCGGCGGGCGTCGGCACGTGGGTCGCCACGAGCGGCGACGACGGGGACGCACCCCCCTCGGAGCCGGGCAACTCGGCCCCGCGAACCCCCTGACCCGCCTATCGCTGTCTGCGGGTGGGTGGGGGTTGTTCGCGCAGTTCCCCGCGCCCCTGGGGTGGTGGTCCTCGTGTCTCGTCTGCGGGCAGGTGGGGGCTGGTCGCGCAGTTCCCCGCGCCCCTGTGGGGGTCGGCCATGGCTGTCGTCTGCGGGTCCTCGCGCCCCTGGGGGGTGGCCGTGGTCTGGCGTCCGCGGAGGGTGGGTAGGGGCGCGGGGAACTGCGCGAGCAACCCCGTGCCGGCCGCAGGGGGGAGAATGCCTGGCCCCGGAGGGGTGCGGGGTGGTCGGACCCCCGCCCTGGCCCCGCAGGGACAAGCTCGGTTGCCGTAGCCGTTACGCTGGAGTCGTGGCAGTCGTCGATGTATCCGAAGAGCTCAAGTCCCTCTCCTCGACCATGGAGTCGATCGAGGCCGTCCTGGACCTCGACAAGATGAGGGCCGATATCGCCGTGCTCGAGGAGCAGGCGGCCGCGCCGTCCCTCTGGGACGACCCGGAAGCGGCGCAGAAGATCACCAGCAAGCTCAGCCACCTCCAGGCGGAGGTGCGGAAGGCCGAGGCCCTGCGCGGGCGTATCGACGACCTGAGCGTGCTGTTCGAGATGGCCGAGGAGGAGGACGACCCGGACACCCGCGCCGAGGCCGAGTCCGAGCTCACCGCCGTCAAGAAGGCGCTGGACGAGATGGAGGTCAGGACCCTCCTCTCCGGGGAGTACGACTCCCGCGAGGCCGTCGTCACCATCCGCGCGGAGGCCGGCGGCGTCGACGCCTCCGACTTCGCCGAGAAGCTCCAGCGCATGTACCTGCGCTGGGCCGAGCGCCACGGCTACAAGACGGAGCTCTACGAGACGTCGTACGCGGAAGAGGCCGGCATCAAGTCGACCACCTTCGCCGTCAACGTCCCGTACGCCTACGGCACCCTCTCCGTCGAGCAGGGCACCCACCGCCTCGTCCGCATCTCGCCCTTCGACAACCAGGGCCGCAGGCAGACCTCCTTCGCCGGCGTCGAGATCCTCCCCGTGGTCGAGCAGACCGACCACATCGAGATCGACGAGAGCGAGCTGCGCGTCGACGTGTACCGCTCATCGGGCCCCGGCGGCCAGGGCGTCAACACCACGGACTCCGCGGTGCGCCTGACCCACCTGCCCACCGGCATCGTCGTCTCCTGCCAGAACGAGCGCTCGCAGATCCAGAACAAGGCGACCGCGATGAACGTCCTCCAGGCGAAGCTCCTCGAGCGCCGCCGCCAGGAGGAGCAGGCGAAGATGAACGCCCTCAAGGGCGACGGCGGCAACTCCTGGGGCAACCAGATGCGTTCGTACGTCCTGCACCCGTACCAGATGGTGAAGGACCTGCGGACGGAGTTCGAGGTCGGTAATCCCGAGTCCGTCTTCAACGGCGAGATCGACGGTTTCCTCGAAGCCGGAATTCGCTGGCGCAAGCAGCAGGAGAAGTAAAAGCCGCCGAGAACGGCTTTATCGACAAGGCAACTGCCGCCCAAGAGGCGGTAGTTGCCTTTTTCGTCACAGTCACATCTCCGTACGACGGTCAACTGCTCCGATTTCGGACATCGCGCCCGCAACGACCTTGACGCTGCTGTGAAAAGTGGAAAGGCTAGCGCGCGGCATGCGTATTTCTGGGGCGTGTGGGATCTGTGGGGGCCGATCGAACCGCCCCCGCCCGACGCAGCCCCGGACGCTGCCTCACTGACGATTCAGCTACTGGGGGTAGCAGCCAGATGACCAAGAAGACGCGGATACGTGTCGCGCGGATCGCCGCCGGTGCCGTGATCGCCGCAGGCGCCTCGCTGACCGCCGCGGGTGCCGCATCGGCCCTCGACGTCGGCGTCGACCTCGGCGGTGTGGGCGTCGGCGCCCACGCCGACGACAGCGGGGTCGGCGTGGACGTGGACGTCCCGGCCGGCGCGGACGAGGACCCGGGCCCGGACCCGGACCCGACCATTCCCGGCCCGGAGCCGACGCAGCCGGACCCGACCATTCCGGGCCCGGAGCCGACCGAGCCCACCACCGAGCCCACGGACCCGGGTGAGCCGACCGAGGACCCGACCGAGCCCACCGAGGACCCGGACCCGGGCGAGCCCACCAGCGACCCGACCGCCCCGGGCAACGGCAACGGCGGCGGCAGCGGCGGCAACGACAACGACCCCGACGGCGGCGGCTCGGCCCCCGTCGAGCAGGGCAAGGGCAAGGACAGCCTGACCGACACCGGCTCCAAGCCGGTCGAGCAGGGCGGCCACAACGGCGACAGGACCGGCAAGGGCGGCGAGCTCGCCGAGACCGGTGCCGCCGAGACGACCTTCCTGCTGATCGGTGCCGCGACGATGATCGCCGGCGGCATCGGCTTCCGCTTCCTGCCGCGCCTCGTCGGCAACCGCGGCGCCGCCGCCTGAACCAGGCGGTGACGTACGCCACGTACGTGTGAAGAAGGGCCCGGAGCTCCACGAAGCTCCGGGCCCTTCCGCATGTCTTTTGCCGTACCGTCTCGGCGTGCTTTCTCGGTGACGCCGCGTGACGACGTGAGGTCGGCGCTCTTACGCGGTCTGGTGCGCCAGCAGGGCCACCGCCGCGATCAGCACCACGAGCAGCGCTATCAGAGCCGCGGGATTGAGCCCCGCGAAGGGGCCCTCCTGCTGCATGCGCGCGCGATTGGCCCGGCACACGGGGCAACGGCCTTCACTCACGGGCGCTGCGCAGTTCGCGCATACCAACCGGTCCAGGGTCATGCGCTTCTCCTCCCGCACAGTCTCAGCCTGCCCAACGCTGGGGGGAACCCAATCGTTCCCCCTACCACTGTGCCAGCTTCCGCGGATTTCGGCGCGGCCCGCCCTCTCCCGACGGTTTCCGACCGTTCCGCACCCCTGTGCTTCCGCGGTACTTCCGAGACAATCGGCGCAACTCCGGACGCCGACTGCGCTCGCGTACCGGGTTCGCGTATGGTCACGCTCACCTACCCCCGGCAACCCGTGGTGCATCCGTGATCCGATTCGACAACGTCTCCAAGGCCTATCCGAAGCAGACCCGCCCCGCCCTCAGGGACGTCTCCCTCGAGATCGAGAAGGGCGAGTTCGTCTTCCTGGTGGGGTCCTCCGGCTCCGGAAAGTCCACCTTCCTGCGGCTCGTCCTGCGCGAGGAGCGCACCAGCCACGGCCAGGTGCACGTCCTCGGCAAGGACCTCGCGCGCCTGTCCAACTGGAAGGTGCCGCACATGCGCCGCCAGCTGGGCACCGTCTTCCAGGACTTCCGCCTCCTGCCCAACAAGACCGTCGGCGAGAACGTCGCCTTCGCGCAGGAGGTCATCGGCAAGTCACGCGGCGAGATCCGCAAGTCCGTGCCCCAGGTCCTCGATCTCGTGGGCCTCGGCGGCAAGGAGGACCGGATGCCCGGCGAGCTCTCCGGCGGTGAGCAGCAACGCGTCGCCATCGCGCGCGCGTTCGTCAACCGCCCCAAGCTCCTCATCGCCGACGAACCGACCGGCAACCTCGACCCGCAGACGTCCGTCGGCATCATGAAGCTCCTCGACCGGATCAACCGGACCGGCACCACCGTCGTGATGGCCACCCACGATCAGCAGATCGTGGACCAGATGCGCAAGCGGGTCATCGAGCTGGAGAAGGGCCGTCTCGTCCGCGACCAGTCGCGCGGCGTCTACGGCTACCAGCACTGACGTCCCGTCCCGCTCGTACCGTCTGATCCACTGATCCACCTGATCCACTGAAAGGCCGCCATGCGCGCCCAGTTCGTCCTGTCGGAGATCGGCGTCGGTCTCCGCCGGAATCTCACGATGACCTTCGCGGTCATCGTCTCCGTAGCGCTTTCGCTCGCCCTGTTCGGCGGTTCGCTGCTCATGCGCGACCAGGTGAGCACGATGAAGGGCTACTGGTACGACAAGGTCAACGTCTCGATCTTCCTGTGCAACAAGGCCGACGCGGAGCAGGACCCCAAGTGCGCCAAGGGCGCCGTCACGAACGAGCAGAAGGACCAGATCCTCGCCGATCTGAAGAAGATGCCCGTCGTCGACACCGTCCAGCACGAGTCGGCGGACGAGGCGTACAAGCACTACAAGGAGCAGTTCGGCGACTCCCCGCTGTCCAGCTCGCTCACGCCGGACCAGATGCAGGAGTCGTTCCGCATCAAGCTCAAGGACCCGGAGAAGTACCAGGTCGTCGCGACGGCCTTCTCCGGACGCGACGGTGTGCAGGCCGTGCAGGACCAGAAGGGCTACCTGGACAACCTCTTCGGCCTCCTGAACGGCATGAACTGGGCCGCCGTCGCGGTGATGGCGCTGATGCTCGTCGTCGCGCTGATGCTGATCGTCAACACCGTGCGCGTCTCGGCGTTCAGCCGCCGACGGGAGACCGGCATCATGCGGCTGGTCGGCGCGTCCAGCTTCTACATCCAGATGCCGTTCATCATGGAGGCCGCGGTCGCCGGTCTCATCGGCGGAGCCGTCGCCTGCGGAATGCTGCTGGTCGGGCGGTACTTCATGATCGACCACGGCCTCGAACTCTCCGAGAAGATCAACCTCATCAACTTCATCGGCTGGGACGCGGTCCTCGCCAAGCTGCCGCTGGTCCTCGCGATCGGCCTGCTGATGCCCGCGCTTGCCGCGTTCTTCGCGTTGCGCAAGTACCTGAAGGTGTGACAAGAGCCCTCCGGGTCTCGGGGCGTCGTAGGGTTCAACCACCCGTACGGCGCCCTTCGTTGTCCTAGACTCACCGTCATGTCAGGCCTCGACCGGTTCGCCGATCGGATCTCCTCGCCCCGCCGCATCCGCCGCGGGGCGACCCTGACGTTGGTCTTCGCGAGCGTCCTCGCCACCGGAGCCGCCACCGGCTCCTGGAGCGACGCGGCGGGTGACGGCCAAAACGCGCCGCTTCCCTCGCTGCGTGCCGGCGCCGTGATGCCGCGCGCGGGGAACACCGGCACCGACCCCGAAACCGACACCGCGGAAGAGGCCGCCGACGCGGCCGCCGAGGCGATGGCCGACGGCAAGTCGGGTCAGCAGGCGGCCGAGGAAGCCGTCAGCCGCAGCGGCGACCGCTGGGGCGCGGTGTACTCACCCGGGGAGTACCAGGAATTCGAGAAGGCCCTCGGCGGCGGCTACACCGGCGTCGGCCTCTGGGCCCGGCGCACCGCCGACGGCCGCATCGAGATCTCCCGCGTCCAGAAGGGCGGCCCGGCGGACCGGGCCGGGCTCCGCGAGGGTGACCGGCTGCGCTCCGTCGACGGCGAGCGCGTCACCGGGCGCCCCGTCACGGAGGTCCTCTCCCTGCTGCGCGGTGACCGCGCGGGCACCCCGGTGGTCCTCGGCGTGGAGCGCGGCACGCGCGCGTGGCGCGAGACGCTGCACAGGGCGCACCTGTCCACGGACCCGGTCACGGTGACCCAGCTGGCCGGCGGCGACGTCCTGATCAAGGTCGCGGCGTTCACCAAGGGCTCCGGAGAGGCCGTACGGACCGCGGTGCGGGAGGCCCCCGAGGGCGCCGGCATACTCCTCGACCTGCGAGGGAACTCCGGAGGCCTGGTCACGGAGGCCGTCACCGCCGCCTCCGCCCTGGTCGACGGCGGCCTCGTCGCGACGTACGACGTACGGGGAGAGGAGAAGGCGCTGCACGCCGAGCGCGGCGGCGACGCGGACAGACCCGTGGTCGCGCTCGTCGACGGCGGCACGATGAGCGCGGCCGAGCTCCTCACGGGCGCCCTGCAGGACCGCGGCCGCGCGGTCGTGGTGGGGTCGAGGACCTTCGGCAAGGGAGCGGTCCAGATGCCGAGCCGGCTGCCCGACGGATCCGTCGCCGAACTGACCGTCGGCCACTACCGCACCCCTTCCGGGCGGGCCGTCGACGGCCGGGGCATCACCCCCGACCTGGAGGCCGAGCGCGGGGCCGAGAAGCGGGCCGAGACAGTATTGACTGGCCTCGGACCCCCCTCGTAGTGCGAAAATGGCCGCACTATGGCGAAGGAAAAGGTAAAGCGCAAGGCCGCGAAGGCCAATGAGAAGGCCCCCGCCCGCAAGATGGTCGCGCAGAACAAGAAGGCGCGGCACGACTACCACATCCTGGACACCTACGAGTGCGGCCTGGTGCTGATGGGCACCGAGGTCAAGTCGCTGCGCATGGGCAGGGCCTCCCTCGTGGACGGCTTCGTGCACATCGACCGCGGTGAGGCGTGGCTGCACAACATCCACGTCCCGGAGTACGTGCAGGGCACCTGGACCAACCACTCCGCCACGCGGAAGCGCAAGCTCCTGCTGCACCGGGCGGAGATCGACAAGCTGGAGTCGAAGGCGAACGAGACGGGGCACACGATCGTGCCGCTCGCGCTCTACTTCAAGGACAGCCGGGTCAAGGTCGAGATCGCGCTGGCCAAGGGCAAGAAGGAGTACGACAAGCGGCAGACGCTCCGCGAGAAGCAGGACACGCGGGAGACGAACCGTGCGATCTCCGCGGTGCGGCGGCGGCAGGGCATCGCCTAGCGGCGGGCATCGCGGCGTCGCGCCGGGTGGCGCGGGGTCTCGTGAGGAATAGGCTGGCACCGTCGTGCGTTGGTCACGTACGATGGGTCTTGCCCCGCTGGTGACGGGGCACCCGGATCGAAAGATCCACCTTGAAAAATCAACATGGGGATGATCGGTTTCGACAGCGGATGTCGAAGCAGGGGAAGCGTGTCGAGGAAGCGGCAATGATCTCGTAAACCATATGTCGCAAAAAATAATCGCCAACACCAAGCGCGATTCCTTCGCCCTCGCTGCCTAAGTAGCGACTCGCGAAGTGTCAGCCCGGGGCTGTTCCCGACCCGGATCCTGGCATCAGCTAGGGAACTAAACTTCTGGACCCGGTCACGGGGTCCAGGAGGAAATCAAACAGTGACTGGGCCCGTCGGCGACTTGTTCGCGTGATCGCCGGGGCCGAGAAAATCGCAGCGAACTGCACACGGAGAAGCCCTGATTCTGCACCGTTGGACGCGGGTTCGATTCCCGCCATCTCCACAATTCCCATGTGAGGCAAAAGCCCTCCGCTCTGTCGTCAGGACGACAGAGCGGGGGGCTTTTTCCATTGGTGGTCAGGTGCTGTGCTGGGCTGGGGGGGGGTGGGTCAATTGGTGTGTATCGAAAGCGTGTTGTCAGGGGTGGGTGGCGGCCGGGTCCTCGGTGGCGCGGGCACACCCTCTGGGCACGTGACTCGTTACTGCTGCCGAGTGCAGGTTCGCAGCGGCCGTGCGGCACAGCGCCCGGGCCGGGTAGGCAGGAGCAGGAGGCAGTCGCATGGATGCCACCGTCACTCTCCTCGGCTCCGTTCTCGCCAGCCTGGGAGTTCTGGGCGCGGCTGTGGTGGCGTATCTCGGCAAACGCGGCGAGAACGCGCTCACGGGATTCTCCAGCCTGACCGAGAAGCTCCAGAGCGAGCGGGACAGGCTGGAGCGGCTGGTCGCGGAACGCGACGCGAAATTGGCCGAGTTGAGCGCTCTGCACGCGCATGACCAGAGCGAGATCGCCCGGCTGCTCATCGACAACCAACGGCTCGGAGGCACGCCGTGACCCAGCTCGAGCGACTCCTGGCCCGCCGTTGGCGCAGGGCGTTCCTGGTGTGTGTGCTCCTCGCGCTCTCCGGGGTGGCGGCCCTGCTGTGGGCCCGCATCGACGCGGGGGACCGGCGTGCGGACCGGTTCGCGGTGGAGGCGGACCGGCGGGGTGAGGCGGTTTCCACGCTCGCGCGCGATGTACGGACGTTGCGGGCGCAGGTCCGTGCGCACGGGGACACCCCGGCGGCGCCGGATCCCTCCGAGGCGGTGGACGACCTGCTGTCCCGGGTCCGGGTGCCGGCGGGCACGCCGGGGGCGCCTGGGTCACGGGGGGTGGCTGGAGTGGCTGGGGTGACTGGTGCGGCTGGGGTGGACGGGGAGGACGGGAAGAGGGGGGAGCGTGGGGGGCAGGGGCGTGACGGTGAGCGGGGGGAGGCCGGTGAGCGGGGTGAGAAAGGTGCGCGGGGGGAGCCTGGGGCTCCTGGAGAGGTGGGGCCGGCGGGGGCAGCGGGTCCCGCGGGGCCGATGGGACCGGCGGGGCCGTCCGGGGCGGATGGTGCGGCGGGGGCTGCGGGGCCGGTGGGACCGGCGGGGCCTGAGGGGCCACGGGGTGAGCAGGGGCCGAGGGGTGAGCCCGGTGCCGCGGGGCCGATGTGCCCGGAGGGCTACACGTTGCAGCAGTCGCCCGACGACGCCGACGCGGTGGTGTGCCGGCGCGCGGGCGGGGGCCCGACGATGCCTTCCTCGGCGCTGACGCTACTGGCGGCGCTCCCACCTCAACGCCGCCGCTTGTACGGGACGGACGAGTAGCGGGGCGCCTGGGGCTGGTCGGTGGGTGCGGGGCCGCGGGAGTATGTACGTATCGGCTTGTCTGGCTCGGTGCTCCGTGCGCACTTACCCCCATGTCCCCTTTCGTGTCGTGCGGGGGTGCGGCCCGGCGGGGCCCCGGCCCCTCCAGCCCCACGCCACAGGGCAATCACCCCGCCTCTGCTCCACCCCTGCGAGACGGGCCAAACGCCCACCTTCCCCCACTCCCGCCCTGCGTCGCGCCCCAAACCCACCCCCACCCTGCGCCTCAGGACAAACCCACCCCCGCCCACCCTCACCCTGTGCCTCAGGACAAAACTCGCCCCCGCCCCACCCCCACCCTGTGCCTCGGGGCTAACCCGCCCCCGCCCCATCTTCACTCTGTCCTCGGGACAAACCCGCCCCCGCCCCACCCTGTGCCTCGGGGTAAACCCGCCCCCGCCCCCACCCTGCGCCCGCCTCGGGCCAACGCACCCCGCCCCTCCCCGCCCCTACTCCAACCCTGCGGCGCGGGGTAAACGGGTGGGTGGGTGGGTGGGAGGCATCCGCCGCGGAGCGGCGGGCTTGGTGCTCCTACGGCAAGGACGCGACGCAGGACACCCCCCCCCCAGGCCGACCGCCAGGTCACCGCGCCGGGTGCCGGACCACCCCCACGCCGACCGCCAGGTCAGCGCGCCGGGTGCTGGGGCCCACCCCGAGGCCGACCGTCAGGTCAACGTGCCGGGTGCTGGGGCCCACCCCCAGGCCGTCCGCCAGGTCACCGCGTGGGGGCTGTTGCCCGGCCGCCGCGTCCGGGATGCTCCAGGTCATGAAGAGACCCGTGAGACGCGTCAACACCCGCATGCGCCACTGGATCTGGCCCGCCCTGCTCGCCGTCGCCGCGGCCGGGCTCTCCGCGGGCTCCCCGGCCGGCGCCGACTCCGACCGGTCGGGGCTGCCCGAGGCCATCGACACCATCCTCGGCGACCCGCGCATGGAGGGCGGGGTGGCCAGTGTCGTGGTCGCCGACTCGGCCTCCGGCGACGTCCTGTACCAGCACCGTTCCAGCGGTCGCCTCATGCCCGCCTCCAACACCAAGCTGCTGACCTCCGCCGCGGCCATGGAACTCCTCGGCCCCGGCCACCGGTTCACCACCGACGTCCTCTCCGACGCGCCGCGCCGGGGCCGCGTGCTGCGGGGCGACCTGTATCTGCGCGGTACCGGTGACCCGACGACGCTCGCGAAGGACTACGACCAACTCGCCGCGAAGGTCGCCGACTCGGGGATCCGGCGGGTCTCGGGGCGGCTGATCGCCGATGACACCCGGTTCGACGCCAGGCGCATCGGTGACACCTGGGGCGGCGACGACGAGTCCTCGTACTACGCGGCCCAGATCAGTGCTCTGAGCGTCGCGCCCGACACGGACTACGACACCGGGACGGTCATCGTCGAGGTGACGCCCGGCGCGCGGGCCGGGGCGAAGCCGCGCGTGAGCGTGACGCCGAAGACCGACTACGTGGACATCGACCTGCGCGCGACCACCGGCGCGGCGGGCGGGGACGACACCATCGCCGTGGAGAGGCAGCACGGCAAGAACACCATCACCGTCAGCGGCACCGTCCCCGTCGGCGGGGAGGCCACCAAGGAGTGGGTCACCGTCTGGGAGCCCACCGGGTACGCGGCGGACATCTTCCGTGCCGCCCTCGCCGCGCACGGCGTACGGGTGAGCGGGCCCACGAGGGCGGGTGTCGCCACCCCGGCGGGGGCCCGGCGGCTCGCCTCGCACGAATCCATGCGGCTCAAGGAGCTGATGGTCCCCTTCATGAAGCTCTCCAACAACATGCATGCGGAGAGCCTCACCAAGGCGATGGGGCACAAGGCGACCGGGCGGGCCGGGAACTGGGACGACGGCCTCGCAGCGATCAAGGGGTATCTGAAGTCGGTCGGGGTCGAGCCGGAGAAGATCCGTCAGGTCGACGGGTCCGGGCTCTCGCGCAAGGACAACGTCGCGGCCGGGCAGTACATCACGTTGCTGCGTGCGGTGAAGGGCGAACCCTGGTTCGACGACTGGTACGCGTCCCTTCCCGTCGCCTGCGCCCCCGACAAGTTCACCGGCGGCACGCTGCGTTCGCGGATGTGCGGGACACCGGCGGCCCTCAACGTCCATGCCAAGACGGGCACGTTGACGGGCGCGTCCGCCCTGTCCGGGTACGTCAAGGACAAGAACGGGCGTGAGCTGGTCTTCAGCATCATCCTGAACAACTACCTGCCCTCGTCGGTGAAGGCGCTCGAGGACGCCATCGTGGTCACCCTCGCCTCGTCGACCGAGGACAGGGCCGTACTCGTCACGCCGCGTTCGACGCGCGGGGCCGGGCAGGACGGCGGCGAGCTGGAGTGTTCGTGGCGCAAGCCTGCGCGGTGCTGAGCAGCAGCGCGCAGCAGGCGGCGGCGACCGGCACCCCGTAACCCGCGGCGGTGGACAGGTGTTCCACCGCCCAGCCGCCGCCCGCGGCGCCGCACGCGATGCCCCCGAGGAGGCCGGTCACGGCGAGGGTCATGCCTTCGTTCAGCCGCCCCTCGGGGGTGCGGCGCTGTACGAGCGTCATGCCGGTGACCATCGTGGGCGCCGTCGCCATCCCGGCGGCGAGCAGCGCTCCGGAGAGGACGATCAGCGAACCGGTGGCCGCCGCGGCGAGCAGGGGCAGCGTCATCAGGGCCGCCATGGCGGCGACGCACAGGAGGTGGCGGCGGCCGAGGGAGCCGCGCGGTTTCACCGCCCCGTAGACGAGGCCCGCCGCGCAGGAGCCCGCGGCCTGGAGGGCGAGGATCGCTCCCGCGGCCGCCTTGTGCCCCCGCTCGTCCGCGTAGGCGATCGTGACGACTTCGAGGGAGCCGAAGACGGCCCCCGTGGCGAGGAAGGCGAGCAGCAGGGCGGGCATCCCGCGCGCACGAAGTGGCGACCGGGCGGCGGAGGGTGTGCTCGTACGGTCCCGGGGCGGGGGTTCCGTCGCACGCTGGGCGGCGAAGAGGAGGACGCCGGTCACCAGCAGGATCACGCCGACGAGGGTGCCGGCCTGAGGGAAGAGCGCGCCGCAGAGGAAGGCGGCGAGGACCGGGCCGAGCATGAAGCAGAGCTCGTCGGCGGCCTGTTCGAAGGAGTTGGCGGTGTGCAGGGCCGGCGCGTCGTCCTTCAGGAGGTGGGCCCAGCGGGCCCGGGACATGCCTCCGGTGTTGGGGGTCGTGGCGGTGGCGGCGTACGACGCGAAGAGCGTCCAGTCGGGCGCTCCGTACCGTACGCACAGCAGCAGCGAGAGCGAGCCGATGGCCGCGACGAGGGTGGCGGGGACCGCGACGCGCGCCTGGCCGTGGCGGTCGACGAGCCGCGCCGTCCAGGGCGCGACGACGGCGGTCGCCGCGAGGCCGGTCGCGGTGACGGCGCCGGCCAGGGCGTACGAACCGCGCGCCCCCGAGATCATGATGACGGCGCTGACGCTGAACATGCCCATGGGGAGGCGGGCGATGAGGTTGCCGAGGGTGAAGGCGGTGGCGCCGGGTATCGCGAAGAGGCGCGCGTAGGGGTTGCGGGGGAGGGGGCGGTGGCGCCGGTCGGGGTGTGGTCCGTCGTGGGGGCGGGCGGCGCGCGGGCCACCGGGAAGGTCGTCGCTGGGCATGGCGCCACCCTCGCCGCGGGGGCTCGGCGGGGTCCAACACCTTCTGGGTGCCGATTCACACACCTGCGTTGTAAGTTCCTGCGATGACCGCGGAATCCGTCGTACGCACGGCCGGGCACCGGGACGTCGATCCCCGGCTGCTGCGCGCCTTCGTCACCGTCGCCGAGGAACTGCACTTCACGCGCGCGGCCGCCCGCCTGTACGTCGCCCAGCAGGCGCTGAGCCGCGACGTCCGGCGCCTGGAGCGCGCCCTCGGCGCCGAGCTGTTCGTCCGCACGACCCGGCAGGTGACGCTGACCGCCGACGGCGAGCGGCTGCTGCCGTACGCGCGGCGCGTCCTGCGGGCCCAGGACGACCTGGTCGCCGCCGTGGCGGGCGCGGCGCGGCCGCTGCTCGTCGATCTGAACAGTCCCGGCCTGATCTCCGGGCGGGTCCTGGAGCGGGCCCGCGGGCTCGTCCCGGAGTGCGAGCTGATGGCCCGCTTCGAGAGCGGACTCACCGGGGCGGCGGCCGAGATGATCGCCGGCCGGCTCGACGCCTCCTTCGGGCGGTTCGCGGGGCTCGCCCCCGAGCTGCGGGCCGGGCTCGACCAGCAGCCCGTGCGGTACGAGCCGATGGCGGTGCTGCTGCCGGACGGCCATCCGCTCGCGGAGCTGGACGCGGTGCCGCTGGACGCGCTCGCGGGCGAGACCGTGTACGCGGGGGCGGGCAACCCCCGGACGCTGGAGTGGACCGACCTCGCGTGCCGCCTCTTCGAGGGGCGCGGCATCGAGATCGCGCCACCCGCGCCGCTCGCCGTCGGCGTCGAGGAGTTCGAGCGGATCATGGCGAAACATCGGAATCCGGTCCTCGCGGCAGTGGACTTTCCGGCCATGCCCGGTGCCGTGCTGCGGCCGCTGATCGATCCCGTCCCGCTCTCCCCGGTGTCGCTGGTGTGGCGAAAAGGCCTGGTTCACCCGGGTATCGACGCCTTGAGGGCGGCTGCCGCGGCGCTCGCCGCCGAGGAAGGGTGGCTGAAGCGACCCGCGCGCGGGTGGGTTCCCGCCGCAGATGCACTCATCATGATGAGACAGAACTGACTGAGAACCACACCCACCACTTCGGTGCGCTACATTCATCGTCCGGGTGCAATGTGATAGGGGGAGCGCTCGGGTCGGGTGGGGGCCCGGTCCGAACGGCAGGCACTCGCGGTCGTATGCGCACCCGAGACAGTGATGTGGGGGGTTGTGCGTACGCATGGAAACTTGGCGAGAAGATGCCCTACCAGGACATACCCATGATCCGAACGAGGTCACCGTTCAGATCGACGGCCTGGGACGGCAGTTGGCGGACCTGCCCGCCGTGCGCGGTCACGAGAGCGCGGCGGACGGGCCGGTCTTCGTCGACGAGACGGGCCGCCGCGGCCGGCGCTACCGCAGGATCGGCGTGGTCGTCGGCATGGTCTGCGCGGTCTATGCCGCGGTGATCGTCGGCACACTCTTCTCCGGCAACTCCAGCGCGCCCTGGCTGCCCATGCCGGCCCCCAAGGACGACAGACCCGCCAGCACGGTGGACGCGCCCGACCGCCCGGTGGACGCAGCCGACCCCTCGGCCTCGTCCGACGGGTCGCCGTCGCCCGACGCCTCGGCCGACGCGGACACGATGCCCGGACCCGGCACCAGCGGCGACCCCGTCCCCACCCGGGCCGGCGGCGACACCGGACGGGACAAGTCCACCCGCCCCGACCCCACGGCCGGCGGCGGCAGGCCCGCCCCCAAGCCCGACCCGACGGGCCCCGGCCGCAGGCCCCACCCGGACCCGACCGGCGACACCGCGGGCCCCGGCCCCGGCCCCTCCCACCCCGTCGACCCGCCCGTGGACCCCAGCACCGGCCCCCCGGAGCCCGGCGGCAACGGCGGCGGCGGTGGCAACGGCGGAGAGGTCCCCGTCGTCTACACCCCACCCGCCGAGCAGTCCTCCACGGACACCGGACCGTCCTCGGAGGACGCACAGCGATGAACGCCCGCACCACCAGGGGCCGGTCCGCCCGCCCCCGGAACAGCCACGCCCAAAGCCGCGGCGCCCGCGCGGGACGGACCCGCGGCGAGCGCGCCCGGCGGGGCGCAGGCCGCCACGGCGGCCCACCGGGCCGGGGCACCCGGCGCCGCGGCAAGGCGGCGAGGAACGCTCCCGGACGCCGCCGTCTGCCGCTGCGCCACCTGCTGCCCTCGCTGCTGCTCGTCGCGCTCCTCGCGATGCTGATGCTCCGCGGTTACGTGCACAGCGAGATCCTCGCCGACCACCGCGTCAGGCCCCCCGCGCCCACCGACCACGTGCCGCGCAAGATCCTCGAGGGCGGCCCCGTCATCGACACCCGGGGCGGCCGCGAGACCACCCTGAGCGTCCCCGACCACCGGCTCGTGCTCACCTTCGACGACGGCCCCGACCCGGAGTGGACCCCCAAGGTCCTCGACGTCCTGAAGGAACACCACGCCCACGGCGTCTTCTTCGTCACCGGCACCATGGCCTCGCGCTACCCCGACCTCGTCCGCCGCATGGTGGACGAGGGGCACGAGGTGGGCCTGCACACCTTCAACCACCCCGACCTCTCGTACCAGTCGACGAGCCGCATCGACTGGGAGCTCTCACAGAACCAGCTCTCGCTCGCGGGCGCGGCGGGCATACGGACCTCGCTCTTCCGCCCGCCGTACTCGTCGTTCGCCGACGCCATGGACGACAAGTCCTACCCGGTCACCAAGTACATAGGCGGCCGCGGCTACCTCACCGTCGTCAACAACACCGACAGCGAGGACTGGAAGCGCCCCGGCGTCGACGAGATCATCCGCCGGGCCACGCCCGACAACGGCAAGGGCGCCATCGTCCTCATGCACGACTCCGGCGGCGACCGCTCCCAGACCGTCGCCGCGCTCGACCGCTTCCTGCCCGCACTCCAGAAGCAGGGCTACCGCGTCGGCAACCTCACCGAAGCACTGGACGCCCCCAGCGCGCACACCCCGGTCACCGGCGTCGAGCTGTGGAAGGGCAAGGCCTGGGTCTTCCTGGTCGGCGCGTCGGAGACCCTCACCGACGGCCTCGTCGTGGCGCTCGCCGTCATCGGCGTGCTCGTCTTCACCCGCTTCGGCCTGATGCTGCTGCTCTCCGCCGTGCACGCGCGCCGGGTGCGGCGGCGGAACTTCCGCTGGGGCGCGCCGATCACCGAGCCGGTCTCCGTCCTCGTCCCCGCCTACAACGAGGCCAAGTGCATCGAGGCGACCGTCCGTTCCCTGATGGCGAGCGACCACCCCATCGAGATCATCGTCATCGACGACGGCTCGACGGACGGCACGGCACGCCTCGTGGAAGGCCTCGGCCTGCCCGGCGTCCGCGTGGTGCGCCAGCAGAACGCGGGCAAACCCGCCGCCCTCAACCGGGGCATAGCCAACGCCCGCTTCGACATCATCGTGATGATGGACGGCGACACCGTCTTCGAGCAGTCCACCGTCCGCGAGCTCGTGCAGCCCTTCGGCGACCCGAGCGTCGGCGCCGTCGCGGGCAACGCCAAGGTCGGCAACCGCGACTCGCTCATCGGCGCCTGGCAGCACATCGAGTACGTGATGGGCTTCAACCTCGACCGCCGGATGTACGACATGCTGCGCTGCATGCCGACCATCCCCGGCGCGGTCGGCGCGTTCCGGCGCTCCGCCCTGGAGCGGGTCGGCGGCATGAGCGACGACACGCTCGCCGAGGACACCGACATCACCATGGCGCTCCACCGCGACGGCTGGCGGGTGGTGTACGCGGAGAAGGCGCGCGCCTGGACCGAGGCCCCGGAATCCGTCCAGCAGCTCTGGTCCCAGCGCTACCGCTGGTCGTACGGCACGATGCAGGCGATCTGGAAGCACCGCCGCGCGGTCGTCGAATCGGGCCCCTCGGGCCGCTTCGGCCGGATCGGCCTGCCCCTGGTGGCCCTCTTCATGGTCCTGGCACCGCTCCTGGCGCCGCTGATCGACGTGTTCCTCCTGTACGGCCTGGTCTTCGGCCCCACCCAGAAGACCATCGTGGCCTGGCTCGGGGTGCTCGCCGTGCAGGCGGTCTGCGCGGCGTACGCCTTCCGCCTCGACCGCGAACGCATGACCCACCTGATCTCGCTGCCCCTCCAGCAGATCCTCTACCGGCAGCTGATGTACGTCGTGCTGCTGCAGTCCTGGATCACCGCTCTCACCGGAGGCCGGCTGCGCTGGCAGAAGCTCCGGCGCACGGGAGTGGTGGAGGCGCCCGGTTCCATCCCGCGACAGCGGACGGGCAGTCACGAGCGGAGGCCCGTCGCGTGAGCCACGGATACATACCCGATCAGGTACCCGACCACGTACCCGCATACGTACCCGCAGACGGGGAGAGACGGCAGCTGCCGCACATGGACACGACGACTCCTTACCCTGTGGCTTCGGGGCCGGTCCCGCATCCCGCGCAGGTCCCGCCCGCCGCACCGGTGCCGGTGCCGCCCGCCACACCCGTACCGCCCGCCGGGGATGCCGCCGCGCCCAAGAGGCCGGGCCGCGACCGCTACCTGGACCTGCTGCGCTCGCTCGCGCTGGTCCGCGTCGTCATCTACCACCTCTTCGGCTGGGCCTGGCTGACGATCGCGTTCCCGTCCATGGGCGTGATGTTCGCGCTGGCCGGCTCGTTGATGGCGCGCTCGCTGAAGCGGCCCGCGTGGGGCGTGATCAGGGGCCGCATCCGCCGACTGCTGCCGCCCATGTGGGTGTTCAGCGCGGTGGCGCTCTGCCTGCTCTTCGCGGGCGGCTGGGACATCTCCAAGGACCCCGACCACGGCGGCACATGGGGCCTTGTCTCGATGCTCAACTACGTGTTCCCGGTGGGCGCCCCGCCCTTCCCGTGGAACCTGGGCGACAAGGCGGGCCTCCTGGAGGACACCTGGCCGGCGCAGGCGGCGGGCCCGCTCTGGTACATCCGCGCGTACCTGTGGTTCGTCATCGCCTCACCCCTGCTGCTCTGGGCGTTCCGGAAGCTCCCGTGGGCGACGCTGCTCGCCCCGCTTGCGCTGACCGCGGTGGTCGGCACGGGTGTCGTCACGATCCCGGGCGAGACGGGCAACGCGGTCTCGGACTTCGCGGTGTACGGCAGTTGCTGGGTCCTCGGCTTCGCGCACCAGGACGGCCTGCTGGCACGGGTCCCCCGCTACCTCGCGGTGTCGGGGTCGGCCCTGATCATGGCGTTCGGCCTGTGGTGGGCCTCGGGCCATCTGGGCCCGGACGGCTGGGACCTGAACGACATCCCGCTGGCCCAGGCCGCGTGGTCGTTCGGCTTCGTCGTCATCCTGCTCCAGTACTCGCCCTCCTGGCAGGAGTTGCCGGGGAAGCTGGCCAAGTGGGACAAGCTGGTGACGCTCTCCAACAACCGCGCGGTGACGATCTACCTCTGGCACAACTTCCTCATCATGGCGACGGTGCCGATCATCGACAGGGCGTACGACCTGCCGTTCATGGAGGACGAACGCTGGAGCTCGGCGCTCGACACGACGTACATGCTGTGGATGACGCTCCTGATCTGGCCGTTGATCGGCCTGATGGTGGTGACCGTGGGCTGGGTCGAGGACCTGGCGGCGAAGCGCAGGCCGAGGCTGTGGCCGAACGGCGCGAAGTCCAAATCCCGGGGGAGGAGGGCGGCTTCGTCCGCCTGATCACCTTCGCGCACTTAGCGGGAGCTCAGCAGTGAAGCGGGCCGGTCACCGGGATATCCGGTGACCGGCCCGATGCGTTGCGCGACTGTTACGTGGGGAGAGGCGACCGCAATGGACTGAAATGCCGCGGTAAAGGGGGTCGTTGAGCGCACGGAACACACGCCCCGGACTACTGTCCAGCCCTCCGGATATTCGCTCAGGCGAACGATCGCCGCCACGACGACACCCCGCCGTCCCCGCCCCGCACATTGCAAGAGCAACCATTCATCACGGTGATGGCCCGTCACGACCTCGACGCGCCCAGTGGCCAACTCCTAAGCTGACGGCTCCCTGCCGCCCACCGGACCCCCCTGTGTCGAGCGGCGGATCCACTTCTGCCAGGAGATCTCTTTGCTTTACAGGAAGACCGCCCTGCGGGCCGCCGTGCCCGTCGCCGTACTGGCCCTCGCGCTGACCGCCTGCGGCGGCGGTGACGACAAGGCGGACGACAAGAAGGCGGACGCCTCAAAGTCCCGGAACAAGCCCGCGGCCCCCACCGCCCTGAAGGCCGGCGAGCCCACCACGGGCAAGGTGAAGGAGGGCGCCGCGACCGTCACGTACGACGTCGCCGCGCAGAAGGTCGACGTGGGCACGGAGGCGGAGACCAAGAAGCTGGTCTCCGACCCGAAGAAGGCCAAGGGCCTGGTCGTGGCGACCGCCCACATGAAGATCACCCACAAGGGCGGCGCCCCGCTCAAGGACACCCCCGACGTGGCGGAGACCACGGAGATCTACGCGGACGGCACCCGCGGCGGCCTCCTCATCGGCGCCGCCGAGGACGCCCCCGGCTGCGAGGACGAGCTGGAGCTCAAGGGCTGGAAGACGGGCCGGACCCACGTCCTCTGCGAGACGTACCTGGTCCCGGCGGGCTCGAAGGAGCTCGAGGTGCACTGGGCGGAGAAGGACGGCGCGGAGCCGGCCGTGTGGAAGTTCCCGGCCAAGTAGCCACCGCCGAACCAAGGAACCAAGGGATACGGACCACCACCGCTCCCGACGCGAAAAAGGCCGGGCAGCCCCGTGCGGGCGCTGCTCGGCCTGTCGTGTGTCTGTGCTCTCTGGGGAGCGGCTCAGTACCCCACCGTGAAGCGGGCGCGCAGGTGGGTGGGGTGTTCCGTTTCTTGCAGGAGTGCTATCGCCAGGTCCTCCATGGAGATCGACGAGTTGCCCGCCGGGTCCACCAGGAGTTCGTCCTTGCCGAGGCGGAACTCGCCCGTGCGGGTGCCCGGTTCGAAGAGGGCCGCCGGGCTCACGTACGTCCACTCCACGTCCGTGTCCGCCGTGCGGATGGCGTCGTACTGGGCGTTGGAGGCCTCGGCGATGTGGCGCCAGGCGGCGGGGACGTAGCGGGGGTCGTCGATGGCGAGGACGCCGTTGGTGCCGGGCACCGTCAGGCTGCCCGCGCCGCCGACCACCAGCAGGCGGACGCCCGTGCCCGCCAGGCCCGCCAGCATCGACCGGGAGATGGCGGCGTGGTCGGCCTCGTGGCCCGGGGCGGGTCTGGTGGCGTTGACGACGACGTCCTGGCCCGCGCTCAACTCGCGTACGTCGTCCGGGTTCCTGGCGTCGCCGGTGCGGTGGGCGGCGGCCGGGTGGAGCTCCGGGAAGCGGGCCGCGTCGCGAACGACCGCGGTGACCTCGTGGCCGCGGGAGAGGGCCTCGGTGACGATGCGGGTCCCGGTGTTGCCGGCTGCTCCGAAGACGGTGATGCGCATGGTGACTCCTCAGGGGTGTGGTGCGGGGGAGAGGCGATGGGGCGGGGCGGGGTTACGCCTTGCGGGCGGCCGTGCGGCGGCTCTGGCCGAGCAGGACGCTGCCCAGGACGAGGACCAGTCCGCCGACCTGCCAGACGGTGAGGGTCTGGCCGAGCAGGACGAGCCCCGCCAGCGTGGCGACGACCGGGTTGGTCAGGCCGAGGAAGGAGACGGAGGAGGCGGGGAGGCGCTCGATGCCGCGGAACCACAGGGCGTACGCGAGGGCCGTGCCGATGATGCCGAGGTAGGCGTAGCCGGCGAGGTTGGCGCCGGTGAAGTGGTCCGGGAGGCCTTCGGCGGTGAGGGCGATGGGGGCCAGGACGAGTCCGCCTGCGGTGAGCTGCCAGCCGGTCAGGGCGAGCAGGGAGACGCCTTCGGGGCGGCCCCACCGCTTGCTCAGCACCACCGCGAGCGCCATCAGTGTGGTGGCGCCGAGCATGGCCACGATGCCGGTGAGGTCGACGGCGGCGTTGCCGCGCAGGACGAGGAGGGCGACGCCGACGACGCCGACGAGTCCCGCGGCCAGCGTGCGGCCGGTGGGCCGCACCTTCAGTACGCCCATTCCGAAGCCCGCGACGAGCAGTGGCATGACCGCGCTGATCGTCGAGGCGACGCCGCCGGGCAGCCGGTAGGCGCCGAAGAAGAGGAGCGGGAAGAACGCACCGAAGTTCAGCATGCCGAGGACGGCGGCCTTCCACCACCAGTCGCCGCGCGGGAGGCGCCGGGTGAGCGCCATCAGGATGAGTCCGGCGGGCAGTGCGCGCAGGGCGGCGGCCAGCAACGGGCGGTCCGGGGGGAGGAGTTCGGTGGTCGTGACGTAGGTGGTGCCCCAGGTGGCCGGGCCGATGGCGGCGAGCGCGGCGATTCCGGCGGCGGCCTTGGCGGTGGTGCGAGGGGCCGGTGCCGGGGTCTGCGGTCCGGAGTGGGACGGGCCCTGCTTACCCGTGCGGGCCGTGGCCGCGGTCCGGTTGTTCCGGTCGGCCGGTCGCTGGACGCTGCTCATGATCGTCATGACGGTTCCCCTCGTCGTTCCCCTGAACGCTGTTATTCTCAACGTTGAGATAAATATGGACCCTGGATCTGAGAACGTCAAGTATCTGAACGTTGAGAGATTGGGTCCCCGGTGAAGAGGAGGACATCCCGTGGCCGATCAGGAGAGCGTGGACGCCATCGACGAGCTGCGCGGCCAGTGGCGCCGCGAGCGCCCCGACCTCGACCCCGCGCACCTGGACGCGATGGCCCTCGTGGGCCGCATCAAGCGCGCCGACCACCTGCTCAGCAAGGGCATGAAGCGGGTCTTCGCCGAATACGGCCTGGAGTTCGCCGAGTTCGACGTCCTCGCCACGCTGCGCCGGGTCGGCGCCCCGCACGAACTGACCGCGGGCGGTCTCCTGAAGACCGCGATGGTCACGTCCGGCGCCATCACCAACCGCCTCGACAAGCTCGAACGCAAGGGCCTGATCGCCCGCCGCCCCGACCCCACCGACCGCCGCGCCATCCGTGTCCGGCTCACCGATGCGGGCAGGGAGATGGTCGACCGCGCGGTGGTCGAACACGTCGCGAACGAGGACGCCATGCTGGCCGACCTGACCCCGGAGGACCGCGCGGCACTCGACGGCGCACTGCGCCGCCTCCTGGTGTCCTTGGGGGACACGCATCTGGGGTGAGGCAGGACGCGTTGCTATTGCGTGCAGCGAACGGGCGGGTGGCAGGGCTTCTGTTCGTGGCCATCGGTGACCAAGTGGGCGCGGTCGGCGATCAATTCACGTCAAGCGTGTTGCTCTGCGGCGGCTATGTCCGCGTATGCCCGGTGTGGGGCGGGGGCTCGACGTGACCTCGGCTTTCCCTCATGGATAGCGTGGTTCACCGCAGAGAACCCTCCCCCCACCAGGAGCTCACCGTGAATCGCCGACCTGCCCTGCTCACAGCGGCCACCATGACTGCCGCGGCAGTCCTCTCCCTCGCCGGCTGCGGAGGGGACGGCGGCGACTCCAAGGGCAGCGACAAGATCGCGGGGGCGGATGACGGCGCCTCGAAGCCGGCGTCCTCCTCGTCCTCGGCGCCGGACGACGGGATCGACCGGCCGGAGATCAGGTTGCCTAAGGGTGTGAAGGACGACTTCGAGGGCGGGAAGACGGGCGACGCCAAGAAGGACGCGGTACTGGCCGACAGTGCGCGTCGGATCAGTTCGGTGACGGAGGCCGTCACGGCCGACGCGAAGGAGCACCCGGCGCTGAAGTTCTATTCGGCGGGCGAGGCCCTGCTGTCGGCGGCGAACCACGTCCAGGGCTTCCAGAAGAAGAACAAGAGCTTCGTCGGTACCACGCGGTACTACGACCGTGAGGTCACGTTCCTCAAGGACGGTGCCGCCGCGGTGACGTACTGCATGGACTCCACCAAGACCTACCCCAAGGACCGCAGGACCGGTGAGGTCGACAAGTCGATCCCGGCGTCCGCGCAGGATTACTCCTTCTACAACACACGCCTGGAGAAGAACGAGCACGGAGTCTGGCAGACGACGAAGGTGCTGACCACCACGGCGGCGAAGCGGTGCATGCCGTGATCCGTCGCGCGCTGGTCCGCCCGGCCGTTCTCGCCCTCGTGCTGGCCGCGGTCGCCGCACCCGGGGCTGCCCACGCTTCCGGCGGCAACCAGGCCGAAGAGCCGGTCCCGCAGGCCAAGGGTGGACGCCAGGGACAGAACCTCACCGTGCAGACGAAGATCCGGACAACAGTCAACGGCGCACAGGAAACCGCCAGGACCGGCACGCTCACGCCGGCCGACAGCAACTGGGACCCGCCGGCCTGCTGGTACGAGCCCGCCTACACCCCGAAGCAGATCGAGGCCGCCGTCAAGGCCATCCGGACGGTGAAGCTCTTCGGGGTCGGCGACTTCGTGGGCGGTGTCTTCGACTCGTACTTCAAGGAAGGCAAGCCGTACAAGAACTACAACCTCGACAAGCAGGGCAAGGGGCAGTTCTGGGCGGCCACCATCAACGACAAGCGCAAGAACGACCCCGAGGCCAACTCCTGCAACAAGCTGCCCTTCTGGGTGCCCACGGGTGCCACGCCGAAGGAGCCGCTCGCCGTCTCACCCAAGGTCCTCGCTGAGTACGCCTACGACGAACTGCCCGTACCCGGCACCGAGATCGCCATGGCGCCCAAGGGGACGACGAAGGTCAATCTCCCGACCTGGGTCTGGCTGGACAAGGCGAAGTTCAAGAAGGTCTCCGTCACCGCGAGCATCCCCGGCTCCGGGCTCTCCGCGACCACGACCGCCGAACCCGTCTCTCTCTCGATCGATCCGGGGACGGAGGACGCGGAGACGTATCCCGCGTCGGGCGAGTGCCCCATCGAGGACGGGAAGATCGGCGCGCCCCGCGCCAAGGGCACCCCGGCGGACACGGAACCCCCGTGCGGCGTGCGGTACCTGCGCTCGTCCGGCGACGGCTCGTACGCCCTCCGGGCGACGGTCACCTGGAAGATCAGCTGGACCAGCACCACGGGCGAGGGCGGCGACCTGCCGGACGGCCGCTTCGGTGCGGACCAGCAGGTCGAGGTGGAGGAGATCCAGTCCATCAACCGGTGAGCGGACCACCCGAGGACTGCCTCTGAACGCCACCGCCCCTCACCGCCCCCACCCCTCACCGCCCCGCCCCACCCCCCGTGAGAGCAACGTTCCCCGGTGGTCATCGGGTGGCACAGGGTTGAAATGCGGTCTCTCTACCTTCGGGATCCGTCGGTCGCTGCCCGTGGACTGCGTGGATACCCCTGGAGGCGTGTGATGTGGATCGAGCGGTGGGAGCCGGAGGACGAGAGGTTCTGGAAGGAGGAGGGAGGGGAGAAAGTCGCCCGGCGGAACCTGGCGTTCTCCGTGCTCTCCGAGCACATCGGGTTCTCCGTCTGGAGCCTCTGGTCGGTGATGGTCCTCTTCATGGGGCCCGAGTACGGCATCGACGCCGCCGGGAAGTTCTTCCTGGTGTCGATGGCGACCCTCGTCGGCGCCGTCGTCCGCGTCCCGTACACCTTCGCCGTCGCGCGCTTCGGCGGGCGCAACTGGACCGTCATCGCGGCCTCCCTGCTGCTCCTGCCGACCGTCGCCGCGTTCGCCGTCATGGAACCGGGGACCTCGTACGGCACGTTCATGCTCTGCGCCCTGCTCACCGGCATCGGCGGCGGCAACTTCGCCTCCAGCATGACCAACATCAACTCCTTCTTCCCGCTGCGGAAGAAGGGGTGGGCCCTCGGACTCAACGCCGGGGGCGGCAACATCGGCGTCCCCGTCGTCCAGCTCGTCGGGCTCGCCGTCATCGGGGCGAGCGGCGGGCCGCGCGTCGTGCTCGGGATCTACATCCCGCTCGTCCTCGTCTCCGCCGTCTGCGCCTTCCTCTTCATGGACAGCATCTCCTCCGTCCGCAACGACACGGGGGCGGTGAAGGCCGCCGTCCGCGACGCGCACACCTGGATCATGTCGTTCCTGTACGTGGGGACGTTCGGGTCGTTCATCGGGTACGGGTTCGCCTTCGGGCTCGTCCTGCAGACGCAGTTCGGGCGTACGCCGCTCGAAGCCGCCCAGCTCACCTTCGTCGGACCGCTGCTCGGCTCGCTGATCCGGCCCGTCGGCGGATGGCTCGCCGACCGGTACGGCGGGGCCCGCATCACCCTGGGGAACTTCCTCGGGATGGCCGCCGCGACCGGTGTCGTCGTCCTCGCCTCCGTGCGTGAGTCGCTGCCGCTGTTCGTCTGCGCGTTCGTCGCGCTGTTCGTGCTGACCGGGCTCGGCAACGGCTCCACGTACAAGATGATCCCCGGCATCTTCCAGGCGAAGGCCGAGGCGCGGGGGCTCACCGGGGAGGCCGCGGCGGCGTACGGGCGACGCCTCTCGGGCGCGGCCATGGGGCTGATCGGCGCCGTCGGCGGGCTCGGCGGGCTCGGCATCAACCTCGCGCTGCGGCAGTCCTTCCAGACGGTCGGGTCCGGGACGGGGGCGTACGTGGCGTTCCTCGTCTTCTACGGGGTGTGCTCGCTCCTCACCTGGGCCGTATACCTTCGGGGGACGGCCGTCCGCGTGGCCGGCGCCGCCGACACGGAGGAGAAGCCGCAGCTCAGCTACGCCGAGGTGTGACGTAACACTGCGGACATCAGAGCGAACCGGGCCTGTCACGCACCGTTGACAGGCTCAGTCGTCCGCCGCCCCTCCTCCACCGGGCACCGGCGGAACGGCCGGGACCACCCGGACGGCCGGGACGCCCGGAACGAGCGGGACGCGAGTCACGAGCGGAACGAGAGCCACGAGCGGGACGAGACGAGACAGGCCTATGCGCGACACCCCAAGGCACGCCCCGAGCGAGCCGAACTCCCCGAACGAGTCCGGCGGGTCCAGCGAGCCGAACGCCATCAGCGAGCCGAACGTCACCGGCGAGCCGAACGTCACCGGCGAGCCGGCGGAATCCGCCGCCCGGGGCGTCCCCGCCCCCCACGGCCCCCTCGCCGGCTTCACTGTCGGCGTGACCGCCGCCCGGCGCGCCGACGAGTTGGGCACGCTGCTCAAGCGGCGCGGCGCCACCGTGCTGCACGCGCCCGCGCTGCGCATCGTGCAGCTCGCCGACGACAGCGAACTCCTCAGCGCCACGAAGGAGTTGATCGACCACGCGCCGGACGTCGTGGTCGCCACCACCGCCATCGGGTTCCGCGGCTGGGTCGAGGCCGCCGACGGCTGGGGGTACGGCGAGGCCCTGCTCCGCTGTCTGCGCGGCGTCGAACTCCTCGCCCGCGGGCCGAAGGTGAAGGGCGCGGTACGGGCCGCCGGGCTCACCGAGGACTGGTCGCCCTCGTCCGAGTCCATGGCGGAGGTGCTCGACCGGCTGCTCGGCGAGGGCGTGGCCGGCCGGCGCGTGGCCCTGCAACTGCACGGCGAGCCGCTGCCCGGCTTCGTCGAGGCGCTGCGGGCCGGGGGCGCGGAGGTCGTCATGGTGCCCGTCTACCGCTGGCTGCCGCCCGAGGACCTCACGCCCGTGGACCGGCTGCTCGACGCGGCCGTCGGGCGGGGCGTCGACGCGCTGACCTTCACCAGCGCGCCCGCCGCCGCGTCGCTGCTCGCCCGCGCCGAGGAGCGCGGCATGACGGCCGAGCTGCTCGCCGCCCTGCGCCACGACGTGCTGCCCGTCTGTGTGGGGCCCGTCACCGCGCTGCCGCTGCAGTCGCTCGGAGTGGACACCGTGCAGCCCGAGCGGTTCCGGCTGGGCCCGATGGTCCAGCTCCTGTGCCAGGAACTGCCGTCCCGTTCGCGGAAGTTGGTGATCTCCGGGCGCCGGGTGGAGATCCGCGGGCACGCCGTCATCGTCGACGAAGAGCTGCGTCCCGTACCGCCCGCGGGCATGGCCCTCCTGAACGCCCTCGCGCGCCGCCCCGGCTGGGTGGTGGCCCGCGCGGAGCTGCTGCGCGCGCTGCCGGGCGCGGGGAGCGACGAGCACGCGGTGGAGTCCGCGATGGCCCGACTGCGCACGGCACTGGGCGCACCCAAGCTGATCCAGACCGTCGTCAAACGGGGCTACCGCCTCGCAGTCGACCCGGCCGCGGAGTCGAAGTACGCGGAATGACAACGAAGGCGCGCGGTACGGGACGCGCGCCGGGGCCTCGCTGCGGGGTGACCGGGGCCCCTTCGCCGGGTAACCGCACCCTCTCCCCGGAACAACCCCAGCCCCCACCCCAGGTAACCGAACCTCTTCTCCGGGCAACCTGGTGCGGTGGGTTCCGGAGGCGGTCGGGGACGGGCACTGTAGGGGTACGCGACGGCATTCACCCACCGGTGACCCCCAAGGCGGTGACAGGCGCATGGCGTTGGGCACGGCCCCGGCTCCGTACGAGCTGCGATTCGACTCCGGGCGGATCAGCCTGGACCTCGTGGCGACCAACCATCCCGTGGAACGGCTCTACTCCGTGGAGAGACTGCGCGCCTGGCTCGCCGGTGCCGGCCTCGTCCCCGCGGCCGCGCCCCTGCCCGGCGCCGGTCCGCAGTGGCTGGCCGCCTTCCGTGAACTGCGCGGCCACATCGCGCAGTTGGTGCGGGCCGAGATCGAGGGCAGGCCCGCGGGGGCCGCCGCCGCGCTGGACCGCGTCAACGCCCTGGCCGCAGCGGCGCCCCCGGCGCCCTGCGCGGTGCGCGCGGCGGACGGCACGCTGGTCCGCGTCCTGCGTGGCGACCCCGGCTGCGCGGGCCTGGTGGCCGCGGTCGCCAGGGACACGGTCGACCTGCTCACCGACCCGGTGGCCCGCGCCCTGCTGCGCCAGTGCGAGGGCGACAGCTGCCCCATCGTCTACCTCGACACCTCCCGCGGCCGTCGCCGCCGCTGGTGTTCGAGCGAGGTGTGCGGCAATCGCGAGCGGGTGGCCAGGCACCGGCGCAGGGCGGCACTCGCCCGTACGTGAGGCGGCCGTCCCGAGAACCCGCGCGTACGTTGAACATCCGCCGCCCCGCGTACGTACCTCCGACGTGAGACTCCCCAGTCCCGCCCGACCCCGCGAAAGCGCGGACAACGGAGGTGCGCGTGCGCAAGGATTCCGCCGTGGCCGATGAGCGACCGCAGCGGCACCGCCATCGTCTCGGCCGGCCCCCGGGCCCGGACGAGGAGCTGATGCGCGCGCTCTACCGCGAGCACGCGGGACCGCTGCTCGCCTACGTGCTCCGGCTGGTCGCGGGTGACCGGCAGCGCGCCGAGGACGTCGTGCAGGAGACGCTCATCCGTGCCTGGAAGAACGCCGGTCAGCTCAACAGTGCGACCGGTTCGGTACGCCCCTGGCTGGTGACGGTCGCCCGGCGCATCGTCATCGACGGCCACCGCAGCCGGCAGGCCCGGCCGCAGGAGGTCGATCCGTCGCCACTGGAGGTCATCCCCGCGGAGGACGAGATCGACAGGGCGTTGTGGCTGATGACTCTCTCGGACGCGCTGGAGGACCTGACTCCCGCGCACCGGGAGGTACTTGTCGAGACCTACTTCAAAGGGCGTACGGTCAATGAGGCGGCGCAGGCGCTGGGCATCCCGAGCGGCACGGTCCGTTCGCGGGTCTTCTACGCGCTTCGCTCGATGAAGCTGGCGCTCGAGGAGCGGGGGGTGACGACATGACCGGGTCCTACGGCCACCACGACGCCCGGCGGGAGGGCGACCTCCACGAGACGGTCGGCGCGTACGCCCTCGGCATCCTGGACGACGCGGATGCCATCCGGTTCGAGGAGCATCTCGCGGGCTGCGGGATCTGCCGGCACCAGCTGGAGGAGTTCTCCGGCATGGAGCCGATGCTGGCCGCGCTCGCCGGCCTGCCCGGACCGGCGGGCGCACCGGCCCCCGACCCCCACGCCCCTCCCGGCGGCCTCGGCGTCCGTCCGAGCCCCCGCCTCGCCGAGCGCCTCGCCGCCGAGGTGGCCGCCAAGCGTGAGCGCCGGCGCAGGCACGGCCTGTACTTGGCCGCCGCCGCGGCCGTCCTGATCGTCGGCGGCCCGCTCGCCGCCCTCGCGCTGACCGGCGACGACGGCTCCACGCGGGACGCGCTGGCCGACCCGCACCCCACCAGCCCCGCCGAGGACGCCTTCTTCCACCACATGGACGAGAAGTCGCACGCCACGGACCCGACGACCAAGGTCAGCGCCACGGTGGGCACCGAGCGGAAGGCGTGGGGCACCCACGCCGTCCTGGAGCTGAAGAACGTCAAGGGCCCGCTGAAGTGCTCGCTGGTCGCGGTCGGCAGGAACGGCGAGAAGGAGACGGTCACCAGCTGGTCGGTGCCCAAGTGGGGGTACGGGATCAAGGACAGCCCGGACAAATGGGCGCGCGGCCCGCTGTACGTCCACGGGGGCGCCGCCATGGACCGCAACGACATCGACCACTTCGAGGTGACCACGTTCGACGGCAAGCGCCTGGTCGAGGTCGACGCGTAACGCCGGACGAGGACGACGGGAGGCAAGCGCACCGCGAGACAAGTGCACAGGACGGGCCCCTTTCGCCTAAGGTGGACGGCTGCTCAATACGGGCAGCAGCACGGTGTGAAAGGGGCCTCGGTGGCCGACGTACGCGACCGCGAGATCAGTGTCGAACAGGAACACCTCGACCAGGTCTACCGACGTCTCGAGGAGAAGATCCACGAGGCCGAGTTCCTGATGAACGACGCTGCCAAGCGCTCCCAGGTCGGTACGCCGGGCGCGCTCGCCGAGCGCGACGCCCAGGTCTTCCGGGCGGGCGTCCACCTGAACCGGCTCAACAACGAGTTCGAGGACTTCCTCTTCGGCCGCATCGACCTGCTCCAGGGCAAGGACGGCAAGAAGGGCCCCGACGGCGCGTACACGGCCGTCGAGCCCGCCGAGGGCGCGGTCCGCGAGGACGAGAGCGGCAAATACGCGGACATCGCCGAGACGCTGCACATCGGCCGCATCGGCGTCCTCGACGCCGACTACTCCCCGCTGGTCATCGACTGGCGCGCGCCCGCCGCCGCGCCCTTCTACCGCTCCACGCCGGTCGACCCGGGCCGCGTCGTGCGCCGCCGCGTCATCCGCTCCAAGGGCCGCAAGGTCCTCGGCGTCGAGGACGACCTGATGCGCCCGGAGATCACTGCCCGCCTGGACGGCGAGGAGCTCCCGGTGATCGGCGACGGCGCCCTGATGGCCGCGCTCGGCCAGGCCCGCAGCCACTCCATGCGGGACATCGTCGCCTCCATCCAGGCCGAGCAGGACATGGTGATCCGGGCGCCCGCCGCTTCGGTGACATACGTGGAGGGCGGGCCCGGCACCGGCAAGACGGCGGTGGCGCTGCACCGCGCCGCGTACCTCCTCTACCAGGACCGCCGCCGGTACGCGGGCGGCATCCTCATCGTCTCCCCGACCCCGCTCCTGGTCGCCTACACGGAGGGCGTGCTGCCCTCCCTCGGCGAGGAGGGCCAGGTCGCGATCCGCGCGGTCGGCTCGCTCGTCGACGGCGTCGAGGCGACGGTCTACGACTCCCCGGCGGTGGCCCGCGTCAAGGGCTCCTCGCGGATGCTGAAGGTGCTGAGGAAGGCGGCCCGGGGCGCCCTGGAGACCTCCGCCCCGCCCGCCGCGCGGGACGGGGGACAGGAGACCGAGGGTCAGCTGGCCTTCGGTGACGACGCCTCCGGGGGCGACTGGGCCGGCACCGGCGAGCAGGGCACCCCCTCGCACGGCGGCGCCCCCACCCGCCTGCGCGTCGTCGCGTTCGGGCGGCGCCTGGAGCTCGACGCCGGCCAGCTGAACCGCATCCGGAACAACGCGCTCGGCGGCACCGCCCCCGTCAACCTGCTGCGCCCGCGCGCCCGCAAGCTGCTCCTGGACGCCCTGTGGTCCCAGTCGGGCGCGGCGGGCCGCCACACGGACCCCGAGCTCGCCGCCGAGCTGCGCTCCTCCTTCGACGACGACGTCTCGTCCGAGGACGACTTCATCCGCTTCCTCGACGCCTGGTGGCCCGAGCTCACCCCGCGGGGCGTGCTCGCGGCGATGGGCGACGAGAAGCGGCTCGGCCGCTGGGCCCGCCGCGTGCTGAACCCCGGGGAGGTCCGCAAGGTCGCCCGCTCCCTGCGGCGGGACGCCCTGTCCGTGCACGACGTGGCGCTCCTCGACGAGCTGCAGGCGATCCTCGGCACGCCGCACCGGCCGAAGAAGAAGCGCGAGCTGGACCCCCTTGACCTGCTCACCGGTCTGGAGGAGCTGATGCCGCAGCGCGAGGAGTCCCAGCGCGAGCGGGCCGAGCGCCTCGCGGCGGAGCGCACCGAGTACGCGCACGTCATCGTCGACGAGGCCCAGGATCTGACCCCCATGCAGTGGCGCATGGTCGGCCGCCGGGGCCGGCACGCCACCTGGACGGTCGTCGGCGACCCGGCCCAGTCGTCCTGGTCCGACCCGGACGAGGCGGCCGAGGCCCGCGACGAGGCCCTGGGCACCCGGCCGCGCCGCCGCTTCACCCTCACGGTCAACTACCGCAACCCGGCCGAGATCGCGGAGCTCGCCGCCCGGGTCCTGGCCCTGGCGATGCCCGGCGCCGACTCCCCGTCGGCGGTGCGTTCGACGGGGGTGGAGCCCCATTTCTGCGTCGTACGGGACGGGGACCTCGCCGCGTCCGTGCGCGAGGAGGCGGCACGGCTCCTGGAGCGGGTCGACGGCACGGTCGGCGTCGTGGTGGCGATGAACCGGCGCGAGCAGGCCGCCCGGTGGCTCGCGGGGCTCGGCGATCGCGTGGTGGCGCTGGGCAGCCTGGAGGCCAAGGGCCTGGAGTACGACGCGACGCTCGTCGTCTCGCCCGCGGAGATCGCCGACGAGTCCCCGGCGGGGCTGCGGGTGCTGTACGTGGCGCTGACGCGCGCGACGCAGCAGCTCACGGTGTTGTCGGGGGAGCGGGACGAGCCGGACGCGGACGGGGTGCCGGACCTGCTCCGAGATTGACCGGAGCGGCTTCCCGGGAGGGAATTGCCTTCCGGGATTCGTTTGTTACCTTGGATGTGGCACCGGCCCGATCCAAGCCCCCGGGCCCAACCTTCGTCGCTACGAGCGACCACTTGCCGCGAGGCGAGCATGGCGGGTCGGTGTCATGAACGTACGGAAGAGGTCCACGTCAGCAGTGACGTGGACCTCTTCCGCGTTTCCGGAGGCCCCTTCCACAAGAGCCCCTACTTCTCGTATGGTGGAAATAGGTTTCCGAAAACGAAGCCCGGCGGCCGATGAACAAAACGTTCTCAATCCGGGGCGGCTACCACGTACCCGGCGGTAGGTGCGACCATCGGACGGCAAGAGCTACAAGGTGAAAGCAGAGGAAGTCGGCCATGGCAACGGCGCCCAGCGTCTCCTACTCGATGACGGTCCGGCTGGAGGTGCCCGCGAGCGGAACCGCGGTCTCCCAGCTCACCACGGCCGTCGAGTCTTCCGGGGGCTCGGTCACCGGCCTCGACGTCACGGCCTCCGGCCACGAGATGCTGCGGATCGACGTGACGATCGCGGCGTCCTCCACCACGCACGCCGACGAGATCGTCGAGCAGCTGCGCACGATCGAGGGCGTCACCCTCGGCAAGGTCTCCGACCGTACGTTCCTGATGCACCTCGGCGGCAAGATCGAGATGCAGTCGAAGCACCCCATCAGGAACCGTGACGACCTCTCCATGATCTACACCCCGGGCGTGGCCCGCGTGTGCATGGCGATCGCCGAGAACCCCGAGGACGCGCGCCGCCTCACCATCAAGCGCAACTCCGTTGCGGTCGTAACGGACGGCTCGGCCGTCCTCGGCCTCGGCAACATCGGCCCGAAGGCCGCCCTGCCGGTCATGGAGGGCAAGGCGGCCCTCTTCAAGCGCTTCGCCGGTATCGACGCCTGGCCGCTCTGCCTGGACACCCAGGACACCGACGCCATCGTCGAGATCGTCAAGGCGATCGCCCCCGGCTTCGCGGGCATCAACCTGGAGGACATCTCCGCGCCCCGCTGCTTCGAGATCGAGGCCCGGCTGCGCGAGGCCCTCGACATCCCCGTCTTCCACGACGACCAGCACGGCACGGCCATCGTCGTCCTCGCCGCCCTCACCAACGCCCTGCGCGTGGTGACGAAGAACATCGGCGACGTGCGCGTCGTCATGTCGGGCGCCGGCGCGGCCGGTACGGCCATCCTGAAGCTGCTGCTCGCCGCCGGTGTGAAGAACGCCGTCGTGGCCGACATCCACGGCGTCGTGCACGCCGACCGCGAGGACCTCATCTCCCACGAGGCCGACTCGCCGCTGCGCTGGATCGCCGACAACACCAACCCCGAGGGCCTGACCGGCACGCTCAAGGAGGCCGTCGTCGGCGCCGACGTCTTCATCGGCGTGTCGGCCCCGAACGTGCTGAACGGCGAGGACGTCGCGGCGATGGCCGACGGCGCCATCGTGTTCGCGCTCGCGAACCCGGACCCCGAGGTCGACCCCGCAATCGCCCGCCAGACGGCGGCAGTTGTGGCGACCGGCCGTTCGGACTTCCCGAACCAGATCAACAACGTCCTGGTCTTCCCCGGCGTCTTCCGCGGCCTGCTCGACGCCCAGTCGCGCACCGTCAACACGGAGATGATGCTGGCCGCGGCGGGCGCCCTCGCGGACGTCGTCGCCGAGGACGAGCTGAACCGCAACTACATCATCCCCAGCGTCTTCAACGACAAGGTCGCGGGCGCCGTCGCCGACGCCGTGCGCACCGCCGCGAAGGCCGCCGGAGCAGCTGTGACGGGTGCCACGGCCTAGGGACACGGCGCGTCGCGGAACCCGGGCCCAGAGGCCCCTCTAGGGTGGCTTGGCAGCAAGCCCCCCGGCCCCCGTCGTTTCAGGGGCGGCGGACGCTTTTCGTGTGACCCCCAAGGGCGCCGGATTGGCTTTCCCGCCGCAGGTGGGGGCAGGATGCGTAATCGGGCGCGAGGGTCTGACGTCAGACCCGGGTCCGGGGACTGTCCGAGGACCCTGGCAGCATCGTCTTCGCTGTGCCCATCATGCGGCCCTGCCGCGTGGCACGCCTCAACGGCAAAAGAACACGGGAGTACAAACATGAACCGCAGTGAGCTGGTGGCCGCGCTGGCCGACCGCGCAGAGGTGACCCGCAAGGACGCCGACGCCGTGCTGGCCGCGTTCGCCGAGACCGTCGGCGAGATCGTTGCCAAGGGCGACGAGAAGGTCACCATCCCCGGCTTCCTGACCTTCGAGCGCACCCACCGTGCCGCTCGCACCGCCCGCAACCCGCAGACCGGTGAGCCGATCAACATCCCGGCCGGTTACAGCGTCAAGGTTTCGGCTGGTTCCAAGCTGAAGGAAGCGGCCAAGGGCAAGTAAAGCCTGAAGCACCGAAGAGGGGCGGTCACCCACCGGGTGACCGCCCCTCTTCGCGTACCGCCGGGCACCGGGCCCGGCGGCGGACCGGCTAGCCCAGCGCGGCCTTGCCCGGCAGCTCGACCTTGGCGCCGAGCTCCTGGAGCTTCTCCATGAAGTTCTCGTAGCCGCGGTTGATCAGGTCGATGCCGTGGACGCGGGACGTGCCCTGCGCCGCCAGCGCCGCGATGAGGTACGAGAAGCCGCCGCGCAGGTCGGGGATGACCAGATCGGCGCCCTGCAGCTTCGTGGGGCCGCTGACGACCGCCGAGTGCAGGAAGTTGCGCTGGCCGAAGCGGCAGTCGGAGCCGCCCAGGCACTCGCGGTAGAGCTGGATGTGCGCGCCCATCTGGTTGAGCGCGGAGGTGAAGCCGAGGCGCGACTCGTAGACCGTCTCGTGGACGATGGAGAGGCCCGCGGCCTGCGTCAGGGCCACCACGAGCGGCTGCTGCCAGTCGGTCTGGAAACCGGGGTGGACGTCCGTCTCCAGGGCGATCGCGTCGAGCGAGCCGCCCGGGTGCCAGAAGCGGATGCCCTCGTCGTCGATCTCGAAGGCGCCACCCACCTTCCGGTAGGTGTTCAGGAACGTCATCATCGAGCGCTGCTGGGCGCCGCGGACGTAGATGTTGCCTTCGGTCGCCAGGGCCGCGGAAGCCCACGAGGCGGCCTCCAGGCGGTCCGAGAGGGCGTGGTGGGTGTAGCCGCCCAGGCTGTCGACACCGGTGATCCTTATGGTCCGGTCGGTGTCCATGGCGATGATCGCGCCCATTTTCTGCAGGACGCAGATCAGGTCCTCGATCTCCGGCTCGACCGCGGCGTTCGAGAGCTCGGTCACACCCTCCGCGAGGACGGCCGTGAGCAGCACCTGCTCGGTGGCGCCCACGGACGGGTACGGCAGCCGGATCTTGGTGCCGCGCAGCCGCTGAGGGGCCTCCAGGTACTGGCCGTCGGCGCGCTTCTCGATGGTGGCGCCGAACTGGCGGAGCACCTCGAAGTGGAAGTCGATCGGCCGGCCGCCGATGTCGCAGCCGCCGAGGCCCGGGATGAAGGCGTGGCCGAGCCGGTGCAGCAGCGGGCCGCAGAAGAGGATCGGAATGCGCGACGAGCCCGCGTGGGCGTCGATGTCGGCGACGTTCGCGCTCTCCACGTGCGACGGGTCCATGATGAGCTCGCCCGGCTCCTCGCCGGGACGGACGGTCACGCCGTGCAGCTGGAGCAGGCCGCGTACGACGCGGACGTCCCGGATGTCGGGGACGTTGCGCAGCCGGCTCGGAGCGCTGCCCAGCAGCGCGGCCACCATGGCCTTGGGCACGAGGTTCTTCGCGCCGCGGACACGGATCTCGCCCTCCAGCGGGGTTCCGCCATGGACAAGCAGTACGTCTTCGGTGCCGGTGACGGTCATGAATCTCGCGTTCCGATTGGATGGACGGGGGGACCAAAGGGCCAAGCGTAATGGCCGTGTACCCCCCTTCCGTAAGGCCAAGGGCGTGCAAAACACGTCATGAGTTCGTGACAACACGAACCGTACGGAACCGGACACTCCAGGTCACTGCCCGCGACGGGCGCTCCACCTGCCCCTTCCGCCCCTGAGCTGCGTTCACTCCGGTATGCCCATTGGCTCCCCGCGCGGGGCGAAGATGCGGGATCATGTGGTCCATGACCGAGGTGTCCTCGCTCACAGGGCGGCTGCTCGTGGCCACACCGGCCCTGGCGGACCCGAACTTCGACCGTGCGGTGGTGCTCCTCCTCGACCACGACGAGGAGGGCTCGCTCGGCGTGGTCCTGAACCGCCCGACCCCGGTGGACGTGGCCGACATCCTGGAGGGCTGGGGAGAGCTGACCGGCGCGCCCGGCGTCGTCTTCCAGGGCGGGCCCGTCTCCCTTGACTCGGCGCTCGGGATCGCGGTGATCCCCGGTGACGAGGGCGCGCCCGCCGGAGCCCGGGTGCGGGCCGTGCGGGAGGACCCCGTCGGCTTCCGGCGCGTGCACGGCGCGATCGGCCTGGTCGACCTGGAGGCCCCGCCGGAGCTGCTCGCCTCGGCCCTCGGCTCCCTGCGCATCTTCGCCGGGTACTCGGGCTGGGGCCCGGGCCAGCTGGAGGACGAGCTGGTGGACGGCGCCTGGTACGTGGTCGAGTCCGAGCCCGGCGACGTCTCGTCCCCGGACCCGGAGCGGCTGTGGCGCGCGGTCCTCAGGCGTCAGCGCAGCGAGCTGGCGATGGTCGCCACCTATCCGGACGATCCGTCGCTGAACTGATCGGCGCCGCGCAGGAACCGCTCGGCCAGCGGATGGGCGTCCCTGGCCGGCACCGCGAGCCGCACGGCGACGGGCGGCGCGTTCTTCAGGCGTACGCGGCGCAGCGCCGGATGGGAGTGCCTGCGGGCCACCGGTTCGGGCACCACGCCCACGCCGTGCCCCGCCGCGACCGCCTCCAGCCACTCGTCGAAGTTGTCGGCCGTGCAGGCGAGCCGGGGGCGGCGGGGCGCGGGCCACAGGTCGGGGCGGGTCGTGCCGGTGACGGTGTTCACGACCAGCGGCAGGTCGGCGAGTTCCGCCCAGTCCACCACCCGGCGGCCGGCCAGCTCCGCCGCGCCCCGGGCGACGACGGCCACGCGCGGCTCGTGCAGCAGCGTCCGTGAGCGCACCCCGGCGCCGGGCGGGATCTCCCCCCGTACGACCGCCACGTCGCACGCGCCCGAGGTCAGGCCGGCGAGCGGGGTGTCGCGGCGCACCAGGCGGACGCCCGCGCCCGTCGCGGCCTTGAAGGCGGCGCTCAGGGCGACGCAGGCCTCGGGCAGCACCGCGGTGAAGCCGAGCCGGAGCAGGGGCGGCTCGGCGCGGGTGGCGCGCAGGGTGGCGTCCAGGCGGGCCAGCAGCGGGGCGAGGTCCTCGCGCAGCCGGTGGCCCGCGTCGGTGAGGACGACGCGGCGCGTGGTGCGCTCCAGGAGCCGCGCGCCGACGGCTTCTTCGAGGGCGCGCACGGTGCGGGTGAGCGCGGGCTGGCCGATCCGGAGCCGGTCGGCGGCGTGCGTGAAGCTCAGCTCGTCGGCGACGGCGAGGAAGCCCCGCAGGTGCCGCAGCTCGACGTTTTCCAGGAGCGGTGCCGCTTGCGGGGGAGGTGTCGCTTCCGGTGGGGGTGCCGCGCGTACGTGATCCATGCCGCCCGAGCATAAATGGCCGTCACCGGCATTTCCCCCGCGATACGGAGGCTGCCTACGTTTCCTCTCCCCGGCCGGGCCGGACCGGGTGCCGAGCAGGACGTACGAGGGAGATGAGTGGCGTGCGCAAGGTGTGGCTGCTGATGCTGGGAGCCTTCACATTGGGGCTCGATGCCTATGTGATGGCCGGACTGCTGCCGGTCGTCGCCGGCGATCTGGGCACCACGGTGTCGCTCGCCGGCCAGATGGTCACCGTCTTCACCCTCGCCTACGCCATCAGCGCGCCCCTCGTCGCCGGAATGGCATCCGGCGTACGCCCCCGCGCGCTGATCATCGGCGCCCTCGGCGTCTTCACGCTCGGCAACGCCCTCACCGCGCTCGCCCCCGGACTCGCGGTCCTGCTCGTCGCCCGCGCCGTCGCGGGAGCCGGCGCAGGCGTCTACTCCGCGCTCTCCACCGCGGCGGCCGCCGCGCTCGTGCCGGGCGAGCGCCGCGGCCGCGCCCTCGCCCTGGTGATGGGCGGAATGAGCTCCGGCACGGTCCTCGGGGTGCCGCTGGGCGTCCTGCTCGCCGAACACGCCGGGTGGCGCGCCACGATGTGGGGCGTGACCGGACTCGGCGCGCTCGCCCTGACCGGGCTCACCCTGTGGCTGCCGCCCGTCCCCGCCGATCCGCCGGTCCCCGCGCGGGCCAGGCTCGCCGCGCTCACCGACCGCGGTGTCGTGCCCGTCGTCGGCGTCTCCTTCCTCGGCGCGATCGCCAGCCTCGGCCTGTACACCTACCTCGCCCCCGTGCTCGCCTCGGCGGGCGGCGTGGGGGAGGGCGACCTCGCCCCCTACCTCTGGGCGTGGGGCATCGGCGGGGTCATCGGCAGCGTCCTCGCCGGACCGCTCGTGGACCGTACGGGCAGGGCCGTCGCCCTCGTCGGCGGGCTGATGGCGGCGCTGATCCTCGCCGTCGCCGCGCTGCCGCCGCTCGGTGCCGCCGCCTTCCCCGCGCTCGTCCTGTGGGGCGCCGCCGGATGGGCGCTCCAAGTCCCGCAGCAGCACCGCCTGCTGGCCCTGCGCGCCGAGCGCGGGACGGTCGCCCTCGCCCTGAACAACTCCGCCCTCTACCTCGGCAGCGCGGTCGGCTCCGGCGCGGCCGGGCTCGCCCTCTCCGCCGGGCTCGCGCCGCGCACACTTCCGTGGGTGGCGGCCGCCGTGGCGGGGGCGGGGCTCATGCTGCATCTGCTGGGGGCGCGTGGTGGGCGAGGGGCGCGAGGCGCGCGGGCGGCGCGTGAACCCGCCGCCGCACCCTCCGAGGGGTCTCCCGACGCGGCCGCTGCCAGGACGCGCCGGGCGTGAGTACCCTTGGCCCTTATGAGCACTCTTGAGCCCGAGCCCGAGCGCGGGGCAGGTACGGGGACCCTCGTAGAGCCGACGCCGCAGGTGTCGCACGGTGACGGCGACCACGAGCGCTATGCGCACTATGTCCAGAAGGACAAGATCATGGCCAGCGCGCTCGACGGCACGCCCGTCGTCGCGCTCTGCGGCAAGGTGTGGGTCCCCGGCCGCGACCCGAAGAAGTACCCCGTCTGTCCCATGTGCAAGGAGATCTACGAGTCCATGGGCGCCGGCGGCGACAAGGACAAGGGCGGCAAGGACGGCAAGGGCGGCGGCAAGAAGTAACCCCTCCCGTCCCTTCTGAACCCCTTTCGCCCGAGGGGCGTTGCGCCAGCCGCAACGCCCCTTTTGCGTTGTGCAATCGCGTGACAGCCTTGGGCGCCATGACCTTTGGGCAACTCATCCCGGCGCCCGCACGCGCCGAGGCCACGCAGAGCTCCTCCTTCGTCATCGACGCCACCACCACCCTCGACGCCGGCCCCGGCACCGCCACCACCGAGCGGTGGCTGCGCGCCACCCTCGGCGCCGCGCTCGGCCTGCCGCTCCCGCCCGGCCCCGAGGGCGCCCGCAACTCCCTCCGGCTGCGCGTCGACGACTCCCTGGAGCCCGAGGCGTACCGGCTCACCATCGACGGCGACCGCGTCGACCTCACCGGCGGCGCCGGCGCCGGCGTCTTCTGGGGCGCCCAGACCCTGCGCCAGCTCCTCGGCCCCGACGCCTTCCGCCGCGCCCAAGTGCGGCCCGGCGGCGAGCACTCCGTGCCCGCGGGCGTCATCGAGGACGCGCCCCGGTTCGCCTGGCGCGGCATGATGCTCGACGTGTCACGGCACTTCATGCCGAAGGACGGCGTCCTGCGCTACCTCGACCTGCTCGCCGCCCACAAGCTCAACGTCTTCCACTTCCACCTCACCGACGACCAGGGCTGGCGCGTCGAGATCAGACGCCACCCCAGGCTCACCGAGATCGGCTCGTGGCGGGCCCGCTCCAAGTGGGGCCACCGCGCCTCACCGCTGTGGGAGGAGCGCCCGCACGGCGGGTACTACACACAGGACGACATCCGGGAGATCGTCGCGTACGCCGACTCCCTGCACATCACCGTCGTCCCCGAGATCGACATCCCGGGCCACTCGCAGGCCGCGATCAGCGCCTACCCGCACCTCGGCAACACCGACGTCATCGACACCGGGGCGCTCACCGTCTGGGACACCTGGGGCGTCAGCCCGAACGTCCTGGCCCCCACCGACGACGTACTCCGCTTCTACGAAGGGGTCTTCGAGGAGATCCTCGACCTCTTCCCGTCCACCTTCATCCATGTGGGCGGCGACGAGTGCCCCAAGGACCAGTGGAAGGCGTCGGCCGCCGCGCAGGCCCGCATCAAGGAGCTGGACGTCGAGGGCGAGGACGGCCTCCAGAGCTGGTTCATCCGGCACTTCGACCGATGGCTCACCGCCCGCGGCCGGCGCCTCATCGGCTGGGACGAGATCCTTGAGGGCGGCCTCGCCGAGGGCGCGACCGTGGCGTCCTGGCGCGGCTACCGGGGCGGCGTCGCCGCGGCCCGAGCCGGCCACGACGTCGTCATGTGCCCCGAACAGCACGTGTACTTCGACCACCGGCAGCACGGCGGCCCCGACGAGCCGATGCCCATCGGGTTCATCCGCACCCTGGAGGACGTCTACCGCTTCGAACCCGTACCCGCTGAACTCACCGAAGAGGAGGCCGCCCACGTCCTCGGCACCCAGGCCAACGTCTGGACCGAGGTGATGGAGCACCAAGGGCGCGTCGACTACCAGGTGTTCCCGCGCCTCGCCGCCTTCTGCGAGGTGGCCTGGCGCAGGCTGCCTGCGCCGGCCAAGCGGGACTTCACGGAGTTCGAGCGCCGAATGGCCACGCACTACCCGCGACTTGACGCCCTCGGCGTCGACTACCGTCCGCCGAGCGGTCCTCTGCCGCGACAGCAGCGACCGGCCCCCGAAGGAATGTCGAACAGCAGCCTCGGACGCCCGATCGAGGGGGCGCCCCCGAACGTGTGAGACGGCCCCCCGGCAACGCGCTCCCGGCGGCCCGCGCCGGGAGCGTGGGGGTAATTCACCCCACCCGGAGAGGGCCCGTCAAACCGGCACATCCCCCCGTACCAGGGACGAATGCCTCCTAGCGGACCCCCGCGTCGGGGGCCGGGGAAGATGTGCCAGAGTTGCCACGTCCGGGTTGTGAGCACGTACCGTACGGCGGAACAGGCGTAACGGTGAGACGTCGCGAAACGGCGAGCACTTCACATACACGTCGTACGTGGAGTACGCGGCCGGGCATCGGGAAGGGGCAGCCGGTTTTGACCACGCACGCACCGCAGGCGGCACAGACACCGCAGTCGGTGAAGCTGCCCGCCACGCTGGACGAGGCCGTGGCGGCACTCACCGCCATGCCCGCCGCCGTGCCCGTCGCCGGCGGCACCGACCTCATGACCTCGGTCAATTCGGGACAACTGCGCCCCGCCGCCCTCGTCGGCCTCGGCCGCATCAGCGAGATCCGCGGCTGGCAGTACCAGGACGGCCACGCCCTGCTCGGCGCCGGACTCACCCACGCCCGCATGGGCCGCCCCGACTTCGCCGCGCTCATCCCCGCCCTGGCCGCCGCCGCGCGCGCCGCGGGACCGCCCCAGATCCGCAACGCGGGCACCCTCGGCGGCAACATCGCCTCGGCCGCGCCGACCGGCGACGCGCTGCCCGTCCTCGCCGCCCTCGAAGCCGTCCTGATCGTCGCGGGCCCCGGCGGATCCCGCCGCGAGATCCCCGTCCCGCACCTCCTCGCCGGCATGGAGATGCTCCGCCCCGGCGAACTCATCGGCTTCGTGCGCGTACCGCTCCTGCACGCCCCCCAGGTCTTCCTCAAGGCGACCGGACGCACCGGCCCCGGCCGCGCCACGGCCTCCGTCGCGCTGGTCCTCGACCCCGCGCGGCGCGGCGTGCGCTGCGCGGTCGGCGCGATCGCGCCGATGCCGCTGCGGCCCCTCGAGGCCGAGGAGTGGGTGGCGTCCCTGATCGACTGGGACGGCGAGCGGGGCAGCCTCGTCCCCGAGGCGGTCACCGCCTTCGGCGAGTACGTCGCCGCCGCCTGCATCCCGGACCAGCCCCCGGCGGCCGACGGCACCGAACAGCCGCTGTCGCCCGCCGTACTGCACCTGCGGCGCACCGTCGCCGCGCTGGCCCGACGAGCACTGGGGAGGGCGCTGTCGTGAGCGACGACCAGAACACCCACAACGGCGGCGGCTGGCAGCCGCACCCGCAGGGCGAGTACGACTCCGACGCCACGGCGTTCGTCCAGCTCCCCGAGGGCATGCTGGACGCCCCGCTCGCCGCACCCGGCCACGGCTACGTCCCGCCGCAGATAACGGTCACCCCCACCACCGCCGACGCCACCGACCCGGCGGCCACGGGCACCTGGGTCATGCCGCCCGAGATGACGGGCGCGGCCACCGGCGGGCACGCGGTGCGCTGGCCCGAGGCGGCGACGGCACAGGAGCCGCAGCCGCAGCCGCAGCCGCAGCCGTCGGTTCCGGGGCCGGGGTACGACCCCCGGGCGACCGGCCAGTGGACCTTCGACGAGACGGAAGCCGCGCCGCAGGAGCCGTACGGGCACGGGCCCGGGCACGCGTCCGTACCTGGGCATGCCCAGGCGCAGGGTCAGGGATTTGGACAGGAGTACGGCGAGAACTACGGGCACCAGCAGTACGGGCAGGAACCCGCGGCTCCCCCCACCCCCGCCTCCGACGTCACCGGACAGTGGTCCATCCCGGTCGCCGACGGTGACCTGCCGGACGAGTCCGGCGAGTTCACGGCCTCGTCCCTGGCCACCCAGTGGGGCGGCACGCCTCCCGCGACCCTGCCGGGCGGCGCGCCCGCGCCGTGGGCGACGGGGGTGGGGGCCGGTGCGCCCTGGGGGGCGCAGGCTCAGGAGGCCTTGCAGGAGACCATCGGGGCGGAGCGCCCCGAGGAGCCGGAAAACCGCTTCGAGAAGACGCAGTTGCTGCGCGCGATCCGGCTGCCCTCGCAGGAGCCGGCCGCCGCGGAGCCGGTCGAACCGGCCCACGTCGAGGTGGTCGACGTGCCTGAGGTATCTGGGGTGCATGGGGCGCCTGAGGTGCCTGAGGTGCAGGCCGAGGTCGTCGATCTGCACGAGGCCGGCGTCGTACCTGCCGATGAGCCGGACGAAGCGGACGCATCGACGCAGGAGCCGGAGGAATCGGGGGAGCTGGGGGAGTCGGGGGAGGCTGAGGACGCGGCGGACGCGGCGGAAGCTGCTGACGTCGTCGAGCCTGTCGATTCCGTCGAACCCGCCGAAACCGCCGATCCCGTCGAACCTGCCGAAGCCGCCGCGGTCGCCGAGGGTGCCGAAACCGCCCCGGTCGCCGAGGGCGCCGAAGTGGCGGAGGGCGCCGAGGGCGTCGAAGCCGCTGAGGTTGCCGAGGCCGCCGAGCCAGGTGCCGCTCCGGTCCCCCTCCAGGACGACCACCCGCTCGTCTCGTACGTCCTGCGTGTGAACGGCACCGACCGTCCCGTGACCGGCGCCTGGATCGGCGAGTCCCTGCTCTACGTGCTGCGCGAGCGGCTCGGGCTCGCGGGGGCCAAGGACGGCTGTTCGCAGGGGGAGTGCGGGGCCTGCAACGTCCAGGTGGACGGCCGCCTCGTCGCCTCCTGCCTCGTCCCGGCCGCCACGACCGCGGGCAGCGAGGTCCGCACCGTCGAAGGCCTGGCCGTCGACGGCAGACCCTCCGACGTGCAGCGGGCGCTCGCCGCGTGCGGCGCGGTGCAGTGCGGTTTCTGTGTACCGGGCATGGCCATGACCGTGCACGACCTCCTTGAGGGCAACCCCGCCCCCAGCGACCTGGAGACCCGCCGCGCGCTCTGCGGCAACCTCTGCCGCTGCTCCGGATACCGCGGTGTGCTCGACGCCGTGCGCGAGGTGGTCGCCGAGCGCGAGGCGACCGCGGCCGCCACCGAGCCCGCCGCCCGGAACGAACACGGGCACGGGCACGAGCCCGAGTACTCGGACACCGCCCGCATCCCGCACCAGGCCGGGCCCGGTGCCGGGGGCGTCCACGAGAGCGCGCACGACGGGACGTACGGCGAAGCGCCCGGCGGCGCGTACGACGCGCCCCACCCGTACGACGCGCCCGGACCCGAAGCACACGGACCGCACGGCCCCTACGGCCAGGACGGAGGCCACGCGTGAGCACCGAAGCCACCACCGGGACCACGCCCGCCGCCGAGCAGGGGTCCGGGCAGTCGCAGGCGCAGGCGCAGCCGCCGCACGGCATCGGTTCGTCGCTGCCGTCCGCGCAGGCCCGGGTGAAGACCGAGGGCACCTTCCCCTACGCGTCCGACCTGTGGGCCGAGGGCCTGTTGTGGGCGGCGGTGCTGCGCTCCCCGCACGCCCACGCCCGCATCGTCTCCATCGACACCAGCCACGCGCGCGAGATGCCGGGCGTCCACGCGGTCGTCACCCACGAGGACGTCCCGGGTGAATCGCTGCACGGCCGGCGGACGGCCGACCGGCCGGTCTTCGCCTCCGACGTCGTACGCCACCACGGCGAGCCCATCGCGGCCGTCGCCGCCGACCACCCCGACACCGCGCGGATGGCGGCCGCCGCCGTCATCGTCGAGTACGAACTGCTCGAACCGGTAACCGACCCGGAGAAGGCCTTCGAGGCCGAACCGCTGCATCCCGACGGCAACTTGATCCGTCACATCCCGCTGCGGCACGGCGACCCGGAGGCGGCGGGCGAGGTCGTCGTCGAGGGCCTGTACCGCATCGGCCGCCAGGACCCGGCGCCGATCGGCGCGGAGGCCGGCCTCGCGGTGCCGCGCCCGGACGGTGGCGTGGAGCTGTACATCGCCTCCACCGACCCGCACGCCGACCGCGACCGGGCCGCCGCCTGCTTCGGCATCGCCCCCGAACACGTGAAGGTCGTCGTCACGGGTGTGCCCGGCGCGACCGCCGACCGCGAGGACGCGAGCTTCCAACTCCCGCTCGGGCTGCTCGCGTTGCGCACCGGCTGCCCCGTGAAGCTCACCGCGACCCGCGAGGAGTCCTTCCTCGGCCACGCCCACCGCCACCCCACGCTCCTGCGCTACCGCCACCACGCCGACGCCGAGGGGCGGTTGGTCAAGGTGGAGGCGCAGATCCTGCTCGACGCGGGCGCGTACGCGGACACGTCGTCGGAGGCGCTGGCCGCCGCCGTCTCCTTCGCCTGCGGCCCGTACGTCGTGCCGAACGCCTTCATCGAGGGCTGGGCGGTCCGTACCAACAACCCCCCGTCCGGGCACGTCCGGGGCGAGGGCGCCCTTCAGGTGTGCGCCGCGTACGAGGCGCAGATGGACAAGATCGCGAAGAAGCTGGGCGTCGACCCGGCCGAGCTGCGGCTGCGCAACGCCATGGCGACCGGCGACATCCTGCCCACCGGCCAGACGGTGACCTGCCCGGCCCCGGTGGCCGAACTGCTTGCCGCCGTACGGGACTTCCCGCTGCCCGAGCTGCCCAAGGACACCCCCGAGGACGAGTGGCTGCTGCCCGGCGGCCCGGAGGGCGCGGGCGACCCTGCGGCGGTGCGCCGGGGCGTCGGCTACGGCCTCGGCATGGTCCAGCTCCTCGGCGCCGAGGGCACCGACGAGGTCTCCACCGCCACGGTGAAGGTCCACGGCGGCACGGCGACGGTGATCTGCGCGGCCGTCGAGACCGGCCAGGGCTTCACCACGCTGGCCCGCCAGATCGTCCAGGAGACGCTCGGCATCGACGACGTGCGGGTCGCCCCCGTCGACACGGACCAGCCGCCGGCGGGCCCGAGCTGCCGAGGCCGGCACACCTGGGTGTCGGGCGGCGCGGTGGAGCGGGCCGCGAAGATGGTCCGCACGCAGCTCCTCCAGCCGCTGGCCCACAAGTTCGGCATGTCGACGGAGCTGCTCCAGATCACGGACGGCAAGATCACCTCGTACGACGGCGTGCTCTCCACGACCGTCACCGAGGCCCTGGAGGGCAAGGAACTGTGGGCCACGGCCCAGTGCCGCCCCCACCCGACCGAGCCGCTCGACGAGGCCGGGCAGGGCGACGCCTTCGTGGGCATGGCGTTCTGCGCGATCCGCGCGGTCGTGGACGTCGACATCGAGATCGGTTCCGTACGGGTGGTCGAGCTCGCGGTCGCCCAGGACGTGGGCCGCATCCTCAACCCCGCCCAGCTGCGGGCCCGCATCGAGGCGGGCGTCACCCAGGGCGTGGGCGCGGCGCTCACGGAGAACCTCCGCACCCCGCGCGGCATCGTCCGCCACCCCGACCTGACCGGATACGCGCTGCCGACGGCCCTGGACACCCCCGACATCCGCATCGTGAAGCTGGTGGAGGAGCGGGACGTCGTGGCCCCCTTCGGTGCGAAGGCGGCCAGCGCGGTACCGGTCGTGACCTCGCCTGCGGCCATCGCGTCGGCGGTCCGCGCGGCGACGGGCCGCCCGGTCAACCGCCTGCCGATCAGGCCGCAGGCGGCTGTGGCTGTGTGAGCAGTGTTCGGTCGAGTTGGAGGGGTGGGATGAACGTTCCGGCGGGGTCGGTGGTCGTGATCACCGGCATCATGGCGTCCGGCAAGTCCACGGTGGCACAGGCGTTGGCCGAACGGCTCCCGAAGGCCGCGCACGTGCGGGGCGATGTCTTCCGCCGCATGATCGTCTCGGGTGGCGTGGAGTACGAGCCCGGTGCGACGGGGGAGGGCGAGGCCCAACTCCGGCTCCGCTACGGCCTGTCGGCGTCGACGGCCGACGCGTACGCGGCAGCGGGCTTCACGGCGATCGTCCAGGACGTGATCCTGGGCGAGGAGTTGAAGACGTACGTGGACCTCGTCCGTACGCGCCCCCTGTACGTGATCGTCCTCGCCCCGCGCCCCGCCGCGGTCACTTCCCGCGAGGCCGCACGCGGCAAGACCGGCTACGGGGAGGCGTGGACGGTCGAGACCCTGGACGGCATCCTGCGCGAGGAAACGCCCCGACTCGGCCTCTGGCTGGACAGCTCGGACCTGACGGTGGGGGCGACGGTGGACGCGATCTTGGGACGGGCGGACGAGGCGCGGGTGGGGTAGGCGGGTGAGCTCGGCGGGGGTGGGCTGGGCTGGGTGGGCTCGGCGGGGTTACCAAAGGCCGAGGTCGTCCTCGTCTTCGTTCTCGCCCTCCGAATTGCCCGAGTCGTCCGGGTCCTCCGAGGGGCTGAGGCTGTCGCCGGATTCCGAGGGGAAGGGCCAGACGGCGACCGGGACCACGGACAGCAGGCCGATGTCCTCGGGATGGACGACGGGGATCACGGCGGCTGTGGCGACGACCGCGGCGCCTGCGGCGACCGTGGTGCGGCGGCGCTGCTCCGGAGGCGAGGCGCGACGGGAAGGGTCGACGTACGCCCCCAACCCGAGGCGCGGCGACTCGCGCGACTCGCTGTAGTGGTGCACGTATCCGGCGGTCCAGTCGTCCCTGCGCCAGCCCTCGCGGGTGTACCCGACCACGCGGCACGGCCACTCCCGCCCACCGTCGGCTTCCCGGCACAGGAGGTCGACGCGGATCTCCAGCTCGCCGTGGTGCTGTTCCGTGGTGCGGATCTTCAGGGTGCGGGTGGTGCCGGGGGCGGTGTGGTGCCAGGTGAGTACGCCGTCGTCGTCGCCGTCGACGAGGTCGGCGGGCTCGTCGTTCAGGTGGACGGTGACCCGGGCCTCGGCCACGGGGGAGCCGCCGGTCTGCTCGATGACGGCGATGATGTCGGGGGAGCCGTTGCCGCGATGGACGTCGGTCTCCCGGACGACGAAGACGGGACAGTCGGCTTGGTCGAGGCGCTCGCGTTCGCGCGCGAACTGCTCCCGTATCAGCTCCACTTGGGCGAGCGCGGCGCGGGCCTGGAGGTCGGCTGCGAGGGAGGCCTGCCTGGCGACGAGGACCTGCCAGGAGGCGATACAGGCGGCGCCCGCCGCGACGACGGCACTGCCCGCCGCGATGTAATCCCCAGCCTCCACCGGCACCCCCGCCCCCGTGGCTTCCGCGTGTGTCGTCGGCGGACTCACCATACTGACGCGGGGGTACGCGAGAGGGGTGGTCCGGTGAGGACCACCCCTTCGGTAATACGAGAGGCCGTGGCGGGATTCGAACCCGCGTTACTGGATTTGCAGTCCAGCCCCTGAGCCACTCGGGCACACGGCCAAGCACTTGACCTGACCCCTCGAACGTAACGACCCCCCGCAAAACCCTCAAGCGATCACCCTCCACCGCAACGGAACTGCCATACGCCGTTAACGGAGGCCCGAGGCCCGACGCCCGACGCCGGCTGACGGGCGACGGGGGGCGGGCCCGCCGGGGGCGGTTCCGGGCGGACAGTAAAGGGGACTCCCACCCCTGCACCGAAGCTTGACGTTCGCCTGGACGGCCAGGGGGCGGCGGGCGGGATGAGGCGGGTCATCGGCTTTCGTTGCCGGGTGCGGTCCGGTCCATCGTGGGTGGTGGCCAGGGCCAGGGCTCGGTCGGGTCCGTCGGCCTCGCGGCTTGGCGAGCCGGGGGCTTCGGTGGTGGGGGTGAGCGGTGTGACGGATGGGGCTTCTTGACGGGCCATCTCCGGCCCTCATTTCGGGCATTTGGGTCTCGCGAGGAGCGGAGTGCAGGAAAGTCTCAGCGGGAGGCCCTGATTGGTGGGGTGTGGGGGAGACTTTCCTGCGATCGGGCCTGGGAGCGGCTTTGCGGACCTGGTCCAGCGCGCCGCGACGGCGCCCAGCGTGCGATGCAGGAAAGATCCCAGTGTCGCGATCGACCCGAGGCACCCCGCTGACCGAGCCCCCGACCCTGCACCCGGCGCCGAGACCCCACAACCTGAGCGCTGACCCGGGCTCGCCCACGACAGGCCAGGCCGCACCCGGCACCGAAAGGTGCATGGCCCGAGCGGTCAGCCGCATCGCGCGCGACGACGCGAGCTCGGCCGACCAGGCGGCTTCGCCGCTCGGGCCATCAGCCTTCGTGGCCGGGTGCGGACCGGTCCATCGTGGGCGGGGGGGGGGCAGGGTCAGGTGCTCGGTCAGTCGGGCGCGGCTTCACTGCTCGGCCCATTACCTTGCGTCGCCGGGTCCGGTCCGGTCCATTGGCGCTGCCACGGTGCGGGCTCGGCTAGCCACGCGGCCCCGCCGGTGGAGTCATCGGCTTTCATTGCCGGGTGCAGACCGCCCGTCGTGGACGCGGCCACGGTGCGGGCTCGGCCAGCGGACCGACCTGGCCACTCGGGTCATCACCTTTCATCGCCGGGTGCGGACCGGCTCATCGTGTGCAGCTGCCCCGGTGCGGGCTCGGTTGACCGGGCGGCTTGGCGTGCCGGGGCATCGGCTCTCGTCGCCGAGTGCGATGCGGCTCACGGGATGGCGTGGCCGCTCGGGGTCGTGCGCCATTCGGTGCCGGCTGCGGTCCGGTCTGTCGTGGGCGAGCCCCGGTCGGTGTTCAGCTCGTGAGGTCTCGCCGCGGGTGCGGGCCCGGGCTCGGTCAGCGGCGCGCGTATCGGGTCGGCTGCGATGCTGGGATGCGGCTGCCTTCCGGGCATCGCGCGCGGGAAGCCATGCGGGCGCGCTGGACCAGACCCGCAAAGCCACTCCCGAGCCCCATCGCAGAAAAGTCTCCCCGACACCCCACCACTCAGGCCCTCCCCCTGAGACTTCCCTGCACTCCACCCCTCACGAGATCCAAATGCCCGAAATGAGGGCCGGGGGGAGACCTCGCGGACACACCACGGCTCACACCCTCACCCCACACCACCCCAGCCACCAGCACCACTGGCCAGGGCCGCTGACCTGCGAGGCCACCCCGCCCGGCTGGCTGAGCCCGCACCGTGGCCGTCACTCACGATGGGCCGGTCGGTACCCGGCAACGAATGGTGATGGCCCGAGCAGCGAAGCCGCCCGGCTAGCCGAGCCCGCACCGTGGCAGCCGCCAACGATGAGCCGATTCGCACCCGGCGAAGAAAGGTGATGGCCCGAGCGGCGAGGCCGCCTGGTCGGCCGCGCTCGCACCGTGGCCTTGGCCCACGATGGACCGGTCCGCACCCGGCAGCGAAAGCTGATGACCCGACCAGCCAAGCCCGCCGCCTCATTTCTGGCCGTCCGGGTCGAAGGTCAAGCTGCGGTGGAGGGGCGGGAGTCAAGGGTGGAGCGCAGCGGAATCGGCGAAGCCGACGCCCGCAGGGCGCCCTTTACTTCCGGCCCGGAGCCGCCACACTCAGGCAATGTCCGGGCGGCCCCGGTGACTTTCGAAGGTCCCGGCCCGCCGAAGGTGCCGCTTTCCCTCGCCTCGGCCGTGGCGTCCATCCACGAGGGGCCGGTCTGTACCCGGCGACGAGAGGTGATGGCCCGAGCAGCGTGGCCGGGCGATTGACCGAGCGCCCACCGTGGCCGCGTCCACGAGGGGCCGGTCCGCGCCCGGCGATGCAAGGTGATGGCCCGAGCAGCGAAGCCGCGTGGCTGGCCGAGCTCGCACCGTGGCCCCCGGCCACGATGAGCCGGTCCGCACCCGGCACCGCAAGCCTATGACCCCACTAGCCAGACCCGCCGGCCCCACCCGGGCACCGTCAACGACACCGGCCCGCCTAAGTCCAGGGCCTTCCCCCCCCCGCCCCGGCCCTGACCGCCACTCACGATGAGGCAGGCCGCACCCGTACCCAACGCCTGGAGCCCCCTATCCCCGCCCTCCGGGAGGGTGTCAGGCCGGGGTGAGGATGCAGAATTCGTTGCCCTCCGGGTCCGCCAGGCATGACCACGGGGCGTTGCCCTGGCCGAAGTCGATGCCGCGGGCGCCGAGGTCCCGCAATCGGCTCGCCTCCGCCTCGTGATCGCCCCCGCGGTACGGGCGGAGGTCCAGGTGGATGCGGGGCCTTACCGACGGGTCCCATTCGGTCCTCACTCCGGGCGTCCGCAGGAATTCGAGGTACGGTCCCACGCCGGCGGCCGACCGCAGTCGTGCGTGGTCGTCAGACACCTCGTGCACGGTCCAGTCCATCGCCTCGCCCCAGAACCGGGCCATCGCCCGGGGATCGGCGCAGTCGACCACCACGGCGGCCATCGGGCCGGTGTCCCGGTAGATCTCGCGGGGCTCCAGCACGCAGAACTCGTTGCCCTCCGGGTCGGCCAGGACCTGCCACGGGGTGTCGCCCTGGCCCACGTCGGCGGGGGTCGCCCCGAGGTCGCGGAGGCGCGTGACCAGCTCCGCCTGATGCGCGGCGGACGTGGTGGCGAGGTCGATGTGCAGGGGGTTCTTCGCCGTCTTGGGCTGGGGGTCGGCGACGACGTCGATGCAGAGGGCGGTGGGGTCCGGGTAGTCGAAGCCCTTGGGTTCGAGGTTGGTGACGCCGGGGCCTTCGCTGTCCACGCCCCAGTCGAGCGCCTCCGCCCAGAACCGGCCCAGTGCGGCGTCGTCCCGGGCCTTCAGGTGAATCTGAACAAGTCGCGTCGTCATGCCGCCAATCCTAGATCGGCGATCTTGTGCCGTGCCACGGTCGGGATGCATGCGTGAGGTGACTGATCTGACCGATCTGACCGATCTGGCCGAGGAGGGCTTGGCTCGGCGGGCTAGCCAGTTCCGGATGCTGGCCGGCTAGACGCCTGCCGGTGTGCTCGACTCGTACGCCGAAGTCCGTGCCCGCACGGCTGAGTTGGCGAGTGCCCTGTCCGACCTGGACGCTGAACAGTCAGCTGATGGCCGGTCGCCGTGGCCCCTCAACGGGCGCGCCGCCTCCCGCCCTTCAAGTGGCCGCAGTTACAGTGCTGTGCCCCCCCCACACACACGCACAACGCCACCCCTGTTCTCTCCCCCCACGACTACATCCCGTATCCCCGAACTCCCGTACCACTACCAGTAGTTCCATCGGAAAGGGAACGTCAGCCGTGTCTCAGCACTTGCCTCACATACATCACATGCGTCACTTACGTCCCGGGCCCGCCGCCGTCGCCTCCGCGGCCGCCGTCGTCATCCTCACCCTCGGCCTCACCGGCACCGCCCACGCCGCCGCACCCGCAACACCCGCCGGCGGCTCCAGCGCCCGCGCGGTCGGCGATTCGGATCAGCCGGACAATCCCCTCTACGACGCGCCCGAGAGCTTCGACGTCGCGTCCGGGCGGGAGGCCGTCTCGCTCTCCTGGAGTCCGCTCTCCGCTGCCACCGCCTACGAGGTCTCCCGCGCCGAGGCCGAAGGTGCCGGGCCGGACGAGGTCGGGCCGTATGAATCGCTGGGCACCGTCACCGGGTCCGAGTACGTCGACAGTGCCGCCGACCCCGACGTCACGTACTCCTACCGGGTCCGCGCCCTGGACGACGCCGGGCACGTCTCGCCCTGGACCGGACCCCGCCGTGGCACCCGGGACACCGTCGCGCCCTTCGCGCCCCGCGATCTCACCCGTGTGCGCGAGGACGAGCGCGGTGTCACGCTGACCTGGCGCAGCGGCGACTCGGACTCCGTGAAGTACGTCGTCTACCGCGCCGAGTCCCCCAACTCCAGGTGGGTGAAGGCCGGTTCGACGACTTCGCTGACCTTCCGCGACACGAAGGGCGAACCGGGCCGCACGTACGTGTACGAGGTGCGGGGCGTCGACGCCGTCGGGAACGAGTCCCCGGGGTCGAACTGGGAGACCGGCACCAAGACCGCCGTCCCCGCCGCCACCCCCAAGGCCCCCGTCCTGACCGATTCGCACATCGTGGGCCAGCGGCTCACCCTGCGCTGGTCGCAGAACCAGGACGTCCCCGTCTCCTCCTACACCGTCTACCGGTCGCGGACGTCCCCGGTCGACATCACCGACGCGGCCAACCGCGTGGGCACCGCCACGCGGACCGAGTACACCGCCACCGTGGGCGAGGACGAGCGGGACTACTTCTACGCCGTCGTCGCCACGTCCACGCACTCGGTGCCCTCGCCCGCCTCCGCGTCCGTGAAGCCGGCGTACACGGCGCCGCGCCCGCCCGGCGCCACGCAGGTCTACGACATCGCCGCGGGCAAGGGCAGCGTCCGGCTCGACTGGTACGTCGTGCCGTACGGGAGCGACGAGTCGCGGATCACCGGTTACCGCGTCTATCGCGCGACCACACCCGGTGTCACCAAGGAGAACGCCGAGTTCAGCAAGTCCACCACCGATTCGCGGTACGTGGACAGCGGGCTGACGGCCGGGACGACGTACTACTACGCCGTCGCCACCGTAAACGAGGACGGCCTGGAGTCCGCCCTCTCGCCCGAGGTGTCGGCCACGCCGACCGCCTGACGGGGCAGGGCCCGCACTTCGGAGCCGGGCGGCGGCTCCGCAGTGCAGGCCCTGGCCCAAGCTCCGGCCCCGGCTCCGCGCCGCGGGCGTCCCGGACTTACGACCAACGGACGATCAGATCCCCGTCCCCGGACAGGGGTAAAAGACGCCCACGCCTCTTACTCTGGCGTGATGACCGACACCGACGGAGTCCTGCGCAAGCCTTACCGTGCCCTCAGCACCGGCATCGTCTCCGTCGTCCTCCTGATCGCCTTCGAAGCGACCGCCGTCGGGACCGCGATGCCGGTCGCGGCCCGCGAGTTGGACGGCGTGTCCCTGTACGCCTTCGCGTTCTCCGGGTACTTCACGACCAGCCTCTTCGGCATGGTGCTCAGCGGACAGTGGGCCGACCGCCGCGGGCCGCTGGGGCCGCTCGCCGCCGGGATCGGCCTCTTCGCGGCGGGGCTGCTGCTGAGCGGCACCGCCGGGGGCATGTGGGTGTTCATCCTGGGGCGGGCCGTGCAGGGGCTCGGCGGCGGACTCGTCATCGTCGCGCTGTACGTCGTCGTCAGCCGGGCCTACCCCGAGCACCTGCGGGCGTCGATCATGGCGGCGTTCGCGGCGAGCTGGGTGGTGCCGTCCGTCGTGGGACCGCTGATCTCCGGGACGGTCACCGAACACCTCGGCTGGCGCTGGGTCTTCGTCGGTATCCCCGTCCTCGTGACCGCGCCGCTCGCCCTCGCGCTGCCCGCGATACGGCGCACCGCGTCCGGGCCCGTCGACCCGGACGCGCCGCTCGCCGCCTTCGACCGGCGGCGGATCCGGCTCGCGCTCGGCATCTCGCTGGGCGCGGGGCTCCTCCAGTACGCGGGCCAGGACCTGCGGTGGCTCTCGCTCCTGCCTGCCGCGGCGGGGGCGGCCGTCCTCGTGCCGGCCGCGCTCGGGCTGCTGCCCAAGGGGACGTACCGGGCCGCCCGCGGGCTGCCGTCCGTGGTGCTGCTGCGCGGTATCGCCGCGGGGTCGTTCATCGCCGCCGAGTCCTTCGTGCCGCTGATGCTCGTCACGCAGCGCGGGCTGAGCCCGACCATGGCGGGGTTCTCGCTCGCCGTGGGCGGCGCGACCTGGGCGTTCGGCTCGTACGTCCAGTCGCGGCCCCGCATGGAGCCGTACCGGACGCGGCTCGTGGCCATGGGCATGGTGCTCGTGGCCGCCGCGATCCTCGCCGCGCCGACCGTCCTCCTCGATGCCGTGCCCGTGTGGGTCGTCGCCGTCGCGTGGGGCTTCGGGTGCCTCGGCATGGGCATGGTCATCGCGTCGACCAGCGTCCTGCTGCTGCGGCTCTCCGCGCCCGCGGACGCCGGGTCCAACTCGGCCGCGCTGCAGATCTCCGACGGGCTGTCGAACGTCATCCTCCTCGCCGCCGGAGGCGCCGCGTTCGCCGCGCTGGGCGGGGGAGCGGTCGGCGAGGCCGGTCACGGGGCGGCCGACGCCGCCGGCTCCCACCCGGCCGCCTTCGTCGCCGTCTTCCTGCCGATGGCCGCGGTCGCCCTGGTCGGGGTGTGGGTGGGGACGCGGCTCCAGGGGCCGGGGCGGGAGCCGGGGGCGGCGGCGGACGCGGGCGTGTCGGTGGATGTGGTCGCGGTGACGGCGGACGTGACCGGGACGACGACGGGGGTTGTCGGGGCGGCGACGGAAATGGGTGGGGTGGCGGGTGACGCGGTGCCGGACAAGCCGTAGCCCCCGCCCGGGGGGCGGTTCCTCGTGCTCCTAGGTTCGTCTGGCTTGCTGCCCGGCTGTTGATCTGCGGGTCCGCCGTGGTTGTTCGCGCAGTTCCCCGCGCCCCTGGGTTCGTTCGTCTTGCCGTCCGGCAGCCCACCTGCGGGTTCGCCGTGGTTGTTCGCGCAGTTCCCCGCGCCCCTGGGTTCGTTCGTCTGCTGCCCGGCTGTCTACCTGCCGGCCCGCTGTGGTTGTTTGCGCAGTTCCCCGCGCCCCTTAGTCGCCCGCCCCGGCCGGCGCCCCACCTGCGGGCCCGCCGTGGTTGCTCGCGCAGTTCCCCGCGCCCCTTAGTAGTCCGCCTTGGCCTGCACGTCATCCGCCACCCCGCCCAGCCAGGGTGGCGTCACACGTCCTCGTGTGAGCCCCGTCGCACCCGTGGTCGGTGCCGTCTTGTCGTCGGGGGCGGGGCGGCGCATCACCGGTAAGGTGGCCCGGTTGTCATACGTGCCGCCGACCCGCGAACCCGGAGACCGTGACTACCACCAGCGCCGCCGCCAACTCCTCCCACCACCTCTCGCCCGCCTTTCCCGGGCGTGCCCCCTGGGGTACCGCCAACAAGCTGCGCGCCTGGCAGCAGGGCGCGATGGAGAAGTACCTCCAGGAGCAGCCGCGAGACTTCCTGGCCGTCGCCACCCCGGGCGCCGGCAAGACGACGTTCGCGCTCACGCTCGCGTCCTGGCTGCTGCACCACCACGTCGTCCAGCAGGTCACCGTGGTCGCGCCCACCGAGCACCTGAAGAAGCAGTGGGCCGAGGCCGCCGCCCGTATAGGCATCAAGCTCGACCCCGAGTACAGCGCGGGTCCGCTCAGCAAGGAGTACCACGGGGTCGCCGTGACGTACGCGGGCGTCGGCGTGCGGCCGATGCTGCACCGCAACCGCTCCGAGCAGCGCAAGACCCTCGTGATCCTCGACGAGATCCACCACGCGGGCGACAGCAAGTCGTGGGGTGAGGCGTGCCTGGAGGCGTTCGAGCCCGCCACGCGCCGGCTCGCGCTGACCGGTACGCCGTTCCGGTCCGACACGAACCCGATCCCCTTCGTCACGTACGAGGAGGGGAACGACGGAATCCGGCGTTCCTCCGCCGATTACACGTACGGCTACGGAAGCGCGCTGGGCGACGGCGTCGTGCGGCCCGTCATCTTCCTCTCCTACAGCGGCAACATGCGGTGGCGTACGAAGGCCGGTGACGAGATCGCGGCGCGGCTCGGCGAGCCGATGACCAAGGACGCCGTCTCGCAGGCGTGGCGCACCGCCCTCGACCCGCGCGGCGAATGGATGCCGAACGTCCTGAAGGCCGCCGACAAGCGGCTCAGCGAGGTCAGGAAGGCCATCCCGGACGCGGGCGGGCTCGTCATCGCCTCCGACCAGGACTCCGCGCGCGCCTACGCCAAGCTGATCCGCGAGATCACCGGGGCCAAGGCCACCGTGGTCCTCTCCGACGACGCCGGGGCGTCCAAGCGCATCGACGACTTCAGCGGCGGCACCGACCGGTGGATGGTCGCGGTCCGCATGGTCTCCGAGGGCGTCGACGTGCCGCGTCTCGCGGTGGGCGTGTACGCCACGACGATCTCGACGCCGCTCTTCTTCGCGCAGGCCGTCGGCCGTTTCGTGCGGTCCCGGCGGCGCGGCGAGACGGCGTCCGTCTTCCTGCCCACCGTCCCTGACCTGCTGACCTTCGCCAATGAGATGGAGGTCGAGCGCGACCACGCCCTCGACAAGCCGAAGAAGGAAGGGGAGGAGGACCCCTACGCCGAGTCCGAGAAGGAGATGGACGAGGCGAACAAGGAGCAGGACGAGGACACCGGCGAGCAGGAGCAGTTCTCCTTCGAGGCGCTGGAGTCCGAGGCCGTCTTCGACCGGGTGCTCTTCGACGGCGCCGAGTTCGGCATGCAGGCGCATCCGGGCAGCGAGGAGGAGCAGGACTACCTCGGCATCCCGGGGCTCCTCGAACCCGATCAGGTGCAGATGCTGCTCCAGAAGCGGCAGGCCCGGCAGATCGCCCACAGCAGGAAGAAGCCGGACGAGGAGGCGGATCTCCTCGAGCTCCCCGCCGAGCGGCGTCCGGTCGTCTCCCACAAGGAGCTGCTGGGGCTCCGCAAGCAGCTGAACACGATGGTGGGCGCGTACGTCCATCAGAGCGGGAAGCCGCACGGGGTGATCCACACCGAGCTGCGGCGCACGTGCGGCGGGCCGCCGAGCGCGGAGGCGACGGCGGGGCAGCTGCGGCAGCGCATCGAGAAGGTCCAGGAGTGGGCCACCCGCATGAAGTGACGTTCGGGTAAGGAGCCGGGGGCTCAGAGTGGGGAGGTGCGGGTTCCGAGTGGGGAGGTGGTGTGCGGAGGTCGTGCACGCCCCCTCACCGGTGCCCGCCGCGTAACGGGGCAATGGGGGGCGCTCAGGGCGTCCCGGTGCCCGGATTCTGGACGAAGTCTTCCGCTGAGCGGGACGGCCTCGCTAATGTCCCCGCACAGCACACGCCCCGTGGCAGCGCCGCCGCGGAGCGCAGCCGGTGTTCCGACCGGCGGCCTCTGACGCGCGTCGCCCACGGGACCGGCGACGCAACCGCCGCGTAGGGGGGCCGCCGACCCTCACCTAAGGAGTGGGCGTCGTGACCGCGGAGACTTCCCAGACGCTCGACCGAGGACTGCGCGTCCTCAAGCTGCTGGCCGACACCGACCATGGACTCACGGTCACCGAGCTCTCCAACAAGCTCGGGGTGAACCGGACCGTGGTGTACCGCCTGCTCGCCACGCTCGAACAGCACGCTCTCGTACGACGGGACCTGGGCGGCCGCGCCCGCGTCGGCCTCGGTGTGCTGAGGCTCGGCCGCCAGGTGCACCCGCTGGTGCGCGAGGCCGCGCTGCCCGCGCTGCGCTCGCTCGCCGAGGACATCGGGGCCACGGCACATCTGACCCTGGTCGACGGCACGGAGGCCCTCGCGGTCGCGGTGGTGGAGCCGACCTGGACGGACTACCACGTCGCCTACCGCACCGGTTTCCGCCATCCGCTGGACCGGGGCGCCGCGGGCCGCGCGATACTCGCCGCCCGCCAGGGCCTGGTCACCGACCCCGGTTACGCGCTCACCCACGGCGAGCTGGAGGCCGGCGCGAGCGGCGCCGCGGCCCCGCTGGTCGGGGTGACGGGGCTGGAGGGCAGCGTGGGGGTCGTGATGCTGGCCGACTCGGTGCCGGAGCGGGTGGGACCGCGGGTGGTGGACGCGGCGCGGGAGGTCGCCGACGCGTTGCGCTGAGGCCGCGCGGGCGGGCGGTTCCACGGGGCTCGGCAAATCGCCGGCTGCGCCGAGCTCGTCCTCAAACGCCGGACGGGCTTGATTGGGCGCGATCGTTCTCGGGTGCCGGGTGGGCATGGTGTGCCGGGTGGGCTGGAAACTCGGAGTTCCGGGGGGCGCGTTAGATTGATCCCGTGTTCTCCCTCTCTCGTCTCACGCGTCCCCAGGCCCTCGCCGTCTGTGCCCTGCCCGTCGTGGCTCTGCTCGCCGTGGTGGGGTTCGCGCCGTTGCCGTTCGCCGTGGCCCAGCCCGGTGGCACGGCGAACGTGCTCGGGGACCACGAGGGCAAGCCCGTGCTCACCGTCTCCGGCGTGCCCACGCGGAAGACGAGCGGGGAGCTGCGCATGACGACGATCGTCGCGACGGGGCCGCAGACGGACAATTACCTGGGTGACGTGATCGACGGGTGGTTCCGTACGGACCGTGCCGTGATGCCCAAGAGCTCCGTCTACCCCGTCGGCGACAGCGTGAAGGAAGTCGAGAAGCACAATCTCGGCGACATGAAGAAGTCGCAGGACGACGCCACGAAGGCCGCGCTCGCCTACCTGAAGGCGAACGGCGTCGACGGCACCGACAAGGTGAAGGTCAAGGCCGACCTCGGCAAGATCGGCGGGCCGAGCGCCGGCCTGTTCCTCTCGCTCGGCATCATCGACAAGGTGGACGGCGACGGCAGCGGCCGCGACCTCACGGGCGGCCGCAAGATCGCGGGCACCGGCACGATCGAGGCCGACGGCACGGTCGGACCGGTCGGCGGGGTGGCCCTGAAGACGCAGGCCGCCGGGCGGGACGGCGCGACGGTCTTCCTGGTCCCCCGGGACGAGTGCTCGGACGCGAAGGCCGAGCTGCCGAAGGGGCTGCGGCTGGTGCCGGTCACCACGCTGAAGGGCACGGTCGAGTCGCTGCGGGCCCTGGAGAAGGGCGCGAAGGTCCCGAGCTGCTGACCAGGCGCAGCCCGCATTCGACGAGGGTCCAGCCGAGCCGGGCGCGGACGGGCCGGGTGCGGACGGGGCGGTGGGTGCGCCGTACGGCGGCCGCGCGCCGTAATTCCCCGGCGCGGGCGTCGTGCAGCATCAGGTGGACGTCGGGATGCATGCGGTGTTCCTTTCACGTGTCCGGTGTCAGGGTCAGGTGTCAGGTGCCGTCGGACCTCGGCCGGGTCGGGAAGACGTGGGAGTGCACGCGCACCTTCGCCACGTCGGGGTCGTCGTCGTCCGGCGCCGCCGCGCGGTAGCTCTCCATGAGTTCGTGGACCTTGTGGCTCAGTTCGCAGGCGAGCGCCGGGGTCAGGTCCAGGGTGAAGTCGCTGGTGTCCGCGGCCTCGATCCACTCCTGCGGCCACTCGTGCCGCGTGGCGATCCAGGTGGACACCTCCTGGGCGCGCTGCGTCGCGTACTCGTGGAGGAGGGTCTCCAGGGCGCCCCGCACCTCCGGGTCCCGGTCCCGCAGGAGGCTCTCGTCGGTCCAGGTGCCCTGGTGGACCGAGCGCCACCACCGCTCCCTGCCCTTGCCCAGGTCGGGGTCGTCCTCCACGAACCCGTACTCGGCGAGCTGCCGCAGGTGGTAGCTGGTCGCACCGCTCGACTCACCCAGGCGGGCGGCGAGTTGGGAGGCGGTCGCCGGTCCGTCGAGCCGCAGGGAGGAGAGCAGCCGCATCCGCAGGGGGTGGGCGAGGCCGCGCAGCGAGCGCGCGTCCAGGTGGTGGACCTTGCGGGGCGGGGGCTCTTGCGTCATGTCCTCAGCGTAGAGATGCAAAGACTCCGTTGCAACGGGTTCTTTGCAACGGAGTCTCTGTAACTGGCCGACAGGCAAGAGGAATTGAAGCTGCCCGGTGGGCTACTCCTTCACGAAGCCCTCCTGCACCAGCCAGTCCTTCGCCACCTCGTGCGGGTCCTGGCCCTCCACGTCCACCTTGGAGTTGAGGTCCCTGGCCACCGTGTTGTTCAGCTTCCTGGTGATGGGGGCGAGGACCTCCGCCATCTCCGGGTGCTTCTTCAGGGAGTCGCTGTTGATCTCCGGGGCGGCGTTGTAGTTGGGGAAGAAGTGCCGGTCGTCGTCCATCGTCGTCAGGTTCATCGCCTTGATGCGGCCGTCGGTGGTGAAGACCTCGCCGTAGGTGCACGACCCCTTGGACGCCTGCGTGTAGATGATTCCGGTGTCCATCTTGGTGATGTTGGAGGAGGGCACCTTCATCCCGTACTCCCTCTCCATGCCCGGCAGTCCGTCCTCCCGCGAGGCGAACTCGCTCTCCACGCAGAGCGAGACGGCCTTCGGGTCGGACTTGGAGAGCGCGGCCACGTCCGAGAGCGTCTTCGTCCGGTACTTGGCGCGGTTCCGCTCGTTCGTCGCCAGCGCGTACGTGTTGTTGAGCGCGGCCGGCGCCAGCCAGGTGACGCCGTTCTTCAGGTCGGCGTCGCGCACCGCACTCCACTGCTTCTGCGGGTCGTCGATGGGCTCGGTGTTGCCCTGGTACGTGATCCAGGCGGTGCCCGTGTACTCGTACATCGCGTCCGCGTCACCGCTCTTGATGGCCTCGCGCGCGCCGATGGAGCCCTGGATGCCGGTGCGGTCGAGGACGTCCGCGCCGGCCGCCTCGAAGGCGATGCCCATGATCGCGCCCAGGATCAGCTGTTCGGTGAACTCCTTGGACGTGACCGTGAGATCGGCGCCCTTCAGGGGCAGCCCCCGGCCGATGGAGCCCGGCTTCACGTCGTCCACCATCGGGCTGCCGCTGGTGAGTCCGCACGCGGCGAGCAGCGCGCCGCCCAGGACGCCGACGAGGGCCGTGCGCGGGGTGGTCCTCATGAGCTCACCTCCAGTCCGCGCGGGCGCAGCAGCAGTTCGGCCAGCGAGGCCAGCCAGTCGACGAGGAGCGCGAGCGCGATCGTCAGGATCGAGCCGAGCATGAGGACGGGCATGCGCTGGTTGGTCATGCCCGTCGTGATCAGGTCGCCGAGGCCGCCGCCCCCGCCGAACGTGGCGAGCGTCGCCGTGCCCACGTTGAGGACGAGCGCCGTGCGCACGCCCGCGAGGATCAGCGGTACGGCGAGGGGGAGTTCGACCCGCGTCAGGACGCCAAGCGGTGACATGCCGATGCCGCGCGCCGCCTCCAGCAGGGTCGGGTCGTTGGCCTTCAGGCCGGCGATCGTGTTGGAGAGGACCGGCAGGACGGCGTAGATGATGATGCCGATCAGGGCGGCCTTCTCGCCGATGCCGAGCCAGATCACCAGGAGGGCGAGGAGGCCGATCGCCGGGGTCGCCTGGCCGATGTTGGCCAGCGCCATCGCGGCGGGGGCGGCCCTGCGCAGCCGCCCGCGGGTCAGCAGGATGCCCAGCGGGATGGCGATGATCAGGACGAAGAAGGTCGAGATCGCGGTGAGCTGGATGTGCTGGCGCAGCCGGAGCCAGACATTGCCGTCCGCCAGCGCGTTCTCGGAGATCGAGTCGAGGTCGGCCTGCTGGAACCACCACCAGGTCGCCAGCAGGACCACCGCGAGGACGGCGGGCAGGAAGGTCAGCTTCTGCCAGCCGACCTTGCGGGGCTGCCGGGCGCCGAGCGGCGCGGGAGGGGCTTCCGGTTCGGCCTCTCCCTCGTCGCGGAAGGCGAGGCCCTTGACCTCGTGCTCGCCCGCGGGGCGCGACGCCTCCTTCGGCGTGGGCCTGCGGTCCGGGATCCGGGGCGAACCCCCGGGGGTGCCCCTCACGCCTTCGCCTCCCCGCCGTGGCCCTCCTGCTCCTGGTGGGTCAACCCGGCGCGCTGCTCCTCCAGTTGGTGCTGGTGCTCGACGGCGTCGAGCCGGTCGGCCTCCAGCATCTCGTGGACGGAGTTCATCAGCGTCTCCATGTCGACGACGCCCGTGTACTCGCCGCGCCGCCCGGTCACCGCGACCCGCCCCGCGTTGTCGGTGAGGACCGCCTCCAGGGCGTCGCGCAGGGTGGCGTCGCGGGTCACGGTGTCGTGGACGAGGGTGCCGGCGCGGGCCAGCGACCCCTTGGCGCGCATCAGGTCGCCGCGGCGCAGCCACTTGTAGGGGCGGCGGCGCTTGTCGAGCAGGAGGAGTTCGTTGGTGCCGCCGGCGCGCAGCTTGTCGAAGATGTCCTGGAGCGGGTCGTCGACGGTCACCGTCGGGATGTCGGCGATCTCCACGTCGCGTACGCGGGTGAGGTTGAGGCGTTTGAGGGCCGCGCCCGCGCCGACGAAGCCGGAGACGAAGTCGTCGGCGGGGTTGGTGAGGATGGCCTCCGGGGTGTCGAACTGCGCGATGTGCGAGTGCTCCCGCAGGACGGCGATGCGGTCGCCGAGCTTGATGGCCTCGTCGAAGTCGTGGGTGACGAAGACGATGGTCTTGTGCAGTTCGTGCTGGAGCCGGATCAGCTCGTCCTGGAGGTGGTCGCGGGTGATCGGGTCGACCGCGCCGAACGGTTCGTCCATCAGGAGTACGGGCGGGTCGGCGGCGAGCGCCCGGGCCACACCCACGCGTTGCTGCTGGCCGCCGGAGAGCTGGCGGGGGTAGCGGCCGTGGAACTCGGCCGGGTCGAGCCCGACGAGGTCGAGCATCTCCGCGACGCGGGACCTGATCCTCGACTTGCCCCAGCCGACCATCTTCGGCACGAGCGCGATGTTCTGGGCGACGGTCATGTGCGGGAAGAGCCCGGAGGACTGGATCGCGTAGCCGACCTTGCGGCGCAGTCTCACCGGGTCGATGTCGGTGACGTCCTCGCCGTCGATGCGGATGCGGCCGCTGGTCGGCTCGATCAGGCGGTTGATCATCTTCAGCGTCGTCGACTTCCCGCACCCCGAGGGGCCCACGAAGATGACGATCTCGCCCGCCTTGATCTCCATGGTGACGCTGTCCACGGCCGGTTCGCTGCTGCCGGGGTAGCGCTTGGTGAGGTTCTCCAGCTCGATGGTGGCCCCGGAGGTGGTGGCCCCGGAGGTCGTGGCGGGCCGCCCGGCGCCCTCGGGCCTCGCGCCCGACTCGGTGGCGCCCGACTCCGTCGCGCTCCGGTCCGGCGCGCTCCCGCCGGTGGTGGTCTCAGACACGGATCCCCCTCGGGATGGTCAGCCGGCCGATCAGGACGTACGCGGCGTCGAAGAGCAGCGCGAGGACGACGATGCCGAGCGTGCCCGCGAGCACCTGGTTGAGCGCGTTCTTGCTGCCGAGCGAGCCGATGCCGCGGAAGATCTCGTTGCCGAGCCCGGGGCCCGATGCGTACGCGGCGATGGCGGCGATGCCCATCAGCATCTGGGTGGAGACGCGGATGCCGGTCAGGATGGGCGGCCAGGCGATCGGCAGCTCCACCCGGAAGAGCCGGGCCGGCCGGGACATCCCGATGCCCTTGGCGGCGTCGACGAGCGACGGGTCGACGCCGCGCAGGCCGACGATGGCGTTGCGCACGATCGGGAGCAGCCCGTACAGGGTCAGCGCGACGACGGTCGGCGCGACGCCGAGCCCCACGACCGGGATGAGCAGGCCGATCATGGCCAGGGACGGCACGGTGAGGATGGTGGAGGTGACGGTCGTGGCGAGATTGCCCGCCCATTCGCTGCGGTAGGTGAGGACGCCGATCAGTACGCCGATGAGGGTGGCGACGACCATGCACTGGAAGACGGCGCTCGCGTGCTGGTACGCGTCCGTCAGCAGTTGCTGGTGGCGGTTGCCGAGGTAGTCCCAGAAATTCACTGAAGTGCTCACCTCGCCCTTTTCCGGAGGTACTCACAAGGTCGGTGACCCGGGTCGGTGACTCGGGCCGGGTGACTCGGGTCGGGTGACTCAGGGGTCTTCGGACGCCTGCTCCACCAGCGGGATGATCCGCAGCGGAACGGGGTTTTCCATGACGATGGCCGTGGAAGCCCGGACGATGCCATCAAAGCCGACGACCCGGTCGATCACCCGCTGGAGATCCGCGTTCGACCGGGCGACCAGGCGGCAGAGCATGTCGCCGTGGCCGGTGATGGTGTGCAGTTCGAGGACCTCGGCGACGGTCGCCAAGTGGGCCCGTACGTCGGCTCCCTGGCCCTGTTTGATCTCCAGGGTCGCGAAGGCGGTGACGGGGTAGCCGAGCGCCGCCGGGTCCACTTCGGGGCCGAATCCCCGGATGACTCCATTGGACTGAAGCCGGTCCATCCGCGCCTGCACGGTGCCGCGCGCCACCCCGAGCCTGCGGGAGGCCTCCAGGACCCCGATGCGGGGCTCGCGCGCCAGGAGCACGATGAGCCGGCCGTCCAGATGATCGATCGACATGGCGCCTCCGTGATGGTCATGATGTACAGATAGCCCGCCCATACTGGCCAGTGCCTGTGCAGATTGACCACTGAAAGCGCGAACTATTGCGCATCTTGCGGTTCGGCGGGAGCCTCTGCTCATGACTGAGACCACCACCCACACCACCCCGGACACCGCGCGCGAGGCCGACCCCTTCCCGGTCAAGGGAATGGACGCGGTCGTCTTCGCCGTGGGCAACGCCAAGCAGGCCGCGCACTACTACTCCACGGCGTTCGGCATGAAGCTGGTCGCCTACTCCGGACCGGAGAACGGCAGCCGCGAGACCGCGAGTTACGTGCTCACGAACGGCGGTGCGCGCTTCGTCTTCACCTCCGTCATCAAGCCCTCCACGGACTGGGGACACTTCCTCTCCTCCCACGTGGCCGAGCACGGTGACGGCGTCGTCGACCTCGCCATCGAGGTCCCGGACGCCCGTGCCGCGTACGCCTACGCCGTCGAGCACGGCGCCCGCGGCATCACGGAGCCGTACGAGGTCAAGGACGAGAACGGCACGGTGGTGCTGGCCGCCATCGCCACGTACGGCAAGACCCGCCACACCCTGGTGGAGCGCACCGGGTACGACGGCCCGTATCTGCCCGGTTTCGTGGCCGCGAACCCGATCGTCGAGCCGCCGGCCAAGCGCACCTTCCAGGCGATCGACCACTGCGTCGGCAACGTCGAGCTCGGCAAGATGAACGAGTGGGTCGGTTTCTACAACAAGGTCATGGGCTTCACGAACATGAAGGAGTTCGTGGGCGACGACATCGCGACCGAGTACAGCGCGCTGATGTCGAAGGTGGTCGCGGACGGCACCCTCAAGGTGAAGTTCCCGATCAACGAGCCCGCCATCGCCAAGAAGAAGTCGCAGATCGACGAGTACCTGGAGTTCTACGGCGGCGCCGGCGTCCAGCACATCGCGCTCGCCACCAACGACATCGTGGCGACGGTGCGCACCATGCGCGCGGCCGGCGTCCAGTTCCTCGACACCCCGGACTCGTACTACGACACCCTCGGCGAGTGGGCCGGTGAGACCCGCGTCCCCGTCGAGACCCTGCGCGAGCTGAAGATCCTCGTCGACCGCGACGAGGACGGCTACCTGCTGCAGATCTTCACCAAGCCGGTCCAGGACCGTCCGACCGTCTTCTTCGAGATGATCGAGCGGCACGGCTCGATGGGCTTCGGCAAGGGCAACTTCAAGGCGCTCTTCGAGGCGATCGAGCGGGAGCAGGAGAAGCGCGGCAATCTTTAAGCGGGGCAATCTCTGAGCGGGGTTGATCACGGGCTGCGCCAGCTCGTCCTCAGTCTCAGCCGCCGGACAGGCTCTGCCTGTCCGGCGGTTTCGCGCTGTTCCGTGTCTCGGCGGCAGGGCCGGCAGATTTATCCACGTTTCAATTTGACTGTCGCGGGGGCGCATATAGAACCCCCGCAATCAACTGTTTACGAAAAACTATTTGGTACGGTTCTTAATTTTCTGTACGGCCATGACGGTGCGGGCCGTGCCCGGTGGGGCAGCAGGGCAGCCCCAGGTCGTGGCTGCTTATGAAGAGGGCGCACGCCTCCGCTTTCACCGCCTTGCCGGCCGCGCCCCACGTGCGCCCCTCTTGCGCCCCTTGTCCGCCTGCCTATCCGGAGCAGGTGTTGTGATGTTGCCCTTTTCGTACATACGTTGGTCCTGCGGATTTGACCCTCTCGATTTCTGGGACGAGGTCTAATTGAATTCGCCGCGCATATTTTTTCTGTGCGTATCGTCCTCAAAAAGGGAGAACGATTATGACGTACGAGCGTCCCACGCTCACCAAGGCCGGCAGCTTCCGCAAGGTGACCGGCATCAAGAACACCGGCCCCAAGGACGTCCTCGGCGGCAAGCAGCTCCTCTGATCGGGGCGGCCCCGGCCGCTGAGCGGTTCTGAGTCGCAGAACGTTTGCGCCGGCCCCTGAACAGGCCGGCTGTCGGGTGGTGGCGTCCAGCCGCCACCCGATCCTCTGCTCCGGGCATCACCTCACCGCCGACCAAAGGCCGTTGCTCATGGCTCCGTTCCTCTCCCTCCAGGCCGCACCCGCCTGGTTCATCGCGTTGCCCGACACCGCCGCGGCCGCGCCCCTTGCCGCCAGAGCGCACCGCTACGCCACCCGGAGTCTGCTTCATGCCTCTGGACGACCGTGGCTGGTCGGCCGCTGGAAGGAGAACTCGGCCGTGACGGGGCGGTGTGGGGGCACCCGTATCGCGGTGATCGGGGAGCACGCCGTCACCGAGCACCATCTCGACCGAGTCGCTGCGGACACCGGCCCCGCCGCACTGACGGCCCTCGACCGCGCTGCACGCCGGCCCGGCAGCTTCCACCTGGTGAGCAGCTCCGGCGGCCGGGTGCACGTACGGGGCGGCGTCGTGAACTTACGGCGCGTATTCCACGCCGAAACCGCGGCATTCGGCTCCGGGCCGGTCAGCGTGGCGTCGGATCGGGCCGACGTGCTCGCCGAACTGATCGACGCTGATCTCGACGAAAGCCGGATCGCCCTCGAACTGCTCACCTCAGGAGCGCCGTACCCGCTGTCGGAGCCCCCGCTGTGGCAGGGCCTGCGGGCCGTACCCCCAGGACACTTCCTGACCCTCGACGCCGACGGCCGGACCACCATCAGGCGGTGGTGGTCGCCACCCGATCCCGTCGTCCCCCTCGCCGAGGGCGCCCGACACCTGCGGGAGGCGCTCACCGAAGCGGTCGGCGTACGCACCCGCGGGCGCGAGCTGGTGACGGCGGATCTGGGCGGACTGGACTCCACCGCCCTGTGCTGCACAGCGGCCCGCGGTGACACCAAGGTCGTGGCGTACACGGCCGCGCTCCACGACGAATCCGGTGACGACGTGTACTGGGCCCGGCGCACCGTCCAGGGACTCGAAGGCATCGAGCACCACGTCGTAGCGGCCAAGGACACGGCCATGACCTTCGACGGGATCGACACCCTCCACGACATCCTGGACACGCCCAGCATCATCACCGTCGACCGCAACCGCCGGATGGGCATCGTGGAAATGGCCGCGGCCCGCGGATCCACCCTGCACATGACCGGACTGGGCGGCGACGAACTCCTCGCCGGCACGCCCGCCCGGCTGCATCCTCTGTTGCTGACCCATCCGTCGACCGCGCTGCGCAACATCCGCGGATACGCCGCCAAGTACCAGTGGACCCGGCGGGCGACGCTGCGCCAGCTCCTGGACCGGCGCTCCTACCGGAGCTGGCTCGGCCGCGTGGCCCGCGACCTGACCGGGCCGCCTCCCGGCACGAACACCCCGCTGCTCGACTGGTCCGTACCACCCCGGATGGCTCCCTGGGCCACGCCGGACGCCGTCGCGGCCGCCCGCGAACTGATACGCGCCGGCCTGCCCGGCACCGAACCCCGGGGCAGGGGCCACGGTGAGCACCGAGAACTGGTCGCGATGGACGGCATCTCCCAGTGGACCCGGCACATCGGCCAGATGGCCGCGCCCCTGGGCATCACCGTCGCCGCCCCCTACTACGACACTCGCGTCATCGAGACCTGCCTCGCCGTGCGGCCGCAGGAACGGATCACCCCCTGGCGGTACAAACCCCTGATCGTCGAAGCCATGCGCGGCGTCGTGCCGGAAACCAGCCGGACGCGCGGCACCAAGGCGAACGCCACGTTCGAGGAGGAGGTCGGCCTGCGCGAGCATCGTCGGCGGCTGCTGGCACTGTGTGATGACTCGCGGCTGGCCCAGCTCGGCCTGATCGACGAGAACATCCTGCGTGAATGGTGCCGCCGCTCTCTCGCCGCGGAGACGGAGAGCTACCAGCTGCACTCGACGATCGCCTGCGAAGTCTGGCTGCGCGCCCGCGAATTGACGCCCCCGCCCCCTGGGAACACCGTCCCCGCCCAGCCTCTCGCCGACCGTAAGGAATGATCTTGATGCACGCCTTGAGGCCCGGCGTCCTGATGACCGAGACCGAATACGGCGCGGCGCTGCTCGACCAGAAGAGCGCCGAATACTGGACCCTCAACCCGACGGCGGCCCTTGTCCTGCGAACTCTGCTGGACGGTCGTGCCCGCGGCACGGAGCGGGCCGTCGAGGCGCTGACCACGCAGTACGACGGCATCGACGCCGACGAGGCGGCCAAGGACGTCGACACCATCGTCGGCGAGCTGCGCTCCGCGGGACTGCTCACCACATAGCGCCCGCATGCGACAGGCACAGGCCCGCGGTCACACTCCTGCGCCACGCCCTCCTTCGACCGAAGAGGTACGCATGACGACCCCGGAAGCTCTCCCCTACGATCCGCGCTCCATACCGGCGGGCCGCCGCTTCACCGCCCGGATGGCCGTGGGCTGTGCCCATGTACTGGCCACCTTGCCGCCGGGCCGCATCCGCACCGTCCTGGCCGGGCTGCGTCACGGCGCCCGGCCCGCCACCTTGTCCGAGGCGGAGAAGGCCCGGGAGACGGTACTCGCCGTAAGCCTGTCCGCCGGCGGACAGAAGGGCTGCCTCCCGAGATCCCTGGCCACCGTGCTGCTCTGCCGGTGGTACGGCCACTGGCCCACCTGGTGCGTGGGCGTGCGCAGCCGGCCGCCCTTCGCCGCCCACGCCTGGGTGGAAGCCGAGGGTGTCCTCGTCGGCGAAGACGCGTCACCCACATACTTCCAGCGCTTCTTCACCGTGGAGTGAGCCGATGACCACGGCCCCCGGCATCGAGGACCCCCGGCCCCTCACCGGGCCCGCCGACGGCTCCGACGCGCCTGAGGAGGACACGGCTCCCGAACGCCCCTGGGCTTCACAACGAGCGCTCATGACCCATCTGCGCCCACAACGATGGCGCATGGCCGCAGGTGTCCTGCTCGGGCTCGTCGGCAGCGTCATGGGCCTGGCCCAGCCCTTGGCGGCCAAGCGTGTGATGGACGACATGAGCCAGGGCCGGCCGACCGCCGGCCCCATCCTCATGCTCAGCCTGCTGGTGGTCACCGGCGCGGTACTCGCCGGGCTGGGCCACTACGTGCTGCAGTGGTCGGCCGAGTCCATGGTCTGCGCCGCCCGCTGCCGGCTGACCGAGCGGCTGCTGCGCCTGCGGGTGCCCGTGGTGGAGCGCACCGAGCCGGGCGACCTGATCGCCCGCGTCACCTCCGACACGACGTTGCTGCGCCAGACCGCGCCCCAGGCGGTGTCCGCCGCCGTCACCGGCACGCTGGTCACCGCTGCGACCGTCGTCATCATGGGCTTCCTCGACGCCGTCCTGCTCTGCGTCACTCTCGGCGTGATCGCGTTCGTCGGGGTCATCGTCGCGGTCGTGGCTCCGCGCATCGGCCGCGCCACCCGGCAGGTGCAGGATGCGGTGGGCCACATCGGCGGCGCCCTGGAGCGCGTCCTGGGAGCCTTTCGCACCGTCAAGGCATCGGGTGCCGAGCACTGGGAGACCCGAGCGCTGCACCGTGCGGCCGAACACGCCCGCCGCAGAGGTACGCGGGCCGCAGTGTGGGAGGCGGTGTCGGCCACGGCGTCGGCGGTGGTCGTCCAGGTGTGCTTCCTCGTCGTGCTCGGGGTGGGAGGCGCCCGGGTCGCGTCCGGCACGATCAGCGTCTCCACCCTCGTCGCCTTTCTGTTGTATCTCTTCGCCCTCGCTCCTCGCGTCGGTCAACTCGTCGAAGGAGTGAGCCAGTTCCAGATCGGATCCGCGGCGGCTGCCCGCATCGAGCACATCGAGACGCTCGAGGCCGAACAGGTGAAACCCGAGCACGCGGCCGAGCCCGCGCGGGGAGTGACAGCGGGGGGCGACTCACCCGATATGGCCGCCGAGGACTGCCGGTCACCACTCGACGTGACGTTCCGGCACGTCCGTTTCTCTTACCGGCCCGGACTGCCCCCGGTGCACCACGAGGTCTCCTTCACCGTGCCCAGACGCGGTCTGACGGCAATCGTGGGCCCGTCCGGCGCAGGCAAGACCACCGTCTTCTCGCTGATCGAGCGCTTCTACGAACCCGATGCCGGGTGCATCCTCGTGGGCGGCGAGGACACACGGCAGTGGCCCCTGGGCCGGCTCCGCGCATCCATCGGCTACGTCGAACAGGACACCCCCGTCCTCGCCGGCACACTGCGGGACAACCTGACGCTCGGCGCCGGCGAACCCTCCGGCGAAGAACTCGCCCAAGTGCTGTACATGGCACGGCTGGACACCTTGCTGGACCGCCTCCCCCACGGGCTGGACACCCATGTCGGCCACCGCGGCAGCCGCCTCTCCGGGGGCGAGCGACAGCGTGTGGCGATCGCCCGCGCTCTGCTGCGCCGCCCGAGGCTGCTGCTGATGGACGAAGTCACCTCACAACTCGACGCGGCCAACGAGGCGGCACTGCGCGACATGATCACCGATGCCGCCCGCGACACCACCGTCATGGTGATCGCCCACCGGCTCTCCACCGTCACCACGGCCGACCGGATCATCGTCATGGAGGCCGGACGCGTACGAGCGATCGGCACGCACGGCGAACTCATCGAGCATGACGCCCTCTACGGCGAACTGGCGCACACGCAACTCCTCAATCACTGACAACACGGATGTAGTTGAGGCATCACTCCTGATCCGGGCGGGACATGTGCAGACATTGGCTAGGGTGCGTCCATGGCCAGGATCAACGACGTCGGTGGCATGCAGGGCTTCGGGCCGCTCGACACCACCGACGACACCGAGCCCTTCCACGCCGACTGGGAGGCGCGCGTCTTCGCACTCAACAGCGCGTTGGTGCGCGAAGGTGTCTACAACCTCGACGAGTTCAGGGACGCCATCGAGTCGATGCCGCCCGCCGACTACCTGGCGGCCTCGTACTACGAGCGCTGGTTCCACGCCATCCGCACGCTCCTCGAACGCAAGGGCGTACTCGAAGAGGGTGCCCTCGATCCCGGACCGGGTGCCCTCGATGAGTGACCGCTTCGGCCCCGGCGCCCGCGTCCGCACCGTGGCCCACGACCCGCCCCACCACACCCGCCTGCCGCGATACGCCCGGGGGAGACGCGGCGTGGTCGTCGAGCCCGAGGGGCGCCACCCGCTCGCCGACGTCCGCTCGCAGGGGCGGGACGACGCACCGGTCGAGCAGGTCTACGCGGTGCGCTTCACGGCGCGGGATCTGTGGGGCGAGGGCGACCACGACGTCGTGCTCGACCTGTGGGAAAGCTATCTGCTGGAGGACGACACCCCATGAGCGGTACGCACACGGACGCCCGGATCTCCCGGCAGGTACGCCGCCTGGAGACCCTCTTGGAGGAACGCGGCATCGTCGTCGGTGCCGTGCTCGACGAGACGCTGGACGCCTTCCTCGCCGGCGCCACCCCGCTGAACGGCGCGCGCGTCGTCGCGCGGGCCTGGACCGACCCGGCGTACAAGGGGCGGCTGCTCGCCGACGGCACGGCGGCCGTCGCCGAACTCGGCTACTCCGCCGGGGGAGTCCAGCCCCAGCGGCTGCGCGTCGTCGAGAACACCGAGGACACCCACAACGTCGTCGTGTGCACGCTCTGCTCCTGCTACCCGGTGCGGCTCCTCGGCCCCTCGCCCAGCTGGTACAAGAGCGAGGCCTACCGTTCGCGGGTGGTGCGCGAACCCCGCGCCGTGCTCGCGGAGTTCGGGCTGCGGCTGCCGGCCGGCACGCGGATCACCGTCTGGGACTCCAGCGCCGAGACCCGCTACCTGGTCCTGCCGCGCCGCCCCGCGGACGCCGGCTCCCTCACGGAGGAGGAGCTCGCGGCCCGGGTCACCCGCAACGCCCTGATCGGCACGGCGGCGCTCTAGGGCTCTTCCGTGCGCCACCGGTGATCGGGCAGGAAGCTCACGTCGAAACGCTCGGGGACGTCACGGAATTTGTCGGGTCCGGGGACCAGCGGGCGGTGCGGCAGACCGTGCCGCTCCGTGGGGGCGCCGAGGTTCTCGAAGAACCGCTCGAAGGTGCCGCCCGGTCCCGCGGCGACGCCGACGACCTGGCTGTGGTGGCGCTCCATGCGGTAGGCGTGGCGGCAGTTCTTCGGCACGAAGCCGAAGTCGCCCGGGGTGAGCAGCTTCTCCTGCTGGACGCCCTCGGTGTCCTCGACGAAGAGGCGGACCGCGCCCTGCGTGACGTAGAAGACCTCGTGGGTCTCGGCGTGCACGTGGGCCGGTATGACGTCGCCCTTGGGGCCCTCGACGGTGAAGAAGTTGAAGGTGTTCTCGGTCTGCTCGCCGCCCGCGTAGACGGTGATGAGGTCCCCGAACAGGTGGGCGCGGTCGCCCTCGCCCTTCTCGATGAAGTAGGGCTTGCCGGGCTCCGGGGGGATGCGGGAGGCCCGGCGGTGGCGGGTGGCGTACTCGATGGTCATGGCGCTCCTCGGTGTACTCGGTGGTCCTCGATGTCGGACACCAATGTCAGGTACCCTGACATTAATGTCGCAGAAACCCGGTCACCGCAACCTCCCCCAGCTCCTCGGCGAGGCCCGCCGCTGGTTCGAGGAGGGACTCCTCGCCGCCATGGCGGCCGCCGGGGCCCCGCCCGTCTCCCCGACCCAGGCCCAGCTCTTCGCCGTCCTCGACGACGAGGGCACCACCGTCTCCGAGCTGGCCCGCCGCATGGGCGTCACCCGGCAGACCGCCCACCAGGCCGTCCACGGCCTCGTCGGCGCCGGGCTCCTTACGCAGGTGCCGGATCCCGCATCCGCCCGGCGGCGCCTGATCCGGCGCACCCCGGCCGGTGAGAGCGCCCACCGTGCGGCCGTCGCCGTCCTCGCCCGCATGGAGGAGCGGCTCGCCGAACGCATCGGCGGCACGGCCGTCGACGCCCTGCGGGCCGCCCTGGAGGCGCCGTGGGGCCCGCCGCCCGCACCGGACCCGGTGGCCGACGCCTGACCGCCGGGTTCAGTTCGCGGACGACCCGCGCCCCGAACCGCTCCCGCTCCCTCTCCTGCCCCCGGTCCGGCCGCTCGACGTGCCCGGCGCCGTCCGGCGCTGCGACGTGCCCCGAGGGGTCGTCCGGCGCGGCGCCGCCTGCCGGGGCGAAGAGGCCTGCGGGCCCTGCGCGACCGGATCCGGCGCGTACATCTCCTCGGGTCCGCCCTCCGGCGGCTCGCCCAGCTCCTCCAGCGCCTCCTTCGCCGCGGGCACGCCCAGCGGCGAGAAGTACGGGTTGACGCGCAGCGCCTCGCCGAGGTGGCGGCGCGCGGCGCCGTAGTGGGCCAGCTCCCGCTCGATCTGCCCCCGGTGGAAGGCGAACAGGGCGCTGCGCGGCCCCTTGTCCATCGCCTTCGTGACCAGCTTCAGGCCCGCCTCGCTCTTCCCGGAGCGGTGCAGCGCCCAGCCCAGCGCGTCCGCCGTCTGCGGGCTGCCGTGCCGCTTGTACTCCGCGCTGAGCCGCTTCACCGCCCTGTCCGCGTCGCCGTGGTCCGCCTCGAAGAGCCCGAGGATCCGCTCGTCGTTGACGCCGGCCGCGCCCTCCTGCTTCACCCGGGCCCGCACCATGTCGTACTGCGCCTTCGCGGCGGGCCGCAGCTTCAGCGACTGGTACAACTCGCCCAGTTCGAGGGCGTATTCGGGTAGCGGCTGTCTGGCGAGCGCCGAACGGTAGGCCTGCAGCGCCTCCGAGGAGCGGCCCAGCGCGGCCAAGGCACGGCCCCGGCCCGCCATCGCCGGGTGGTGGTCGGGGTCGGCGGCGAGCGCCGCGTCGTCGTAGCGCAGCGCCTCCGCCGGCTCGCCCCGCTCCCAGGCGAGCTCCCCGACGCGGTGCAGGCACGCCGCCTTCTCCGCCGGGGCCTCGGCGAGCGCCGCCGCGTCGGCCAGTGCGGTGTTCGCGTTCTCGCGCCAGCCGCGGTCGCGGTAGACCTGCCCGGACCACTCCAGGACCGCGGGGCCCGAGCCCAGCTTCTGCAGCGCCTCAAGGGCCCTGCCGACGCCCTTCGCGTCGCCGAGCCCGCTGTACGCGTCGATCAGCGGCGGGTAGACCGTCCACCGCTTCGGGGCCTGCCGCGCCGCGAGCTCGCCCCACTTCTTGGCGGCGCGGTAGTCGTGCCGGGCGTTGGCGAGCGTGGCCAGGCCGGTCAGCGCCTCCGGGTTGCCCTCCGGCCGCACCCGCAGGGAGGTGTTCAGCGCGGTCTCGGCCTTCGGGAAGTACGTGACGTCGGCGGTCCGCTCCGCGCGCGCCACGTAGGCCGAGCCGAGCACCGCCCAGGACTGCTCGTCGCGGGGGTGCGCCCGCACCTGCGCCTCGCGCTCCCCGATGAGCGCCGCCAGGTCGGGCAGCGCGGCGGGCGCCCCCGTCCCCACGGCCGCCATCGCCCGCCCCGCGGGCCCCAGCGCGGGAGGTGCCGCGTCCTTCCCCTCCGGCGGCAGCAGCACGACGACGCCGCCGAGCAGCACGCTCCCCACGGCGGAGGTGATCAGTCCACGTTTCACCCAAGGGTTCATGGCCTTCACTGTGCGTCAATACGAAGAGCACATCCCGGCATGGTGAAGGGCATCGCAGACGGGTTCACACCGATGGCCCCGGGTGCGAGGCTGTGATCATGAGCCGCACCCTCGTCGAACTGCTCCGGGAGGGCCTCCCCGCCGAGGCGCTCCTCACGGATCCGGACGTCACGTCCTCGTACGCGCACGACATGGCGAGCTTCTGCGAGGCGGGCGTCCCCGCCGTCGTGGTCCTGCCGCGCACCGTCGAGGAGGTCCAGCACGTCATGCGGACCGCCACCGCGCTGCGCGTCCCCGTGGTGCCGCAGGGCGCCCGCACCGGCCTGTCCGGCGCCGCGAACGCCAGCGAGGGGTGCATCGTGCTCTCCCTCGTCAAGATGAACCGCATCCTGGAGATCAGCCCCGTCGACCGGACCGCGGTGGTCGAGCCGGGCGTCGTCAACGCCGCGCTCTCCCGCGCGGTCGGCGAGCACGGCCTCTACTACCCGCCGGATCCCTCCAGTTGGGAGATGTGCACCATCGGCGGGAACATCGGCACCGCCGCCGGGGGCCTGTGCTGCGTGAAGTACGGGGTCACCGCGGAGTACGTCCTCGGCCTCGACGTCGTCCTCGCCGACGGGCGGCTCATGAGCACCGGACGCCGCACCGCCAAGGGCGTCGCGGGATACGACCTGACCCGGCTCTTCGTCGGCTCCGAGGGCAGCCTCGGCATCGTCGTCCGCGCGGTCCTCGCGCTCAAGCCCGAGCCGCCCCGGCAGCTCGTCCTGGCCGCCGAGTTCGGCTCGGTGCAGGCCGCCTGCGACGCCGTCTGCCGGATCATGGCGGGCGGCCACGCCCCCTCGCTCCTCGAACTGATGGACCGTACGACGGTGAAGGCCGTCAACGACCTCGCCCACATGGGGCTGCCCGAGACCACCGAGGCGCTCCTGCTCGCCGCCTTCGACACCCCGGACCCGGCGGTGGACCTCGCCGCGGTGGGCGCGCTCTGCGAGGCCGCGGGCGCCACCCAGGTCGTCCCGGCCGAGGACACCGCCGAGTCCGAACTCCTCCTCCAGGCCCGGCGGTTGTCGCTCACCGCCCTCGAAGCCGTCAAGGGCAGCACGATGATCGACGACGTGTGCGTGCCGCGCTCGAAGCTCGCCGACATGCTCGACGGCGTCGAGCGCATCGCCGGGAAGTACGGCCTGACCATCGGGGTCTGCGCGCACGCCGGCGACGGGAACACCCACCCCACCGTCTGCTTCGACGCGGCCGACCCCGACGAGAGCGGGCGCGCCCGCGAATCCTTCGACGAGATCATGGCCCTCGGCCTCGAACTCGGCGGCACCATCACCGGCGAGCACGGCGTCGGCGTCCTGAAGAAGGAGTGGCTGGCGCGCGAGATCGGCCCGGTGGGCGTCGAGATGCAGCAGGCCATCAAGGCCGCCTTCGACCCGCACTCCCTGCTCAACCCGGGCAAGCTCTTCTGATCGGATTCCCTGTCCGCCCCCGTGGCGCGGGAGTTCACTCACCGTCCTTGGACTCGTCCGAGGGCCACGGGTCGCGCAGCCAGAGCTCGTCGGCACGGCCGGAGGCGGGCGCGAGCAGCTCGGCGAGGCCGTCGTCGATGCCGAGCTGCTCGGACTCGGAGCCCGGCGGGACCACCCGCAGCGTCCGCTCGAGCCAGGCGGAGACGGCGGTGGCCGGCGCCTCCAGGAGGGCGTCGCCGTCCGGCGAGCTGAGCGCCATCAGGACCACGCCGCGGCCGTCCACCTTGGTCGGCCAGACCCGCACGTCCCCGTGGCCGCACGCCCTGAAGACCCCCTCCACCAGCAGCTCGCGGGCGAACGTCCAGTTCACCGGGTGCTCGGAGCCGATGTGGAAGGCGATGTGGACGGCGTACGGGTCGTCGGTGCGGTAGGTGAGGCGGGCCGGGACGGGGATGGCCCGTTCCGGCGAGAGGACGAGTTTCAGCTCCAGTTCGCGTTCCACCACGGAGTGCATGTCGATGCCCTGCCTTTCCCTGTAGGGGCCCTGGGAGCGGACCCGTACGAGTGGAGAGCGCGAGATCGCCGGAGCATTACGCGGGTTCGGGAAAGTTTCTCCGGACCGCTGCGCGGCGGAGGCCGGGAGGGGGAGCGGAGGGGGCGGGGGATGTGTGGGGAGCGTGCCCGGAAAGTGGTCCGTGGGCCGGGAGCCGCCCGGTGGCACACGGAGGTCTGATAGATGTGGAGCCCCCAGAAGACCCCCGAGCAGATACGGGACGACGGACATGAGCGCCCCAACTCCGGCCCCAGGCGACGACCGGCCGCGCGAAGGCTACTACCCCGACCCGTCCATTCCCGGATATGTCCGGTACTGGAACGGTGCCGCCTGGGTCCCCGGTACGAGCCGTCCCGCACCGTCCGACGGCGAACCCCTCCCGGCCCCTCCCGGCGCCGGTGCCGACACGGGTGCCGTGGTCCCGCCGCCCGTGGAGGAGACGGGCCCCCACTTCTTCGACGAGGAACCGCGGACGGACCCGGGGGAGCGGCCCGAGCCCGCCTCCGCGTGGGGCGCCGACGCGGGCCGGCAGGCCGGGCTCGGCGCCGAGCAGGAGCGCGTCTCCTGGGGCGACCCGAACCAGTCCGACCCGCGCGTGCCGAGCGACGCCGCGCCCCGCGCGGAACTCCCCGAGGAGGCCGCGCGGGCGAAGGCCCCGGGGGAGACCGGGGCGCCGCACGGCGACAGCAACCCCGGCACGGTCACGATCCGCGCGGTCGAGCCCGGCGCCGCGAAGCCGGCCAGCGGCGAGGGCACGGTGACGTTCCGCCGGCCCACCGGGCCGGTGCGGCCCGCCGCGGGCAAGCCCGGCGGCCAGGGCACGCCCGCCGCCTCGCCCGGCACCGACGGCACCATGTCCATCCGCGCGATCCGCCCCAAGTCCGCCCGGCGCGGCGCGCAGACCGCCGCCGCCCAGCCCTCCGTACCGCAGCAGGGAGCCGTACCCCCGCAGACACAGCAGCCTCAGCAGCCCCAACCCCAGTCTCAGCCTCAGCCTCAACCGCAGGCCCAGCACCCGCAGCCGGACGCCGCGGCCCCGCAGCCCGCCGTGCCGCAGCAGGGCGGCGTCCCCCACCCCGTCACCTCGGGGCCCGGCGGAGGCTCGCCCTCCTGGGCCCAGCAGGTGCACCAGCTCGCGCAGCCCCCGGCCGGCCCGGCCCCCGAGCAGCACGGCGGCGAGGGACAGCCCGTCGTGCCGTGGAAGCCGGTGGCCGCCGACCCGTTCCTCGCGGTGGCGCAGGCGCAGGCCGCGGCCCGCCCGGCCGGACTCGGCAGACGCCTCGCGGCACGGCTGATCGACACCGTCGTCCTCGCCGCCGTCACCGGCGCGGCCGCGCTGCCGCTCGGCACCAAGGCCGCCGACCACATCGACGGCAAGATCGACGCGGCGAAGCTCTCCGGCGAGAAGACCACCGTCTGGCTGCTCGACGGCACCACGGCGGGCTACCTCGGCATCGTCCTCGCCGTCCTGCTGCTCTTCGGCGTCGTCTACGAGGTACTGCCCACCGCCAAGTGGGGCCGCACACCGGGCAAGAAGGTGTGCGGCGTCCAGGTGCGGGACATCGAGGAGCACGAGACGCCGACGTTCGGGGCGGCGCTCAGGCGCTGGCTGGTGTACTGCGTGCCGGGCGTGCTGGTGATCGGCGTGGTGGGCGTGGTGTGGTGCGTCTTCGACCGGCCCTGGCGCCAGTGCTGGCACGACAAGGCGGCGAACACGTTCGTCGCGGGGTGACGCCCGGGTAACCCGGTCGGCCGCTCGCCGGATGCGGAGCCGGGGCGGTCGCGGTCGACTCGGGCCATGAGCACCGAACCGCCGCAATATCCGCCGCCGGACGACGACCCGTTCAAGAAGCAGCCGCCGAACCGGCCACCGGAGGGCGGCGGCTCCCCGTACGACACCCCGCCCCCGGGCGGCGGCTCGCCCTACGGCACCCCGCCTCCGCCCTACGGCGGTGACCCGTACGGGGGCGGCAGCGGCGGGCCGGGCGGCCCCGGCGGCTACGGCGGTCCCGGTGGCTTCGGGGGGACGGATCCCCTCGCCGGAATGCCCCCGCTCGCCGACAGCGGCAAGCGTGTGCTCGCCCGCATCATCGACATGGTGCTGGTGGCCGTCGTGGTGGCCCTGCTGTCATGGGCGTTCGGCACGGCGGAGTACGACATCGACCCGGACGACGTGAACACGGGCAAGTCGTTCGGCCAGTCCCTGCTGGCCGCCGTGCTCTACATCGCGTACGACACCTTCATGATCTCCAGGACCGGGCAGACGCTCGGCAAGAAGTGGCTGGGGATGCGGGTCGCGAACCTCAACGACGGGGCCACGCCGGGAGTGCAGACCGCGCTCGCCCGCGCGGCCGTCCTCTGGCTGCCGTTCGCCTTCTGCTGCGCCTGCATCTGGACGGCGATCAGCGGCGGCTGGAGCTTCTTCGACAAGCCCTACAAACAGGGCCTGCACGACAAGGCGGCGAAGACGGTGGTGGTCAGCGTCTAGCCGCTGCCGGCGCACTCCCGGCCCCGGCCCGGCACTGCCGGGCGCGGTGGTGGCACGCTCATGCGGCGGGCCCGTGACTCACGGGCCCGCCGGTTCGCGTACCGGGTCGGCGAGCACGGAGCGCTGCGCGGGGACGCGCTCGTCGGCGGCGGCGGGCGCCGCCGTGGCGCGTGCGGCCGGCGCCGCGGGCGGTTTGGGCAGCGGCACCGTCATGGCGACCAGTAACCCGAGGCCGAGCGCGGCCAGGGATATCACCGCGATGCCGACCCCCGAGGCGGTCTGGGAGAGCAGCAGCATCGCGAGGGTCGAGACGATGACGGTCACCGAACCGTAGGTGATCTGTGCGGTGGTCGGACGTGGCATGGGACGAGGCATGACGTGATCCGTCCTCGGCAGTGATCCCCCCACGTCTTGTGGACCATGGGGGCGGATGCGGATGTGGGCACGGCTTATGCGAATCAAAGGGTGCTTGACGGCAGCGACTTGGGATGTGCCGCTTCGCGCGGTGGCGCACCGTCGATTGACTCTATTCCGCACCATGCCCGACGGGAACGGGTAGTAAGCGTGACCTAACCCACGGTGCCGCAGCACAGGGGGCGCACGGGTTCATGGCGTCCATCAAGTGGACGGTGCGGCGCGCCCGTTCGCCTGCCCCGTGGGGGAGTGCTCCGTGTCCGGATACCGGGGTCCGGCGTCTGCATAGTGCACTTGGCCTGTCCAAGTCAAGGTCTGTCTTTTCTCCCGTACTTCCGGTCGAATGTCGTCACTTGTGACGCGTACATCGCGCGCGGACCTCCTCCGACCGGGACATCGGTCCGTCACATTTCGCGCGGGCGCGGGGGAGGACAGCATCAAGTGACAGTCAGAACACGGACGTTCAGAGCCACCGCGGTGGCCGTGGCGATGGCCGCGGCCACCGCGACCTTCGCGGCAGCGACGGCTTCGGCCCAGGACGGCGCCTCGGGCGGGGCGCCGGCCGTCGACCGGCAGGACCCGTCGCGGACCAAGGCACAGGTCGACCACGACCTGGACGGTCCGTTCAGCAAGCAGCAGGCGCAGCAGCGCAAGGCGGCCCTGCAGCAGGTCGTCGCGGGCGACGCCAAGGTCCAGAAGAGGGGCGCCTCCAAGGTCGTCAAGCTCGACGACAAGAAGTACGTCGAGCTGGGCCGGGAGAAGACCGACAAGATCTTCACGATCCTGGTGGAGTTCGGGAACAAGGTCGACGACACGACCATGTACGACCCGGACGGCCCCGAGGGCCCGGAGCAGCCGGTCAAGAAGTACGGCGGCAAGCCCGGCCCGCTGCACAACAAGATAGCCAAGCCCAACAGGGCGAAGGACAACAGCACGGCCTGGCAGGCCGACTACAACAAGAAGCACTTCCAGGACCTGTACTTCGGTCAGGGCAAGGACAGCAGCGGCAAGACGAAGCACTCGCTGAAGACCTATTACGAGAAGACCTCCTCGGGCCGGTACTCGGTCGACGGCGAGGTCTCCGACTGGGTCAAGGTCGACTACAACGAGGCCCGTTACGGCTCGAACTACTGCGGCGACACCAACTGCCCGAACGTCTGGGACGCGGTCAAGGACGGCGTGACCGCCTGGGCCAAGGACCAGAAGGACAAGGGCCGCACGGACGAGCAGATCAAGGCGGACCTGGCCAAGTACGACCTCTGGGACCGCTACGACTTCGACAACGACGGCAACTTCAACGAGCCCGACGGCTACATCGACCACTTCCAACTGGTCCACGCCGGCGAGGACGAGTCGGCCGGCGGCGGCGCCGAGGGCAAGAACGCCCTGTGGGCGCACCGCTGGTACGCCTACGGCAACGACGCGGGCAAGACCGGTCCGGGCAACAACAAGGCCGGCGGCACCCAGATCGGCGACTCGGGCATCTGGGTCGGCGACTACACGATGCAGCCGGAGAACGGCGGCCTCGGCGTCTTCGCCCACGAGTACGGCCACGACCTCGGTCTGCCGGACCTCTACGACACCACGGGCAAGGGCGAGAACTCGGTCGGCTTCTGGTCGCTGATGTCGGCGGGCTCCTGGCTCGGCACCGGCAAGGACGCCATCGGTGACCTGCCGGGCGACATGACTGCCTGGGACAAGTTCCAGCTGGGCTGGCTCGACTACGCCAAGGCGAAGGCCGCGACGACCTCCGAGCACAAGCTGGGCGTCTCCGAGTACAACACCCGCCACCGTCAGGCGCTCGTCGTCGACCTGCCGAAGAAGCCCGTCACCACCACCGTCGTGAAGCCCGCCGAGGGCGCCAAGCAGTGGTGGAGCGACCAGGGCGACGACCTCAAGAACACCCTGACGCGCTCCGTCGACCTGACCGGCAAGTCCAAGGCCGAGCTCTCGCTGCAGGGCTGGTGGGACATCGAGGCCAACTACGACTACCTCTACACCGAGGTCTCGACGGACAACGGCGCCAACTGGACGCCGGTGGACGGCACCGCGGACGGCAGGCCGATCACCCGCGACGCCGGTGACAAGCCCGCGCTGACCGGCGTCTCGGGCGCGTACAAGAAGCTGGTCTTCCCGCTCGACGCCTACGCCGGCAAGAAGATCGACATCCGCTTCCGCTACGCCACGGACGGCGGCGCGGGCGGCAAGGGCTTCACGGCCGACGCGCTCGCGGTCACCGCGGACGGCACCAAGCTGTTCGAGGACGGCGCCGAGGGTGACGACAACGGCTGGACGGCGAAGGGCTTCTCGCGCATCGGTGAGTCCTTCACCAAGAAGTACGACCAGTACTACCTCGCCGAGAACCGCCAGTACGTGTCGTACGACAAGACCCTGAAGGTCGGCCCGTACAACTTCGGCTTCTCGCAGTCCCGTCCCGACTGGGTCGAGCACTACCCGTACCAGACCGGCCTGATGGTCTGGCAGTGGGACACCTCGCAGAAGGACAACAACACCAGCCAGCACCCCGGTGCGGGCCTGATCCTTCCGGTCGACGCCCACGCCAAGCCGCTGAAGTGGAAGGACGGCACGATCCTGCGCAACAAGATCCAGCCGTTCGACGCGCCCTTCAGCAAGTTCGCGACGGACGCGTTCACGCTCCACAACGCGGACGTCGCGCTGAAGATCAAGTCCCAGAAGGGTGTCCCGGTCTTCGACGACCACAAGGGCACCTACTGGTACGCGTCGAACCCCACGGGAAGCGTGAAGGTCACTGACACCAACACGCAGATCAAGATCATCAAGCAGCCCAAGGACGGCTCGACGATCACCCTCCAGGTGGGCCCCTCTAAGAAGTAATTAGCGTTTTCGCAGGTCAAGCCATGATCGGCCGTCGCCCTCTAGCGGGCGGCGGCCGATCGTGTTTAGGTGCGTCCTGTGGATTTCTTATTGACGCGGGGCCCGGCCGTGGCGGCCGGGGACCCCGTCCGATGTCTCACGGGGGTGTGACCGAGCATGTCCGCAGGAGGTTTCTGCAAGCTGCCGAACGGCAGTGTGGTGGTGGCGCTGACCCTGCCGAGCCCGTCGCCGGGCGGCGGCACGGTCAGGATGATCGTGCACGCCGTGAACCGCGCCCGAGCCCTGACCAGGCTGCGCAACCTCGGCATGCGCGCGGTGTACCTGCGCGGCAACGCGGAGCCGCCCACGCCCGACGAGGTCACGGCGGTGCTGCACCACCCCGACGGCCTGATATGGCGGACGGCGCCGGACGACGCGCGGGAGCTGTGGCACCCGATCCGAGCCCTGCGGAGGCAGGGCCGCGCCGCTCCCCACTCCCGTGGGTCAGGGGTCCCGTTCTGACAGCTCTCGTGCGTTCTGCGGGCGGCACCTTCGCTCGGGCGGCACGCAGGACCACCCAGGGGCGCGGGGAACCGCGCGCCGAGCCCCCACCGGCCCGCGGGTCAGACGACGGGCTTGCCCGTGAGCTCCACCCCGGCCGAGCGGAGCTCGGCCATCGCCGTCTCGGTGGTCGCCGCCGAGACCCCGGCCGTGAGGTCCAGAAGCACCGTCGTCCGGAACCCCTCCCGCGCCGCGTCCAGCGCGGTGGCGCGCACGCAGTGATCCGTGGCGATGCCCACCACGTCGACCTCGGTGATCTCCCGCTCGCGCAGCCACCGCGCCAGCGGCACGTCGTTCTCGTCGACGCCCTCGAAGCCGCTGTACGCCGCCGAGTGGGCGCCCTTGGAAAAGACCGCGTCGATGGCGCCGGAGGCGACCGCGGGGGCGAAGTTCGGGTGGAAGCCGATGCCCTCCGTGCCGGCCACGCAGTGCGGCGGCCAGGAGTCGACGTAGTCGGGGTGGTCGGAGAAGTGGTCGCCGGGCTCGATGTGGTGGTCGCGGGTGGCCACGACGTGGCGGTAGCCCGCCGGGGCCTGGCCGATCAGCTCGGTGATGGATGCGGCCACGTCCGCCCCGCCGGCGACCGGAAGGCTGCCGCCCTCGCAGAAGTCGTTCTGCACGTCTACGACGATCAGTGCGCGGCGCATGGCGGGTGTCCTTCGGCTCGGCAGGGCGGGGAACGGTGGGGGACTCGGCCGGATGAACCGAGCGTAGAGACTTCGCGGGCGTTGCGGGAGGGGGCGCCGGTGCGGCCACCGGTCACCGGGCGCCGCTGCGGCCCCCCGGTCGCCGGGTGTGGGCCGGGAGGCGCCCCCTCCCCACCCGTCAGACGTACTCCGTCGGGATGACCGCCTCGCCGCGCGACAGCTGCGTCGCCGACAGGGGCAGCCCGGCGCGGGCGGCGGCGTGCCGGTCACGGACGGCGTCCAGCGGCTCGCGGGCCACGACGTCGCCGCCCTTGACCAGCTCGACCAGGAGCTGCCGGTCGGCCAGGTCGGCCGGTACCGGACCGGTGCCGACCACCTCGGCCTCGGCGACCCCGTACGCGTCGGTGCGGCGCGCGGCCCACTTGCGGCCGCCCATCGAGGACTTGGCGCCGAGCGACTTCTTCGCCACCGGCTCCAGGGGCGCCTTCGGGTCGGCGGAGTGGGCGCGGGCCACCAGCTTGTAGACCATCGAGCAGGTGGGGTGCCCGGACCCGGTGACGAGCTGGGTGCCCACGCCGTACGCGTCCACGGGCGCCGCCGCGAGCGAGGCGATGGCGTACTCGTCGAGGTCGGAGGTGACGACGATCTTCGTCTTGGTCGCGCCGAGCTCGTCCAGCTCCTTGCGCACCCGGTGCGCGACGAGCAGCAGGTCACCGGAGTCGATGCGGACGGCGCCGAGCTCGGGCCCGGCGATCTCCACCGCGGTGCGGACGGCCTCGGTCACGTCGTACGTGTCCACGAGGAGCGTGGTGCCGGGGCCGAGGGAGTCCACCTGGGCCTGGAAGGCGTCGCGTTCGTTGTCGTGCAGCAGGGTGAAGGCGTGGGCGCTGGTGCCGACGGTCGGGATGCCGTAGCGGAAGCCGGCGGCGAGGTCCGACGTGGTGGTGAAGCCGCCGACGTAGGCGGCGCGGGAGGCGGCGACGGCGGCCAGCTCGTGGGTGCGGCGGGCGCCCATCTCGATCAGCGGGCGGTCCCCGGCGGCGGAGGACATCCGGGAGGCGGCGGCCGCGATGGCCGAGTCGTGGTTGAGGATGGAGAGGATCACGGTCTCCAGGAGCACGCACTCCGCGAAGGAGCCCTCGACCCGCAGGATGGGCGAGCCGGGGAAGTAGACCTCGCCCTCGGGGTAGCCCCAGATGTCGCCGCTGAAGCGGTAGCCGGCCAGCCACTCCAGGGTCGCCTCGTCGACGATGCCGCGCTCGCGCAGGAAGCCGAGGACGCCGGCGTCGAAGCGGAAGTTCTCCACGGCGTCCAGGACCCGGCCGGTTCCGGCCACCACGCCGTAGCGGCGGCCCTCGGGCAGTCTGCGGGTGAAGACCTCGAAGACCGAACGCCGGTCGCCGGTGCCCGCCTTCAGTGCGGCCTGCAACATCGTCAGCTCGTACTGGTCCGTGAAAAGCGCTGTCGACGGAACATCCACCGGCAGGCCAAGGTCCGCTGTGTTCATACGAAGGATGCTACCCCCAATCTCGTCACTCTGACGATTTCGTGGCGCGCGCGGGAGACCATTTGTGCGAGGGCCCTTCAGGGGTGGCAGCATGGGGCACGTGAGTACGGCTCCCGCAGAAATCACCCGCCCGGATTCGGACGAAGAGGCGCTCGTCGTCCCCGAGCCGGACGTTCCCTGGATCACGCTCGTGCACAACGACCCGGTCAATCTGATGAGTTACGTGACGTACGTGTTCCAGACGTACTTCGGGTACTCGAAGGAGAAGGCCACGAAGCTGATGATGGACGTCCACCAGAAGGGCCGCGCGGTCGTCTCCAGCGGTACCCGTGAGGAGATGGAGCGCGACGTGCAGGCCATGCACGGTTACGGCCTGTGGGCCACTCTTCAGCAGGACCGCAAGTAGCCGACCTCCAGCAGCGCACGGACCGGAAGCAGCGACGCATCTGATGCCAGGACAATTCGAACCGATTCCCGGGGGCGGCGCCGCCGTCGCGCTCGACGAGGTCGAGATCTCGATCATCCGTTCCCTCGCCGTGCAGCTCCTGGAGCTGATCGGGCCGGGTCCGGGCGGGGAGGTCTCCGACGACCCCCTCGCGGAGCTCTTCGCCGAGGGGCCGAGCGAGCCGCCCTCCGACCCGGTGATGCGGCGGCTGCTGCCCGACGCGTACGGCGGGCCGGGGAGTGAGGACGCCGCGCCGGGCGACGCCGAGGAGGCGCGGGCGTACTCGGCGGAGTTCCGCCGCTTCACGGAGAACGATCTGCGGGCCAAGAAGCGCGACGACGCGCTGGTGGTGATCCGTTCGCTGGACGCGATGACGGCGTCCGGCGACGGCGGAGCTGTCCTGAAACTGTCGGTCGAGGAGTCCCAGCGGTGGCTCGGCGCCCTCAACGACCTCCGGCTCGCGATCGGCACGCGCCTTGAGGTCAGCGACGAGGAGGACGCGGATCTGCTCTACCGCCTCCCGGACACCGACCCCCGCAAGCCGATGGTGATGGCCTATCTCTGGCTGGGCGGCTTGCAGGAAACGCTGGTGGGGACGTTGCTGGACTGAAACCGGGCCAAATTCGGTGCATACGGCAGCGAAATTTGTTGTAGTGGACAGGTTCTGTTCACGAGGCGGGCCGTTCGCTCAGCGGATCCTCAAATCCGGATAACGATCGCGTCAAGCCGTTGTCCGCTTTTGCGGTGTCAAGGGCGCTTTGTCCGCTTCTCCCTGTGTTCTGTGCCACAGGTGGCTCATTCCCTCACTGTTGCCCCCGTGATAAATCTTCACGACCGCTCGGTGACGCCACCCATGTCGCCGAGGGCGCTCCAGCCGGCAGACCGCCGGTAGCACTCCATCCATATCCGGGGGGATCAGGACCTGGTCCGCAGCCACAACGCAGATGTGCGGGCGCGGATCAGCATGGAGAAAGGCGTCACCATGACCTCAGTGCAGGTCGAAGAGCACCACGGCGAGCACGGCGGCAATGGTGTCGCGCAGGGCGGCTCGTCCGGCGAGGGCGAGGGCTATCAGCGCGGGCTCGGAGCCCGGCAGATCCAGATGATCGCGATCGGCGGCGCCATCGGCACCGGCCTGTTCCTCGGCGCGGGCAAGGCCATCCACAAGGCCGGCCCCAGCCTCATCCTGGCGTACGCCATCGCGGGCCTCGTCATCTTCTTCATCATGCGGGCGCTCGGCGAGCTCCTCATGTACCGGCCCGTGTCCGGCTCCTTCTCGGAGTACGCACGCGAGTTCATGGGCCCGTTCTTCGGTTTCGTGACCGGCTGGACCTACTGGCTCTTCTGGGTCGTCACCGGCATCACCGAAGTCACCGCGGCCGCCCAGTACATGCAGTACTGGACACACGACTCGTTCCCGCAATGGGCGTACGCCCTGGTCTTCACGGTCATCCTGTACGGCGCGAACCTCATCTCCGTGAAGCTCTTCGGTGAGCTGGAGTTCTGGTTCTCGATGGTCAAGGTCACCGCCATCATCGGCATGATCCTGATCTGCGTCGGCATCCTCACCATCGGCTTCTCCGACGCCGGCGACACCGCGTCCGTCACCCACCTGTGGAACGACGGCGGCTTCTTCCCCAACGGCATCGGCTCCACGCTGATGACCCTGCAGATCGTGATGTTCGCCTTCCTCGCCGTCGAGCTCGTCGGCGTCACCGCGGGCGAGTCCAAGGACCCGAAGACCGTCCTGCCCAAGGCGATCAACACCGTGCCGTGGCGCATCGCCGTCTTCTACGTCGGCGCGCTGATCATGATCCTCTCGGTCGTGCCGTGGACCTCCTTCAAGCCGGGCGTCTCGCCGTTCGTGAAGGCCTTCGAGGAGATGGGTCTCGGCGTCGGCGCCGCCATCGTGAACTTCGTGGTCCTCACCGCCGCGCTCTCCTCCTGCAACTCCGGCATGTACTCCACCGGCCGCATGCTGCGCGACCTGGCGCTCAACGGCCAGGGCCCGAAGTTCTTCACCAAGCTCACGAAGAACGGCCTGCCGCTGACCGGCACCACGGTCTCCGCCGCGTTCATGCTGGTCGGCGTCTGGATCAACTACCAGTGGCCGGGCGAGGCGTTCAACTACGTCGTCTCCTTCGCCACCATCTCCGGCATGTGGGCCTGGATCATGATCCTGGCCTGCCAGATCCGCTACCGCCGCAAGGCCGACCGCGGCGAGCTGCCGCAGTCCACCTTCCGCGCCCCGGGCGCCCCGTACACCAGCTGGTTCGCGCTGCTCTTCATCGGCATGGTCATCGTGATGATGGGCGTCGACAAGGACGCGCGGATCTCGCTCTACGCCGCCCCGGTCTGGGCCCTGATCCTCACGGTCTCCTACCTGGTGCTCAAGAGCCGCAACCCCGATGCCGCGGCGTTCACCAAGCGCAAGACCGCCGTCGACGGCTCCGTCACCGCCGGCAGCGCGCCGGTCGAGAAGGACTGACACCGGCGCCCCGACACCGGCTCTTCCGGGCCGTGTCCAGCATTCGGGCCCGCCCGTACCACACTTCGGTACGGTGCGGGCCCTCTGCTTATCCTGACTCCCATGCTGACCATCACCCAGGCCCTCCACGACCAGATCGTCGCGCACGCGCGCCAGGACCACCCCGACGAGGCGTGCGGCGTGGTCGCGGGACCGGCGGGCACCGGCCGCCCCGAGCGGTTCATCCCCATGCTGAACGCCGCGCGCTCGCCCACGTTCTACGAGTTCGACTCGGGTGACCTGCTCAAGCTCTACCGCGAGATGGACGACCGCGACGAGGAGCCGGTGATCGTCTACCACTCGCACACGGCGACCGAGGCCTACCCCTCGCGCACCGACATCACGTACGCCAACGAGCCCGGCGCGCACTACGTCCTGGTCTCCACGGCCGACACCGACGACGCAGGACCCTTCCAGTTCCGCTCGTACCGCATCGTCGACGGCGAGGTCACCGAGGAAGAGGTAAAGGTCGTACAGGCATACTGATCTTTACTCACGAGGGCGGCAGGACCCAGGAAGCCGGCGCGAATCCGGCACGGTCCCGCCACTGTGACCCCACCCCGTACCGGGGCCGGGGGTAGTCAGGAACTGACCTGCCGCCTTCCTCCACCCGACGCAGGGGACGCGGAAATCCCCTGGAGGAGGCAGCACCCCCATGTCCCGCCCCACGCGCGCCCTGCTGGCCGCGGCCCTGCTCGTCCCGCTCGCCGCGTGCTCCTCGTCCGGCCCGGCCGACGACGCGAAGCCCGCCGCCAAGGCCGCCGGATTCCCGTACACCGTCACCAACTGCGGTGTGCGCACGACGTACGAAGAGCCCCCCAAGCGCGCCGTCACCATGAACCAGCACGCCACCGAAGTGATGCTGGCACTCGGCCTCCGGAACCGGATCGTCGGCACCGCCTACCTCGACGACAAGGTCCTGCCCGCCTACGAGAAGGCGTACAAGTCGATCCCGGTGCTCGCCAAGGAGTACCCCTCCTACGAGAAGCTGCTCTCCGCCGACCCCGACTACGTGTACGGCGGCTACGCGAGCGCCTTCCAGGCCGGCGACGGCCGCAGCCGCGCCGCCCTCGCCGAGTCCGGCATCGACAGCCGCCTCAACGTCGAGAGCTGCGCCAAGCACCCCGTCTCCATGGACGACGTCTACCGCGAGGTCCGCGAGGTCGGCGCCACGTTCGGCGTGCGGGACCGCGCCGACCGGTGGATCAAGGACGCCCGGCGCGAACTGGCCGCCACCGAGGCCGAGTCCAGGGGCAGAAAGGCCCGTTCCGTCTTCGTCTACGACAGCGGCGACAAGACCGCGTTCACGGCGGGCGGCCGCGGCATCGGCAACGACATCATCAAGCGGGCGGGCGGCCGCAACGTCTTCGCCGACGTGGACAAGTCCTTCAGCGACGCGTCCTGGGAGAAGGTCGTCGAGCGCGGGCCCGAGACCATCCTCATCCTCGACTACGGCGCCACCACGGTCGCCCAGAAGAAGAAGCGCCTCCTCGACGACCCGGCCCTCCAGGACGTCCCCGCGATCAAGAACAAGAGCTTCGCGGTGCTGCCCCTGTCGGACGTGGTCACCGGCGTACGAGCACCGGAGGCGGTGAGGAAGCTGGCGGCACAGCTGTGAGGCCCATCCAGCCCGCAGGGCGACTCATCCAGCCCGTCGGGCGGATCATTCAGCCCGTGGGGCGGATCATTCAGCCCGTCCGGCGTTTGAGGACGAGCCCGAAGGGCGATCGACGGGACACACTTGGGCGGCGCACGGCCGTCCTGGCCGTCCTCACGCTCGCCCTCGCGGCAGCGACACTCGCCGGGCTCGCCCTCGGCTCCGTCCGCATCCCGCCCGGCCAGGTCCTGGAGATCCTCACGGGGCGGGCCGAACCCTCCCCGTTCCGCACCATCGTCCTGGACGTGCGGCTCCCCAGGGTCCTGCTCGGCGCCACCGTCGGCGCCGGACTCGCCGTCATCGGCACCGTCCTGCAGGCCCTCGTCCGCAACCCCCTCGCCGACCCGTTCCTGCTCGGCGTCTCCTCGGGCGCCTCCGTCGGCGCGGTCGGCGCGATCGTCCTCGGCGGATTCCTCGGCATCGGCACCACCCTGTCGACCACCGTCACCATCCCGGCCGCCTCCTTCGCGGGCGCCCTGATCTCCCTGGTCCTCGTCTACGCCCTGGCCAGAAGCGGGGGCGGCGGCTTCGCCACCGGCCGTCTGATCCTCGCGGGCGTCGCCGTCTCGTACGTCCTCTCCGCGCTGACCAGCCTCATCCTGGTCACCGCCGACACAGCGGACCAGCTCAAGGAGGTTTTGTACTGGACGCTCGGCGGACTCGGCGGCGCCCGCTGGGACATGCTCGCCCTGCCCTGCGCCACGCTGGTCCTCGGCACGGCCCTCCTCATGGTGCTGGCCCGCCCCCTCGACCTGCTCCTCGCCGGCGAGGAGGGCGCCACCGTCCTCGGCCTGGACGCCGCCCGCTTCCGCGCCGGCGTCTTCGTGCTCGCCTCGCTCCTCACCGGCGTCCTGGTCGCCTACAGCGGCGCCATCGGCTTCATCGGCCTGATGGTCCCGCACGCCGCCCGCATGCTGGTCGGCGCCGCCCACCGCGCGCTGCTGCCGGTGGTCGCCCTGATGGGCGCCGTCTTCCTGGTCGCCGCCGACCTCGCCGCGCGCACCGTCGCCGCCCCGCAGGACATCCCCGTCGGCGTCCTCACCGCGCTGACCGGCGGCCCGTTCTTCCTCTGGCTGCTGCGGCGGCGTACCGAAGGAGCACCCGCGTGAATCCCGCCGCGCCCGCCGCCGCGCTGCGCACCGAAGGCCTCTCGTACGAGACCGACGGCAGGCTCCTCGTCGACGCCGTCGACCTCACCGCCGCCCCCGGCGAGACCGTCGGCGTCGTCGGCCCCAACGGCAGCGGCAAGACGACTTTGCTGCGCTGCGTCTACGGCACCCTGCGCCCCACCGCGGGCCGCGCCCTCCTGGACGGCGACGACCTGCACACGATGACCCCGAAGGCGCGGGCCCGGCGCCTGGCCACCGTCCCGCAGGACGGGCAGGCGGCCTTCGAGCTGACCGTCCGGCAGGTGGTCGCGATGGGCCGCTCCCCGCACAAGCGGTTCTGGGAGGCGGACACGGCCGCCGACGAGGAACTCGTCGCCGCGGCGCTCGCCCGCGTCGGCGTCGAGGAGCTCGCCCACCGCCCCTTCCCCTCGCTCTCCGGCGGCGAGCGCCAGCGCGCCCTGGTGGCCCGCGCCCTGGTGCAGCAGCCCGCCCTCGTCGTCCTCGACGAACCCACCAACCACCTGGACATCCGCTACCAGCTCGACATCCTCTCCTTCGTGCGGGGCCTGGGGACGACGAACCTCCTCGCCCTGCACGACCTGAACCTCGCCGCGTACTACTGCGACCGCATCCTCGTCCTCGACGGCGGCCGCCTCGTCGCCTCAGGGACGCCGAAGGAGGTCCTCACCGCCGAGCTCCTGGCCACCGTGTACGGGGTGACGGCCGAGGTCAGCACCCATCCGCTGACCGGCGCCCCGACCGTCGTCTATCTGCCGCCGCCCGCATCCTGAACGGTTTCCGTCCACCAGCTGAGATCACATTCCGGGATCCGGACCGGGAATCGATACGATGACCGCATGGTTCCCCACGACGTGAGCGAAAAGACGCCGGGCGCACTGCTCGTTGCGCGGCTGCACGTCGACCTGTGCCGCCTCGCCAGCGCGATCTGTTCCCGCTGAACCGTGCCGCCGCACGGCCGCGGGCCGCGGCGCCGCACCTCCGTACACGGCGCACCACCCGCAAGCACAGCGCCGCCGCGCGCCCACCACCCGCACTTCTCGACGCACCTCTTCACTCCCGACAGGAGCCCAGCATGGCCATCGAGGTCCGCATCCCGACCATCCTCCGCACCTACACCGACGGCGCCAAGGCCGTCGAGGGCAGCGGCGACACCCTCGCCGAGCTCCTCACCGACCTCGACTCGCGCCACGCAGGCATCGCCGAGCGCATCGTCGACGGCGACAAGCTGCGCCGCTTCGTGAACGTGTACCTGAACGACGAGGACGTCCGCTTCCTCGACGGCATCTCCACGAAGCTCACCGACGGCGACAACGTCACGATCCTGCCGGCCGTCGCCGGCGGCATGGTCTAGGCCCGATCCCGGATGCCTCGTCACGACTCCCCGCTCGCCGCGGTCGGCAACACGCCGCTCGTCCGGCTGCCCCGCCTGTCCCCCTCGGAGGACGTACGGATCTGGGCCAAGCTGGAGGACCGCAACCCGACCGGCTCCATCAAGGACCGGCCGGCCCTCCACATGGTCGAACAGGCCGAGAAGGACGGCCGGTTGACGCCCGGCTGCACGATCCTGGAGCCGACCTCGGGCAACACCGGCATCTCGCTCGCCATGGCGGCCAAGCTCAAGGGCTACCGCATCGTGTGCGTCATGCCGGAGAACACCTCACAGGAACGGCGCGACCTGCTCGCCATGTGGGGCGCCGAGATCATCTCCTCCCCGGCCGCCGGCGGCTCCAACACCGCCGTCCGCGTCGCCAAGGAGCTCTCCGCCGAGCACCCGGACTGGGTGATGCTCTACCAGTACGGCAACCCCGACAACGCGGGCGCCCATTACGCCACGACCGGCCCCGAGATCCTCACGGATCTCCCCTCCGTCACCCACTTCGTGGCCGGCCTCGGCACCACCGGCACCCTCATGGGCGTCGGCCGCTACCTGCGCGAACAGAAGCCGGACATCAAGATCGTCGCGGCCGAGCCGCGCTACGACGACCTCGTCTACGGCCTGCGCAACCTCGACGAGGGTTTCGTCCCCGAGCTGTACGACGCCTCCGTCCTGACCACCCGCTTCTCCGTCGGCTCCGCCGACGCGGTCACCCGCACCCGCCAACTCCTCCAGGAGGAGGGCATCTTCGCGGGCGTCTCCACGGGCGCCGCGCTGCACGCCGCCATCGGCGTCGGCAACAAGGCCGTCAAGGCGGGCGAGAGCGCCGACATCGTCTTCGTCGTCGCCGACGGCGGCTGGAAGTACCTCTCGACGGGCGTCTACACCGCGGCCACCACGGAAGAGGCCATCGAGACGCTGCAGGGCCAGCTCTGGGCCTAGCCGCGGGCCCCACCGCCCCGCACCACCCGTACACCGCCGCTGCCCGGACCGGTTCTCCGGCCCGGGCAGCGGCACGTTCCGCTTCTCACCCCGCCAAGTACTTCACCTGATCCCAGAGGACCGGATCCACCACCCCGGCGCGCCGCCGGAACTCCCACAGCGGCACCTCCCGCAGCTCGTCCGTCTCCAGGAAACTCGGCCGCCCCCGCGCGTCACCCACCGCACCAGGCGGCAGCGTGATCACACCCGCCCGCTCGTCGTGGTACTTGCTCGTGATCTTCGCGACCCGCGCGGTGCGCCCGCGCACCGACAGGACCAGACACGGCCGGTCCTTGCCGCCGGGCCCGTCCTCGTACGGCACCCGCGCCCACCAGATCTCCGCAGGCCGCGGCGCGGGCAACCGCCCCCGCGGCCCCCGCGGCGGCCGCGTGCCGCCCGGCGGCCGGGAACTGGACACACGCGGCCCGCGCCCCCAGCCGTCCACCAACGTGACGACGAGCGCGAGCACCACCACGGCGGCCAGCGCGAGCCACCAGGACGTGTCCATGGGTCCGACGGTACCGGCGCACGCCCCCCACCGCCCACCACGTCCCGCACGCCCCAAGAGCCCCCCGAACCGGTGACAGCGCAGGTGAGTTCCCCCACAACGACCCACGACGGAGGAGCGACCAGGCCTTTTGCGCCTTACGCTCGACGGACCGCACACCACCCCCAGACTCTCCTGCCAGCGCGGAGGTTCCAGCTTCATGAAGCTCACCGTCGTCGGCTGCTCGGGGTCGTTTCCGTCCGCGGACTCGGCCTGCTCGAGCTACCTCGTCGAGGCCGACGGCTTCCGGTTGCTGCTCGACATGGGCAACGGCGCCCTCGGCGAGCTGCAGCGCCACATCGGTCTGTACGACCTGGACGCGGTCTTCCTCAGCCACCTGCACGCCGACCACTGCATCGACATGTGCGCGTACTTCGTGGCCCGCTACTACCGGCACGAGGGCGGCCGCTGCGCCCCCATCCCGGTCTTCGGCCCCGAGGGCACCGAACAGCGTCTGACCACCGCGTACGCCGACACGCCCACCGCCTCCTCGATGAGCGAGGTCTTCGACTTCCACACGGTCAAGCCGGGCTCCTTCGACATCGGCCCGTTCGCCGTGCGCACCGAGAAGATGTGCCACCCCGTCGAGGCCTACGCCATCCGCGTCGAACACGGCGGGAAGTCCCTCACCTACTCGGGGGACACCGGCCCCTGCGAGCCCCTGGACAAGCTCGCCGAGGACACCGACCTCTTCCTCTGCGAAGCGGCCTTCACGCACGGCAAGGAGAACATCCCCGACCTGCACCTGAACGGCCGCGAGGCGGGCGAGTCCGCCCGGCGCGCCCGTGCGGGAAGGTTGCTGCTCACGCACATCCCGCCGTGGACGGACCCCCAGGTCAACCTCGCCGACGCCCGCGCCGTGTACGACGGCCCGACCGCCCTCGCCGCGCCCCGCGTGACGTACGAGATCTGACGGTCCCGACGGGTCAGGCCCGCCGGAAACCGCGGCCGCCGAGCGCCATCCGGTTCCACGTGTGGCGGCGGCCGCGGACCGCCACCGAGTAGTCGTACATGACCTCCGGGTCGCACATCCCCGGCAGGAACGAGTCCCCGAAGTGGTGGGCGTCGACGCCCACCTCCTTCGCCGTCAGGGCCAGTTGGGGCACGACGTTCGCGTGGCTGCCCTCCTGGCTGGTGCCGATCGCGCCCATCACCACCGCGCCCGCCTCCTGCACCGCCGCCACCGCCTCGGCCGCCAGCTCCCGGGTGACCCCCGGCAGCGTGCCGGGCAGCGGCAGTACCACCCCGTCGGCACCCGCCTCCACCAGCGACGTCAGCCGCCCCACCGTGACCCGCTCCGGATGACCCGCGTGGTGCATCTTGCCGCTCCACAGCGCCACGTCGTCACCGAGCCCGGCCCGCAGCTCCTCGGTGACCCGCGCCAGCCCCTCGTACGAGCCGCCCGTGCCCGGATTGGCCGTCAGGCAGAGCATCGCCGCGCCCATGTCCACGAGGCGCCTGGCGTACTCGGGCTTCGCGCGGCGGATCTCGGGGACGTCGCCCGGCTCCAGGTTGATGCCGACGGGGCGGCCGATGTACGCGGCGAGGTCGGCGATGGAGGCGAAGGTGCCGAGGCCCGGCAGGTCGAGGCGCTCGCCGTCCCAGGCGCGCTCGATGAGGTTCAGTACGACGATGTCGGCGCCGAAGGCCGCCACCAGCTCGGCGTTGTGCACGCCCGGCATGCCCGGCACCGGGACCAGGACGGCGCGGTCGGCGAAGACCTCGGCGACCATCGTGCGGCCCTCGGCGGCGGCCACCGAGGCGGTCAGGGCGCGGCCGCGCAGGGCGGCGAGGCGCTCGCGGTCGAGGTCGAGGATGCGGGGGGCGGGTCGGTCGCTGTGCTGGTCGCTCATGGTTCGACCGTATGCGGCCGGGCACGGCGAAGCCCCTCGCCGTTGGTACCGATGGCGAGGGGCTTACGTCCCCGGAAGTCCGGGCAGGGGCCGGGCGGAGGCTACTTCGCCTCGGCCTTCTGGAGCTCGGCGAGCTCCTCGTCGGACTCGCGGCCCGGCGTCGGCAGGTTGAACTTGGTGATCGCGAAGCGGAAGACCACGTAGTAGACCGCCGCGAAGCAGAGGCCGACCAGGGCCAGGCCCCACGGGTTCTTCGCGATGCCGAGGTTCAGGAAGAAGTCGACCGCGCCTGCCGAGAAGCCGAAGCCGTCCTTCATGCCCAGCGCCCAGGTCAGCGCCATGGAGATACCGGTGAGCACCGCGTGGATCGCGTACAGGACCGGCGCGATGAACATGAAGGTGAACTCGATCGGCTCGGTCACACCGGTCACGAAGGCGGTGAGCGCGAGCGAGAACATCATGCCGCCGACGACCTTGCGGCGCTCGGGACGGGCGCAGTGCACGATCGCGAGGCAGGCGGCCGGCAGGGCGAACATCATGATCGGGAAGAAGCCGGTCATGAACTGGCCCGCGGACGGGTCGTGGTGCAGGAAGCGCGCGATGTCGCCGTGGTAGTCCACGCCGCCGTCGTTGTACGTGCCCGCCTGGAACCACGGGAAGGAGTTCAGGAGGTGGTGCATGCCCACGGGGATCAGCGCGCGGTTGGCGACACCGAAGACACCCGCGCCGACGGCGCCGGACCCGACGAGCCACTCACTGAAGTTGTGGATGCCGGTGCCGAGGACCGGCCAGATCAGACCGAAGACGATGCCCGCGACCAGGCCCGCGAAGGCGGAGAGGATCGGGACGAGACGGCGGCCGCCGAAGAAGCCGGCCCAGTCGGGCAGCTTGGTCCGGTAGAACTTCTGGTACAGCAGGGCGACGATGATGCCCATGACGACGCCGCCGAGCACACCGGCGTTGACCGGGGCCTCGTTCATGACGATCTTGCCGTCGACGACGGAGGCGACCTTCGGCAGGTTCTTGTCCGTGAAGGTGGCGAGCACCTTCTGGAAGACCAGGTAGCCGGTGACGGCCGCGAGGGCCGTCGAGCCGTCCGACTTCTTGGCGAAGCCGATCGCGATGCCGACGCAGAACAGCAGCGCCATGTTGTCGAGCAGCGCGCCACCGCCCGCGGCCATGTAGCTCGCGAGCTTGTTGATGAAGGTCGGGAACGACTCCTTGCCGAGCATGTCGTCCTGGCCGAAGCGGACCAGGAGGGCTGCGGCGGGCAGCACGGCGACCGGCAGCATGAGGCTGCGGCCGATGCGCTGCATGACAGCCATCACGCCGGCGCCCTTCTTCTTCTCGGCCGCGGGGGCGGACTTGGCCGTGGACACAACTTCCTCCAGTGGGCAAGGCGCCGCCTGGGGACAGGGAAGTGGGGGACGGCGGCGTCTCCGGGGGACGCGGCGAGATGGCCGCGTGGTCTACACCAATTAGTGGTGTAGACCTGTTGTAGCACGGTGAAGGTGACGTAAGGAACCCGCGATTCCTGTGGGGTCCGCCATATCCGGACATGGCAGCCGAAAGACCCCCGGACCAGAGGTCCGAGGGCCTGACATAGGGGAGGAGAAGCGCGCCCCGCGCGACGAATTATGCCTTCGTCTGCTCCCTGTCCAACGCCTCCGCCTCCTCCTCCGGTTCACGTCCCGGAGTGTGCAGATCGAACTTCGTGATGACGAAGCGGAATAGCGCGTAGTACACCACGGCGAAGCACAGACCGATCGGAATGATCAGCCACGGCTTGGTCGCCAGACTCCAGTTGATGACGTAGTCGATCAGCCCCGCGGAGAAGCTGAAGCCGTCCTTCACCCCCAGCCCCCACGTCACCGCCATCGACACACCGGTCAGCACCGCGTGGATCGCGTACAGCAGCGGCGCGATGAAGAGGAACGAGTACTCGATCGGCTCGGTGATGCCCGTGACGAACGACGTCAGACCGACCGAGAGCATCAGGCCGCCGACCACCTTGCGGCGCTCCGGGCGCGCGCAGTGCGTGATCGCGAGGGCCGCCGCGGGCAGCGCGAACATCATGATCGGGAAGAAGCCCGAGGTGAACTGGCCCGCCGTCGGGTCGCCCGCGAGGAAGCGGTTGATGTCGCCGTGCACCATCGTGCCGTCCGGCTTGGTGTAGTCGCCGAACTGGAACCAGACGAACGTGTTCAGGAACTGGTGCAGACCCACCGTGAGCAGCGCGCGGTTGGCGACGCCGAAGATGCCCGAGCCCAGCCAGCCGAGATCGACGAGCCACTTGGAGAAGCTGGTCAGCGCGTCACCGATGGGCGGCCAGACCCAGACGCAGAGCCCGGCGAAGACCAGGCCGACGAAGGCCATGATGATCGGCACGAGACGGCGGCCGTTGAAGAAGCCGAGCCAGTCCACCAGCTTCACGCGGTGGTAGCGCTGCCAGAACCAGAAGGCGAGCAGCCCCATCACGATGCCGCCGAAGACCCCGGGATTCTGGTACGCGGCCTGCGCGACCGTGCCGTCCTCGGCCACGCACACCCCGCTCCACATGCCCGCCCCGCCGAAGACGGTGTCCTTCGGGCAGTCGTCGGGGAAGGCGCGCAGCACCGCGTAGTAGACGAGGAACCCGGCGACCGCGGCGAGCGCCGTGGAGCCGTCCGCCTTCTTCGCCATGCCGATCGCGACACCGATGCAGAACAGCAGCGGCAGACCGAGCGTGGAGTCGAGCAGCGAACCGCCCGCGGCCGCGAAGACCTTGGCGACATTGGTCCAGCCGAGGCCGTCGTCGCCGAACACGTCGGGCTGGCCGAGCCGGTTCAGGATGCCGGCGGCGGGCAGCACGGCGATCGGCAGCTGGAGGCTGCGGCCCATCTTCTGCAGGCCCTGGAACAGCCCGTTCCACCACTTCTTCTGCGGCACCGCGGAGGCTGCGGAACTCATCGGCGTCCCTCCCGGAACAAGCCAGGTTTGGCGGTCGTTGAAAACTGGTGTAGACCAGTTGCGGAACGGTGGGGCACCACCCGGTGAGGGACGGCACCTTGATCGTCATCATTGGGTACGACTGCCGTAACCGCCCGCGAAGATGGTCCAACCGTGCGTTACCGTGACAAAGCGGACCGACGGTGGGTCGAACGCCGCGACCTATGGCTGCACACCCCCGGGGCGACCCCGGACCCCCAGCCGCGAGAAAACAGGGAGAAACACCATGGCCACCAAGGCTGAGAAGATCGTTGCCGGGCTCGGCGGCATCGACAACATCGAAGAGGTCGAGGGCTGCATCACCCGCCTCCGCACCGAGGTCAAGGACCCCGGCCTGGTCGACGACGCCGCCCTGAAGGCCGCAGGCGCCCACGGCGTCGTCAAGATGGGCACCGCGATCCAGGTCGTCATCGGCACCGACGCCGACCCGATCGCCGCCGACATCGAAGACATGATGTGAGTTCCTGAACTCGCGCGACGAGGGGCCCTCCCGCCACGGGAAGGGCCCCTCGCCCATGTCCCGATAGGCTCGGACCCATGTCCTCAACGCCCCGCATCGACGGCCGCACCCCCGAACAGCTCCGCCCCATCACCATCGAACGCGGCTGGAGCAAGCACGCCGAGGGCTCCGTCCTCATCTCCTTCGGCGACACCAAGGTCTTCTGCACCGCCTCCGTCACCGAAGGCGTCCCGCGCTGGCGCAAGGGCAGCGGCGAAGGCTGGGTCACCGCCGAATACTCGATGCTGCCCCGCTCCACCAACACCCGCGGCGACCGCGAATCCGTCCGCGGCAAGATCGGCGGCCGCACCCACGAGATCAGCCGCCTCATCGGCCGCAGCCTCCGCGCCGTCATCGACTACAAGGCCCTCGGCGAGAACACCGTCGTCCTCGACTGCGACGTCCTCCAGGCCGACGGCGGCACCCGCACCGCCGCCATCACCGGCGCCTACGTCGCCCTCGCCGACGCCATCACCTGGGCCCAGGACAAGAAGCTCGTCAAACACGGCCGCCGGCCCCTCACCGGCACCGTCAGCGCCGTCTCCGTCGGCATCGTCGGCGGCGTACCCCTGCTCGACCTCTGCTACGAAGAGGACGTCAGGGCCGACACCGACATGAACGTCGTCTGCACCGGCGACGGCCGCTTCGTCGAGGTCCAGGGCACCGCCGAGGCCGAACCCTTCGCCCGCAAGGAACTCAACGCCCTCCTCGACCTCGCCGTCGGCGGCTGCGAAGACCTCGCCGCCTTCCAGCGCGAAGCACTCGAAGCCACCCGCTAGCGACGTAGGTCACGCGGGCGCGCAGGCAACCAACACCCCCTCCAAGGACGTTATTACGGGTACGGACGCACGGGCAGAACCGCGCGTCCGTACGTACCCGGGGAGGGACCGAACCATGGCCGCGCGCCACCGTCGTATCGCCACCGCCGTCGTCACGGCACTGATCGTCATCCCGGCCGGCGCCGGCCTCGTCGGCTGCGACGCCGTCTCCAAGGCCCTGGACTGCGTCCAGACCGCGGACACCATCGCCGACAGCGTCACCGACCTCCAGCAGGCCGTCGAGAGCGCCGGCGACAACCCCGCCGAGGCCGACCGCGCCCTGGACGACATCGGCAAGAACCTCGACAAGATCGACGAGAAGACCGACGACACCGACGTCACCAAGGCCGTCGACGACCTCGACAAGGCCGTCGACAACGTCCGCGAGGCCATCAGGAACGGCGACGCCACACCCGACGTCCGCCCCGTCACCGACGCGGCCGGCGAACTCACCAAGGTCTGCACGCCGTGACGGAGGCGGTCATGCCCCCCGGGATACTGGGGGGCATGACCCGCCTCATCCTCGCCACCCGCAACGCCGGCAAGATCACGGAACTGAAGGCGATCCTCGCCGACGCGGGCCTCGCCCACGAACTCGTCGGCGCGGACGCCTACCCCGACATCCCCGACGTCAAGGAAACCGGCGTCACCTTCGCCGAGAACGCCCTCCTCAAGGCCCACGCCCTCGCCCGGGCCACCGGCCTGCCCGCCGTCGCCGACGACTCCGGCCTCTGCGTCGACGTCCTCGGCGGCGCCCCCGGCATCTTCTCCGCCCGCTGGGCCGGCCGCCACGGCGACGACAAGGCCAACCTCGACCTGCTCCTCGCCCAGCTCGGTGACATCGCCGCGGAACACCGCGCGGCCCACTTCGCCTGCGCGGCGGCACTCGCCCTGCCCGACGGCACGGAACGCGTGGTGGAAGGCCGCCTGCGCGGCGTACTCCGCACTGCCCCCGCAGGCACGGGCGGCTTCGGCTACGACCCGATCCTCCAGCCGGACGGCGAGACACGGACGTGCGCTGAGCTCTCCGCCGCGGAGAAGAACGCGATCAGCCACCGCGGCAAGGCGTTCCGGGGGCTGGTGCCGGTGGTGCGGGAGCTGTTGGGCTGACGCGAACGGGCCGTGGGCCCGGTCGTCAAAGGACCGGGCCCACGGCCCGTCGAAGGTGCGGCCGGTGGGACTCGAACCCACACGGGTGTTAACCCACTGGGACCTAAACCCAGCATGACTGCCAAATTCCATCACGGCCGCTCAAAAACGGTCACACGGTCTGACCGGCGGCGTTCAGTGTACGGGCAGGGCGGGTCACCCGGCGAGAGGCCGCCGCCCCTTCTGGCGGCACCACGTCTCCGTCAGCGCGTGGCAGTTGGGGCACAGATACCGCAAGTTCTCCCGCCGGTTGTCCCGCCAGTCGCCGTTGGCATGGTCGATCTGCAGGGTGATCGTCTGCCCCAGCCATTCGCCGGTGCTGCCACACCCCGAGCACTCGTAGGGCACACCGATCTCCGTCAGGGCGCGGTGCAGCTGGGCCCGGTTGGTACGCCCGGCGTGTCCGGGCAGGACGACCAGCACCCGCTGGGCGACCGGCGCGGGTTCGGGCTCGTCCGTCCGTCTCCAGGACCGGCGTTTGAAGTGGCCGGTGTCGAGCTTCAGTCGGGACGCCATCCGGCGGACCCGGCGGTGGTTCACGTCGGAGACCTCAAGGCCGAGCTTCCGCATGACGTCCGCGAAGCTGGTGGCCTCCGGCACGGCCGCGCGGAGGGCCGTCTCGTCGATGGCGAGGCGGGCATGGCGGAAGTGCGAGGTGTCGATGCCGTGCTCGCGCAGCATGCGGGCCAGTGCCGCTCGCGAGCGGCTGTCATCGGGCACCCCGAGGGCCCGCGCGGTGCCTCGCACACTGGTCGATCCGGCAGCGGCGCGTGCCAGTTGCCGGGCCGTGAACGGCAGGTCGAGCCGGTCTCGACGTATGCCGGGGAAGTGGCTGACGTCGAGGCCCGCGCGCTCGATGCGCCGCGCGAGGTGCGACATCGTGCCGGTGGCCGGGGTGGCTCCGAGACGCAGTGCGACCTCGCGGAGACTCTTCGACGAGGCCACCGCCAGGCCAATGGCCTCGTCCGTGTACTTGCGCCACGGGCTGCGCTTGGTGAAGTGCCCGGTGTCGATTCCGTGGGCGGCGACCCTTTCCTGAAGGATCCGTCGTCGCCCGCCGCTCTCCACGAGCCCGAGACGGCGCATCAGCGCCGACCAGTTGTGGACTTCGGAGACCGCGGCGGCCAGCGTGTCCCGGTCGTACGGATCGGTCGCGGCGGCTCCCTCGTGGTCCGCCCCGGCGCCCTCTGCTTCCGCCATGTCACCCCTCCGTCCCGGCCGCGTGTTCGTGGCCCCGTACGGAGTAACGAACCGACAATCGGACCGTGACGCACGGAATGCGGAACGGCCCGGCTCACTTGGGTGAGGCGGGCCGTTCCGGGGTCCGGGGCGGAGGGGGAGTGTCAGAAGCGGGGGGCCGGGGTCTGGGCCGCGACCAGTTCTGCCGCTTCCTCCTTCGTCTCCACCGACGGCGGTGAACCCGTCAGCGGCTTCTGCGCCGTCTCCTTCATGCACGCCACCGCGATGACACCGACGACGGCCGCCGCCATCGAGTAGTACGCCGGGACCATGTCCGTGCCCGTGACGCTGATCAGGGACGTGATGACCAGGGGGGCCGTGCCGCCGAAGAGGGAGGCGGAGAGGTTGTAGCCGACGGAGAGGGAGCCGTAGCGGACCGAGGTGGGGAAGAGGGCGGGGAGCGTCGCCGACATCGTGCCGAGCAGGCAGACCAGGGAGAGGCCGAGCAGCAGCATGCCGGCGGAGACCGCGAGCAGGCTGCCCTGCTTGATCAGGAGGAAGGCGGGGACGGAGAGGACCAGGAAGCTGACCATGCCGGTCATCAGGAGCGGCTTGCGGCCGAAGCGGTCGGAGAGTTTGCCGACCTGGGTGATGATCAGCATGAGGACGATCATCGTGCCGATGAGGATGAGCAGTCCGTGGGAGTCGTCGTAGCCGAGCTCGTCCGAGAGGTAGGTCGGCATGTACGACAGGAGCATGTAGTCGGTGATGTTGTACGCGCCGACGAGGGCGATGCACAGGACCAGCGTGGCCCAGTGGTCGCGGAAGATCTTGGCGAGGTCGCCCTTGGCGGTGGTCTCCACGGTGGAGGCGCCCTCGGAGGCCGAGTGGAAGGACGCGTCCTCCATCTTCTGGAAGGCGGGGGTCTCGTCGAGCTTGAGCCGCAGGTAGAGGCCGACGAGGCCGAGCGGGCCCGCGACGAGGAACGGTATGCGCCAGCCCCAGGACTCCATGGCGTCGGAGCCGAGCGCGGTGTTGAGGATGAGGACGAGGCCGGCCGCGCCGGTGTAGCCGGCGAGGGTGCCGAGCTCCAGGAAGCTGCCGAAGAAGCCGCGCCGCTTGTCGGGGGCGTACTCGGCGATGAAGGTGGAGGCGCCGCCGTACTCGCCGCCCGTGGAGAAGCCCTGGATGAGGCGGAAGAGGATCAGCAGGACCGGCGCCCAGAAGCCGATGGTGGCGTACGACGGGATGAGGCCGATGGCGAGGGTGCCGATCGCCATCATGATCATCGTCAGTGCGAGGACCTTCTTGCGGCCGATCTTGTCGCCCATCGGGCCGAAGACCATGCCGCCGATGGGGCGGACCAGGAAGGAGACGGCGAAGGTGGCGAAGGACGAGATCAGCTGGACGGTGTCGTTCCCGGACGGGAAGAAGACGTGGCCGATGGTGACGGCGAGGTAGCTGTAGATGCCGAAGTCGAACCATTCCATGGCGTTGCCGAGCGAGGCCGCCTTGACCGCCCGTTTGACCGCGGCCTCGTCGGTGACCGTGATGTCGGTGCGGCGCAGGGGCGGGTTCTTGCGGCGCTTCACGGCCCGGAACAGGGTTCTGTGGCGTTTCACCGCCTCGGTGTCCGCCTCGGTCGTGTCGTGGGCCGCCATGGAGTCGATCCTTTCGTTCTTCGTACAAACCCCCGGGGATCACTTGCTCGAAGTTGGCCGACGCAAACGGAAGCCCCCGGCGAGGGGGGCTTCGTCACAGTGGGGCGGGTGTGCCGCCGGGGGGTCTCAGACGCCGAGGTCCCGGATGATCTTGGCCACGTGGCCCGTCGCCTTCACGTTGTAGAACGCGTGCTCGACCTTGCCCTGCTCGTCGACGACCACGGTCGACCGGATGACGCCGGTCACCGTCTTGCCGTAGAGCTTCTTCTCGCCGAAGGCGCCGTACGCCTCCAGGGTCTCCTTGGAGGGGTCGCCGACCAGCGTGACCTTGAGGTTCTCCTGCTCGCGGAATTTCGCGAGCTTCTCCGGCTTGTCCGGCGAGACGCCGATGACGTCGTACCCGGCGGCGGCGAGCACGTCGAGGTTGTCGGTGAAGTCGCAGGCCTGCTTGGTGCAGCCGGGGGTGAGGGCGGCGGGGTAGAAGTAGACGATGACCTTGCGGCCCTTGTGGTCGGCCAGCGAGACGTCCTTGCCGTCGGCGTCGGGCAGGGTGAAGGCGGGGGCGGTGTCGCCGGGCTGCAGTCGCTCGCTCATGGGCGGTCTCCTCATAAGGGGTGCTTCGCGAAGGGTGTGGTGACGGAGTCGAGCGTAATAGGGGTGCCGTGGGGTGCGGTGCGCGCGAAGCTGACAGACTGTGGAGTACAGATCCACCGATTGACCGGTTCCGATTTTCAGCTACGACGACGGAGGCAGCGCGGTGTCGGATGCCAGGACCCCTGCGCAGATCGAGGCGGACATCAAGCGCCGGCGCGACCAGTTGGCCGAGACCCTCGACGAGATCGGGGTGCGTGTCCACCCGAAGACGATCGTCGGCGACGCGAAGGCGAAGGTCGTCTCCAGCGTGGACCACACGCTCGGCCGGGCGTATGTGGGGGCGAACCGCATCGTCTCGGACGTGCGCGGCAGGCTCGTCACGGAGGAGGGCGCGCCGCGCATGGAGCGGATCGTCCCGGTGGCCCTGGTGGCCGTGGGCCTCGTGGGGCTCCTCGTGGTGAGCTCGCGGCGCCGCGGCGACTGAGTCCGGTGGACGAGCTCCGACCCGGCGCCCCACGGCGGGCGCCGGGGCAGGTAGGTTCTGGGACGTGAGCGAGAAGACCCACCACGACGACAAGCTGCCCATCCGGATGCTGCACGACCGCGTGCTCGTGCGGCAGGACACCAGCGAGGGCGAGCGGCGCTCCGGCGGCGGCATCCTGATCCCCGCGACCGCGGCCGTGGGCCGGCGGCTCGCCTGGGCCGAGGTGGTCGCGGTCGGGCAGAACGTCCGTACGGTCGAGCCGGGCGACCGGGTCCTGTACGACCCGGAGGACCGGGCCGAGGTCGAGGTGCGGGGCGTGGCGTACGTCCTGATGCGGGAGCGTGACCTGCATGCCGTGGCCGCCGACCGGTTCGAGGGCTCGGAGGATTCGACGGGCCTGTACCTGTAGCCGCGGTGCCCTGTACCTGTGGCCGCTGTGGGCACGAGGGGCTGGTGACCATGGTCACCAGCCCTTTTCGCGCGGGTTTTGCTACGTTGGGATGACCCCGACGAGACGCGCCGTACCGGGTTTCCGCAAAGACGACGCATCCTCATGAGACGACGCGTGCGCGCGTCCTGTTCGTCGGAGGTGCCGTCATGGCCTGGGTTCTGCTGATCGTCGCCGGTCTGCTCGAGGTGGGCTGGTCGATCGGGATGAAGTACACGGACGGTTTCACACGGCTGTGGCCCAGCGTGTTCACGGGCATGGGCATCGTCGCCAGCATGATGCTGCTGTCGCAGGCCGCCAAGACGCTGCCGATCGGTACGGCCTACGGGGTCTGGGTCGGCATCGGCGCGGCCGGTGCGGCGGTGCTCGGCATGGTGATCCTGGGTGAGCCGGTCACCGCGGCCCGGATCTTCTTCGTCTGTCTGCTGCTGGTCGCCGTCGTCGGTCTGAAGGCGACCTCGGGTCACTGAGCGGCCGCGGCGCCCGGGGAACGGGCGCCGCGGCCCGGCTAGCCGTCGGTGAGGCCGCCGATCGCTCCTCCGTCGTCGGTGCCGCCGTCCGTGGGGCCTCCGTCGGTGGTGCCGCCGTCCGTGGGCCCGCCCTGGGTGCCGCCGTCGGTCGGCCCGCCGTCGGTGGTGCCGCCGTCCGTGGGGCCTCCCGGGGTGCCGCCGTCGGTGGTCCCGCCGTTCTGGCCACCCGTCTGGCCGCCGTTCTGCCCGCCGGTGCGGCCGCCGCCGTCCTGGCCGCCCGTCTGGCCGCCGTTCTGGCCGCCGGTGTCGGGTCCGCCGGTGGTGGTGCCGCCCGTGTCCTGGCCGCCGCCGGTGTCGGTCCCGCCGTCCGTGGTGCCGCCGGTCTCCGGCTCACCGGTGCCGCCGGTCGTGGGGGCGGGCTGCTCCGGCAGGTCGGCACCCTGTTCGAGCTCCAGGTCGAACTCCTTGACCGGCTTGCCCTTCAGAGCGGCCTTGGTGAACTGCGCCCAGACGCGGGCCGGGTAGGCGCCGCCGTTGATGCGGGGCTCGCCCAGCGCGCCGTACAGCGGGGTGTGCGCGCCGGTCTCCGGGTTCTGGCCCATCACGGCGACCACCGTGGCGAGTTCGGGGGTGTAGCCGGCGAACCAGGCCGCGGTGTCGTTCTCGGCGGTGCCGGTCTTGCCCGCGGCCGGGCGGCCCGCGCCCTGCGCGGCGGTGCCTGTGCCGCCCTGGACGACGCTCTGCAGGATGGCGGTGGTGGTGTCGGCGGCCTCGCGGCTCACGGCCTGTGAGGTCTTCGGCTCGGGCAGTTCGATCTCGTCGCCGTCCTTGGTGATCTTCTCGACGAGTGTGTACGTGCCGTGCTTGCCGTGGTTGGCCAGCGTCGCGTAGGCCTCGGTCATGTCCAGGACGCTGGCGGTGGAGGGGCCGAGCGCGATGGAGGGGGAGGCGTTCAGGTCGGGGGTGTTCTCGGGGACGCCGAGGGCGACGGCGGTGTCCTTGACCTTGTCGGAGCCGACGTCGACGGCCATCTGCGCGTACACCGAGTTCACGGACTTGTCGGTGGCGGTGCGGACGGTGATGTCGCCGTAGTCGACGTTGTCCTCGTTCTCGGGGGCGTACGTCCCGCCGCTCCAGCCCTGTACGGGGCGCTTGTTGGTGCCGTCGTACATGGTGTTGGGGGTGATCGGGCGGCCGTCCTGGGTGACCGAGCCGTTCTCCACCGCGGAGGTGAAGACGAACGGCTTGAAGGTGGAGCCGACCTGGTAGTCGCGGCGCGTGGCGTTGTTGACGTACTGCTTGGTGTAGTCGATGCCGCCGTACATCGCGACGACCTTGCCGGTCTCCGGGTCGATGGAGGCGCCGCCCGCGCGGACGTTGCGGTCGGCCTTGCGGGCGCCCTTGTCGACCTTGGACATCACCTGTTCGTCGACGGCCTTCTTGAAGGCGTCCTGACGGTCCTTCTGGAGGGTGGTGGTGATGCGGTAGCCGCCCTTGGCGAGGGTGTCCTCCTCGATGATCTTGTTGCTGGTGAGGTAGTCCTCGACGGCCTTGACGACGTAGCCGCGCTGCCCGGACAGGCCCGCCGCGCCCTTGGCCTCGTCGGGCACCGGGAACTTCATCTTCTTCCGGTCACCGGCGTCGAGCCAGCCCTCCTTGACCATGCCGTCGAGGACGTAGTTCCAGCGGCCCGCCGCGCGCGGCTTGTTCTCCGGGTGCGTGGCGACGTCGTAGGCGTTGGGGGAGTTGAGGAGGGTGGCGAGGTAGGCGCCCTGGGCGGGGGAGAGGTCCTGGACGTCCTCGCCGTAGTACGCCTGGGCGGCGGCCTGGATGCCGTAGGCGTTGCGGCCGAAGTAGCTGGTGTTGAGGTAGCCCTCCAGGATGTCGTCCTTGCTCACCTCCCGGTCCAGCTTGATCGAGATGAAGAACTCCTTCACCTTGCGGGTGACCGTCTGCTCCTGGCCCAGGTAGTAGTTCTTCACGTACTGCTGGGTGATGGTGGAGCCGGACTGCTTGCCCTTGCCGGTGACGGTGTTCCACGCGGCGCGGACCATCGCCTTGGGGTCGACCGCGGACTCGCCGTAGAAGTCGCGGTCCTCGGCGGCGAGCACGGCGTGCTGGATGACCAGCGGGACCTGCTTGAGCGGCACCTTCTCGCGGTTGACCTCGCCGTCGCGGGCGATCTGGGTGCCGTCGGCGTACAGGTAGACGTTGCTCTGTTTGGTGGCGGCGGCGTTGGCCGGCGGGATGTCGACCAGCATGTAGCCCGCCATGAAGCCGCCGACGAGCAGCAGGACCAGCAGGATGAAGCCGCCGAGGACCATGCGCCAGGTGGGGAAGATCCGCCGCCAGCCCTTGCGCTTGGGACGCTTCGGCTTCTTGGCCTTGCCGGGCCCGGTCGCGGGGGCGGCTTCGGCGGTTCCGGGGGTCCCGGGGGCGGCTCCGGTCACGCCGGTCGCTCCCGTGGCCTCGGCCTTTCCGGCAGCTCCGGAAGCTCCGGCGGCACCGGCAGACCCGGTCGCCGCGCCGCCCTGACCGGTCTTGTCGGCCTTCCCGGCCGCACCCGTCTCACCGGTCGCGCCGGCCTCACCCGTCTTACCCGCCTTACCGGCGTCCCCCGTCCCCCCGGACTCACCGGTTCCGGCAGCCGCCGCGCCCCCGGCTGCGTCCGCCGGTGGCCCGGCGGGCGTGTCCTGGGGATCCCTGGGCGCCCAGCCCTTGCGCCCGGCAGGACCCTGCTGCTGCGGCTCGTCGCTCATGTCTCGCGGAACTCCCGGTTAGCGTCGTACGTCCAGTACGCCTCGTAAACCCCATGGCAACCCCCATTGCACACCGTTGCCACACACGTTCGTGACCAGGCACGCACCCCCACGCCGAAAATGCCTGGCACGAGCGACCTCGATCGCACTAGGCTCCAGCGCTTTGGCCCGATTCGGGACGAAGCTCACGGTGAAAGGGATGCACGTGCGCACAGGACGGTTCCGTTTGTACGCGACCGTCGCCGGGGGCAGCTTCCGCCGGTACGCCACCTACCGGGTGGCGACGGCGGCGGGGGTGTTCACCAACTCCGTCTTCGGCCTCATTCTCGCCTACACCTACCTGGCGCTGTGGGACCAGCGTCCGGGACTCGGCGGCTACGACCAGTCCCAGGCCCTCACCTACGTATGGCTCGGCCAGGCGCTCCTCGCGACGATGGCGCTGATGGGCGGCGGCTTCGAGAGCGAACTGATCGAGCGGATCCGCACCGGAGACATCGCCGTCGACCTGTACCGGCCCGCCGACCTGCAGCTGTGGTGGCTGGCGACCGACCTCGGCCGGGGCGCCTACCAGCTCCTCGGGCGCGGCGTCATACCGATGATCTTCGGTGCGCTCGTCTTCGACCTGACGGTTCCCCCGGACGCGCTGCGCTGGCTGGCCTTCGTGATCGCCGTCGTGCTCGGCGCGGTGGTCGGCTTCGCGATCCGCTTCCTGGTGGCGCTCTCCGCGTTCTGGCTCCTGGACGGCGCGGGTACCCAGCAGGTGGCGATGCTCGCGGGCACCTTCTTCTCCGGGATGCTGCTGCCGCTGAACGTCTTCCCGGGCGCCCTCGGCGATCTCGCCCGCGCACTGCCCTGGTCGGCGCTGCTCCAGCTGCCCGCCGACGTCTTCCTCGGCACGTACTCCGGCGCCGGGCTGCTGCGGGCGTACGCCTTCCAGCTCGGCTGGGCCGCCCTGCTGCTCACGGCGGGCCGGCTGCTGCAGGCCGCGGCGACGCGCCGGGTGGTGGTCCAGGGTGGCTGAGCCGGGCCAGATCCGGGAGGGGCTGCGCGCCTACCGGCTGATCTCCGCCATGTGGATCCGCTCCCTCATGGCGTACCGCATGTCGTTCGCGATGACCGCGCTCGGCAACTTCGCGGTGACCGCCTTCGACTTCGTGGCCATCCTGCTGATGTTCTCCCAGGTGGACAGGCTCGGCGGCTACTCGCTGCCCGAGATCGCCTTCCTGTACGGCCTGAGCTGCACCGCGTTCGGCCTCGCCGACCTGGCCCTGGGCTCCATGGACCGGCTGGGCCGCCGGGTGCGGGACGGCACGCTCGACACGCTCCTGGTGCGGCCCGCGCCGGTCATCGCGCAGGTCGCCGCCGACCGCTTCGGCCTGCACCGCGTCGGCCGGCTCACGCAGGGCGCCCTCGTCCTGGGGTACGCGCTGGTGGTCCTGGACATCGACTGGACGCCGTGGAAGGTGCTGATGGTGCCGGTGACGCTGGTGTGCGGCGCGGGCATCTTCGGGGCGGTCTTCGTGATGGGCGGGGCGTTCCAGTTCGTGGCGCAGGACGCGGCCCAGGTGCAGAACGCCTTCACGTACGGCGGCACCACCCTGTTGCAGTATCCGCCGACGGTCTTCGCCAAGGACCTGCTGCGCGGTGTCACCTTCGTCCTGCCGCTCGCCTTCGTGAACTGGCTGCCCGCCCTGTACGTGCTGGGCCGGCCCTATCCGCTCGACCTGCCGGCGTGGGTGGCGTTCGCGCCGCCTCCGGTGGCGGCCGGGTTCCTTGCCCTGGCCGGACTCGCCTGGCGCGCCGGCCTCCGTTCGTACCGCAGCACCGGGAGCTGATCCGCCGTGGACACAGACCTCATCGAACTCGACGGCGTGGAGAAGGTCTTCGACGTACGCCGCAAGACCGGGTTCCTGCGCCGCGAGCGGCACCGGGTGCGGGCCGTCGACGGGATCTCCTTCACCGTGCCGCGCGGCGAGATGGTCGGCTACATCGGGCCGAACGGCGCGGGCAAGTCGACGACGATCAAGATGCTGACGGGCATCCTCACCCCGAGCGGCGGCCGGCTGCGCGTCGCGGGCGTCGACCCCTCCCGCGAGCGCACCCGCCTGGCGCGCCGCATCGGGGTCGTCTTCGGCCAGCGCACCACGCTCTGGTGGGACCTGCCGCTGATCGACTCGTACCGCCTGATGCACCGGATGTACCGGATCCCGGACGCGCGGTTCAGGGAGAACCTCGACCGGTGCGTGGAACTGCTGGAGCTGGGCGCCCTGTTGGACGTCCCCGTGCGTCAGCTCTCCCTCGGGCAGCGGATGCGCGGTGACATCGCGGCGGCGCTGCTGCACGATCCGGAGGTGCTGTACCTGGACGAGCCGACGATCGGCCTCGACGTGATCAGCAAGAACAAGGTGCGGGGCTTTCTGCGGGACCTGAACGCCGAGTCGGGCACGACGGTCCTGCTCACCACGCACGACCTGACCGACATCGAGCAGCTCTGTGAGCGCGTGATGGTCATCGACCACGGCCGGCTGATGTACGACGGCCCGCTGGCGGGCCTGCACGAGGTGGGGGAGAGCGAGCGGACCCTCGTCGTGGACCTGGAGCGTGAACTCCCGCCGATCGAGGTCGAGTCGGCGCGCGTGGTGCGGGTGGCGGGGCCGCGGCAGTGGCTCGCCTTCCCCGCCGCGCACTCCGCGGCGCCGCTGGTCGCGCGGATCGCGGAGCGCTACCCGCTGGCCGATCTCTCGGTCAGGGAACCGGACATCGAGGCCGTCATCGCCAAGATGTACGCGGAGAAGTCCACCTCGTAGGCTGCACCGTATGAGCGAACCCGCCTTCTCCGAGGGGACATCCCCGGAACTGCCAGGCCCCGATCTGCGGGCCTCCGACGCCGACCGCGAGAGGGTCGCCGAACAGCTGCGGGACGCGCTGGCCGAGGGCCGTCTCGACATGACGGAGTTCGACGAGCGCCTCGACGCCACCTACCGGGCGCGCACGTACGGGGAGTTGGCGCCCCTCACCCGCGACCTGCCGTCGCCGGGCACGAAGGTGTCCATGGTGAAGCGGCGGGTGAGCGACGACCCGGCCGCCATCGACTGGGACGAGCGGATGGTGGCCGGCGAGCCGTCGTCCACCCTCGGCCTCGCCTTCTGGGGCGGGTTCAGCCGCAAGGGCGGCTGGGTGGTCGGCCGGCGGTTCAACGGGTTTGCGATGTGGGGCGGCGGCGAGATCGACCTGCGCGAGGCCCGGTTCACGGAGCGCGACGTGGAGATCCGCTGCTTCACGGTCATGGGCGGCATGCAGGTCGTGGTGCCGCCGGACATGACCGTGGTGGTCCGGGGCTTCGGCATCATGGGCGGCTTCGACGACAAGGCGACCGGTGAGGGCACGCCCGGCTCGCCGCGCGTCGTCGTCAAGGGGTTCGCGCTAATGGGCGGCGTCGGCGTGGACCGCAAGATCCGCCGGATGGAGAAGCTGCGCCTGAAGGAGGAGCGTCGCCGGGAGCGGCTGGAGCGGCGCGGGGAACGGGGCTGAGGCCCCGCCGGGGGCGCGGGTGTCCTCCCGCGCCCCCGGGGGGGGCGGCCCTGCTACAGCTCGGCCGCCGCCGAGCCCTTGAGGTGCGAGAGGTTGAACGTCTGCGCCATCCGCTGGTAGCCGGCGTCGGAGGGGTGCAGGTGGTCGCCCGAGTCGTACTGCCCGCGCAGCTTGCGGGGGTCGTACGGGTCGCGCAGGGCCCGGTCGAAGTCGACGAACTCGTCGAAGACCCGGCCGGAGCGGATCTGCTCGTTGACGGCCTCGCGCACGTTCTCCAGGGCGGGTCCGTAGCCGCGGTGGCCGCCGAAGGGCATCACGGTCGCGCCGACGACGCGCAGGCCGCGGGTGTGCGCCTGGCGGGTCAGCTCGCGCAGGCCCTCCACGATGCGGTCGGGGTTGTTCTGGTGCGGGTTGCGCAGGATGTCGTTGACACCGAGGGCGATCACGACGGCCTTGACGCCGGTGCGGTTCAGGACGTCGCGGTCGAAGCGGGAGAGGCCGCTGGGGTTGACGGCGGGCCGGCCGCGTCCGTCGGAGAGGATGCGGTTGCCGCTGATGCCCTGGTTCACGACGCCGTAGCGGGGTGCGCCCGCCTCGTCGCGCATCCGGTCGGCGAGGACGTCGGTCCAGCGGCGGTTGGCGCCCATCGTGGACGAGATGCCGTCGGTGATGGAGTCGCCGAAGACGACGACGGTGCCATCGCTCTCGTTGCTCAGCACGTCCACCGCGGACAGGTAACGCCAGTACGGGCTCTGCTCGGTGTACGCGTCGCCGAGCTCGTCCTCGGTGCGGTCGCCCTCGGCGACGTAGCTGATCTGGCGTGCGTGCGGGTGGTACGTGACCGGGCCCGACGGCGTCGGCGAGTACGTGGTGACGAGCAGGTCCGCGTCGTGCGGGACGCGCAGCCGCGCGGCGTCGCTCATCACGTGGCCGCCCGCCGGGATCACCACCGAGGTGTTGCCGTCGAAGGTGAGCCTGCGCAGCGTGCCGGCCGCGGCGCCCGGGTTGTTCGACGCGGAGGCGAGCGCGATCGAGGCATGCGTGATGCTGAGCGGCGTCGTGCCGTACAGGTTGGACAGGGTGATGCGGGCGCTGGTGCCGCCGACGCTGGTGTGCACGACGTTGCGGATGGAGCGGCCGGCGAACCCCTTCTGCTCGGTGCCCGGTTCGGACCCCGCGGGGGAGGCCGACCAGGAGCCGACCCAGACGCCGGAGGAGGCGGGGGCGGCGGAGTTGCGGGGGGAGCGCGGACCGGCGCTGATCGTGTCGTCCGAGCCGCCGTCGGTGCTGACCCCGACGTATATGGCGGCGGAAATCACCACTATGACCGCGAGAACCGCGGCGAGAAGGGCATAACCGTGACGCTTGGTCATGCGGGCTCTTTCTCCTCGGGCAGGGGGAGCTCCGAGGCTCCGATGTGATCACCCCATGATGCGGCATGGACCGGGAGACGGCCGACACTGCCCCCCTCCGTCTCTTATAGACGCCGGGAACTTGTGGTCCGTTCCAGGAGTCGGTCAGGAAGGGGCGTAGAACACATGCCGCGGGGACAATCGGGACACGGTGTGGCACGGCGAGGAAACCATGCGGACGAGGAACGACGCGAACGGGCCAGGTGGAGCGAGTGAGACGCACAGACGCGGAGGAACCGGCCGGGCCGGGTGAGGCGGGCCGGCACGAGGATGCCCGTGAGCTTCGCCCGTCAGGCGGTTCCCCGTTCGGAGCAGCGCGTGACCCGCTCGGCGCAGCGCGTGACGCGTCCGGCGCACGGGGCGGCGCCGGGAGCGGCACGGGTGTGGGCGGTTTCACGTATAGCCCCGCCGACGAGGAGAAGCGGCGCGGGGTCCGCCGGATGAAGGCCACGGCGACCGGACTCCTCGTCCTCGTCGCCGTCGTCTACGTCCTGGCGAAGTGGGCGCAGCACTCCGGCGCCGGCGCCTGGGCGGGGTATGTCGCGGCGGCCGCCGAGGCTGGCATGGTCGGCGCGCTCGCCGACTGGTTCGCGGTCACGGCCCTCTTCCGCCACCCGCTCGGCCTGCCCATCCCGCACACGGCGATCATCCCGCACAAGAAGGACCAACTGGGTGCCTCCCTGGGTGACTTCGTGGGGGAGAACTTCCTCTCCGCCGATGTCGTACGGGGCCGCCTGCACGCCGTCGGCATCGGCGGACGCCTCGGTGCCTGGCTCGCCGAGCCCGCGCACGCCGACCGGGTGACCGCCGAGCTCGCCACCGCGCTGCGCGGCGCCCTCACCGTCCTGCGCGACTCCGACGTGCAGGCCGTCGTCGGCGAGGCGATCACGCGGCGCGCGGACGCCCAGGAGATCGCCCCCGGCATGGGCAAGATGCTGGAGAAGATCGTCGCGGACGGCGGCCACAAGCGGGTCGTCGACCTGGTGTGCGTCCGCGCCCACGACTGGCTCGTGGAGCACGCCGACTCCGTGATGGACGCCGTGCAGGGCGGCGCCCCCGGGTGGACGCCGCGGTTCGTCGACAAGCGGGTCGGCGAGCGCGTCTACAAGGAGCTGCTCCGCTTCGTCACCGAGATGCGGGACATGCCGGGGCACCCGGCGCGCGGCGCCGTCGACCGCTTCCTCGCCGACTTCGCCGCCGACCTGCAGTCCGACTCGGACACCCGCGCGCGCGTGGAGCGCCTCAAGCGGGACATCCTGGCCCGCGGCGAGGTACAGGACCTGATCGCCTCGGCGTGGTCGTCGGTGCGGGCGATGATCGTGGCGGCGGCCGAGGACGAGCGCAGCGAACTGCGGCTGCGCGTACGGGCCTCGCTCCTGTCGCTCGGCGCGCGGATGTCGACGGACGGCAGGCTCCAGCAGAAGGTCGACGGCTGGGTGGAGGGCGCCGCGGTGTACGTGGTCACGACCTACCGCGCCGAGATCACCTCGCTGATCACGGACACGGTCGCGGGCTGGGACGCGGAGCACACCTCGAAGAAGATCGAGGCCCACATCGGCCGTGACCTGCAGTTCATCCGCATCAACGGCACGGTGGTCGGCTCCCTGGCGGGGCTCGCGATCTATACGGTGTCGCGGCTGGTGGGGGCGTAGGGGCTTCAGGAGGGGCGCCTTGGGGAGGGCCGGGGGCCGGCCGTGTTCCGGCGCGCGTGAGAGCGCGTTTACCGGGCACTCTGGAGGAGCTCTCTCGGCGTCGAGGGGGCCGTCGCCCGCGAGGCGTACGCGTGCAGCCGGCGCGTGGACCCGCGACGGGAACCGCCGACCGGCGACGTGGGAGCCCGCGGAAGGAGCCGCCCCGCCATGACCGCGTCGTCCACGCCCTCCCAGCCGCCCCCGGACTCCGCACCCGGGGAGCACACCGTCACCACGGCCGTGCCCGCCCGCCTCGACCGGCTGCCCTGGTCACGCTGGCACTGGATGATCGTGGTGGGCCTCGGCACGGTCTGGATCCTGGACGGCCTCGAGGTCACCACCGTCGGCAACATCGCGAGCCGCCTCTCCGAGGAGGGCAGCGGCCTCGCGATCAGCTCCGCCCAGGTCACGGGCATCGCGGCGGCCCTCTACGTGACCGGGGCGTGCTCGGGCGCGCTCTTCTTCGGGTGGCTCACCGACAAGTTCGGCCGCAAGAAGCTCTTCATGGTCACCCTGATGGTGTACCTCAGTGCCACCGCCCTGACCGCGCTCTCCGTCGACGCCTGGTGGTTCTTCCTCTTCCGCTTCCTGACCGGGTTCGGCATCGGCGGCGAGTACGCGGCGATCAACTCGGCCATCGACGAGCTCATCCCGTCCAAGTACCGCGGCCGCGTCGACCTGATCATCAACGGCAGCTACTGGCTTGGCGCGATCGGCGGCTCGCTGCTCTCCGTCCTCATGCTCGACACGGGCATCTTCCCCAAGGACATCGGCTGGCGGCTCACCTTCGCCCTCGGCGTCGTCCTCGGCCTGGTGATCCTCCTCGTACGCCGGCACGTCCCGGAGAGCCCGCGCTGGCAGTTCATCCACGGGCGCGGCGAGGAGGCAGACGCCCTCGTCACATCCGTGGAGCGGGAGATCGAGGAGGAGAAGGGCGAGCGGCTGCCGCGCCCCGACCGCGAGATCACCATCCACCAGCGCAAGAGCATCGGCTTCGGACTGATCGCCAAAACCGTATTCCGCGACTATCCGCGGCGGGCCGTCCTCGGCCTCTCCCTCTTCATCGGCCAGGCGTTCCTCTACAACGCGATCACCTTCGGTTTCGGCGCGATCCTCACCAAGTTCTTCGACGTCCCCTCGGGGCATACGGGTTACTACTTCGCCGTCATCGCCGCCGGGAACTTCCTGGGCCCGCTCTTTCTCGGCAAGCTCTTCGACACGGTCGGCCGCCGGATCATGATCTCCTCGACGTACCTGCTCTCCGGCGTCCTGCTCTTCGTCACCGCCTGGCTCTTCGACCGGGGCTCGCTGAGCGCGACGACCCTCACGGCCTGCTGGTGCGTGGTGCTGTTCTTCGCGTCGGCGGGTGCGAGCAGCGCGTATCTGACGGTCTCCGAGATCTTCCCGATGGAGACGCGGGCCATGGCGATCGCCTTCTTCTACGCGATCGGAACGGCGGCCGGCGGCATCAGCGGCCCGCTGATCTTCTCGGAGCTGACCGAGTCGGGCGTCGTCGGCGACACGGTCCTCGCCTTCCAGATCGGCGCGGGCCTGATGTGCGCGGCGGGCCTGGTGGCGGCGGTCTTCGCGGTGAAGGCGGAGGGGCGTTCGCTGGAGGACATCGCGACACCGCTGTCGAGCGCCGACCCGGCGCCGCACACCCCGTGAGGGCTCTGGCCGACGGGGAGCCCTGTGCAAGGATCCGGCCATGAGCAGCGGTACGGCGGATGGTGGGACGGAGGGCATGGCGAGGGCGAGGGATGCGGCGACGGATGCGGCGGCGGCGACGGATTCGGCGACGGATTCGGCGATGGACAGGGCGCGTCACAGGGTGGCGGTCCTGGTGCGGGACGGCGTGCTGCCGATGGAACTCGGCCTGGTGCACCAGCTGTTCGGCGGGGCGCGCGGCCCGTCGGGGGAGCGGCTGTACGAGGTGCGGACGTGCGCGGTGGACGGCCCCCGCCAGATCCGTACGGACGCGGACTTCCCGATCGGCGCCCCGCACGGCCCCGACGCGCTGACGTGGGCGCAGACGGTGCTCGTCCCGGCCTCGCACGAGGAGGACGAGTCGCTGGCCCCGGGTGCTCTCCCGGCACCGCTGGCGCGGGCCGTGGACGCGGCGCGCGGGGCGCGGCTCGCCTCGATCTGCACGGGGGCGTTCGTGCTGGCGGCGGCTGGCCTCCTGGACGGCCGCAGGGCGACGACGCACTGGCTCTCGACGGACCTCTTCGCCCGTACGTTCCCCTCGGTGACGGTGGACCCCGACGTCCTCTACGTCGACGAGGGCCGCATCCTGACCTCGGCGGGCGAGGCGGCGGGCGTGGACCTGTGCCTGCATCTGATCCGCCAGGACCACGGCGCCACGGTCGCGGCGGACGTGGCACGCCGCACGGTGGTGCCGCCGCACCGGGAGGGCGGCCAGTCCCAGTACATCCGACGCCCGGTCGCGGAACCGCGGTCGAGCTCGACGGGCGGCGCGCGGGCCTGGGCCCTCGACCACCTGCACGAGCCGCTGACACTCGGCGAACTGGCCGAGCGGGCGTCGATGAGCGTACGCACCTTCAGCCGCCGCTTCCGCGAGGAGACGGGCCTGACACCGATGCAGTGGCTGACGCAGCGCCGGGTGGACCGGGCCCGCGAACTCCTCGAGGCCACGGACCACACGGTGGACCGCATCGCGACGGAGTCGGGCTTCGGCACGGCGGCCTCACTGCGACAGCACTTCGTGGCGGGGGTGGGGGTGCCCCCGGCGACGTACCGGTCGACGTTCCGCGGCGCGGCCCCGCTCCGGGAATGAGTACGCGTACTCTGTCGTGCCACGCACCCGGCCCGGCACCGTCGTACACATGAACGCGATGCTGATCCCTCTCCGGCGTACCGCACCGCTCCCCAGATACGCGACCCGCCTCCTCGGCGCGGCCCTCGCGGCCACGGCGTACGTGACGTGCCTCCCCTGGGACCTGCGCAACCGCGCCCAGACGCCGGGCGCGATCGAGGAGACATCACCGGTGACGCCGGCGGGCCTGACCTTCCTGACCCTCGCGCTCCTGGCGCTGGCGGCCTACTTCGGCCTGAGGGACCGCCTGCCCTGGGCGCTCCTGGTGGTCGCGGTCCCACCGGCGACGCTCCTGTACGCGTCCTTCACCACGCACCCCACCCAGGACGCGAGCGCGTGGCCGCTGGCCTGGGGCTTCTTCGCGCTGCTGATGGGGGTGGGGGTGCTGATGACGGCGGGTCTGGCGCGGAACTTCCGGAGGGGGGAGGGCTGAGCCCCCGGACCGAGACTCAGCACCCGGAGACTCAGCGCCCGTCGGGTGAGGCGCCGCTACGACCCCGGCACCCAGACCCTGACCCTCACCTCAGGCGTGACGGTCGGCCAATGCCCAGGAGGCGGCGGCCACGCCGCTGGCCACGCCGAGGACGGCAGGCCAGGCCCCGACCTTCTTGGCCAGCGGATGGGACCCGGCGAACCCGGCGACGTAGGCCGCGGTGAGCGCGGCGGCGGTCTTCGCGCCGGCGGCCTCCCGCCACTGCCGGGCGGCCACGGTCCCGGCCGCGGCGAGCACGGCTCCGCCGAGGGGACGCTTCCTGGTGAACCGGGCGGTGGCGTACCCGCCGATCAGCCCACTCGCCGCCACTGCCGCCGCCGGAATCCTCGCCATGGTTGGTCCGCCTCTCGGTGATACGTCCCTGTTGCGTTCTCCGCCCGAGGCTAACGCGCGACAAGAAGAGGAGCCGAGGCCGGGCAGACTCAGAGCTTCGGCTCGACGGGGTGGGGCAGCGAGGCGGCCCACTCGGCGAGGACCCCCGCCGCGACGGCCCGGGCCTCACCTCCGACGGCCACTTCGGCGAGCTGGGTGCGCTCACCGTTCGGCACGGCGAGCTCCCGGTAGAACTGCAGGTCCTCGAAGCCGTTGACGGCGGCGTCGTGACTGGTCGCGGCGTAGACGAGCCGCGGGATGCCCGCCCAGTAACAGGCGACGAGGCACATGGGACAGGGCTCGGCGCTGGAGTACAGGGTGCCGTCCTCGATGAGATGCCGCCCGAGCCGCCGCCCCGCGTCCCGCAGAGCCATGACTTCGGCGTGTGCGGTCGGATCACAGAGCTCGACGGTCGAGTTGGCCCCGTTCCCCACCACCTCCCCACCCACGACGACGACGGCCCCGAAGGGCATCTTGTCCCCACCACCAAGAGCACGACGCGAATGCGCGACGGCCAGCTCCAGAAACACACGATCCTGCTCATTCTCGGGGGCGTAAGGCACGGGGGCTTCCTCTGTTCGTGAGCCGTGGCCGGCCACGGGCCGTCACTCGCGCCCTGCCGGATTCCGGCAGGGAAGCACGGCCCCGTGGATCATCCGGAGACATTGCTCTGCCCCCACTACCCGTCCGCGGCGGACCCGAAGCGGGCCGAACGCCTCTTCTCGTGGCACGACCGGCGACCTCAAGGCATCGGGTTCTCCGGGTCCTTGGCCCGACGGAGTACGGCGGCGATCTGCATGGCCACCTGCTCCGGCACCTCATGCTCCCAGAAGCGCAGAACGGTCCAGCCGAGAGCTTCGAGGTGGGCGGAGGTTCTGGTGTCGCGAAGGGCATTCTTGTCGATCTTGTCGCGCCAGAACGCCGAGTTCGCCTTCGGGAAGGTGGCGTGCTCCGGGCAGCCGTGCCAGAAGCAGCCGTCGATGAACACGGCGATGCGAGGCCCGGGGAAGGCGATGTCGATCGTGCTGCGGGCCATCCCCGGGATGCGCCGCTGCAACCGGAAGCGGAGTCCGGCGGAGTGGAGCAGGCGCCGGACCGCCACCTCCGGTTTGGTGTCCCGGGAGCGCTGCCTGCTCATCCGTGCGGAGACGGCGAGGGACGAAGGGGTCGGACGGGGCGGTCGTGGTACGGGCACGTCTTCAGTGTGCGGTGTCCGCCGCGGCCTCGTCACGGTCCTTCGGGGCCCATTCGGAGAGTGCGTGCCACTCGTCCTTGCCCGGCGGCGTCAGGCCCAGCGCGGCGCTGAGGACGTGGATGCCGAGGCGCGGCGGAACGGCGTTGCCGATCTGCTGAGCGATGTCACCGCCGGACCAGGGAAACCGCTTCGGGAAAGTCTGGAGACGTCCCGCCTCGCTGTGACTGAGCCGGGCCAGATCACGCTCCGCCGGGTCGTCGGTGACGATGCGGTTGCGGGAGACCTTGCCCGTCACCGTGGCGGAAGGCTCACAGGAGCGACGGCGCCCGCGCAGCTTGGGGTCGCCGCCGGTGCCGTAATTGGAGACGACCTGGAAGGGGCTGGTGCGCTCCGTCAGCACGTCCTCCATGGCGACCCACGTCTGGAGCACGAAATCGCTCTCGGGACGCGGCGCACCCTTGCGGTAGCGATGATGCGTGGGGCCGGGGAGGGAGGCCGTCAGCGGGTCGCGGCGGGCGACGAGGATCGCCCGCCTCCGGGTCTGGGGGATGCCGTAGGCCTCGGTGTGCAGGACGTCGCAGTCCACCGAATAGCCCTCCTTCTCCAGGACCGTCGCGTACGCCTCCCAGACCCGGAGTGCCGCCGGTACCTGTTCGAGGACGATGGCGTCGTACGGGCGGAGCTCGGCGTCGTCGATGGCGCTCAGTGCCCATCGCAGGGGCTCGAGGACGAGCCCGGTCCGCTCGTCGTCCATTTCGGCCAGGTCGGCGTCGATGACGTCGCGCGGCTCGCGGTCGACGAGACGCTGCACGTACGCGAGGACCTTGTCCAGGGCGCGGCGGCCGGCCCCGGATCCGGCGACGGTGAAGCTCTGGCAGGGCGGGCCTCCGGCGAGGACGTTCGCCTCGGGGAAGTCTTCCGGGCCGTACGCGCGCACGTCACCGTGGACGGTGTGAAGTCCGGCCGCGGTCCGGGTGGCCACGGCGTTCGCGTCCCACTCGATCCCCACGGAGGGCACGCCCAAGATCGTCGCGGCCATGTCCAGCCCGCCGGGGCCGGCGAAAAGGTCCACGATGCGGTAATCCACAGGTGGGCGCTGGTGAGGCAGAGCGACGGTCATGGTGAGCGAGTTTATAGGTGTTGGAGAGCGCGAGGGGCCGGTGGAGGGCCTGAGCGGAGAAGTGCCGGGTGAGGTGCCCTCGCCTGATCGTTCTACGTGGTCAAACCGCCGCCAGCGCGGCGCTGATCGCGCGTCCGATGGCCTCACCGACGGGAGGCGGGGAGGCATGGCCGACCTGGCGGTAGCGGGCGGTCTTGCGCCCGGCGAAGTCCCAGTCCTTGGGGAAGCCCTGGAGCGTGGCGGCCTGTTCGACGGTGAGCGCCATCATGCCGTCGCGGCCGATGGCCGGGTTCCACTCGAAATCCGGGCCGGGTACCTCGTTCGCGACGGTGCCGCCGTCCACGCCGATACGGGCCCAGGCCCGCTTGGATCCGGTGGGGCCCAGGTCCGCGCCACCACGGTCCCAAGAGCCTCCGACGAGTGTCGGAGCGACGTCGGTGGCCTGTGCCGCCCAATCGGCGGCGCGTGGCCAGCCCCGAGCGGCCATGGACGGCCCGAGCGCCTGACCGACCGAGACGTCGGGTTCGGGTGAGGGTGAGGGCATCCGGAACGCGGCGGCGGCCCCGGGGTCCCGGAAGGCGACGAGGATGCCCTGCCTGCGGTCCTGGGGCACGCCGTGGTGGCGGGCGTTGAGCACGAACCAGGTGGCGGAGTAGCCGATCTCCGACATCGTCTCCTCCACGTGTTCCCGGAGCGGTGCGTACGTCTCGCCGGTTACGAGGTCCGGCACGTTCTCGATCAGAAGGGCGCGGGGTCGGAGGGCGCGGGTCAGCCCGAGGGTGGCGTGGAAGACCGCCAGTTCGTGATCGTTGCCGCGTTCCCTGGCGACCGCGGCGGAGGCCTTCAGGCGCGGGAGGCCGCCGGCGATCAGATCGAGCCCTTGGAGGGCGGGATCCCGCGTCAGTGTGTCCGGGTCCAGAACGCTGAGGTCTTCCTCGCGGAGGCGCCAGTCGGGCCGGTTGAGGCGCAGGGTGTCCAGGGCGACCGGTCGGTTGTCGATCAGCAGGGCGGGGGTGAAGCCCGCGGACTCCAGACCGAGCGCCAGACCTCCGGCTCCCGCGCAGACCTCCAGGGACGTGAGGCGAGGCGTGGGCGTCAGGAGCGCGGGAAATGTCGCCCGCGAGGGCGTGGGACCCGACGGACCGCTTTCGGGGGCGGAGGACGCTTCGACCGCCGGTATGGGCGCTGGTTCCTCCTGCTGGGACGCCTCGGGTCGCAGCGCGGCGACGGACTCCTCGGCCACGGAGCGGAGTTCGGCCTGCAGCTCCGTGTCGTCCAGGGCCTCGAAGATGACGAACGGCGCGAGCCTCAGCAGGCGCTTGAGGAAGTCGCGGAAGACCTCGCGCTCGGGCAGGCCGTGCAGGTCCACGGCTGACCAGGCCTGCAGGATGTTGCGCACGAGATGGGGACTGCCGCCCAGAGACCTGCGTCGGGCGTAGATCTGGTCGAACGCGGCCTCACCGAGGATGTCGAGGGCCGCGTACGGTTCGGCGGCCGAGGGGTCGCGGACCAGGTGGGCGCGCCACCACAGGCGCCCGAAGACGTGCCGGGTGAGGTCGCTGGCCACGACGCGGTCGCCGGGCGGGCGCGGGTAGCGCCAGTACGCGACGTCCGGCAGCAGGACCAGGGCGAGGAAGGCCCAGATGTCGCCGGACGCTGCCTCCGCCGGCATCAGGTCCATCTCCGCGTGCAGGAGCGCGGCCAGGTCGAGGTCGAAGCGGGAGCGGGCCGTGCGCGAGGACTCCCCGGGGAAACCGCCCTGCTCGGCGACTCGCAGGACACGGGCCCGCAGGTCGCGCAGACGTGACTCCGTGATCCGGTCGCCGCCGGTGGCCACGTAGACGGCGGACTCGTGGCGGTGGGCGACGAACGCGGTCAGTTCGCGGGGCGACATCTCCCTGTACCGCTGATGGAGCGGCTTGGCCTGCCCGGCGAGGAGGCGGGGATAGAGAAGAGCCATGGCTCACGCCTCCTTGAGGATGCGGGTCGCGGCCTGCAGCTCCGTCGCGAACAGGTTCGGCGAGTTCTGTCGGAGCTGACGCAGGTCCTGGACGGTCCGGCCGGGGAAGAGCCGGTGGAAGAGATTGATCAGGGTGGCGCCCAGGGAGTCCTCCGTGAAGACCGCGTCGTCGTCGAACTCCTCCTTCAGCAGGGCGTGTTCCACCATGATGCGCGCACAATCGGAGTAGACCATCGAGAGGACGACACGATCCACCGGGCCCGGCCTGGCGGCACGCGCGAAGGCTCCGGAGACTTCCTCGGACTTCTCGTTGACGACGAGGAGCATGGAGCCCATGGCCGCGGCGTTCAGGTCGGAGCCGAGCTGCAGGTGCCAGGCCGCGTCGTCCCTGAACGAGGTGTGGGCGAAGTCGATCACCGTCATGGGGAAGAGCGGTGCATCACCCTGGAGGCGCAGGGCCGCGGCGTCGTCCCAGAGCAGCGAGCCGGCTCTGCGCGGAGCGAAAGGTGCTGCGGGGCCCGTCGTACGGGACAGGACGAGCACCGTCTCCAGGGAGAGCACTCCACCGAGCTGGGCGCCCGGCAGGACGGCGTGCAGGTCGATGGTGCGGACGCCGTCCCCGCTGAGAGGCACCCGCTGGACGGGACCCCGGAGGTTGGAACCGGAGGCCGTCCAGATCGCTGCGAGGGTGAGCACCGCGTCATCGGCGAGGCCCGCTCCCGCACGGGCCGTCTGCAGGTCGACGTGTACGGTGCGGCGGAGTTCGACGTCCATGCGGTAGTCCCAGAAGTCGAGCGACTCGGGGAGCTCGGTCGTGGCACCGTCGAGGACGAGTCGCCAGGGCTCGGCGCGGACACATGAGGGGACGGGGGAGCGATAGGGGAGAGCGAGTCTGCTCACGTCGCGCTCACCGCCTGGGTCTTCACGGTGATCTCCGTGATGGTGTCCGGGGCCGGGCGGACCACGGCGCGCCAGATGGTGTCGTCCCCGCCTTCGATGACGAAGGTGGGCGATGCGTGGAGCGTGCCGGCGGGGTCCTCCCAGCCGACGAGGCCGGGCATGGCGGCGCCGGCGGGTGGGTCGGTCTCGCGGTTGCCGACACCGGGCAGGGCGACGGCCAGGTCGACGCGAACGCGCTGCAGCATCGGCGCGGGCAGGGTGAACGCCTGGACCAGGACGGCATGCCCGAAGCGTTCCTCGTAAGTGGTCTCACCTGCATACTTCACGCGCGGGCGGGGCGCTCGGGCCGCGCCGTCGGCCGCCGGGGGGAGGTCGACGGGGCCCGAGCCCTTGCGGCGTGTGCCCGAGCGGGCGCCGCCACGCGGTTCGGGCCGTTCCTCGTCGTCGTCCACCGCCGAAGTGGCACGGCCCGTGGAGGAAGTGCCTCCGTGGTCCGTGGCGCCACCGGTTCCCCGGGCGCCACCGACCAGCGGGGAGAAGCGGGCACTCGCCGCTCCCAGTGCCACGTTCGCAGATCCTTCACGGGCAGATCCACCCAGTTGGAGGAGCTCGTCGACCGCTTCCTTGAGTCGCGTGAAGGTGGTACGCACGAGCGTCCGCTCCTGACCCTCCAACCGGTGGTGGTTCCAGGCGTCGTGGGTGGGCGGTTCGGCCTCCGCGTACGTGGCGTCCATCTCCTCGGTGGCGCGGAAGACGCCCGCATAGGAGAGGAGTTCGGCACCGGTCTCTCGACCGGGCCAGTAGGTGACCACCAGCTCCGCGGGACGCATCAGGGCCACATGGTGCACGGTGCGTTCGATCTGCACCATCTCCATGGCCCGACGGGCGGCGGGAGCGGGTTCCAGGGGCACGACCGGCCGCTGGACGAGTCCCAGTCGTCCCAACTCCCTGACCGGCCTGTGGCAGGACAGGGTCTGTCCTTCCTCGGAGTCCAGCCGGCGGTAGGCGTCGACGAAGAGATTGAGCGGAGAAGTGGTGCGGGGGTCCGGTACGGGAAAGTCGCGGCCCTCGCAGGTGACCGAGAACTGCATGGGCGGCGTGCCGTCGGCACCCTCCAGCATCTTGGGCCACAGGTGCCAGGCCACCGTCTCCGCGAGGTAGGCCGCGGCCTCCTTCGGCTCCATGCCGTCGAGGTGTGGGTCGAGGACGACGATGCTGGTGCCGGTCTCCTCCGGTCCGAAGGGAGCGAGACCCAGGAGCCGGGCCGTCTCCTCCGCCTCGGCATCGACGAGGGGGTCGATCACGTCACCGGAAGCGTCACCCCACCAATGCCGCCCCGTATATCGCCGTTCGTTGCCCGCCGTGTCCGTGGCCCGGTAGCTGTGCCAGAGGGCACAGCCCATCAAGCGGGTCTCCAACTTCCCCTCGTCGTTGCGGCATCGGGTGTGTACGAGCACGGTGCCGAGGCTCGAGAGCAAGTAGAAGACGGCTTTGCCGAAACCGTAGGTGCCGCCGCCCAGCCTCGTGTCCCGTGGTTCGCCCACGTTCCGCACGAAGGCGATGAAGTCCTGGCGGTCCCGGGAGATCTGGTGGGCTCGCGTGGGGCCGCCGAGACCATTCGTGCCCCGGTCGGAGACGGTCATGATCCGGATGCCCGACCGGAGTGCTCTGCGCACCCCGAGGTATTCGTTGGACGGCGCGCCGTTGGCAAGGAGCCTGCGCCAGGCGTCGGCGTGTGCCGGACCCACGTACCCCAGGTCGATTCCGAACCGGACCGGTCCGTCGTGCTGCGTGTCCCTGGCGTCCCAACTGTTCTGGGCGGCTTCCCGGACGAGGATGGTCAGCAGGTCCAACTCGGGCCGACCGAGCTGATTGCGGATGCCCTCGGCCGCGCTCGCCCCTTCCGGGGGGTAGGGCTGCGAATACCACTGGGGTTCGGTGCGCGGGTCCGTCACGTGCCCTCCCCGAGCAGTGCGGCCAGGTGTCTCTCCACCGTGGTCATCGGAAGCGGGCTGGGGGCGGACATGGTGAGGTCCACCGTGTAGTCGACCTCCATCACGTTGCCGGGCACCTGTGCGACGGTGAGGTCGGCCGACGTTATCCGGGGGAAGCCCGCGCCCACCGCGTACCAGCGCTCGTCGCGCACGGTGAAGCGAATCGCGCGATACCGCTCGGCGTCCACGGTGTAGTAGCCGACCTCGGCGAGGAGACCGAGCAGGGCGTTCTCGTCGTCGCTCAGCCGCAGGGCCCGTTCCACCAGGTCCACGACGCTGGTTCCGTTCCCACCCTCCGGGGTACGCTCGACGCGCAGGCAGGCGAGCTGCAGGGATCCGCCCTCCGGGGGCTCCAACTGGCGCAGGCCGTGGATGCGAATGCGCAGGGCGTCACCGGTGGCCGTCTTCACCTCGACCGCCTCTTTGCCCGAGGTGAAGTCGTGCGGGCGCCCGGCGGGCCCCGTCCACAGGGTGTGGGCGCTGGGGTTCCGGGCGAGAAGGCGCAGGAGCAGATGCAGTTCGCCGTACAGCCCGGCGAGTTGCGCGGCACTCAACGGCGTCCCCGCCGTTCGAAACAGCGCTCGCCAGCGGTCCAGGACCCGATGCAGCACCTTGAGCGGCCGTGGAGACACCGGTGACCGGTCGTCCTCACCGATGCGGTTCATCTCCCGCAGGACGTCTTCTCCGAGCCGGGTGAACACGTCGTCGAGGTCGTGGCGCAGGCAACTGAGGTCGGCGTAGTACTGGTACACGTCCGCGTCTTCCAGAGGCCGCTTGCGCAGGCGCAGTACCTGGCCGTCACGGATCTCGCGGACGTGCTGGTTCCCGGCGACGGGCACCAGCAGGTGGCGATGCCCTTCGCGGTCGACGGCCGCGAGGACGGGACCACGCGCGGTGGAGACGGGAAGCGGAGCGGTGCGGAGCCGGTTGTCCGCGGAGACCGGCGCGCTCATGAGATCGCGCCAACATCCTTCGAGCGCGTCCCGGAATGTGTCGCTCACGCCGTTTCCTCGCCCTCGACGGTGCGCAGGTCCTCGTCGTCGGTGTCCTCCAACCGGATGCCCGAGAGGTCCGCGGAGATGTAACTGCCGTCCCAGGTGACCTCGCTGTCGTGGCCGGGCTCCGGGAACACCAGGCCGACGCCGATCACGTGTTCCTCGGCTCCGAGCGGCTCACGGGACTGTTTCCGCCGTTCCGAGGGGCGGGAGTCCTTGTCGATGGGGTACAGCACGATGAGACCGGTGTCCGGGAGCTGCTCCCGGCGCAGGCGTTTGATCTCTTCTTCCGTCAGGCCTCGGGGGGCGTCCGGCAGATCCACCGCCGCGTCCGCGCGGCTCATCAGGGTCTTGATGTCCGCGAAGTCCGGCTCACCGGTGAGGTTGTGCAGTCGCGCACGAGTGATGCGACCGACGGTCACGCCCGGTGCGAAGGTGTGGTTCGACGCGTCGTCCGTCGCACGGTTGCCCACGACCGCGACGTTCCAGCGCAGGAGCGAGCCCTGCTGCACGCGGCGTCGGATGTAGGAGGAGATCAGCGTGGCGTCGCACTCCTGGGAGTTCTCGTGGAACCGGTACCGGTCCAGGAATTCGAGCACGGGCGTGTGCGGGATCTCGCGCAGGACGTGCCGACCCGCCTCGGGGCGTGAGTCGTGCGTCACGGCTTCGTCCACGGCGATGCGCACCAGCTCTCGGGCGGCATCCTCGTTGTCACGCAGCCAGTCGGCGCGGGTGTGGAAGTAGCGCGTCTGGATCCGTCGACCACCGTATGCGGCACTCGCCTTGATCGCGGACTGCATCTTCGCCGCGGCGGTCACCCGCAGCACGGGGTGCGTGCGCAGGCGAACGGCGAACGTCTGCGGGGTCTCGTTCTCGTGCAGGTACACGTCGATGTCGCGACGCATGTCCGCCTCGACGGTGGCGAGATGCCGGAAGGAGGCATGGAGCTCGGTCGTCATCCACACACGGGGCAGGTCGGCGTATCCGTGACGGAAGCCGAACCACCGCCCCATCTGCAGCAGGGTGTCGTATGCGGAGGCGGCGCGCACGAAGTACGTGACGGCGAGACCCTCCAGCGTGAGGCCGCGGGAGAATTTGTTGCCGCCGACCGCGATGGCGACCACCGGGCCGTTGTCGTAGTCGAGGGTGTCCTCGCTCTCGGAGTTGTCCATGATGATCCGGCAATCACGGATCACCCCCGGCAACTCCTTCAGGAGGCTGTCGAAGGGGACCTTCGTCTGTCCGAAGTCCTCGGCCGGCACCCGGGCGGTCTCCTCGTCCCAGAGGGCGCGCAGGCGCCGCAGGGTGTCGGCGTCACCCAGATGGTCCAGGGTGTGCGAGCGGAGCCGCTTGAGCGGGGCGCGGAAGCTGTTGTGCACCTGGATGCGCATGCTGGTGTGGATCAGCATGGTGGCGTGCTTGTTGCCCGTGCCGCGCACGCGTCGGGCCGCGGTGGTCAGCCAGAAATACTGGATGGCCGCGTCGAGGGTGTCGGTGATCTCGGGCGTGAAGCCTTCCGCGTCGGCTCTCGTGGCCGGGGTGACCAGGGGGACGTCTTCCGCGGGGATGTCGCGGATCATGTCGTAGCCGTCGTCGACGTCCTCCGGATCCTCGCCGTCGAGGGCGTACCGGCCGAAGAGCACCTCCGTGCCGAAGTGTTCCCGGGGCTGCGGCAGGTTCACGATGAAGTCGCTGGGATACAGGTCCTTCGCCGCCGGGTCGATGAGGACGTTGGCGAAGGGGGTCGCCGTGTATCCGACGTAGGCAGCCTTCGGCAGGGTCCCGAGGATGCGCAGGATCAGCGGGTTGATCGAGGCGGTGGCCACGCTCGCCTGGTCGGCCTCGTCGTCGATCACCAATGCCGGTGCCTGCTGGAGGTATTCGGAGGCCGACTCGAGCCAACGGGCGAACTTGCGGAGTACGCGGGCGTTTTTCTTGACGACACACAGAACATGGGTGGTGTTGCTGCCGCCGAAGAACGACGCCGCATTCTCCGTCGGCACGAAGTCACGTTCGAGGCCGGTGAGTTGAGACCAATTCGTCGGATTCGACTCCACCAGCTGCTGGGCGAGGCGGGCCTGCGTCTGGCGGCGCAGGCCGTTGTGGATGCCGGCCAGGACGATGAAGAGCTTGTATTGGCGGTCCGCCGCTTTGGCCATCACCGAGGTGAAGTTCGTCGTCTTGCCGGACTGCACGTAGCCGACGACCAGGCCGCGAGCGGCGAAGGCGGGCTCCTTCGGATGGTTGAGAAGGGAGACGACCCGGGTGGAAGAATTGTCGAGGTCCCTGATGGCGTCCTGACTCCAGCCGGACTTCTCCAGTTGGCGCTTGATCGCGGGCCACGCGCGATCGTTCTCGCGGGGGCCGGTGTACCAGGTCTCGCGGTTGCCGTTCACGGCTACGCGCGGTTCCTCCATCTCCCTGATGGAGAGCAGCTGCTGCTCGTGGAATTCGCGGATGCGCTGGATCCGATCCTGGTCGACGCCCAGGATCTCCAACTGCTTGACCGCTTCCGCCGGCGTGCTGGTGTCGAGGAGATTGCGGAAGACCTCGTACATCTGGCCGAGTTCGCTGCTCACTTTTGTTCCCTTACCGGACCGCCCGCGGCTCCAGTACCCCGAGTACTTGCCTGGGTCAATGAAGTTTCTGAGGTCATGCGAATTCAGTACATGCGAAACATGCGTCAATTGTCATGCGGATACCCGGCCGGCCGGGGCCGGCGCTGAAGTCGCACGGCTCGACAGAGCGATCCTCGGATCAAAGGCGTGGGGGTGAGCCAGACGATATCGCACACCTGTGTTGTTGATGCATCTACTGGCGCAAAGAGGTCGGTGGCTTGCCGAAACCAGCCGGGTCACCGGCGAGTGCCGGTTCCTCCGGGCATCAATGCCGACCGTGACACTCCCCATAAGTCGTCTCCGAGCCGCACCAGCACTGCCCGCCTCGTTCCGGGGGCCAAGACGTTGCTCGGCCTCGGGCTGCCAGGGTTGTGGCGTATTGGGGGAGGAGGGACGGGTCGTCCGGGGTGGTGCCCTCTGAGGCGGCGAAGGCCTCGTAGGAGGGGACCGTGCCCGTGACGATGCCCAGGTTCGGGGTGCCGGAGGCCGAGAGTTCGCGGAGGGAGGACTCTATGGTCGACAGGTGGGCCTCGTGGGACGGGTACTCCGAGGCCAGGGACGGGTACGCCGTCAGGAGTTCCGTCAGTTCCGCCGCCGGCCAGTGCAGGATCGCCACCGGGAACGGGCGGGACAGCGCCTCCCTGTACGAGCCCAACTCCACCTGGATGCGGGCGATCTCCGCGCGCAGCTCCGCCGGGTTCTCCGAGCCGAGGGACCACACCCGCTTCGGGTCGTGGAGTTCGTCCAGGGAGACCGGGGCCGTGGAGACGCGGTCCGCCAGGGTGTCCCATGCGTCGTGGTCCGCGCCCAGGAGGCGGCGTACGCGGTGACGGCCGAAGAGGAGGGGGTGCGCGGCGTACGGGGGTTCCTCGGAGGGTGAGGGGATGAGCAGGGTCGCCGCCGCCGTGAACGTCTCGTGCGCCTGTTCCAGCTCGTCGTGCGATTCCAGCGACTCCGCCACGATCACCCACGGCGCGGGGTCCCGGGGCGCCGCCGCGCGGACGCCGTCGATGATCGCCCGTGCCTCCGCCTCATGGCCGTACTCCCACAGGTTCGAGGCCTTCAGGGCGCGGATGAGGAGAGGCGCCGTCGCCGGGCGCGGTGCGGACGGCGACAGCATCCGGTCGTAGAGCGTCGTCGCGCGGTCGCGGGCGCCGGCCAGTTCGAGGTGGGCCGCGGCCTGGAGGAGGAGCTGTTCGGAATCCTCCGGGTACAGGCCGGCCGTGCGTTCCAGGCGCGCGGCTTCGGCGATGTGGTCCACGTCGGTGCGGTCGGCGGCGGCAGCAGCAGGCTTGTCGGGGCGCATACGGGACACGGTACTGCCGAGCGGGGCACTTGCAGGAGGGGCGATGCTCCGCCTGTTGGTCGGGCCCAGTCCGTCCTCCGGTCGGGTGCGTCGTGTGGGTCGGGTTCCCGGGCATGGATTCTTCCAGGAGCAGCGCCTATCCTCCGGGCGGTCCAGGTCCAGGTCAGCTCCAGACCCCCCTCCAGGAGGCCCCCGTGCGCCAGCGGCTCCCCGTCGTGCAGCACGGGCTCGCCCGGCGCCGGACCCGTGTCGTTCGCGTGGTGTGGGGTGCCGCCGAGGTCGCCGTCACCCTCGGGCTCGTACTCCTCCTGCTCGTCGCCCATCAGCTGTGGTGGACCAACCGGCAGGCCCGCGCCGCCGCCGAGCGGAAGGTCGACGCGCTGGAGGAGGAGTGGGGGCGTCAGCGGGGTGACTCCGGTGGGGCCGGTGACTCGGGTGGGATGGGTGATTCGGGCGGGACCGGTGCGCCCAGTGGGCCGGATGCGTCCGGCCGGTACCCCTCGCGTACCGACCGCCCCCGCCCCGGTTCCCCCCAGTCCCACGACGGCAGCCCCTCCGCCCCCGCCCCCCGCTGGGACCAGGCCTACGCCGTCCTCCGCATCCCGCGCATCGGCATCCGCGTCCCCGTCGCCGAGGGCGTGAGCAAGGCGGCCGTGCTCAACCACGGGTACGTCGGGCACTATCCCCGTACCGTCCAGCCCGGACAGGCCGGGAACTTCGCCCTCGCCGGGCACCGCAACACGCACGGGGAGCCGTTCCGCCACATCGACCGGCTGCGGCGCGGGGACGAGGTCACCGTCGAGACCGCGCACGCCATCTATACGTACGTCGTCGACAAGACGCTGGCGCGGACCTCCGCCCGCGACGGCGGCGTCATCCGGGAGGTGCCCCGCAGCGACGTGCGCAAGGGGTACGGGTATCGCGAGCCCGGGTACTACGTCACGCTCACCACCTGCACGCCCGAGTACACCTCCAAGTACCGGCTCGTCGTGTGGGGCAAGCTGCGGGCCATGCGGCCGCGGTAGCCGGCGGGCCGCGCCCCGGCCCCCGGATAGGGTCGGGCCTCGTGATCGCTCGACGCCGCCCCCATCTGCTGTGGCTCCTCGGCCCCTTCGTGCTCTACCTGGGGGCCCTGCCCCTCGCCAACCGCGTACGGCCCGTCGTCCTCGGGCTGCCCTTCCTCTTCTTCTGGCTGCTCTGCGCGACCCTCCTCACGCCGTTGTGCGTGTGGCTCGCCCACCGCGGTGACCGGAAGCAGCAGCACGAGCAGGAACAGCAGCACGACCGCACGACAGAAGGGCCGCGCCCATGACCGACGGAGCCATCGCCACCACCGTCTTCGGCGTCTTCATGGCCGCGACCGTCGCCCTCGGCCTCGCCGCCGTCCGCGGGCGCGGCAAGCAGGGCGGGATCGCCGAGTGGTCGGTGGGCGGGCGCAGTCTCGGGGCCGTCTTCATCTGGGTGCTGATGGCGGGCGAGGGGTACACCAGTTTCAGCTATCTGGGTGCCGCGGGCTGGGGGTACAACTACGGCGCCCCCGTGCTGTACGTCGTCGCCTACATGTCCTGCGGTTACGCGGTCGGTTACGTCGTCGGGCCCACGCTCTGGGCCTACGCCCGCCGGCACGGGCTCGTCAGCATCTCCGACATGGTCGCCCACCGGTACGGGCGGCCGTGGCTCGGCGCGGGCGTCGCGCTCCTCGTCACCGTCTTCCTGCTGCCCTACATCCAGTTGCAGATCACCGGCATGGGCGTCGTCGTCTCCACCATCTCGTACGGCGCGATCAGCCTCAACTGGGCCTATTTCATCGGCTTCGCCGTCACGACCGGGTTCGTGGTGGTGAGCGGATTGCGCGGCAGCGCCTGGGTGTCCGTGCTCAAGGACGTCCTCGTCGTCGGGACGCTCGCCTTCCTCGCCGTCTACGTACCCCTCCACTACTTCGACGGGTACGGGGACTTCCTCGACCGGATCGTGCGCGAGAAGAGCGACTGGCTCACGCTGCCGGGCAGCGGCGAAAGTCCGTACGGGCAGGCGTGGTTCGCCACGACCTCGCTCCTCAACGCGCTCACCGTCGTCATCTTCCCGACCACCGTCGCCGGCTACCTGGGCGCCCGCGACGCCGACGCGCTGCGGCGCAATGCCATCTGGCTGCCCGCCTACAACGTGCTGCTCTTCGTGCCGATGCTGCTCGGCATGGCCGCGCTCTTCGTCGTGCCGGGGCTCGTCGGCGCCGGGTCCAACCTCGCGCTCTTCGAGCTGGTCGTGGACTCGCTGCCCGCGTGGGCGGTCGGGGTCATCGGGGTCGCGGCGGCGCTCTCCTCGATCGTTCCCATGGCCGTGTTCATGCTGGTCATCGGCACGATGTGGGGCAGCAGCGTGCTGTCGCTGCTGCCCCGCTGGCGCACCCCGCAGCGGCAGAAGCGCGCCTCGCAGGGTGTGGTCGTCGTCGCGGGCGGCCTGGCGCTCGCCCTCACCTACGGGGCGCCCAACACACTGGTGCGGCTCTCCCTCATCTCGTACGAGGGAATGGCCCAGCTCGTCCCGATGCTGCTGCTCGGCCTGGTGTGGCGCAGGCTGACCCTCGCCGGCGCGCTGAGCGGGCTGGTGGTGGGCGTCGGCGTGGTGTGCGCGCTCGTCTTCGGCGGGCACGATCCCGTCTTCGGGGTCAACGCCGGGATCGTCGCGCTCGCCGGGAACCTGGCCGTGGCGCTCGCCGTGTCGTACGCGGGGCCGGCCGGCCGTGCCGACGGCCGGCCGGACGACGAGGTCCTCGCGCGCGATCCCGTCAACGACGAGGACCCGGCGTCCTCCCCTTCCCCTCCCGCAGCAGCAGCACGCTGACCGCCGCGAGGACGGCGAGTCCGGCCGACACCCCCATGGCCAGGTCCGTGCCGTGCCGGGGTTCGCCGGTGGACGTGGAGACGGCGATCATCAGCGCGACGCCGGCGGCCGAACCGATGTAGCGGGCGGTGTTGTTGGCGCCCGAGCCCATCGCGGCGCGCCCGGCGGGCACGGATTCGACGGCGAGCAGCGGCAGTGCGGCGTTGAGCAGGCCGCTGCCCGCGCCGGAGACGATGAGGCCGGGGAGCAGGCGCGGCCACGAGCCGGAGGAGGCGGCGCCCAGCATCGTCAGGACGGCGACGGCGTGCAGGGCGAAGCCGACGGCCAGTTGGTGGCGGGCGGAGACGCGGCCCGCGAGCCGCCGCGCCTGGAGCGCCGCGACGAAGGACGTGCCCGACCAGATGACGAAGAGCCAGGCGGCGTGCATCGTCGAGAGGCCCAGCGTCTGCTGGAGCAGCGTCGGCAGGTAGCTGAAGAGGGCGATCACGGAGAAGCCCGTGAAGAGGGCGCCCGTCGTCGAGGCCAGGAACAGCGGCCGACGCAGCAGCGCGAGGTCGAGCATGGGGGCGCTGCCGCGCCGCTCCACGGCGACGAACGCGCCGAGCAGCAGCACCGCGGCGGCGAGCAGTCCGCCCACCGGGGCGCGCAGCCAGCCGTCCCTGCCGAGGGTGAGCGCGGCGACCAGGGAGGTGAGCGCGAGGCCGAGGGTGGCGGCGCCCGCCAGGTCCGGCCGGCCGGGGCGCGGGGCGCGGGACTCGGTCAGGGCGCGGGGGGCGAGGGCGGCCACCGCGAGCGCGGCGAGGCCGAGGACGGCGTACGCCCAGCGCCAGCCGTCGGCGCCCGTGGCGGCGATGCCGCCGGCGAGGGGCGGGCCCGCGGCGATGCCGCCGCTGACGAACGCGCCCCAGATGCCGGTGGCCCTGATCCGGCCCGGGCCCGGCGGGAACGCGTGCACCAGCAGGCCGAGGCTGCTGGCGAGGATCGCCGCGCTCGCCGCGCCCTGGGCTACGCGGGCCAGCGTGAACAGCCAGGTCGAGCCGGCGAGCGCGGCGAGTGCGGTGGTGATGCCGAGCGCGACGGTGCCGGAGAGGAAGATCCGGCGCCGGCCGTGGTCGTCGGCGAGGCTCCCCGCGACCAGGAGGACGGCGGCGAGCCCGAGGGGGGTGCCGTTGAGCAGCCAGGCCTGGGCGGAGAGCGGGGTGTGCAGGGCGGCGGCCGTGTCGGGGAGCGTGATCATCGGCGCGGTGTACGTCATGAGGGCCACGGCGGTGGCGGCGCTGGTGACGGTGAGCGTGGCGGTCGGCCGGGCGGTCGGGGGACTGGCCGGCGGAGCGGCCGGGGAGGCGGGCGCGGTGGAGTGGTCGGAGGGGGTGGGGACGAGGCGGGTGGACATGCGGCAGCCCTTCGAGGTTCATTCATTGAACTCGGTGCGTGCCGAGACCGTAGCATCCAAAGTTCGTTCACTGAACCTCGTACGGGAAAAGTGGTTAGAGTAGGGGCCATGGCTCTCGGCAAGGACTACGCCGCGCAGGAGTGCTCGATCGCCCGCGCCCTCGAAGTGGTCGGCGAGCGCTGGACGCTGCTCGTGGTCCGCGACGCCCTCTACGGAGTGCGCCGCTACAACGACTTCCTCGTCCACCTCGGCATCCCCCGCGCCGTGCTCGCCGCACGCCTCCAGGCGCTCGTCGCCGCCGGGGTCCTCGACAAGCGGCCGTGTTCCGACGCGCCAAGGCGGCAGGAGTACGTGGTGACGGAGCGCGGCAAGGCCCTGTGGCCCGCGCTGCGCGCGCTCGGCCTGTGGGGGCGCGAGCACATCCCAGGCACGCGGCCGCTGCGCCACTTCCGGCACGCGCAGTGCGGCACGGAACTGGGGATCGTCGGGGAGTGCCCGGCGTGCGGACACCCCGTCGCGGTCGAGGACGTCGAGATGCTGCCGGGTCCCGGCCTCGATCCGGAGCCCCCGGATCCGGTCAGCCGGGCGCTGCTGCGGCCCCGCAGGCTCCTTCAGCCGGTCGAGATCGATCCTGTATAACGGCAGTACGACAGGATCGGACGCGTACGAGTAGGAATACGAGTACGGGTCCGAGTACGACGGGTCCGGTCACGGATCCGAGCCCGAGCGTCAGGAGAGGAGGGCAGCCATGAACGGCACCACGCGCCACGTCATCCGCGACATGGCCCGCAGCGCGAAAGCGGCCGCCCGTCCCGCCCTGCTCCTGCTCTTCCTCCTCGTCGAGGTCGTCCTCGTCGACACCGGCAGCTTCACCGCCGCCGTCGCGCTCGCCGCGACCGCCGCCGTGGGCTCCGCCCTCGCCGTCTGCTCCGTGATCGCCGCGCGCTGCGCGCCCGCCGTGCCCCGCACCAGGGTGCGCACGGCCATCCGCGACCGGGAGCGGCGCACCGCCTTCCTGCCGCAGCGCGACCCCGACGCCAGGGGCCGCAGGCGCCCCCGAGCGCCCGGCCGTCCCCTCCCGACGGCCGCGTAGGGGCGCCGGCGGCACACCGCCGCCGGCACGGAACACCACCACTCTCATCCCCCAGCCCCTCGCGGCTCGTCACGCCGACGACGCGACGTCTTCCGTCGCTTTCCCACCGGCACGACGAGACCCTCGGAGGGCTTCTCCATGTCCGCTTTCATGTCCGTGTTCGCCGCTCTGGTCGAGCACCTCGCCGACCTGCTCCACCCGCTCTTCCACGGTTCGGCGACCGCCGCCGCGATCGTGCTCTTCACCGCCTGCGTACGTCTCCTCGTCCACCCCTTGTCGCGTGCGTCGGCCCGCGGCCAGCGGGCGCGCGCCAGGCTGTCGCCGCAGATCGCGGCGTTGCGCGAGAAGCACGGCAAGAATCCGGAGAAGCTGCAGAAGGCCGTCCTGGAACTGCACCGCAAGGAGAAGGTGTCGCCGCTCTCCGGGTGCCTGCCCAGCCTCTTCCAGCTCCCCGCCTTCTTCCTGCTCTACCACCTCTTCTCCAACACCGGCATCGGCGGTGACGCCAACCTGCTGCTCGACCACACCCTCCTCGGGGCGCCGCTGGGCGGCCGGTGGACCGGCGCGCTGGCCGACGGCGGGATCTTCGGCGCGCAGGGCCTCGTCTACCTGGCGCTCTTCACGATCGTCGCGGCCGTCGCCACGTTCAACTACCGCCGCACCAAGCGGCAGATGGCGGCGAACCCGCTGCCGCAGGCCGGCGCCGGCGCAGGGGACCAGCAGGTGCCGGGCATGGCCGCGATCACCAAGGTGATGCCGCTGATGTCGTTCATGACTCTGTTCACCGTGGCCGTCGTGCCGCTGGCCGCCGCGCTGTACGTGGTCACCAGCACGACGTGGAGCGCGGTCGAGCGTGCGGTGCTGTACCGGGACATGCCGGGCAGCGCGGGGGCGCTGGCCGCCGCCGTCTGAGACCCGCGCTACCGCCCGGTAAAGGTCCAGTACGTGAACGGGGTCTTGCGGACCGGACGGTGACCTTGGACGATCGACCAAAGCTCCGAGGCCGCACCCCGTCCCCAGCCGCGAACGAACCGGCCGGGGAGGCCCCATCGCCGGGCTACCGAAGGAATGGAGTCTGACCATGAAGCTGCTGCGAGTCGGTACGGCCGGGGCGGAGCGCCCGGCGCTGCTCGACGCCGACGGGACCCTGCGGGATCTGTCGGGGGTCGTCGCCGACATCGACGGCGGGGTGCTCGCCGACGCCGCCGCGCTCGGCCGGATCAGGGCCGCCGCCGACGCCGGTGACCTGCCCGTTCTCGCGGCCGACGGGCTGCGCGTGGGACCGCCGGTCGCGCGGATCGGCAAGGTCGTCTGCATCGGCCTCAACTACCACGACCACGCCCGCGAGACGGGCGCCGAGCCGCCCGCCGAACCCGTCATCTTCTTCAAGGCGGCGGACACCGTGGTCGGCCCGGACGACACCGTGCTGGTGCCGCGCGGCTCGGTCAAGACGGACTGGGAGGTCGAGCTCGCCGTGGTCATCGGGCGTACGGCGCGCTACCTGGAGTCGCACGAGGAGGCGCTGGCGCACGTGGCCGGGTACGCGGTGGCGCACGACGTCTCCGAGCGCGAGTTCCAGATCGAGCGGGGCGGTACCTGGGACAAGGGCAAGAACTGCGAGACGTTCAACCCGCTGGGCCCCTGGCTGGTCACCGCGGACGAGGTACCGGACCCGCAGGTGCTCGCCCTGAAGCTCTGGGTCAACGGCGAGTTGAAGCAGGACGGCACCACCGCCGACCAGATATTCCCCGTCGCCGAAGTCGTGCGCTACGTCAGCCGGTTCATGACCCTGTACCCCGGCGACGTCATCAACACGGGTACGCCCGCGGGCGTGGCGATGGGGCAGCCCGAGCCGAAGCCGTACCTGCGGGCGGGCGACGTGGTGGAGCTGGAGATCGAGGGCCTCGGCCGGCAGCGGCAGGAACTCAAGGACGCGTGACGCTCCCGCTCCGGGACCGGCCCTCTTCCGGGGCCGGTCCCGGAAGGGATGGCCGGGCTTCGGCGTTGTCCTGCCCCGTCGCTTCCTCCTGCACGGCGAGGAACCGTTCCAGCGTCTCCACGACCAGCGCGTGATCCTCGATCTGCGGCAGCCCCGACACCACCACCGTGCCGATGACGCCCGCGCCCTCGACGGCGAGCGGGAAGCCGCCGCCGTGGGCCGCGTATACATCGGGGTCGAGGCGCGAGGAGTCCTCGAAGGTCGTGCCCTTGGCGCGGAAGCGGCAGCCGACCAGGTACGAGGAGCAGCCGTAGCGCTCCACGACGCGGCGCTTGCGGTCGATCCAGGCGTCGTTGTCGGGCGTCGAGCCGGGCAGCGCCGCGTGGAAGAGCTGCTGGCCGCCGCGCCGGATGTCGATCGCCACCGGGGCGCGGCGCTCGCGGGCCCGCTCCACCAGGAGCGTGCCGAGCGCCCAGGCGTCGTCGTGGGTGAGGCGGGGGAGGACCAGACGCCGTTCCTGGGCCTCCAGTTCGTCGATCGAGGGGGCCGGTGCCGCGCTCACAGGGACACCGCCACACCGTCGCGGGCGGAGCGGCGGGCCGCTTCGAGCACGTCGAGGGCGGCGGCCGCCTCGTGCGCGGTGACCGGGTTCTCGCCGGTGCCGCGCAGGGCGGCGGCCACCGCCGCGTAGTACGCGGGGTAGTCGCCCGGCAGGGTCGGCAGCGGGTCGCCGCCGCCGGTCAGCGGGGACTCGCCGGCGCCGATCCGGCCCCACATCGTCTCGGGCTCCACGCCCCACGGGTCCTGCGTGGCCGGGCGCAGGCCCTCGCGCAGCGCCGCCTCCTGCGGGTCGAGGCCGTACTTCACATAGCCGGCCCGCGAGCCGAGGACCCGGAAGCGCGGGCCGAGCTGGGCGGTGGTGGCGCTGACGTAGAGGTGCGAGCGGACGCCGTTCGCGTGGGTGAGGGCGAGGAAGGTGTCGTCGTCGGCCTCCGCGCCGGGGCGCCGGACGTCCGACTCGGCGTACACGCTCACCACGGGGCCGAAGAGGACCAGCGCCTGGTCGACGACGTGGCTGCCCAGGTCGTAGAGGAGGCCGCCGATCTCCTGGGGGTCGCCGGACTCGCGCCAGCCGCCCTTCGGCCGCGGGCGCCACCTCTCGAAGCGGGACTCGAAGCGCCACACGTCGCCGAGTCCGCCGTCGGCGAGCAGCCGCCGCAGCGTGCGGAAGTCGTTGTCCCAGCGGCGGTTCTGGAAGACGGACAGGAGCAGCCCGCGCTCGTCGGCGAGGGCCGCGAGCTCGCGCGCCTCGGCGGCGGTGCCGGCGACCGGCTTGTCCACGACGGCCGGCAGGCCCGCCTTGAGGGCGGCGGTGGCGAGCGGCACGTGCGTCTTGTTCGGGGACGCGATGACGATCAGGTCGAGCTCGTCCGCGCGGTCCCACAGCTCGTCGGCCGAGGCCACGCAGCGCAGGTCGTCGCCGGACTCGGCGCGGGCCTGTGCCTGCCGCCCGGGGTCGGACGTCACGACCGTGTCGAGGACGAGGCCCTCGGTGGCGGCGATCAGCGGGGCGTGGAAGACGGAGCCCGCGAGGCCGTACCCGACGAGGCCGACGCGGAGAGGAGAGCCTGAAGAGCCTGTGCCAGTCATGCCTCCCACTTAAGCAACGGTGTTGCCAAAGTGCAAGCGGACGGGACAATGGCCCCGTGAAGTCGTACGTGAACAGGGTGAACCCCGGAGTCAACCTGCCGGCGCTGCGCGGGCACAACGCCGCGCTCGTGCTCGACCTGCTGCGCGCCGCGGGCGAGGCGGGCATCAGCCGCCTGGAGCTCGCCGAGCGCACCGGGCTCACCCCGCAGGCCGTCAGCAAGATCACCGCGCGGCTGCGGGCCGAGGGGCTGGCCGCGGAGGCGGGCCGCCGCGCCTCCACGGGCGGCAAACCCCGCACGCTCCTGCGCCTCGTCCCCGCCGCCGGCCACGCGGTCGGCCTGCACCTGGACCGCGACGAGCTGACCGCGGTCCTCGTCGACCTGACCGGCGCGGTGGTCGCCGAGCGCCGCGCCCCGCTCGCCTTCGGCGCGGGCGCGACGGCGGTGGTCGAGGCGGCGGCGCGCGAGGTGCGGGAGCTCCTTGACCCCGCCGGGGACGCGGAGAGCGACGAGGGCGGGCGCCGGATCTCCGGGGTCGGCGTCGCGCTGCCGGGGCCCCTCGATCACGCCGCGGGGGTGCTGCACCGGGTCACCGGGTTCCCCGAGTGGGACGGGTTCGCGCTGCGGGACGCGCTCGCGACCCGGCTCGGTCTGCCCGTCACCGTGGACAAGGACACCAACGCCGCCGCCCTCGGCCTCGCCCTCGCGGGCGCCGCCGACTCCTTCGCCTACCTCCACCTCGGTACGGGGCTCGGCGCGGGACTCGTGCTCGGCGGCACCCTCTACCGAGGCGACCGCACCGGCGCGGGTGAATTCGGCCACCAGGTCCTGCAGTTGGACGGACCGCGGTGCGAGTGCGGGGACCGGGGCTGCGTCGAGGCGCTCTGCCTCGCGGCCGTCGCCCGGGGCGAACTCGCCGAGGCGGCACGGGTACTCGGCACGGCCGCGGGCAACCTCGTCGGCCTGCTCGACATCGACCGCGTCCTGCTCGGCGGCCGGACCGTCTTCGCCGCCGAGGAACTCTTCGTGCGAGGAGTGGGCACCGTCGTCGCCGAACGCGTCCGGCGCGGGGGCGGGGCCGCACGGGTCCCGGTGAGCCTCGCTCCCGGCGGGGAACGCGGCGTCGCGGAGGGAGCGGCCCAACTCGTCCTCGCCCCACTCTTCGGCCGCGCGGACGTGGCTTTCCCCGTATAGACCCCGAGTCCGTGCGCGAGGGTCCTCCAGGTCCTCCCTCCTCAGTCGAAGAAGGCGGCAAGCGCGTATCCCAGCAGGAGTACGAATCGATCTCCTCCCGTGTGCGGTCTTCGCCCGCGACGGCTTCTTCCCGTCGTAGACGACCGGGACCACTGTCCCCACGGGGGTCGGGCTCTCGGAGCAGCAACTCGTAGAACTCCCCGGCGCGCTCACCCTCCGGGACCGACACGCAGGCGCCGGAACTCCAGGACGTTCCACCCGCCACATGATCCGCCGCACAGAGCCCAGGGCTTTTCCTGCGGGGGCGGGTGCCCGGCGTCGGGTGCGCGGGCGGGGGCCTGCACGTGTGCTCAGGTTGGGTGGGGTTTGAGCAGGGCTTCGACGAGTGTGTCTACCAGGCCGCGGGGGATGGTCGCACCCGTCAGTGCGCGGTAGACGATCGGGCCGATCAGGGCGTCGACCGTGGCCTCAAGCCCCAGCACGGGGGCGATCTCGCCGGCCTCGACCGCCGCCGCGAGCAGGTCGCGCTCCTGGGCGCGGCGCGGGCCGAGATAGCGCTTGTGGAAGCTCTTGGCCGTCTCCGGGTCGTGCTGCGCCTCGGCGACGAGGGCGAGCAGCACCTTGCCGGCGGGGTCGCGGGTGAGGAACCGAGCGAAGCCGCGCAGGTAGGCGCGGATGCTCTCCGCCGTGGCCCGCTCCGTCGGGACGGGGATGCGCTTGCCGGTGTCCTCGATGAGCGTGTCGAGGAGGATCTCGACCTTCGAGGGCCACCAGCGGTAGATCGTCTGCTTGGCGACGCCGGCGCGGCGCGCGATGGCCTCGATGGTCAGGGCGCCGAAGCCGTTCTCGACGAGCAGGTCGTCCGCGGCGTGGAGCACGGAGAGCCGCGCGGACTCGTCGCGCCGGCTGCCGGAGTGGGGTCTACGGGGCCGGGAGGTCTGGGCGGGCATGCGGACACGATACCGGGCGGGCGTGCGGCCCGAGGGCATTGTCTAGTCGCAACGGTGCGTCTAGGCTAAGCGAACCGAGACGAGGCCGTGGGCGGGGCCGCCGGCCGTGTGCGCCACCGCCGCCGTCATCTTCACCTTCACCACCCCGGGGGCCGGTGCGCATGTGGCATCGCGCCCGAACCTCTCTGTGCCTGCTGCCTGCTGCCTGAGCACGTCTGCCCGCCCCTGACCTTGGAGAACCCGTGACCATCACGTCCGACACACCCCGCACCCCCCACCGCGCCACGCCCCGCCGGGCCCTCGTCATCGGAGCCTCTCGAGGGTTAGGGCTCGTCCTCGCCGACGAGCTCGTACGGCGTGGCTGGCACGTCACCGCCACCACCCGCCGGACGGGCGGCGAACTGGGGGAGCGCGCCCGCGCCGCGGCCGGGCGGCTGGACGTGGAGACCCTGGAGATGACGAGCGCCGACCAGCTCGCCGGGCTGCGCGCACGCCTTGAGGGCACCGGGTTCGACCTGCTCTTCGTCAACGCCGCCATCGACCGGGGCGATCTGCCGATCGACCAGGTCCCCACCGAGATGTTCACCGAGGTGATGGTCACCAACGCGCTGAGTCCGCTCCGCACCCTCGAGGCCCTGCGCGGGCTCGTCGTGCCCGGCGGGACCGTCGCGGTCATGTCCTCCGACCAGGGCAGCATCTCGCGCAACACGGAGGGCGGTTACGAGCTCTACAAGGCCAGCAAGGCCGCGCTCAACCAGCTGATGCGCAGTTACGCGACCCGGTACGGCGACGACGGGCGGACCAAGCTGCTCATCGACCCGGGCCACAACCGCACCCGGCTCGGCGGCCCCGACGCGCCGCTCGCCCCCGAGGAGAGCATCCCGGCCGTCGTCGACGTCCTGGAGGCGCAGGCGGGCGCGCCCGGCCTGCGGTTTCTCGACCGGCACGGCGAGCCCGTCCCGTGGTGAGCGCGTCGGTCACCCGCCCGGAGCGCCGGAAGCTCCCCTGAACGAGGGGGATCGGGCGGCCGATCGGGCCCATCGGGCGGTGGCGCGGCGGTGAGGTCGCGCGCGCGTGGCAGGGTCTCTGGCCATGACCGGTGGACGCCGGCCGCAGTCCGCCCCCGCCCGGCACCCGCCCCGATCAGATCCCTCCCGATCTCCGCAGCCCCGCCCGCGCGCCCCCGCTGTCCGCAAGTCCCGCGCCCGTTGTCCGTCAGTCCCGCGTCCCGTCGGCGTCCCGCTCAGCAAAGGTCCTTCATGCGCTTCCGCAGTTCTCTCGTCTCCGGTCTCACCGCCGCAGCCGCCGCCCTCGCGCCCGCCGTGGCCGGGACGCCCGCGACGGCGGACGGAGGCGGAGCCGGGGCGGCGGGCCGCCAAGTCTGCGTCGGGGCAGGGCCCTCGACGGCGGGCCGCGCGGACCCGTCCTGCGTGAACCCCCATGAGGACGCCGGGGCCCGCGCCTCCCGTACCGGGCCCCGCGCTGCCCGTACCGAGGCCCGCGCCTCTCGTACCGAGGCCCGCCTTATCCGTGCCGAGACCCGTGCCTCCCGTACCGCCGTCGCACCCCACACCGGCCCCGCCGCCCAGCGGCCCACCTGTGACCAGGAGGACCGCGCGGAGTTCCCCATCGACACCCGTATCCACCCCGGGCCCGCCACCTACCGGCCCGGCGAGGGCTACCGGAAGTGGACCGTCGATCTCACCAACACCACCGACGAGACCTGCGCGAAGATCCACCCCGTCGTCGTCCTCGTCGACGACGCGCGGACGCTGCGGCCCCGGCAGGTCCAGCTGGAGTTCGACGACGGAAAGCGGCGGCGGCACGTGACCTTCGAGAACACCGGTCGGGGCGAGAACATCGGCGTCTTCGACGACGGCTTCGCCGGGTTCACGGTCGCGCCGGGCCGGACCGTCTCCGTCGCGGTCAGGCTCGCCTTCACCTCCGACACCGAGCCCGACCGCGTCACCGCGTCGGCCGCCCTCGTGCAGCGCAAGGAGGACGACGGCGACTGGGTCGGCGACTCCAACGACTACCCGTTCGACATCGTGAACGAGGGCCCCGTCGCGCCCTCCGCCGAACAGCTCGCCGAGACGGGCCCTGGCACGCCGCTCGCCCCGGGCGTCGTCATGGGCGCCCTCCTCCTCGGCGCCGGAGCCGTCGTGATGGGCGCCCGGCGCCTGCGGGCCAGAAGGCGCTGAACCACCGGACCGGCCCCCCCGGGCCGCCGCGCCGGTAACGCCACCCCTCGTTCACCCGTGTGTTCACGTACGTCTGCGAACATCCCCGCGTGGACAACCCGAACCCCGCGCACGTGCCCGCCCACCTCCTCGACCAGGTGCCGGGCGCCCCCGTCCGCTCCGGCATCCCCGAGCACGGGCGCATCCCGAAGTACTACGCCGTGAAGGCCAGGATCGCCGCGCTGGTCGAGGAGTTGGGGAACGGGCGGCCGCTGCCCACCGAGCGGGATCTGGCCGAGCGGTACGGGGTGGCGCGCGAGACCGTGCGGCAGGCGCTGCGCGAACTGCTCCTGGAGGGGCGGCTGCGCAGGCAGGGCCGGGGCACGGTCGTCGCGGGCCCCAAGCTGGAGCAGCCGCTGTCGCTGGCGAGTTACACGGAGGGCGTGCGGCGCCAGGGCCTCACCCCGGGCCGCAACCTCATCTCCCTGGACCGCTTCCCGTGCCCGGCCCAGCTCGCCGCCGAGATCGACGCCGGCGAGGGCGAGCCCGTCTGGCACATGGAGCGGGTGCTGCTCGCCGACGAGGAGCGGATCGGCCTGGAGAGCACCTACGTCCCGGTGGCCCGGGTGCCGCGGCTCGACGAGGACTTCGAGCCGGACTCCTCCTTCTACGCGTACCTGCGCGACAGCCTCGGCATCGCGTTCGGGGACGCCGACGAGCGGATCGAGACGGTCCTCGCCACCCCGCGCGAGGCGCTCCTCGTCGGGACACCGCCGGCGCTGCCCATGCTGCTCATCCACCGGCTGTCGCGGGACACGGAGGGCCGGCCGCTGGAGCGGGTGCGCACCCTCTACCGGGGTGACCGGTTCTCATTCACCACGCATCTGGGGTCCGCGGCGCCGACCACGGGCAAGGGCTGAGACAGGCCTTCTGGCGGTGCCGGGCCGGTGGAGCACTCGTTTGGTCACGGAAACATAACAGGTCTGGTCCAAGTTTGGGTGGCCGTTCACCGTCCCGTCGCCGGTCGGCCCCGCGCGGGACATCGGCCGCCAGGAGCGTTGCCGCCGTGAGAGTCATCGTCGTAGGAGCCGGCGTGGTGGGCACCATGCACGCCTGGCACGCAGTGGAACGCGGCCACGAGGTCGTACAGATCGAGCGCGAGACCGAGGCCCGCGGGGCATCGCTGCGCAACTTCGGACAGATATGGGTGAGCGGCCGGGCGGGCGGCGAGGAACTCGACACCGCCCTGCGCGCCCGCGAGTTGTGGAAGGCCATCGGCGAGCGTGTGCCGGAGCTCGGCTTCCGGGCCAACGGCTCCCTGACCCTCGTGCGCAACGAGCGTGAACACGCCGTCGCCGAGGCCGCGCTGGCCCGCCCGGACGCGGCCGACCGCGGCTACAAGCTGCTGACGGCCGAGGAGGCGCGCGCCCTCAACCCGGCCCTGCGCGGCGAGTTCACCGCCGGGCTGTGGTGCGAGCGGGACGCGGCCGTCGAGCCGCGCACCGCTCAACTCCGGCTGCGCGAAAACCTCCTGGCCTCTCCGCGCTACACCTTCCTGCCCGGGCGCGAGGTCCGGGACGTCGTCGGCGAGAGCGCCGTCCGCGACGACCACGGCGACGTGCACCGCGGTGACGTCGTGGTGCTCGCCACCGGCGCCTGGCTCGGCGGCCTCGTGCGCGAACTGGCAGGACCCGGCCTGCCCGTGCGCCGCGTCCGGCTCCAGATGATGCAGACCGAACCGCTCGGCGAGCCGCTCACCACCTCCGTGGCCGACGCCGACAGCTTCCGCTACTACCCGGCGTACCGCTCGGCGGCGCTCGACGCGCTCAACGCCGGGCAGGAGCAGACGCCGACCGCCGCCGCGCACAAGATGCAGCTGCTCATGGTGCAGCGCGCGGACGGCGGCCTGACCATCGGCGACACCCACGAGTACGAACACCCCTTCGCCTTCGACACCGTCGAGGACCCCTACGACCACCTCACCGAGGTCGTCGAGGGCTTCCTCGGCCGCCCGCTGCCGAAGATCAGGCGGCGCTGGGCGGGCGTGTACGCGCAGTGCGTCGACCCGGGCCGGATCGTGCACCGGCAGCGGGTGCGCGAAGGGGTGTGGCTGGTGACCGGGCCGGGCGGGCGCGGCATGACCTGCTCGCCCGCCATCGCCGAGCGGACCGCGGACGAACTGGGATGGTGAACGCATTGACCACGAACCACATCGGCCTCGTCGTCCTCGACATGGCCGGGACCACCGTCGCCGACGGCGGCCTCGTCGAGCGCGCCTTCGCCGCCGCGGCACGGGAGTTGGGCGTCGAGCCGGACTCGGCGGACCACGCCGCGAAGCTGGCGTACGTGCGCGCCACCATGGGCGAGTCCAAGATCTCCGTCTTCCGGCATCTGTTCGGGGCTGAGGAGCGCGCGCAGCGGGCCAACGCCGCCTTCGAGGAGGCGTACGCGACGCTGGTGGACGAGGGCCGTGTCGCGCCCGTCGCCGGGGCGCGCGAGGCCATCGAGGAGATGCGGGACGACGGCAGGACCGTCGTCCTGAGCACCGGTTTCGCCCGCGTCACCCAGGACGCCATACTCGACGCGCTCGGCTGGCGCGACCTGGTCGCGCTGACCCTCTGCCCGGCCGACGCGGGCGGCCGCGGCCGCCCCTACCCGGACATGGTGCTCAGCGCGTTCCTGCGGACCGGTGCCGCCGACCGCGTCCAGGACGTCGCCGTCGTGGGCGACACGGCCCACGACATGCGCAGCGGCGTACGGGCGGGCGCCTCCGTCGTCGCCGGGGTGCTGACCGGCGCCCACGATGACGCCACGCTGCGCGAGGCCGGGGCCACCCACGTCCTCGGCTCTGTCGCCGAACTGCCCGCGCTGCTCCGGGGAGTCGGCTGATGGGCAGCGGCATCCGCTTCGACGGGGTCAGCGTCGCCTACGGCGGCACCACCGTCCTCGACTCCCTCGACCTGACCGTCGAGCCCGGCGAGGTGATGGCCCTGCTCGGCCCCTCCGGTTCCGGCAAGACCACCGCGCTGCGGGCCGTCGCGGGGTTCGTGCGGCCCGCGTCGGGGCGGGTCTTCATCGGGGACCGCGACGTCACCGCGCTGCCGCCGCACCGGCGGGGCATCGGCATGGTCGTCCAGCAGTACGCGCTCTTCCCGCACATGCGGGTCGCGGACAACGTCGCGTTCGGCCTGAAGGCGCGGAAGACGGCGAGGTCCGCGATACCCGGGCGGGTCGCCGAGGCGCTGGAGCTGACCGGCATGGCGGCGTACGCGAAGCGGTTCCCGCGCGAGCTCTCCGGCGGCCAGCAGCAGCGCGTCGCCATCGCGCGGGCGCTCGCCATCCGGCCCGGCGTGCTCCTCCTCGACGAACCGCTCTCCGCGCTCGACGCGCAGCTGCGCTCCGGGATGCTCGCCGAACTGGCCCGGCTGCACCGCGAGTTGCCGGATGTGTCCATCCTGTACGTCACCCATGACCAGGTCGAGGCGCTGACCCTGGCCGACCGCATCGCCGTGATGGACCGGGCGCGGCTCCAGGACTGCGGGACACCGCAGGAGCTGTACCGGGCGCCGCGCACTCAGTTCACGGCGTCGTTCGTGGGCAACGCGAACCTGCTGCCGGTGACCGTCGGCGCCGGGGGCGTCTCCTTCGCGGGGACGCGGCTGGAGGTCGACACGCGGGAGGCGGCCGCCGGGGCGACGGCCACGCTCTGCGTGCGGCCGCATCTGGTCGGGCTCGGGGACGGCCCCAATCCGCTGCGGGGAAAGGTCACCGAGGTCCAGTGGCGGGGCGCCACGCACCGGCTGTACGTCGACGTCGCGGGGGAGCGGGTAAAGGCGGACGTCCGCGAGCTCAGGACGCCACCCGGCATCGGAGACCCCGTCACCCTGCACTTCGCGCCCGAGGACGGGGTGCTCCTGGCGGGAGGGGTGACCGGTGCGTAGCCCCGCCGAGCGCCTCACCGGAAGCGCCCCCGCGCAAGAAGAGGCACCCGACACCGCGCCGGACGCCAAGCCCGACACCGCGCCGGATGCCACGCCTGATACCGCGCCGGACGCCACGTGGGGCACCGCGTCGGATGCCGCGCCCGCCACTGCGCCGGACGCCAAGCTCGGCACCGCGCCGGATGCCACGCCCGGCACCGCGCCGGGTCCCACGCCCGACACCAGGCCGGATGCCGCACCCGGCACCGCGCCGGGTCTCGCACCCGGCACCGCGCTGGACGCCAAGCCCGGCACCGTGCCGGATGCCACGCCGGACACCGCGTCGGATGCCACGCCGGACACCGCTCCGAATGCCGCACCCGGCACTGCGCCGGATGCCGCACCCGGCACTGCTCCGGATGCCGCACCCGGCACCGCGCCGGACGCCAAGCCCGGCACCGCGCCGGACGCCGTGTCCACCCGGACCGCCCCGGCCGAGCGGCTGCCCGCTGCCGTCGCGCCCCGGGGCCGCGGGGTTCCCGCCCTCGTCTGGGCCCTGCCTCCCGTCGCGCTTCTCGCGCTCTTCTTCCTCTATCCCCTCGCCCTCGTCGTGCGGCAGTCCCTGCGGCCCGACACCGGCGGGAGCTCCCTGCGCCCCTACACCGACGTATTCGCGTCCGACGCGTTCCGGGAGGCGCTCGGGACCACCGTGTGGCTCGCGCTCGGGTCGACCGCGGGATGCCTCGTGCTCGGGTTCACGCTCGCGCTGGTCATCGCCTTCGTACCGTTTCCCGGCAGCCGGGCCGTCGCCCGGTTCATCGACGTCTTCCTCGCCTTCCCGTCGTTCCTGATCACCCTCGCCCTGCTCTTCCTCTACGGGACGAAGGGCATGGCCAACGGCGTCTGGACGGACGCGACCGGCGCCGCCGAGGGGCCCTTCCGGTTCCTCACCACCCCGTGGGGCGTCCTGCTCGCCGAGATCACGTACTTCACGCCGTTCGTGGTGCGGCCCCTGCTCGCCGCGTTCTCACAACTGGACACGGCGCAGCTCGAAGTCGCCTCGTCCCTCGGCGCCCGGCCCGCCCGCGTCGTGCGCCGCGTCGTCCTGCCCGAGGCGCTGCCCGCGCTCGCCGCCGGCGGCAGCCTCGTCCTCGTCATGTGTCTCAACGAGTTCGGGATCGTGCTGTTCACGGGGGCCAAGGGGGTCACCACCCTGCCGATGCTCGTCTACGGCAAGGCCATCCTCGAGGCCGACTATCCGGCGGCCTGTGCCGTCGCCGTCGTCAACATCGCGATCTCCGTGGGCCTTTACGGCCTCTACCGGGTGGTGAGCCGTCGTGCTGGTGCATAGCCGCACCGGGAAGTGGGCCCTGTGGACCCTCTTCCTCGTCCTCTTCCTGCCGCTCTTCGCGCTGCCACTGCTCGTGATCCTCCTCGCGTCGTTCTCGGGACACTGGTCGGGGGCCTTCCCGTCCGGGCTCACCGGCGAGCACTACGCGGCGGCCACCCGCGGCGACTCGCTGCGCGCCCTCACCACCAGCCTGGTCACCTCGGCCGTCGCCGGCCTGCTCGCGCTGGCCGCGGGTTCCTGGGCCGCGCTCGCCGCGGCCTCGCTGAAGAAGGGCGGCGGGCGCGCGCCCGCGCTGTCGGCACTCGTGGGGCGGATGATCGGCGCGCTGTTCATGCTGCCGGTCGCCGTGCCGTCCGTGGTCGTCGGCCTCGCGGTGCTGGTCGCCTTCTCCGAACCGCCGATCCTCCTCAACGGCACCCGGTGGATCGTGATCCTCGCCCACGCCCTGCTGGTCACGGCGTTCGCCCACCAGTCGGTGGCGGCCGCCCTCGCCCGCCTCGACCCGGCGTACGAGCAGGCCGCCGCGTCACTCGGCGCCCGGCCGGCCCACGTCCTGTGGAAGGTGAAGCTGCCGCTGCTGCTGCCGTCCCTGACCGCCGCCGCGGGCCTCTGCTTCGCGCTCTCCATGGGCGAGCTGAGCGCCACGATGATGCTCTACCCGCCGGACTGGACGCCGCTCCCGGTACGGATCCACGCGGTCACCGACCGCGGTTCCACCTTCACCGGGGCCGCCCTCGCCGTGGTCCTGATGACGGCCACGCTCCTCGTGCTCTTCGCCGTCTCCCGTATCCGCACCCGCGCCTCCTACCGCTGAACCGCCCACCCCGCCAAGGAGTACGAAACGCCATGTCGCGCCTCACCCGGGTCCGCCCCGTCCGCACGGCCGCCGCCGTCACCGGCTGCCTCGTCCTCGCCGGCTCCCTCACCGCCTGCGGCGGCAGCTCCGCCGCCTCCGACGCCAAGGCCGTCACCGTCTACAGCGCCGACGGCCTCAAGGGCGAGAACGGCGACGGCTGGTACGACCACGTCTTCGGGGAGTTCGAGAAGAAGACCGGCATCAAGGTCAACTACGTCGAGGGCGGCTCGGGGGAGATGGTGCAGCGCGCCGTCCGCGAGAAGTCCAACACCCAGGCCGACGTCCTCATCACCCTGCCGCCCTTCATCCAGCAGGCCGACGCCAAGGGCCTGTTGAAGGCGTACGAGCCCAAGGGGTCGGAGCAGGTCGCCGCCGCGGACAAGGCCGCCGACGGCAAGTGGACCTCCGTGGTCAACAACTACTTCGGGTTCATCTACGACAAGAAGGAGCTGTCCGGCGACAAGGCGCCGCGGACCTGGGAGGACCTCACCGACGGCACGTACAAGAACAAGGTGCAGTACTCCACGCCCGGTGTCGCGGGCGACGGCACCGCCGTGCTCATCAAGGCCATGCACGACTTCGGCGGCAGGAAGCCGGCGATGGCGTACCTGAAGAAGCTGCAGACCAACAACGTCGGTCCCGCCGCCTCCACCGGCAAGCTGGCGCCCAAGGTCGACAAGGGCGAACTCCTCGCCGCCAACGGCGACGTCCAGATGAACCACGCCCAGTCCAAGGACATGCCGAACCTCGGCATCTGGTTCCCCGCCACCGACCGCAACCCCGGCAGGCCCACCACCTTCGCGCTGCCCTACGCGGCCGGACTCGTCACCGGCGCCCCGCACGACGCCAACGCCCGCAAGTTCCTCGACTTCCTGCTCGGCGCAGAGGCGCAGCGCCAGGTCGGCGAGGTCGGCGGCGGCTTCCCGGCGCGCAAGGACATCGAGGCGACCGGCGCCGACGCCCGCGCCCTGCGCGAGATCATGGACGGTGTCGAGATCTTCCGGCCGGACTGGCGGGACATCTCCGAGAACCTCCCGTCGTACGTGGCGGAGTGGAAGTCGGCCACGGGCAGCTGACCCCGGCTCGACCGGTGGCGGGGGAGGGCAGCGGGCGTGGATCACGTCCCCGCCGACCCGGTCCAAGATCGTGGCTTCCTGATTAGGCTGTGGGGCGTCGGCACAGCGCTGTCCCGGCGCCCCTCAGTTACCCCGCATCGACGCAGAACGCAGGAGTGCACCCCATGGCAGAGCGCAAGCCCATCGAATCGTGGCTCACCGACATGGACGGCGTGCTCATCCACGAGGGGGTGCCGATCCCCGGCGCCGACTCCTTCATCAAGAAGCTGCGCGAATCCGGCAGGCCCTTCCTCGTCCTGACCAACAACTCCATCTACACCGCGCGCGACCTCCAGGCCCGGCTGGCCCGCATGGGCCTCGACGTCCCCGTCGAGAACATCTGGACCTCCGCGCTCGCCACCGCCAAGTTCCTCGACGACCAGCGCCCCGGCGGCACGGCGTACGTCATCGGCGAGGCGGGCCTGACCACGGCGCTGCACGACATCGGGTACGTCCTCACCGACCACGCCCCGGACTACGTGGTCCTCGGCGAGACCCGTACCTACTCCTTCGAGGCCATGACCAAGGCCGTCCGCCTCATCAACGGCGGCGCCCGCTTCATCTGCACCAACCCCGACGAGACCGGCCCCTCCACCGAGGGCCCGCTGCCCGCCACGGGCGCCGTCGCCGCGCTGATCACCAAGGCGACCGGCAAGACGCCGTACTTCGCGGGCAAGCCGAACCCCCTGATGATGCGGACCGGCCTGAACGCGATCGGCGCGCACTCGGAGACCAGCGCCATGATCGGCGACCGGATGGACACCGACGTCCTGGCCGGTCTGGAGGCCGGGATGGAGACGTTCCTGGTGCTGACCGGGCTGACGACCCGCGCCGACATCGACAAGTACCCCTTCCGCCCGTCCACCGTCGTGAACTCCATCGCGGACCTGGTCGACCGCATCTGACCTGCGACGACGCCTTCCGCGGGCGCCTCGGACGGCTCGGCTCGAGATGCGAAGCCGCGGCGGGCGCATGAACCTCGTAGTACAGGAGGTTCACGATGCGTATATGTTCCCTTGCCGTCCGTGGGGCCGGGGTGGCCGTCGCCCTGGCGGCCGCCCTGCCCGCCACCGCGGCCCAGGCCCACGACGACGGCTCCGTACGGGCCACGGTCACCCCCTCGACCGCCGCGCCCGGCGCCACCGTGGAGGTGAGCGTCACGGGGTGCGGGGGCACGACAGGGTCGGCCGGATCGGAGGCCTTCGAGGGGGACGCCGAGCTGACCGGCCGGGACGGCGGCACATACGCGCTGGCCGGCAGCGCCAGGATCCGGCACGACATCTCAGGCCCCCACGCCATCACCATCACCTGCGACGGCCACCCCCACCAGGGCGCCGGCACGGTCCGCGTCACCGGCCACCACCAGGAGGGGCGTCACCAGGAGCCGGTCTCGCCGGTGCGGGCCGGGGGCGGCGGCGCCGCACGGCAGGTGACCACGGCCGTCTCCGCAGAGGCCGACGAGGCGGGACCCGGCACCCGGCACGCCGTGATCGGCCTCATCCTCGCCGCGGTCGCGGCCGTCGCAGTCGCCGTCCGCAGCGTGCGCCGGCGACGCTCCGAGTGACGGCGGGAGACGACCGTGTCCAGCGGTGAACACCCCATGGGCTCCGGACGGTTGCTGACCGGGGTCGCCTGGGCCCTCCTCATGGCCGGCCTCTGCCTCTGGGGCAGCGACGTCACCGGCCTGCGCGGCGGCCTCTCCGGGCCCGCCACCGGCGACGTGGCCGCCGTCGGCCGCCCCCTCGGCGTGGAATTCCCCGCCGCGCACGACCCGTTGGCGCCCGCGCGCCCGCTGCGCGTCGAGGTGCCGTCACTCGAGGTGCGCGCCCCGGTGTCGGCCCGCGGCCTGGACGCCGACGGCGCGATCGACCCGCCGCCCTTCGAGGAGGCCGACACCGTCGGCTGGTACGGCGGCGGCACCCGCCCCGGCGCCGCCGGCGCGGCCCTCATCGTCGGCCACGTCGACACCGAGACGCAGCCCGCCGTCTTCTACGACCTCAGCACCCTGCGCCCCGGCGAGACGGTCGAGGTGACCCGCGACGACGGCACGGTCGCGCAGTTCACCGTCGACGACGTCCGCGTGGTGAGCCGCGCCCGCTTCGACGCGAAGAAGGCGTACGGGCAGCACGAGGACGGCCGGGCGGAGCTGCGCCTCATCACCTGCGGCGGCGTCTTCGACAAGACCGCCCGCGCCTATACGGCGAACGTGATCGTCTCGGCGTATCTGACGGGGGTCGAACGGCGGACCTGACGGAGGCGGTGCCCTGCGGCCGACCCGGTCCGGTCGGCGGCCCGCTCCCCCCGGAGCCGCCGACCGGACTGGTCCTCGACCGCGCGCGCACGAGCTGCGGGAGTAACCCGGCGTCGGCGCGGGAGGTTCGAGACCATTCCAGAAACGCGGAATGGCCGGTGGATGGGCCGGGGGCTCGGGCCGTGCCATCGACTCTAGAACGAACAGGCGCTCGGGCCTAGAGGGTATTGGCGGCAAATAACGCCAAGTCGCCCTGTGCTCTCCCTCCGTGATGGTCGCAGGTGGAGGGGGTCCCGGTCCGAATCGCACCGGCCGCCGGGGAGCGCCGGGCCGCCGGATCCGTGGCCTGTTCGATGCGCCTGGCGCGGCGCTGTAACAGCTCTCCTACAGGTCTCCATGCGGTACGGGCGGACCTCGTGGGCAGGGAGTGTGTATGTCAGGATTGAGACCGGACAGTGCGCCCAAGGGGGAGTGGATGTACCACAAAGACACAGGTCGCGGACGCCGTTTCGCGGCCCGGGGGGTGAGGACGGGGGCGGCTCTCGCGGGGGTCGCGCTGCTCCTCGCGGGGTGCTCCTCGTCCGACGGCGACTCGGACGGGGCGTCGAGCCCGCCCGTGAAGCAGCAGCCCAAGGGCAAGGACCCGTACTGGGTCAATCCGGACGGCAAAGCGGCCAAGCAGGCCGCCGCGTACGCCGAGGACGGCAAGAAGGACGACGCCGCGCTGATCCGGAAGATCGCCGAGCAGCCGACCGCCGAGTGGATCATCCCGGAGAACGCGCAGGAACAGGCGCGCGGCTTCACCGAGGCCGCCGAGAAGGCCGACCGGGACGCCTTGTTGGTCGTCTACAACATCCCGCACCGCGACTGCGGCCAGTACTCGGGCGGCGGCGCGGCCGACGGCAACGCGTACCGCGCCTTCATCGACGAGGTCGCCAAGGGCATCGGCGACCGGCACGCCACGGTGATCCTGGAGCCCGACGCGGTGCTCCACATGGTCGACCAGTGCACGCCCGAGCAGTTCCACGAGGAGCGGTACGACCTCCTCAAGGGCGCCATCGGCAAGCTCAAGTCCCTGAAGAACACCAAGGTGTACCTGGACGCGGGCAACGCCGGCTGGAAGAACCCCGACTCGCTCTGGGAGCCCCTGAAGTGGTCCGGCGTCGAGCAGGCCGACGGCTTCTCGGTGAACGTGTCCAACTTCCAGACCACCGAGGCCAGCACGGAGTTCGGCAAGACGCTCTCGACGAAGATCGGCAACAAGCCGTTCGTCATCGACACGGCGCGCAACGGCAACGGGCCCTACACCAAGGGCAAGGACCCCTGGTGCAACCCGCCGGGACGGGCGCTCGGCGAGACCCCGACGACGAAGACGTCCGACCCCCTCGTCGACGCGTACCTCTGGGTCAAGCGTCCCGGTGAGTCGGACGGCACGTGCCGCGGCGGCCCCAAGGCGGGCGAGTGGTGGCCCGAGTACGCATTGGGCCTCGCGAAGGCGTCCCGCTAGGGGCGCGGGGAACTGCGCGACAAGCCACGAAACAGCCGCAGTCGCATCTGCCGAGTCACCTGGCAGACGCGACTGCGGCTTTGTCGTGGTTGCTCGCGCAGTTCCCCGCGCCCCTGAAACGCGCCCTCCGGGCGCCCCTAGGGCACCCGCACCCACTGCGCCTTGCTGGGCGTGCCCTGACCGTCGGTCACGAACAGCATGTACCAGCCCGACTCCACCAGCGACCGGTTCTTCGGGACCGTCACGGAGACCGAGTCCCCGCTCTTCTTCAGGTCGAGCGCGATCGACGTCTGGTCGATGTCCGTGACGTGCGTGGACGCGCTCGGCTTGATGAGGCGGGCCGTCTTGACGGACGAGACGTCCTTGGTCGGGAACGTGCCCGTGCCGCCCCGTCTGATCGTCTCCGGGCCCTTGCCGAGGCTCGGCCGCGAGCCGTGGTACAGGTACGGCGGCGTGTAGATCTCGATGCGCTGCTCGAAGACGCCCGGCTTGGTGTTGGCCGCGTCCGCGTAGAGCGAGTCGGAGCCGAAGAACATCACGCGGCCGTCGGGCAGCAGGATCGAACCGGAGTGGTAGTTGCGGCCCACCTCGGGGTCGGCGACGCGCTTCATCTCACCGGTCTTCGCGTCGTAGATGCGCGCCTGGTGGATGTTGGAGGCGCCGCGCCCGCGGTAGTCCTCGGAGCCGCCGGAGATCAGCACGGTGTCGTCCGGCAGCGTGGAGATCTGCGGGTAGCGCGTGCCCTTCTCCAGCTCGGGCCCGTCCGCGAACATCGGCTTCTCGGCCTTCAGGTCGACGATGCGGGTCTTCTTGCTGGACTCGTCGGACTCGCCGACGCCACCGCCGCCGACCACCATGTACTTCTGGTCCTGCGCGGGCGGCAGTTCGACGGTGCCGGAGGTCTCCATGAGCTTGCTGTCGCTCAGGCCCGGGATGCCCTGCCACTTGTTGGTCTTCAGGTCCCAGATGCCGGGCTTGCGGCCGACGTCGTCGGGGCCGTACCCCGCGTTGGAACCGGAGTAGAAGAGCCGCCCGTCGGCCATCTGGAAGATCGCCGGGTAGGTCGGGAACTGCCGGATGCCCTTGGTGTACGTCCACTTCTTGGTCTTCGGGTCGTACACCTCGTTCTTGCCCGGGACCAGCTGGCCGATCTCGTCCAGCCCCGAGGTGGAGAGGATCTTGCCGTCGGTGAGCGTGGTCAGCGTGGGGTACCAGCGCGCCTCGTTCATCGGGTCGACCTTGATGTACCGCTCGGCGACCGGGTCGAACTCGAAGGCGTCCTTGATCCCCTGGAAGTCCTTCTTGTCCAGGGCGAGCTTCTGCGCCATGCCGTAGACGTTGCGGGTGTCGGCGCCCTTCAGGCCCTGGATGCGGTAGTTGTCCTGGGTGCCCGTCTCGTACTTGGTGCCGCTCCTCTGCGCCTCCACGTAGACCCGGCCGAGGCCGGGCTCCGTGCGCAGGAACGCGCCGGTCTGCTTGTCGAAGACCTTCTTCGCCTTCTCGACCAGGATGTTGTCCTGGGAGACGAACGTCTTGCCGTTCTTCTTGCCGGTGAACTTCGTGCCCGCCGGGATCGTCTTCGGCTCGTCCGGGTCCTCGTTGTGGACGATCATCAGGCCGCCGGCCTTGGTGATGTCGCCCTTCAGCTTCTCGTAGCGCTGCGTGCCGCCCGCGATCAGCAGGTTGCCGTTGCCCAGCTGGGTGTGGCCGGTGCAGAACAGGTCGGTGGGCGTCGGGATCTTCTTGATCGTGTTCTTGACCGGGTCCCACAGCCGCGTGTCGAACTTCTTCTTGTCGAAGTTCTTCTGGTTGTTGCCCGATCCCGCGACCAGCAGGACCTTGCCCGTGTGCAGGAGCGCCGCGTGAATGGTGTTCTGGCGGTACTCCTCGGGGAAGTTCACCACGTCCCAATGGCCGTTGTCCGCCTTGTACTCCGGCTTGTTGATCTTGTAGTCGTGGTACTTCTCGGAGCCCACGCGCCACAGCCACGGGCCGTTCATCCCCGCCAGCGCGAGGACGACCGCCGCGCCTATCGCGATGCGGCGGGCGCGGCGGCGGCTGGAACGGTCTTTCATTTCTTACGTCCCCCAAGGGAAATCTGCATGGTCTGGTCGGGCGCGGCCCACGTCGGCTTCTGCTGCGGGGCGTGCGGCAGCGGCGCCGTGGCGTCACGCTGCTGCGGGAGGGCCACGTCCGGCGCGGGCGGGCGCGGCTTCTTCTTCTCCTGCCGCATGCCGTACCGCCACGCGAAGATCGGCGCCGCGGTGATCAGCAGGGCGAACGTGGCCCAGGTGATCATCGCCGGGTGCGCGTGCCCGTACACGAAGGAGGCGGCCATCGAGCCGGCGAAGACCAGGATGAAGAACAGGTGGATGCGGAAGGTCCCGAACAGCGTGTCCGGGCTCGCCGAGTCGCCCTTGGGGGTCACCACGAACTTGCTCTTGCGGCGCAGGGCGGCGTCGAGCAGCGAGCGGGCGTAGATCGGCGCGGAGAGGGCCGACATCACCATGCCCGCCACACCGCCGGAGCCCTCCGGCTCGTGCGGGGAGACGTTGTGCCTGCGGTTCCAGATGTACAGGCCGATCTGGAGCGCCGAGGCGTTGCCGTACAGCATCAGCCAGATGGTCGGGTCGATGTTCACGCCGGACGCGCCGAGACCCAGGAACAGCGCACAGCTCAGCGCCGCGAGGATCCAGTTCATGGCGGACATCGGGTAGAAGATGACCATCATCGTGTAGTTGAAGAGGCGGCCCGGGGGCAGCGAGAACGGCGCCTTCCAGAACTGCTTGAGGATCGTCTCGTACGTGCCGCGGGACCAGCGCAGCTGCTGGGTGAAGAAGTCCGTCCAGGCGTTGGGGCCCTCGCCGACCGCGAGCACGTCCGGGGTGTACACGGACTTCCACTTCTTGCCGGTCGCCGGGTTGGTGGCGCGGTGGATCTCGAAGCCCGTCGCCATGTCCTCGGTGATCGAGTCGTACAGGCCGCCGATCTGCTTCAGCGCCTTGATGCGCACGGCGTTGGATGTGCCGACGAACATCGGGGCGCCGTAGGCGTTGCCCGCCCGCTGGATCAGCGCGTGGAAGAGGAACTGCTGGGACTCGGCGGCCTTGGTGACGAAGTTGTCGTAGTTGCCGTAGACCTGCGGGCCGATGACGAAGCCGACGTTCTCGTCGCGGAAGAAGCCGAGCATCCGCTCCAGGTAGTTCGGCATCGGGATGTGGTCGGTGTCGACCGAGGCGAAGTAGTCGTACTCGTCGCCGTGCGCGTCGAGCCAGGCGTTGTAGTTGCCGTGCTTGGTCTTGGCGCGGTGCGGGCCCTTGGCCATGTTCCACTTCGCCACGCCCTTGCGGGAGAAGTGGTGGACGCCGAGCCGCCGGCAGACCTCCTTGACCTCAGGGTCGTCACCCTCGTCGAGGAGCCAGACGTGCATCAGACCGCGGTGCCGGATCTTGACCGCGGCCTCGAGCGTCTTCGTCACCATCTCGATCGGCTCCTTGCCGGGCACGAACGAGGTGAGGAAGGCGACGCGGGTGCCGGTCTCGGGGACCACGGGTATCGGGTCGCGGGCGACGAGCGTCGCGTGGGCGTTGGAGAGCACGTTCATGCAGCGGAAGAACTCGATCAGCCCGATCGATATGAGCATGACGACGTCGAGCGCCGGCAGCCAGTCGTTGGCGACGTAGTCCCGCTTGGTCCAGTGCTCGGGCTGCAGCAGCCAGCCGAGCAGCACGAGCGAGAGCAGCGGCGCCGCGCCCAGCATGAGGGCGGCCCGTACCTTGTGCGGCTCCTGGGAGAGCAGCGAGCGGTACTTCACCCGGTACGGCTTGTTCGGGTCGGGCTGGGTCAGGGGTCCGGCGAGTCTGCTGTAGTGCTCGTAGTCGTACCGCGGCAGGGTCTTCTTGATCCTGCGGAAGCCACCCGTGCGGTACGAGTCCACCCTGAGCTGGGTCGTCTCTGTCGGGTCGTTCCGCTGCGCGCCCGCGCCCGTCGGCGTCGACGTCATGAGTCATCCCCCCGCACGCGGTCCCCCGCGTGTTCGTAGGTCGTTCCGTCCGCTTGGGCCCCCTCGACCTTCACGAACGCATCAGTGGCAGGCCACCGTCTCCTTAGACATGGAACGGCGACCTTCCGGTTGCATGATGCCCCCCTCGGCATCGCTTCATGAACGGGACCCCCGTCCCCTGTCCCGCCGCGGCCGTTTCGGGTCCCCAACTGCCCCGTATCGTCCGCCTCATGAGAGCCAGTGGCTCCGGGACAGGGTTCTACGCCCTATGGCATGATCGCAAGGCCAAAACAAGGAGTTTACCGGTCATCTGTGCGATTCGGGGCGTCTGGTGGGACGGGTGAGCTCAGCCGGGTCCTGATGTTGCCGAAGTGCTCGCGCACCGCCCGTTCGGCCCGGTGGGCGTCGCCCGAGCGCACGGCCTCCAGGATCTCGCGGTGCTGGCGGCAGGTGACCCAGGGGTCCTGCGGCACGTCCACCAGATCGGTGCGAACCCGGTGAAAAGCATCCCAGAACGCCTCCAGGACCTCGCCGAGGAGGAGATTTCCGAGGCCGCGGTAGAGCGTGGCGTGAAACGCGCGGTCGGTCTCGGCACGCACGGCTCCCTCCGGGGACGCCGCCTCCGACTCCATCCGGGCGACCAAGGCGTCGAGTTCGGCCAGGTCCCCGTCCGGGACCCGGCCCGCGAGCCGCGCGATCAGCCCGGTCTCCACGGCCTCGCGCAGCTCCAGGAGCTGGAGCAGGCTGTCCTCGCCGCGGTAGTGGCCCGCGACCGTACGGAAGGCGAGGCCCTCGATCATCGGCGCGACCGACATCGGCCCGACATACGTGCCGAAACCATGCCGGATCTCCACGATCCCCATCGCCTGGAGCGCCTTGAGCGCCTCCCGGACGGAGTTCCTGCTGACCCCCAGGCGCTCCATCAGCTCGGGCTCGGTCGGCAGCGAGGCCCCGGAGGGCAGCCTCGCATCGATGATGAGCTTCTTGATCCGCTCCTGGATGTCGCGCGCCATGGCGCAACGGTAGCGGTACGGATACGGGGGCCGGCCCCCGCACGCACGTACGACGAAGGCCCCCCGCGTGAACGGAGGGCCTTCGCTGTCTGTGCGCCGCCAGGGACTCGAACCCCGGACCCGCTGATTAAGAGTCAGCTGCTCTAACCAACTGAGCTAGCGGCGCCTGCTGACCCGGAGAACTCTACCGGATGTCCGGGGGTGCTCCGAACCACCCGGCGGGCGCCCGCCGGGGTGCCGCGCGGACCCCCACAGAGGCGTGCCGGGGGCCGATCCATCATTCGGACCGTCAACATGCGGTATCGCGGGACAGTTGAGAAACTGACGGACGTGCAGATGCGCGGAGATTCTTTTGTGGGGTGTGAGGGGAATCGCATGGCGGCCGCTCCGGCATTCGAGGAATTCACTCCCGAGAGCGACTGTGATTGTCCCGGCTGTATTCACTGGCGCCGTATGGCGGTGCATTCCCTGCCCACGCGGCTCGGCGGCCACCCCGCCGCGCACGGCGCGCGCCGCGCCCTCGTGCTCGCCGCCGCGGCCGGCACGGTCCTCGGCGGCCAGGCGCTGCCCGCGGCGGCGTCGGCCGAGGTGGCGGGCGCCCCGGCGGCCCGGGGGCAGGACCCGGCCGACGGCGACCCGGACAGCCCGCAGGGCGCCGCGGCCCCGCTGTACGGCGGCGCGCAGAGCCCCACCCCGGGTCCGCCCGGCGTCGCGGCGGCCCCGGCGACGACCCGGGCGGAGATCATCGCGCGGGCGGAGAAGTGGGTCGCGGCGAAGGTGCCGTACGACATGGGCGCGTTCTGGTCCGACGGCTACCGGCAGGACTGCTCGGGCTTCGTCTCGATGGCCTGGAAGCTGAGCGGCAACGAATGGACGGGCAGCCTCGGCAAGTACGCCGTCCGTATCGAGAAGGAACAGCTGCAACCCGGCGACATTCTCCTCTTCCACAATCCGGCGAATCCCACGAAGGGTTCGCACGTGACGATTTTCGGGGGCTGGTCGGACACCGCGCACACGCGTTATCTCGCCTACGAACAGACCCGCCCGATCACCAGGAAACAGGCCACCCCCTATGCCTACTGGACCAATGGGGACCGCTATCTGGCCTATCGCCACAAGGGCGTGAGCGACGGGCCCGCGAGCGGCGCGGACGCCACGACGACGCGGTACCCCGGCGCCCGCGCCTTCGGGCCCGGGGCGAACAACACGTACGTGACGCGGCTCGGCGAGGCGCTGATCGCCCGCGGCGGCAAGCGCTTCTACCGCTCGGGCCCCGGCCCGCGCTGGAGCGACGCGGACCGCAGGGCGACGCAGGCCTTCCAGCAGGCGCAGGGGTGGCGGGGCGCGGACGCGGACGGGCTGCCGGGGCCCAGGACGTGGGCGTACCTGATGACGGGCAAGGGCCGGGACATCCCCGCGGCGAACGGCGGCGCCGCCGGTGCGCCCGCCTACCCGGGCCGTGGCGTCTTCCGCCCCGGCAGCACGGACCCGGCGATCGAGCGGCTCGGCGGGCAGCTGGTGAAGAAGGGCTACGGCAGGTACTACACCCGGGGCCCCGGCCCCGCCTGGAGCGAGAGCGACCGGCGCGCCGTGGAGGCGTTCCAGCGGGCCCAGGGCTGGCGGGGCGCGGCGGCCGACGGCTATCCGGGGCCGGAGACGTGGCGGCGGCTGTTCCGGTGACCGGACCGGGAGGCGCCGCGCCGGGGCGCGGGACCGGCAGGGGCCCGGGGCCCGGGCGTGGGCGCCGGGCGGGCACGAGAGAGAACGAGGCACGAATGAGTCGGAGGCACGGATGAGTGCGACGGCAGCTTCCCAGCCACAGCCCGCGCGGTCCGACGGGCCGCCCGGGCCGGCCGCCGCGCGGCCGCCCCGGGTCATCCAGACCGAGGCCACCACGGAGATCCCCGTCCACCTCCTCTTCCGCGACGACCCGGACGACGCGACGGGCGTGCCACTCCCGCCGGCCGTGGTTCGGCGCAGGCAGGGCACCGGTGAGCAGCCCCGTACCCCCCGGCGGCCCGTCCCGCCCGCCTTCGACCCGCCGGCGCGCCCGGTGCCCGAGGCCGACCCCGCGCTCGTGGAGCGGCGCGCGCGTGTGCTGCCCGGTCTCGCCGGGGTGCTCGGCGGCTGCGCGGGCGTCGCCGGGTGCGCGCTCTCGCTGTGGTGGGCGGGGGTGCTGCCGGAGCCCGCGCTGCGGGTCACGGGGCTGCCCGGTGACGGGGGCGCGGGGCTCGGCGCCGCGCAGTGGGCGTCGCTGGCCGGGTCGGGGACGCTCGGCCTCTTCGGGTTCGGCGGGCTGGCCCGCGGCCGGGTCGGCAGGGCGTGGGTGCTCAGCCTCTTCGGCCGCTACCGGGGCACCGTCCGCCGCACCGGCCTGCTCTGGGTGAACCCGCTGCTGCTGCGCCGCCGTGTCGACGTACGGCTTCGGCACTGGAGGAGCGAACCGATGCCGGCCGTGGACCGGGCCGGGGTCGCCCTGCGCGTCGTGGTCCTCGTCGTGTGGCGGGTGCGGGACCCCGCGCGGGCGACGTTCGCGGTCGAGGACCACCAGGAGTATCTGCGGGAGTGCGTGGAGGCGGCCACGGCGCGGGTCCTCTCGCGGCTGCCCGCCGACGCCTTCCACGACGAGGCGCCCACCCTGCGCGACGCGGAGGCGGTCGGGGTCGCGCTGACCCGGGCGCTCGCGGCGGAGGCGGCGGCGGTCGGCGTCCAGATCTTCTCGGCCCAGCCGACCTTGATCGAGTACGCCCCCGAGGTGGCGGCGGCGATGCAGCGCCGCCGGGTCGCTGCGCTTGACGCACGCCACCGCGACACGGTGCTGACCTCGGTGGTCGACTCGGTGGAGGACACGGTGACGCGGCTGACCACGCGGGGTCTGGTGGAGCTGGACGACTACGAGCGCAAGGCCTTGGTGAAGGACCTGACGGTGGCGTTCTACACGGGCCACGGCGAACACCGCTGACGACGAGACCTCACCGGAAACCCCAACAGCCCATCCCCTCAATCCTGTTGAGGGGATGCGTCATGCGGACGGAACCTCTCCGCGATTGGTATGGACATGTTCAACTAACGGCAATAATCTGAGACTTGGTCTAGACCGCAGTGCGCGCACGTCCCACGGAACTCCCCACGTTCGGCAGGAGCGGCACATGCGAAACAAGAAGATGTACGCGGCCCTGGTCGGTCTCGGCACGGTCGGCGCGTTCGCGCTCTCCGCCGGTGGCGCCAGCAGCCACGGCTACACGGACCTGCCCGCAAGCCGGCAGATCAACTGCGCCAAGGGCGTGGTGACCGGCTGCGGCTCCATCCAGTGGGAGCCGCAGAGCGTCGAGGGCCCCAAGGGCTTCCCCGCCGCGGGACCGGCCGACGGCAAGATCTGTTCGGCGGGCATAGCCGGCTTCGACCAGCTCAACTCACCCAAGGCACCAGGGGGAGGGGCCTGGCCGACGACGAAGGTGAGCGGCGGCCAGAACTACACCTTCCGCTGGCAGTTCACCGCCCGCCACCGCACCACCGATTTCAAGTACTACATCACCAAGCAGGGATGGGACGACAGCAAGGCGGTGACCAGGGCGGTCCTGGACACCACGCCGTTCCTCACCGTCCCGTACAACAGCCAGCAGCCGCCCGCGACCCTCTCGCACAGCGGCACCATCCCCGGCGGGCGCAGCGGACACCATGTGATCGTCGCCGTCTGGACCATCGCGGACACGGCGAACGCCTTCTACGCCTGCTCGGACGTTCAGTTCTGAGCATCGCTTGAGGAACTTCCCCCCACCCCGCGGGTAGGTTCTGCGCACGCCGTGCCGACCTCACGGCGTGCGCAGAACCGTGCACGTGCCACGCGCACGGCAGGACCAGGACATCGGGGGAACCTCATGGAGTTCATGTTCTACGCCGTGCCCAGTTTCATCGCCGTGGTGGTGATCCTCGGGGCGGCCAAGGTGGTCAAACGCTCCACCGAAGTGAACCGGGCCTGGAACAGCGGCCTCACCGCCGAGGCGCGGTGCCTGCGGACGTACACCACGACCAGAGGCCACGGCGACGACGGTCGCATCTCCACGACGCTGCACCACGTCTACGAGTTCACCACCCGGGAGGGCCGAACCGTCCGCTTCGAGGAGGAGGACGGCCCGTCCACCACCGTCGAGGGCGACATCGTCACCGTGCACTACACGGCAGGACGCCCCGAGGCGGCGACCGCGCGCCCGCCCCGCCCGTTCGCGATGGCGGCGGGCACGGTGGGCATGCTCTGCTTCTTCGGCCTGATGCTGGCCTTCTGTGTCTTCTTCATGGTCACGGCGCACGACTCCTTCGCCGACGACGTCTTCAGCGACATGCCGTAACAGGACGGGCCGGCACACTCCACATCTGACGGTACGTCAATTACCGTGCCGCACCATGGAGTCCACCGGAACGACGGTCGCCGATCTCGTACGGGCCCGGTGGGGCGACCACCGCACCGGGCTGCGGTTCGCGGGCGGGCAACTCAGCCACCACCAGGTGGCCGCGGGCGCGGCAGCCAGAGCCGCGCTCCTCACCGACCTCCTGCCGCCCCGCGGCGAGCCCCACATCGGCGTCCTGCTCGACAACACCCCCGAATACCCCCTGTGGCTGAGCGCGGCGGCACTCGCCGGAGCGGCGGTCGCGGGCATCAACCCCACCCGGCGCGGCCCCGAACTGGCCCGCGACATCCTGCACACCGACTGCCGCGTCCTCGTCACGGAACGGACGCATCTGCCGCTCCTGTCCGGCCTCGAACTCCCCGGCGTACGCGTCCTGGTGACCGACACCGCGGCCTACCGGGAACTCCTCGCCCCCTACGCGGACGCGAAGCCCGAGACCGCGCGGACCGTGCACCCGGGCAGCCGCATGCTCCTCTACTTCACCTCCGGGTCGACCGGCGCCCCCAAAGCGGCCATCTGCAGCCAGGGCAGACTCGCCGCGGCGGGCGCCTCGCTGGTCACCCACTTCGGGATCAGGCCCTCCGACACCCACTACATCTGCATGCCCATGTTCCACGGCAACGCGGTGATCGCCGACTGGGCGCCCGCGCTGGCCGCGGGCGCAGGCGTGGCCCTGCGCGCCCGCTTCTCCGCCTCGCGATTCCTCTCCGACGTACGGGACTTCGAGGCGACGTACTTCACGTACGTGGGCCGGGCCGTCCAGTACATCCTCGCCACCCCGCAACGCCCCGGCGACCGGGACAACCCCCTGCGGGTCGGCTTCGGCACCGAGGCGGGGGCGGTGGACGCGGCACGCTTCGAGGAACGGTTCGGGGTACGGCTCGTCGAGGGGTACGGGTCCTCCGAGGGCGGCGCGGCGATCCAGCGCACCCCGGGCACCCCGGCCGGCGCGATCGGCCGCGCCGCACCCGGCGACGACCTCGCCGTGGTCGACCCCGCCACGCGGCGGGAGTGCGAAGCGGCCCGGTTCAGCGCGGACGGCCGCCTCCTGAACGGCCGCGCCGCCATCGGCGAACTGGTCAACCGCGGCCCCAACCCCTTCGAGGGGTACTGGCGCAACGAGCGGGCCCAGGCGGAACGCCTGCGGGACGGCTGGTACTGGACGGGAGACCTCTTCTACCGGGACGCCGACGGCTACCTCTACTTCGCCGGCCGCACGGACGACCGGCTGCGGGTGGACAGCGAGAACCTCGCGGCCGCGATGATCGAGAACATCCTCGCGCGGTACGCCGGGGCGGCCGGGGTCGCGGTCTACGCGGTCCCGGACCCGGTCGCCGGCGACCAGGTCATGGCGGCGCTCGCCCCGCCGCCCGGCTCCTCCTTCGACCCGCTCGACTTCGCCGAATTCCTGCTCTGCCAACCGGACCTGGGCACGAAGATGGCGCCGCGCTTCATACGGGTGGTCCCGCGGATGCCGGTGACGGCGACGAACAAGGTCGCCCGCGGGGTCCTGCGGCGCGAGGGCTTCCGGTGCGGGGACCCCGTCTGGTGGCGCCCCCCGGGTTCGCCCGCCTACCGCCGCCTCACGCCGTCCGACGTGACGACCCTGCTCTCCGAGTACGAGGCGCGGGGCCGCGCGGGGTCACTGGACCTCTGAGCCCGGCGACGTCTTCCCCCGCGCCTTCCCTTTCCCGTAGGAGCCCCAAGCCCGCCGCTCCGCGGCGGATGCTTCCCACCCACCCACCCGTTTACCCCGCGCCGCAGGGTTGGAGTAGGGGCGGGGACGGGGGGCGTTTGCCCCGTGCCGTCGGGTTGGAGTCGGGGTGGGGTGGGGGGTGCGTTTACCCCGTGCCGCCGGGCTGGAGTCGGCGGGGGCGGGGCCTGAGGACCCACCGGGCCGCAGGCGCGTGCAAGACGGGAGGGGACGTGGGGGTATGTGCGAACGGAGCACCGAGCCAACCATGGCGTCTTTGTTCGTGCAGCGCGGCGCAGGGATAGCGAGTACGCACATACCCCCGCGGCCCCGCACCCACAAACGAACCCCAGGCGACACCAGCACAACCCGTGGACGCATACCGTAGGAGCCTCGGCCGGGGGAGGGGCAGCGTGAGGGCAAGTCGTCGGATCCGCGGGCGGAGCGTCCTCGTGGCCCACGCCCACGCCCACCCCACTCCCAGCCACCCATGGCGCAGCGCCGCCTACCTCCTCAGCGGAGCCCTCCTCGGCGCCGCCCTCCTCCTCGTGGGCCTCGCCCTCACCACCGCCGGCCTCGCCCTCACCCTCGTCCTCATCGGCCTCCCCCTCCTCGGCGCCCTCACCCTCACCGGCCTCCCCGTCGCCGCCGTCGAGCGCCGCCGCCTCACCCTCCTCACCCCCGCCACACCCCCCGCCCCGGCCCCCCACCGCACCCCGGCCACCCCCGGCATCCCCGCCTGGATCCGCCTCCGGCTGACGGAGCCGGCGACCTGGCGCGAGCTCGCGTACGCCGTGCTGCTCGCCGTCGTCCTGTGGCCCCTTGACCTCCTCGTCCTGGCCTGCACGGTCGCCCTCCCCGCGCTGCTCGCCGCCGCTCCCGTCCACCTCGCCCTGGCCGGTGGCGCGGGCGGCGGCGGAATCCGCCCGGCCAAGCTGTGGCTCGTCGACAGCTGGCCCGCAGCCGCGGGCACCGCACTGCTGGGCCTCGCGCTCCTGCTCGTCCTCACCCGCCCCCTGGGCACGTACGCGTCCCTCCGCGCCGCGTTCACCCGCCTCCTGCTCGCCCCGCGCGAAGCGGAACTCGCCGCCGGTCTCGCGGAGGTGACCCGTTCCCGCGCCCGCCTGGTCGACGCCTTCGAGGCCGAACGCCGCCGCATCGAGCGGGACTTGCACGACGGGGCGCAGCAGCGCCTGGTCGCGCTGACCATGACCCTCGGCCTCGCCCGGCTCGACGCGCCGCCGGACGGCCCGCTCGCCGAACGACTGGCGGTGGCGCACGACGAGGCCGGCCGCGTCCTCACCGAACTGCGTGAACTGATCCGTGGCATCCACCCGCAGGTCCTCGCCGACTACGGCCTCACCGCGGCGGTCGAGGACGCGGCGGACCGCTCGCCCGTCCCGGTGACCGTCGAGACCGCCGGGGGCGCCGTGCCGAGGCTGCCCCAAGCCGTTGAATCCGCCGCGTACTTCGCGGTCCGCGAGGCACTCGCGAACATCACCAAGCACAGCGAGGCGACCCGGGCCCACATCACCCTCACCCACACCACCACCACCCCCGCCCCCGCCCCCAAACCCACCCCCCACGGCGTGCTCCGCATAGACGTGCGGGACGACGGCCGCGGCGGCACGGACCCGGACCGCGGAACGGGCCTCACCGGCCTCGCCGATCGTCTCGCCGTCCTCGATGGCACACTGACGGTCGCCAGCCCGCCGGGCGGCCCGACCGTCCTGTCCGTCGAGATCCCCGTGGAGCCGCCTTGTCCGACCGAAGGCTGAGAGTCGTACTCGCCGAGGACAGCGTGCTGTTGCGCGAGGGGCTCGTGGCCGTGCTCGGCCGCTTCGGGCACGAGACGGTCGCGGCCGTCGGCGACGCGGACGCGCTGCGGGACGCCGTGTCGGCGTACGAGCCGGACATCGTGGTGACCGACGTGCGGATGCCGCCGGGGTTCCAGGACGAGGGGCTGCGCGCGGCGGTCGCCCTCAGGGCGGGACGTCCGGCGCTCCCCGTCCTCGTGCTGAGCCAGTACGTCCAACGGTCCTACGCCGCCGAGCTCTTGGACACCGGCGACGGCACGGGCGTCGGCTACCTCCTGAAGGACCGGGTGGGCCAGGTCGAGCAGTTCGTCGAGGGTCTGACGAGGGTCGCGGAGGGCGGGACGGTCGTCGACCCGGAGGTCGTACGGCAGTTGCTGCGCCGCCGCCGCGACCCGCTGGAGCGGCTGACGCCGCGCGAGCGCGAGGTGCTGGCCCTCGTCGCCGAGGGGAAGTCGAACGCGGCGATCGCCGGTGAACTCGTCGTCTCCGAGGCGGCGGTGGGCAAACACATCGGCAACATCCTCGGGAAGCTGGGCCTGCCGCCGGCCGACGGAACGCACCGCAGGGTGCTCGCGGTCCTGACGTACCTGAGGGCGTGACGGCACGAGGGCGTGACGGCGTGAGGGAATCGTGGGGAAGGGACACAAGTCGGCAAAAACCGCTCGCTTGACCGATTACGATCCACGTCCATGAGCGCGCGAGAACAGCCCGGGACGACGACCCAGAGCCGACTTACCCCCGCCACCCCCGCCGCCCGCGCCCGACGGGCCCGTATCGCCGCCGCGTCGCTGCTGATGGCCGCCGCCGCGGTGGTCCTCGCGCTGCGGCTGGCGAGCCGCTCGTCCGTCCTCGTCGTCGGGGTCTACGGCGTCCTGCTCATCCTCTGCGGCGCGGTGATCGAGCTGAGCCGCCGCGGCCGTACCAGGCTCGGCACCTGGCTGCTGGCCGCGGGCCTCGCGGCGGCACTGTTCATGGACGGCTTCGTCCTGTCCTGACCCCGACCGCCCCCCGTACCCCCACCCCCATCCCACCCCCGCCCTCAGGACTCCAGATACCGCAGCACCGCGAGGACCCGGCGGCTGTAGCCGTCGGCGCGGGACAGGCCCAGCTTGTCGAAGATCGCGTTCAGGTTCTTCTCGACCGCGCTCAGCGAGATGTGCAGTTTCTGCCCGATGGCCGCGTTGGTGTGGCCCTCGGCCAGCGCCTCCAGAACGGTCCGCTCCCTCGGCGTGAGCCGGGTCAGCGGGTCGACGTGCGTGGTGCGGATGAGCAGCTGACGGACGACCTCCGGATCGATGGCGGCGCCCCCCGCGTGCACCCGCTCCAGCGCGTCGAGGAACTCCTCGACCTGGGCCACCCGGTCCTTGAGGAGGTAGCCGACCCGCTCGGCGCTCGACGTGAGCAGCTGCGTCGCGTAGTTGCGCTCCACGTACTGAGAGAGGACGAGCACGCCGATCTCGGGGCGCAGTTCGCGGATCCGTACCGCCGCGCGCAGCCCTTCGTCGGTGTGGTCGGGCGGCATGCGGATGTCGGTGACGACGACGTCGGGGGTGTGCGCCCCGACCTCCCGCAGCAGCGCATCGGCGTCGCCCACGGCGGCGAGGACCTCGTGGCCCTCCTCGGCGAGCAGCCGGACGAGGCCCTCCCGCAGCAGGGTCGAGTCCTCGGCGAGGATTACGCGCACGGCAGCTCCGCGGTGATGGTGGTGGGTCCCCCGAGGGGGCTGTCGACCCGCAACGTTCCGTCGAGCGCGGCGACCCGGCTGCGCAGCCCGGTCAGCCCGCTGCCCGCCGGGTCGGCGCCGCCGGCCCCGCTGTCGCGGACGAGCACGGTGAGCGTCGCGGGGCCGGTCTTGCGCACCTGTACGAGGACCTCCTCGGCCGCCGCGTGCTTGGCCGCGTTGGTCACGGCCTCCGACACGACGAAGTAGGCGGCCGTCTCGACGGGGGAGGGCAGCGGGCCGGGTACGTCGTACTCCATGCGTACGGGGAGCGCGCACCGCTCCGACACCCCGCCGAGCGCCTCGCGCAGCCCCAGGCTGTCGAGGGCGGTGGGGTAGACCCGCCAGGCCACCTCGCGCAGTTCGGTGAGGACTTCCCTGGCTTCCTTGTGGGCCTGTGCGAGCAGGGCGTCGGCCTGTTCCGGGGTGCGGCCGCGCCGGGCCCGGCCGAGGAGCATGGCGAGGGCGACGAGCCGCTGCTGGACGCCGTCGTGCAGATCGCGTTCGACGCGGCGCCGCTCCACGTCGACGGCGTGGACCACCGCGGCCCGGCTGGTGGCCAGCTCGTCGATGCGGCGCTGGAGGAGTTCCCGGTCGGAGGGGCCGAAGCACTCGCGGGCGAGCCGGGCGTCCTGGTCGGTCAGGGCGCGCAGCCCCTGGACGGCGAGGAAGAGCAGGGTGCCGCCGAGGACGACCTGGCTGAGCAGGTCGAGCCAGGTCATCGAGGAGCGGGCGAGCGACACGGCGAAGATCCCGGCGAGGACGGCGCCGAAGTCGACCAGGCCGACCACGACCGCGCACAGGAGTCCGGAGTACGTACGGGCCGCGAGGTAGCGCAGGATCTGCTGGTCGCTCGGGCGGTGCTCGGGGAAGACGTCGTGGAAGAAGAGGGAGCGCCGGCGCCGTTCGACGGCGGTGAGTCTGCGGGCGCCCGCGGCGAGGAGGGCGTGGGCGCGGCGGCGGGTGCGCGGCCAGAGCAGGAAGGCGCCGAGGGCCGTGCCCGCGACGGCGAAGTAGACCAGGCCGAGCAGCGCGCTCAGGCAGCCGGCGAGCACACCGGAGACCCGGAGCAGGAACGGGGCGGCCACGGGCTCCTTCACGTCGTCCGACATTAGCCGAGCCCTAATCCGCGCGCCGGTGTCGGGGCCCGGCGCCGGAGCGGGCCGCCCGGCCGCGGGAGCGCACCCGCACCGTCACGTACCAGGCGACCGCAAGGAGGACGAGGGCCAGGACGGCCTTGGACAGGAGCCCCACGTACGTTCCGACCGCGTCCCACTGGTCGCCCAGCCAGTAGCCGGCCAGGACGAGGACGGAGTTCCAGACGAGGCTGCCGGCCGTGGTGAGGGCGAGGAAGACGGGCAGCCGCATGCGTTCCACACCGGCCGGCACGGAGATCAGGCTGCGGAAGATCGGCACCATCCGGCCCAGGAGGACGGCCTTGGTGCCGTGCCGCGCGAACCACGCCTCGGTGCGTTCCAGGTCGGCGGCCTTGACCAGCGGCAGCTTCGCCCACAGGGCGTGCATGCGCTCGCGGCCGAAGAGCACGCCGATCCCATAGAGGGCGGCGGCGCCCACCACGGAGCCGAGCGTGGTCCAGAACAGCGCCGAGAAGAGGCTGATCACGCCCTGCCCGGCGGCGAAGCCGGTGAGCGGCAGGATCACCTCGCTGGGCAGCGGCGGGAAGAGGTTCTCCAGGGCGATGGCGAGTCCGGCGCCCGGGCCACCCAGCACGTCGACGAGGTCGGCGGCCCAGCCCGCGATGCCTCCCGCGGGTTCCTGGGGGAGGGCGAGAGTCGTGAGGTCCATGGAGGCAACGCTAGAAAGCGCAGGTCAGCGGCGGTATGAGGGTTGCCGTCGACGTGGGGTGCGGAAAACCGCACCCTTCCCCCGCGCACCCGGGGCAGGCCCACGGCGGCGGGCAGCGCGAAAGGGCGTCCCCGGAGACCGGGAACGCCCTTTCGGCATTCGCAAGTGCGCCGCCAGGGACTCGAACCCCGGACCCGCTGATTAAGAGTCAGCTGCTCTAACCAACTGAGCTAGCGGCGCCTGCTGACGAGTAAATAGTACCTGGTCCCGGCGGGTGCTCCGAACCGGAGCCGGTCCGCCCCCGGACGCCCCTAGATCGCCAGGGACAGCAGCACCGGCGCCGCGCCCCGGTTCAGCGTGTCCGCGGCCTCCCGCAGCCGGTGCGCGTGCTCGACCGGCAGGGAGAGGGCGAGGCAGCCGACGGAGGAGCCCGCGGTGATGGGCACGGCCGCGCAGACCGTGCCGACCGCGTACTCCTGGAGGTCGAGGACCGGGACCGTGGCGGGCTGGGAGGCGAGGCGGTTGAGCAGGACCCGCTCGTCCGTGATCGTCCGCGAGGTGAGGCGGGCCATCTTGTGGCGGGAGAGGTGGTCCTTGCGGCCGTCCACGTCCAGCTGGGTGAGCAGGCTCTTGCCGACCGCGCTGGCGTGCGCCGAGGAGCGGAAGTCCACCCACTCGTTGACCGCGGGAGTGCGGGGTCCTGCCGCGAAGTCGGTGACGCGGACCTCGCCGTCCACGTAACGGCTGATGTAGACCGCGGCGCCGATGGAGTCGCGCAGCCCGTCCAGGGTGCGCCGGAGCTTCTCGCGCAGCGCCTCGGCGCGCCCGTGGGCGGAGCCGAGGCGGCTGAGGGTCTCGCCGGTGACGTACGCCCCGGTGGTGTCGTCGGCGAGCTGCTCGACGTACCCCTCGCCGCGCAGCATGCGGAGCAGCGGGGTGAGCTCGGTGAGCGGCAGGCCGGTGTCGCGGGCGATCCGGGCGGCGGTGACGCCGGTGCCGTGCCGTGCGACGGTCTCCAGGACCCGCAGGGCGCTCTGGACGGAGCGGTGCGGCGTTGTCGCCTCGTGCTTCAACGCCACGGCAATCCCCCTGCGTGGAACGGTTCCGGACAGCTGGACTCCGTCCCACGATAGCCGCCAACTGGTCTATTCGGAGGGTCTGTTGTGGAGATTGGCGGTGCGCTTGGGCCCTGTCAGCAGGAACGCGCCGCTCTGGCATATGCCCAGGTCATGCCCCGGTCCGGGGACCCGTCCCGCGGGTCCCCGGAGCGGGGCCGCGCGGTCACAGCACCGCGCTGAGGAACTCCCGGGTCCGCTCGTGCTCCGGCTCCGTGAAGATCTTCTCCGGGGTGCCGGACTCGATGACCCGGCCCGCGTCGAACATGAGCACCTGGTCCGAGATGTCCCGGGCGAAGTTCATCTCGTGGGTCACGCACAGCATGGTGATGTCCGTGGTGTGCGCGATGTCGCGCAGCACGTCGAGGACGCCCGCCACCAGCTCGGGGTCGAGCGCGGAGGTCACCTCGTCGAGGAGCAGCACCTGGGGGCGCATCGCCAGGGCGCGCGCGATGGCGACGCGCTGCTGCTGGCCGCCGGAGAGCTGGGTCGGGTACGCGTCGCAGCGGTCGCCGAGCCCCACCAGGTCGAGCAGCTCGCGGGCCCGCACCTCGGCCTCGTCCTTGGACATGCCGAGGACGGAGACGGGCGCCTCGGTGATGTTTCTGAGCACCTTCATGTTCGGGAAGAGGTTGAACTGCTGGAAGACCATCCCGATGTTCTTGCGGACCTCGCGGACGTGCTTCTCGCCGGCGGGGACGAGCTTGCCGTTCTTCTCCTCGTGGGTGAGGTACCTGCCGCCCACCTTGATGGTGCCCTGCTCCGGCTTCACCAGCGTCATGAGCAGACGCAGGATCGTGGTCTTGCCGGAACCGGACGGGCCGATCAGCGTCACGTGCTTGCCGGAGGCGACCGAGAAGTCCAGCTCGTCCAGGACGGTGTTCGAGCCGTAGCGCTTGACGACCTTGTCGAAGCGGATCAGCTCACTGCCGTCGACGGCCGGGTTGGGGATTTCCTGGGAAGTGCTGCTGTCAGCGGACAAGGCGACGCTCCAAAACTCGCAGAAGAAGAGAGGCCGGGTAGGCGATGACGATGAAGGCGACACCGACCACGCTGATCGCCTCGTAGGTGAAGGTCGTCTGGCTGTACCCCTGGGCCTGGCCCAGCATGTCGAGCGCGCCGATGGCGGCCATCTGCGGCGACTCCTTGAGCATGACGATCACGTAGTTGCCCAGGGCGGGGATGACCCGGCGCACCGCCTGCGGCAGGATCACGGAGGTCCAGGTGCGGCGCCTGGAGAGGCTGAGCGCGGTCGCCGCCTCCCACTGGCCGGCCGGCACGCCGTCGATGCCGGCCCGGTAGACCTCGGAGGTGTACGTCGAGTAGTGCAGGCCGAGCCCGACGATGCCCGTGGTGAGCGGGGACATCGAGGGGCCCCACTCCGGCACCACGTAGAACAGGAAGAACAGCTGCACCAGGAGCGGGGTGTTCCGGATGAACTCGGTGACCACCGTGACCGGCCAGCGGATCCACTTCTTCTCCGAGCGCTGGGCGACCGCCCAGACCAGGCCGAGCGAGAAGGCGATCAGGGTGCCGAAGAGCAGCGCCTTGAGGGTGAGCTCCAGGCCGTCCCAGAAGAGCGGCATGAAGTCGTCGACGTGATCCCAGTTCCAGTTCACTTGGCACCCCCCGTGCCGGTGACGGCGTCGATCGTCGACCTGGAACGCATCCCGGCGAACAGGCCGGTCTTCTCGGGGGCCTGTCCCACCCGCTTCTTGGCGTGCCGCTCCAGGAGCCGCATGCCGCGGGTGAGGATGAACGCGAGGACGAAGTACAGGGCGAGCAGCAGCGTGTAGATGGGCGCGCTCTCGTTCTTGACGAGCCGCAGCAGGTCACCGGCGAAGGTCATGTCGGCCACCGCGATGAGGGAGACCAGCGAGGTGCCCTTGAGCAGCTCGATCAGCAGGTTGTTGAACGGCGGGATCATCTCCGGCCAGGCCTGCGGGAGTTCGATGCGGCGCAGCCGCTGCATCGGGGTGAAGTTCAGGGCGATGCCCGCCTCGCGCTGGGCGGGCGGCACCGCGGCGAGCGCGCCGCGCACGATCTCGGAGGCGTACGCCCCGTAGGTGATGCCGAGCGCCAGGACGCCCGCGAACATCGGCTGGAAGCTGATGTTGAACACCGGGGGGACCGTGAACGCGATCCAGAACATGAAGACCAGCGACGACGTGCTGCGGAAGATCTCGAAGTAGGCCCCGGCGAGGAAGCGCACGATCCAGAGCCGGTTCGTGCGCAGCACGCCGATCGGGAAGGCGATCACGAAGGCGAGGGCCGCGCTGAGGAAGGTGACCTGGACGGTGATCCAGACGCCGGGCAGGAACCAGTTCCCGAAGAACTCCGACGACATCATGAGGAGCCGCCCTTCGCGGGGGGACAGAGCTTGTCCACGGTCAGGTCCGTCATCTCGGCCTCGGTGAAGCCGAACGGCTTGACGATCCGCAGGAGTTCGCCGCTCTCCTTGAGCTTGTGCAGCTCCTTGTTGAAGGCGTCCCGCAGGTTCTTCTCGGAGAGCCGGAAGGCGAAACCGCCCGCGCCGTAGGCGGGCTTCCCGTCGACCTTGGGCTGGAAGGGCTCGGTCGCCTCGACCCGCGGGTTCTTCTTGATCACCGTGCGGACGGTGACGTTGGTGCCGGCGAAGGCGTCCACCCGGCCCTGGGCGACGGCGTCGAGCCCGGCGACCTGGTCGGGCAGGACGAGGACGGACTTCACGCCCGCGGCCTTGGCGTAGTCGATCTCCGCGTAGGCGGTGCCGCTCGCCAGCTTCAGCCCCTTCTTCGCGATGTCCTCGTACCCCTTGATGCCGTGCGGGTTGCCCTTCTTCACGATGAAGGAGTCGAGCATGAGGTAGTCGGGATCGGAGAAGAGGACCTGCTCGCACCGGGTCGGGTTGATGTACATGCCCGCCGAGACCACGTCGAACTGGCGCGCCTGCGTCAGCCCGGGGATCAGGGCGCCGAACTTGGTGGGCACCGCCTTCACCTTGGGCACACCGAGGCGCGGGAAGATCACCTTGGCGATCGCCGGGGCCTCCCCGGTGACCTCGCCGTCCTCGTCGATGTAACCGAACGGGACCTCACCCGCGACACCGATCCTGACCGTACCGCTGTCACGCAGGCGGTCCAGCAGATCGCCCCCCTCGACCTTCCCCTCCTCGGGCACCCGGCTGCATGCCGAGACCCCGAACGCGCCAAGAGCCGCCCCGCCCGCTCCGGTGAGCAGGGCGCGGCGGCGAACCGCTCTGCCGGTGAATCCCTCGTTGTTCCCAAGTGGTGGAGCCATGGGCGCGCGGCTACCCGACTCGAAGCAACATATGCCGGTGAATTCCGGCCCCTGATGCAATCGTTGTGCTCTTGACCCCGGGAGGAGCATGGACCACATGTCAGAGCGATTCATCGAAGTCTCCCTCGCCAAGCGGGGAGTTCAGTGCACGGCGAAACTGCTCGACGACCGGGCCCCGGTGACCTGCGCGGCGGTGTGGGAGGCGCTGCCGCTCGGTTCGGACGTCTATCACGCGAAGTACGCGCGCAATGAGATCTATGCGCTCTTCCCGGCTTTCGCGGACCGGGAGCCGCCCCTGGAGAACCCGACGGTCACCCCCATCCCGGGAGATCTCTGCTATTTCTCCTTCTCCGGTACGGAACTGGGCACGCAGGCCTACGGCTACGAGCCCGAGGCCGACGTGAAGGCGGGCACCACCGTCGTCGACCTCGCCCTCTTCTACGAGCGGAACAACCTGCTCCTCAACGGCGACGTCGGCTGGGTCCCCGGCATCGTCTGGGGCCAGATCGTCGAAGGCCTCGACCGGATGGCCGAGGCCTGCAACGACCTGTGGCGCGCGGGCGCACAGGGGGAGACGCTGAACTTCAAACGCGCCTAGGCGCCCCGCGGACTCAGCTCACGCCCGGCGCGGGCGCCGCGATCCCCGCGCCGCCCGCCTCGTACAGCGCGTGCGCCGCCCGCAGCACCACCGTGTCGGCGTGCCGGGCCCCGACGATCTGCACCCCGACCGGCAGCCCGCTCCCGTCCACCCCGCAGGGAACGGTCGCGGCGGGCTGCTGGGTGAGGTTGAAGGGGTACGTGAACGGGGTCCAGCCCGTCCACCGCCGGTGCCCCGAGCCGCGCGGCACCTCGGCCCCCGCCTCGAACGCGGTGACCGGCAGCGTCGGCGTGACCAGCAGGTCGTACGTCGAGTGGAAGCGGCCCATGCGGCGCCCGAGGTCCATGCGGACGTCGACGGCGGCGAGGTAGTCCAGCGCGCTGTACCGCGCGCCCTGCCCGCAGACCTCCCGCAGCCCCGGATCGAGCAACTCGCGCTGGGCGGGCGCCAGATGCTGCACGACCCGCGCCGCCCCGCTGAACCACAGGGTGTGGAAGGCCTCCACCGGCTCGGAGAAGTCGGGGTCGGCCTCCTCCACGTACGCGCCCTGCGCCGCCAGGGACTCCACCGCCCGCCGCACCGCCGCGGCGACGGCCGGCTCCACCGCGACCTGCCCGCCCAGCGACGGCGAGTAGGCGACGCGCAGCCCGCGCACCCCGCCGTCGAGGCCCTCCCGGAAACTCCCCGCCACCGGGCCGAGCTGGGACCAGTCGCGCGGATCCGGGCCGGTGATGACGTCCATCATCAGGGCCGCGTCCGCCGCGTCCCGGGTCATGGGCCCGACGTGGGCGAGCGTCCCGAAGGGGCTCGCGGGATACAGCGGCACGCGCCCGTACGTCGGCTTCATCCCGAAGATCCCGCAGAACGCGGCCGGGATGCGCACCGAACCGCCGCCGTCCGTGCCGAGCGCGAGCGGGCCCGCGCCGACCGCCACGGCCACCGCGCTGCCGCCGCTGGACCCGCCCGAGGTGCGCGACGTGTCGTACGGATTGCGGGTGATGCCGCTCTGCGGACTGTCCGTGACGCCCTTCCACCCGAACTCCGGGGTCGTGGTGCGGCCGACGAAGACCGCGCCGTGCTCGCGCAGGCGGGCGACCGACGGCGCGTCCTCGTTCCACTTCCCCTCCGGGCGCACGGTCAGCGAACCGCGCAGCGTCGGTCCGCCGCGCATCAGGAGCAGGTCCTTCACCGCCACCGGAACGCCGTCCACCAGACCCTGCGGCTCGCCGCGCCGCCACCGCCCCGCACTGGCCTCGGCCTGTGCGAGGGCGCTCTCCGCCTCGATCCGCACGAACGCGTTCACCGCCGCCCGGGTCTCCTCGGCCCGCCGCAGCACGGCACGGGCCGCGTCGACCGGGCTGAATTCGCCCTTGCGGTAGCCCTCGACGAGTCGTACGGCGGTGAGATCCGTGAGCTCGGTCATGCACGCTCCTCAGAAGTCGGACGGAGTGGGTGACGTGCCATCAATGTCCCGGGACATACCCGCGTTCCTTGTCGACCACGTTCGCCAGCGGCCCGCCCGCCTCCCACGCCTCGTACAACTCGACGAACTGGCGGCCCAGTTCGTCGCGCCAGCCGACCGTGTCGCCGCTCATGTGCGGGGAGACGAGCAGCCCCGGCACACTCCACAGGGGGCTGTCGGCGGGCAGCGGCTCCCGCTCGAAGACGTCCAGCGCCGCGCCCGCGATCCACCGCCCGGACACCGCCGCCACCAGGTCGTCCTCGACGACGAGCGGGCCGCGGCCGATGTTGATGAAGTGCGCGGACGGCTGCATGACGCCGAAGCGGCGGGCGTCGAACATGCCGCGCGTGTCGTCGGTGAGCGGTGCCGCGCACACCACCCAGTCGGCGCGCCCGAGGAGCCGGTCCAGGTCACCGGGGCCGTACACGCCGGCCCGTGGGGTGCGGCCCACCAGCGCGGTGATGATGCCGAGCGCCTGCAGCGTCCGCGCGATCGCCCGCCCGATGGGCCCCGAACCCACCACGCACGCGCGCGTGCCGGAGATCCGCCGCGACTCGCGGTGCCGCCAGGTGTGCTCCCGCTGCAGTTCGAGGGTGCGCGGCAGATCCTTGGCCAGGGCGAGGACGAGCGCGGCGACGTACTCGGCGATGGGCTGGTCGAAGACGCCGCGCGCATTGGTCACCACCGTGTCGGAGGCGGCGAGTTCGGGGCACATCAGATGGTCCACGCCCGCGCTCGCGGTGTGCACCCAGCGGGGCCTCGGCCCCGCGCCCGGCCAGGCGCGGCGCACCGAGTCCGAGCTGAAGTCCCACACCAGCAGCACGTCGGCGAGGGGCAGCCGGTCGGCGAGGGCGGCCTCGTCCGTGTGCAGGATCCGGGCGCGGCCGGTCAGGCCGCCGAGGCGCGGCGGGGGCGTGGGGGGCTCGGCGTCAAGGACGAGGACGGTCGTTTCGGGCGTCGGGGAGAGACCGTTTCGCAAGAGGTTCCGCTTCCCTGTCAGAGGTACGGCCCCACCGGTTCCGGATCCGCGTCCGGAACCCGGCTCGGCCGTCTGAGATGTGCGGATTGACCACGCTCGCACCCGAACCTACCTTCGTCAACAGAGGCACTGCTGTACCGGCGGTGCCCGGAGCCAGTACTCTCCGTGCAGCCGTACGCACACTCCGTGCGGTACGACCGCGCGGCATCCCCGTCCCGACGTCCCGGCGCGTCGCCGGCTTCGCTCGTCCCCCGGCCCCCGGCCGGTCCCTGAATCAACGCACGAACTTGGGGACTGTTCATGGACGTCTCTTTCCTCGGCGGACCGCACCCACAACGAGGTGTCGGTGTCGTAGCCCCTTTTGACTTCGTCCTCGACCGCGAACTGTGGCGGTGGATCCCGGACGAGATCTCCCTCCATCTGACCCGCACCCCGTATGTGCCTGTCGAGGTGAGCCTCGACCTCGCCCGCCTGGTCAGCGAGCACGAGACGCTCGGCGAGGCGGTCCGCGCGCTGACCGCCGCCGAGCCCGAAGTCCTCGCGTACGCCTGCACGTCGGGCAGTTTCGTCGGCGGCACCGCCGGGGAACGCGCGATGTGCGAGGCCATGACGCGCGAGGGCGCGGTCGCCTCGGTGACCACGTCGGGCGCCCTCCTGGAGGCCCTGGACGAACTGGGCGCGCGGCGCATCGCGCTCGTGACGCCCTACACCTGGTCGGTCACCAGGTCCCTGGAGGAGTACCTGGCCGAGGCGCACGTCTCGGTCTCCGCGCGCGCCTACCTGGGGCTGACCCGGCACATCTGGAAGGTCCCCTACCGCGACGTCGCGGACATGGCGCGCCGGGCCGTCCAGGGCAGCGTCGGGGGCGTGGACGCCCTCTTCATCAGCTGCACGAACCTGCCGACGTACGACGTCATCCCGCAGCTGGAGGCGGAGTTGCGGATGCCGGTGATCTCCGCGAACCAGGTGACGATGTGGTCCGCCCTGCGTCGGCTGGGTACGCGTGCGGTAGGGCCCTATCAGGCACTGATCGATCCGTCGGCGCGGCCGGGCGGCAGTCCGCTCGATCCGTCGGCACCGCCGCAGGGCCTGCCCGAAGTACCACCCGCAGAAGGAGGAGGCTGGACGTGACGGCACTCGGATTTCTCTACCCGGGGAACTCGGCCGAGGACGACTACCCCCGCATGGAGCAGATGCTCGGCAGCGACATCCGGCTGCAGGTCGTCCACACGGACATCGGTGAGGACGCCCACCGGGTCGACGCGCTCCTGGAGATGGGCTCCGACGCCCGGCTCGCCGCCGGCGTCGAGGAGCTGCGGCTCTCCGGTGCGGAGGCGGTGGTGTGGGCGTGCACCAGCGGCAGCTTCGTCTACGGCTGGGAGGGCGCCCACGACCAGGTCCGCAAGCTGGCCGTGGCCGCGGGGCTGCCCGCCTCCTCGACGTCGTTCGCCTTCGTCCATGCCGTACGCGAGGTGGGCGCGGCCCGTGTCGCGGTCGCGGCCACCTATCCGGAGGACGTGGCCGGACACTTCTCGGCCTTCCTGAAGGACGGCGGCGCCGAGGTCGTCTCGGTGCGCGGCAGCGGCATCGTCACGGCCCAGGAGGTCGGCACCTGGGGTCGCGACGAGGTCCTCGCGCTGGCCCGCGAGGGCGACCACCCGGACGCGCAGGCGCTGCTCCTGCCGGACACGGCGCTGCACACGGCCGCGTACCTCCGTGAGCTCGAATCCGCCCTCGGCAAACCGGTCCTGACGGCCAATCAGGTCACGGTATGGGAGGCGTTGCGGCTTGCTCAGCGTCGGGTCAATGCGCCTGAGATGGGGCATTTGTTCACTCGGGAGCCGGTGGTGCAGGTTGGGGGGTGAGGGGGGCGGGTGTGTGTGGGGGGCTCACGTGGTGCGGGTTAGGGGCTGAGGATCAGCCTTACCACCGTTAACGTCTGGACCGATCCGGAGACGTAGTAAAGGACGATGGCGCCGTCTACCGTCGCCTCCCTGCGGTCCGGGTCTTCCCGCACGGGCGTGGACCCGTGGCCGTACGGATCCCGGCCCACGGTGCGCGCGAGCGCGGTGCGGAAGGCGTCGGCGTCGCCCATCTTGGCGAGGGTGTCGTCGGCGGGCGGTGCGTAGGTGACGCGGTAGCCGCGGCGGTGGCGAGGGCTCACGACGCGCCCCGCCTCTCGGCCTCGTCGGAGGCGAGCCGGGCGAGGCGGGCCTCCGCGTCGGGGTCGGGCACGGCCTCCAGCATCCAGTGCCGCATCACGGAGTGGATCTCGTCGACCCCGGCGGCGTTGATGGCCCGGTCGAACTCGGCGCGGCGTTCGGCGGGGAGCGCGGCGCGGATGTCCGGGATGGTGTTGGGCACCTCGACCTCGACTCCGTCGACGAGGGTCTTCAGGGGATCAGCCATGGGCGGCACGGTAGTGGGGGGTGGGAATCAGCCTTCGGGCAGGGGTCGGGAATAAAACGGAGTGAGCCTCCTGTTCTCGTCCGCGTACCCACGTGACGTACGTACGCAGTGCAGGAGGCACCCCCAGTGACAGTGGACCCGATCGGCGAAGGCACCCGTGACGACCTCGGGGAGCGGTCAGATGGCGACGGCATCCGCGGGGAGCGGCACGGTAGCGCGCCTGTGCCTCTGTCCGTCCTCGATCTGGTCACCGTGGGCGCCGGACGCACCGCCACCGACGCCCTGCGCACCAGCGTGGAGTTGGTGAAACTGGCGGAGGCCCGCGGCTACCACCGCTACTGGGTCGCCGAGCACCACTCCATGCCCGGCGTCGCCTCCTCCTCCCCGGCCGTGATCCTCGCCCACCTCGCCGCCCACACCCGCCGCATCCGGCTCGGCTCCGGCGGGGTCATGCTGCCCAACCACGCTCCACTCGTCATCGCCGAGCAGTTCGGCACCCTGGAGGCGATGGCCCCCGGCCGCGTCGACCTGGGCCTCGGCCGCGCCCCCGGCACGGACGGTGCGACCGCCGCCGCGCTGCGCCGCACCGACCGCCTGAACGAGGGCGCCGACGACTTCCCGCAGCAGCTGGCCGAGCTGACGCGCTTCCTCGACGACGACTTCCCCGACGGCCACCCCTACCGCCGCATCCACGCCGTGCCGGGCCCGGTCCAGGCCACCTCGCCGGGTGGCGTCCAGTCTCCGCACCGGCCCCCGCTGTGGCTGCTCGGCTCGTCCGGCTTCAGCGCCCGGCTCGCCGGGGCGCTCGGTCTGCCGTTCGCCTTCGCGCACCACTTCTCCGCGCAGAACACGATCCCGGCGCTCGACCTCTACCGCGAGTCGTTCCGGCCCTCCGCGCTCCTCGACGCCCCGTACGCCGTCATCGGCGTCTCGGCGCTGGCGACCGACGACGAGGCCGAGGCCCGCCGCCAGGTGAGGGCCGCCGCCCTGAACATGGTCCGCCTGCGGACCGGCCGTCCGGGCCTCGTCCCCACGCCCGAAGAGGCGCAGGCGTACGAATTCAACGAGATGGAGCGGGAGTTCGTCGCCAACTGGAACTCCAACGTCATCCACGGCACCGCGGACGAGGTCCGTGCGGGCCTGGACGACCTGGCGAAGCGCACGGGCGCCGACGAGCTGATGATCACGGCCAACGCGCACGGGGGTGACGTGCGGTTGCGTTCGTATGAGCTGATCGCGGATGTGTATGGGGTGGGGCCCGGGGTGTGAGGTTGGGTGAGGGTGGGGGTGCTGAGTGCGCCTTTGGTCCGTAATCCTCCGTGGCCTGGAGCGTGCGCGTCCGCGGGTGATTCGGGGTGCGAAAGGCGGCTGGCGACGGGGGGAGGGAGGGGTGGTTGCGGACCGGTCGCCGTCGGGCCGGGCGGAATGGGGTTGTTGGCCGTACTCCCGCCGTCTCGCATGACGGGTGCGTGAGGAGACCGCGCCGCCCGGCCGTGACTGAGGGGAGCAGCTGCTGCCGCGATGTGGTGGCGGCCGGTGTGGTCGCTCCGCGTCGGTTCCGGTCTCGTCGGGGCTCAGGAGCGTGTCGTTGCGTGTCGGGGCGTGTCGTTGGGGAGCTCGGCGACGGGGGCGTGTGGTGGTCCGTGTTTCTCGTGTGGGGGGCGCGTGGGTGAGAATTATGGGGCGTTGCGTAGTAGGGCGGAGATGCGGTCTGGGGGGACCGGGCGGGAGTAGAGCCAGCCTTGGCCCGTGTCGCAGCCGATCTTGCGGAGGCGGGTGGCCTGGGATGCGGTCTCCACGCACTCTGCCGTTACCGTGAGGCCCAGGCGGTGGGCTAGTTGCACCATCGCCTCGACGATGACCTCGTCGGCCGGGTTGGTGTGGGGCTCGCCCTCCTCGTACTGGAAGCTGCGGACGAATGAGCCGTCCAGCTTCAGTACGGAGACCGGGAGGCGGCTGAGGTAGGCGAGGTTCGAGTAGCCCGTGCCGAAGTCGTCGATGGCGATCCGTACGCCCATGTCGCTGAGCGCCTGGAGGGCCTGCAGGGGGCGGCCCGCCGAACCCATGACGGCGGACTCGGTGAGTTCCAGTTGCAGCAGGTGCGCGGGGAGGCCGGTCTCGTTGAGGATTTCCGCGACGTCCGCCACCAGGTCGGAGTCCCACACCTGACGCACTGCCACATTGACGCTGACGAACACCGGGTCGCGCTCGGGGTGTTCCAGTTGCCAGCGTCGCGCTTGTTGGCACGCGCGGTGCAGGACCCAGCGGCCGAGCTGCACGATCGAGCCGTCCTCCTCGGCCAGTCCGATGAACCGATTCGGCGTCAGAAGGCCGAACTGCGGGTGCCGCCAGCGCACCAGGGCCTCGACGCCGTGCAGTCCCTCGTCGTCCAGGCCCACCAGCGGCTGGTAGTCCAGGACGAACTCGTCGCGGTCGACGGCGGGCCGCAGCGAGCTGGCGAGCGCCTGCCGGGTCATGCGGTGCGCGTTGCGCTCGGGGTCGAAGAGCGTCCAGCGGGCCTTGCCGTCCGTCTTCGCCCAGTACAGGGTGGTGTCGGCAGCCTGCATCAGGCCCGTCGTGGTGGTGCCGGCCGCGCGCCGTTCCACGACGCCGATGGAGGCGGAGACCGAGAGCCGCTGACCGGACAGATCGAAGGGTTCCTGTAGGGCTGTCAGTGTCCTGTCGGCCAAGTCCACCAGCTGGTCCGTGCCGGTCGAGTCCTCCACGAGCAGCGCGAACTCGTCGCCGCCGAGGCGCGCGACCAGCGGCGCCGCGCCTCTGCCTGCCCGGTCCGCGCAGCGGGTGAGCCGCTCCGCGACGGCGGCGAGCAGCCGGTCGCCGACCCGGTGGCCGAGGGTGTCGTTGACCGCCTTGAACCCGTCGAGGTCCAGATAGCAGAGCCCGATCCGCCCGGTGCTCGTGTCGTCGTACGTGCCCGCCTCCAGGGCGGCGGCGAGCCGCTCGAAGAAGAGGTTGCGGTTGGGCAGCCGGGTCACCGGGTCGTGCATCTGCACGTGGCGCAGCCGGGCCTGGAGCTCGCGGCGCGCGCTGATGTCCGTGGCGGCCAGGAGGGCGGTGCCGCCCTCGCCGGGCCCCGGCATCGGCGAGACCGTGATCTGTACCCAGAGCGAGTGGCCGTCCGGGTGCTTCAGACGCCGGGTGCAGCGCAGTCTGGCCTGCCGGCCGCGGAGCACCTCGCGGTACGCGTGCCAGGTGCGGGCGTCGGAGGCCAGGTCGATCAGGTCGGCGGCGATGCGGCCGGTGAGCGCGCCGGGGGCCGCGCCGAAGAGTGCGGACAGGGCGTCGTTGGCGCTGAGGACCAGACCCTCGTCGTCGATGACGGCGAGGGGCAGCGGGGCGGCCGCGAACGCGCCGCGGTAGTCGGACCGCTCCGTGCGGCGACGCTCCGTGATGCCGGCCCGGCTCCGGCCGGGTGCTGTGACCGTCGTGGGGGTGGGCCCTTCGGACGTTCCGTTCACCGCTTGCTCCCGCAGTGCAGTTTGTTCTCGAACAGGTCTCGTCGGGCGGCGGGCAGAGGCGGGCGGTGGTGTGGGGACCGGGCCCGCGCTGGAAAGTGTGCCGATCATAGAGGCTGGTTGGAGGCCCGTTCCAGCCGCGCCGTCGGGGCGGGCGGGGCCCGGTGGCCTCGGCAGATCGTTTCTGCTCGGGCCTGAACTGGTTCCGTTGTGACCCGATCGCTTGTGACGTTCGGTGAGCACTCGGGGTGTCGTCCCCTCGCCTCACACTCACTCGGAAGGGCCAGACAAACAGGGCGTACTTCAACAAAACATCTCAAGGTGGGTGGGGTGTCCCGCATTCCGCACCCGGAGGTCGACGTGCCGCGTCAGCTCCCCCCTTGGGGACTCACCCGTGGAGGGGAGAACTCCCGTCTTCGCAGCACCGCCGCCATCCTCACCTCCCTGACCGCCCTGGCCGCCACCTCGCTCGTCGCGGGCCCCGCGATCGCCGAGCCCACCGGGGGACCGTGCGCCCTGCGCCGCACCACCGCGCACCACTCGGAGGGGCTCGACACCTGGAACACCGCCTACCCGCGCCCGCTCAGGACCCTGAACGCGGTGATGGTGTTCCTCTCCTTCCCGGATTCCCCGCCGATGACCGCCCCCGCCGACCTGGCCGCCGACTACTTCCCGGCCACCAGCCGGTTCTTCGAGCGCGCCTCGTACGGCAGGTTCAGCCTGACCCCGCACCCGCAGCGCGACTGGGTCCAGATGCCGCAGAGCTCCCTGTCGTACGCCATACAGCGCGACTGGAACGCCAAGCGCCGTGCCGCCTACCTGCGCGACGCGGTGGCCGCCGCCGACCCGCACGTCGACTTCTCCCGCTACGACGTCGTCTACTTCGTCGCCGACCCGGACGCGCCCGGCGTCGACTCGGACGCCACGAAGGTGGTCAACTTCGACCGGCCGATGCGGGCCGACGGCACGGAGATCCGGCGCATCGTCACCGTCTTCGAGCGGCACCCGCCGGACCGCAACGTCCTGGCCCACGAGACGGGCCACGTCTTCGACCTGCCCGACCTCTACCACCGGCCCACCGACGGCAAGGGCGACTGGGACACCTACGTGGGCGACTGGGACGTCATGGGCAGCCAGTTCGGGCTCGCCCCCGACCTCTTCGGCTGGCACAAGTGGAAGCTGGGCTGGCTGGAGCGGCGGCAGGTGCGCTGCCTCGGCGCGGGCACCGAGCGGCTGACCCTGGACCCGCTGGCGGCGCCGCCCCCGCCCGGCGGCCTCGGCGGCACCCGGCTCGCCGTCGTCCGCACGGGCAGCGGCACGGCGCTGGCCATGGAGGCGCGCGGTTCCCTGGGCAACGACGAGGCGACGTGCACGGAGGGCGTACTCCTGTACGAGGTACGCAACGGGACGGCGTCGGGCGGCGGCCCCGTCGAGGTCGTCGACGCCCACCCGGACTCCGGCTCCTGCTGGGGCGAGTCGGTCTACCCGCAGCTGGCGGACGCCCCCGTGCGGGCCGGCGAGAGCTTCACGGTGCCCGGCGAGGACATCCGCGTCGAGGTGGCCGGACGGACCGCTTCCGGGGCGTGGAACGTGCAGGTCACGACGGGCTGAGCCGGGGCCGGGACGGCGCGCGTACGCAAGAAGCCCCTCGCTTCCGCGAGGGGCTTCTCACCGTCTGTGCGCCGCCAGGGACTCGAACCCCGGACCCGCTGATTAAGAGTCAGCTGCTCTAACCAACTGAGCTAGCGGCGCCTGCTGACGTCGTAGACCTTAGCACTCTGATCGCCGCCAGGAAAAATCGATGTGCGTACGGCCGAGGAGGCCGCCGAGCGGGCCGCGCGGACGCATGCCCAGAGGATGACCTCGGGTCCCGGGAGCCAGGGGTGGCGGGTGTCGGGGGCCACCAGCCACCGCGATCCGAGGCGGTCGCCGGACGCGGCGTCCGGGGCGCCGGGGGTCGCCGTGAGCGGCGGTACGGTCACCGCGTCGCCGGTGCCGTGGCAGAGCACGGACGGGACGGCGGGGCCCCACTCCTCCCACTCCAGGAGGGCGGGCAGGCGCTGGGCGGTGCCGGGAGAGGCGAAGAGCAGGACGCGGCCGCGGTGGGCGGCGACCGGTCCCGAACCGGGCCCCTCCGCCCATAACCGGTCCAGCATCCGGCGCCCGAAGACCGCGGGGACGCTCACCACGTCGAAGGCGGAGCCGCAGGGGAGCACGGCGGGGGCGGTGGGTTCGCTCCGCCAGAGAGCGAGGGCGCTGCGGGGATACGTTTCCGCCGAGGCGAGCCAGGCGGCGCCTTCCGCGGTGACGGTGCGGGCGCCGTGGGCGGGGCCGGTGGGGGACGGGCCCGCGGGGGACGGGGCGGCCGGCGAGAGGGCCGCGTGCAGGGGTAGGGGAGTGCCGCTCATGGCAGGTACATGTACCGGTAGTGAGGGTTCCATTTCTGCGAGTTACGAAAAATCGGGACAGGGCGGGGTGGGTTGGGGTACCTTGCCCCGTCTGGCATATGCCAGATCGTGTGGCGCGGCGCGGCACGCGCCCCCCGGTTACTGCGGTTACTGCCTCTCGGCGCCGCCCCGCAGCAGATCCCGGCCGAACTCGACCATCTTCTTCGCGTAGTCCTCGGTCCACTCGGCGCGCTCCGCGATCAGCGCGAGCGACAGCCGGTCGAACCGGCGCGGGTCGGCGAGCTGGGCGGCGGCGATGGCCTGGAACTCGATGGACCGGTCCGTCGCGGCGCGGAACGCGTGCGTCAGCTCGGTCGCGCGGTCGAGCAGCTCGCGGGGGTCCTCCATCGACTCCAGGTCGAAGAAGTGCTCCGGGTCACCGGCGGCCTCCGCGGGCTCGAAGAGCAGGGGCGCGGGACGCATGCGCTGTTCCGTCCGGGGCCGCTCGGGCTCCGCCATGGTCGTTCCTCCTCGTACGGTGCGGGCCGTCCGTGCGGTCGTCCGGCCGCCTCTCATTGTCCCTTGCCGCACAAGGGGGCGGGGGCCTCCCGGTGACAGCCGGAGCGCCCGTCAAGGTCGCCAGGTCACCCGGTGTTCCGCGAGGCGGGCCAGTACCGCGTGGTTCGCCTCCCAGCCGTCCGGGCTGTGTCTGTTGGCCGCCTGTGGCGGCGTGCCGGACTCCGTCCGGCGGTGGGGCGGTGTGGTGCCGGTCGTTGGGCGGGTGGGAGTCGGGGTGTGGGTCAGGGGCGCCAGGTCACCCGGTGTTCCGCGAGGCGGGCCAGTACCGCGTGGTTCGCCTCCCAGCCGTCCGGGAATTTCACCGTGACGCCCAGCTGGACCGGTTCCGTCGACGGGTGGTCGTCTAGGAGCGCGTCGACGCCGGCGCGGCAGACGACGATGCACGCGTGCCGGTGGCGGGAGGTCAGGACGCAGAGGCGGCCCGTCTCCAGGTGGAAGGCGGTCGCGTCAGGGCGGCCCGAAAGCGGGTGCAGGACGACCGTCACGTCGTACTCCCGGCCCTGGAGCCGGTTGGCCGTGTCCACCGTGACGTCCGGGACGCCGAGGCCGGCGAGGGCCGCGCGGACCGCCGCCGCCTGGTCGCGGTGGGCGGTGCCGACGGCGATGCGGTCGGCGGTGAGCGGCGTGGGGCCGGGCCCGCGCTCCGAGGTGGCGGCGCCGCCCCGGTCCAGGAGGCGGCGCACCACCTGGGCCAGCGCGAGGACCGCCTCGGGATCCGTGCGCGGCGTATTGCGCGCGGGCAGCTCAAGGAGGCCCCAGCCCGACTCCGCCGCCTCGTCGATCACCCGGTCCGGGCCCGAACCGTCCGAGGCCACCGCGAAGCGCAGCGTGCGGTCCCCGTGGTCCGTGCCGCTGCGGAACGGCGTGTACGGATAGAACGCGTCGGAGACGAGGGGCGCGGCCGAGGCGGGCAGCCGCCAGGAGACGGGCAGGCGGTGCTGGGGCAGTTCGGGGTTGTGGGCGAGCAGCGTCGTCACGGCCGACGACGAAGGGTCGTACGACAGCCCCGCCCACTGCTCCGCGCCGACGATCGAGAACGGGTCCAACTGCCCCGGATCGCCCACGAACAGGGCCCGCTCGAAGAGCCCCGCCACGGCGAGCAGCGCGTCCGAACGCATCTGGTACGCCTCGTCGACGATGGCGTGGCCCCATGGGGCGTCGAGCTGGTCCAAGTTGACATGGGCCCACTTCGCGGCCGTCGAGATGACCACGTCCAGGCCCGCGAGGTCCCCGGCCTTCGTCGACTTGCGGACGTTGGCCAGGTCGTCGAGGGCCTTGTCGTACGGGTCGGGGTCGCTGCTGTGCAGGCGGCCGACCGGCAGCTCGGGGTCCTTCTCGGCGAGGCGCAGGACCAAGTCGTCCACCTGCGCGTTCGTCTGCGCGATGATCATCAACGGGTGGCCGGCCGCGGCCAGTTCGAGCGCCGCGCGGACCACGAGCGTCGACTTGCCGGCGCCGGGCGGGGAGTCCACCACGACGCCGCGGTGCGTGCCGTGCAGGGTGTCGTGGAGAATCGCCTCCGTGGCGCGCGCGGCCGCGGTGCCGGGGTCGAAGGCGCCGCCCGCGGGCGGGGCGAGCTGCATCACAGGGTGTCCTCCGCGGTCACGGGGTCGGGCTTCTCCACGGCGTCGGAACCGTCGGCCGGCGGCCCGCCGTGCGTCCAGGGGGTGGCCTCGGGATCGGGCAGCCTGGGGCCGCCGCGCTGCTCGTGCTCGAAGAGGGTCCAGCAGATCCGGTCGCCCTTCTCCGGCACGGAACCCGGCTCGGGCTCCTTGCCGCGGCCCATCTTGTCGGTGAGGCGCAGGACGACCGTCTCCTTGCCCGCCCCGCCCTCGTACGCCACGAACTCCGCGGTCTGCGGCTTGCCGCCGAGCGAGCGGTAGACCTTCGTGCGCTCGCCGAGATGCGGCCGGTCGTCCGTGCGGACGGTGATCAGGGGGCGCGGCCGCGGTGTCTTCGCCTCGCTGTACGCCATGACGACCTCCGTCACCTCGCCGGCGAAGGCCTCGCCCGCGAGGCGGCGGCCCGCCATCACCAACGGGTCGTCGAGGGCCTCCTGGGCGTCCAGGCGGGCCTGTTCGCGCTCGCGGGTCGCCAGCTTGTTGGCGGCGGTGACCGCGTCGTCGACTCGGGGCTGCGGGGGCTCGCCCGCCGTGACGCGGTCGCGGTGCGCGGTGAACGACCAGCGGTCGCGGGTCCAGCGCTCGGCGACGTGCGGGGCCTCGGGGAGCGTGCACAGGGCGTCGAGCCCGCGCCACACGGCGTCCCAGGTGGGGCGGGTCCTGCTGTCGATCAGGGCGCGGATCTCCCGCTCGGCGGCCGAGAGGCCGGCGAGCCGCTCCTCCGCCTCGAAGCCGTCCTCGGCGGCCGCGAGGGCGGTGCGCGCGCGGTCGTACCGCTCGATGGCCGGGGCCAGCAGGTCGTTGTCGAACGCAGGGTCGGTGGCCGGGCCCGCGGGCGGGCACAGGAGCTGCCCCGACCCGTCGCGGGCCAGCTCGGCACGGAGCGCGGCCTCGGCCCCCGAGGTGCCCTCCGGCGCCTCGATCCAGGCGAGCAGGGCGCCCAGGTGCTGCTCCTCCAGGCTCGACTGGCCGGTCGCCCAGTGTCGGGAGAGCAGCTCGGTCATGGGGACGAGCAGCGACGAACCGGGGACGCGGGCACGCTCCCCGAAGTGCGTCAGCCAGCGGCCGAGCAGGGGGACGCGGGGCGGGGCGGGATGAGGCGTGTCGGGGTCCTGCTCGGCGGTGCGGCGAAACCGCATGGAGCGGCCTAGGAGCCGCACGAACTCGACGCCGGCACGGCTCGGGACGATCAGCTGCGGGGCGTCCGCGCAGAGCTCCACCTCGACCTTGACGCGCTTGCCGGTCTCGGGGTCGGTCTCGTTCCGCTCGGCGGCCTCGACGTCCTGCGCGAACCCGTCGACGTACGGCAGGACGGTCTCGGCGAGCTCCGCGAGGAAGGCGAAGCGCAGGTCGCGGTCGCGGGGCTGCGGGACGGTCAGGAGACGCGGCGAGGTGCGCTCGGTCCCGACGAGGGCGCCGAGCGGCGCGCCGGTCTCGCCGGCGGTGGTGAGCGGGACGAGGACGAGGGGCCGCTGAGAGACGTGCCGGTGCCGGACGGTAGCCCTGGGCTGGGCCCGACCGGTACTGACCGCCTCCAGGCGGGCGAGACTATCGATCAGAGACACGGGCACACCTCGTCCGGGGACGCGACAGGGGAGGAGGGCCCGCCACCGGCGTAGGACCACGGGGCGGACGGCGGTGGGGCGGGCAGCGGCGCGGCGGGAGTCCCGCGCGGGGTGCTCGCAGGGGTATGGCTCAGCACGGGGCGCCTCCCGGGGCGCCCGCGCCGGGCAGTGCCCGCTGCCGGCTGGCAGCGGCAACCGACATATGACGCGCGCCGGGCAGCGGCGCGGTGGGGGTCCCGCGTGGGGTGCTTGCAGGGGTGTGGCTCAGCACAAGGCGCCTCCCGGGGTGCCCGCGGTCGACAGTGCCTCTCGTCGTAGTTCCGCGGCCCTGCGCAGGGCCGCCACCGTCGGGTCCGCGGGGTCGCCCGTCGTGCCCGAGGCCGCCGAGAGGACCTCGTCGATGGTGGTCAGGCCGCCAAGTTCGCCGCGGATCGCGCGGCCCAGGGAGGTCACGTCCCCCCGCTCGCGGGCCCGGTCCCGGCAGTGGAAGGCCAGCTCGCAGGCGGCCAGACACTCGGGGGCATACGTCGCGGGGACCGACTCGACCGCCGAGGCGAGCTCGTCCGCGGGGCGCCGCACGTCGAAGGTGATGCCCTCGGGGAGCCGTGCCGCGATGTCCTCGACGCGGGTCAGCCGGTCCAGCTGGCGCCGGGTCACCGACAGCTGTTTGCGGACGTCGACCGCACGGGCCGTCGGCAGGTTCGAGAAGTCCTTGGGGCAGACCAGCAGGACGTGGTGGAGGACGCGGGGCGCCGGGTCCATGCGCTCGGCCACCCGCTCCAGCGCCAGGGTGTACACCGCGGCCTGACGGGCGGCGGCCCCCACCTTCGCGGCGTCCGCCGAGCCGTCGATCATGGGGAAGGACTTGATCTCGACGACCGTCCAGCTGCCGTCGGGCCGGACCACCACCGCGTCCGGCTCCAGGAAGGCGGGCGTCCCCGCGACGTCCAGGGCCAGCATGGGGTGGTCGAGAAGGGTCCAGCCGCCGGAGCCGGTGGCGTCGCGCAGGGCGAGCGCGGTGCGTGCGGCGCGGCCCTCGGGGCCCGCCGCCGACAGGTCGGGCACGGCGGACTCGCCCGGCACCGGCTCGGCCCCGCCGCCCAGGCTCCCGTGCGTCAGGCGCAGCAGCTCCGCGCCGCCGTCGGCCTTGACCCGCGCCTCGAAGGCATTGCCGCGGACGAACGCGAACTGCGACTGGCCGAAGCCGGAGGGCGCGCCCAGCGACTGCGCGAGCGCCGCCTTGTCCACGCCCGCGCCGTCGAGCAGCGCCCGCCGCCCGCACCCCGGGTTGGCCGCGAGCGCGGCCAGGGCACGGGCGTCCAGCGGCCGCGCCGGGAGGCCCGCGCCGCGCAGCTCAGTGAGCCGGTGCCGGAGCGCCTTCCCCGGCGTCGGCCGGGTGGCCGACCTCTGCGGGGCGGGCACCGGGCTCGGCGCCTGGGGCGGCACTCTGCTTGCGCTGTCGGGGAATTCGCTCACCCGCCGAAGTCTGGCATCCGGCACCGACAATTGAGGAGTTTGTGGCGGACGAGGTGGCCGAGGAGGACAGGAAGCGGTCCCGCAGCCGGTTGATCGTCGGTTCGGTGAGCCGCTGCACGGGCCGTACGAGGAGCGCTCCGACGCCCATCACGCAGGCCCCGGCGACCGCGTCGAAGAAGTAGTGGTTGGCGGTGCCCATCACCACGATCGTCGTGATGAGCGGGTAGGCGACCGCGGCCGCCTTGGTCAGCGGGGAGCGTCCGCACCGCCAGAGCATCACCCCGCACCACAGCGCCCACCCGACGTGCAGGCTGGGCATGGCCGCGTACTGGTTGGTCATGCCGCCGAGGCCGCGCGGCGCGCTCGCCTCGCCGCCCCACCAGCCGAAGTTGCTGTACTGGGCCATGGTGTCGACGAAGCCGTGGCCCTTGCTCAGCAACCGGGGCGGGCAGGTCGGCAGCAGCGTGAAGCCGATCAGGCCGATCATGGTGGAGATCATCAGCCACGCGCGTGCGGCGCGGTAGTGGACGGCCCGGCTGCGGAAGAGCCAGATCAGCACGGCCGGCGTGACGAGGTAGTGCAGCGAGGCGTACCAGAAGTCCGCGGGGACGCCGATCCAGGCGTTGCCGGTGAAGAGACGGTTCAGCGGGCTCTCCGCGTTGAGCCGCAGGAACCGCTCGGCCCTGAGGATGCCGAGGCCGTGGTCGACGGCGCTGGCGACGTCGCCCCGGACGATCAGGCGGCCCGCCGAGTACGCGGCGTACACCAGCACGATCAGTGGCAGCTCGGTCCACCAGCGGAGCCGGTGCCCGGTTATGCCCGTGGTGCCCGGCACGTCGGTCTTCGGCATCCGGTCGGTCCCCCATCGTCTCTGTTCATGCGGCGTATGCCGCCGCATCACTTTACGGCGCGCGCGAAGGCCGTCGAGGAGTCCCCCGGCCGACTAAGACGCAGAGATCGGCGACCGGGTTGCCAGGGCGGGCCGGGGCCCTGGCCGGGTGGGTGATGATGGAGAGGGCAGCCGCCCGCTGTCCGTGAAAAGCAACAAAAGTCCCATCCGGGGTGCGACCGGATGGACATGCGTACGACTTGGAGAGATCCCCATGGCACCCCGCATCCTGTTGGCCCGGCACGGACAGACGGAATGGTCGCTGTCCGGGAAGCACACCGGCAGGACGGACATCCCCCTCCTGGAGGAGGGGCGCCGCGGCGCCAAGCTGCTGGGCGAGCGGCTGCACCGGGCGCCCCACGACGGTCTCCCGGACGTCGAGGTGCGCACGAGCCCGCTCTCCCGCGCGCGGGAGACGTGCGAGATCGCCGGCTTCGGCGACCGCGCGACCACCTGGGACGCGCTGATGGAGTTCGACTACGGCGCGTACGACGGCATGACCCCCGCCGACATCCAGGCCATCCGCCCGGGCTGGTTCATCTGGCGCGACGGCGTCCCCGAGGGCGAGACGCTGGCGCAGGTCTCCGCGCGCGCTGACGAGGTGGTCGACTGGGCCAGGAGCGCCGACCGCGATGTCCTGGTCTTCGCGCACGGTCACATCCTGCGGGTCATCGGCGCCCGCTGGCTGGGCCTCGGCATCGAGTTCGCCGCCCGTATCCGCCTCAACCCGACCTCCCTCTCGGTCCTGGGCTGGGCCTACGGAGAGCCCGCCATCGAGTCGTGGAACGAGACCGGACACCTGGCCTGACCCCCGTCCCGTACGCCGGCCCGGTCCCGTACGCCGGCCCGGTCCCGTACGCCTGCCCGAGCACGCGCGGGCGCCGGCCGCTACACCGCCCGTGGCAGGCAGGCGTGCCCCTCCAGGAAGTCGCTCACCTCCGAGGTGCTGCGGTGCGGGAGCAGCACGCGTGCCGTCGTGGCCAGCATCGACTGGATGCGTGAGGACTGGACCTCGCCGAGCAGCCCGAGGACCCGCTGTCCCGCCATCGCCGCCTCGTCGGGGCGGCCCGCACGGGCCAGGTCGTCGGCGAGCTCGGCGGTGTAGAGGGCGATGTTCCGGGTGAACTGAGGGGTCTGCGACGCGGCCGTGGTCGCGGCGAGCCGCGCGTGCCCGACGGCCCGCCCCCACTCGCCGAGGGCCGACCAGCACTGCGCCTCCAGCCCCGCGAGCTCGGCAGGCCCGTAGAAGGTCATCCACTCCGGGTCCTCGTCCCGGGGGCCGCGGTCGAAGAGGGCGTGGGCGCGGGAGAGCGCCTGCTCACACCCCGCCCGGTCGCCGAGCCCGGCCCAGCCCCCCGCCTCGCGCAGCGCGATGAGCGAGAGCAGCCGGTAGGAGCCGAGCGGGTGGGCGGCGCGGGTGGCCGCCTGGGCGGCCCGCACCGCTTCCCGGGGCCGCCCCGCGTCCCGCGCGAGGAAGGCGGTGTTGCAGAAGGCGTGCGCCTCCAGGGCGGCGTCTCCGGAGACCCGGGCCGTGGCGAGGGCCTCGGCGTAGTGCGAGCGGGCGTCGTCGAAGCGGCCCGAGTCGTGCGCCAGCCAGCCCACGGAGATGGCCAGTTCGCCGGCGCCCGCGTGCAGCCGGTCCGAGGTGGACCGGCGGGTCGTGGTCCCCGCGTCGAGCAGGGTGTAGGCGGTGCGCAGGGGGGCGGCGGCGCGTCGGTAGAGCCCGTCGGCGCCGTGCCGGTCGTCGAGCAGCCTGATCTTGCGTACGGCCGCCTCGACCGCGCCGACCTCGGCCTCGCCGATCCGGCGGCCCCGCAGGGCGGCCGCCTCCGCCGGGCCGCCCAGGGTGAGCCCGGCGGGTCCGAGGGCCGCGGCCACGGTGGCCGTGGACCCCGTCATGAATGCGCGACGTTGCACGTCGCTCTCCTCGTGTGTCTGGACCGCGTACGGATCGCAGGCGTGAGGGTCTGACCCGGACGGATGGGACTCGTACAAGTGAAGCGTGGTCGGTGTCGTGTGGAGCGTGGTGCCGGTCTCGATCGTGCCGGGGGCCGGCGGCGGGCCCGGCTCGGCGCGCGTTCCCCTTCCGCGCACCAGTGACCGGGGGGCGAACCCCAGGTCCGCCAGGGTCCGGCCGGGGAACATGTGCAGGAACACACGTTCGTAGGCGTAGTTCGGGCAACGGATCTCACCCGCCTCCACGCGTCCGATGTACCGCGCGTCGCAGCTGACGCGCTCGCCGATCTCGCGCGCGGCCCGCCGTACGGCCGCGGCGAACTCGCCCGGCGAGCGCCGCCCGCGGAGCCGGCGGAAGGCGAGGTTCGGTCGTGGGGACTGAGTTGACGATGCCATCGGTGAGGACGCCATGGCCGGACCCTCTCGTGCGGATCGTGCCGGATCGTGCCCACCCTGGCGCACCCGTGAGCGGCGCCGCGCACGCACTCCCGCGGTGCCGCCGCAGTCCCGGCGGAGCACGAACGTACCGTCTGTAACGGGTCCGCCACACGGAGTTCGCCTACAAACCGGATATCTCACCCGCGATCCGCCATGAACTGCCATCCTTTGCGGCGGCGTGCCGCAGTGCCTGTTGACGCCGACCCGCGTTGTACCGAGAGGAGCGGGAGCCAGGCGATCCCGCACTTGCGAGGAGGGGTCCCCTTGTTGGAGATCGGCATGGAGAGCAGCGACTCCCGTACGAAGAGCGGCGCCTCCCCGGCGTCACTCACCACGGCACGGCACTGGCCCACGCCGGACCACAGCGCCCCGCCCCCCTGCGACGACGAATGGTGCGACCTGGTCACGGTCCCCGCCAGGCAGGGACTCGAAGCCGTCGACATCCTGCGCCGCGGTGCGGCCGACACCATCGGCCCCGTGCTGCACGACGGGAGCTGCGACACCCTCGGCTTCCTGGTGCCGCCGGGCACCGCGGACGGCTGGGACCTGCCGGGCAGCGCCTGCACCCAGACCTTCGGACGCGGCCTGAGCGTCTACGCGGAGCCTCTTCCGGGCCCCACCGGCCCCGTCGTCCCCGAACCGCCGGTCGCCGGCACCGGCTGGCTGCTCCCGCCGGACGGCGAGAACGACCCCGTCACCGACCCCGCCGTCCTGCGCGCCGCGCTCGGCCAGGCCGCCCGCACCATCGAGGCCGCCGACAACTGCCGCTGAGCGCCCCCCGCCCCCAGGGTCCCGCGCCCCGCCCAGGACGGCCGTCGGGCCGCCGCGCCCGCGTACGCCGATAATGGCCGGATGACCAGGAACAAGCGGTCCCGGGAAGCGCGGGAGGCCGTCGTCGAGGACGTGGACGGCGGACTCGCCGAGCTCATGCCGGACCGGGACAGGCCGCGCGCCTGGACGCTGCTGGTGGACGGCGCCCCGCAGTCCCACGTCGACCTCGACGACCCCGCGTACCTCGACTTCGAGTACCAGCGCAGGCTCGGCCACGTCGTCGACCTCGTCGCACCGCCCGGCAAGCCCATCCACGCCCTGCACCTCGGCGGCGGCGCCTTCACCCTCGCCCGCTACACCGCGGCGACCCGCCCCCGCTCCACCCAGCAGATCGTCGAACGCGACACCGCGCTCGTCCGGCTCGTCCGCCGCGAACTGCCCCTGGACCCCCAGGCCCGGATACGGGTGCGCGGCACCGACGCCCGCGAAGGCCTCGCCAAGATCGCCGACGGCTGGGCCGACCTCGTCATCGCCGACGTCTTCAGCGGGGCACGCACCCCCGCCCACCTCACCAGCACGGAATTCCTCACCGACGTCCGCAGGGTCCTGAAGCCCGGCGGCCACTACGCCGCCAACCTCGCCGACGGCCCGCCCCTGGCCCATCTGCGCGGCCAGATCGCCACCGCCGCCGCCCTCTTCCCCGAACTCGCGCTCGTCGCCGACCCGACGGTGCTGCGCGGCAAGCGCTTCGGCAACGCCGTGCTGCTCGCCTCCGACGGCGCGCTGCCCGTCGCCGAGCTGACCCGGCGCTGCGCGAGCGACCCGCACCCCGGCAGGGTCGAACACGGCCGCGGGCTCAGGGACTTCAGCGGGGGAGCGGCGGCGGTCACGGACGCCGCCGCGGTCGCCTCACCGGCACCGCCCCCGTCGGTCTTCCGGTGACCTGCGGTCCTCAGTGAGCCGCCGGACCGGCCGGGGCGGTCAGGACTTGTCGATCTCCACCCGGGGTGCCGTGTCGTGCCAGGTGCAGAAGACCGAGACCCGGGCGGCGCCCCCGGTGAAGTCCACCCGGATCCACTTGTCCTGCTTCCACGTCTGCACCGACCAGCCGGCCGCCGGGGTCGCCGAGACCAGCGTCGCGGAGTCCTCGCCGAGGTCGAGGACGACCCGGCCGCCCTCGGTGTTGTAGCTCTTCACCGTGCCGGTACTGGACTTCGTGGGCGGCGGCGAGGGCTTCTTGCCGTGCGGGGTCGCGGTCACTCCGGACGGCTCCGGCGACGCCGGCGGCTTCGGGGACCGTGACGGCTTCCCGGTGGGGGCGGACGGGGTGCGGTGGGTCGAGGAGGCGCGCGGCCGGGCGTGCTCCGTGCCGCCGTCGTCGGCCGCCAGCGGCAGGGCCCGCGGCGGGTCGTAGGCGGTGCCCGCCATCACCGTGTGGACGCCCCACCAGGACAGCGTGACCGCCGCGCCCGTGGCCAGCGACCAGGCGATTGTGTGTACGAGTCCTCTGCGCATCGCGGGCCATACTGCACCACGTCTCGCGCCCCTGTCCCGCGGGGCGGCCGCGCCCCGGGCCGCCCGGAGCGGGAACGTCCCGGAGAGGACCGCGTTCCTCCGTATGGCGTACGGTGCCGCCCATGGCAAGTGTGCTCGTCGTCGAGGATGACCAGTTCGTACGCTCCGCCCTCATCCGGCACCTGACCGAGGCATCGCACACCGTGCGCAGCGTCGGCACGGCCCTGGAGGCGCTGCGTGAGGTCGCCCATTTCCGCTTTGACGTGGTGATCCTGGATCTCGGCCTGCCCGACCTCGACGGGTCGGAGGCGCTGAAGATGCTCCGCGGCATCACGGACGTCCCCGTGATCATCGCGACCGCCCGGGACGACGAGACGGAGATCGTCCGCCTCCTGAACGACGGTGCCGACGACTACCTCACCAAGCCCTTCTCCGTGGAACACCTCTCGGCCCGGATGGCCGCCGTGCTGCGCCGCGCGCGCGTCCCGGCCGGGGAGGGGCCGCCGAGCAATGTGCTCCAGGTCGGCGGGCTCTCCATCGACCCGCTGCGGCGCCAGGCGGAGCTGGACGGCGCCCGCCTCGACCTGACCCGCCGCGAGTTCGACCTGCTCGCCTTCCTCGCCGGGCGGCCCGGCGTCGTCGTGCCCCGCAAGGAGCTGCTCGCCGAGGTCTGGCAGCAGAGTTACGGCGACGACCAGACCATCGACGTCCATCTGTCGTGGCTGCGGCGGAAGCTGGGCGAGACGGCCGCCCGGCCGCGCTATCTGCACACCCTGCGCGGCGTCGGCGTGAAGCTGGAGCCGCCGCTGCCGGAGCCACCGCTGTGAGGTGGGCGCTGGTCAAGGTGTGCCTGGCCGTCACCACGATGGTCGTGGTGGCCTTCGCGGTGCCGCTCGGTCTCGTCGTCAAGGAGATGGCCAGGGACCGGGCCATCTCCAACGCGGAGCGGCACGGCGCGGGCATGGGCCCCACCCTCTCCATCACCACCGACCGCGCCGAGCTCAACCGTGCCGTGGCCGCGTCGGAGGCGGGCGGCGACGGGCGGATGGCGGTGTACGTACCGGCCGTCGACGACCACCCCGCCTTCGAGGTCGGCGACCCGAGGGCCGAGGCGCGCGCCGTGGAGGCCACCCGCAAGGAGGGCCGGGCCAGGACCGCAGGGGTGCCCGGCGGCTTCGTGGTGCTCCAGCCGACCGCGCTCAGCTCGGGCACGGCCGTCGTGGAGATCTTCGTGCCGGAGGCCGAGGTCAGCAACGGCGTGACCACGGCGTGGCTGGTGCTCGCGGGCGTCGGCATCGCCCTGATCATCGGCTCGGTGGCGGTCGCCGACCGGCTCGGCGTACGCATGGTGCAGCCCGCCAAGCGGCTGGTGGGCGCCGCGCACGACCTCGGCGAGGGCAAGCTGGGGGCCCGGGTGCCGGAGGAGGGGCCGACCGAACTGCGGCTGGCCGCGGTCGCGTTCAACGCGATGGCCGACCAGGTGGTGCAACTCCTCGCCAACGAACGGGAGCTGGCCGCCGACCTCTCCCACCGGCTGCGCACGCCCCTGACCGTGCTGCGCCTCAACGCGGCCTCGCTCGGCGACGGACCGGCGGCCGAACAGACCCGTACGGCGGTGGAGACGCTGGAGCGCGAGGTCGACACGATCATCCGTACGGCGCGGGACGCCAAGCCGCAGACGGCGACGGTAGGCCCCGGCACGGGCTGTGACGCGGCCGAGGTGATCCGGGAGCGGATGGCCTTCTGGTCGGCGCTGGCCGAGGACGAGGGGCGCGAGGTCCGGGTGGCGGGCATCGACCGGCCGGTCCGCATCCCCGTGGCCCGGCCCGAACTGGTCGCTGCCCTCGACGCGTTGCTCGGAAACGTCTTCCGGCACACCGGCGAGGGAACCGCCTTCTCCGTGGACGTGCACAGCGGCGAGGACGCGGTGATCGTCCTCGTCTCCGACGCCGGGCCCGGCATCGCCGACCCCGAGGCCGCGCTGGCCCGCGGCTCGGGTTCCGGGGAGGACGGCTCGACCGGCCTCGGCCTGGACATCGTGCGCCGCCTCGCCGAGTCGACGGGCGGCGACGTCCGCATCGGCAGCTCGGTGCTCGGCGGCACGGAGGTCCGCATCTGGATCCAGCTGGACGCGCGCCGTCCGGGGGAGGACCGCCGGGGCCACCGGGGAGCCGCGGTACGCCGCCGCAGGCGCGCACCCACACCGGGCTGAAGCTCCCGCGCGGGCCGTCAGCTCCCGGGGAACCGCGGGCCCGTCAGCTCCTGGGTCGGTCTCAGTCCCTGGCGGCCAGGTCCAGCGTCCACCACGGCCCGCCGGACCCTTCCACCACGCCGACACCCGCGTGCGTGTAGTGGCAGTTGAGGACGACGGTGCGGTGGGAGGGGCTGTCCACCCACAGGTCGACGGCGGCGTCCGGCGAGGTGGCCCCGGCCGCGATGACCTCACCGGCCCGCAGCGGCTGGTACCCGGTCTCCCGCACCCGGTCGATGGGGCGGCTGCCGTCCTCGCCCGTATGGGTGAGCCGCTCGTGCCGCGCCATCTCGGCGCTGTGCTCCCGGGCGGCCCGGCTGAGCGAGTCCAGGAGCCGTACGGGCGGGCAGCCGGCCCGGGACCGGTGGCGGTTGACCCCGTCGACCACGTCGGCGGCCTGGCCGACCCGTTGCTCGGGTGGGCCGGGCGGGCCGGGTGGCGGCGGTTCGGCCGAGGCCGCCGCCGGACAGGCCAGCAGGGCGGCGAAGAGGGCGACCCCTGCGGTGAACGTTCCTCTGTGCTCTCCGGTCATGTTTCCCTTTCTCCCCTTCTGTTTTTAATCGGCTCCCATCCCCGTCTTAAGCGCACCCTAAGATCGCCGGCCCCGGTCCCGCATGGCCGTTTTGTCGCTTCCGGCGCGGCTAGCGTGCTGCCGCACCCCCACCCCCGTACAGCTAAGGCAGGCACGCGATGAGCAGCACGCACCGGCGCACGGTGAGCACCCGTTCCAAGGTCATAGGGGGGATCGTCGCCGCGTCACTCGTCGGCGGCGGCGCCTTCCTCTTCTCCGGGACGGCCCTCGCGACCAAGGCCCCGGCGAAGAAGGCTCCCGCGACGTCCGCGACGGCGAAGGCCACCGGGGACGCCGCGGCCTTCGCGCCCTTCGTCGACACCTCCCTCACCCCCGCCCAGGACCTGGTCGGCACGGCGGCCAAGACCGGCGTCAAGGAGTTCAACCTCGCCTTCGTCACCTCCGGCGGCGGCTGCGAGCCGCTGTGGGGCGGCACCACCGGCCTGGGCGACGACAAGGTGGCCGCGCAGATCGGCGACCTGCGTGCCGAGGGCGGCGACGTCCGCGTCTCCTTCGGCGGCGCGGCCGGCTCCGAACTCGGCCTCAAGTGCGACGGCGCACAAGAGCTGACCAAGGCCTACGGCAAGGTCATCGACGCCTACGACCTCACGAAGGTCGACTTCGACATCGAGGGCGCCGCCCTGCCGGACACCGCCGCCAACACCCGCCGCGCCCGGGCCATCGCCGCGCTGCAGAAGCAGCACCCGGGCCTGGACGTCTCGTTCACGCTGCCCGTCATGCCCGAGGGGCTGACTCAGCCGGGCGTCGACCTGCTCGCCGACGCGCGGAAGAACGGCGTGAAGATCGACGCGGTGAACATCATGGCCATGGATTACGGCCCCTCCTACAGCGGCGACATGGGCACGTACGCCGAACAGGCCGCCACCGCGACGCAGAAGCAGCTCAAGAGCGCCCTCGGCCTCTCCGACGCGGCCGCCTGGAAGACCGTCGCCGTCACCCCCATGATCGGCGTCAACGACGTCACGACCGAGGTGTTCGGGGTCGACGACGCCCGGCAGCTCGTGGAGTTCGCCGAGGAGAAGGGGCTCGGCGCCCTCTCCATGTGGTCCTCGACGCGCGACAAGGCCTGCGAGGGCGGCGCCTCCGGAGCGGCCCAGCCGACGTGTTCGTCGATCGAGCAGAAGCCGCTGGCGTTCACCGAGGCGTTCGCCACGTACGACAAGTAGGGCCGCGCGGCCTTCGCCGCGTCAGGCCGTCGGTGAGCCACCCCCCGAGGTGCCCCGGCCGGAGTTCCCCCGCCCGGCCGGGGCACCGCCATGTCAGTCCAGGTCCGGGGCCTGCGGCAGCTCCCCGGAGGCCGCCACCTTCGCGTACCAGTGGGCACTGGACTTGGGGGTGCGGGCCTGCGTCTCGTAGTCGACGTAGACCGCGCCGAACCGCTTGCTGTAGCCGTACGCCCACTCGAAGTTGTCCAGCAGCGACCAGAGGTAGTAGCCGCGCACGTCGGCCCCCTCGGCGATCGCCTCCCGCACCGCGGTCAGATGGCCGTGCAGATAGCGGATGCGCTCGGGGTCGTGGACCTGGCCGCCCGCGCCCGGCCTGTCGTCGTAGGCCGCTCCGTTCTCCGTCACGTAGAGCGGAACCTCCGGGGCCTGAGCGGTGTACTCAAGGAGAAGGTCCTTCAGACCGGTCGGGTCCACCGGCCAGTCCATGGCGGTGAGTTCACCGGGCGCCCGGTGGAAGGAGACGTGCTCGTCGGCGCCCGGCCAGGGGGAGTGGCTGCTCGCGCCGTGCCCGTCGGGGCGCGGCCGGCCGGCGCCGTCCGGGGAGGCGGCCGAGACGACGGAGGGGGCGTAGTAGTTGATGCCGAGGAAGTCCAGCGGATGGCGGGCGGTGCGCAGATCGTTGTCCAGGACGAAGGACCAGTCCGTGACACCCGCGGTGTCCGCCAGCAGATCGTCGTCGTACGTGCCGCGCAGCATCGGCCCGGTGAAGACGCGGTTGGCCAGCGCGTCGATCCGCCGGCACGCGTCCCGGTCGGCGGCGGACGGGGTGAGCGGACGCACTGCGCTCGGGTTGAGGCTGACACCGATCCGGGCCCGCCCCGGCAGACCGTCGCGCAGCGCCTGCGCGCCCAGGCCGTGCGCGAGGTTGAGATGGTGAGCCGCGCGCAGGGCGGCCGCGGGATCGGTGCGGCCCGGGGCGTGCACCCCCGAGCCATAGCCCAGGAAGGCGCTGCACCACGGCTCGTTGAGCGTCGACCACATCTCCACCCGGTCCCCGAGCGCCCCCGCGACGATCCCGGCGTACTCCGCGAAGCGGTGGGCGGTGTCCCGCTCAGGCCAGCCGCCGCCCGCCGCCGAGCCGCTGGGGAAGGCGTCCTCCAGCTCCTGCGGGAGGTCCCAGTGGTAGAGGGTCACCATCGGCTGGATGCCGTGCGCGAGCAGCTCGTCGACGAGCGCGCGGTAGAAGTCGAGCCCGCGCTGGACGGCGGGCCCCCGCCCGGTGGGCTGCACCCGCGACCAGGAGACCGAGAAGCGGTACGCGGACAGCCCCAGGTCCGCCATGAGGCGCACGTCGTCCCGCCACCGGTGGTAGTGGTCGACGGCGACATCCCCGGTGTCGCCGCCGAGCACCTTGCCCGGCGTGTGGCTGAAGGTGTCCCAGATGGAGGGCGTGCGGCCGTCCTCCCGCACGGCCCCCTCGATCTGGTACGCGGCGGTCGCGGCGCCCCACAGGAAGCCGGGCGGAAAGGTGAGGCCGGTGGCGGTGGTCGGGTCCGGGTCCGGGGTCGGTCCCGGGGTCGGCCCCGGGGTCGGATTCGCGGAGGTCAGAGACATAGGAGCGCTCCCATGGTTCGTACGGAGAAGGGGAGTTGAGGGAGATGGGGGAGATGCGATGGGGCGGGTTGGTGAGGCGGACGTACGGGGAGGGCTCAGCCCTTGACCGCGCCCTGCATGATCCCGCCCACGATCTGCTTGCCGAACAGCACGAACGCGAGCAGCAGCGGCAGCGTGCCGAGCAGCGCGCCCGCCATGATCACGGACTGGTCGGGGATGGCCCCGCGGCCCAGCCCGGCGAGCGCCACCTGCACGGTCGGTTCGCCCTCCTGGGTCAGGGCGATGATGGGCCAGAAGAAGTCGTTCCACGCCATGACGAAGGTGAGCATGGCCAGGACCGCCATCGCGGGGCGCGCGGCGGGGAAGACCACGTGCCAGATGACGCGCCAGCTGTTCGCCCCGTCCACCCGGGCCGCCTCGATCAGCTCGGTGGGCAGCGCCTCCGAGAGGTACTGCCGCATGAAGAACACCCCGAAGGCGCTGACCAGCGTCGGCAGGATCACGGACTGGAGCTGGTCGGTCCAGCCGAGATCGGCCACCACCATGAAGAGGGGCACGACACTGAGCTGGGGCGGCACCATCATCGTGCCGATCACCAGCAGCATCAGCAGGCCGCGGAAGCGGAAGCGGAGCTTGGCGAAGGCGAAGCCGGCCAGGGTCGAGAAGAGCACGGTGCCGACGGTGATGGTGCCCGCCACCACCAGCGTGTTGAGGAGCGCCGTGCCCATGTTGGCGTCGGTCCAGGCGATCTCGAGGTTCTTGAAGAGGTTGCCGCCGAACCAGAAGGGGGGAGGGGTCTCGGCGAGCCGGGTGTTGTTGCGGGAGGCCGCGATCGCGGTCCACACCAGCGGGAAGAGCGAGCCGACGGTGAAGAGGATCAGCACGGCGTAGGTCACCTTGCCGCCGTGCAGCTGGCGCCCCGCGCCCCGCTTCTCCCGCTTTCCGCGCCCGCCCGCGCGCCGCGTGTCCCGCACGGCAGGACCGCCGGGCCCGGTGGACAGAGTGGTGGTCACGTCATCCCCTCACGCGCTCTTGCGGAGCCGGCGGCTGATGGCCCAGTTGACGAGGCCGATCAGCACGAGAATCAGGAACATGGTCCAGGCGATCGCCGAGGACCGGCCGAGGTGCTGGTTGAACCAGCCCTGTTCGTAGAGATAGAGCCCGAGCGTCTGGAACTGGTGCTCGGTGCCTCCCGTGGGGCTCGCGCCCTGGCTGAACAGCAGCGGCTCGCCGAAGAGCTGGGTCGCCCCGATCGTCGAGACGACACAGGTGAACAGGATCGTCGGCCGCAGCGAAGGGATCGTGACGTGCCGGAACTGCTGCCACCGGCTCGCGCCGTCGAGCGCCGCCGACTCGTACAGGTCGTGCGGGATGGCCTGCATCGCCGCCAGGTAGATGAGCGCGTTGTACCCCGTCCACCGCCAGATCACGATGGAGGAGACGGCGAACTGCGCGGTCCAGTCGCCGTTCTGCCAGTCGACGGCGTCGACGCCGACCAGGCCGAGCCCCCAGTTGATCATCCCGTGGTCGGTGCGGCTGAACATCAGCACGAAGACCAGCGTCGCCGCGGCCACCGACGTGGCGTACGGCGTGAGGATCGCGACCCGGAAGAACATCGAGCCGCGCAGCCGGTAGTTGAGGAGGTGGGCCAGGCCGAGCGCCATCGCCAGCTGGGGCACGGTGGAGAGGAGGCCGATGGTGAACGTGTTGCCCAGCGCGTTCCAGAAGAATTCGTCGTCCCAGAGCCGGGTGAAGTTGTGCAGCCCCACCCACTCCATGTCGGTCGGCGCGCCGAGCTCCACGCGGTGCAGGGAGGCCCACCCCGTATAGAGGAGCGGGAAGAGGCCGAAGGCGAGGAAGAAGAGGAAGAAGGGGGCGATGAAGGCATAGGGACTCCACTTGACGTCCCAGCGGTAGCGGCGGCTGCGCCGTGCCCGGCGGCGCTCGTCGGCGGGGTCCGCGGACCGCGTGCCGGTCCCGGCGCGGGGGACCGCGCCCTCCTCCCCCTGGGAGGGCGCGGCGGTGCTGGCGTCGCTCGTCATCCCGCTCACTGGTCCAAAGCGTTGTCGATCGTCTTCACGGCCTTGTCCCAGGCCTCGTCGGGAGAGGTTCCCTTCTGGTCGACGCCGAGCATCCCGGTGTCGGCCAGGTACTGGGAGATGATTCCGTCCTTCGGGCCGATGGGCTGGACCGGCACGCCCTCGGCGGCCCGGGAGAAGATCTGGCCCACGGGCGCGTTGCCGAAGTAGGGGTTCTTGGCGTCCTTGACCTCGGGCAGGTCGTAGGCGGCGTCGGCGCTGGGGAAGCTGGCCCGCTCGTCGAAGAGGGTGGCGAGCTGCTTGGGCTCGGTCAGCCAGGCGGCGAGCTTCGCGGCCTCCTCCTTGTTCTTGCCCGCCTCGGGCACGGTGAGGAAGGAGCCGCCCCAGTTGCCGGGCTTCGGCGAGGGCGCGACGTCCCACTTGTCCTCGCCCTTGTCGCCCGCCTTGTCCTTGATGTAGCCGAGCATCCAGGGCGGGCAGGTGATGGTGGCGAAGGAGCCGTTGGAGATGGCCTGGTCCCAACTGGGCTGGAACTGCTGGAGCTTGGCGGTCAGTTTCGCCTGGGCGAACTGGGCCGCGAGGTCCCAGCCCTCCTTCACCGCCGGGCTGTCCTTGTAGACCAGCTCGCCGTCCTTGTCGTAGAACTTCTCCTTGCCCGAGGCGTGCACGGCCGCCATCACGCCGGTCGCGCCGTCCACGAAGGAGGTGCCCTTGGGGGCCTTGGCCTGGTAGCGCTTGCCCGCCGCGAGGTACTTCTGCCAGTCGCCGGCCCACAGCTTGCCGACCTCGTCGCGGTCGGTGGGCAGGCCCGCCTTCTCGAAGAGGTCCTTGCGGTAGCAGATGCCGGTCGGGCCGATGTCGGTGCCGAGCCCGATCGTCTTGCCGTCCTTGGTGGTGCCCTGCTGCCACTTCCAGTCGAGGAAATCGCCCTTGTCGACGCCGGAGACCTTGCCGAGGTCCATCAGCTTGCCGGAGTGGGCGGTGGTCAGCTCGGCGATGTTGCCGACCTCGACGGCCTGGATGTCGGAGAGGCCGCTGCCGGTGCTGAGGTGGGTGAGCAGGGCGGGCCAGTAGTTCTCGTTGCGCTGCACGGAGTTCTGCTTGATCTTGATGTTCGGGTGGAGCTTCTCGTACTCCTTGTAAAGACCGGCCTCCTGCAGGCCGAAGGCTCCGAAGACGCCGATCGTGAGCGTCGTTCTGCCCTTGCCGCCGCCTCCGCCGCCGCCCGATGAGCCGCCGGAGTCCTCCTTGTCCTCGGCGCAGCCGGCGAGCAGCCCGGCGGCGAGCGCGGTGACGGCCGCGAGGACGGTCACCCTGCGGTACGTACGCGTGCGGTAGGTGCGGGTCCTGTGGCGCATGACGTCCTCCTCGTGCCCCTTGACGTGCCGGCCGCCCTCGGTCAACTGCTGTAACTGGTACGTGAGTTGACGTTGTGTACGGGGGCGGGGGACGTGCGGGTCTTGTAAGAGCCAGGTACGGTGGGAGCGCTCCCATGTGTGATGTCTTGAAGAGTCGCGGCTCTCCGCGGGGGTGTCAAGGCGGCGGACGCCAAGAGTTGAAGGCGTCCGGCGGGCGGCGGCGAGGCCGCACCCGGGCCGGGCCGGCCGGGAGGACGGCCGCGGACCGGCTGTTAGATTCGCGTCGTTGGGAGGCACGGATGGGGACTGGTCAGCCCAGAGGGCGCAGTGGGGGGAGGCCCACGCTCGAGGAGGTGGCGGCGCGCGCCGGAGTCGGCCGCGGCACCGTCTCCCGGGTGATCAACGGCTCGCCGCGGGTGAGCGAGCGCACCCGCGCGGCCGTCGAGGAGGCGGTCGCCGAGCTCGGTTACGTCCCGAACACGGCGGCGCGGGCGCTGGCGGCGAACCGTACGGACTCGATCGCGGTCGTCGTGCCCGAACCGGAGTCGCGGTTCTTCGCCGAGCCGTACTTCTCGGACATCATCCACGGCGTGGGCCAGGCCCTCTCCGACTCGGACATGCAGCTCCTGCTGACCTTCGCGGGCGGCGACCGCGAACGCAGGCGCCTGGCCCAGTATCTGGCCGCGCACCGGGTGGACGGCGTGTTGCTCGTCTCGGTGCACGCCGACGATCCGCTGCCCGACCTCCTGGAGCAGCTGGACATCCCCGCGGTGATCAGCGGCCGCAGATCGGCCGACGAGACGCTGGCCTCGGTGGACTCGGACAACTTCGCGGGGGCCAGGGCGGCCGTCGCCCACCTGGTGGCCCGCGGCCGCCGCACCATAGCGACGATCACCGGCCGGCTCGACGTGTACGGCGCCCGGCGCCGCCTGGACGGTTACCGCGACGCCCTGGCGCACGCGGGGCTCCCGGTCGACGAGAAGCTGATCGTGCGGGGCGACTTCACGGAGGAGGGCGGCCGCCGCGCGATGGCCGAACTCCTGGAGAACTGCCCGGAGTTGGACGCGGTCTTCGCCGGCTCGGACGTGATGGCGGCGGGCGCCCGCCAGGTGCTGCGCACTGCGGGCCGCCGGATACCGGAGGATGTGGCCCTGGTCGGCTTCGACGACTCGGCCATCGCCCGCCACATGGATCCGCCGCTGACCAGCGTGCGCCAGCCGATCACCGAGATGGGCCGGACGATGACGGAGCTCCTGCTGGCGGAGGTCGCCTCCCGGGCGGAGGCCGCATCTCTCGCGGACGCCGCCTCTCCCGCAGCGGCCGGAGAGGACCATTCCGCGGCCGGCCTGCGCGCGCGCCGCCCGCAGATCGTGCTGCCCACCCGGCTCGTGGAGCGGGCGTCGTCCTGACCGCGGCCCGCCAACACGCTGCGTAACCCTTCGACATGCGCTTCCCGTCACCCCGGCCGAAGCTGTGACGGGGGGACGAAGCCGATCGTGAAGGCACGAAGGGAGCCCGCCATGGGCATGAAGGACCAGTTCCAGGACAAGGCCGAGCAGCTCAAGGACCAGGCGAAGAAGGCGCGGTCCGGCGCGCAGGACGAGGCGTCGCAGCGCGGCGGCCAGGCGAAGGACCGGGCCCGCAAGGGTCAGGACCAGGCCCGGGACGCCGTCGACGACGCGCGGGACCGCTTCCAGTCCTGACTGTCCGGCCCTGGCCGATGCCCGGGCCCGGCGAGCAGAACCGCGGCGGCTGTGGCGCCGCGTGAACGAGCCCCCGACTCGCATGCCGAGTCGGGGGCTCGTCGTCTCAGGTGTTGCTGCAGTGGTTGCCCTCGGCCGGGTTGAGGAGCCCGAGGATGTCCACGGTGAGACCGCAGGCGTTGACGGGGACCTTGACCGGGATCTGGATGTTGTCGCCGGAGAGGATGCCGGGGCTGTTGCCGGTCGTGGCGGTGGTCGGGTCGCCGTCGGCCAGGGCCTGGCCGGCCCCGCCCAGTACGGTCAGACCCGAAAGCAGTACGGCGGCGGTGAGAATACGGGCACGGCGCATTGAGGACCTCCAAGGGTTCGGGGACGCGTGCGAATCCAACTCACCGCAGTCCACGCCGATTCGCGACCGCTGACCGCCATATGAACGAAGCCCGGCCGCGGGGCGCACACCCGTCATGTCCGGGTGCGCCGGGGGTATTCGGGCTCCATGAACTTACCGAAACCGCTGAAGCTGACGCTGATCCTCCTGCTCATGTACGCCTTCTGCGTGCTGCTCTTCCGCTACCGGCGCGACGGCATGGACTGGGGTCCCGCGCTGCTCATCGGGCTGGTCGCCGCTCCGCTGGCCCTGCTCCTCTCCTGGGGCAGGGAGCGGTTGAACGGCAGGGCCCGGCAGGCGGGTCAGCGGTGGCGGGAGCGCCGGCAGGGCGGCGGCTGAGACGTCGGGAGCACTCCCGTGAGACGACTTCTCCAGTGGCGGGCCGAATGAAGCGTGCATAGAACGGGAGACACGCTCACATGCGGGGCGAGGACGTCCCGCTGAAATGGAGAAGTGACATGGCCGCTGAGTCATTCTCTGCCGCCGGGGATTCCTCCGGGGCCGGCGAACCTATGGTTTCGACGTCGGTTCACTGGGGCACCGCGCAGCTCGGCGCCCCACCCCGTGACCAGCCCGCCCCCCAGCCGCAGGCAGTCGAGCACGCCACGGACGGCGTTCCGCCGGAACCGGCGGTGTACGGCACCGACGCGAGGCCCCCGCAGCGCCCCGCGCACGCACCCAACTGCGGCCCCCCGGAGCCGGCGCCGCCCGGCGCCGACGACGACGCGGTGGAAGAGCTCATACGAGTCGCCGTGGTCTCCAGGCCCCTGGACGACGTCGTCGACCTCGTCACCCTCCTGGAGCAGTCGCCCGACGACATGCCGACCGCCGCGTCCGTCCTCCGTCTGGCGGCCGTGGCCCGTTCCGTCGACGACGTCACCCGGCTGGTGGAACTGCTCGGTCCGCCGGAGCATCCGGCCGACCACATGGACCAGGCCATCCGGCACGCGGCCGAGGAGCGGCCCATCCCGGAGGTGAGCCGCCTCGTCCACCTGCTCTCCCGTCCGCCGCACGACCCGCACAGCGGCGCCGAGGTGGTGCACGCCGCGGGTACGAGCAGGTCCGTCGAGGACCTGATGGAGCTGATCGGCAGCCTGCGTGACCACAAGGGCGCCGTTCCGCCCGAGGCGACGGCCCCGAACGCGAACGCGCCGGGCACCCCGTCCGCCGGGGCCGCCACCCGCCCCGCACCCGGCACGCCGGGAGCGCCCGCCGCTGCCGCCCCCGTCGCATCCCTGCCGGGTGCCTCTCGCCCGCAGGCCAGGACCCCGCTGGTGTGGCTACGCCGTCTCGCGGGCCTGCTGCTCCTGCTCTGTGCGGCGGCCCATTTCCCGGTGCGCTGGTCGGGCGCCCCCACCGTCGCCCTCTCGGCCGCGGTGGCGGTCTGCGTCCTCTGCGCCGCGGCGGGCGTGGCGCTCCTGCTGAGCCGGTCGCCGGTCGTGGCGGTGCTGAGCACCTTGGTGGCGGGCGCGCTGGCCGTCGGCCATCTCCTGGACGACCGGATCCACTCCACGACGCTCGCGTACGTGCTGCGGCCGCCCGGCGGCGTGGCGGCCCCGCTCCCGATGCTGTCGGCGGCGCTCGCGACGCTGGGCGCGCTGCTGGTCGTGGCGTTCACGGTGGCCGGCCTCAGGGCAGCGGCGGGCCGGACCCAGACGGTGCGCTAGCCGACGCGGACACACAGAAGGACAGACAGACAGAAGGGCACACACGCAGAAGGGCCGATCCGTTCTCACGGATCGGCCCTTCTTCTTCAGGGTGAGTGACGGGACTTGAACCCGCGGCCACCTGGACCACAACCAGGTGCTCTACCAACTGAGCTACACCCACCATGCCCGGTCTTTTGTCGTTCTTCCGACCGGCCGAGAAAAAGTGTACAGGGTCTGGAGGGGTGCTCGCGCACACGTTTTCCCGACCCCGTACACGGGGCTCCCGCCCGGGCTATTCCGCAGGCAGGACGTGCTTGGCCGCGATCGTCCTCGCGGTGTCCGAGTCCGGGCCGGGCTGCGGGACGAAGATCGCCTCGCGGTAGTAGCGCAGCTCGGCGATGGACTCGCGGATGTCGGCGAGCGCGCGGTGGTTGCCGTTCTTGTCCGGGCTGTTGAAGTAGGCCCTCGGATACCAGCGCCGGGCCAGCTCCTTGATGGAGGAGACGTCGACGATCCGGTAGTGGAGGTACTCCTCCAGCGTCCGCATGTCCCGCAGCAGGAAGCCGCGGTCGGTGCCGACCGAGTTTCCGCACAGCGGAGCCTTGCGGGGCTCCTTGACGTGCTCACGTACGTACGCCAGGACCTGCTCCTCGGCGTCCGCCAGCGTGGTGCCGCCGGCCAGCTCGTCGAGGAGCCCCGAGGCGGTGTGCATGGCGCGCACCACCTCGGGCATGGTCTCCAGCGCCGCGTCCGGCGGGCGGATCACGATGTCCACACCTTCGCCGAGCACGTTCAGTTCCGAGTCGGTGACCAGTGCGGCCACCTCGATAAGTGCGTCGTCCGTCAGCGAGAGCCCGGTCATCTCGCAGTCGATCCACACCATGCGATCGTTCATGCGTCTTACCCTACGGCGCGCTCCTCTGGCCGGGCAGGGGAGCACGTCCTGGCGCGTACACGTCCGAGTGCGGCTTGCCGGGCTCGGTGGGCACCGAGGCCGAGGGGCCCAGCGCGCTCGCGGCCGCCGTGCGCCGGGTCTGGGAGGGCACCGGACCCGCCTCCACCAGCGCGGGAACCGCCTGCGCCGTCGCCGAGACGGACTCCAGCGCCCGCTCGCCCTGCGGCCTGCGGGCGCGGTAGGCGGCCCGGTAGGCGGCGGGGGAGGAGCCCAGCTGGCGCCGGAAGTGGCCCCGCAGCGCCACCGGCGAGCGGAAGCCGCAGCGGCCCGCGACCTCGTCGACGGAGTAGTCGGAGGTCTCAAGGAGCCGCTGCGCCTGCAGCACCCGCTGGGTGATCAGCCACTGCAGCGGCGCGCTGCCGGTGAGCGAGCGGAACCTGCGGTCGAAGGTGCGCCTGCTCATGTACGCGCGCGCGGCCAGGGTCTCCACGTCGAACTGCTCGTGGAGGTGTTCGAGGGCCCACGCGACGACCTCGGCGAGCGGGTCGGCGCCGATCTCCTCGGGTAAAGACCTGTCGAGGTAGCGCTCCTGGCCGCCGGCCCGGCGCGGCGGCACCACGAGCCTGCGGGCGAGCGCGCCCGCCGCTTCGTTGCCGTGGTCCGTGCGCACGATGTGCAGACAGAGATCGATTCCGGCCGCGGTCCCGGCACTCGTCAGGACGTCCCCGTCGTCGACGAACAGCTCGCGCGGATCCACGTGGACGGACGGATAACGCTTCGCGAGCGTCGGCGCGTACATCCAGTGGGTGGTCGCGGGCCGCCCGTCCAGGAGTCCCGCCGCGGCGAGCACGAACGCACCGGTGCACAGCCCGACGATGCGGGCGCCCTCCTCGTGCGCGCGGCGCAGCGCGTCGAGCGCTTCCGGCGGCGGCGGTGACGTGATCGACCGCCAGGCCGGCACGACGACCGTGCCTGCCCGGCCGATCGCCTCCAGCCCCTGTGGCGCGGTGAGTTCGAGACCGCCGGTGGTCCGCAGCGGTCCCTCCTCGCCGGCGCACACCAGCAGCCGGTAGCGGGGGACGCCGGCGTCCTGCCGGTCGATGCCGAACACGGAGAGCGGTATGGAGCTCTCGAAGATGGGACCGCCGCTGAAGAGCAGCACCGCTACGATCTCCCGGCGGCGCCGCCCCGAGAGTTTCCGAGCCGCGGCCTCCGGCGCGGCAGTGGAGTCGTGGCTCATGGTGCTAAACCCCCCTCGGTCGTCGCGGCTCCCCGTTCCTGACGTGCTTGACGTGCTTGCTTGGCTTGTCGCTGCTGCACGTTTCCCCTCGGTCCTCCACCAGTCCCCCGCCGTAATACAGTCAAGATCGAATCTACTGCGTCCCGTGCTGCCGGGGTGACCAGTTCATCACTCGGCAGATTGTCGACATGGCAACTTGGCGTGAAGCATTCGATCACGAAGCGTTGCACTCGCGCGGCTTGCTGGGAAGTGGGCCTTCGCTCCATGGCCGGTCCCCGTAGGGTGCACGCGGCCGGAGAGCACCTTTCAGCCCTGGTCGGACGGGGGTTGAGAGGGCGTTCGGCCAGGGGATCCGGGGGCCCCGGAAGTTGGCTGAAAAGCTACGGGAGCGTGTGTGTGAATCAGTCAGTCGACCGGCGCACTGTCGGCACTGTGACGGGTGCCCCTGTGCGCCCCCGGAGCCGTCCTGCCGTGCCGCCCGCGGTGCCCGTCGTTCTGTTCTGCAAGCAGTCGCGCGGCGCCCCGTTCGGACTGGCGCAGGAGCACCCGGCAGACCCCGGTGACGGCCACCAGGCCGAGGGCCGAACCGGCGGCGCCGGCCAGTGACGTGCCGTACCCGATGAGGACGACGGGCACCAGCACGCAGCTGAACGCGGCCCAGCGGACCACGTCGCTCGCCGAGTCGGGCGCGGGCCCGTCCTGCGTCTCCCGCGCGCCCTCGGGCGGGCGCCGGTGGCTGTTGGCCGCCCTCTGTCCCCCTTGCCGGGTCTGCCGGGTCCGCCGGTCCGGCCGGGCCGGCTGGTCCTGCGGGGCTTGCTCGGGTGAATCCGGGAAGCGGGTGGCGGATGGGGGCGCGGTCGAAAATCCAGGCACGGCGTGCTCCCTGTGGCGGTGAGGTACGGAGGTTCAACGGCCGGCCCCGCGCCGGGTCACTGGGGAGGGCGCCGGGTGGCGCCGGACGGGTGGGCAAAACGCCTGTAGGAGGCAGCAACCATTGCCATACGGGCGAGGCTCGTGCATGCTCCGGTGAGCGCCGGGAGGCCTGTGCAGGGCCCCGGTGGGGCTCCGTGCGGGGCTTTTCGCAGGCTCTGGGCAGGAGGGGAGTGTCGCCGTACCCTTGGGGGTATGGGGTTGGGAAGATGATTCCCGGACGACCTTCCAGGTCCTGAACTTGTCCACCACCTGAAAAAGCCGACCCTCCCACAGAGGACTCCTTCGCCGAGACACCGATGGCCGGTCACGAATTCTCCGAACCCGCGGACCGCAAGCGGCAGGTCGCCGATCCGACAGCGACCCCCCGAGCGGCGGAAGAACCGCGCCACTCCTGCGATCCGGCCTTCCGGCACGGGGTCGTCGTCGGCTTCGACGGTTCGACCTCCAGTGAGCGGGCCCTCGCCTACGCGATCGGCATGGCCCACCGTTCCGGCTCCGGTCTGATCATCGTCCACGTCGCCAACCGGCTGCCCACCACCGTGTGGGCGGGGTGCGAGCCCCCGGTCTTCGTCGACGTCCCGGACCACCGCACCGAGGTGCTCGGCCTTGAGCTGGCCTGCGCGGACTACCTCGCCGAGGTGCCGTGGATCCTCGTCGAGCGAGGCGGCGACATCTGCCACGAGCTGGAGGAGGTCGGCCGCGAGTACAGCGCGGACGCGATCGTCGTCGGCTCCACGCACGGCATCGTCGGCCGCATCTTCGGCTCCGTCGCGGGCCGGCTGGCGCGCCGGGCGCAGCGCCCCGTCATCGTCATCCCGTAACACCCGCCCGCGCCGGGCGAGTTGAGCTGCCACATCGCCGAACTCCCTTACGGGGAACGTTCCGTATGCAGATGAATCTACTCGCGCGTAGAGGTGGTTCGCGCCTTTGTGAAGGGTACATAACGGTCGTCGACGCGGAGCGGTACGAACGCACCGTCGCGCCCCTGCACATGAAGGGAGCCCGCCGTGGGCAAAGGCGTCTTCGCGGGAAACGCCACCGCCACTCTCGGCCAACTCGCCCTGGCTCCACGGCTCTTCCGGGGCGCCCCGCCGGCCGGAGGGTGACGGCCGCCGGCCGAGCCGGGCGCGGGTCGGGGTAATGGGCGACCCCGGCCCCTCGAAAGGACGACCCCCTGTGCGCTGGTGGCACGCACAGGGGGTCGTCCGCATCGTCCGCGTGGGACCCGCGACTACTCGACGGTCACGGACTTCGCGAGGTTGCGCGGCTTGTCGATGTCCCGGCCGAGCGCCAACGCCGTGTGGTAGGCGAGGAGTTGCAGCGGAATGCCCATCAGGATCGGGTCCAGCTCGTCCTCGTTCTTCGGGACGACGATCGTCTGGTCGGCCTTCTCCTGCTCCTGGTGGGCGACCGCGAGGATCTTGCCGCTGCGGGCCTTGATCTCCTCCAGGGCGGCGCGGTTCTTCTCCAGGAGGTCGTCGTCAGGGACGATCGCGACCGTGGGGAGCGCGGGCTCGATGAGGGCGAGCGGGCCGTGCTTCAGCTCGGAGGCCGGGTAGGCCTCGGCGTGGATGTACGAGACCTCCTTGAGCTTGAGGGAGGCCTCACGGGCGACGGGGTAGCCCCGTACGCGCCCGATGAAGAGCATCGAGCGGGCCTCCGCGTAGCTCTTGGCGATCTTCTTGATCTCGTCCTCCTGCTTGAGGATCTCCGAGATCTGGCCGGGCAGCTTGCGCAGCCCCTCGATGATCCGCTTGCCGTCGGAGACCGACAGGTCACGGATGCGGCCCAGGTGCAGGGCGAGCAGCGCGAAGGCGACCGTGGTGTTGGTGAAGCACTTGGTGGAGACGACGCAGACCTCGGGGCCCGCGTGGACGTACACGCCGGCGTCGGCCTCACGGGCGATCGCCGAGCCGACCACGTTCACCACGCCGAGGACGCGGGCGCCCTTGCGCTTGAGCTCCTGGACGGCGGCGAGCACGTCGTACGTCTCGCCGGACTGGGAGACCGCGATGTAGAGGGTGTCGGGGTCCACGACCGCGTTGCGGTAGCGGAACTCGGACGCCGGCTCCGCGTCGGCGGGGATGCGGGCCAGCTCCTCGATCATCTGGGCGCCGATCATGCCCGCGTGGTACGAGGTGCCGCAGCCGAGGATCTTGACGCGGCGCACCTTGCGGGCGTCGTGCGCGTCGAGGTTGAGGCCGCCGAGGTGCACGGTGGAGAAGCGGTCGTCGATGCGGCCGCGCAGGACGCGGTCGACCGCGTCGGGCTGCTCGAAGATCTCCTTGTGCATGTACGTGTCGTGGCCGCCCATGTCGTACGACTCGGCCTCCCACTCCACGGTGGTCGGCGAGGCCGTCGTGCGCGAGCCCTCGGTGGTGTAGGTGCGGTAGTCGTCGGCCTTGATGGTGGCCATCTCGCCGTCGTCGAGGGTGACGACCTGGCGGGTGTGGGAGACGAGCGCGGCGACGTCCGAGGCGACGAACATCTCCTTCTCGCCGATGCCGAGGACGACGGGGGAGCCGTTGCGGGCGACGACGATGCGGTCGTTGAAGTCGGCGTGCAGGACGGCGATGCCGTACGTGCCCTCGATGTGGCGCAGCGCCTCGCGGACCTTCTCCTCCAGGGTGTCGGCCTGGGAGCGGGCGACGAGGTGGGTGAGGACCTCGGTGTCCGTCTCGGAGAGGAACTCGACGCCGTCGGCGGTGAGCTTGGCGCGCAGGTCGGAGGCGTTGTCGATGATGCCGTTGTGGACGACGGCGACCTTGTCGTCACCCGACATGTGCGGGTGGGCGTTCTCGTCGGAGGGCGCGCCGTGGGTGGCCCAGCGGGTGTGCGCGATGCCGGTCGTGCCCTTGAAACGGGCGGGGACCTTGGCCTCCAGGTCGCGGACGCGGCCCTTGGCCTTCACCATCTTCAGGCCTGCGGCCTTGGGACCGGTGACGGCGATGCCCGCGGAGTCGTAGCCGCGGTACTCCAGGCGCTGCAGGCCTTCGAGGAGCAGCGGGGCGACGTCACGCTTGCCGATGTATCCGACGATTCCGCACATAGAGGGATTCCTAGCCGTAGACGATGCGGCGCAGCTGCCGGAGCGTGAGCTCCGGAGGCGCGACCGCGCGGTATGCGAGATCCGCCGAGATCTTCTCGAAGATCGCCGCGTTCAGCAGGCCCTGACCCTGCAGTTCGCGGTGGCGGCGACGGACGAACTGTTCGGTCGTCTCGTCGAAGTAGGCGAGCACGTCCTGGATGACCCGTAGCGCTTCGCCCCGCTGGAGCGGGGTGCTGCGGGTGAGGTGGTCCACCAGGTCGTCGTGCATTCGTTGATCCTGGGGTATCGCATGCCCTTTCGCAAGAATCCTGCCCGGAATCGGGCAGGGACGTGTCGGAACGGGTCATGGAGCGGGCCATGGCAGGGGTCACATGCGACGCAGGACCGCCTGCTTGGCCGTCGCGAACTCCTCGTCGGTGAGGACCCCGGCCCGGTGCAGCTCGCCCAGCTCCCGCAGGCGGCGCAGCAGGGCGTCGTGATCGTCGCCCGGGGGGTGCGCCGCCGGGGCCGGGGCCGCCGCGGGGGAGGCGAGCGTCTTCGGGGCGGCGGGCGCCGCGGGGTGCGGCAGCCGGGCCTGGACCGCGGCCGCCACCAGCGCCATCAGGGGGTCCTTCTTGAAGCCCCACAGCTCGACCGCGTTCGGGTCGTACTTCGGCGGGGCCTTGGTCGGGGCGTTCCGCACGGTGAAGCGGAGGTGGCCGTTCTCAAGCCCGGCCGCCGGCTGCCACTCCACGGCGACGATGTCGTCGAGCGCCAGCGAGCGCGTACCGGCCGCCGCCTTCGCCTCCTCCGTCTTCCAGTTCCACTCCAGGCGGACGGTCTCCCCGTCGAAGCTCGCCGTGCCGTCCCCCGCCGAGACCGACAGCGGCACGGAGGGCCCGCCGAAGAGGTAGGCGTCGCAGGGCGCCGCCGGCACCTGTTCGAGCAGATGGGCGTTGCGGACCTCGTCGACCAGATACTCCGCGACGCCGTACCGGTCCGGCTCCACGTGCAGCTGGTACGGGTCCACGGAGTCCGTCAGCTTCCCGCCCGCCGCCTGGAGCAGCGGGTCGGCGCCGTCCCGCAGGCGCAGCCGCAACCGGCCCGACTTCCTGCCCTGTTCGAAGGCGATGCCCGCCAACGCCCGGAGCGGCACGGAGAGTTCCCCCAGCGTCCTGCGGAGCAGCGAGACGTTCTTGTCGCGGCCCGGCACCAGCCGCAGCGTCTCTCCGTCGAAGGTCCACGTTCCGTCGCGCTGGATGATTTCCGCCATGCGGGAATTCTCGCACCGAGCCTTCGGATGACTGGTCTACACCCCTTGACCCCTTGTAGGGCCCGGGTTACCAATGGGGACCGTTCGATCGCGATGCACCACAGATGCGCCACGCGCCACGTGCCACCACAGACGCGCCGCACACGTGCCCCACCGCGGCGCCGGCCCGTCGAAGGGACCCGCTCGTGAGATCGCAGAGAAAATCGACACGATTGTTCGGCGCGCTGCTGCTCGTGGCGGCCGCCGGAATCTCCTCGTTCGCCGCCGCGCCCGCCCCGCGGCCGGACACCCCGCCGCCCACCCCGCTCGGCCGGATCGTGCCCGCGCCCCTGAACGCCGAGGCGGGCGGCGCCGGTTACGAGATCACCCCGAGGACCCGGATCCGCGTCGCCGAGGGCAATCCCGAGGAGCGGCGCGTCGGCGAGTACCTCGCGAAGCTGCTGCGCCCCTCCACCGGCTACAAGCTCCCGGTCACCACGGGCAGCGGCGGCGACGGCATCCGGCTGCGCATCAGCGCCGACCCGGCCAACAAGGTGCTCGGCGCCGAGGGGTACCGCGTCATCTCCGCACGCGACTCCCTCACCATCACCTCCTGGACGGGCGCGGGGCTCTTCCACGGCGTCCAGACCGTGCGCCAGCAACTGCCCGCCGCGGTCGAGGGGAAGACGGCGCGGCGCGGCCCGTGGCGGATCGCGGGCGGCACCATCAAGGACATGCCGCGCTACGGCTACCGCTCCACCATGCTCGACGTCTCCCGGCACTTCTTCACCGTCGACCAGGTCAAGCGCTACATCGACCAGGCCGCCCTCTACAAGATGAACAAGCTCCACCTGCACCTCAGCGACGACCAGGGCTGGCGCATCGCCGTCGACTCCTGGCCGCGGCTCGCGACGTACGGCGGGTCCACGCAGGTCGGCGGCGGCAAGGGCGGCTTCTACACGAAGGCCCAGTACAAGGAGATCGTGGAGTACGCGGCCTCGCGGTACCTGGAGGTCGTCCCCGAGATCGACATGCCGGGGCACACCAACGCCGCGCTCGCCTCGTACGCCGAGCTGAACTGCGACGGTGTCGCGCCGCCGCTCTACACCGGCACCGAGGTCGGCTTCAGCTCGCTGTGCGTGAAGAAGGACGTGACGTACGACTTCGTGGACGACGTGATCCGCGAGCTGGCCGCGATGACGCCCGGCCCCTACCTCCACATCGGCGGCGACGAGGCGCACTCCACCAGCCACGAGGACTTCGTCGCCTTCATGGACAAGGTGCAGCCGGTGGTCGCCAAGTACGGCAAGACGGTGGTCGGCTGGCACCAGCTGACCGGGGCGAAGCCCGCCGAGGGCGCCGTCGCGCAGTACTGGGGGTACGACCGGACGTCCGCCGCCGAGCGCGAGCAGGTCGTGAACGCCGCGAAGAACGGCACCAAGCTGGTCCTCTCGCCGGCCGACCGCTCCTACCTCGACCACAAGTACACCAAGGACACCCCGCTCGGGCTCTCCTGGGCGGGCTACGTCGAGGTGCGGCGGTCCTACGACTGGGACCCGGGCACGTACCTGGCGGGCGCCCCGGCGGACTCGGTCATCGGCGTCGAGGCGCCGCTGTGGTCGGAGACCCTCTCGACCTCGGCGCACCTGGACTACATGGCGTTCCCGCGGCTGCCCGGCATCGCCGAGCTCGGCTGGTCGCCGGCGGCCACGCACGACTGGGACGCGTACAAGGAGCGGCTCGCCGCGCAGGCCCCGCGCTGGGACGCGCTCGGCATCGGCTACTACCGGTCGCCGCAGGTGCCCTGGCCCGCGAAGTGACCCGTGAAGTGACGGGGACGGGCGCCCCGGAGGACCGTCTCCGGGGCGCCCGCCGGCTCAGAGGGCGGCGCGCCGCACGCTCCGCCACCGCTCGCGGGTGCAGAAGCACAGCAGGGCTTCCTTCTCCGGCTTCTGGACGACGGTCTCGGCACGGAATCCGGCGGCCTCGAAGAGGGTGAGCGCCGCGGTGTCGCGCACGTCGGGCTCGACCACGAGCCGCTCGGCCGCCGGGTCGGCGAACAGCTCCCGCACCGCCGCGGTGAGGGCGCCGAGGCCGAAGCCGGGGACGCGGGCCCGGTGGGGTGCGGTCAGCAGGTGCAGGCCGACGTCGCCGGGGCGCGGCTCGTAGAGGCCGGCGAGTTCGACGTGCCGGGGGTCGTACCGCTCCACGAGGAACGAGGGCACGCCCCTGTACAGGCCGAGGTAGGCGTCCTGGTGCTCGGCGGCGGCGATCGCCATGTAGGCGCGCTCGACGTCGGTCAGCGTGGCGTGCCGCATCATCCGGTGGGCGGCCTCGGGGTGGGTGAGCCAGCCGTGCACCAGTTCCGCCTCGGTCAGGGGGTCGAGGGGGCGCAGGGTGAAACCGGTGGCGGTACGCGGCCGGACGCGGAGGTCAGCAAGCGCGATCAACGTTCTCTCCCGGGGACTGCTCGACCGTATGTACTTAGGTAAGCCTAACCTAACTTCCCCCTTCTCGTGGGGGGTGTCCGAAAAACGACGGCTGCCCCCTCCCGTTCGGAAGGGGGCAGCCGCAGACCGCGGAGGCGTGGGGCTACTTCAGCTTCTTCGCCTTCTCGATCGCGGTGGCCAGGTCCTCCAGGATCGGCGCGCACTTGGCGTACGAGAAGATCGGCTCGGTGACGCGCGGGATGACCTGTCCGGCCTTGACCGCGGGCAGCTTCTTCCAGGTCGGCTTGGACTTGTCGAGGTCGGCCGGCTGGAGGGCCGAGGTGCGGTTGTCCATCATGATGAGGTCCGCGTCGTACTTGTCGACGTTCTCCCAGCTGAGGTTCTCGAACCAGCCGCCGGACTCCTTCTTGGCCTTCTCCGGCGGTTCGATGAAGTTCACGCCGAGCGCCTTGAAGTACTCCAGGTCGACCGAGAGGTTCGAGCCGGAGACGTAGAACAGGTCCTGACTCGCGGAGCCGACGAGGACCTTGATGTCCTTGTGGGCCTTGGCGACCTTGCGCAGCCGCTCGGAGGCCTCCTCGAAGCGCTTCTTCGCCTCGCGGGCCTTCTGCGACCTCACGTCCGCGCCGAGCGACTCGGCGAGCGCCTGGATGCGCTGGAGCGGGTGCGTCAACTGGCGGTCGTAGACGCTGATGCCGACGCTCGGGGCGAGCTTCAGGATCTTGTCCTTGCTCTCCTCGGGCACGTACCAGAGGGTGCCCTGGTCGTCGAACATCGTGGAGATCAGCACGTCCGGGGCGAGGCCCGCGTACTTCTCGATGTTGAACTGGCCCCACTCGTTGCCGATGACCGTCAGCTTGCTGACGTCCATGTCGCCGGCCTGGACGTCGGGCTTGCCGTCCTTGGTCTTCGTCGGGCCGAAGACGCCCTTGACCTCGATGCCGTAGTCGAACAGGGCGGCGGCGACGCCGGTGAAGGCCACGATGTTCTTCGGCGTCGCGTCGCGCTTGGCGGTGGTGCCGCGGTCGTCCTTGAAGCTCCAGGGCCCGGTCTTGCCGCCCCCGGTCTCGCCGGACCCGTCCTTTTTCTCGGAGCCGCAGGCCGCCAGGGCGGCGGTGAGGCCGAGGGCGCCGCCGGCGGCGAGGATGCCGCGGCGGGAAGGCTGGGGGAAGCGGGCCTGGGGCATGAGGGTCTCTGCTTTCGTGACGTACGGCGGCGGGGCCGCTGGCCGGAAGTAGAGCTTAGGCTAACCTAAGCTAACTTCTGGCCGGCGACCCCGCCGCCGTACGGCCCGGGTCAGCCCGCGAAACCCAGCTCCCGGGCGATCAGCATGCGCTGCACCTCGCTCGTGCCCTCGCCGATCTCCAGGATCTTGGAGTCCCGCCACATGCGCGCCACCGGGTACTCGTTCATGAAGCCGTACCCGCCGTGGATCTGGGTGGCCTCACGGGCGTTGTCCACCGCGACCGTCGACGAGTAGAGCTTGGCGATGGCCGCCTGCTTTTTGAAGGGCTCGCCCGCGACCAGCCGCGAGGCCGCGTCGTGCCAGCCCACCCGGGCCATGTGCGCCCGCATCTCCATGTCGGCGATCTTGAACTGGATGGCCTGGTTGGCGCCGATCGGCCGGCCGAAGGCGTGCCGCTCCTTGGCGTACTTCACGGACTCGTCGACGCAGCCCTGGGCGAGCCCGGTGGCCAGCGCGGAGATGGCGACGCGGCCCTCGTCGAGGATGTGCAGGAACTGGGCGTACCCGCGGCCCTCCTCGCCCAGCAGATTGGCGGCGGGCACCCGGACGTCGGAGAAGGACAGCTCGCGGGTGTCCGAGGCGTTCCACCCCACCTTCGAGTAGGGCGCGGCGACGGTGAAGCCGGGGGTGCCTGACGGCACGATGATCGAGGAGATCAGCGGGCGGCCGTCGTCCTTGCGGCCGGTGACGGCGGTGACCGTGACCAGGCCCGTGATGTCCGTACCGGAGTTGGTGATGAAGCACTTGGAGCCGTTGATCACCCAGTCGTCGCCGTCGCGCACCGCCGTCGTGCGGGTGCCGCCCGCGTCCGAGCCTCCGTCCGGCTCGGTCAGGCCGAACGCGCCGAGGATCTCGCCGGAGCACAGCTTCGGCAGCCACTCCCGCTTCTGCTCGTCCGTGCCGAACAGGTGGATCGGCATCGCGCCGAGGGAGACGCCCGCCTCCAGGGTGATCGCCACGGACGAGTCGACGCGGGCCAGCTCTTCGAGGGCGATGCCGAGCGCGAGGTAGTCGCCGCCCATCCCGCCGTACTCCTCGGGGAAGGGCAGGCCGAACAGGCCCATGCGGCCCATCTCGCGGACGATCTCGTAGGGGAACTCGTGGCGCTCGTAGAAGTCACCGATCTTGGGGGCGACGACGTCGTGGGCGAACGCCTCGACCGTGCGGCGCAGTTCCTCGTGCTCGGGGCTCAGACGGTGGTCCATCGTTCTTCACTGCTCCTGGTGGGAGGCGGTCGCGGTCTGCTCGTCGTGGGAGCGGGCCGTGAGGGCGCGGACGGTGCGGGAGGGGCTCGGACGGCCCAGCCGGTCGGCCATCCAGGCGCTGGTGGCGCTGAGGCGGACGAGGTCGACGCCGGTGTCGATGCCGAGGCCGTGCAGCATCCAGATGAGGTCCTCGGTGGCGAGGTTCCCGGTGGCGCTCTTCGCGTACGGGCAGCCGCCGAGGCCGCCCGCGGAGGCGTCCACCGTGGTCACACCGTGCTGGAGCGCGGCCAGGGTGTTGGTGAGCGCCTGCCCGTACGTGTCGTGGAAGTGGACGCCGATGCGCTCGGTCGGCACCTGCACGGCGTTGAGCGCGGCGAGCATCGCGTAGACGTGACCCGGGGTGGCCACGCCGATCGTGTCGCCGAGGCTCAGCTCGTCGCAGCCCATGTCGAGCAGGGCGCGGCAGACGCGGACGACCTTGGAGATGGGGACGGCGCCCTCCCACGGGTCGCCGAAACACATCGAGAGGTAGCCGCGCACGTGCGCCCCCTGCTCGCGGGCGCGGGCGACCACCGGGGCGAACATCGCGAGCGCCTCGTCCACCGTGCGGTTGAGGTTGGCCCTGGCGAACGAGTCGGTGGCGCTGGCGAAGACGGCGACGCGGCGCGCGCCGAGCGCGAGGGCCCGGTCGAGGCCGCGTTCGTTCGGCACCAGGACCGGCAGGTGCACGTCCCGCAGATCGTCGAGGAGCGGGAACAGCTGCTCCGCGTCGGCCAGTTGGGGCACCCACTTGGGGTGCACGAAGCTGGTCGCCTCGACGGTGGTGAGGCCCGCGTCGGCGAGCCGGTGGATGAACTCCGCCTTGATCTCGGTGGGGAGAGCCGTCTTCTCGTTCTGCAGGCCGTCGCGGGCCCCCACCTCGTGGATGCGGACGCGGGACGGCAGGCCACGGGTCGGCACGACCATCGGGAGCGGCGCGGACGCCAGCTCCAGCGGCTCGTCCCCGGGCGTCGGGGTGGGGCTGCTCATGCCTGCTCCTCCTCGGGGGTGACGACGGCGAGGACCTGGTCCATGGCGACGGTCGTGCCCGGGGTGACGTCCAGCTCGGTGACGGTGCCGGCGTGCGGGGCGGAGATGACGTGCTCCATCTTCATCGCTTCGACGACCAGGAGGCTCTGTCCGGCGGCCACGACGTCCCCGGGGGAGACCTTGACGACGGTGACGGTGCCGGGCATGGGGGCGGTGAGGGCGTCGGCCCCGGCGTGCGCGGCGCCGGTCAGAGAGGCCGCCACGGGGTCGTGGTCCTGGATGTGCCAGGCGTCGCCCTCCCTGCCGAGCCAGTCGCCGGCGCGGCGGAAGGTGTGCAGGGTGCCGTCGACGGTCACCGAGACGCACTCGGGCGTGACGGTGTGGCCGGTGCCGCGGAGGCGGTGGGTGACGGGTTCGAGTCCCGCGGCCTTCAGCCAGTGCGTGACGGGCGCCGGGGTGCCCCCGAGCCGCCAGCCGCTGGGCACCGAGAAGGGGTCGGTCCAGCCGTCGCCGGAGGGGCGCAGGGCGTCCTCGCGGACGGCGGCCGCCGCCTCGTACACCTCGTCGGGCACGCCGTCGGGGACGAGCGAGGCGGCCTCGCGCTCCACCAGGCCGGTGTCCAGCTCGCCCGCCACCACGGCCGGGTGGGCCAGCAGCCGGCGCAGGAAGCCCGCGTTGGTCGGCACGCCCAGGGTGACCGTGTCGGCGAGGGCGGCGCGCAGCTTGCGCAGGGCCGTCGCGCGGTCGGGGCCGTACGCGATGACCTTGGAGAGCATCGGGTCGTAGAGGCTGCCGACCTCCGTGCCCTCGCTCAGCCCCGAGTCGGTGCGCACGCCCGCGCCCTGCGGCTCGTGCAGGGACAGGATGGTGCCGCCGGAGGGCAGGAAGCCGCGCGCGGGGTCCTCCGCGCAGACACGGGCCTCCACCGCGTGCCCGGTGAGCGTGATGTCGTCCTGCGTGAACGGCAGCGGCTCGCCCGCGGCCACCCGCAGCTGCCACTCCACCAGGTCGAGCCCGGTGATCAGCTCGGTGACCGGATGCTCCACCTGGAGGCGGGTGTTCATCTCCATGAAGTAGTACGAGGAGGGGTCGGAGCCGGGGACGATGAACTCCACCGTGCCCGCGCCCGCGTACCCGCACGAGCGGGCCGCCTGGACGGCCGCCTCGCCCATCGCCGCGCGCGTCGCCTCGTCCAGGAGGACGCTGGGCGCCTCCTCGATGATCTTCTGGTGGCGGCGCTGCAGGGAGCACTCGCGCTCGCCGAGGTGGATCACGTTCCCGTGGCCGTCGGCGAGGACCTGGATCTCGATGTGCCGCGGCCGGTCGACCCACCGCTCCACGAGCAGCGTGTCGTCGCCGAAGGAGGCGCGGGCCTCGCGCCGGGCGGCGGCGATCTCGTCGGCGAGGAGCGCCTCGTCCCGGACCAGGCGCATGCCCTTGCCGCCGCCGCCCGCGGAGGGCTTGAGCAGCACCGGCGTGCCGATCTCGCGGGCCGCGTCGGCCAGTTGGGCATCGGTGAGGCCGCTGCCGGAGGAGCCGGGGACGACCGGGACGCCGGCCGCCCGCACGGTCTCCTTGGCGCGGATCTTGTCGCCCATGAGGGAGATGGCGTCGGCGGGCGGGCCGATGAAGACCAGCCCCGCGCCGGCGCAGGCCGCCGCGAACTCCGCGTTCTCCGCGAGGAAGCCGTACCCCGGGTGGACGGCCTGGGCGCCGGACTTCGCGGCCGCCTCCAGGATGCGGTCCACACGCAGATAGCTCTCGGTGGCGGGCGCCGGACCGATCCGTACCGCCGTGTCGGCCTCGCGCACGTGCCGGGCGTCCGCGTCGGCGTCGCTGAAGACGGCGACGGAGCGGACGCCGAGCTCGCGCAGCGTACGGATGACGCGCACCGCGATCTCGCCGCGGTTGGCGACGAGCACCGTGTCGAACATGGTCCCTCTCCCCGGGGTGGTCCCTTGCTGGAAGTCGCTCATCGTCCGCCCCTCACATCCGGAAGACGCCGAAGCCGGGCGCCGCGGGGTCCCTGCGGGGGAGCGGGGCGCCCGCGCACGCGGTCAGGGCGAGGCCCAGGACCTGCCGGGTGTCCAGGGGGTCGATGACGCCGTCGTCCCAGAGGCGGGCCGTGGCGTAGTAGGCGTTGCCCTGCTGCTCGTACTGGGCGCGGATCGGGTCCTTGAAGGCTTCCTCGTCCTCGGCGGCCCACTCCTCGCCGCGGGCCTCCAGCTGGTCGCGCTTGACCGTGGCGAGGACGGAGGCGGCCTGCTCGCCGCCCATAACGGAGATCTTGGCGTTCGGCCACATCCACAGGAAGCGGGGGCTGTAGGCCCGGCCGCACATCGAGTAGTTGCCCGCGCCGTACGAACCGCCGACGACGACCGTCAGCTTCGGCACGCGGGTGGAGGCCACGGCCGTCACCATCTTCGCGCCGTGCTTGGCGATGCCGCCCGCCTCGTAGTCCTTGCCGACCATGAAGCCGGAGATGTTCTGCAGGAAGACCAGGGGGATGCCGCGCTGGTCGCACAGCTCGATGAAGTGGGCGCCCTTCTGGGCGGATTCGGAGAACAGGATGCCGTTGTTGGCGATGACGCCGACCGGGTGACCGTGGATGTGGGCGAAGCCGGTCACCAGCGTCTGGCCGTACTCCGCCTTGAACTCGGCGAAGCGGGAGCCGTCGACCACGCGCGCGATGACCTCCCGCACGTCATAGGGGGTGCGGGAGTCCGTCGGCACCGCGCCGTACAACCCCGCCGGGTCGACCTTGGGCTCCTCCACCGGCCGCACCGTCCACGGCAGCTCCCCGCGCGCGGGCAGCGTGGAGACGATGGTGCGCACGATGCGCAGGGCGTGGGCGTCGTCCTCGGCGAGGTGGTCGGTGACCCCGGACGTGCGGGAGTGGACCTCGCCGCCGCCCAGCTCCTCGGCGGTGACGACCTCGCCGGTGGCCGCCTTCACCAGCGGCGGGCCGCCGAGGAAGATCGTGCCCTGATTCCGGACGATCACCGCTTCGTCGCTCATCGCGGGGACGTACGCCCCGCCGGCCGTGCAGGAGCCGAGGACGGCGGCGATCTGCGGGATGCCGGCGCCCGACATCCGGGCCTGGTTGTAGAAGATCCGGCCGAAGTGCTCGCGGTCGGGGAAGACGTCGTCCTGCATCGGCAGGAAGGCACCGCCCGAGTCGACCAGGTAGAGACAGGGCAGCCGGTTCTCCAGGGCCACCTCCTGGGCGCGCAGGTGCTTCTTCACGGTCATGGGGTAGTACGTGCCGCCCTTGACGGTGGCGTCATTGGCGACGATCACGCACTCGCGGCCCGAGACCCGGCCGATGCCGGCGATGACACCGGCCGCCGGGGCGTCCCCGCCGTACAGCCCGTCCGCCGCCAGAGGCGCCAGCTCCAGGAAGGGGGAGCCGGGGTCGAGGAGCGTGTCCACGCGGTCGCGGGGCAGCAGCTTGCCGCGCGCCACATGGCGGGCCCGCGCCCGCTCCCCGCCGCCGAGCGCGGCCGCCGCGAGCTTGGCCCGCAACTCCTCGGCGAGGGCGGTGTGCGCCGCCTCGTTCGCCCGCCACGCCTCGGACGCGGGGTCAGCCGCGCTCGCCAGCACTGGTGCCTGCCGCATCAGTCGAGCCCCCTTGCTCGGTCGGGTCGGCCGTCCCCGTCTCCGGGGGGATCGGCCTCCGGGACGGTTAATGACCGTTAACGCATTTCCTTAAGGTTAACGATCGCTAACCGGCCTGTCTAGAATCAATTCCATGGCCACCAGAACCGACGCCCCCACCCGCCGCGAGCAGATCCTCAAGGAAGCCGCCAGGCTCTTCGCCGAACGCGGCTTCCACGGAGTCGGCGTGGACGAGATAGGGGCCGCCGTCGGCATCAGCGGGCCGGGTCTCTACCGGCACTTCGCGGGCAAGGACGCGATGCTCGCCGAGCTGCTCGTCGGCATCAGCGAGCAGCTCCTGACCGGCGGCAAGCGGTGCGTGGCCGACGTGGGCGGCCCGCCCGGGGCGGTCCTCGACGCGCTCATCCAGGGCCACATCGACTTCGCGCTCGACGACCGCTCCCTGATCACCCTGCACGATCGCGAGCTCGACCGCCTGCGGGACAGCGACCGCAAGCTGGTCCGCCAGCTCCAGCGGCAGTACGTGGAGATCTGGGTCGACATGGTGCGCAAGGTCTATCCGGAGCTCGCGGAGAACGCGGCGCGGGTGGCCGTGCACGCCGTCTTCGGGCTGCTCAACTCCACGCCCCACCTGAGCCGCCGCGACGCGCTGCCCAGCCGGGCGGCGATGGCGGAGCTCCTGCACCGTCTGGCCCGGGGGGCCTTCGCGGCCGCCGCGGAGTGACACGCGTCTCTGGACGCTCTGGTGACCGCCGGGTAACCTGCCTCTGAGCAAGCGCTTAGTCGAAGCAGGCGAGATGCAGGCAGAAGGAGTTCTCCGTGCGCCGTACCGTTTTCAATGAGGACCACGAGGCGTTCCGGGAGACCCTGCGCGCCTTCATCGAGGCCGAGGTCGTGCCCGTCCACGACGAGTGGTTCGCCGCCGGCCAGGTGCCGCGCGAGTTCTACTACAAGCTCGCCGAGCTGGACCTCTTCGGCATCAACGTGCCCGAGGAGTTCGGCGGCGCCGGCCTGGACACGCACAAGTTCGAGGCCATCCAGTACGAGGAGACGGCCCGCGCCGGCGTCTCCTTCGGCGGCTCCGGCGTGCACGTGCTGCTCGCCCTGCCCTACATCAAGATGCTCGCCACCGACGAGCAGAAGAAGCGCTACCTGGAGAAGTTCGTCTCCGCCGAGGAGATGTGGGCCCTCGCGATGACCGAGCCGGGCACCGGCTCCGACCTCGCGGGCATGAAGACCACCGCCAAGCTCTCCGAGGACGGCACCCACTACGTCCTCAACGGCTCCAAGACCTTCATCACCGGCGGCGTGCACGCCGACCGCGTGATCGTCTGCGCCCGCACCTCCGCGCCCACCGCCGAGGACCGCCGCCACGGCATCTCGCTCTTCGCCGTCGACACCAGGTCCGAGGGCTACTCCATCGGCCGCAAGCTCGACAAGCTCGGCCTGAAGACCTCCGACACCGCCGAGCTGGCCTTCGTCGACGTCAAGGTCCCCGTCGAGGACCTCCTCGGCGAGGAGAACAAGGGCTTCTACTACCTCGGCAGCAACCTCCCCTCCGAGCGCTGGGGCATCGCCTACGGGGCGTACGCGCAGGCCAAGGCCGCCGTCCGGTTCGCCAAGGAGTACGTCCAGGACCGCACGGTCTTCGGCAAGCCGGTCGCCTCCTTCCAGAACACCAAGTTCGAACTGGCCGCCTGCCAGGCCGAGGTGGACGCCGCCGAGGCCGTCGTCGACCGCGCCCTGGAGGCGCTGGACGCCGGCGAGCTGACCGCCGCCGAGGCCGCCTCCGCGAAGCTGTTCACCACCGAGGTCGCCCACCGCGTCATCGACAAGTGCCTCCAGCTGCACGGCGGCTACGGCTTCATGAACGAGTACCCCATCGCCCGCCTGTACGCGGACAACCGCGTCAACCGCATCTACGGCGGCACCAGCGAGGTCATGAAGATGATCATCGCCAAGGACATGGGTCTCTAGGGAGCGCCCGGCAGAGACGGCCCCGAAGAGACGCCCTGTAGAACTACCTTCATGAACCAGGCACTTGAAGCCCTCCTCGATCTGCTCGACCTGGAGCAGATCGAGGAGGACATCTTCCGGGGCGTGAGCCGCCCGTCGCTCGTGCCCCGCGTCTTCGGCGGCCAGGTCGCCGCGCAGGCCCTGGTGGCCGCCGGACGCACCGTGCCGGGCGGGGAGGGCCCCCGGGCCCACTCCCTGCACGCCTACTTCCTGCGCCCTGGCGACCCCGGCGCGCCCATCGTCTACACCGTCGACCGCATCCGCGACGGCCGCTCCTTCACCACCCGCCGGGTCGTCGCCGTCCAGCACGGACAGCCGATCTTCCACCTCTCCGCGTCCTTCCAGACGTACGAGGAGGGCCTGGAGCACCAGGCCGAGATGCCGGCCGCGCCGGACCCGGAGACGCTGCCCACCGCCGCCGAGACGCTGCCGCGCCACCTGCCGGCCGATGTCGCCGCACGGCTCGTCGAGGCCCGCGCCGCCGTCGATCTGCGCTACGCCGACGTACCGCCCTGGGGCACCGTCGGACAGCCCCGCGAGCCCCGCTCCCAGGTGTGGTTCCGGGCCGCCGGCAAGCTCGCCGACGACCACCTGCTGCACGTCTGCCTCGCCACGTACGTCTCGGACATGACGCTGCTCGACTCGGTCCTGCTGGCCCACGGCAGGGGCGGCTGGGCGGTCGGTGACGTCGTCGGCGCCTCGCTCGACCACGCCATGTGGTTCCACCGGCCCTTCCGCGCCGACGAATGGCTCCTGTACGACCAGGAGTCGCCGTCGGCCTCCGGCGGCCGGGGCCTCGGCCAGGCGCGGATCTGGACGCAGGACGGACGGCTCGTCGTGACCGTCATCCAGGAAGGCGTCGTTCGCGTTCCCCGCTGATCGGACATACCGTCCGGTACATGAGTGAGCAACCGTCAGAGGGCGGCGGCGAGAGCACGTTCACCGTCGTCGTCGCCGCCGTCGCCAACCTCGGCATCGCCCTGGCCAAGGCCGTCGCGGGCGTCATCAGCGGGTCGAGCGCCATGCTCTCCGAAGCGGCGCACTCCGTGGCCGACACCGTCACCGAGCTGATGCTGCTCGTCTCCCTGAAGGCGAGCGACAGACCCGCCGACGAGGAACACCCCCTCGGCTACGGCGGCGCCCGCTACATCTGGGCGCTCCTCGCCTCCGTCGCCACCTTCGTCGGCGGCGGCGTCTTCGCCGTCTACGACGGCATCCACACCCTCACCCACGGCGAGGACCCCGGCGACCCGCTCGTCTCGTACCTCGTGCTCGCCGTCGCCTTCCTCCTGGAGGGCTACTCCCTGCGCACCGGCCTCAAGCAGGCGCGCGGCGAGGCCGACCGCTTCGGTGTGCACATCAAGCGCTATCTGCGCCACACCCCCGACACCGCGGTCAAGGCCGTCGTCATGGAGGACTCGGCGGCGCTCGCCGGCCTCGTGCTCGCCGCCGCCGGACTCCTCGGCGGGCAGCTCACCGGATCGGGCGCGTGGGACGGGATCGCCTCGCTCTGCATCGGCGTGCTGCTCGTGTACGTCGCCTGGGTCCTCGGCCACGCCAACTCCGAGCTGCTCATCGGACGGCCGCTGCCGCCGGAGATGCGGGCCGCCGTCCGCGCCGAACTCCTCGCCGACCCGCACGTCGTGGACGTGGTGGAGCTGACCACGCTGCTCCAGGGCCCCAAGGAGGCGCTGGTCGCAGCCAAGGTCGACTTCCGCGACGTGTCGTCGGCGGCGGAGATCGAGCGGGCCTGCGACCGGATGGCCCGCCGCCTCCAGGAGCGGTTCCCCGCGATCAGACGGGTCTACCTGGACCCGACACCGGGACCGGCTCAGAACCCGGGCGTGAGCCCCGCCGCGTCCAGCAGGTAGGCCGTCATCGGGTCGTAGTGGCGCGGGCTCGTCACGTGGTCGTCGAGCGGCACCGTCACCTGCACGGTGCCCTCGGCCTCGCCGATGAACAGCGCCGGGTCGTTGCAGTCCGCGTACCCGACCGAGTCCAGGCCGCGCTGGCCCGCGCGCCCCGCCCAGCCGTGGTCGGCGACGACGAGGTCGGGCCGCGGGCGGCCCTCGCGCTCCAGGCCGTCCAGGATCGCGTTCATCGGCTCGGGGGAGTGCGTGTGCCACAGCGTCGCGCCGCGCTCGAGCACCGCCACGTCCGCGAACTGGAAGACCATGCCTTCGTCGGCCGTCAGCCCCTCGGGGATCACCACGATCTCGCAGCCCGCCGCGCGCAGCGCCGCGGCCGTCGCGCGGTGCACGTCGAGCAGACCCCCCGGGTGGCCGGTCGCGAAGAGCACCCGCTCCTTGCCGGCGGCCGCCTTGCGCAGCCGGGCCGCCATCCGCTCCAGGGCGTCGACCGTCAGCTCCGGGTCGATGGTGTCCTGGCCGTACCGGAACTGCGGGTCGTCGATGACGCCACAGCGCTCGGCCATCACCGCGAGGACGTCCTGCTCGTCGCTCCAGCGGTCGCCGAGCTCCAGACCGAGCCAGTAGTGACGGTCGCCGTTCGCGAGCTTGCGGTAGTGGCTGAGGTTGTTCTCGCGGGGCGTGGCGACGTCACCCGCGATGCGGGTACGGACGAGATGGTCGACGAGCGCGGCACGAGTGGGTATGGGCATGACTCCCATTGTGGGGGACGAGCGCTCCGCGCAGGGGGTGGGTTTTCCCTGAGCCCGTGCGCGGGGGCCTAGTCCGGTCTGGTCAGGGCGAACCAGAGTTCCATGCGGGTGTCCGGGTCGTTCAGGTCGGCGTCCAGGAGGGTCGTGCAGCGGGCGATGCGCTGGCGGACCGTGTTGCGGTGGACTCCCAGGGCCACTGCCGTGCGGTCCCAACTGCCGTGCAGGGAGAGCCAGGTGCGCAGGGTCGACGTCAGCGTCTCGTTGCCGGCCAGCGGGGACAACAGCACGCGCGCGTGGGCGGCGGCCTCCTCGGGGGCGATCAGGTCGGCGACGGTGTTGGCGTGCTGGCGGACCAGGGGGGCGCGGATGGCCTCCGCGCGGCGCAGCGCGCGGGCCGCCTGTGTGTCGGCCGCCGCGAGGCCCGCCGCGGGGGCCGGGGCGGAGACGCCGAGGGTCCAGCCCTCCAGGGGCGCGATCTCGCGGTCGGCGGGGACGAGGAGGCGTACGACGTCCTCGTGGGGGTCGACCAAGGTGCTGCCGAGCGCCGCGGCGAGGGCGGAGGCGGCGAGCGGGGTGTGCTCCCCGCGCGCGTGCACGACGGTCCACCGTTCGCTGCCCAACAGGGGGCCGGTCTCGTCCGCGGGCGCCCCGAGCAGCAGCCGTACGAGAGCGGAGGAGCGGGCCGCCTCGGAGGCGCCCTGGTGTTCGCCGGTGAGCAGGGAGAGCAGGACGACCGCGGCTCCGGCGATGGTGTGGTCGCCCGGTTCGCGGCGGTCGGTGGCGACCCCGAGCGCGAATCCGCGGCCGCCGCCCAGGGCGTAGGCCGCCAGGTGCGTGCCCCCCGCCGTGTCGGCCGCGGACGCCGGGGCGCCGGGTGCGGGGCGGCGCACCACTCCGGTCAGCTCCCGCAGCGCCCGCCGCGCGGCGTCCCGCGTCCGGCCGGCCGCCGTCAGCTCCGCGCCGTCCGGCCCGTACAGCACCGCGGCCCCGCCGAGCCGGGCCGCCAGCTGACGCAGCACGGCCGGGACGGGGTCGGGGCGGGCCGCCGCCGTGGCGAGGCCCTGCTGCGCCTGGGTCACCCGGCGCAGCTCCGCGTGGCGGGCCTCGGCCATCAGCCGCCACACGGCGCGGGCGACGCCGCTGAACGTGGTGCGGGGCGGGACCTCGACGAGCGGCAGGCCGTAGCGGTCGCACGCCTCGGCGAGGGCGCGCGGCACCGTGTCGTGCACGGGCGCGACGCCGAAGCCGAGGGCGGCGCCGCCCGCCGCGACGATGCGGGCCACGTAGTCGTCGAGCCGGCCGCCGGCGCCGGCCGGGTCCGTGATGTGCACGCCCGCGGTGAGGAGCAGCTCGCCGCCGAGCAGGTACGGGTAGGGGTCCGGCATCTCGGAGGTGTGCACCCACTGGACGGCCGTGTGGGCGGCCCGCGCGTCGGGTCCGGCGATCTGGCGCAGGCCCAGGTCCTCGCGGGCGAGGAGCGCGGCGAGCGGGACGGGGGGCGTCGGGGGGACCGCGGGGGTCGGGGCGGGCTCGGCCATGGTGGACGTTTCCTCCATCCAGGTCGCCACAGGTAGAGGAAACGTACACTTCAGCGTCGCTTTCCGGCCACCTAAGGTCGTGCCGACCACAGGCCGCGGGTACGGGCGGATGTCCCCGCGGCCGGTCGCCACCACTCCATCTGCACGACACGCCACCGAGGTGCGCGAAGGAGGCCCCCTATGGCCGTCGACTACACAGTGATCGTCGTCTATCTCGCCGGGATGCTGGCCATGGGCTGGTGGGGCATGCGCCGCGCCAAGTCCAAGGCGGAGTTCCTGGTCGCCGGGCGCCGCCTCGGGCCGTGGATGTACTCCGGGACCATGGCCGCGATCGTCCTCGGCGGCGCCTCCACCATCGGCGGCGTCGGCCTCGGCTACCAGTACGGCCTGTCGGGCGCCTGGATGGTCGTCACCATCGGCCTCGGCATCCTCGCGCTCAGCGTCTTCTTCTCGGCCCGCATCGCGCGCCTGAGGGTCTACACCGTCTCCGAGATGCTCGACCTGCGCTACGGCGGGCGCGCCGGGCTCATCTCCGGGGTCGTCATGTGGGCGTACACGCTGATGCTCGCGGTCACCTCGACCATCGCGTACGCCACGATCTTCGACGTCATCTTCGACATGAACCGCACGCTCGCGATCATCCTGGGCGGCTCCATCGTCGTCGCGTACTCGACGCTGGGCGGCATGTGGTCCATCACGCTCACCGACATGGTGCAGTTCGTGGTGAAGACGGTCGGCGTGCTGCTCCTGCTGCTGCCCATCGCGGTGGTGAAGGCGGGCGGTTTCGGCGCGATGCGGGACGAGCTGCCCACCGCATACTTCGACCCGCTCGGCATCGGCGGCGAGACGATCTTCACGTACGTGCTGATCTACACCTTCGGCATGCTCATCGGGCAGGACATCTGGCAGCGCGTGTTCACCGCGCGCAGCGACAGGGTCGCCCGTTACGGGGGCACGGTCGCGGGCACGTACTGCCTGCTCTACGCCGTCGCGGGCGCCGTCATCGGCACCGCCGCCAAGGTCATGTACCCCAGGCTGCCGAGCGCCGACGCGGCCTTCGCGACCATCGTCAAGGACGAGCTGCCCGTGGGCGTGCGCGGCCTGGTGCTCGCGGCCGCGCTCGCCGCCGTCATGTCGACCTCCTCCGGCGCGCTCATCGCCTGCGCGACCGTCGCCAACAACGACATCTGGTCGCGGCTGCGCGGGGCGGTGACGGCGAAGGAGGGTGACGGGCCGCACGACGAGGTGAAGGGCAACCGCGCCTTCATCCTCGTCATGGGCGTCGCCGTGATCGTCATCGCCATCGCGCTCAACGACGTCGTCGAGGCCCTGACCGTCGCGTACAACCTGCTCGTCGGCGGGCTGCTCGTGCCGATCCTCGGCGGGCTGCTGTGGCGCCGCGGCACCGCGGCCGGCGCGCTCGCCGCCGTCGCCGCCGGCGGCCTCTCCGTCATAGGGCTCATGTGGGGGTACGGGATCCTCGCCAACGAGCCCGTCTACTACGGCCTGCTGACCTCGCTCGCCGTCTACGTCGTGGTCTCCCTCGCCACCCGGCCCACCGACGCGGCCGTCCTCGCCGCCTGGCGCGAACGGCTCGCCGGGCGGGGCGCGGAGCCCGGGGCCGAACCGGCCCCCATACCTCAGTAAAGTCAGAAAGCGCCCACAAAGCGCATCCAAGCGTAAAAAGGAAGGCACTCCATGAGCAGCAACGAGACGCCCCGCGGCCCCGTCGACTCCTCCCGCATCCCGCGGTACGCGGGCCCGGCGACGTACGCCCGGCTGCCCCGCCTCGACGAGGTCGGCGGCAAGGCGGACGTCGCGGTGGTCGGCGTGCCCTTCGACTCCGGCGTCTCGTACCGCCCCGGCGCCCGCTTCGGCGGCAACGCCATCCGCGAGGCCTCCCGCCTCCTGCGCCCCTACAACCCGGCGCAGGACGCCTCGCCCTTCGCGCTCGCGCAGGTCGCCGACGCGGGCGACATAGCCGCCAACCCGTTCAACATCAATGAGGCCGTCGAGACCATCGAGGCCGCCGCCGACGACCTCCTCGGCTCCGGCGCCCGCATGATGACCCTCGGCGGCGACCACACCATCGCGCTGCCGCTGCTGCGCTCGGTCGCCAAGAAGCACGGCCCGGTCGCGCTCCTCCACTTCGACGCGCACCTGGACACCTGGGACACCTACTTCGGCGCCGAATACACCCACGGCACCCCGTTCCGCCGCGCCGTCGAGGAGGGCATCCTCGACACCGAGGCGCTCTCCCACGTCGGCACCCGCGGCCCGCTCTACGGCAAGAAGGACCTCACCGACGACGAGAAGATGGGCTTCGGCATCGTCACCTCGGCCGACATCTACCGCCGCGGCGCCGACGAGGTCGCCGACCAGCTGCGCCAGCGCATCGGCGACCGCCCGCTCTACATCTCCATCGACATCGACTGCCTCGACCCGGCCCACGCGCCCGGCACCGGCACCCCCGAGGCGGGCGGCATGACCTCCCGCGAGCTCCTGGAGATCCTGCGCGGCCTCGCCTCCTGCAACCTCGTCTCGGCCGACGTCGTCGAGGTCGCCCCGGCCTACGACCACGCGGAGATCACGGCGGTGGCCGCCTCCCACACCGCGTACGAGCTGACGACGATCATGTCCCGCCAGATCGCGGAGGCCCGCGGGACGGGGAGCACACAGTGACCCACGACCACGACCTGGTCCTGCGCCCCACGCCGCGCCAGACCGAGGCCGCCCTGAACCCGCCCCCCGGGCGCAACGGCGGCGACCTCGTCGTCGAGACCCTCGCCGGTCTCGGCGCGACCACCGTCTTCGGGCTCCCCGGCCAGCACGCGCTCGGCATGTTCGACGCGCTGCGGCGCTCCTCGCTCTCGTACGTGGGCTTCCGCGTCGAGAACAACACGGGCTTCGCCGCGGACGCGTACGGCAGGATCACCGGCGAGGTCGCCCCGCTGCTGCTCTCCACCGGACCCGGCGCGCTCACCTCGCTCGCCGCGCTCCAGGAGGCGGCGGCGGGCTCCTCGCCGGTCCTCGCGATCGGCAGCCAGGTCCCGGTGGCCGGGCTCGGCGGCGGCCGCCACGGCTATCTGCACGAACTCCGCGACCAGCAGGCCTCGTTCCGTGACGTGGTCAAGTCCGTGCACACCGTCCGTACGGCCTCGCAGATCCCGTCCGCCGTCGCCGCGGCCTGGGAGTCCGCCCTGACCGCGCCGCACGGCCCGGTCTGGGTGGAGATCCCGCAGGACGTGCTGCTCGCCGAGACGACGCTGCCCGTCGTCACGGCGATGGACGCGACGCCGGAGGAGGTCGTGCCGCGCCCCGAGCTGACCGCCGTCGCAGCCGACCTGCTCTCCCGCGCCGAGCGCCCGGCGATCATCGCGGGCGGCGGCGTCGTGCGGTCCGACGCGAGCGGCAAGCTGCGCGTGCTCGCCGAACTGCTGAACGCCCCCGTGGTCACCACCTTCGGCGGCAAGGGCGCCTTCCCCTGGGAGCACCCGCTCTCGCTCCAGTCGTGGCTGGAGGACCGGCACACCACGGACTTCCTGGAGGACGCGGACGTCCTGCTGGTGGTCGGCTCGGGGCTCGGCGAGCTCTCCTCGAACTACCACACGTTCAGGCCCCGCGGCCGGGTGATCCAGATCGAGGCCGACGCCGGGAAGCTGGAGTCCAACCACCCCGGGCTCGGCATCCACGCGGACGCGCGCATCGCCCTGTCGGCGCTGCTTGAGACCATCGAGACGCCCAGGGAGGACGCCGACGCCCCCGAGCGGGTGCGGGCGGTGCTCGACCGCGTCCGTGAGCGGATCGCGGCCCAGGACCTCACCCTGGAGCAGCGGGTCCTCGCCTCCGTCCGCGACGCCCTGCCCGACGCCTCCCCGTCCTTCTGGGACATGACGATCCTCGCGTACTGGGCGTGGTCGGCGTTCGACGCGCGGCGCCCCAACACCATGCACTCGGCGCAGGGCGCGGGCGGCCTCGGCTACGGCTTCCCCGCCGCGCTCGGCGCCGCGGCCGCCGACCCCTCCCACCCGGTCCTCGCCGTCTCGGGCGACGGCGGGGCCATGTACTCCATCGCGGAGCTGGCCACGGCGAAGCAGTACGACCTGCCGGTGACCTGGCTGATCGTCGACGACGGCGGCTACGGCATCCTGCGCGAGTACATGTCCGACGCCTTCGGCGAGGCGACGGCGACGGAACTGGCGCGGCCCGACTTCGTGAAGCTCGCGGAGTCCTTCGGGGTGCCGGGCGTGCGGTCGTCGCCCAAGAGGCTCCGGGACGACCTGGCGAAGGCGCTGGCGGAGCCGGGGCCGTCCGTGGTGGTGCTGCCGGCGGTGCTGCGGATGTTCGCGCCGACGCACCTGGACTGACGCCGGACCACCCTGCCGGGACGATCAGGCCAGATTTTCGTACAAGTCATACAACCTTTCACCGGTACTGGTGAGTCATGTGGTGCGAGTGCGCCGGGGGGCGCACTTGTACGGACCCCGGGGGTCCTGTACGGACCCAAGGGGATGGGAACACCTCATGACTCACCCGATATCCGGGATATCCAGGCGTGCCCGCGTGCTCTCGGCGGGCCTCGCCGCCGGAGTGCTCGTGCCGCTCGGCGTCACCGCCGCCGCCACGCCCGCCGCCGCCGCGACCGCGCCGAAGGTCACCTGCACCTCCGCGCAGTCCGGCCTCGCCGCCAAGCTCACCAAGGACATCACGGCCGCCCTCAAGAACCGCAAGGGCACCGTCGCCGTCGGCCTCCACGACCGGACCACCGGCACCACCTGCACGCTGCGCGCGACGACCTCGTACGACTCGGCCAGCGTCGTCAAGGCGACCGTCCTCGCCACGCTCCTCTGGGACGCCCAGAAGACCGGCCGGAGCCTCTCCTCCCGCGAGAAGAGCCTCGCCACGGCCATGATCACCCAGTCCGACAACGCGGCGACCAGCACGCTCTGGCGCCAGCTCGGCGTGACCAAGGTGAAGAACTTCCTCCGGGCCGCCAAGATGACGAAAACGGTGCCGGGCAGCGGCGGCTACTGGGGACTCACCCAGATCAACGCCACCGACGAGCAGAAGCTCCTCGCCCTGATCACCGGCGAGAACACCGTCCTCACCGACGCCTCCCGCGCCTACATCCTCAAGCTGATGGGCAAGGTCGTCTCCTCGCAGCGCTGGGGCACCCCCGCCGGCGCGCCCTCCGGCGTCGCGATCCACGTCAAGAACGGCTGGCTGCAGCGCTCCACCCACGGCTGGCGGGTGCACAGCATCGGCGCGTTCAAGGGCGGCGGCCACGACTACACCATCTCCGTGCTCACCCACGGCAACAGCACCATGAACTACGGCGTCGCCACCATCCAGGGCGTGGCCAAGGCCATCCACAAGGACCTCGCGCCCCGGGCCGCCGCGGCCACCAGGTACGCGCCGACCGACACGCCGCGCGAGGCGTTCGTGGCGGTGCCCGGCAGCTGACGAAAGCCCCCACTTTGTTGCGGCGGGATGAAATCCGCGTCCCGCCGCGTTGGGCCTCTCGGCAGGTCAGGTCGACGGGAGGCAGCTGGTGGCAGAGGAACGGGGCTGGGCGGGGCGGCTCGCCGGGTACGCGTGGCGGTATCCCAAGGACGTCGTGCTCGCGCTGGGCTCCTCGCTCGGCGGTATGGCCGTCATGGCCCTCGTACCGCTGATCACCAAGGTGATCATCGATGACGTGATCGGGCAGGACGGCCACGGCGGCGGCCGCTCCATGGGGCCGTGGGCCGCGGCGCTCATCGGCGCCGCCGTCGTCGTCTACATCCTCACCTACATACGCCGGTACTACGGCGGCCGTCTCGCCCTGGACGTCCAGCACGACCTGCGGACCGAGATGTACGGGACGATCACGAAGCTCGACGGGCGGCGCCAGGACGAGCTGTCCACCGGACAGGTCGTCGGCCGCGCCACCAGCGACCTCCAGCTCATCCAGGGCCTGCTCTTCATGCTGCCGATGACCATCGGCAACATCCTCCTCTTCGTGATCTCCCTCGTGATCATGGCGTGGCTCTCCCTGCCGCTCACCCTCGTCGCCCTCGCCGTCGCCCCCGCCCTCTGGTTCATCGCCCGCCGCTCCCGCTCCCGCCTCCACCCCGCCACCTGGTACGCGCAGGCCCAGGCCGCCGCCGTCGCCGGCGTGGTCGACGGCGCCGTCAGCGGCGTACGCGTGGTGAAGGGCTTCGGGCAGGAGGAGCAGGAGACCGGCAAGCTCCGCGAGGTCGGGCGCAGGCTCTTCGCCGGGCGGCTGCGCACCATCCGCCTCAACTCCCGCTATACGCCCGCCCTCCAGGCCGTCCCCATGCTCGGCCAGGTCGCGATGCTGGCCCTCGGCGGCTGGCTCGCGGTCAAGGGCGAGATCACCCTCGGCACCTTCGTCGCCTTCTCCACCTACCTCGCGCAGCTCGTCGGCCCCGTGCGGATGCTCGCCATGGTCCTCACCGTCGGACAGCAGGCCCGCGCCGGCGTCGAACGCGTCCTCGAACTGATCGACACCGAGCCCAGCATGAGCGACGGCACCAAGGAGCTGCCCGCCGACGCCCCCGCCACCGTCGAGTTCGACGACGTCGGCTTCGCCTACGAGGACGGCCGCCCCGTCCTCGACGGCCTCTCCTTCGAGATCCGCCCCGGCGAGACCCTCGCCGTCGTAGGCTCCTCCGGCAGCGGCAAGTCCACCGTCTCGCTCCTCCTGCCGCGCTTCTACGACGTCACCCACGGCGCCGTCCTCATCGGCGGCCACGACGTGCGCGAGCTGACCCTCGACTCCCTGCGCTCCGCCATCGGGCTCGTCCCCGAGGACTCCTTCCTCTTCTCCGACACCGTGGGCGCCAACATCGCCTACGGCCACCCGGAGGCCACCCGCGAGGAGATCGAGACCGCCGCCCGCGCCGCCCAGGCCCACGGATTCATCTCCGACCTGCCCGAGGGGTACGACACCAAGGTCGGCGAGCAGGGCCTGACCCTCTCCGGCGGCCAGCGCCAGCGCATCGCGCTCGCCCGCGCCATCCTCACCGACCCCCGCCTCCTCGTCCTCGACGACGCCACCTCGGCGGTCGACGCGCGCGTGGAGCACGAGATCCACGAGGCGCTGCGCGGCGTCATGACGGGGCGCACCACGCTCCTCATCGCCCACCGCCGCTCCACCCTCGGCCTCGCCGACCGCATCGCCGTCCTCGACGACGGACGCCTCGCCGACCTCGGCACCCACGAGGAGCTGGAGGAGCGCTCCGCCCTCTACCGGCGGCTGCTCACCGACCCCGACGAGCTTGGCGGCGTCTCGCCCGGTCACGCGCTCCCCGCCGACCTGCCCGAGGACACCTCCGTACGCGAGGAGCTCGACGCCGAGTTCGACGCGGAGCGCGGCATCACGCCCGCCCTGTGGACCGGCGACCGCGAGCCCAAGGACACCGCCCTGACCGGGATGCCCGCCACGCCCGAACTCCTCGCCCAGGTCGACGCGTTGCCCCCGGCCGACGACACCCCCGGCATCGATGAGGCGAAGGCCGTCACCCCCGAGGAGTCGTACGGGCTGCGCAGGCTGCTCGCCGGATTCGGCCTGCCGCTGCTCTTCAGCCTGCTGCTCGTCGCCCTCGACGCCGGCATGGGGCTGCTGCTGCCCGTCCTCATCCGGCACGGCATCGACGAAGGCGTCAACCAGCTCGCGCTCGGCGCCGTCTGGGCCGCCTCCGGGCTCGCGCTCGCCGCCGTCGTCGTGCAGTGGGCGGCGCAGACCGGCGAGACGCGGATGACCGGACGCACCGGCGAACGGGTCCTCTACTCGCTGCGCCTGAAGATCTTCTCGCAGCTCCAGCGGCTCGGACTCGACTACTACGAGCGGGAGTTGACCGGGCGCATCATGACCCGGATGACCACCGACGTGGACGCGCTCTCCACCTTCCTGCAGACCGGCCTCGTCACCGCGTTCGTCTCCGTCGTCACCTTCTTCGGCATCATGGTCGCCCTCCTCGTCATCGACGTACAGCTCGCGCTCGTCGTCTTCGCGACGCTGCCGCTGCTCATCGTCGGCACGTACTTCTTCCGCAAATCCAGCGTGAAGGCGTACGAACTGGCGCGTGAGCGCGTCTCCGTGGTCAACGCCGACCTCCAGGAGTCCGTCGCCGGGCTGCGCATCGTGCAGGCCTTCCGGCGCGAGCGCGCGGGCGCCGAACGGTTCGCCGAGAACAGTGACAGCTACCGCAGGGCCCGCATCCGCGGCCAGTGGCTGATCTCCGTGTACTTCCCGTTCGTGCAGCTCCTGTCGTCCGTCGCCGTCGTCGCCGTGCTGATCGTCGGCGCGGGCCGGGTCGAGGCGGGCACGCTCACCACCGGCGCGCTCGTCGCGTACCTCCTCTACATCGACCTGTTCTTCGCCCCCGTGCAGCAGCTCTCCCAGGTCTTCGACGGCTACCAGCAGGCCACCGTCTCCCTCGGCCGCATCCAGGAACTGCTCCAGGAGCCGACGTCGACGAAGACCGCGGACGAGCCGCAGGAGGTGCTCTCGCTGCGCGGCGAGATCGCCTTCGAGGACGTGGACTTCGCGTACGCGGCCACCGGCGACGGCGCCCCCGAGGAGGCGCTCAGCGGCGTACGGCTGCGGATACCCGCCGGCCAGACCGTCGCCTTCGTCGGCGAGACCGGCGCGGGCAAGTCGACGCTCGTGAAGCTCGTCGCCCGCTTCTACGACCCCACCGGCGGCCGCGTGACGGTCGACGGCGCCGACCTGCGCTCCCTCGACCTCACCTCGTACCGCCACCGCCTCGGCGTGGTCCCGCAGGAGGCGTACCTCTTCGCCGGCACGGTCCGCGACGCCATCGCCTACGGCCGCCCCGACGCCACCGACGCCCAGGTCGAGGCCGCCGCCCGCGCGGTCGGCGCCCACGACATGATCGCCACGCTGGACGGCGGCTACCTCCACGAGGTGGCCGAGCGGGGCCGCAACCTCTCCGCGGGACAGCGCCAGCTGATCGCGCTGGCCCGCGCCGAACTGGTCGACCCCGACATCCTGCTCCTCGACGAGGCGACGGCCGCCCTCGACCTCGCCACCGAGGCGCAGGTCAACCAGGCCACCGACCGCATCGCGGGCAAGCGCACCACGCTCGTCGTCGCCCACCGCCTGACCACGGCCGCCCGCGCCGACCGCGTCGTCGTGATGGACCACGGCCGGGTCGCGGAGGACGGCACGCACGAGGAGCTCCTCGCGCTGGACGGGCGGTACGCGCGGCTGTGGCGGACGTTCGTGGGGGACCCGGTGGAGGCGGCCTGACCCGGCGCGGCCGGGAAGCGGCCGGAAAGCGGCCGGAAAAAGCGGGGGATCCCGCAACCGCACGGGCCACGGGCTGCGTCCGTACATCAGTACGTGAAGCAGACGTGGCGGGAGGGCAAGCTGTGAGCAGTGGTCGCGGCCGTGGTCGCATACGACGGCGGCTGGTGCTCGGCACCGCCGTGCTCGCCGCCGCCGTCCTGCTCGCCCTCGCGGGCCCCGGCACCGCCTCGGCGGAGGCCGCCAACGGCCTCTGCGCCGGCCGCAAGGTACGGACCCTGCCCTTCAGCACGGGCCGGGTCGACGTCTTCAAGGCCCGCGGGTACGTCTGCGCCGTGGCCTTCGCCAAGCACACCGGCGCCCGCAAGGCGATGTACGTCAGCATCAAGGCGCGCGGCGGCCGCCCCGCCCGCGACAAGGGCCGCTACGCCCACCACGCGGGCCCGGTCACGGTCCACGCGGGCCACCGCTGCGTGTGGGTGAAGGGCCGGATCGGCGGCCGCGGGGTCAGTTCGGGCTGGATTCTCTGCTGACGTCCGACCTGTACCGCCCTCCCTCCACGAGGACCCCTCAACATCCCCTGGTGCGGACCCAGTTGCTCCGTTAGGTTCCGGGGCATTGCTGTGTCGACAGGGGAGGGTGCATGCGCAAGGCGCTCAGATGGCTGCTGTCGCTCGTGGTGCTGATAGGCACGGTGGGCGCGGCCGGAGCGACGACCGGAACGGCCACGGCCGCTACGACCGGTACGGAAGGTCCTACGAGTACGGCCGGTGCGAAGAGTGAGACCGGGACCGACATCAAGGACAGGCTGCTCGCCATACCCGGCATGAGCCTGATCGAGGAGAAGCCGTATCCCGGTTACCGCTTCTTCGTCCTCAACTACACCCAGCCGATCGACCACCGGCACCCCTCCAAGGGCACCTTCAAGCAGCGCCTGACCGTGCTGCACAAGGACACCAGCCGGCCCACGGTCTTCTACACCAGCGGCTACAGCGTCTCCACCAACCCCAGCCGCCGCGAGCCGACCCAGATCGTCGACGGCAACCAGATCTCCATGGAGTACCGCTACTTCACGCCCTCGCGCCCCGAACCGGCCGACTGGTCCAAGCTCGACATCTGGCAGGCCGCCACCGACCAGCACCGCATCTACCGTGCGCTCGAGCCGATCTACGGCAAGAAGTGGCTGGCCACCGGCATCTCGAAGGGCGGCATGACGGCGACGTACTACGAGCGCTTCTACCCGCGCGACATGGCTGGCGTCGTCTCCTACGTCGCGCCCAACGACGTCGTCGACAAGGAGGACTCGGCCTACGACAGGTTCCTCGCGGGCGTCGGCACCAAGGAGTGCCGCGCCAGGATCCAGGCCGTGCAGCGCGAGGCGCTGGTGCGCAGGGAACCCCTGTCGGCGAAGCTCGCGGCGTACGCCGCGGGAGAGGGCTACACCTTCAAGACCGTCGGCACGCTCGACAAGGCCTTCGAGGCCGTCGTCATGGACCTGGTGTGGGGCTTCTGGCAGTACCAGCCCGCCGCCACCGCCTGCGGGCAGATCCCGGACGCGGCCACCATGACCGACCAGGCGCTCTACGACTACGTCGACTCGGTGGGCGGCTGGTCCTCCTACACCGACCAGGGCCTCGCCCCCTACACGCCGTACTACTACCAGGCGGGCACGGAGCTCGGCGCGCCCACCATCAAGCAGCCCTGGCTCGGCGGCCTGAGCCGCTACGGCTACCAGCCGCCGCGGAACTTCGTGCCGCGCGAGATCCCGATGACGTTCAAGCCGTACGTGATGCGGGACGTGGACCGGTGGGTGCGGCACAACGCGCACCGGATGATGTACGTGTACGGCGAGTACGACCCGTACGGCGCCGAGAAGTTCCGCCCGGCGCGGGGCGCCAAGCACGACAGCCACGTCTTCGTCGCGCCCGGCGCCAACCACGGGGCGACCGTCTCGCAGCTCGTCGCGGACGAGAAGGCGAAGGCGACGCAGCGGATCCAGGCATGGGCCGGGGTCGCATCGGATTCCGGCAAGCCGCTGGCCCCGTACGACAAGAAGCTCGACCGGCGCGACGTCCGGAAGGAGCTGACGCTGCGGCCGTGAGGCCGTGAGGCCGTAAGGCCGTGATGCGGCGACCCGGTGCGGCGTGCTGGTCAGTACGTCAGTCCGTGCCCGATCGGGTACAGCACCCGCGCCGGGTCGTCCGCCCGCCGCACCGGCACCGGCAGCCGCCCCTGGGGAGCGACCCGGCCCGCGATCACCCGTGCGGCGGCGCGGAGTTCGACGTCGGTCCAGGAGTACGAGGCGAGGGCGGCGTCGACCGGGGGCAGGTGGGCCACGTCGTACGGGTTGCGGATCGCCAGGGTGATGACGGGCGGTCCGGTCGCCAGGAGGGCGGCCACGAGGGCGGCCTGACCGGTGCTCCCGGCGTCATCGGCCGGGTCGGTCGCCCGGTGGGCGCGGGCGTTGCCGCCCGGCTCCAGATCGCTGTTGGCGGCCTGGGTGTTGTCCTGCGTACGCGTGTGGGTGGTGATGTTGTACGTCGCCACGAGGATGGCGTCCTGCTCCTTCGCCGAGGCCACCGCCGTCTCGATCGTGGCCTCGTCGGGCGCCGTGCCGGTCGGCAGGGCCACGGCCCGGAACCCCAGGCCGTTGAGGGCGCCCGCGAGGACGGTCGTCGGCGGACCCGTGGTGCCGGACGGGGAGCGGGGGTCCGCGCCGACGACCAGGATGTTGCCGTGCGTGGCGGGCGACAGGGGGAGGAGTCCGCCGTCGTTGCGCAGCAGGGTGGTGGTGGCGTCGGCGATGAGGTCGGCGGAGATCTGGTGGGCGGGGATCCCTACGGTGGCGTCGACCGTTTCTGGGGTGGGGGCGCTGTTGATGACAGTGGCCGTGGCCGTGGCCGTGGCCGTGGCCGTGGCCGGGTGGGGCGGTAGGAGGCCTACGTCCGCCTTCATGCGGAGCACGCGGAGCACCGACTCGTCGATCCTGGCCTCCGTCAGTTCGCCCTCCGCGACCGCCCGGAGCACCGCGTCCCACGCGACCTGCGGCCGGGGCGGGTTGAGGAGCTGGTCGGCGCCCGCCTTGAGCGCGAGGACGGCCACGCGGTCGTCCCCGTACTTCGTACGGACCCCGCGCATCGCGAGCGAGTCCGTCGAGATCACGCCCTCGAAACCGAGCTCGTCGCGCAGGATGCCGGTCAGGATCGGGTGGGAGAGCGTCGCGGGGTCGCCCGAGGGGTCGAGCGCGGGCACCACGATGTGCGCGGTCATGACGGAGTCGACGCCGGCGGCGATCGCGGCCCGGAAGGGCGGCGCGTCGTAACGCTCCCACTCCTCGCGGGTGTGGTGGATGTGCGGCAGCTCGGTGTGGCTGTCGTCCGTCGTGTCACCGTGTCCCGGGAAGTGCTTGGCCGCGGCGGCGATGCCGGCGCCGCGGAACCCCTCGACCTGCGCGGCCACGAGTCCGGCGACCGCCTCGGGGTCGGCGCCGAAAGAGCGTACGCCGATGACCGGATTGGCGGGGTCGACGTTCACGTCGGCGTCCGGGGCGTGGTCCTGGTGGACGCCGAGGGCGCGGAGCTCGGTGCCGGCGATGCGGGCGGCCTCCCGGGCGTGGTCGTGCGAGCCGGAGGCGCCGAGGGCCATGGCGCCGGGGAGGAGGGTGGCGGGGGCGCCGATGCGGGCGACGGCGCCGTGCTCCTGGTCGACGGAGATCAGGACGGGGGCGGGGAGGCGGGCTTCTTGCGCGGCTTGCTGGATGCCGTGGGAGAGGGCGGCGATCTGGTGCGGGGCGCGGGTGTTGTGGGCCCAGCCGAAGTAGATGATGCCGCCGAGCCGGTAGCGGGCGATCAACTCGGCGGCGTCGCGGACGCCGAGTTCCCGGCGGTTGGTGTCGATGTCGGCGGGGTCGGGGTCGGCGGCGGTGTGGCCGTAGACGTGCATCACGAAGAGCTGGCCGACCTTGTCCTCCAGGGACATGGTGCGGATGAGGGCGCGGAGCCTTTGGTCGCGGGCTTCGGGCTGGGACACGAGGGCTCCTGCGGGCCGGAGGAAACTTTCTTTCAGGAGTCGTGGATATCCCGAAGATTTCTGCCGGTCAAGGAAACTGTGCTGGGGGGGCTGGTGTCTGCGCCTTGGGTTCGGTTGTGGGTGCGGGGCCGCGGGGGTGTGTGCGTACTCGCCATCCCTGCGCCGCGCTGCACGAACAAAGACGCCATGGTTGGCTCGGTGCTCCGTTCGCACAAACCCCCACGTCCCCTCCCGTCTCGTGCGCGGTGCGGCCCGGTGGGCGTGGGCGCCTGCGGCTGGTGTCGGGGTCGGGGCCGCGGGGGTGTGTGCGTACTCGCTATCCCTGCGCCGCGCTGCACGAACAAAGACGCCAGCGTCTGCTCGGTGCTCCGTTCGCACAAACCCCCACGTCCCCCTCCCGTCTCGCACGCGAGTGCACCCCGGTGGGGGCAACTCCCGCCCGGACCGAACCTGACCAGCGCCGCGGGGTATACCCACCCGCCCCGGCCCCCTGCGTCGCGGGTGAACCCACCCCTGCTCCCGGCCCCACCCTCTGCGTCGCGGGTGAACCCACCCGCCCCGGCCCCCTGCGTCGCGGGTGAACCCACCCCTGCTCCCGGCCCCACCCTCTGCGTCGCGGGTGAACCCACCCCCGCTCCCGGTCCCACCCTCTGCGTCGCGGGTGAACCCACCCCCACCTCCGCCCTCAGCAGCACGGGCAAACCCACCCCCACCCCCCTCCCGCCCCCTGCGTCACGGATAAACCCACCCCCACCCCCGCCCCACCCCCCGCGGCGCGGGCAGACCCACCCCCGCCCCCGCCCCTACTCCAGCCCTGCGGTGCGGGGTAAACGGGTGGGTGGGTGGGAGGTATCCGCCGCGGAGCGGCGGGTCTGTTCGTGCCCGCAGAGGGAAGAGGGGAGGAGCCCCCACGAAGGGTCCCGCTACACGGGCCAGTGGGGTATCCGCCGCGGAGCGGCGGGACTGTTCGTGCCCGCAGGGGGAAGAGGGGAGAAGCCTCCGCGAAGGGTCCCGCTACACGGGCCAATGCCCCCGCAGGGCCCGTACCGTTTCTGCGATCGCCGGCCGCCGCGCCGCCCCCGTGCGCCACAGGGCGTAGAGCCGCCGTACCGGCACGGGGTCGAGGGAGACGGTGACCGCCCCGTCCGGGACGGGCCCGCGGCCGAGGCGGGGGATGAGCGCGATGCCGAGCCCCGCGGCGACGAGGGCGACCAGCGTCGGGTTCTCCTCGGCCTGGTGGGCGATGTCGGGCTCGCACCCCGCCGCGCGCAGCGTCCGGAGCAGCCACTCGTGGCAGACGAGCCCGGGCGGCTGGGTGATCCACCGCTCGGACTTCAGCTCCTCGCGCCGTACGGAGTCCCGCCCCGCGAGCCGGTGCCCGACGGGTACGACGAGGTCGCAGAGGTCGTCGCCGATGACGGCCTGTTCGACGCCCGGCGGCGTCGGCAGCGGCGCGATGTCCCAGTCGTGGACGACGGCCACGTCGACCGCGCCCTTGGCGACCAGGTCGATCGACAGGTGCGGGTCGATCTCCGACATGCGGGCGTCCAGGGCGGGGTGGCGGCGGGCCAGGTCGGCGAGGACGCCGGGCAGCAGCCCCCGCGCCGCCGAGGCGAACGCGGCGATCTTCAGCCGCCCCGCCGGCACCCCGCGCCGCTCCTCCAGCTCGGTCTCGGCACGCTCCACGATGGCCATCAACTGCTGTGCCGTATCGGCGAGATGGAGGGCCTCCTCGGTGAGGGCGACGCCTCGGCCCCGGCGTTCGAGGAGGGTGGTACGGGTCTCGCGTTCGAGTTTGGCTATCTGCTGGGAGACCGCGGAGGGGGTGTAGCCGAGCGCGGTGGCGGCCGCGCCCACCGTGCCGTGCACGGAGACGGCGTGCAGCGCGCGGAGCCGGGCGAGATCGAGCACGGGGGTCTCCCATTCATAAGCGTTGCTTCATCCAATCATGCAGAGATCCGCGCTGGTCCTAAATGGTCGTGCCGGGTGATCCTCGACGCATGCGACCTGCACATGTCTGTCTGGCTGTTCTCGTTGCCGCTGTCTGGGGCGTCAACTTCGTGGTGATCGAGGTGGGGCTCGGCCACTTCCCGCCGCTGCTGTTCTCCGCGTTGCGCTTCCTCGTCGCGGCGCTGCCCGCCGTCTTCTTCGTGGGGCGGCCGAAGGTGGCGTGGAAGTGGGTGGTGGGGGTGGGGCTCGTGCTGGGCGTCGCCAAGTTCGGGCTGCTCTTCATCGGGATGGACGCCGGGATGCCCGCCGGTCTCTCTTCGCTCGTCCTGCAGATCCAGGCCGTCTTCACCGCCCTGTTCGCCTTCGTCGCGCTCGGTGAACGCACGGGCCGCCTGCGGGTGTTGGGCATGGCCATCGCGCTCGCTGGTATCGGTGTCGCCGCGGTCGACGAGGGCGGTACCGGTCCGCTGACCGCCTTCGCCCTGCTGATCGCCGCCGCGGCCTGCTGGGGCGTCTCGAACGTCCTGACCCGCAAGGCGGCGCCCCCGGACGCCCTGAACTTCATGGTGTGGGTGAGCACGGTCCCGGTGCTGCCCCTGGCCGCGCTCTCCCTGCTCTTCGAGGGGCCGTCCCGGGACCTGGCCGCCCTGCGCTCCCTCGACTGGACCGGCGCGGGCATCGTCGTCTACGTCGCCTGGATCACCACGGTCTTCGGCTTCGGCGCCTGGGGGTATCTGCTGCGCCGGCACCCCGCGGCCACGGTCGCGCCGTTCTCGCTGCTCGTGCCGGTCTTCGGGATGTCGTCCGCGGCCCTGGTGCTGGGCGAGTCGGTGAGCGGACTGCGGTGGTGCGCCGCGGCCCTGCTGGCGGGCGGGGTCGCGCTGACCTCGTTCGCGGGAGCGGGCCGGGTCAGGCGGGGCGGGCCGTCAGCCGTGCCAGCAGTTCGCGGCCCGGGCCCAGCAGGTCGGGGAGCGGTGCCGCCGCCTCGTACCAGCGTTTCTCGTACTCCCAGCACAGCCACCCCGCCGCCTTCTCCTCGCTGAGCAGGGCCACGCATTCGGCGAGCGGCAGGGTGCCGGCCCCGAGCGGCAGGGGGGTGGTGTCGTGGGCGGAGGCGATGTCCTTGACCTGGACGTAGCCGAGGTGGGGGGAGAGGGCGGCGAAGGTCTCGGTGACCGATTCGCCGCCGAGCCAGGTGTGCATGAGGTCCCACAGGGCGCCCACGTGAAGGTGGCCGACGGTGCCGAGGACGCGGGTGACGTCGGCGCCGGTGCGGTGCGAGTCGTGGGTCTCCAGGAGGATGCGTACGCCGGCGTCGGCGGCGTACCGGGCGGCGGTGCCCAGCCGCCGTGCGGCCGTCGCGTCGGCCTCGGCCGCGCTCTGCTCGGTGCCGCCGCCGGGGAAGACGCGGACGAAGGGGGCGCCGAGGTCGCGGGCGAGGGTGACGAGGGAGCGGATCTCGTCGAGGACCGGCTCGTCGTCGCCGGGGGACGCCACGCGCGCGTACCCGGCGATGCCGAGGATCTCGACGCCGGACGCCTTGAACTCGGCGGCCACGTCGGCCCGTTCGAGCAGCCCGAGGCCGGGGTGGACCGGCTCCTCGGGGTGCGCGCGGAGCTCGACGCCGTGGTAGCCGTGGGTGGTGGCGAGCCGCAGGACGTCGGGTACGGGGAGGCCGGGTACGCCGAGAGTGGAGAAGGCGAATTTCATGGTCCCGACAGTAGGCGGCGCGGCGGCGCGGTCAACCCCGCCGCCGCGCGGTCCCGGGCCGGTGCCTCAGAGGAAGGCCAGCCGCGCCCCCAGCGCCGCGAACGCCACCGCGAAGGTGCGGCGCATCCGGATCACGACGCGCGGCCGCGAGATGACGTGGCTGCGCATCGCCGCCGCGAACCGGCCGTACGCCACGAAGACCACGAACGTGATGAGCATGAAGTACGCGCTGAGCTCGGTCATGCGCAGGAAGGCGTACGGCTCGTCGGTGCTCACGAACTGCGGCAGGAACGCGAGGAAGAACAGCGTCAGTTTGGGGTTGAGGATGTTGATCAGCACGCCCGTCAGGATGGTGCGGCCCGCCGAGCGCGGCTCGCTCTCCGGCTCGGCGGTGAGCTCGCTCTTGTCCCGCAGCGTGCTCCACGCCATGTACAGCAGGTAGGCCACGCCCAGGTACTTGAGGGTCTGGAAGGCGACGGCGCTGGTGTTCAGGAGGGCCGCGAGGCCGGTGATCGCGGCGACCATGTGCGGGACGACGCCCAGCGTGCAGCCGACGGCCGCGATCACCGCGGCCCGGGTGCCGCGCGAGAGGCCGGCCGCGATCGTGAACAGGACGCCGGTGCCCGGCGTCACGCAGACGACCAGGGAGGTGAGGAGGAATTCCATGGCTCGACCCTGGCGCCACAATGGCTCCATGAACAGGTCCATTGGATCTCCTTCCGACCGGTCCATAACCGCGGGCGCCACGGCGGACTTCCTCCAGCTCGACCCCGGTGCCGCGCCCCGGGGCGGGCTCTCCGACTGGCTGGCGCGGCAGATCAGGGGCGCCATCGCCGACGGCCGCCTCACCGTCGGCAGCCGGCTACCCGCCACCCGCACCCTCGCCGGCGACCTGCGCGTCTCCCGCGGCGTCGTCACCGAGGCCTACCGGCGGCTCACCGAGGACGGCCACGTCGCGGGGCGCGGACGCGCCGGCACGGTCGTGGTGGCCGTCCCGCACACCCCGGGCGCGTCAACTTCCCCGCGTACGAAGGGGGATGAGCCCGCGGCCTCCCGCGACGACCTCTTCACCGCACCCCCCGACCTCGGCGTCTTCGACGCCCTGCGCGCCGCGCCCGCCCGCATCGACCTGTCACCCGGCCTGCCCGACCTCTCCGCCTTCCCCCGCGCGGCCTGGCTGCGCGCCGAGCGCGCCGTGCTCGCCGCGCTGACCCCCTCGGACTTCGGCTACGGGGACCCGCGCGGCACCCCCGCCCTGCGCGGCGCCGTCGCACGCTGGCTTTCCCGCAACCGGGGGATCCCCGCCGACCCGGACGACGTGCTGATCGTCAACGGCACGGCCCAGGCGCTGCGGCTCCTCGTCGATGTCCTGCGCGCCGACGGGATCACGCGGGTGGCGGTCGAGGAGCCGGGTTCGCTCGGCGTACGGCAGCACCTGCGGCCGCTCGCCACCCCGCCCGTCCCGGTCGACGCGCACGGCATCCGCGTCGACGCGCTGCGCGCCACCGGGGCCCCGGCCGTACTGCTCACCCCCGCCCACCAGTTCCCCACCGGGGTCGTCCTCGGCGGCGAACGGCGCCGCGCGCTCATGGAGTGGGCCCGTGAGGGCGGCCTCGTCATCGAGGACGACTACGACGCCGAACACCGCTACGACCGCCCCGCCGTACCCGCGTTGCGCTCCCTGCTCCCGGACCACGTCTGCTACGCGGGCAGCGTCTCGAAACTCCTCGCGCCCGCCCTGCGCCTCGGCTGGCTGCTCGCGCCGCCCGCCCACCGGGACGCGCTCGTGGACGCCAAACGCCTCATCGACCTGGGCAGCGCGGCCCTGCCCCAGCTCGTCCTCGCCCACCTCATGGACCACGGCGACCTGGAACGCCACCTGAGACTCATCCGCAGGCACCACCGCAGACGCAGGGACGCGATGATCGCGGCGCTCGCCGCCCATCTGCCCGGCGCCGTCGTCCACGGCGCGGCGGCCGGACTGCACCTGACGATCACCCTCGAAGGACACGCGTACGACGGCCCCGACACCGCCCTCGCCACCACGGCCCTGCGCCATGGCGTCAAGACCCACCCCCTGTCCTGGCACACCCAACTCCCGCACCCCCCGGGCCTGGTCCTCGGCTACGCGGCGAGCGGCACGGCCGAGATCACGGAGGGGGTCGCGGTGCTGGGGAGGGTGGTGAGGGGGGAGTAGAGGGGGGCGAGTAGAGAAGGGGGAGTAGAGAGGGCTGGGCGGAGGCGGCAGGGGCGCCGGGTGCCCTACCTGGGTGCCGCCGTCGACCCCCGCACCATCAGCTCGCCGTGGATCGTCGCCACCCCGCCCGGCGGCGGCTTCTCCTTGCTCATGGCGATGCGGCCCGCCCGTGCGCCCGCCTCGTGCAGCGGCAGGCGGACCGTCGTCAGGGCGGGGACCGCGTCGACGCTGAAGGGGAGGTCGTCGAAGCCCGCCACCGATACATCGTCCGGGATGCGCAGGCCCTTGTCGCGCAGGGCCGCGCAGGCGCCGAGCGCCACCGTGTCGTTGGCGGCGACGACGGCCGTCAGGTCAGGGGCGCGGCGCAGGAGTTCGTCCGTGGCGTCGTAGCCGGAGCGGCGGTCGTAGGGGCCGTGGACCGTCAGCCGCGGGTCGTCCGCGATGCCGCGCGCGGCGAGCGCGGCGCGGTGGCCCTCCAGGCGGTGCCGGGTGGTCGTGCGCTCCTCGGGGCCCGCGATGTAGCCGATGCGCCGGTGGCCGAGGCTCAGCAGGTGCTCCGTCAGCTGCTGTCCGCCGCCGCGGTTGTCGAAGGTGAGCGCCACCGCCTCGGTCTGCGGCGCGGGCGGCCGGCCGCAGAGCACCACCCGTGAGCCGGCCTCCGCGAGGCGCCGCAGCTTGCCGCCGATGGCCGCCGCGTGGTCGGGGTCCTCGACGGCGCCGCCGGTGAGGACGACCGCGGCGGCGCGCTGGCGCTGGAGGAGCGTGAGGTAGGTCAGTTCGCGCTCGGGGGATCCGCCGGTGTTGCAGACCACGGCAAGCCGTTCGCCGCCGGCGCGCCCGCCGGGTCCGCCGATCTCGGACTGCACGGCCCCCGCCATGATCCCGAAGAAGGGGTCGGCGATGTCGTTGACGAGGATGCCGACCAGGTCGGAGGTGGCCGCGGCGAGCGCGCTCGCGGGGCCGTTGAGGACGTAGTCGAGGTCGTCCACGGCGCGCAGGACGCGTTCGCGCGTGGCGGCGGCCACCGGGTAGTTGCCGTTGAGCACGCGCGAGACGGTGGCGGGGGAGACCTGCGCACGGGCCGCCACATCCGCCAGGGTCACAGTCATCTCGTCGTCCTCCGGTCACCCGTCTTGTCGACTTCCGCCACGCCCTCGACCGAAGCCCTTGTCCGAACCTTGTCCGGCAGGCTAGCTTGCCCCTGGATAGAAAGCGCTTGCTGGGCACTTACGGAGGGACTTTCGTGACACGCAAGACGGTGCGCATCGCCATGAACGGCGTCACCGGCCGCATGGGCCACCGCCAGCACCTGGTCCGCTCGATCCTCGCCCTCCGCGACCAGGGCGGCCTCGATCTGGGCGACGGCACCGTGCTGTGGCCCGAGCCCGTCCTGGTCGGCCGCAGGGAGCACGCGCTGCGCGCCCTCGCCGACCGGCACGGCCTGGAGCACTTCTCCACCGACCTGGACGCGGTCCTCGCCGACCCCGCCGTCGACATCTACTTCGACGCACAGGTCACCTCGGCCCGCGAGGACGCCATCAAGCGGGCCATCGCCGCGGGCAAGCACATCTACACCGAGAAGCCGAGCGCCACCGGGCTCGACGCCGCCCTCGGCCTCGCCCGGCTCGCCGAGGAGGCCGGCGTCAAGCACGGCGTCGTCCAGGACAAGCTCTTTCTGCCGGGTCTGCTCAAGCTGAAGCGGCTCGTCGACGGCGGCTTCTTCGGCCGGATCCTCTCCGTGCGCGGCGAGTTCGGCTACTGGGTGTTCGAGGGCGACTGGCAGCCCGCCCAGCGCCCGTCCTGGAACTACCGCGCCGAGGACGGCGGCGGCATCGTCGTCGACATGTTCCCGCACTGGGAGTACGTCCTGCACGAACTGTTCGGCCGCGTCCGCACCGTCCAGGCCCTCACCGCCACCCACATCCCGCGGCGCGGCGACGAGGACGGCAGGCCCTACGACGCCACCGCCGACGACGCCGCGTACGGCATCTTCGAACTGGACGGCGGCATCGTCGCCCAGATCAACTCGTCCTGGGCGGTGCGCGTCCACCGCGACGAGCTGGTGGAGTTCCAGGTCGACGGCACCGAGGGCTCGGCGGTCGCGGGGCTGCGCGACTGCCGCGTACAGCACCGGAGCACCACACCGAAGCCGGTGTGGAACCCCGATCTGCCCGCCGCCCACTCCTTCCGCGACCAGTGGCAGGAAGTCCCCGACAACCAGGGCCCCGAGGGGTTCGACAACGGCTTCAAGGCGCAGTGGGAGCTCTTCCTCCGGCACGTGTACGCCGACGCGCCCTACCGCTGGGACCTCCTCGCGGGCGCGCGCGGCGTGCAGCTCGCCGAGCTCGGCCTGAAGTCCTCCGCGGAGGGCCGCCGCATCGAGGTGCCGGAGATCGCGCCGTGACCGCCACCGTCCGGCTCCCGGCCGCGGACGGCGGCACGCGCGCGTACACCCCTCGTCCCGACCCGCTGCGCCTTCCGGCCGGGGGACCGCCACCGGCCTCCCGCACCGTCTTCGCCGCCGCCCACGTCGTCGCCGACCCCCGCGCGGACGTCACGCCCGACGGCCCCGCCGCCCTCGACTGGGACGCCACGCTCGCCTTCCGCCGCCACCTGTGGTCGCACGGCCTGGGCGTCGCCGAGGCGATGGACACCGCCCAGCGCGGCATGGGCCTGGAGTGGGCGGGAGCGGCCGAGCTGATCCGCAGGTCGGCCGCGGAGGCGAAGGCGGTCGGCGGCCGGATCGCCTGCGGCGTGGGCACCGACCAACTCACCCTGCCCGCACGCCTGCCCGAGGTCAGGGCGGCGTACGAGGAGCAGCTCGCCCTCGTCGAGTCGGCCGGCGCCCGCGCGGTCCTGATGGCCTCGCGCGCCCTCGCCGCCGCGGCCGCCTCACCGGACGACTACCTGGAGACGTACGGCCACCTCCTGCGCCAGGCCCGCGAGCCGGTGATCCTGCACTGGCTCGGCCCGATGTTCGACCCCGCCCTGGAGGGCTACTGGGGCTCCGCCGACCTGGACGCGGCCACCGACACCTTCCTGGAGGTGATCGCCGCCCACCCCGGCAAGGTCGACGGCATCAAGGTCTCCCTCCTGGACGCCGACCGCGAGATCGCCCTGCGCCGCCGCCTCCCCGACGGCGTGCGCTGCTACACCGGCGACGACTTCAACTACCCCGGACTCATCGCCGGTGACGACCACGGACACAGCGACGCCCTGCTCGGCGTCTTCGACCCGCTGGGCCCCCTCGCCGCGGCGGCCGTACGGGTCCTGGACACCGGGGACGCGAAGGGCTTCCGGGAGCTGCTCGACCCCACGGTGGAGCTCTCCCGCCACCTCTTCGAGGCCCCCACCCGCTACTACAAGACGGGTGTCGTCCTGCTGGCCTGGCTGGCCGGGCACCAGCGGCACTTCACCATGGTCGGCGGCCACCAGTCGGCCCGCTCGCTGCCGCACCTGGCCCGCGCCTACGAACTGGCCGACGGCCTCGGCCTGTTCCCCGACCCGGCGCTCGCGGCCGCCCGCATGCGCTCCCTGCTCACCGTCCACGGAGTCCCCCAATGAGCCACGCGCCCAGCACCCCGCCGAACCCGCCGCCGCTTTCCCTGGACCGCCTCAGCGTCAACCAGGAGACCATCAGGCAGTGGTCACTCCCCGAACTGGCCGAGGGCTGCGTCAAGGAAGGCATCGGGGCGGTCGGCCTGTGGCGCGCGCCGGTCCAGGAGTACGGGGTCGAGCGCACCGCCCGCCTCATGCGGGAGTCCGGACTGACGGTGACGAGCCTGTGCCGGGGCGGCTTCCTCACGGACACCGACGAGGCGGCACGCGCGCGTGCCCTCGACGACAACCGCGCCGCGGTCGACGAGGCGGCGGCCCTCGGCACGGACACCCTCGTCCTGGTCTCCGGCGGGCTGCCGCCCGGCAGCAAGGACCTGGCGGGCGCGCGCGAGCGCGTCGCGGACGCGCTCGCCGTCCTCGGCCCGTACGCCGAGGAGCGCGGTGTACGCCTCGCCGTCGAGCCGCTGCACCCGATGTTCGCCGCGGACCGCTGCGTGGTCTCCACCCTCGGCCAGGCCCTCGACCTCGCGGAACGCTTCCCCGCGAGTCAGGTGGGCGTGGTCGTGGACACGTACCACCTGTGGTGGGACGACCGGGCGCCCGCCCAGATCGCACGCGCGGGGCGCGGCGACCGCCTGCACGCCTTCCAACTGGCGGACTGGGTCACGCCGTTGCCGGCCGGGGTCCTGCTCGGCCGGGGGCAACTGGGTGACGGCAGCGTCGACTTCAAGGCGCTGCGCGCGGTCGTCGAGGCCGCGGGTCACCGGGGACCGATCGAGGTGGAGATCTTCAACGAGGCGCTGTGGGCGCGCGACGGCGGCGAGGTGCTGAGGGAGACGGCGGACCGCTTCCGCACATACGCGTAGCGCACGCACGCGTGCCGTACGCCCGCGCGGGCCGGAGGGGCGGCCTACTTCTTGCCGCCGAGGATCTGGCCCAGCAGGTCACCGAGGCCGCCGGAGGGGGAGGCGGAGGACTTGGGCGCGCCGCCGGATCCCCTGGTGCCCGCCGCGCGCTTGGAGAGCACGGCGAGGACGACCGGGATGAGCATCTCGATGACGCGGGTGACCGTCGGGGCGGGAATGCCGGTCTTCTTGGAGACCGCGTTCGCCACGGGCCTGCTCATCTTCGCGAGCACGCCGGACATCATCCCGCCGGCCGCCAGACCGCCCAACCCGCCGAACGCGGCCACCCCCTGGAGGGGCGCCTGCTCCGGGGCGGGCGCGTCGCCGACCTCCGCGATGGCCTGCCGTACCTCTTCGGCCTCCGCGGGGTCGTCGGTGGCCGCCTTGTCCTGGAGGTTCCCGGAGAGCGCGGACACCGTGGTGCCCACGACGTCCTGGGCACCGGACGCGTCCGTGCCGAGCAGGCCGGCGATCTCTTGGAGCTTGTCGTCGCCGAGCTCGTCCAGGACGTCCCGCTCGAAGGACTGGGATTCATCGCTCATGCGTCAAACGCTACGTCTGCCCCGCTTTGCCGGCACCTGGAAGGCGTCCGGAAAAAAATCTCGCCACGCGGTGCAACCCTTCGGGCACCAGGCGTGTCGTACATGGCGTCAGGGCTGCTGAGGGGGGAACCAGGATCTGGGGGGATCCGGGGGATCCGGGGGGATCGCGAGTTCTGACAGGGGAGGGAAACGAAGGGGCCCGGTCCATGGACCGGGCCCCTTCGAAGTTCCGCGGCCGCCGCGCACGCGGCGCGGAAGTCGTCCACAGGCCCGCCGCGCTGTCGGTGCCGGACGGTAGCGTCGGATCATGGCGAGTCCAGCTGTGGCGACGGCAGTGCTCGAGGGAGTCCTCGAGCGCATCACGTACGCCAACGAGGAAACGGGATACACCGTCGCGCGCGTCGACACCGGCCGCGGCGGCGACCTGCTCACCGTCGTCGGCGCGCTGCTCGGCGCGCAGGTCGGCGAGAGCCTGCGGATGCAGGGCCGCTGGGGCTCCCACCCGCAGTACGGCAAGCAGTTCACCGTCGAGAACTACACGACGGTGCTGCCCGCCACCATCCAGGGCATCCGCCGCTATCTCGGCTCGGGCCTCATCAAGGGCATCGGCCCGGTGATGGCCGACCGGATCACCACGCACTTCGGCGTGGACACCCTCGACATCATCGAGACCGAGCCGAAGCGGCTGGTGGAAGTGCCCGGCCTCGGCCCCAAGCGGACCAAGATGATCGCCGCCGCCTGGGAGGAGCAGAAGGCCATCAAGGAGGTCATGGTCTTCCTCCAAGGGGTCGGCGTCTCCACCTCCATCGCCGTGCGCATCTACAAGAAGTACGGCGACGCGTCGATCTCCGTCGTGAAGAACGAGCCGTATCGCCTCGCCGCCGACGTCTGGGGCATCGGCTTCCTCACCGCGGACCGCATCGCCCGGTCCGTCGGCATCCCGCACGACAGCCCCGAGCGCGTCAAGGCCGGTCTCCAGTACGCCCTTTCGCAATCCACCGACCAGGGCAACTGCTATCTCCCCGAGGAGCGCCTCATCGCCGACGCGGTGAAGCTGCTCCAGGTCGACACGGGCCTCGTCATCGACTGCCTCGCCGAACTGGCCGGCGAGGAGGAGGGCGTCGTCCGCGAGACGCTCCCCGACCCGGACGGCGGCGACGACATCGCCGCCGTCTACCTCGTCCCCTTCCACCGTGCCGAACTCTCCCTGGCCGGCCAGCTGTTGCGCCTGTTGAAGACCGGCGACGACCGCATGCCCGCCTTCCGGGACGTCGCCTGGGACAAGGCCCTCGCCTGGCTCTCGGCGCGCACCGGGGCGGAGCTCGCGCCCGAGCAGGAGGAGGCGGTCAAGCTCGCGCTGACCCAGAAGGTCGCCGTCCTGACCGGCGGGCCCGGCTGCGGCAAGTCCTTCACGGTCCGCTCCGTCGTCGAGCTGGCCCGCGCCAAGAAGGCCAAGGTCGTCCTCGCCGCCCCCACCGGACGCGCCGCCAAGCGCCTCGCCGAGCTCACCGGCGCCGAGGCCTCCACCGTGCACCGCCTGCTCGAACTGAAACCGGGCGGCGACGCGGCGTACGACAAGGAGCGGCCGCTCGACGCCGATCTGGTCGTCGTCGACGAGGCCTCCATGCTCGACCTGCTCCTCGCCAACAAGCTGGTCAAGGCCGTCCCGCCCGGCGCCCACCTGCTCTTCGTCGGCGACGTGGACCAGCTGCCCAGCGTCGGCGCCGGCGAGGTGCTGCGGGACCTGCTCGCCGACGGCGGCCCGATCCCCGCCGTCCGCCTCACCCGCATCTTCCGGCAGGCCCAGGAGTCGGGCGTCGTCACCAACGCCCACCGCATCAACTCCGGCATCCCGCCCATCACCCAGGGCATGAAGGACTTCTTCCTCTTCGTCGAGGAGGAGACCGAGGACGCGGGCCGCGTGACGGTGGACGTCGCCGCGCACCGCATCCCGAAGAAGTTCGGCCTCGACCCGCGCCGCGACGTGCAGGTCCTCGCGCCCATGCACCGCGGCCCGGCCGGCGCGGGGAACCTCAACGGCCTCCTCCAGCAGGCCATCACGCCCGCCAGGCCCGGCCTGCCCGAGAAGCGGTTCGGCGGCCGGGTCTTCCGCGTCGGCGACAAGGTCACCCAGATCCGCAACAACTACGACAAGGGACAGAACGGCGTCTTCAACGGCACGGTGGGCGTCGTCACCGCCCTCGACCCCGACGAGCAGCGGCTCACCGTCCGCACCGACGAGGACGAGGAAGTCCCGTACGACTTCGACGAACTGGACGAGCTGGCGCACGCCTATGCCGTGACGATCCACCGCTCCCAGGGCAGCGAATATCCGGCGGTGGTGATCCCGGTCACCACCGGGGCGTGGATGATGCTGCAGCGGAATCTGCTCTACACGGCCGTGACACGCGCCAAGAGGCTGGTCGTCCTGGTCGGTTCGCGCAAGGCTCTGGGGCAGGCCGTACGCACGGTCTCCGCGGGCAGGCGCTGTACGGCACTGGATTTCAGGCTTTCCGGCCGCCGCGGAACGGGCCCCGGAAGATTTGATCGATCAAACGAGTCGGAAACGTCACACAGCACTTCCGGAACCAGGGCGAAGGGGGCAGGATGAGCAGGTTGGCGGCACTGAGTGCCGCCAATAGGCCCAATGGTCGACCCCGAGTGCACTCTCCAGGGCCAAATGGGGGATGGTAGAGACAGTCAGGGCACCTCGAAGAAGAGGCACAACGTCGGTGAGGGATGACGTGAGCGAGAACGCTAACAACGGTGTAGTACTGCGGTACGGCGACGACGAGTACACCTACCCGGTGATCGAGTCGACCGTGGGCGACAAGGGCTTCGACATCGGGAAGCTCCGTGCCCAGACCGGTCTGGTGACCCTGGACAGCGGCTACGGCAACACCGCCGCCTATAAATCCGCCATCACCTATCTCGACGGTGAGCAGGGCATCCTCCGGTACCGCGGCTACCCGATCGAGCAGCTGGCCGAGCGCTCCACCTTCACCGAGGTGGCGTACCTCCTGATCAACGGCGAGCTGCCGAAGGTCGACGAGCTGGCCACCTTCAAGAACGAGATCACGCAGCACACCCTGCTGCACGAGGACGTCAAGCGGTTCTACGACGGCTTCCCGCGCGACGCGCACCCGATGGCGATGCTGTCGTCGGTGGTCAGCGCCCTGTCCACGTTCTACCAGGACAGCCACAACCCGTTCGACGAGAAGCAGCGCCACCTCTCGACGATCCGCCTGCTCGCCAAGCTTCCGACGATCGCCGCCTACGCGTACAAGAAGTCGCAGGGCCACCCGGTCGTCTACCCGCGCAACGACCTCGGCTACGTCGAGAACTTCCTGCGCATGACCTTCTCGGTGCCCGCCGCCGAGTACGAGCTGGACCCGGTCGTGGTCAACGCGCTCGACAAGCTCCTGATCCTGCACGCGGACCACGAGCAGAACTGTTCGACCTCCACCGTGCGTCTGGTCGGCTCCTCGCAGGCGAACATGTTCGCCTCGATCTCCGCCGGCATCTCGGCCCTGTGGGGCCCGCTGCACGGCGGCGCCAACCAGTCCGTCCTGGAGATGCTGGAGGGCATCCAGGCCTCCGGCGGCGACGTCGACACCTTCATCCGCAAGGTGAAGAACAAGGAAGACGGCGTGAAGCTCATGGGCTTCGGGCACCGCGTCTACAAGAACTTCGACCCCCGGGCGAAGATCATCAAGGCGGCGGCGCACGACGTCCTCTCGGCGCTCGGCAAGTCCGACGAGCTGCTCGACATCGCGCTGAAGCTGGAGGAGCACGCGCTGGCCGACGACTACTTCGTCGAGCGCAAGCTCTACCCGAACGTGGACTTCTACACCGGCCTGATCTACCGGGCCATGGGCTTCCCGACCGAGATGTTCACCGTGCTCTTCGCGCTCGGCCGGCTGCCCGGCTGGATCGCGCAGTGGCACGAGATGATCAAGGAGCCGGGTTCGCGCATCGGCCGCCCGCGCCAGATCTACACGGGCGAGGTTCTCCGGGACTTCGTCCCGGTCGAGGGCCGCTGACCCTCCCGGGCCGCCGCGCACAAAGCGGAAAGCGCCCCGCCGTCGATCCCCCCACGGGTCGACGGTCGGGGCGCTTCCCTTTTTCCCGGTGCGGATTCCCCCCACGGGATCCGGCCGGGCGTCTGTGGCTGCCCTGCGGTCTGCCGGGACGCGTACGTATCGGGAGGGCCGCTCAAAGCTCCCCGGTGCACGTGCCCCGGCAACGCAATTCCAGAGAACATCCCCCAAGATGTCCTCCGATGTCGGAAGACGTCCCCCAAGACATCTTCCTGCATCGCACCATTAGACTCGCGACCCCCCTCAATGGTTACGTCCCGATCGCTGTGATCTGCGTCTCTTGCATATGTCGCGTACGGGCGCAAGACCCCCCATATGGGGATCCTGTGACAGGTGTGTGGATACTGAAACGACCTCGTGAAGGGGTCATGAGAACGTCCGCAGCCGCAGGCTGTTCGTCACCACGAACACCGACGAGAACGCCATCGCGGCACCCGCGATCATCGGGTTGAGCAGACCGGCGGCGGCGAGCGGCAGCGCGGCGACGTTGTAGCCGAAGGCCCAGAAGAGATTGCCCTTGATGGTGGCGAGGGTCTTCCGGGAGAGCCTGATGGCGTCGGCCGCGACCCGCAAGTCCCCGCGCACGAGCGTCAGATCGCTCGCCTCGATCGCCGCGTCCGTGCCGGTGCCCATCGCCAGGCCGAGATCGGCGGTGGCGAGCGCGGCCGCGTCGTTCACGCCGTCCCCGACCATCGCCACGACCTTGCCCTCGCCCTGCAACCGCCGTACGACATCGACCTTGTCCTGCGGCAGGACCTCCGCGAACACGGCGTCCCGGTCGATGCCCACCGCATCGGCCACCGACGCGGCGACCGCCTTGTTGTCACCGGTGAGCAGCACCGGGGCGAGCCCGAGCGCGCGCAGCTCGCGCACCGCATCGGGACTGGTCTCCTTCAGGGCGTCCGCGACGGTCAGGACACCGCGGGCGGCGCCGTCCCAGGCGACCAGGACCGCGGTGCGCCCCGCGGCCTCCGCCTCGTCCCGCAGCCCCGCCACCGCCTCCAGGCCCGTCACCCTGGCCGCCGCGAGGAGCCGTTCGCGGCCGGCGAGCACCTCGTGCCCGTCCACGGTGCCGCGCACCCCGGACCCGGCGACGTTCTCGAACCGCTCGGGCACCGGCAGCTCCCCGACGGCGATCCCGAGACGGCCGGCGGCGCCCGCCGCGACGGCCCGCGCGACGGGGTGCTCCGAGGCGTGCTCCAGGGCGCCCGCGAGCCGAAGGAGGCGCTTCTCGTCGGTGTCCCCGACGACGTGCGCCTCCATGAGTTCCATGCGCCCGGTGGTGACGGTGCCGGTCTTGTCCAGGACGATCGTGTCGACGCGGCGGGTGGACTCCAGGACCTCCGGGCCCTTGATGAGGATGCCGAGCTGGGCGCCGCGGCCGGTGCCGACCATGAGGGCGGTCGGGGTGGCGAGCCCGAGAGCGCACGGGCAGGCGATGATCAGTACGGCGACGGCGGCGGTGAACGCGGCGGTCGCGTCACCGGTGGCGCCCAGCCAGCCGCCGAGCGTGCCGGTCGCGATGAGCAGGACGACGGGCACGAAGACCCCGGCGATCCGGTCGGCGAGCCGCTGTACCCGGGCCTTGCCGGTCTGGGCGTCCTCCACGAGCCGCGCCATCCGCGCCAGCGAGGTGTCCGAGCCGACCCGCGTCGCCCGGACCACGAGCCGCCCGGCGACGTTGACGGTGCCACCGGTCACGGCGGCACCGGCGGCCACGTCCACGGGCACGGACTCGCCGGTCAGCATCGAGGCGTCGACCGCGGAGGCGCCCTCGACGACGGTGCCGTCGGCCGCGACGGTCTCGCCGGGACGGACGACGAAGCGGTCCCCGACGGCCAGCCGCCCGACCGGCACCCGCGTCTCGGTGCCGTCCCGCAGCACCGCCACGTCCTTGGCGCCCAGCTCCAGCAGGGCGCGCAGCGCCGAGCCCGCCGTGCGCTTGGAGCGGGCCTCCAGCCAGCGGCCGAGCAGGATGAAGGTGACGACGCCCGCGGCGACTTCGAGGTAGATGGTGGAGGCGCCGTCGCCGGGCGAGGCGGTGAGGTCGAAGCCGTGCCGCATCCCGGGCATCCCGGCGTCCCCGGCGAACAGCGCCCACAGCGACCAGCCGAAGGCGGCGAGCGTGCCGATGGAGACGAGGGTGTCCATCGTCGCGGCCCCGTGCCGCAGGTTGGTGAAGGCCGCCCGGTGGAAGGGGAGGCCGCCCCAGACGACGACGGGCGCGGCGAGGGTGAGCGAGAGCCACTGCCAGTAGTCGAACTGGAGGGCGGGGACCATCGCGAGGAGCGCGACGGGCAGGGCGAGGAGCGCGGAGACGGTCAGGCGCTGCCGCAGGGTGTCGGGCTCGGTGATGTCGGCGGTGGTGGGGGCCGCGGACCCGTCCTCCGGTTCCGGCGGGGGCGGGACGATCTCCTCCGCGGTATAACCCAGCTTCTCGACGAGGGCGATGAGCTGGGCGACCTCGACCCCGTCGGCGTACGCGACCTTCGCCTTCTCCGTCGCGAGGTTGACCGTGGCGGTCACGCCCTCCATGCGGTTCAGCTTCTTCTCGATGCGGGACGAGCAGGAGGCGCAGGTCATTCCGCCGACGGCGAGTTCGACCTCATGCAGCTCGGTGTCGGCCTCGGGCGGGGCGCTGGCGACTTCCGTCATGACTCTTTCGTACTACTTCCGGGGGTGGAACGGCTGCGGGCCCTGTGGTGCCGGTGTCGGCACCACAGGGCCCGGGGTACCCGGCGGGCCGCCGGTCAGACGTCGCGGCCGGGGTGGACCTCAGGCCTCGACGCCGGCGAGCTCGTAGCCCGCCTCGTCGACGGCGGCGCGCACCGCGGCCTCGTCCAGCGGGGCCTCGGAGACCACCGTCACCTGCCCGGTGGCGGCGACCGCCTTGACGGAGCTGACGCCCGCGATCTCCGAGATCTCCGCGGAGACGGCGCCCTCGCAGTGCCCACAGGTCATGCCGGTCACCCGGTACACGGTGGTGACGGCGCCCTGCGGCGTCTCGGCGGCGCCGGAGTGGCAGGAACCGCTGGGGGAGCAGCAGGAGCCGGTCGACTCGGACGCGGCCTGCGGGAGCTCGGTCTGGGCGCTCATGTCGTTCTCCTCGGGGAGGGGTGTGTACGTATGCGGCGTGGCGTGCAGGAGGGGGCCCCGGAGTCCCGGTGTCCTCCTGACACACCCGACACTATACCCCTAGGGGGTACGTCTCAACGGGGTGGGGCCGCTCCGGGCGGGCCGCCGCGCTCAGTCTCTGCGTCCCCGGTTGCCGGGCCGGGCGGCGACCCAGGCGCGGATGGTGTCCGCGTACCAGTAGGGCTTGCCGCCCTCCACGTGATCGGGGTCGGGGAGCAGACCGTGCTTGCGGTAGGAGCGCACGGTGTCGGGCTGCACACGGATGTGCGCGGCGATCTCCTTGTACGACCAGAGCCTGCGGTCGGTCATCAGTGGCACCTCCCTGCGCGCGCCCAGGGCGGCCGGAGAGGCCGACGGGGGAGCTGGGCGCGGCGCGTGGCGATCACTCAGCCTGTGCCCGGTGAACGACGCTGAGTGACCGCATGGGGGCGGCTGTCGACCGCCTGTTACGCAAGACCCGCGTACACGAGACATGTGTGACAGGAAAGGGGTGTTTGTGACGGAAGAGACGCATCACGAAGGCGCATCGCCCCGGCGTGCGGGCGCCCGTCAGGCGCCGCAGGAGCGCAGGAAGGAGCGGGTGCGGCGGGCGATGGGCAGTGGCCGGTCCGGCGCGCACGGGTACATGTCCTGCTCCACGATGGCGAAGAGCTCCACACCCAGCTTCTGGGCGGCGGCGAGCACGGGCTCAAGCGCGGGCACGCCGGCGGGCGGCTCGCACATCACACCGCGCGCCACCGCGGGCCCGAACGGCACCTCTTGGGCGCGCACCTCGGCGAGGATCTCCGGGTCGACCTGCTTGAGGTGCAGATAGCCGATGCGTTCGCCGTACGTCTCGATGAGCTTGACGCTGTCGCCGCCGCAGTAGGCGTAGTGGCCGGTGTCCAGGCAGAGCGAGACGAGGTCCGGGTCGGTGGCGTCGAGGAAGCGGGTGACGTTCTCCTCGGTGTCGATGTGGGTGTCCGCGTGCGGGTGGACCACGACGCGCAGCCCGTACCGCTCGCGGACCTCGTGGGCGAGACGCTCGGTCTGGGTGGTCAGTTCGCGCCATTGTGCGGGCGTCAGGACGCGGTCCTCCAGGACCTCACCGGTCTTGTCGTCGCGCCAGAAGGAGGGGATGACGACGAGGTGTCCGGCGCCCACGGCCTGCGCGAGCGCGGCGTTGTCCGCGACGTGGGCCCAGGTTTTCTCCCAGACGGCCGGCCCGTGGTGCAGGCCCGTGAAGACGGTGCCCGCGGACACCTTGAGGCCGCGGCGGGCCGTCTCCGCCGCCAGTTCGGCCGGGTCGGTGGGGAGATAGCCGTACGGGCCGAGCTCGATCCACTCGTATCCGCACTCCGCGACCTCGTCGAGGAAGCGGCGCCAGGGCACCTGCCGCGGGTCGTCGGGGAACCACACGCCCCAGGAGTCGGGTGCCGAGCCGATCCGGATGCGAGACAGCGTCGTCATACCGGCCAGACTCCAGGCCGTCTCGGAAGGGTGTCAAGCAGTCGTCCGAATGTAAGGACAAAATGTTGACAGGGTTCCCGGCGCGGGATTAGACCTGGGGTCACACGAACGTCACATGAACGCGACGAAGGGGCGTGCAGGGTGACCGGTCCGTACGACGTCATCACGATGGGCCGGATCGGGGTGGACCTGTACCCCTTGCAGGTGGGGGTTCCCCTCGCCGAGGTGAGCGCGTTCGGGAAGTTTCTCGGCGGCTCCGCCAGCAACGTCGCGGTGGCCGCGGCCCGGCTCGGGCGCCGCGCCGCCGTCATCACGCGCACCGGCGAGGACCCCTTCGGCGCCTACCTGCACGGCGCGCTGCGGGAGTTCGGCGTCGACGACCGCTGGGTGACTCCGGTCGCGGGCCTGCCGACACCGGTGACGTTCTGCGAGATCTTCCCGCCGGACGACTTCCCGCTGTACTTCTACCGGCTGCCGAAAGCGCCCGACCTGGAGATCCACGAGAGCGAACTCGACCTCGACGCCATCGCGGCGGCGCGGATCTTCTGGATGACGGGCACGGGGCTCTGCGCGGAGCCGAGCAGGTCGGCGACGCTGGCCGCGCTCGGGGCGCGGCCGGCCGGCGGGGTCACGGTCTTCGACCTCGACTGGCGGCCGATGTTCTGGGACGACCCGGAGCGGGCGCGGCCCCACTACGCCGCCGCCCTCGCGCACGCCACCGTCGCCGTCGGCAACCTCGACGAGGTGGAGATCGCCACCGGGGAGCGCGAACCGCTCGCGGCGGCGCGGGCGTTGCTCGACGCCGGCGTCGGGCTGGCCGTCGTCAAGCAGGGTCCCGGCGGCGTACTCGCGATGAACCGCGCGGGCGAGGCGGCGCAGGTGCCGCCGCTGCCGGTGCACGTCCTCAACGGCCTCGGCGCCGGGGACGCGTTCGGCGGCGCGCTCTGCCACGGGCTGCTCGCGGGCTGGGATCTGGAACGGATCATGCGGTACGCCAACGCGGCGGGGGCGATCGTGGCCTCGCGGCTGGAGTGCTCGTCCGCCATGCCTTTTCCTGGCGAGGTCGCCTCGGCGGTGGAGAAGGGTGCCGTCACGTGAATCCGCGCGCCGCACGGGGTCGCCGTCCCCGGGGCGCCGCCCCGGACCCCGCTCCTCAAACGCCGGAGGGGCTGAAATCCCTGCCGGGCCGGCTCTGTGGTGGGCGTGGGAGCCGTCACGTGACGCCTGCCGCCGCACGGGGTCGCCGTCCTCGGGGCGCCGCCCCGGACCCCGCTCCTCAAACGCCGGAGGGGCTGAAATCCCTGCCGGGCCGGCCCGTTGCGTATGGGGCGGGAGTCGCGCCGGAGAGGCTGGAATCTCTGCCGGGTGGGTCTGTTGTGCGTGGGGTGAGTCGTGGTTGATGTCGGGGCTCTTGTGCGGACTCGGGCTCGGTGTCCCGAGGCCATCGCCGAGGCCGCCGCGCGGCGGCGGCGGAGGCCGTTGGTCCAAGGGAGCGGGCGGCTCATGATCGTCGCCGCCGACCACCCCGCCCGCGGCTCCCTCGGCGTCGGGGACGCGCCCCTCGCCATGGCCAACCGGCGCGACCTCCTCGAACGGCTCTGCCTCGCCCTGTCGCGGCCCGGGGTCGACGGGGTCCTCGCCAGTGCCGACGTCCTCGACGACCTGTTGCTCCTGGGCGCCCTGGACGGCAAGGTCGTCATGGGCTCGATGAACCGCGGCGGTCTCGCCGGGGCCGCCTTCGAGATGGACGACCGCTTCACCGGCCACCGGCCCGAGGACATCGAACGGCTCGGCTTCGACGCGGGCAAGCTGCTGCTGCGCGTCGACTACTCCGACCCGGGGTCGCTGACCACCCTGCACTCGGCCGCCCGCGTCGTCGACGCGATGGCCGGACGCGGTCTTCCGGTCTTCGTCGAGCCGTTCCTGACCCGCAGGGACGGCCCTGGGCCGCCCCGCAACGACCTGGGCGCCGAGGCCGTCATCCGGTCCATCGCCATCGCCTCCGGGCTCGCCGGCACCTCCGCGTACACCTGGCTGAAGGTGCCCGTCACCGACGACCCCGACGACATGGCCCGCGTGATGGAGACCTCGACGCTGCCCGCCGTGCTCCTCGGCGGCGACGTCGGGACAGATCAGGACGGTGCGTACGAGAAGTGGCGCGGCGCCTTGCAACTGCCCACCGTGCAGGGTCTCGTCGTGGGCAGGGCGCTGCTGTACCCGCCGGACGGGGACGTGGCGGCGGCGGTCGACACCGCCGTGGGACTGCTCTAGCGGGACAGGCGACGGGACGGACAGGCCTGGGAGGCCCACATGACGTACGTACCGAAAGGGAGCGTGGCCGACGGCCCGTACGCCCTCTCCATCGATCCGGCACGGGCCGGGTGGACCTACACGCACCTGCGCGTCCTCGAACTCGCGCCGGGCGGGCGGCACTCCTTCGCCACCGGCGGGAGTGAATGGATCGTGCTCCCGCTGACCGGCGGCTGTACGGTGCAGACGACAGACGGGATCATCGAACTGCGGGGCCGCGAGAGCGTGTTCAGCGGAGTCTCGGACTTCGCTTATCTGCCGCGCGATGCCCGTATCCAGATCGCCTCCGGCGCGGGAGGCCGCTTCGCCCTGGCAGGAGCGGAGTGCGAGCGTCGACTCCCCGCCCGCTACGGCCCCGCGCCGGAGGTACCCGTGGAGAGCCGCGGCACCGGCGGCTGCGCCCGCGAGGTGCGCAACTTCGCGTCGGCCGACGCCTTCGCCTGCGACCGGCTCATCGCCGTCGAGGTGATCACGCCGGGCGGCAACTGGTCCTCGTACCCGCCGCACAAGCACGACGAGCACCGGCCGGGCGTCGAGGCGGAGCTCGAAGAGGTCTACTACTACGAGATCGAGGCACAAGGCGGCCGTGAGGGAATGGGGTACCAGCGGGTGTTCCCGTCCCGGGAGGGTGGCACCGACGTCCTCGCCGAGGTCCGCACCGGGGACGCCGTGCTGGTGCCCGACGGATGGCACGGCCCGTCGGTCGCCCAGCCCGGCCACGCGATGTACTACCTGAATGTGATGGCGGGTCCGGGCGAGGAGAGGGAGTGGCGGATCTGCTTCCACCCCGACCACACGGAGGGATATCGATGACGGGGACCCCCAAGGACGGCGTCAGGCTCACCACCGCGCAGGCGCTCGTGCGCTTCCTGTCCCGGCAGTTCACCGAGCGGGACGGCACCCGGCAGCGGCTGATCGGCGCGACCTGGGGCATCTTCGGGCACGGCAACGTGGCCGGCATCGGGCAGGCGCTCGTGGAGCACGCCGACGAGATGCCCTTCCACCAGGGACGCAACGAGCAGGCCATGGTGCATGCCGCCGTCGGGTACGCGCGCCACAGCGGCCGGCTCTCCACGCACGCCGTGACCACCTCCATCGGGCCCGGCGCCACCAACCTCGTCACCGGGGCCGCGCTCGCCACCGTCAACCGGCTGCCCGTCCTGCTGCTGCCCGGCGACACCTTCGCGACGCGCCCCGCCGACCCGGTCCTCCAGCAGCTCGAAGTGGCGTACGCGGGCGACGTGTCGGTCAACGACTGCCTGCGGCCGGTGTCGCGGTACTTCGACCGCGTCACCCGGCCCGAGGCGCTGATCCCCGCCGCGCTCGCCGCCATGCGGGTGCTCACCGACCCGGTGGAGACCGGCGCGGTCACGCTCGCGCTGCCGCAGGACGTGCAGGCCGAGGCGTACGACTGGCCGGCGGAGTTCTTCGCCGAGCGGGTGTGGACCGTCCGCAGGCCCGCCCCCGACCCGCGCGAGGTGGCCGCCGCCGCGGCCGCGGTGCGCGCGGCCCGCCGCCCCCTGGTCATCGCGGGCGGCGGCGTCCACCACAGCGCCGCGGAGGAGGCCCTGCGGGAGTTCGCCGAGGCCACCCGGATCCCCGTCGCCTCCACCCAGGCGGGCAAGGGCTCCCTGCGCCACGACCACCCGGCGGACGTCGGCGGCATCGGGCACACCGGCACCGCCACCGCCGACGAACTGGCCCGCACCGCCGACCTGGTGATCGGCGTCGGCACCCGCTACAGCGACTTCACCACCGCCTCCGGCACCCTCTTCGAGGCGAGCGGGGTGCGCTTCCTCAACCTCAACATCGCCCCCTTCGACGGCCACAAGCTGGCGGCCACCACCCTGGTCGCCGACGCCCGCGCCGGCCTTGAAGCCCTCGGGCAGGCGCTGCGCGGCCACCGCGTCGAGCCCGCCTACGCCGTGGAGTACGCGGACGACAAGGAGCGCTGGGAGCAGCGGGTGGAGGCCGCCTATCAGGCGGAAGAGCCGGACATAAGGCCCACGCAGACCCAAGTGCTGGGCCTGCTCGACGAGTTGGTGGACGAGGAGGACGTCGTCATCAACGCGGCCGGGTCGCTCCCCGGCGACCTGCACAAGCTGTGGCGGACCCGGTCGCCGCGCCAGTACCACGTCGAGTACGGCTACTCCTGCATGGGATACGAGATCCCCGCGGCCATCGGCGTCGCGCTCGCCGAGCCCGGGCGGCCGGTGTGGGCGCTGGTCGGCGACGGCACGTACCTGATGAATCCGACCGAGCTCGTCACGGCCGTCCAGGAGAACATCCCGATCAAGGTCGTCATCCTGCAGAACCACGGCTACGCCTCCATCGGCGGCCTCTCGGAGTCCGTGGGTGGCGAGCGGTTCGGCACCGCGTACCGCTTCCGGGCGCCGGACGGGACGTACACCGGGGGCCCGCTCCCCGTCGACCTCGCCGCGAACGCGGCCTCGCTCGGCATGCGGGTGCTGCGCGCCAAGACCGTGCGTGACCTGCGGGCGGCGCTGCGCGAGGCGCGCGGGGCAGACCGGCCCACATGTGTCTATGTGGAGACGGAAACGGCAGACACAGTGTCGGGCCCGCCCCCGGCACAGGCGTGGTGGGATGTGCCCGTGGCCGAGACCGCGACCCGGGAGTCGGCGGTCAAGGCCAGGGAAGAGTACGACCGGCACGTCGGGGCCCGGCGCCGCCACCTGTGAGAGTAGGGATGCTTGTCATGACGAAGACCGTCAATCACTGGATCGGCGGGAAGGCCGTCGAGGGCGCGTCCGGTACGTACGGCCCGGTCACCGACCCGGCGACCGGCGCCGTCACGACGCAGGTCGCGTTCGCGTCGGTGGACGAGGTGGACGCCGCCGTCGCCGCCGCCCGCGGGGCCTTCGCCACCTGGGGCACCTCCTCGCTCGCCAAGCGCACCGCGATCCTCTTCAAGTTCCGCGCGCTGCTCGACGCCAACCGCGACGCGGTCGCCGAGCTGATCGTCGCCGAGCACGGCAAGGTGCACTCCGACGCGCTCGGCGAGGTCGCCCGCGGCCTGGAGATCGTCGACCTGGCCTGCGGCATCACGGTGCAGCTGAAGGGCGAGCTGTCGACCGAGGTCGCCTCCCGCGTGGACGTCTCCTCGATCCGCCAGCCGCTCGGCGTCGTCGCCGGCATCACGCCGTTCAACTTCCCGGCCATGGTGCCGATGTGGATGTTCCCGCTGGCCATCGCGTGCGGCAACACCTTCGTGCTCAAGCCGAGCGAGAAGGACCCGTCCGCCTCGATGAAGATCGCCGAGCTCCTGAGCGAGGCCGGTCTGCCGGACGGCGTCTTCAACGTCGTGCACGGCGACAAGGTGGCCGTCGACCGCCTCCTCGAGCACCCGGACGTCGCGGCCGTCTCCTTCGTCGGCTCCACCCCCATCGCCCGCCACATCCACGCGACCGCCTCCGCCAACGGCAAGCGCGTCCAGGCCCTCGGCGGCGCCAAGAACCACATGCTGGTCCTGCCCGACGCCGACCTGGACGCGGCGGCCGACGCGGCCGTCTCCGCGGCCTACGGCTCGGCGGGCGAGCGCTGCATGGCGATCTCGGCGGTCGTCGCGGTCGGCGCGATCGGCGACGAACTCGTCGCGAAGATCAAGGAGCGTGCCGAGAAGATCAAGATCGGCCCCGGCAACGACCCGGCCTCCGAGATGGGCCCGCTCATCACCGCCGCCCACCGCGACAAGGTCGCCTCGTACGTCACGGGCGCCGCGGCCGAGGGGAGCGAGGTCGTCCTCGACGGCACCGGCCACACGGTCGAGGGCCACGAGAACGGCCACTGGATCGGCCTCTCCCTGCTCGACCGCGTCCCGACCACCGCCAAGGCCTACCAGGACGAGATCTTCGGCCCGGTCCTGTGCGTGCTGCGCGTCGACACGTACGACGAGGGCGTGGCGCTGATGAACGCCTCGCCGTTCGGCAACGGCACCGCCATCTTCACCCGGGACGGCGGCGCGGCCCGCCGCTTCCAGCTGGAGATCGAGGCGGGCATGGTCGGCGTCAACGTGCCGATCCCGGTGCCGGTGGGCTACCACTCCTTCGGCGGCTGGAAGGACTCGCTCTTCGGCGACCACCACATCTACGGCAACGACGGCACGCACTTCTACACCCGCGGCAAGGTCGTCACCACGCGCTGGCCCGACCCGTCGGACGCCCCGTCCGGCGTCGACCTCGGCTTCCCGCGCAACCACTGAGCCGCTCCCCGCGAGTTGCCCCCTGGTCTCTTGACCAGGGGGCTTCGTCGTCCCGGCCCGAACGCGTGGTTACCTTCCCCGCATCCGCTCCGTCATGGGTGATGACGGGCCCGAACAGGCCCGCGTACCAGCTGGAGGAGCACCAATGCTGACGAACATCATGTACGTGACGCTCTACGTCACCGATCAGGAGCGGGCGCTGGGTTTCTACACGGAAAAGCTCGGTCTGGAGAAGCGCGTCGACCACGCGGGTCCTGAGGGGCGCTTCCTCACGGTGGGCGTCCCCGGCAGCCCCCTCGAGATCATCCTCTGGCCGCACGCCGCGGCTGCGGGGCACCCCGCCGAGCTGCGGCCGGGCACCACACCGGGTCCGGTCTTCCTCGAATCGGACGACCTGCGCGCGGACTTCGAGGTGTTCCGCGACCGCGGTGTGACGTTCGACAAGCCCGAACCGGAGGACTACGGATACGGGATCCGCGCCGAGGCAGTGGACCCGGACGGCAACCGGATCTCGCTGCGCCAGCGCGCGGCCTGGCAGCTTCCCGACGCCGACTGACCCACAATCCGACGCTGACGGACGAGGTGTTCCAGCATGCCGACAACGATCGACTCAGTGGTCACGCGACAGCGCGTCGACGACCTGGAGGCGGCCGTCCCCTTCTACGAGCGGTTGACCGGCCGGACGGCCACCCGCTTCGACTTCGCCGGTGTACGCCTGGCGAGCGTCGGGCCCTTCCTGCTGTTCTGCGGTCCGGACGAAGCAGTGCACAGGGTGGCCCGAGTGAGTGCCACTCTGCCGGTCTCAGACCTGGTTGCCGCCGTCGGGGAAGCCGTCGCGGCCGGTGCCACCGTGGTGATGCCGGTGCAGCCCACCCCCAACGGCCACCGAGCCGTGCTGCGGCACCCTCACGGGGGCGTGTACGAATACGTCGGCCGTGAGCCGGCGCAGCAGGTGGGAGGCACGGCGTCCCACCCGCCGGTGGCCTCTTAGGTCCGGGGGCTCCGCCGTTGGTTCACCGTTCTACGATGTGTGTGCACTACATGGAAGGCCGTGAGCATGCCGCACATCGACATCGACTACGCCGAGACCCTGTCCGGCGTCCTGGATCTGCCCGCCCTCGTGGCGGAGCTGCATCCCCTGGTCGTGGAGCGGGTGGACTCGGTCGGCGTCGGCAAGAGCTTCTGCCGCTCGGCGGCGGCCTTCGTGGACGGGCGCGCGGCGGCGCCCTTCGTCCATGTCACCGTGGGCCTCCTTCCGGGGCGCGGGCCCGCCGTGAAGGCCGGGCTCTCCGACGACGTCCTCGCGCTGCTGTGCAAGCACCTCTCGGGGGTCGAGGGCGCGACGTACTCAGTAGAGGTGCGCGACCTCGACCCCTCCTACCGGCTCCATCCGACGCACTGAGCGGCCGCACTGAGCGGAGCCGCCCCGTGACTGAATGTGGAGGGGTGTCGTCCGGATACCGGACGGATCCGATTCTTTTTTGACGCCGTCCTTGCGGTTCCCGTGCACAGGGTGCAATTCGGGCACCTAATGCGGCTCCGTTCATCCGCCTGCAATATCAAGGTCATATCCGAGACGGGCATGTTCATTGCGACCCCAAGGAGCAAACTCTTGGGAAAGCCAGGCAACTTGGGGATCTTCGCGGCTGCGGATTCCGTAGGTAAAGGACCGTTGACGTTCCGGTTGCCGCCGGGGTTCGATGACGCGCCGGGAGCCACCGAAACACCAGCTCAACAGCCTTCGGAGGCGATAGCGCTCCCGCCGTACTCCTGCCACACGAGTCGATCGGAACCGCTGCTCCATGACCGACACGCTTCGCCCACTCCAGTCCGCCACCACCGGGGAGCCCCCGGCACCGGTAGCCGTCCCCGGGGACCCCCAGAAGCTCAAGCGTTCCATCGGCGTCGTCGGCGGCACCCTCCTCACGCTCTCGTGCGTGACGCCCGCCTCCACCCTCTTCGTCGTCGTCCCCGACCTCTTCTCCTCGCTCGGCACCGCCACCGCGCTCACCATCGCGATCGGCTCGCTGCTCTGCGTCGGCGTCGCGTTCTGCTACTCGGAGCTGGGCACCCTCATCCCCAGCGCGGGCGGCGAGTACGCGATGGTCTCCACCATGGCGGGACGCCTCGCCGGCTGGCTGGTCTTCGTCCTCTCGCTGCTGGTCGTGATGATCGTGCCGCCCGTGATCGCCATGGGTACGGCCGACTACCTGGCCCCGGTCATCCACCTCGACCCCTCCTACGCGGGCGCCGGCGTCATGATCCTCGCCACCCTCGCGGGCCTGCTCGACCTGCGCGCCAACGCCTGGATCACCGGCATCTTCCTGGTCCTCGAGGTGATCGCGGCCGGCGTCGTGGCCGTCCTCGGCTTCACCCACGCCGAGCGGGGCGCGGGCAGCCTGGCGGACCTGTCGGTGGCGGGCTCCGGACCCGGCGGCGTCGACACCGTCACGGCGATGCTGATCGTCTCCGGCCTCGCCGTCGCCCTCTTCGTCACCCAGGGCTTCTCGACGGCCGTCTACCTCTCCGAGGAGCTGGAGAACCCGCGCCGCAACGTCGCCCGCACCGTCCTCGCGACCCTCGCCATCTCCACCGTGATCATCCTGGTCCCCGTCGTCGCGATCACCATGGGCGCCGAGAGCCTCACCGCCCTGTCCGAGGGCGACATCAGCGCCATGGTGACGGCCTGGTCCAACTCGGCGGTCGGCACCTTCGTCAGCCTCTGCGTGGCCCTCGCCATCATCAACGCGGGCATCGTCATGGTCATCCAGAACTCCCGCGTCCTGTTCGCCTCCGCCCGGGACAGGGCCTGGCCCACCCCGGTCAACAAGGCCCTGTCGAAGCTCGGCGGAACCGGCGCCCCCTGGGCCGCCACGCTCCTCGTGGGCATCCCCGGCGCGCTCCTGTGCTTCGTCAACCTGGACACGCTGTACGGCGTGACCGGCGTCTCCGTGACCGGCATGTACCTGCTGGTGGCGGTCGCCGCGCTGCTCGCCCGGCGCGGATCGCACGGCCACGGCTCGGCCTGGCGGATGCCGCTGTGGCCCGCGGTGCCCGTGGTGCTGATCGCGGTCCTCGCGTACGTGCTGAGCCGGCAGGAGACCCAGTACCTCGTGTGGACCGGCTCCATCGTGGTCGTCGCGACCCTGTACTGGGCGCTGTACCTGCGCCCGCGCCGCGAGACGCGCTGGCTGGTCACGGTGGACTGCGACGGTCTCGACGACTGACCCCGGGGCCCCGACCCCCGCCCCGGCCCCGCGTCCCGCGCCCGTACCTTTGACGGCATGGATCTACGACTGCCCAGGGCCAGGTTCCCCGTGCCGCGCGGTCCGCGCAGGCTGCTCGCCGCCGCGGCCGCCGTCGTGGTGCTCGCCGGGGTGGGCACCTGGACGGCGGCCGCCTCGGACGACGCCCCCGCCGTGCACCGCGTGGACCGCATGGTCGACACCGGCGGCGCCCGGATCGACACCTCGTACTTCACGGCGGGCGACCCGCACACCAAGCGCCCCGCCGTCCTCATCGGCCACGGCTTCGGCGGCAGCAAGAACGACGTGCGCGCACAGGCGGAGGACCTCGCCGCCGACGGGTACGCGGTCCTGACGTGGTCCGCGCGCAGCTTCGGCAGGTCCACCGGCAAGATCGGGCTCAACGACCCCAAGGGCGAGGTCGCCGACGTCTCCAAGCTGATCGACTGGCTGGCCACCCGCCCCGAGGTGCGGCTCGACAAGGAAGGCGACCCGCGCGTCGGCATCACCGGCGCCTCCTACGCGGGCGCGGTCTCGCTGCTCACCGCCGGGTACGACCGGCGGGTGGACGCGATCGCCCCGCAGATCACCTACTGGAACCTCGCGGACGCGCTGTTCCCCGACGGCGTCTTCAAGAAGCTGTGGGCCGGCCTGTTCGTCAACACCGGCGGCGGCTGCGACCGGTTCGAGAAGCGGCTGTGCGCCATGTACGAGCGGATCGCCGAGGCCGGCAGGCCGGACGCCGCCGCGCGCGAACTGCTCACCGAGCGCAGCCCGGTCGCCGTCGGCGACCGCATCAAGGTGCCCATGTACCTCGCCCAGGGCCAGACCGACTCGCTCTTCCCGCTCACCCAGGGCGACGCCATCGCCCGGGCCGTCCGCGCCAACCACGCGCCCGTCTCCGTCGACTGGATCGCCGGCGGCCACGACGGCGGCGACCGCGAGAGGGACCGCGTCGAAGGACGCGTCAACGCCTGGTTCGACCGCTACCTCAAGGGCGACAAGACCACCGACACCGGCCCCGCGTTCCGGATCACCCGCACCGGAGGTGTCGACTCCACCGACGGCGCGGCCCGCAAGCGGGGCGCATCCGGCGACGCGTATCCGGGCCTGGAGAGCGGCCTGCGCCCGGTCCCGCTGCGCGGCCGCGAGCAGAGCTTCGCCAACCCGGCGGGCGGCAACCCGCCCGCCATCTCCGGCCTGCCCGGCACCGGCGGCGGCCGGCTCTCCCAGTTCGCCTCCCTCGGCGTCGGCGTCTCCGTCGACTTCCCCGGCCAGAACGCGCGGTACGACTCCGCGCCGCTCGGCAAGGACCTGCGCGTCACCGGCACGCCGACGGTCCGGGCACACGTGAAGTCCTCGACCGACGACGCGGTGCTCTTCACGAAGGTCTACGACGTCGGCCCCGGCGGCAAACAGCAGGTGCTGCCCTCCCAGCTCGTCTCCCCGGTCCGCGTCGAGGGCGCGGGACGCGGCAAGGACGTCACCCTGCGGATGCCCGCCGTCGACCACGAGGTGCAGAAGGGCCACCGCCTGCGCCTGGTCATCGCCTCGACCGACCTCGGCTTCGCCTCGCCTGCCCGCCCCGCCACGTACACCGTCTCCCTCAAGGGCGACCTGAAGGTGCCGACGGCGCCCGGCGTCGAGACCGCCGCCGCGCCGCTGCCCTCCTGGGTGTGGTGGCTGCCGGCCACCGGCGCCCTGCTCGCCCTCGGCCTGCTCGTCACCGCGCGCCGCCGCACCACCGCCCCCGCGCCCGACCCGGACCTCGCCGAAGTGCCGCTCCACATCACCGGATTGAGCAAGCGGTACGCCAGGTCCAGCGACCGGTACGCCGTCCGCGACGTCTCCTTCACCGTCGAGAAGGGCCAGGTCCTCGGCCTCCTCGGACCCAACGGCGCGGGCAAGACCACCACCCTGCGCATGCTGATGGGCCTCATCCGCCCCGACGCGGGCGAGATCCGCGTCTTCGGCCGGGCCATCCGCCCCGGCGCGCCCGTCCTCTCCCGGGTCGGCGCGTTCGTCGAGGGCGCCGGATTCCTGCCGCACCTCTCCGGCCGCGAGAACCTGGAGCTGTACTGGAAGGCGACCGGCCGCCCCGCCGAGGACGCCCACCTGGACGAGGCGCTGGAGATCGCCGGGCTCGGCGACGCCCTGGCCCGCGCCGTGCGCACCTACTCGCAGGGCATGCGCCAGCGCCTCGCCATCGCCCAGGCCATGCTCGGCCTGCCGGACCTGCTCATCCTCGACGAGCCGACCAACGGCCTCGACCCGCCGCAGATCCGCGAGATGCGCGACGTCATGATCCGGTACGCGCGCGGCGGCCGCACCGTCATCGTCTCCAGCCACCTCCTCGCCGAGGTCGAGCAGTCCTGCACGCACCTGGTCGTCATGGACCGCGGCCGGCTCGTCCAGGCCGGACCGGTCGCCGACATCGTGGGCTCCGGCGACACGCTGCTCGTCGGCCTCGCCGCGGAGATCCCCGATCCGCTGGTCGAGAAGGTCGCCGCGCTGCCCGGCGTCGCCTCCGCGGTCCGCGCGGACGGCGGCCTGCTCGTCCGGCTCGACGGCACCGGGCAGACGAGCGCCGCACGGCTGCTGCCCGAACTGGTGCGCCTGGACGTGCCCGTGGAGTCCATGGGCCCGCACCGCCGTCTCGAAGACGCGTTCCTGACCCTGATCGGAGGCACCGCATGAGCGCCCCCACGCTGGAGCGGCCCACCGCGCCCGGCTACCGCGCCGGCCGCACCCTGCCCCTGCGGGTGGAGGCGGTGCGCCAGCTGAAGCGGCGCCGCACGCTGGTGATGGGCGCCATCATGGCGCTCCTCCCGGTCGTCCTGATCATCGCGTTCGCCGTCGCGGGTGGCTCACCGGGCTCCCGCAACGGCAACGTGACGCTGATGGACACCGCCACCGCGTCCGGCGCCAACTTCGCGGCCACCTGCCTCTTCGTGTCGGCGGGCTTCCTGCTGGTGATCCCGGTGGCCCTGTTCTTCGGGGACACCGTCGCCTCCGAGGCGAGCTGGTCCTCGCTGCGCTATCTGCTCGCCGCGCCCGTGCCGCGGGCCCGTCTGCTCTGGTCGAAGATGGCCGTCGCCCTCGGTCTGAGCGCCGCCGCGCTGGTGCTGCTGCCGCTCGTCGCGGTCGTGGTCGGCACGGCGGCGTACGGCTGGGGGCCGCTGGAGATCCCGACCGGCGGGCAGCTGCCCGCGGGCACGGCCGCCCAGCGGCTCCTGGTCGTCGTCGCGTACATCTTCGTCTCCCAACTGGTCACCGGTGGCCTCGCGTTCTGGCTGTCGACGAGGACCGACGCCCCGCTCGGCGCGGTGGGCGGCGCGGTCGGACTGACGATCGTCGGCAACGTCCTCGACGCGGTGACGGCGCTCGGTGGCTGGCGCGACTTCCTGCCCGCGCACTGGCAGTTCGCCTGGGCCGACGCCATCCAGCCGCAGCCCGAGTGGGCCGGCATGATCCAGGGCTCGGCGGTGTCGGTGACGTACGCGCTGGTGCTGTTCGCGCTGGCGTTCCGGGGGTTCGCCCGCAAGGACATCGTCAGCTGAGGCCGGGCTACTGGCGCTCCGCGGCCCGCAGCCGGTAGGCGTACGTGTACGTGCGTCCCGCGTGCAGCAGGTACGGCTCCAGCGGCGGGGCGCCCCACGAGTCGTTGCCGCCTACGCCCATCTGCCGGTGGTTGACGCCGAGGACGGTCTCCGCCCGCCGCCTCACCTCGTGCGGGTGGCGCGGCCCGTCCAGGTCGAACGGCGTGTGGTGCAGGGCGCTGATCTCCAGGAACGGTTCGCCGTCGGCGGGGTCGGCCAGCACCGTGAGGCCCTGCCCCGACCGGTCGGCGACCGTGCACCGCCGTACGTCGGTCATGTTGCCGGTCTGCTGCGGCCGGACGTACGGGGCGACCTGGTCGTCCACGGTGGAGCGGTAACGGCCCACGAACGCGGCGGAGTTGCGGTCCCGGTAGTTCTCGTGCGGCCCGCGCCCGTACCAGTCGAGCCGTTCGTGCCCGGCGGGCACGGCCAGCAGGACCCCCACCAGGGGCAGGTCGGGCAGGCCCGCCGGTGCCTTCAGGGTGTGCCGCACCCGGACCTCGCCGTCGCCGCGCACGGTGAACACGGTGTGCCAGTCGCAGGGGTGCGGGGAGGTCGGCAGCGTGGCGCTCACCTCGACGGTGACCTCGCCGGGAGCGGTCCTGGCCGCCCGGACCCCGGTGATCTCCGCCTTGGCGCCCGCGTCGCGCCAGGTCGCGGCCTGTTTCTGGTAGCCGCGGCCGATGTCGTTGTCGGTGGGGGCGCGCCAGAAGTTCGGCACGGGCCCGCCGGTGAGCAGCGGCCGCCCCTTCACCTCGTACGAGGAGAGGGTGCCGGTCGCCTTGGAGAGGACGGCCTCGACGTGCCGGCCGGTGACCCGCACCTCCTTGTCGTCCTCGGCCAGTTCGAGGCGGGGCAGGGAGCCGGGTGCCGGGTCGGCGGGCGCCGGCGCGTGCCAGTCGAGGGCGAGCTGTCCGGCGGCGACGGTGTGCCCGGCCGGGGCCCAACCGGTCTCCTTCCGCAGCACGAGGGCGAGGTTCAGCCAGTACTCGGCGCCGGGTTCGGGACGCGCGGGCTTCCGGTAGGGGACGCGCAGGGTCCCCGAGGCGCCGGGGGCCACCCGCGGCGCCTCCAGCGTCCCGTGCTGGATCTCCTCGCCGTCGCGGGTCACGGCCCACCGCAGCTCGTACGCGTCCAGGCCGCTGAAGAGGTGCTTGTTGCCGATCCGCACGGAACCGGAGCCGAGGTCGGCCGCGGTGAAGGACGCCGGTTGGTAGACCTTCTTGATCTCCTGGAGTCCGGGGTGGAGGGCGCGGGTCGAGGCGACGAGGCCGTTGCAGCTGAAGTTGGAGTCGGTGGGGTAGCCGGGCGTCCAGTCGCCGCCGTACGACAGGTAGGAGTGCCGCCGGTCGCCGGGTATGGGGCGCCGGATGTTCTGGTCGACCCAGTCCCAGACGAAGCCGCCGTGCAGGTTCGGGTACTTCTCGAAGATCTCCCAGTACTCCGGCAGGTTGCCGTTGCTGTTGCCCATGGCGTGCGTGTACTCGCAGAGCATGAACGGCTTGGACGCGCCCGACCTGCCGTACTTCTCGACGTCGGCGGGCTTGGTGTACATCTCGCTGTGCACGTCGGCGACGGAGTTCATGCCCTCGTAGTGCACGGGACGCGAGTCGTCGCGTGCGTGCACCCAGTCCGCCATGGCCTTGAAGGTGTTGCCCTGGCCCGCCTCGTTGCCGAGCGACCAGACGATCACGCTCGGGTGGTTCTTGTCCCGCTCGACCATCGACCGCAGCCGGTCCACGCAGGCGTCCGTCCACTCGGGCAGCGACCCGGGCAGGCGGTCGCGCACGCCGTGCGTCTCCAGGTTCGTCTCGTCGACGACATACAGGCCGTACTCGTCGCAGAGGTCCAGCCAGTGCGGGTGGTTGGGGTAGTGCGAGGTGCGGACGGCGTTGATGTTGTGCCGCTTCATGAGCAGGACGTCCTGGAGCATCACCGACTCGGGGACGGCCTGCCCGTGGTCGGGGTGAGACTCGTGGCGGTTGGTGCCGCGCAGCATCACGGGCCGGCCGTTGACGGTGAACTTCCCGGGCCCGACGTCCACTTGACGGAAGCCGACCCGCGTCCGGTGCACCTCCAGGGTCTTGCCGGAGCCGTCCCGCAGGGTGACGACGAGGGTGTAGAGGTGCGGCTGTTCGGCGGACCAGAGCGCCGGTCTCCTGACGGTGGTCTTCAGGGTGAGGGGCCGGTCGGGCTCGGACTCACCGGTCAGTCCGGCGCCGGGCACGGGCCGCCCCTCGGCGTCGTGCAGCACCGCGTCGATCCGGAGCCCGCCCGCGCCGCCGCTGCCTCCGGCGTCGCGTACGACGGTCGTCACGGACAGGACGGCGTCCCGGAACTCCGCGTCCAGGTCGGTCCGCACCCCGAGGTCGTGCACGTGCGTGCCGGGCACCGAGTACACGTACACGTCCCGGAAGATCCCGGACAGGTCGATCATGTCCTGGTCCTCGAGCCAGCTGCCGTCGGACCAGCGGTAGACCTCCACGGCGAGGGTGTTGCCGCCCGGCCGCAGCCGCTCGGTGATGTCGAACTCGGCGGGCGTGTAGCTGTCCTCGCTGTACCCGACCTTCTCGCCGTTGACCCAGACGAAGAAGGCGGACTTCACGCCCTGGAAGGAGAGCAGCGTGCGGCGTCCGTGCCAGCCGCGCGGCACGGTGAAGGGGCGGCGGTAGGAGCCGACGGGGTTGAACTCCTTGGGCACGTCGGGGAAGTCGGGCTGCTCGTACCCCTCCCACGGATACCGGATGTTGAGGTAGATCGGGTGCTCGTACCCCTCGATCTCCCAGTTGGAGGGCACAGTGATCCGGTCCCAGCCGCTCACGTCGTACGCGTCGGCCTCGAAGCCGGTCGGCCGCTGTCCGGGGTTGCGGGCCCAGTGGAAGGCCCAACGCCCGTTCAGGGAGCGGTAGTAGGGGGACTTCGTGAGGTCGCCGCGCAGCGCGTCGGCGGTGGAGGCATACGGGATGAGGCGGGTGCGGGCGGGTTCTCTGTTGACCTGGAAGACGCGGGGGTCGGCGTCCCACTCGGGCGCCCTGGCCGCGCCGCGGGGTCCTACGCCGCTCGCGGCGAAGGCCTGCTTCTGCGCGGCGAAGGCGGCCCAGCCCGCGAGCGCGGTACCGGAGGCGAGGAAGGACCGGCGGCTCGGACGGCTCATACGGCAACTCCGAACGTAAGGCAACAAGAACCATCAGCATCCGACGCACTCGCTCAGCGCGCAAGAGGCCCGCGCTCAACGGGAGTTGAGCCGGGCCCCGCTACCCACCCGCTTCCGCACTCACCGTCCCCGCCCGCACAGCTCCCGCTCGGCCCGCACCGGGTCGTTGGGGAAGCGGAACGAGGTGCGCGCCACCGCCCCGGTCAGATTGCGCCAGAACCGGCCCGCCGTCATCGGCGCCCGCGTGGCCTCCCGCAGCTCCGCGAGCGGCCCGCACCGCAGCGCCCGGCGCGCGGCGCCGACCCGCGCCGGATCGAGCCCCAGCGCCGCGGCGCCCCGCGCCGTGCCGCGGTCGGCGACCACCCACTCGTCCGGCAGCCGCTTGTCGTGGCCGACCCGGCCGGGGAGCGGCTCGGAGTGGGCGGCGAGCGGATAGGCCAGCCCGATCGGGTCGAGCGCGGCTCCGCGCAGCGGGACGACGGTGCCGTTGAGGCCGAGGACGTTGTAGACGCCGGTGACCGACGGCGCACGGGCGGGCGTCGGCGTCCAGGCGAGCAGCAGGGTGGGGTGGCCCAAGCGCGCCGCCCCGCGCACCGCGCGCACATAGTCGGCGTTGCCGCGGGAGTCGGAGAAGTCGTGGTGGAGGGGGTGCCGGTCGCCGTTCTGCTGGACGTACACGCCGCGTTCGTCGGCGATCCCGTCCGGCCCGATCTTCCCCTCGTACGGGATGCGCAGCAGGCTCGCGCACACCACCGCCCAGACGCCGACCGCCACGGCGGCGACGGACCACACCCGGGTGACGGGCACGAGGAAGACGGGCAGCAGCATCAGGAGCAGTCCGGGCAGGAACATCCGCCCGTGCATGAAGTCGCCGCCCACCTTGATGACGTACGCCCAGCACAGCACCCCGGCGACCAAGGGCGCGGCCACCGGAACGCTCACCCGGAACCGCCCCTGGGCCAGGGCGCACGCCCCCACCACAAGCAGCGGCAACCACAGCGCGTACGGCCCGGCGAAGTCCCCGAGGTAGCCGAACCCGCGCCCCCACAGGCTGCGCGACGCCTCCTTGGTGACGCCGGGCAGCGGCACCAGATGCCCGTAGTAGCCCATGCGGAAGATCTCGTACGCGACGGGCAGCGCCCCCGCGGCACCGGCCCCCGCGAGCGCCCCGCGCCACGACGGCCGCGCCATGACCCACTGCCCGGCGAGGAACACCGCGGAGACCAGGGCGAGGTCGGGCCGCACGAGCGGGCCGAGCCCCAGGACGGCGCAGGTCAGCGGCGACCGGGGCCGCGCGAGGAGCGCGAGCCAGGCCCCGGCGATCCAGCAGGTGGCGAGCCCCGTCTCCAGGCCGGACGTGGCGAAGTCCCACACCGGCGGCAGCGCGAGCAGCACCAGCGCCCCGCACGGCACGAGGAGACGGTCCCCGCCCCACATCCGCAGCGCCCCGGCCCCGGCGAGCGCGAACCCGGCGACGGTGAACAGCAGCCCCCCGTACATCGCCACCGTCGCGACGTCGAACCCCGGTGCCCCGCCCACCACGAGCAGCCATTGCCACAGCGTGCCGGTGGACGACTCGGCACGCTCGCCGGCGTTGAAGACGGGCCCGTTCCCCGCCAGCACCTGCCGGACGGTCCGCACGTAGATGTGCCCGTCGTCGGACATCCACCGCCGCTGGAACCCGGCGAAGGCGATGACGAGGGCGGGCAGCAGACAGGCGGCGACGCGGGCCCGCCCCGGCCCGGACCTGCCGTCGGGGCGGGTACCGACGGCAGCCTCCGGCTCACGGACGACAGAGGAGTACGTAGACGTCATGACCGCTACATCGGCGCAGGTCAGTCAGGCCTTGAATCGTGCTGCCGCACCGAGGAGCGCCGGCGCGGGTGGGGGCTCGGGCCTCGCGGGTGGGAGTGAGGGCTCAGGCCTTCGGGATGTCGAAGTAGCGGGTGAGCCCGGCCGCGAGGGCGACATCGCCCGCGATCTTCACCTTGCGCGTCAGGAAGAGCGAGACGGGGCTCGCGTTGCCGGAGACCAGTCTGAGGAACTCGGGGTCGGCCATGGTGAGCGTGAGCCGCGGCTCGGCGTCCGAGCGCCCCTCGCGCACGGCGCAGCCGCCGTCGGCGATCTCCGTCTCGTACACGGCGTCCTCGTTGCCGTCGCTGCCCGTGATCTTCCAGCGGATCAGGGCCTTCAGCGAACCGGCGGCAGCCGGCTTGAACTGCCGCTCCATGCGGCCGAAGACCTCGTCGAGCACGCGGGTGCGCAGCGCGCCGTCGCGGGCGATCGCCGCGATCTCCCGGTTCGAGAGCCCCTTCACGAGCCGGGCGAACTCCTCGGGTGTCACGTCGGCGAAGTCGAGGTCGGCGATCCTGCTGATGTCGTCCGCCACGGCGATCTCCTTACTCTACAGTAAACTTACTAAAGAGTAAGGTAGGTCGGAACCGGGAGGCTGACAAGGGTGGGCGACATGTCCGAGGGTGGGACCGCGCCGCGCAGGCGCAGGGTCCCGCGCCCCGAGCGCGAGCGGCAGATCGTCGACGTGGCGGTAGGGGTCTTCGCCAAGCGTGGCTACCACGGCGCCTCGGTGGACGAGATCGCCGAACTCGCCGGAATCTCCAAGCCGATGGTGTATCTGTACCTCGAATCCAAGGAGGGTCTCTTCCTCGCCTGCCTGCGCCGAGAGGCCGACCGGCTGGTCGGCGCCTTCCAGGACGCGGCGACGGCGAGCGGGCCGACCCCCGAACTGCGCCTGCATGCAGGGCTGCTCGCCTTCTTCACCTTCGTCGCCGAACACCGCGACAGCTGGGTGGTGCTGCACCGCCAGGCCTCCGAGCTGAGCGAGACGATCGCGGCGGCCGTCGCCGGGGCGCGCCGCGCGGTGATGGCCGAGGTGGCGGGGCTGGTGTGGGCGGGCATCACGGACAGCGGCCCGGAGGCGCAACTCTCCGCCGAGGACGCGGACTTCGTGGCGCACGCGCTGGTCGGCGCGGCGGACTCGCTGACCGACTGGATGGCCCTGCACCCCGGCCAGTCGCCGCAGGGGATGACCCATCGCCTCATGAACATGGTGTGGGTGGGCATGGGCCGCGTCCTGCGCGGAGAGGTCTGGAGCCCCACGCCGACGGAGTGAGCCGCCCGCCCCTCTCGCCTCCTTCCGGCCCCTCCCGTCTTCTCGCCCCCCTCGCTGCCGCAGTCTCCTCCCGCCCGACCCATTGAATTTTCCTTACGGGTCGGTAAGTTGACGCATGAGTAAGTACGCGCCGATCGCCTGCACATCAGCTGGGAACGGGAAGCCGGGGAGCCGTCATGGGCGTACGCAAGGATCTGAAAAGAGCACAGCGCCACAGTCACCTGGCCGAGCGCGCCGAGGTCGAACTCATCAGGGACGAGCGCGGCACCGTACGGGAGGCCCGCACCGCCCCGCTCGTCGCCCGGCCCACCACCGGCAGCATCGCCGACATCCCCTTCACCAACGCCGCCGAGGCCCCCGACGCGGTCGTCCTGCGCCGCAAGGAGGGCGGACAGTGGCGGCCCGTCACGGCCGCCGCCTTCGCGCGCGAAGTGACCGAGGCGGCACGGGGGTTGATCGCCGACGGCCTCGAACCCGGCGGGCGGGTCGCGCTGATGGCACGCACCCGCTACGAATGGGCGGTCCTGGACTTCGCCATCTGGGCGGCGGGCGGCCAGACCGTGCCCGTCTACGCGACCTCGTCGGTGGAACAGATCGAGTGGATCGTCCGCGACTCCGGCGCCCGCCTCTTCATCGCGGAGACCGCCCAGAACGCGGCGAGCGCCGAGGAGGCCGTCGCCGCCCACGCCGACCCGCCCCGCATCCGCCATCTGGACGGCGGCGCGATGGCCGAACTGGCCGCGCTCGGCCGGGACGTGCCCGACGAGGCGGTGACCAAGCGGCGGACCGCGCTCACCCCGGACTCCGTCGCGACCCTCTGCTACACCTCGGGCACCACGGGACGCCCCAAGGGGTGTGTCCTCACCCACGGCAACCTCCACGCCGAGGCGGCGAACACCGTCGACCTGCTCCACCCCATCTTCAAGGAGATCACCGGACAGGTCGCCTCCACGCTCCTCTTCCTGCCGCTCGCCCACATCCTCGGCCGCACCCTCCAGATCGCCTGCCTGCTCGCCCGCATCGAGCTCGGCCACTGCCCCGGCCTGAAACCCGACGAACTCCGCCCGGAACTGCGGGCGTTCAGGCCGACCTTCCTCGTCGGTGTCCCGTACCTCTTCGAGAAGATCCACGACACCGGCCGGGCGACCGCCGAGAAGATCGGCCGCGCCGCCTCCTTCGACCGCGCGGAGCGGATCGCGGTGCGCTTCGGCGAGGCGTACCTGAACAAGTTCCTGGACAAGAAGGGCCCCGGCCCCTCCCTCGGCCTCTACGCCGGCTGGGCGCTCTACGAACTCCTCGTCTACCGCCGCATCCGCAAGGAGGTCGGCGGCCGGCTGCGCTACGCGATCAGCGGCGGCTCACCCCTCGACCGCGACCTCAACCTCTTCTTCTACGCCGCCGGAATCATCATCTACGAGGGGTACGGCCTGACCGAGACCTCCGCCGCCGCCACCATCACCCCGCCGCTCCGGCCGCGCCCCGGCACGGTCGGACTGCCGGTGCCGGGCACCGCCGTGCGCATCGCCGACGACGGGGAGGTGCTGATCAAGGGCGGCATCGTCTTCGGCTCGTACTGGAACAACCCGGCCGCGACGGACGCGGTGCTCACCGGCGGCTGGTTCGCCACCGGTGACCTCGGCGTGCTGGACGCCGACGGCTATCTCACCATCACCGGCCGGAAGAAGGACATCATCGTCACCTCCGGCGGCAAGAACGTCTCGCCGGCCGTCCTGGAGGACCGGCTGCGCAGCCGCGCGCCGGTCGGGCAGTGCATCGTGGTGGGGGACAACCGCTCGTACGTCGCCGCGCTGGTCACCCTGGATCCCGAGGCCGTGCGGCACTGGCTGGCCGTGCGGAAACGCCCCGAGGACACCCCGCTCGCGGAACTCGCCCGTGACCCGGAGATGCTCGCCGAGGTCCAGAAGGCCGTGGACCACGCCAACGCGGCGGTCTCCAGGGCCGAGTCGATCCGCAGATTCGCCGTCGTCGGCGGCGAGTTCACGGAGGAGAACGGCCTCCTCACCCCCTCCCTCAAGATCAAGCGACACGCGGTGAGCGCGGCCTACGCGGCGGAGATCGAGGCGCTGTACGGGGGATGAGCGGGGACCTGGCCGGGCTGGGCGGGGATCCGGGACCAAAGTCCCGTCTTCGGTCTCATTCACATCACCCTGCCCGGTGGCCGGGGCTCCCACTTCTACACCTGTGTAAAAGTATCCGTCGGCATCCCGGGCGGGGATCCTCTTCGAGGGCCCGGGGTGCTTTCGCATGCACCTGCACAGGGAGGGACCCATGAAGAAGAACACCCGGACGGCGCGGGGCGCGGCCTGCGGTTTCATCGCGACGGTGACGGCGGTGGCCGTCCTCGGCGCGGCATCCCCCGCGGCCCTCGCCGCGCCGGCCCCGTCCGACGCCGAACGGGCGGCCGCCGTGGTCGAGAAGGCGACCGGGACCGCCGACCTCACGACGCTCGACGGCCACCGGGGCAGCGGCCGGGCGGACGAGGGGAAGGTGACGGTCACCGCACCCGCGCGGGCCGACGGCGACGTACGCATCGACGCCCCCAACGCGGACGTCTCGCTCGGCGTCCCGCGGGCCGGGGGCGCCCGGGGCGTGGCGGCCGGCGCGGGCACGGTGGTCTACCCGGACGCCGCACCCTCGACCGACATCGCCGTGCAGCCCACGGCGGACGGCGCGGCCCGCACGCTGGTGACGCTCAAGGACCGCAAGGCCCCGACCACGCACGACTTCTCGCTGACGCTCCCCGACCGGGCCCGGCTCGTGCCGGACGGCCGGGACGGGTACCTGATCGCCAGGAGCCACGGCGAGGACACCGAGGTTCTCGGCGCCATCGACGCCCCGTGGGCCAAGGACTCCGACGGCAGGCCGGTGCCCACGCGGTACCGGCTCGACGGCCACAGGCTGACGCAGACGGTCGAGGTCGCCGACGACACCGCGTTCCCGGTGGTGGCGGACCCGAAGGTCTCGCTCGGCTGGTCCATCTACCTCCGCTTCAGCAAGAAGGAGGTGAAGGACATGGCCAAGACGCCCATGTACCACTTCGCGGCCACGGCCACGGTGATGGCCTGCGCCAAGATCCCGAACGCGGTCGCCGCGGCCGGCTGCGGCGCCGCGCTGACCGCCCAGGCGAGCTCCCTGCGCGGCCAGATGCAGGACGCCGCCAAGGCCAACCAGTGCGTGGAGTGGAAGGTCAGCTACGTGGGCGTCATCACCAACTGGAAGCGCTACAAGTGCTGATCGGGGGCCACCCGCGGAATGTCAAGCACCCGACGAACGTGAACGACCCGAGGAACCCCCGGTGAACGACCCAAGGAACCCCCGGATGAGCGTGAAGAAGGACCTCCTCGTCCTCACCGTCACCTACCTGGCACTCGTGGCCCTCGCCTGGGCCGTGCTGAGCTGGGAGACCGCCCGCTGGATGCTCTTGCTCCTGCCGGCCCTGATCGCGGGCCGCGTGGTGGCGCTCCGCGGCCGGACCCGGCGCGAGTAGCCGCACCCCTCCCCAGCCCCGCCCGTCACCAGCCGGTCACCAATAGGTGGTTGACCAGGAGCGCGACGGCGGCCTGGGCGGCGAGCCAGGGGCGGGGCCGGGGGAGGAACGCACAGGCCGGGAGCAGCCACATCGCGAACGGCAGCCAGATCCGCTCCGTCTCGGCCTTGCTCATCCCGGACAGATCGGCGGCCAACAGGGCGAGCAGCGCAGTGAGGGTGAGCAGGGCGAGGCGCGGCCCGGCGGTGGGGTCGAGCGCCGGGCCTGGGCCTGGGCCTGGTGCGGGGCGAGGGGCGCTGCCTTGGACGAGGACGTTCCGGCGCCCCCGGACAAGCGTCCCCCCGGCCCGGCGCAGTCCCGCCGCCGTCGCGAGGCCCACGACGAGTACCGTGCACGCGAGGTTCGCCCACACCCAGTACCCGTACGGCCGGATGCCGCCCGCGCCCTGGTAGTAGCGCTCGACCAGCAGCCGGTACGCCTCCCACCAGTCGAAGCCCGCGAGCGTGAACGCGAGGGGGACGACGGCGAGTCCGGCGAGCAGCGGGGGCAGAACCCTCAGCCGCTCCCTGATCCCGGTGCCGCCCAGGAACAGCACGCCTGCCCCGATGAGCGCGAACAGTGTGAGCCCGTACGAGAGGTAGCAGGTCAGGCCGTAGAGCAGGCCGGAGGCCGCCGCGGTGAGCGGGCGCCGGCGCCCGCGGCCCGGCAGGGCGAGTGCCAGCAGGGCCACGGCCCAGGCGGCGACCGCGGCGAAGTACCCGTCCGCCGACGTGCCCATCCACACGGCCGCGGGCGCGAGGGCCAGGAAGGGCGCCGCCCGCCGCGCCGGCTCCTCACCGGCCAGCGCCCGCACCGTCACCAGGACGGCGACGCACGCCGTGGCACCGACGGTGATGCACCAGGCCCCCGCCCAGGCCCCGCCGCCCAGACCGGCCCGGTCGAGCAGGACGAACGTGAGCGTCGCGCCCGGCGGATGCCCGGCGACGTGCGCGGGCCAGTGGTCCGGGGAGTCGATCAGGATGTGCCGGGTGAAGTCCCGCAGGGTGCCGTGGATGTCGTCGAAACGGCTGATGACCTGGACGTACTCGTACTTGGTGGTGAGGCGGCGGGCCACGCCCCGGTCCCAGCCGTCGATCAGCGCGAGCGCCCATACAACTGCCCCAGCCCATGCATTCGTCCCTGCCCCCGATAGACATGCAACCCTTGCGTTACGCGAAACCCGTCAAGAGGGCCCGCGCACGCCAACACGTGCAGCGGCACGTCAGCCGCATTCATAGCCCCAGCCCCAGTCCCAGCCGAAGTGACACGTCAGGCGCCGCGCGCCGCCGACGTATCGGACCAGCCCAGCGGGTGCAGTTCGGGTCCGTCCGTGGCGGGCGCGGGCGGTTCGCCGCCCGCGTCGTTGAACGCGGTCAGGGCCTCGACGAGTGACGCGCGCTGCTGCGGCGCGAGGCGCTCGACGATCGCGGCTATCTCGGCGCGGCGCCGGGCGGTCACGGCGGCGACGGTGCGCCGGCCTTCGTCGGTGAGACGGAGCAGGGTTTCGCGCCGGTTGTCGGGGTTGATCCTCCGGTCGGCGAGCCCGGTGGTGATCAGCCGGTCCACCATCCGCATCGCGGTGGAGGGCGCGACGTGGAGGAGCTCGGCCAGCGCCACCAGTTTGGTCTCGCCCCGACTGGAGAGGACCACCAGCATCCGGAACTGGGGAAGCGTCACCCTGCCCTCGACCTCGGCTAGGGACCGGGCGGACAGCGCGACCAGAAGCCGCGACGCGGTCAGCACCGCACCCGTCACCGCGTCGACATCATCCACGCCCGCACCTGGGGCCACACGCTCGACCATGCACCTCTCCACCGTCCGCCGTTCCCGTCGCGGCCACCACACCGCTCCGGCCCCTTATGCCCCCGAAGCGGCGGATCAGTAGAGGAGAGGGCGGAGCAGAGAGGGCGCGCACGGCCACACACAGCGGCACGCGGGAGGGAGTTGACGGGGGCTCAAATATTGTCCCGTCCCGTGGTTGCGGCGATACAGTCCGGCGAGGTCGGATCGGTGATCCGAGGAACGGACCGGCGCTTCGAGGACCGGACCGGTAGCCGAGGACCGGAGCGATGACCGGGCCGGTGATCAAGGGAGTCCCAGGGGAGGGGCCGACGTGCTGGAGATCGTGGCGCTGAGCGCGCTGACCGCATTTCTCACGGCAGCGGGAAACGGCGCGGCGGGCGAGATGGGCAAGCAACTGCTCCTGTCCACCGGTGCGCTGGCGAGACGGACCCTGGGCCGGGAGACGCCACGGCCCACGGACCCGGAGGGCTGGCAGACGCTGGCCGACCAGATGCACGCGAGGCTGGGCGACGACCCCCGCCGGGCCGGCGAGTGGGCCGTACTCATCCGAAGCCTCCCGGACCAGGCCGCAGCCCTGTCGACGACTCTCTCCGCGGCCCTCCCCGCCCTCCCCACGACGCTTGGCACGGCGCTCGGCACGGTCGGTGGACTCCCGCCCGCGCCAAGGGACTTCACCAACCGCCAGCAGGTACTGAAACAGCTCAAGCGGGAGGCGACCCGCCCCGCCGCAGGCCGGCCGCGCGTCGCCCTGCTCCACGGCCCGCCCGGCATCGGGACGACGGCGGTGGCGCTGCACCTCGGTGCCGCGCTCTACACCCGGTTCCCTGACGGCCGGTTCTACGTCGACCTGCGAGAGGCGTCGGAGGGGCACGGTCCGGGCCCGGCCACCGTTCTGTCGCGCCTGCTGCGGCAGATGGGCGTCGCACCGGAGCGGATCCCGTCCACCGCCGCCGAGCGCGAACAGCTCTACCGCAGGCTCACCGAGGGCCGCAGGGCCCTGGTGGTCGTCGACCACGCGTCGTCGGTCGCCCAGGTCCGCGGCCTGGTCCCGGCCACGCCCGACGTATTCCTGCTGGTCGTCGTCTCCGGCCGGCCCTTCGCGCTGGAGGCGGAACGCGTCCCGGTTCCTCCGTTGAGCGACCGTTACGCGGTGCAGATGATGAGGAAGGTGGCGGGGCAGGAGAAGATCGCGCGGGCCAAGGCCAGGATGCCGCAGGTCCTCGAAGAGTGCGCGGGCAACGCCTTCGCCCTGAAGGCCGAGGCCCTGAGCCTGCTCACCGAGGAGCCCGCCCGTGACCCGGACCCGCACGGAAATCCCCCGCAGCCCCACACCCACGTACGTAACCCCGTACGCGACACCGCCCGGAACGCCTGCGACCGGCTCCGCCCGGAGACGGCGCGGCTCGTCCGGCTGACGGCACTGGGCGGCTGGCCCGCCATCGACGCCCGCCTCGCCGCGGCGGCCGCGGACGTGACGTACGAGGAAGCGGACCGGATGCTCATGGAGGCGGCAGACGCCCAACTCCTGGACCCCGAAACCGCCCCCGCCCCCGCTCCCAGCGGCACATCGACCCCCGACGACCACTACCGCTACCGCTTCCGTCCCGAAGTCCGGCGCGCCCTGGCCGACATGGCGGCCCAAGAGCACGGCATCGCGGAGTGTTCCGCCACCGTGCGGCGCGTACTCGACGCCCTGCTGAACCGCGCCCTGCACGCGGCACACGCCGTCCTGCCCCAGAGCTGGCGCACCGAACCCGCTCCGAGCGAGGGAGAGCCGTGCCGCGGCGAGGCGGCGGGCGTGGCGGTCCTGGCGGCGGAGGTGGGCAATCTGGTCCGCGCGGTGTCCGTGGCCGAGGAGTACGGGCACACGGAGATCGCGCTGCGGCTGGCCCGGGCACTGTGGCCGCTCCAGTTGAAGGCCGGGTACTGGGACGAGGTGCTGCCCGCACTGCGCGTCGCGGCCCGGTGCGCCGACGAACACCGGCCGCATTCCCGCGAGGCCGGGGCGCTGCACTTCCAACTCGGCCACTGCCTGGGCGAACTCGCGCAGTGGGAGGAGGCCGACCGGGCCGCGCTCGCCGCCGTCGAGAGCGAGCGCGCGGCCGGTCACGTGCGGGGCGAGGCGTCGGCCGTCGAGCTGCTGGGTCTGCTGAAGCTGTACGACTGGCGGTACGAGTCGGCGTACGAGCGGTTCGTCGAGGCCGAGCGCATCTACCGGCGGATCACACCCGGCCAGGAAGGGGCGGCCGACCTCGCACGCGCCCTCGCCCTCGTCGAACGTCACCAGGGCCGTGCCCTGCGCGGCATGGGGAGAACGGCCGAGGCGGAGCAACTCCTGCAATCCGCGGCGGACTTCTTCGAGCGCGAGGGGGAGCCGTACAACCGGGCGCGAGCGCTCACCGACCTGGCCGAGACCCTCCACGAGGCGGGCCGGAACGCCGAGGCCCTGCCGACGATCACCCAGGCCGAACGCCTGCTCACGCCGGCAGCGACCCCACACCTGCAATACCTCGCCGGCCTCCGCCGACGCTGCGAGGAAGCCAATTAACCGGCCCCCTCACCCCCCTCACCCTCCTCAACCACCCACTCCACATTCACCGGGTGGACGCCGCCGGCCGTGCGCACCCGGAGCGTGATGCCCGCGGGCGGCACGGTGCCGCCGGCCGTCAGCCACGCATGCAGCGACGACGCATACGCCGCCGGATCGACATCCGCTCCAGGCCCCGCGGAGAGCCGCAGCAACCCGTGCCCCCGGCTGTGCGCGACGCAGCCGTCCGGGCCGGTCACGTACGCCGCGACCGAGCAGTGCGGATGCCGGTCCAGGACCTCGGCCGCCCAGATGTACGGGCCGCCCAGGCGAGGGTCGTCGGCGGGCCCGTCGCGCACGATCACGTCGGCCAGCTCGAGACCGCGCGGGTCGCGGGTCTCCTCGTGCACGGCGAGGTGTACGTAGCCGTCGGCAGCGGCGCCGCCGTCATAGGGGTGTTCGGTGGACCGCTCGATCGCGACCTCAGTGCCCCGCACACGCGTGAGGACGAGCAGCGGCGCCGTACGCCGTGGCGGGTCGTACGGAGGCAGGGGGAGGGGTTCGAGGAGAGCGGGGCCGGCGGGCTCGGGAAGGTCCATCAGCGCGTAGAAATGGCGCCGCAAGAGCACCGCGGAGCCGCCCGGATCAGAGGTCACGAACTCGGCGGGCCCCACGTCCCCGGCCCCAACCCCAGGAGCCCTACGTCCCGCCGACAACCCCTCCACCTGCCCACGCAGAGACCCCCGGGGATCGAGCCGGGGCGCACCCCGTACGAACGCGGCCAGAGGCGACTCGGGGTCCAGCCGGTCCTGCCCGGCGGCCGCAAGCAGCACGGGCACCCCGAGGGCGTACGCGTAGTAGGACACGGCACCGAAATCGCCGACCACGGCGTCGGCGGCGAGCAGGGCCTGCCGCCAGGCATGCGCGGGGTCGATCAGGGTCAGGCCGCTGCGGAGCGCCTGGTCGAGCCAGGCACGGATCTGCCCGGGCCCGTGCCCGTACCAGATGTTCGGGTGCAGCACGGCGGCCAGCCGGTAGTCGTCCGCGGGCAACTCGGCGGTGAGCCGCGGGAGAAGCCCCGGCAGCACGTCATCACCGCCCCCGTCGCCGAAGAGCCCTTCCGGATTCCAGGTGGAGTTCAGTACGACGAGACGCTGACCCCGCCGGACGCCCAGGGCACGCCGGAACCGGTCGCGGTACGGGCGCGCGGCGAGCATCCGGTCGAAGCAGGGGTCGCCCGCGAGTACGGCCGCGTCCACGGCCTCCGGACAGGCGCGACGCAACCGCTCCAACTGCTCGGGGTGTGAGAAGACGAGGCCGTCCACGTACGGCTTGCCACCCGAGAGAAGCCACTCCGCCGACAACCCGAACGTCGGCTCCCGGCTCCCGGCTCCCGGCTCCCGGCTCCCGGCTCCCGGCTCCCGGCTCCCGGCTCCCGGCTCCCGGCTCCCGGCTCCCGGCTCCCGGCTCCGCCAGCTTTTTAGTATATCCGGCCCCATGCGAAATAACACACAATTTGCCCTGAAGGGAGGCGATTTGACCGCCGAAGCTGGCGGAGATCGCAAGGTCCACGGGTGTCGACAGGGCCTGCTCCCAGGGCAGTACGGGAAGGCCCAGACCGGCGAGAAGTTCGCCGACCCCGTCCTGGAAGACGGAGGACCCGGTCGACGTGACGAGCAGCTGGACCCGGAAGTCGCCGTGGAAGAGCGGCAGCACGTCCAGCAGGCGGCCGGCGGAGGTGGCGTTGTGGATCACCAGGAGGACCCGCCGCTGGGCTGTACGGCTGACCCAGCGCTCGGACCGGTGGCCGACCGGCACGCGTATCGGCAGGGGTTCCGCTGCCCGCACCTTGCCCCTCCCGAGAGTGTCCGACGCCACCGCGCGATCACCTTAACCGCGCGACCACACCACTCCCGCCCCCGCATCCCGATCCTTATGCCGCCTCAACGCGGCACTCGCTAATCTCCCGACCACCGACAGAGAGCAGGGCTCTCAAGCGACTCCGCGTGAGTCTCCGAGAGCCCGCGAGAAGCCCTCAGGAAGCCTCAGGAACAGCCCTCAGGAACCCAAAAAGGACCCTCCCAAAGGGAGGGCCGAAGCCTGCGCTGACCCTTGCGGGCGAAAGCGCCCCCGGCAGGACTCGAACCTGCGGCCAAGCGCTTAGAAGGCGCCTGCTCTATCCACTGAGCTACGGGGGCCGGGTGTGGCCGTTGGCACGGGGCCCGGAGGTGGGGGAGATCCGTGACCTTGCCGGGGACAAGGATAGGGCTCCCGGGTCCCTGCCCCTGGTGCTTCGCCTACGCGCCGTGATGTGGAGGTTCGGTGAAGCGGTCCTGATAATCGCAGGCAGGTGCGAATCTCGCATCGCTTTTGGCGTCTCGCGCCCCGGGTGTTGTGCACTCGTTATGCCTGCGCCCCGGTCGCCCCTTCCATCCCCCGTGTCCGATCGGCGCGCAGGGACCCCCATATGCTTCAGAAAGCCGCCAAAATTGGGCATTCTTCGCATGTGGTGACCTTGGACGTACGGCCTCAGTTGCTTGACGCACTCTCCGCCCTGCGCGAGCGTGTCGCCGCCGCACGCTTTCCGCTCCCCCTGCCGGGGGCGCCACGCGCGCGTGCCAACCGTGACGAGTTGCTGGCACAGCTCGATGACTATCTGGTGCCCCGCCTCAAGGCACCCGAAGCGCCCCTCCTCGCCGTTGTCGGCGGATCCACCGGAGCCGGTAAGTCCACTCTGGTGAACTCCCTCGTGGGACGGCAGGTCAGCGAGGCGGGTGTGCTGCGGCCCACCACGCGTACGCCGGTGCTCGTCTGCCACCCGGACGATCACCACTGGTTCTCGGGGATGCGGATCCTGCCGGACCTCACGCGCGTGTGGGTGCCCCGCCCGGAGCCCGCGGAGGGCGGTGAGGGGGCGGACGGCGGGGACGACGGCGACGCGGGCGTGCAGGCCGTCGTGGGCGAGGACGAGCGCGCCCTGCGGATCGAGACCGCGCGGAGCCTGCCGCGGGGGCTCGCCCTGCTCGATGCCCCCGACGTCGACTCGCTCGTCGCCGACAACCGCGTCCTGGCCGCCGAGCTGATCTCCGCGGCCGATGTCTGGGTCATGGTCACCACCGCCTCGCGGTACGCCGACGCCGTGCCCTGGCACCTGCTGCGCACCGCCAAGGAGCACGACGCCACCCTCGTCACGGTCCTCGACCGCGTACCCCACCAGCTGGTGAGCGAGGTGTCACGGCAGTACGGCGCGCTGCTCACCAAGGCCGGCCTCGGCGACGTGCCGCGCTTCACCGTGCCCGAGCTGCCCGAGTCCGCCGGCGGCGGCGGACTCCTCCCCGCCACCGCCGTCGCCCCGCTGCGCGCCTGGCTCACCCACCGCGTGCAGGAACCCGCGGCCCGCGCCCAGGCCGTCGCCCGCACCGCACACGGCGTCATCGGCTCCCTCGACACCCGGATGCCGGAACTCGCCGGCGCGGTCGCCGCCCAGTACGCCGCCGCGCTGCGGCTCACCTCCGCCGTCGACGAGGCGTACGAGAGGGAGCACGCGCGCGTGCGGGGCCGTCTGCGGGCGGGCGGCGTGCTGGCGGGTGGCGCCCTGAAGCGGTGGCGCAGCTACCCGCTCGACTGCGGCCCCGGCGAACTCCTCGACGCCATCGCCGAGAGCCTGGAGGCGCTCCTGCTCTGCGCCGTCACCGCCGCCGACGAACGCATCGACGAGGCCTGGCGGCGCGAACCCGCCGCGGGCGCCCCCGGCCTCGCCGACCGCGACCGCGACGTGGAGAGCGCCGAGCACCGCATCGGGATGGCCGTCCGCAGATGGCGGCGGGTCCTGGAGGAGTACGCCGAGGACGAGGTGCGCGGCGTCGAACGCGTCGACAAGAGCGCCCTCCCCGACCCCGAGGTCGTCGCCGCGCTGCTCGCCACGGCCCTGCTCGGCGGGCGCCGGGCGCGTTCGGCGGGCGAGGTCCTCGCCGAGCGGATCGGCGCGCAGGCCGCCGTCCGGCTGCGCGACCGGGGCACGCGCCTGCTCAACGACTACCTGGAGAAGGTCCTCACCACCGAGCGGGAGCGCCGGCTCGCCCCCCTGGACGCCCTCGAAGTCCACCCGGAGCCCCAGGCCGAGCTGATCGCCGCCCTGTCCGTACTGCAGAAGGAGAGGTGACCGCGGTGACCGCCGTCACTGATCACGCCGATCACGCCGAGCCCGCCGACCACGGTGACGGGGCCGGGCCGGACGGGAGCGAGCGGCCCGCCGCCGGCTCCGAACGCGCCTGGGACGACGGGCTGATCGCCCGACGCGTCACGCCGGGGGCACGGGGCACGGAGGCCGGCGACGACACCGGCACGCGCGCGTACACCCCCGCGCGCCGACCCGCCGCCTACGAAGGGAGCGCCGTCCCGTACGAGGGGAGCCCCACCTCGTACGAAGGGAGGCCCGGTTCCTACGAGGGACCTCTGGAGAAGAAGTCCGGCTCCTACGAAGGAGCCCTGCGCACCCGTCTCGACGCGCTGCGCGAACTCGTCGGGCTCTCCCGCACCCGCCTCGACAGCGGCACCCTCGCCGAGGCGGGCCGGGTCCTCGACGAGGCCGCCGCCCGCCGCAGACTCTCCGACCGGCACACCGTCGTCGCCATCGCCGGGGCCACCGGAAGCGGCAAGTCCACGCTCTTCAACTCCCTCGCCGGGGTGATGATCTCCGACACCGGGGTGCGCAGGCCGACGACCGCCGCACCCATCGGATGCAGCTGGACCGACGGCGCCGCGGGACTGCTCGACCGGCTCGGGATCCCCGGCCGGCTGCGCCGCAGGCCCCTCCAGGGGCCGGGCGCCGACGAGCTCCAGGGGCTGGTCCTGATCGACCTGCCCGACCACGACTCCGCGGTCGGCGAGCACCGCGACCACGTCGACCGCATCCTGGCCCTCGTCGACGCCGTCATCTGGGTCGTCGACCCGGAGAAGTACGCCGACGCGATGCTCCACGAGCGGTACCTGCGGCCCATGGCCGGCCACGCCGAGGTCACCTTCGTGGTGCTCAACCAGATCGACCGGCTCCCCGGAGACGCCGCCGACCAGGTCCTCGACGATCTGCGGCGGCTCCTCGACGAGGACGGCGTCGCCCTCGGCGAGCACGGCGAACCGGGCGCCACGGTCCTCGCGATCTCCGCGCTGACCGGCGAGGGCGTCGGCGAACTGCGCGAGGCGCTCGGCCAGTTCACCCAGGAGCGGGGCGCCGCGGCCCGGCGGATCTCCGCGGACCTGGACGCCGCGGCGGAACGGTTGCGTCCGGTGTATGTCGACGGGGCGCACCGCGGGCGCGACCGCGGCCGGATCGGGCTCAGCGAACAGGCGCGCGAGGAGTTCGCCGACCGGCTCGCGGACGCCGTGGGCGCGGCCGCTGCCGGAGACGCGGCCGAACGGGCCTGGCGCAGACACGCGGGCAGGGCGTGCGGCGACCCCTGGCTGCGGCTCTGGCGCTGGTACGAGGCCCAGCGCTCCCCGGAGGGCCTCCCGGGGCCCGCCGCGCTGGCACCCGTGGACGAGGAGGCGACGGCGCGCCAGCGCGTGGAGCACGCCGTGCGCACGGTGGCCGACGAGGCGGCCTCGGGGCTGCCCGTGCCGTGGGGGCAGGCCGTGCGGGAGGCCGCAGTGCGCGGCGCCGAGGGGCTGCCCGAGGCGCTCGACGAGCTCGCGGTGACGGTCGGGGTGCCGGCCGGACGGCCGCCGCGCCCCGGCTGGTGGCCGGTCGCCGTCCTCGCGCAGGCGGCGATGACGCTGCTCCAAGTCGTGGGCGGGCTCTGGCTGGTGGGGCAGATCATCGGGATCGCCACGCCGAACCTGGGCGTGCCGGTGCTACTGATGCTGGCGGGCATCGTGGGCGGCCCCTGTGTGGAGTGGGCGAGCCGGCTCGCGGCGCGTGGCCCCGCGCGCCGGTACGGCCACGAGGCGGAGCGGCGGCTGCGGGAGGCGGCCGCCGGGTGCGGGCGGGCGCGGGTCCTCGATCCGGTGGCGGCGGAGCTGCTGCGCTATCGGGAGGTCAGGGAGCAGTTCGTACGGGTGACGGGGGCGCCGGTGGGGTGAGCGGGGCCCGCCCGGGAACGCCTGGTCACCCTCTGGGGTGACGGAGTTTTCCACAACCGGTGGGCGGTCCACAGGTCTCAGCGGGATCGGTCCGGCCGGTGCAGTCTGAGGACGCAGACGCAGATGCCGCCGCGAAGGGCGCGGCGGCGCGAGGCGCAGACGATGCGGGGGAGTGGATCGGCGATGAACGAGACCTTGGTGACGGTGGTGGGGAATGTCGCGACGACTCCGGTGTACCGGGAGTTGCCGTCGGGGCCGGTGGCCCGGTTCCGGCTCGCGGTGACATCGCGGTACTTCGACGCCGCGCAGAACACGTGGAACGACGGCCACACCAATTTCTTCACGGTCTGGGCCTGGCGTGCCCTCGGTACGAACGTGCAGGGGTCGGTGTCGGTGGGCGAACCGGTCATCGTGCAGGGCCGGTTGAAGGTGCGCGACGAAGAGCGGGGAGGCCAGCACTGGACATCGGCGGACATCGAGGCACTGGCCATCGGCCACGATCTGTCGCGCGGTACGGCGGCGTTCCGCCGGGTCGTCAAGGGCAACGCCGCGCTGACGGCCCCGGCGTCGGAGCGGCGCGAGGACGCGTCCGGGGCGCAGGAGAAGCAGCCGGCGCCGGTGGGGTGATGGGTCGTCAGCGGGAGCGGGCCCATGGCGACCGATGTGCGGCATATCGGTGAATGAGGGGGGTGGATTTGTCGATAAGCCCAGCTCGGAGCAGGTGTTGGGGATAACGATTCCGAGTCGGATCCGCCGTCCCATGAGATGCGTGGGGCTCGTGATGCGCCACTTCCTTAGGATGCCGGACGTAGCTCACGGGGCAGTTGGCAGGAGACGCCATGCAGGTGGCAGGTGATCCTGCCCCATTCAGTCTGCTGGCGGGACCACCCCCCAACGTTGTGAACGGGTCCCGCCCGGAGGGGAATTCTGTGTTTTCTGCGTTGTCCATACGTAGCCGAGGCGTCGCCCGTCTCGCCGCAGTGACCGTGGCGGCGGGACTGGCCGTGGCGGGCGGAATGACCGCTGCCGGGGCGGCCGTGGCGGAGGAGGCGCCGCAGCATCAGGGGGGCGCCACCGCGACGCTGGGCGGGCTGCAGACGTTCGACCAGGCCGTCATCCGGGACAACGGCAGCTCGCAGCAGGTGCCCGCGGGACTCTTCGAGATGTCCGTGGAGGGCGGCGGCGCACTTCAGACGTACTGCGTCGACATCCTCAACCCCACGCAGAAGGACGCCAAGTACCAGGAGACCCCCTGGAGCGGCACCTCGCTGAACGCCAACCGCGACGCGGGCAAGATCCGCTGGATCCTGCAGCACTCCTACCCGCAGGTGAACGACCTCGCGGCGCTGGCCGACAAGGCGGGCGTGCGCTCGCTCACCGCGCAGACCGCCGCCGCCGGCACCCAGGTCGCGATCTGGCGCTACTCCGACCACGCCAAGGTCGACGCCGTCGACCCCAAGGCGGAGAAGCTCGCCGACTACCTGTACCGCAGCGCCCGCGGCAGTGCCGAGCCCAAGGCTTCGCTGACCCTCGCCCCGTCGGCCGTCTCGGGCCGCGCGGGTGAGCGGCTCGGCCCGGTGACGGTGCGGACCGACGCCGACTCGGTGACCGTGACGCCGCCCACGGACTCCGCGGAGAGCGGCGTGAAGATCGTCGGCAAGAACGGCAAGGCCGTGAAGTCGGCGCACAACGGCAGCCGCCTGTACTTCGACATCCCGAAGGACGCCCCCGACGGCTCGGCCGCGCTCTCCCTCCAGGCGTCCACCACCGTCCCCGTCGGCCGGGCCTTCACCTCCGAGACCCGCAGCCAGACGCAGATCCTCGCCGGCTCCAGCGAGTCGACGGTGACGGCGACGGCGACGGCCGACTGGGCCGAGAAGGGAGCGGTGCCCGCACTCTCGGCCGAGAAGAACTGCGCCAAGAGCGGCATCGACATCACCGCCGCCAACAAGGGCGACGCGCCCTTCACCTTCCGCCTCATGGGCCTCAAGCACACCATCGCGGCGGGCACGTCACAGACCGTGACGATACCGCTGCAGGAGGACCAGCCCTACGACTTCACGATCAAGGGCCCGAACGGCTTCGAGAAGCGCTTCAAGGGCGTGCTCGACTGCCGCACGGAGGGCGCCGTGACCGGCACCGGCACGAAGGCCCAGCTGGCCGCCGAGCCCAGCCCCGCCACCGCGGGCGACGCCACCACCACGGGTGGCGGCGACCTCGCGGAGACGGGCAGCTCCAGCAACACGCCCCTGATCGCCACGATCGCGGTCCTCTTCGTCGCCCTCGGCGCCGCGACAGTCTTCTTCCTCCGCAAGAAGAACGACGGAACGGACCCCTCCACCGAGGAGTGACCGAGGAGTGACCGACCTAGCGCGGTCGGGGTGTCTCGGCGGCGGTGTCCCCGTCACGGGGAGTGATGGCGCGCCCGGTCTCATCACGGTGGCGTTTGGCGGCGTCGTCGGTTGTCGCGAAGAAGGAGACCGTGAAGAGCAGACCACCCGCGATCGTGAGGATGTGCCACCAGCCGCCGCCTTGGCGGAAGCCCATCCACATGAACAGAACAGAGATCCCCATGAGGGTGGACCCGATGCGGACACCGGACATGTTCCGGGTGCGCTGATCCTCATCCTTGATCAGTGACTTGAACGAGTCCGAGACATGCTGTTTGTACTCCTGCCGGATCGGCAGATCCTCCGGCATGGAATTGAGTAGCTCCAGGTCCTTCATCAGCCGATCCCGGGTCTCGTACCGAGGCCGCCGCCCCTGCCACATGGCGCCGGCCAAGGCGAGCAGCCCCAGAAGGACGGGACTCAGTTCGGACCACTTCATGCAGGCAGATTAGTGACCGGACGCCACACGGGAGGCGGCTTTGAGAGGTTCGCTCAGTGACCGAGCGACTACGGAAGCCGTCCGAGGGGCGTCCAGGTCGCGGACCCCCGGGCATACTGGTTTCCTCCGGGGGGTGGCCGTCAGGCAAGATGGGGTGTATCTGCCCACTCACTGATTGCCGGACGGTTTCTCTTGGCTGAGTACATCTACACCATGCGCAAGACGCGCAAGGCGCACGGCGACAAGGTGATCCTCGACGATGTCACCTTGAGCTTCCTTCCTGGCGCGAAGATCGGTGTCGTGGGCCCCAACGGCGCCGGTAAGTCCACGGTGCTGAAGATCATGGCTGGTCTCGAGCAGCCGTCGAACGGTGACGCGTTCCTGTCGCCCGGGTTCACCGTCGGCATCCTCATGCAGGAGCCGCAGCTCGACGAGTCGAAGACCGTCCTGGAGAACGTCCAGGACGGCGCCGCCGAGATCATGGGCAAGCTCAAGCGCTTCAACGAGGTGGCCGAGCTCATGGCCACCGACTACTCCGACGAGCTCATGGAGGAGATGGGCAAGCTCCAGGAGGACCTGGACCACGCCAACGCGTGGGACCTGGACGCCCAGCTCGAGCAGGCCATGGACGCGCTCGGCTGCCCGCCCGGCGACTGGCCCGTCACCACCCTCTCCGGTGGCGAGAAGCGCCGCGTCGCGCTCTGCAAGCTCCTCATCGAGGCGCCCGACCTGCTCCTCCTCGACGAGCCCACCAACCACCTCGACGCCGAGTCGGTGAACTGGCTGGAGCAGCACCTCTCCAAGTACGCCGGCGCCGTCGTCGCGGTCACCCACGACCGGTACTTCCTGGACAACGTGGCCGAGTGGATCCTGGAGCTCGACCGCGGCCGCGCCCACCCGTACGAGGGCAACTACTCCACGTACCTGGAGAAGAAGCAGTCCCGTCTCAAGGTCGAGGGCCAGAAGGACGCCAAGCGCGCCAAGCGGCTCAAGGAAGAGCTCGAGTGGGTGCGGTCCAACGCCAAGGGGCGGCAGGCCAAGTCCAAGGCGCGTCTGGCCCGGTACGAGGAGATGGCCGCCGAGGCGGACAAGATGCGGAAGCTGGACTTCGAGGAGATCCAGATCCCGCCGGGCCCGCGTCTGGGCAACATCGTCGTCGAGGTCGAGAACCTCTCCAAGGCCTTCGGCGACAAGGTCCTCATCGACGACCTGAGCTTCACGCTGCCGCGCAACGGCATCGTCGGCATCATCGGCCCGAACGGTGCGGGCAAGACCACGCTGTTCAAGATGATCCAGGGCCTGGAGAAGCCGGACTCCGGCAACATCAGGATCGGCGACACGGTCAAGGTCAGCTACGTCGACCAGGGCCGCGCCAACATCGACCCGAAGAAGACCCTCTGGGCCGTGGTGAGCGACGAGCTCGACTACATCAACGTCGGTCAGGTCGAAATGCCCTCGCGGGCGTACGTCTCCGCCTTCGGCTTCAAGGGTCCGGACCAGCAGAAGCCCGCCGGGGTGCTCTCCGGCGGTGAGCGCAACCGCCTCAACCTGGCGCTGACCCTCAAGGAGGGCGGAAACCTCCTCCTCCTCGACGAGCCGACGAACGACCTGGACGTCGAGACCCTGTCCTCGCTGGAGAACGCGCTCCTGGAGTTCCCGGGTGCCGCCGTCGTGATCTCCCACGACCGCTGGTTCCTCGACCGGGTCGCCACGCACATCCTCGCCTACGAGGGTGACTCCAAGTGGTACTGGTTCGAGGGCAACTTCGAGTCGTACGAGAAGAACAAGGTCGAGCGTCTGGGCGCCGACGCGGCCCGCCCGCACCGCGCCACCTACAAGAAGCTCACGCGAGGCTGAGGCGACCGTGGCCCGACACATATACCAATGCCCGCTGCGCTGGTCGGACATGGACGCCTTCGGGCACGTCAACAACGTCGTCTTCCTGCGGTATCTGGAAGAGGCGCGCATCGACTTCATGTTCCGTCTCGCGCCCGGTGACGGGTCCCCTTCGTTCTCCGGCGGGTCGGTCGTGGCCCGGCACGAGATCGACTACCTACGGCCGTTGGTGCACCGGCACGAGCCGGTCACCGTCGAATCGTGGGTGACGAAGATCGGTGCGGCGTCGCTGACCATCGCGTACGAGATCAAGGACGCGGAACAGGTGTATGTCCGGGCCTCGACCGTGGTCGTGCCCTTCGACCTGGAGGCCCAGCGGCCCCGGCGGATCAGCGCCGAGGAGAGGTCGTTCCTCCAGGAGTACGTGGACGACGGCGCCGGCGGCCCCGACAGTGGCTCGGGGGCGCTCGCCGCATGACCGCGCGGCTCCACTTCGCCGATGCCGGGGAGGCGGCGGACCTCGCCGCCTTCCTGGCGCGCCTGATCCATTACGACAAGGCGGCCGCGGTCCGGCTGCAGGCCGCCGGGGACACGCTGGCCGTGTTCGGGCGGCCGCCGTCGTTCGAGGTGCTCGTCATCCGCACGGCGCGGCTCGCCAAGCCCTACGAGGACGGCCTCGACACGACGCTCGACGTCACCGTCTCAGCGGGCGAGTTCCTGGAGAGCGTCGGCGCGTCCGCGGAGTCCGTGCGGGCCGCCGGCGTCGCCCCGGTGCCGGACGCCGTCACCGGTCCGCCGTGGGCGGGCGTGCTGCCCCCGCGCGGCGGCTGGCGGCAGGAGCCGGGGCTCGTCGCCCCGGACGCGCTGCGGGCCCTCGTGCACGCGGCGGTCGCCGAATTCCGTTCCCGCGTCGAGGAGTTGCCCGCCGAGCGGCGGGTGCGGGCCGAACTCGACCGGGTCGGGCGGGAGATCTGGTCCCGGCCCGTCGGCGACACCGAGCTGCCGGTGCGGGCCGCGCACGCGGCGCAGTCCCTGGGATTCCTGCGCGGGGACACCGTGACCCTGCTGTCGGCCGGGCCGTGGCTCCGGCTGCGTACGGCCTACGGGTCCGTCGCGGTGCGCCGGGCCGGCGTCCAAGGGCTCACCGTCACCCCCGCGTGAGCGTCGGGCCCCCGCCCGGCGCGCCCGCCACCACCTCTGGCCCCTCCGGCCCCCGTCACCCCCGCTCGTCGGGCCGGACCGCGATGTGGTCCCGCTCCAGCTCCAGCGCCACCCTGTCCCGCATGTCCAGGGCCGCCGTGTACTCCGCGGGGAGCTGGAGGCGGCCCGCCCGGTCCAGCATCGCGTACTCGCGGGAGACCAGGGACTCCCGGCCCGTCGACGCGTCGACCTCCGTGTGGCGCAAGACCTCCGTCGAGGTGCGGCCGTCACGGATGGCGACCGTGCGGCGCACCTCCGAGGCGACCGCCTGGTCGTGGGTGACGATGACGATGGTGGTGCCGAGTTCCTCGTTGGCCCTGCGGAACGCCGCGAAGATCTGCTCCGCCGTGTGGGAGTCCAGCTCGCCTGTGGGCTCGTCGGCGAGGAGGACGGCGGGGTCGTTGGCCAGCGCCACCGCGATGGCGACGCGCTGCTGCTGACCGCCGGACAGCTGATGGGGCCGCCGGCCTTGGCACTCCGCCACCTCCAGCAACTCCAAGAGGCTGAGGGCGCGTTCGGCCTTCTGAGTGCGTGTACGGCCGCGTCCTCCCTTCAACTGCATGGGAAGCGCGACGTTCTGAGCGGCCGTCAGGTAGGGAAGCAGGTTGCGGGCCGTCTGCTGCCAGACGAAGCCGACCACGTCACGGCGGTACCGCAGCCGCTCCTTCGCGCTCATGGCCAGCAGACTGTGGCCCGCCACGCGCGCCGCGCCCGCGGTCGGCTCGTCGAGGCCCGCGAGGATGTTCATCAGCGTCGACTTGCCGCTGCCCGAGGCGCCGACCAGTGCCATCAACTCGCCCTCGCGCACCAGCAGATCGAGCCCCTGGAGCGCCTGCACCTCGACGCCGTCCGTCGCGAACACCCGCACCAGACGGTCGCAGCTGATCAGCGCGTCGTGCCCGTAGGACGGCCGGTCGCGGTGGGCGGCCGCCCGCGCCTCCAGCTCCGCGAGCGACGGTGGTGACGCTGCGGTGCCCGTGGCGCCCCTAGCGCCCGTATCCGTGCCTGTCATCGGTGGTCTCCCGTTCTGAGATCGGCCGCGGGGGTGCGCCGGGTGGTCCACCAGGCCTGGGCGAACGCCACCGCGGCCGTGAGGGCGACGACGCCCGCCGCGGGCAGCAGCAGCGACCACGGGTCGGCCCGCAGGGTCACGTCCCCCAGGTCGCCGATCCCCCCGCGTGCGGCGAGCGCGATCCGGCGTAGATCGAGCCCGTCCGCGAGCAGCCCCACCGCCGCCCACCCCACCAGCGCCCCGCCACCCGCGGCGAGCAGCGCCTGCGGCAGCGCTTCGAGGGCCAGCAGCAACCGGCCCTGACGTGTGCTCAGGCCCATGGTGCGCAGCCGGGCCAGGAGGGCGGAGCGTCTCGGGGCGGAGTGCAGGAGGGAGAGGAGTACGGCGAGCGCCGCGTAGCCGGCACCGGCGGCGACGGCGGTCAGGTAGACGCGTTCGGCGCCGGTCTGCAGCGGCGAGTCGGTGAGCACGGCCCGCTCGGCGGAGCGCAGGCTCACCTCGACGGCGGGGGACTCCGGCGTGCCGCCCGCCGGGCCCGTGGCCGCCGCCTCGATCGCCTTCCTGGTGACGTCGGAGCCCGTCACCAGGAGCATGGTGTCCTTCGCCCTCGGGAGCGCGCGCCGGTCGATGAGGACGAAGGCGCCCTGGGTGGGCAGCGCGGGCGTCGTCGTCCGGGTGGTGGTGACCTTCGCGGTGAACGTTCCCGACGGCGTACGGAAGGTGTGGGCGCCCGCGCCGAGCCTGCGGGCGACGTCGGGGGTGGCGACCGCGGGCACGGCGGCGCCGCCGCTGCCCGGTGGCGCGGCCAGGGCCGGGCCTTCGACCGGACCGAGGCCCGTCGTCGCCGTGAGGCGGGTGTACGTCGCCGGGTCGGCGGCGATCAGCGGCACCGTGGAACCGTCCGGCAGGGAGAGGTTCCAGTCGATGTGGACGGCGGCCACCTCACGCACACCGGGCGTCCTGCGCACCTCGCCCGCCAGCCGCGCGGGCAGCGCGGCGCCGTCCCGCGTGACACGGGCGTCGGCGCCCACCGCGAGCAGCGCCGTGCGGTCCCTGGCGTCCTCCACGCCCGCCAGCACCGAGCCGCCGAACGCCGCCGTCGTCAGCGCCAGCAGCAGCCCCAGCAGCGGCAGGACGTGAGCGGTCGACGCGCGGCCCGCGCTCGCCGTCGAGAGGAAGCCGAGCAGCCCGCGCCGCCGCGCCAACGGGCGCATGAGCAGCCGCAGCGGCAGCGGATACAGCCGTACGAGGAGAAGCGCCGCGATGCCGCCGACGAGCAGCGGAGCCGCGCTCACCAGCCAGTCCACCGAGCCCCCTGAGCCTCCCGGGCCGCCCGCACCGCCACCGGAACCCCCGCCGCCCCCGGATCCCACCGAGCCCGCGCCGCGCCTCCTCAGCGACACCACCGCGCCCACCGCCAGGGCGAGCAGCACCAGTTCGGCCACGGTCCGCCGCCGGGACGGCCGCGCCGTGACCAGGTCCCCGCGGCCCGCGTGGGCGCGCGGTCTGCGGTGCGTGACGGCGGCCCGGACCGGCAGCGCCGCGCAGGCGAGGACGCACACCCCGGCCGCCGCCGCGACCGACGGCCACGCGCGCGCGTGGGGCTCGACGAGGACCGCCGCCGCCAGACCGACGGCCGCCGCGGGCACCGCCACCACCGAGGTCTCGGCGAGCAGCCGCCCCGCGATGCCGCGCACGGAGCCGCCGCGCGAGCGCAGCAGCGCCAGCTCGTCGTGGCGGCGGACCGCGGTCAGCGCGCACATCATGAGGAGGACGACGGCGGCGACACCGCCCACGCCGTACGCGGCGACGGCGACGACCGGCGCGACCGCGTCCCGCAGCCCGGCATGGTCGGTGAGGACCTTGTCGAGGTCGGTGGAGAGGCGCGCGTCCGGGGCGATGCGGGAGCGCAACTCGCTGAGCAGCGGCCCCTTTTCGTGGGAGGCGATCCGGTTCTGGAGCGCCGGCAGGTCGCCGGCGGTGAGCCCACCGAGGTCGGGGGCGATACGCCAGTACCGCTGCGGGCCGCGGTCCACGGCCGACAGGACCGGGCCCGCGCCGGGGGCGAGGAGCAGCCCGGCGTGCCAGCGCCGCAGCTCGGTGCCCTGGCCCCGCACCGTCACCTCGGCGGGGGTGCGCAGAACCGTGTCGTACGACCAGTAGGCGCCCTCGGGACGCACCGGATCGACGATGCCGGTGATGTGGACCGTGACGGTCTCCCCGGTCGCGGGGGCGAGGTGGATGTCCGCGCCGGCCTTGATCCGCAGGGTGCGCGCGGTCTCCGCGGTGACGGCCGCCTCGACCCGGCGGCTCTTCGACGTGATGCCCCGCCCGGTGGGCAGGCGCCCCTCGCGCACCCGCGTACGGGTGTCGAGTCCGGCCTGCGCGGCGAGCGTGAACTGCGGGGCGAGCGGGCTCGTGCGGGGCAGCCAGCGGTCGGTGGCCTCGGGCGGCTCGACGGTCCTCGTGCCGTACGCCGACTCCGCCGGGTCGGTGCGGACCGGCGCGGGCATGGCCCTCCGCGTCCTGTCGAACCGCTCCCGCAGTGCGGCGGGGCGCAGCGCGTCCTCGCGTTCGCGCCGGTTCTTCTCCCACCCCGGCGCGGGCGCCGTCAGTTCGATGCCGCTGCGCTCGGTACCCGCCTCCGTGATGGCGGCGCGCACCCCCTCGCTCTCGTACGTCTCCACCGCGCGCGGGAAGAGGGCGGCGAGGAACGCGGTCACCGCCACGAGGAGCGCGAGGGCCGTCGCGAAGGCCGGGGCGGCGCGCAGCCGGGTCCGTACCCAGGGGGTGACGACGCGGGGCGGCATGTCAGTTGTCCCCTTCGTGGCGCAGGGAGACCGCGGGGTCGCCGCGGCGCAGCGAGAGCGCCGCGATGATCAGGAGCGGGACGGCGGCCACGGCGGCGAGCAGCGTGGCGACCCGTGCGGCGGGCAGCTCGACGAGGACCGGGGGGAGCGGCTGGGTCGCCTCGCCGGTGAGCACGATCAGCGGGACCACGGCCCGGGTGAGGACGGCCCCGAGCCCCAGGCCGACGAGGAGCGCGACGCCGAGGAGGAAGCCCTGTTCGGCCGCGATCAGCAGGGCGAGGCGGCGGCGCGGGGCGCCGAGCGCGCGCAACACCCCGAACTCCGCGGCCCGTTCGCGCAGGGACGCCGCGGCGCTCACCGCGAAGCCGACGGCGGCCAGCGCGGCGGCGGCCGCCGCGACCGCGAGCAGCGCGGACTGCGGGCCCGCGCCGAGCGGGTCGTCGCGCAGCTCGCGGGCGATCTCGTCGCGTACGAGGACCTGTTCGGGGTCGGTGTCGGGGCGGGCGCGCAGTGCGGCGGCAGCCCGCTCCGCGCCGCCCGCGCGCGTGCTGAGCCACCACTCCGTGGCGGCCAGCGGGGTCTTGCCGGCCTGCGTGAGGCGCGCGTTGACGCTCGGCAGGTCGAGCAGCACGGCACCGCCGCCGTCCGGGCCACCGCCCACCGCGGCACCCCCGCCGACCGAGGAGCCCGCCGCGCCGGAGCTTGCCGCGCCGTCCGGTGAGGCCGCCGCCGGAAGTTCCCGTACCGCCTTCGCGATCCGCACCCGCAGCGTCCCGCCGCCGGTCGGCACGTCCACGCGCGCGCCGACCTTCGCGCCGCCCGCCCGCAGGAACGCCTCCGTCACCACGGCCGGCAACGGCGCACCCGGTTCCCGCGCCGCCCGGCCCGGCGCGAGGGCCGCCGCCACCGCCTCCCGGTCCGCGCCGTCCGCACGGGTCAGCATCCCGGACGCGGCGTGCGCCGTGTCCAGCGCCAGGACCGAGGCCTGCCGGTCGTCCGACAGGTCCATGGTGAGGCGGGCGGCGGGCGCGGCCGCCCGTACGCCGGGCAGTGCCCGGAAGACCCTGCCCTGCTCGCCCGGCGGCACCCGGCTGCCGAGCACCCGGATCTGCGTACCCGCGCGGAAGTCCGCCTGATCCTCCTGCGAACGGTCCCAGGACGCGCCCTGCCCGATCGCCAGCATGCCCATCGCCACGGCGAGTACGAGCAGCAGCACCGGGCCCGCGCCGCGCAACGGCCGCCTGCTGAGCTGCCAGCCCGCGAGCGCCCCCGGCAGCCCCCGCCCCCTGGCCGCCCACCGCTCGGCGAACCGGGCCGCGGGCGGCAGCAGCCGCAGCGTCACCACGGTGCCCGCGAGGAGCGCGAGGGCCGGGGCGGCCACCAGGAGCGGGTCGATGCCGAGCCGCCCCGAGCGGTCGTCGCTGAGCGCGCCTGAACCCGACGTACGGCTGTCCAGCTGCCAGTACGCGACCGCGGCGATCACCAGCAGCCCCACGTCCGCGCCCGCCCGCAGCGGCGCGGGCAGCGCCGCGGCCCGCACCGGACGGCGTGCGCCCGCCGTGGCCGAGAGCGCGGGCGCCACCACCGCGAGCGCGCAGCCGAGCGCGGTGACCGCGGCGGCCGACCACACGGCGGCGCCCGCACCGGCCTCCAGCCGCAGACCGGTGCGGGCCAGGGCGCCGTGCCCGGCGATGAGTCCGGTCAGCGGGCCCGCGAGGAGCGGCGCGAGGACGACGGCGGGCAGCGCGAGCAGCAGCGCCTCCACGGCCGCGAGCCAGGCGATGCGGCCGCGCGCGCCGCCGCGCGCCATGAGCAGCGCGGTCTCGCCGCCGCGCTCGGCGGCCAGCAGCCGGGCGACCAGGAGCAGCGCGTACCCGGCGAGCATGATCAGCTGCAGGGCGACGATGAGCAGCGTGGAACGGGCGACGAGCAGCGCACGCGCGGCCCGGTCGAGGACCTCGGGCAGCGCGGTCGCCGCGCTCGGACTGCCGCGCAGGGCGGGACTCTTCACCAATGCGTCCGGGCCCTTGGCCGCCGCCGAGCGCAGCGCGTCGACGCGGTCCGTGGTGACGGTCCCGAAGTCGGCGGTGGCCAGCCACTGCGTCCCGTCCGCCGAGACGCGCGAGCCGGTGAGCACCGCCCGGTCGACGAGCAGCGGCCCGTAGACCATGAACACGCCCTGCCGCATGCCGCGCCCGCCCAGCTCGTCGAGGCGCCAGTACGGGTCGGCGGGGTCGGCCGGGCGGTAGAGACCGGTGACCCGGACCGTGACGTCCGGGCCCGAAAGGCGGTCGGTGAGGGTGACGGGGGCGGAGCCGGGACCGAGGCGGAGCCGGGCGGCGGCGGCCTCGGGCAGCGCCACCTCGATAGGGGCGGTACCGCGGCCGGACCGCTGTGCCGCGCCACTGCCCGGACCCGGCCAACTGCCCTTGGTGAGGCGGATCCTGGACCGGTCGATGGCCGCGAAACGGGTCAGGTCGGGCCGGCCGGCGGAGCGCCCGCCGGGCAGGGCGTACGTGCCCGAACGGGTCAGGGAGAGCAGCCGTACCGGCAGGCCGTCGAAGGTGCGCCGTGCCCCCTCACGCACCGCGCGGTCCGCCGCACCGGCCGCGCCCGGCGCGACCTGGCTGCGGACGACGAGCGCCGCGGGCGCCGCGGAGCCGGTGCGCAGGGTGTGTCGCAGCGCCGCGTCACCGATCGCCCCGGAGAACGCGGTGAGCGTGGCGAGGACCGCCGTGGTCAGCAGGACGGCGAGGAGGGCGGCGGCGAGCAGCAGCCGGTGGGCGCGCACGCGCAGAAGAACGAACCCCGTCAACGCCGCCGACCCCCCGTGCCCTGCCCGCGCCCGCGCTCGCGTTCACGCGAAGCGCGGGTGCCCGTGCCTGTGTGCCGCCCCCCAGCGGTCACTGTGGATGCTTTCAGAGGGCAGGCACTTACGGAAGGGGCGAGAGCACGAGCCGCACGGGCAAACAGGATCCTGACAACCGGGGTGGGCCGGGCGGGCGAGCGGGTGTCAGCCCTCGGAGTTGACCATGGACGCCGCCGCGTACGTCAGGTAGTTCCACAGCGTCCGCTCGTGCTCCTCGGAGAGACCGAGCTGGTCGACGGCCGCCCGCATGTGCTTCAGCCAGGCGTCGTGCGCGGCCCGGTCGACGGTGAACGGCGCGTGCCGCATGCGGAGCCGGGGGTGGCCGCGGTTGTCGCTGTACGTACGGGGGCCGCCCCAGTACTGCATGAGGAAGAGCGCGAGGCGCTCCTCGGCGGGGCCCAGGTCCTCCTCCGGGTACATCGGCCGCAGCAGCGGGTCCTCCGCGACCCCCTGGTAGAAGAGGTGCACCAGGCGCCGGAAGGTCTCCTCGCCGCCGACCTGCTCGTAGTAGGTCTGCTCCTGAAGCGTGCCGTGCGGGATCTCTTTCACGCGTTCCATGGTCTCAGACGGGGCGGCCGAGTACGGAAGGCTTAGGACCATCGCCCGGATCACCGGCACCACCCCGGGCCCGGCCCCCCGGTCCCGCCGCTCGCATCGCGGGCGGCGGCGCAGCACAGTGGAGTCATGGAACCCGATCCTGACCTCGTCTCCGAGGCCCGGGCCGCCCTCCTGCGCGAGATCGAGGCGAGCGGGGTCTGGCGGGACGACCCCGCCTGGCGGGCGTCGTTCGAAGCCGTGCCGCGCCACCTCTTCGTGCCGTACTACTACGTGGGCGTGGCCGGGGGATACGAGCGGCTGTGGGGCGAGGACCCCGACGAGCGGCACCGCGTCCGCTGGCTGCGCGGCGCCTACGCGGACGCCCCGCTCGCCACCCGGGTGCGCGACGGCGAGCTGCTCTCCTCCAGCAGCCAGCCGTCCCTGATGGCGAAGATGCTCCAGGAACTGGACGTACGGGAGGGCGATCACGTACTGGAGATCGGGGCCGGCACCGGCTACAACGCGGCGCTCCTCGCGCACCGGCTCGGCGACGACCACGTCACCACCGTCGACCTGGACCCGGAGATCACCGAGTCCGCGCGGCGGCACCTGGCCGCCGCGGGCCACCGCCCGGCCGTGGTCACCGGCGACGGCGCGGCCGGCTGCCCCGAACGCGCCCCCTACGACCGGATCATCGCCACCTGCACCCTCGGGTCGGTGCCCAGGGCCTGGCTCGCCCAGTGCGCGCCCGGCGCCCGCATCCTCGCGCCGCTGGCCACCGGCCTGATCGCGCTGACCGTGCAGGACGCGGACCACGCCGAGGGGCGGTTCCTGCACACCCCCGCCTACTTCGTGCCGCTGCGGGGCGGCGACGCGAAGGCCCCGCACGAACGGCACCTGGGCGGGCTGCCGCGCGGAGCCCTGCAGAACGAACTCTTCCGCTTCCTTCTCGAGCTGACCTCGGGCAGCCTCGATCCGCACGAAGCGCTCGCGCTGTGGCAGCGCGAGGGGCTGCCGGTGCGCGAGCGCTTCGGGGTCACCGTGAGCGGTCCGTACGCGTGGGCCTGGCTCGACGACCCGGAGGGGCCGTACGTCTGGCCCCTGTGAACCGGGTCAGTCGCGGCGGATCGTGATCGTCGTCCAGGCGCCCACGTGCACCTGGTCGCCGTCCTGGAGCGGGACGGGGACGAACGGCTGGATGGGCTCCTCGCCGCCGTTGACCGTGGTGCCGTTGGTGGAGTTCTGGTCGACCACCGCCCAGCTGCCGTCCGGCTGCTGGACGAGCACCGCGTGCTGGTGCGAGACGCCCGGGTCCTCCGGCGGCACCGACAGGTCGATGTCCGGGGTGTCACCCGTGGAGTGCCTGCGGCGGCCGATGCTGATCTGGTTCCCGGCGAGCGGACGCTGCTGCTCCGGCGAGTACGCGGGCAGGTTGAGGCCCGAGGCCTCCGGGCCGCTGCGCTGCATCATCGCCATGAAGTACTCGCGGTCGGGACCGATCGTCGCCGTCCACGTGCCCGGACCCTGCGGTGCCTGAGGCGGCTGGCCCTGTCCCTGCTGCTGGCCCTGTCCCTGCTGCCCGGGACCCTGCTGCTGTCCCGGTCCCTGCTGGAAGTGGTCCTGCTGCGGGAAGGACTCCTGCTGCCGGAACGAGTCCGGCTGCGGGAAGGGCTCCTGCTGGGCCGGGGCGGAGGGCGGCGAGAGCACCCAGTCGTCACCGCCACCGCCACCGCCGAACGACGGTCCCGGCGGAGGCGGTGGCGGACCCTGCGGTGCGCCCGACTCCTGCGGGAACGCGGGCGGCGCGGGCGGACCCGGCTGCTGGAACGCCTGCGGGGCGCCGGGCGGCGCCTGACCGGGGCCGGGACCATGCGGACCGGGCTGACCCGGGCCGTGCTGCCCCGGACCCTGCTGACCCGGGCCGTGCTGCCCCGGACCCTGCGGGCCGCCGCCGTTGCCGAACGGCGGGATCGGCTCGGCGGGGCGGTTCATCTGCGAGGGGCGCGAGCCCTGGTACTCGTAGCCCGGCGGCGGCTGCTGCTGGAACTGCTGCGCGGGGCCGGGGCCGGGGCCGGGACCGGGGCCGGGACCGCGCCCGGGGCCGCCCTGCGTGCCGGGCAGCGGCGGGTTCGGCGCGGCCGGGGTGTACGAGGTCGCCGTGTTGGTCAGGAAGTTCCAGCGGCACTCCTCGCAGAACGGCGCGTTCGCCTCGCGGGGCGTGCGGCACTGCGGGCAGAGCTCGGCCTCGGGGGCCGGGTCCGGGACGGCGGCCAGGTGCGGGCGGCCGGGCGCGGGCTGCGGGAAGCCCGGGTCCTGGCCGGGCGGCGGCGGAGGATAGCCGTATCCGGCCGCGGGCGGCGGCGGAGGCGGCGGCGGTACGGCACCGGCCATGCGGTGACCGCAGACCTCGCACCAGTCGTCGGAACCCGACTGGTGTCCGTTCGGGCAGGTCGGCATGTCGGCGCTTCCCCCTCTCCTTCTCCGGCCCGAGGGCCGTACATCGCTGCTTCTTCAGGACTGTGTCGGTCAGGACCGCTCGGTCACGACTGCTCGGTCACGGCCGCTCGGTCACGACTGCTTCTTCACGCGAACGGTCTTCGTCGACCGTGTTTCGAGTGTCATCTCGTCGGCCTCGGCGACCTTCGCCTTCAATCGAACAGTACCTGCAGCGGCATCCACGACGTCCACCACCTTCGAAAGCAGTTTCGCCGTATCGGCATTGCCCGAGGCGCTCGCGAGCTGTACGGCGCGGCCCAGCTTCGCCGTCGCGCCGTCGACATCTCCCGATTTGCGGGCGTCAAGACCCTGCTGGATGACTTGTGCCAGTTCCGCCTGGCCCGTGTAGTGCGCGACCTGCGGATTGATCGAGGTGGAGGCCGCCATGTCGTCCGTCCACACCGCCCGCACCAGCCCCTGGGACAGCGTCTGCGCGCTGCCGTCCTCCTGCGGCACGACCAGCGAGACCCGGGCCGCGAGCATCTCCTGGCCCAGTTCGGCGCCCGGCACGTGCACACAGATGTGGTAGTCGCGGGACTCGTCGCCCCAGGACCCCGTGGGGTAGTCCCCGGCGCGCGGCCCCGCCTCCGTGCGGCGGGAGGTCAAGTCCTCGACCGTGGGCGCCACTTGCTTCACGAACCTGATCTCCACGCCCACCGGCGTCCACAGCCTCAGGCTGACGTCGGCGACCTCCTTGCCCATCGCCGTCTCCATCATCTGCGTGAAGTCGGCGGCGAGGTTGGCGGGGTCGGCGACGATGTCGGCGGTGCCGAGCAGCGCGGAGGCGATCCCTGTGACCTCCTTCACCTCCCAGTCCGTGCCGACACCGCGGGCGTCGCAGGTGAAGCGGCCCGCGCAGGAGTCGAGCGCGGCCTGGAGGTCGCCCGGCGACTCGTGTTCGTTGCGGCCGTCGGTGAGCAGGATGCCGTGCCGGATGCCGACGTCGGCGGAGGCCAGCAGGCGGTCGGCCAGGCGCAGCCAGGTGCCGATCGCCGTGCCGCCGCCCGCGCTCAGCCTGCGCAGCGCCTGCTTGGCCTGGTCCCGGGTCCGCGCGCTCGCCACCGCGAGCCGCCCGTCGCCCGGATAGATCTCCTTGGCGACATGGGTGCCGCCGATCACCGCGAAGTGCACGCCGTCGCGCACGGCGTCGATCGCCGCGGCCGTGGCGTCCCGCGCGCCGCGCATCTTCGTCGGCGGGTAGTCCATCGAACCGGAACAGTCGACCATGATCGCCACGGCCGCGTCCGGGCTCTGGCCCGCCGAGTACAGGTGTGGGGCGCGCACCGCGGACCCGATCGTCCCGCCCCCGGTCGAGGTGACGGTGGCGATGGCGTTGACCTCCCGGCCGCCCTCCGGGAGGTACTCGTTCTGGTAGACGTCCACCGAGAACTGCGGCACGTTCGACTTCGAGAAGTTGGCCATGGAACTGCTCCCCCTCAGACCCTAGGACTTCGTACCCCGGCGTCCCCCTAGTCGGCCGGGCCGCCCGCGGGCGGACCTGCGTCCGCCGTACCGGCGGGTGTGCGTGCGCTCTAGGCCGATCCTGCCCCTTGCGGCACGAACGGGAACGGGACGACGGCCACTGTTACGTTGTCGTGGCCCCCGCCGTCCAGCGCGTGGCCGACCAGGACCCGGGCGCTGTGCAGCGGCCGGTCCGCGGCGTCGGCGGGCACCGCGTCGGCCATCTCCTCCACGGCCTCCGCGTAGTTCCACAGCCCGTCCGTGCACACCACCACTACACCCGCACGGTCCGGCTTGAAGGAAGCGGTGTGCGGCTCCAGTTCGTACGCGTCCGCGCCGAGCCAGCCCGTGATGGCGTGCGCGCGCTCGTCGGCGTACGCCTCGGCCTCGCTCATCAGGCCCGCGGCGACCATCTGGGCCGCCCACGAGTCGTCCTCGGTCAGGCGGACGGTGGGGCCGGTGCGGTCGTCGGGGACCCAGTAGGCGCGGCTGTCACCGACCCAGCCGACGACGAGCAGGCCGCCGGCGACGACCGCGCCGACCAGCGTGCAGGCGGGCGCGTTCTGGTGCGGGCTGTGCTCGCGGGCCGAAGCGGGCTCGGCGGCAAGGGCGTTGACGGCCTCGGACGCCGCGAGGATCGCGTCGTGCATGCCCTGCTGCGGGTGGGTGCCGCGCGGCAGCGACTCCAGGAGCGCGGCGTTGGCGGCGCGCGAGGCGGCGAGCGAGGCCTCGTCCGGGCGGGTCGCGGAGGAGACGCCGTCGCAGACGATCGCGACGACGGCGGCGGAGCCGTCCGGCAGAGCGGCCGCGGAGATCGCGAAGGCGTCCTCGTTGCGGTGATGGCGCAGCCCGCGGTCGCTGACCGCGGCGACCGCGTCGAGCTCCTGCTCCATGTGGTCGCGCTCGCGCGGCTGGGCGTGCCCGCAGTTCTCGCAGTACCCGTCCGGGTCCACGCGGCCCGACCGGCAGGCCACGCAGAGCTTGGTGCCGGCCGCGGGCGTGGGGTCGGAGGACTCCGCGCGCGGGTCGGCGGCGGCCGGTGCGGCCGTGCCCGGGGCGGGCAGCGGGTACTCGTCGGGCTCCGCGCCGGCGGCCGGCTCCCCGGCGATTCCGTCGGCGGCCGCGGCGGCCGCCGGGGCGGCCTCGGGGTTCCCGGTGAGCCGGCCGCCCGCCGAGTCCGTGCCCGGCAGTTCCGCCGGGAGGTGGGTCGGTACGGGCCGGTCGGAGCTGTCGACGTCCGGCGCGGCGGGCCACGGCGCGGACTCCCCGGCGGGGGCGGCCGGTGCCGCGGATCCATTGGGGGAGGCGGACCCGTTGGGTGACGCGGCCGGCCGCGGTGGCACCGCCGACAGGTCGAACCCGCACGCACCGCAATACAGGTCACCCGACTCCAGCGGCTCCTCACAGCTGGGGCAGGCAGACAGCTGGGGCATCTGCGACATACTCACACCCACGTCCGGGGGCGGAAACGGTTGGCCCGCTCCACCAGTTCGATCCTCTCCTCGCCACCCTGTGCGAGCCGGGCCAGTGTCCGGTACGAACGTTCCAGACCGAACCGGAGGCCACGCTCGTCCAGGTCACTGCCGAGCAGTACGGTCCGCGCACCGGTGGTGGCCGGCGGCGCGGAAGCGTGACCAGAGTGCCTACCGGAGAGTACCCAGTCGAGCGCCGTCCCCAGTACCTCGGTCGACAGGCGCTCCCTGCGCACCGCGTCCAGACCGAACCCGGCGAGCGCCTCGATCTGCCCCGCGGCGGCCGTCAGGTCGTCCAGGAAGGCGGCGCCCGGCGAGCCGTCCGGGCCGGACGTCAGCCGCCTGCGCAGCCGGGCCCGCACCGCCGCCACCCGCGCCGCGGTGTAGTGGATGGACGACTCGGGCACCGACTCCAGGGTGCGCACGGCGCCTGCCCTGTCGCCGGCGGCGAGCTGCACGCGGGCCAGGCCGAACGCCGCGCTCACATAGCTCGGGTCGGTCGCCCACACCAGGCGGTAGTACTCCGCGGCGTTGTCGAGCTGGCCGAGGACCTCCGCACAGACGCCGAGCGCCAGCTTCGGCGCGGGCTCGCCGGGGAACGCGTCGTAGACCGCGTCGAAGGAGAGCGCGGAGTTCTCGAAGTCGCCGGTGGCCAGGGCCGCGACGCCCCGGTACCAGACCACCCGCCAGTCGTCCGGATGCTGGCGCTCGAGATCGGCCAGGGCCTGCGCGGCGGGCGCCAGCTCGCCCATGGAGAGCCGTGCGCGCAGGCCGCGCAGCCGCAGCTCCAGCGAGTCGGCGGGCGCCGCCCGCAGCGCGGTGATCAGTTCGCCGGGGGCGGAGGCGATGAGGCCGGCGAGGAAGCCGGCGTTCGGGTCGTTCGGGTCCACGAGGGGCACGGGCAGCGCGAGGGCGGTCGCGGCGGCGTCCAGCTCCCGGACGATCCCCGTACCGCCCGCGGCGCCCGGTGCGCCGGCCGGCAGCGCCCTGCCGTTGCCCGACGGCTCGACGGGCCGTGCCCCCAGAGCCGACACCTCCCCGGTCAGCTCCGCGAACAGCTCCGTGTCCGGCACCTTCACCTCGGGCCCGAACAGCGTGGAGAGCGCGGGCCGCGGCCGCCCGGTCTGCAGCGCCACGACCTCCCGCAGGACGCCCGTGAGCTGCTCGGCCATCTCCTGCGCGGAGGCGAAGCGCCGGGCGGGATCCGGGTCCGTCGCCCGGACCAGGAGGCGGTAGAACGACTCGTACGTACGGAAGACCTCGATGTTGTCGGGGTCCGGCAGGGAGTCCACGAACACGTTCGTATAGCCCTGGAAGTCGAAGGTGAGGACCGCCAGGGTGCGCGCCACCGTGTACAGGTCGGAGGCGACCGAGGGGCCCACGTCGGCGACTTCGGGGGCCTGGTAGCCGACGGTGCCGTAGATCGCGGACTCGTCGTCGTCCATCCGGCGGACCGCGCCCATGTCGATGAGCTTGAGCTGGCCCTCCGTCTGGATGGCGTTGTCGACCTTGAAGTCGCAGTACAGGAGGTTGCGGCTGTGCAGGTGGCCGAGGGCCTCCAGGGCCTCGATGCCGTACGCGCAGGCCTGCTCGACCGGGAGCGGGTCGCGCTTGCCCTCTGGCGTGCGGCGGCCGTTGGCGATCTCCTTCAGGGACTTGCCGCCCACGTACTCCATGACGATGTAGCCGTCCATGGAGCCGGTGCGCTGGTCGAGGTGCTCCACGAAGTTGTAGATCCGCACGATGTTCGCGTGCTCGATCTCGGCGAGGAAGCGGCGCTCGGAGATCGCGGCGGCCATCGCGTCCTGGTCACCGGTGTCGAGCAGGCCCTTGAGCACCACCCAGCGGTCCGAGACGGCGCGGTCGATGGCGAGGTAGACCCAGCCGAGGCCGCCGTGCGCCAGACAGCCCACCACTTGATACTGGCCGTGCACGATGTCGCCCTCGGCCAGCTTCGGCACGAAGGAGTAGGGATGGCCGCACTTGGTGCAGAACCCCTCGGTGCGGCCAGGCCGGTCACCCCGCGCCCGCCCCACCGGCGCCCCGCAGTCCGAGCGCGAACAGAACCGCTTCCGCTCGGGCACCTCGGGGTTGGCCTGCACCGCGTCGCGCGGGTCGGGGCGCGGCACGTCCGGCACCGTGACCAGCCCGGCACCCAGCCGGCCGCGGCCCGACGAACCGGTCGCCGAGCCGGAGCTGCGCACCGACACCGAACGCGACGCCGACCCGCCGGACAGGGAGCGGGAGAGCCGCCCCGACACCGACCTGCGCGAGGACTGCGACCGGGAGGACCGGGACGAGCGCGAGGAGGCGCGCGACGAGGAGCGGGCGCTGGAACTGCCCGAGCCCCGCGACCCCTTGCCGCCGCCCGTGATGCCCGTCGGCGACGAACCCACCATGCCGTCGGGCGCGACCACCGGGGCGAGACCGCAGGTGTCGCAGTACAGCTCCCCGCCGCCGACGTCCTCGTACGACCCCGCGCATCCGGGCCGCTGACACTGCCGCTGGCTCACGATTCCCCCGTCCGGTCGGTGGGCCCGCCCTGCTGCGGGACCCTCGGCGCGAGCACCTCGGCGGCGGCCTGCTGATAGCGCAGGACCGCCTGCTCCGCCACGCGCAGATCGCAGGGCGCGCTCCACAGCATCCGGCGGGCCGCGTCGTACCGCTCGATCAGGAACGGGTCCTCGGCGTGGCCGAGCCGGGCGACCTTCGCCTTGTACGCGTCCAGGCGGCCGCGGAGCTCGGCGCGGACCGCGAGCGGTGCCGTGACGGCGGTCAACGACTCGCGGGCGCGCAGCAGTTCGTCCTCGGCCTTCTCCTCCAGGGACTCCAGGAGCGGCGAGAGGCGGTGCCACTGCCCGAACCTGCGGTACTCGGCGGCGGCCGCCAGCTGCTCCTGGAGAGCGGTCGGCGGGCCGCTGACCGCGGGCACCTCGGAGGCGGCGATCTTCGCGAGGACCTCGCCGCGCGCGGAACGCGCCTCGGCGAGGGTGCGGTCCGCGCGGGAGAGCACGTCGCGCAGCCTGCCGAGCCGGGCCTCCGCGTCCTGGCGGACGGTGAGCACCGCCTCGATCTCACGGCGCACCTCCTCCAGGGCGCGGGCCTCGCGGTCGTACCGCTCGGTGTGCGGGCGGCCGCCGCCCGGCGCCGAACTGCCTTCCGCGCGCTGCCAGAAGGCCAGCGGATCGGAGACGACCTGTTCGCGCAGCGCGGTCAGGGTGCGGGTGATGCGCTCCAGGTCGTCGCCGGCCGGATGCTCCCCGGGGCGCACCCCCACGGAGTGGGCGAGCTGGCGGGTGCGGGCCAGCTCGGCGGAGAGCAGGTCGATGCGGGCGGGCAGCGCGGACCAGACGGCGTCGGCGGCGACGACCATGTCCAGGGAGTGCGCGTACAGCTCGTTCATCCGGGTCACGAGCTCTTCGAGCGTGAACCGTTCGGTCAGCCTGGCGGGGCCGGTGATCGACGGGGAGGTGCCGGACGTGGTGGCGCCCGCGACGGTCACGGACTCGCCGCGCAGCAGCTCCGTCAGCTCCACGAGGTCGTCGCGGCTGGGCCAGCGTCTGCGCTCGCGCACCTCGCGGGCGGCGCGCAGGGCACCCGCATAGGCGTCGAAGTAGGCCCAGAGCAGCGTGATCCGGTCCTCGGTGGCCGTCCAGCGCTCCTCGGTGACGCCGGTGAGCCGGGCGCCTTCGAGGAGGCGCCGGCCCGCGTGGTCCTGGAGGGCGAGGAGCGAGGTCTCGATCGCCTCGTGCTCGGCGTCGAGGCGCGCCAGCGCACGGTCCACCTCGTCCCGGTCCATCACCGGACCGGGGGGTCCCGCGACGCTCATCGATCACCTCTCCGCTCTCTGTCGCCGCGAGTCCTCGGTGGTGAGTCCCCGGCCGTAACTCTCCAGTGGTACCAGGTCGGTTGTCGGATCCGGGTCAGTCGCGGTACTCGGGGGCCGGCGGGCGGGCCTCGCCGAGGCCCTCCTTCAGCCACTTGTCGTACGACTTCTGCCAGCCGTCGTTCTTCCGGTAGTCGTCGAGGACCTTGTTGACCCGGCGGACCAGGTCGTCCGAACCCTTCTTCATCGCCACGCCGTAGTGCTCCGTGGTGAACGGCTTCTCGCCCTTGAGCTCGACCGTCGGGTCCTGGGCGGCCTGGCCCGCCGCGAGCGCGCTGTCGGTCACCACGGCGTCCACCTCGCCGAGCTGGAGCCGTACCAGGCAGTCGAGTTGGTTGGGGACCGTGGTGGATATGTCGGCGCCGTAGTTCTTCTTCTTGAGCTCCTCCTCGGCGATGGAGCCGGAGGCGGAGCAGACCTTCTTGCCCGCCAGCGAGGAGTTGTAGCCGGTGATGTCCTTGTCCTTCTTCGGGGCGAGCACCTGCTGGCCCGTCTCGAAGTAGTCGGTGGAGAAGTCCACGTCGTCCAGGCGGGTGCAGTTGACCGTCATGGTGCGCACGACCATGTCGACCTGGCCGCTCTGGATCGCCGGGATGCGCTGGTTGGTGGGGATCGCGCGGAACACGATGGCGTCGCGGTCGCCGAAGATCTCCTCGGCCATCTCGCGGGCGAGGTCGATGTCGAAGCCCTCCAGCTTGCCGCCGGGCTTGTTCGGGTCGCGGTAGCCCCAGCGGTAGCTGTTCTGGTCGACGCCGACGATGAGCTTCTTGACCGCGCGGTTCTTGATCCTGTCGATCGCCGGGCCGTCCTTGGACGAGGGGCGCAGGCTGCGGTCGTTGCACTCGCCGCCGCCGGCCCGCGCGGGCACGGCCACCGTGGTGCCGGGACCCGCCCGGTCCGCGCCGGTGCCGCCGCCCCCGCTCCAGTGCGGCAGGGCCAGGACGAGTGTGCCCGTCAGGACACCGGCAAGGCCCAGCGCGCCGGCCGCGCCGCCCCAGCCGCGCAGCCCGCCGGCCGTGCCGCGTCGTGTCCGCATCGTCCGCGCGCCCCCTCTCACCTCTGACCCCATCACCGGTACTCCGAAAGCCTGCGGCCGATGCCGAGCACGGCGCCCGCCGCGGCGAGGACCGCGAGGACGGCCGCGCCGACCGCGAGGCCGCTCATGGCGCCCCTGCCGTCCTGTGCCGCCTGCCGGAACTCGTTCTGCTCGAACGCCAGGGCCCGGTCCAGGGCCGCGTCCACATTGTCGAAGCACTCGCCGGTCGGCTCGTCGTCCTTGGAGCCGATGACCTTGTCCAGCGCGTCCTTGTAGTCGCCGGAGTCGTCGCTGGCGCGCGCCACCTTGTGCCGGTCCTTCCACACGCCCACGTTCTTCGCGGCCTCGGCGACCGGGCCCGCGCCGCCGGTGTCGCGGGCGAGCCGCGCCGCCTCGCCGAGCAGGCCGCTGTCGTCGTCGCCGAGCTGCTTCATCTGCGTGCGGTAGGCGACGTCGAACTTGTCCTCGGGCTCGCCGCCCACCTCGGTGGTCTCGGCGCCCCGGCTGACCAGGGTGAGGTTCTCGTTGCCGCGGGCCTTCAGGGAGCTGATGCGGGCGTCGTTCAGGACGTTCAGCGAGCGCACCCCGTGGTCGTACGAATCGTTGAGGCCCGCGCGCGCGAAGGTGTGGCCGACCACCAGCCAGAGCAGCACGACGGTGGCGGCCGCGGTGGCGGCGAGCAGCCCGTGGTTGAACACGCGGTTCGTACGGCGGTAGTTGCGGCGCTGCGCCCAGGCGAGGGCGGCCAGCGCGAGGACGCCGAGCGCGATGGCGAACCAGGGGTACGGCTTGGCGTCGGCGTAGTCCGAACCGAGCCGTTCGTTCTCCGACGTGTAGAGCTTCTCGGCGGCCGGGAGCATCCGCGTCTGCATCGTGTCGTTCGCGTACCGCAGATAGGCGCCGCCCAGGGGCAGGCCCTGCCGGTTGTTGGCGCGGGCGCGCTCGATCAGGCCGGTGTACTGCGGCAGGAGCTTGTTCAGCTCGCCGACGGACGCCGCCGACGTGGAGTCCGAGCCCGCGTTCGACGCGGCCTTGGCCAGCTTCTCGGAGGCGCGGTCGATGTCGCGCTCGTACCGGGCGCGGACGGCGGCCGGCTCCTGGCCGCCCGCCAGGAAGCCGCTGGACGCCGCCGTGTTGGCGTCGGCCAGCGAGCGGTAGATGGCCGCGGCGTCGGCGCTCAGCGGCTGGCTGCGGTGCAGCACGTCGTCCGCGGCGGCCGAACGCTCCGTCATCTGCCAGGTGGTGACCGCCCCGAACGCGACGACGAGCAGGGCGAGGACGGCACCGATGATGCGGAGCCTGCCCGGCTCCGTGGTCGCGGCGGCGCGCAGCCGGTCCACGCCCTCGGACCAGGCGGTGCGGCGCCCGGCCGGGGCGGACGGCGGCGCCTGCCCCGGCGGGCCGGGCGGTGCGCCGGCCGCCTGCGGCGGGACGGCGGGCATCGCCGGCGCGGTCCCTCCCGGGCCCTGCCCGGGCACGGCCGGAGCCCGGCCGGGCGGACCGGGCGGCAACGCGCTGCCGTGCGGCGGATGTGTCACCTTGACCTCGACCTCCCCCTCGGGTCTCCGGACGGCGGCTTCCACCCGGCGCGCGGCGCCGGAAGAAGTCCCCGGCCGCAAGTATTGCCGCAGGGACTGACATCCGGACAGGCCTTGACTCGATCTTGTTCGGATCCCTGCCCTTGTACACGAGATCGAGGGGGGTTCGGTTCCCGCCCGCGCCCCCCCGGCGCGGGCGGGTGCCCGTCAGCGGACGTCCGCGCCGCTCTCGTACTGCTCCCGCACGCGCGCGTGCACCCGCGTCGGCGCACCCACCCGGTCGAGGCCCAGCAGGGCCGCGCCGAGCACCGGACGCGCGACGACCACCTGCGGCACCGCCTTCGGCGCCCGCTCGGCGAGCAAGAACCGCACGCGGTCGTCGAGTTGAGGGTGCCGGGCGGCGAGTACGCTGCCGCCGAGCAGCACCGGCGCCTCCTCGTCCAGCAGGGAGAGGCGCTCCAGGGCCACCGTCGCCATCGCCACCACCTCGTCGGCCATCCGGTCCACCAGCGACCGCGCCACCGCGTCGCCGGCCGCCGCCGTGGCGAACAGGACCGGCGTCAGCTCGTGCCGCCGCACCGGCGCGACATGCCCCAGGTGCAGCGCCTCGATCAGCGCGTACATGGACGCGAGACCGAAGTGCGCGGGCAGCGCCTCGCGCAGCGCCGTCGCGGGCCCGCGACCGTCCTCGGCGCGCGCCGCGTGCCACAGCGCCTCCTCGGCGAGGCCGCCGCCCCCGCCCCAGTCCCCCGAGATGCGGCCGATGGCGGGGAAGCGGGCGGTGCGCCCGTCCGGCAGCATGCCGACGCAGTTGATGCCCGCCCCGCACACCACGGCGACGCCGCGCGGCTCGGCGTCCTCCAGGAGCCCGGCGCGCAGGATGGCGAAGGTGTCGTTGCGCACCTCCACCGAAGGACCCCAGGCGCGCCGCCGCAGCGCCAGCGCCAACTCCCGCTCCTCCACCGGCAGATCGGCGTTGGCCAGACACGCGGAGACATGGCCCACGGAGGCGACACCGGCCTCGGCGAACGCCCGCGCCACCGGCTCCGCGAGCCCGTCCATCGCCGCCTCGACCCCCACCAGCGGCGGCTGGAACCCGCCGCCGCGGGCCGCGCCGACCACCTGGCCGTCGGCCGCGACCACCGCGACGTCGGTCTTGCTGTTGCCCGCGTCGATCGCGAGCACGCTCGTGCCTACGCCCACGCCAGGTGCTCCCGGTTGTGCGCGATGAGGCGGTCGGTGAGGGCTTCCGCCTGCGCGTACTGGCCCACCAGCGGGTGGGCGAGCAGCGCCTTGAACACGCGCTCGCGGCCACCGTGCAGCGCCGCCCGCAGCGCCAGCTCCTCGTAGGCGGTGACGTGGGCGATGAGCCCCGCGTAGAGCGGGTCGAGCTCCGGCACGGCGAGCGGCCTCGCGCCCTTGCCGTCGACCGTGGCCTGCACCTCGATGACCGCGTCGTCCGGCAGGAACGGCAGCGTGCCGTTGTTGACGGTGTTCACCACCTGGTACGGGCTGCCCCCGTTGCCGAGCAGCGACGCCGCGAGGTCGACGGCCGCCTCCGAGTAGAAGGCGCCGCCGCGCCGGGCGAGCAGCTCCGGCTTCTCGTCGAGCGCCGGGTCGCCGTACATCTTCAGCAACTCGGCCTCCATCTGCGCGACTTCGGCGGCGCGCGACGGCTTGGTGCCGAGCTCCTCGACCACGGCGTCGTGCTGGTAGTAGTAGCGCAGGTAGTACGAGGGGACGACGCCGAGCCGGTCGACGATCTCGCGCGGCATGCGCAGGTCCGCGGCGACCGCGTCCCCGTGCTCGGCGATGAGCCGCGGCAGGACGTCCTCGCCGCCGGGCCCGCCGAGTCGTACACCCGTCTCCCAGGTGAGGTGGTTCAGGCCCACGTGATCGAGGTGGACCTCGCCCGGCGTGACGTCGAGCAGCGCGGCGAACTTGCGCTGGAAGCCGATCGCCACGTTGCACAGGCCGACGGCCTTGTGGCCGGCCTGGAGCAGCGCGCGGGTGACGATGCCGACCGGGTTGGTGAAGTCGATGATCCAGGCGTTCGGGTTGGTGCGCCGGACCCGTTCGGCGATGTCGAGGACGACGGGCACGGTGCGCAGCGCCTTCGCGAGGCCGCCCGCGCCGGTGGTCTCCTGACCGACGCAGCCGCACTCCAGGGGCCAGGTCTCGTCCTGCTGACGGGCCGCCTGGCCGCCGACGCGCAGCTGGAGCAGGACGGCGTCGGCGTCCGCGACCCCGGCGTCCACGTCGGAGGTGGTGCGGATGACGCCCGGGTGGCCCTGCTTGGCGAAGATGCGCCGCGCGAGGCCCCCGACGAGTTCGAGCCGGTCGGCGGCGGGGTCGACGAGGACGAGCTCCTCGATCGGCAGGGTGTCCCTCAACCGCGCGAATCCGTCGATGAGTTCGGGTGTGTAGGTCGACCCTCCGCCGACCACTGCGAGCTTCATACCGTTTCTCAGCCCTTTACTCCGGTGAGGGTGACGCCTTCGACGAAGGCCTTCTGTGCGAAGAAGAAGATGACGATGACGGGCGCCATGACGAGCAGCGTCGCGGCCATGGTCATGTTCCAGTTGACGCTGTGGGCGCTCTTGAACGACTCGAGGCCGTAACTGAGCGTCCAGGCGCCGGGGTTCTGGGCGGCGTAGATCTGCGGCCCGAAGTAGTCGTTCCAGCAGTAGAAGAACTGGAAGAGCGCGATGGCGGCGATGCCCGGCTTCGCCATCGGCACCACGATTCTGACCAGTGTGCGGAACTCCCCGCAGCCGTCGACCTTCGCCGACTCGATGTACTCCTTGGGGATGGTCAGGAGGAACTGCCGCAGCAGGAAGATCGAGTACGCGTCACCGAACGCCATCGGGATGATCAGCGGCCACAGCGTGCCCGACAGGTGGAACTGCTGGGCCCACACCAGGTACATGGGGATCACGATGACCTGCGGCGGCAGCATCATCGTCGAGATGACGAGCAGCATCGCGGTACGCCGGCCGCGGAAGCGGAACTTGGCCAGCGCGTACGCCACGGGGATCGCCGAGCAGACCGTGAAGAGGGTGCCGAGCCCCGCGTACATGAGCGAGTTGCGCCACCAGTCGAGGAACCCCGGCGTCTCGAACACGGCCTTGTAGTTGGACCAGTGCCACGAGTCGGGCCACAGGTCGCCGCTCATCGCCTGCGCGTCGCTCATCACCGACGTCAGGAAGACGAAGACGAACGGCAGGATGAACAGGAGCGCGACGGCGATCGCCACGCTGTGCACGGCGATCCAGTGCAGGATGCGCTTGCGGCGGGCGCGGGCCGCGGCGGGGCCCCGGTTCGGTGCGGTCCGTTCGGACGCCGACGCCGGTGTGGGCGCGCTGAGAGTCGTGGAAGTCATCGAAAGTCCTCAGTCCTCCGCCGCGAGCAGCCCGGAACGCTTGCGCATCAGGAGCATGGTCACGGCCATGGCGATGGCGAAGAGCACGAGCGAGAGAACGCACGCCGCACCGGTGTTGAAGTTCTGGAAGCCCATCTGGTAGACGAGCTGGGGGACCGTGAGGGTCGAGTGGTCCGGATAGCCGGGCTGGATCACCGAACCGGGTCCGATGTTGACCCCGGAGGCGACCTTTCCTGCGACCAGGGCCTGCGTGTAGTACTGCATGGTCTGGACGACACCGGTGACCACCGCGAACATCACGATCGGCGTGATGGCCGGCCAGGTCACGTACCGGAACTTGGCGAAGGCGCCCGCGCCGTCGAGATCGGCCGCCTCGTACTGCTCCTTCGGTACGTCGAGCAGCGCGGCCATGAAGATCACCATCAGGTCGCCGATGCCCCACAGGGAGAGCAGCACCAGGGAGGGCTTGGCGGTGTCCGGGTCGTTGAACCAGTTGGGCCCGGATATCCCGACCGCGTCGAGGATCTCGTTGACCGGACCCGTCCCCGGGTTGAGCAGGAAGACGAAGGCGACGGTGGCGGCCACCGGCGGGGCGAGATACGGGATGTAGAAGGCGGTGCGGAAGAAGCCGACCCCCGTCTTGATCTTCGTGATCAGCAGTCCGAGCGAGAGCCCGAAGACCACCCGCAGGGCCACCATGATCACGACCAGCCACAGCGTGTTCCACAGGGCCGGACCGAACAGGGGCATCTGCTCGAACACGTACTTCCAGTTCCTGAGGCCCACGAAGGTGGGCTCCTTGATCTGGTTGTAGTGCATGAACGAGAAGTAGACCGTCGCGATCAGCGGATACGCGAAGAAGACGCTGAAGCCGACCAGCCAGGGGGAGAGGAAGCCCAGCGTGCGCAGCCTGCGGCGCGCGGGAGGGGAGAGGTGCAGTGCTCGTGCCATGGCTCAGGGGTCCTCAGCTCTTCGACTGGAGGGTGTCGGCGTCGATCTGGTCGTCGAGCTTCTTCAGGCCCTCGCGCAGATCGGAGACGCGCCCGGCCTCCACGGAGTACGCGAAGTCCTGCAGCGAGACGACATAGGCGCCGCCGTTGACGGAGGGCGGCAGGGCCTTGCTGTGCTTGTTCGCCAGGATGTCGAAGAAGGCCCGGAAGGTCGGATCGGAGTCCAGATCGGGCGACTTGAGCGCCGCGAAGGTGGAGGGCACGTTGTGGATCGCGTTCGCGAACCTCACCACCTGCCCGGTGTCCGCCGTCAGGAACCGCACCAGCTCCCATGCGGCGTTCTGGTGCTTGCTGCTGTGCGCGATGCCGGCGACGGTGCCGGTGATGAAACCGCGCCCGTACGTGTCGGCCTGGTCGTCCGGCACCGGCAGCGGGGCCACGCCCCAGTCGAAGTCCGCCTTGGCCTCGTTCAGCATCAGGCCGCGCCACTCGCCGTCCAGATGCATCGCGACCTTGCCGGTCAGGAAGGCGTTCTGGCTGGACATCTCGTCCCCGAAGGTCAGCCGGAACCGCTCCAGATCACCGAAGCCGCCCTGCGCGTCGGCGAGTTGCTTGGCCGTCTTGAAGAACTTGTACGTCGACGGCTCGTCGGCCAGCCGCGCGTTCCCCTTGGCGTCGAAGTACCGCGGCCCCCACTGCGCGAAGAGCCGGTCCGGACTGTTCTGGTAGAAGCGGAAGTTGGGCAGGAACCCGACCCGCTTGTAGGAGTGCTCGCCCTTGCGCACGGTCAGCTTCTTGGCGGCCTTCGCCAACTCGGACATCGTGTGCGGCGGACGCGTGATGCCCGCCTCCTCGAAGGCGTCCTTGTTGTAGTACATGCCGTAGGCATCCGCGAGAAGCGGCAGCGCGCACTGGTTGCCCCGGTAACTGGTGTAGTCGAGCAGCGTCTTGGGGAAGGTCTTCCGCTTGTCGAGCCCGTTCTTCTCCATGAACGGGTCGAGGTCCGCCCACATCCCCGAGTCGCAGTACTGGCCCACGTTGTTGGTGGTGAACGACGAGACCACGTCCGGCGCCTTGTCGCCGCCCGCGCGCAGGGCCTGGTTGACGGTCTCGTCGGAGACGTTCCCGGTGGCCTGCACGTCGATGTTCGGGTGCAGCTTCTCGAACCGTTCGATGCTCTCGTCGACGGCCTTCACCTCGCCGGGCGTCGACCAGCCGTGCCAGAACTTCAGGGTGACCGGCTTGGTCGGGTCGTCGTTCGCGCTGCCGACGCTCGGATTGGCGCAGCCGGAGAGCAACAGACCGGCTGCGGCGAGCGCCGCTGACGCGCAGGTGGGCATGCGCCATCGCGGCATGGCGGGGTCCTTTTCGGGGAGGGAGGGAGGGGAGGGGAGTGCAGGGGTGGGGGATACCTGGGCGGGGCGGCTCGGCTCAGGCCGTGTCGAAGACCTGGTCGCGGGCCTGGGTGAGGGCCGAGCGGAGTGCCCCGGTGAGGATCGGGTCGCCGGAGAGTTCGCTGATGCGGATCTGCGGGCGGGGGAGCGCCAGCCCGGTGAGCTCCTCCTCGACGCGGGCCCGCAGCTTGTCGCCGCCGGCCTGGGCCACCGAGCCCGACAGCACGACGAGTTCGGGGTCGACGACGGCGACGACCGCGGCGATGCCGGTGGCGATGCGCCGCGCGACTTCGTCGAGGGCGGTGTCGTCGGCCATGACCTCGGCCAACGTCGCGCCGCCGCCGGTGAGTTCACGTACGACGTACGCGGAGACGAGGCTCTCGAAGCCGCCGCCCTCCCACGAGCCGCCGCGCGCGAGGGGGGCGCCAGGCAGGGGCATGTAGCCGATCTCGCCCGCGCCGCCGGTCGCGCCGCGCAGCAGGTTCCCGCCGAGCACGATGGCCGCGCCCACGCCTTCGTCGAGCCAGGTCAGCACGTAGTTGTCGTGGTCCTGGGCGGCGCCCTCGTACTGCTCGGCGACGGCGGCGAGGTTCACGTCGTTCTCGATGTCGACGGGGGTGCCGAGGACGGCGGCGAGATCGTCGCGCAACGTGCGGGAGTGCCAGCCCGGCAGGTGCGGGGCGTACCGCAGCTCACCGGTGTGCGGGTCGATGGCGCCCGGGGTGCCGATCACGGCGGCGCGCAGATCGTCGTGGCCGAGCCCGGCCTGGCGCAGCGCCCCGTCGACGGCCTCCGCGACGAGCTGGGCGGTGCGGTGCCGCACGTCCTCGGCGACGGCTTCGGCCTCGACGCGCCGGCGGCCGAGAACGGTGCCGGTGATGTCGGCGACGAGGGCGGTGATCCCGGTCGGGTCGGCGGACAGCGCGGCGACGTGCCCGGCGCCGGGATCGATCTCGTACAGCAGGGCGTTGGGACCGGGGCGCCCGCTGAGGCTGCCGGTGGTGTGGACGAGCCCGGCCGCTTCGAGCCGCCCGAGGAGCTGCGAGGTGGTGGGCTTCGACAGCCCGGTCAGCTCGCCGATACGGGTACGGGTGAGGGGCCCGTGCGCGACGAGCAGATCGAGCACGGCCCGGTCGTTCATGGCCCGCAGGACACTCGGCGTGCCGGGGGTACCCGGAGTCCCCGGGGTGCTGCCCGCTGCTGCCATGACGACACCTGCTCTTCCGTGGGTCTTCCGTGGGCGGCTAACTGTTAGGAAACTTTCCAATTCGTGAGGACGGTACGGCTGGCGCGAAGAGCCAGTCAAGAGAAGACACCGGTCCGGCAACCAAGTCGTTACCTGGGGGTGGGGTGGGGTTTTCGTTGCTGGGTGCGGACCGGTCCATCGTGGGTGGCCGCCCGGGTCGAGGCGGGGGAGGGCGGGGACTTCGGCGGGCCGGGATCTTCGAGGGTGACCGGGGCCGCCCGGGCGGGGGGCGAGAGTGTGGCGGCTCCGGCCCGGAAGTAAAGGGCGCCCTACGGGCGTCGGCTCCGCCGATTCCGCTGCGCTCCACCCTTGACTCCCGCCCCTCCACCGCAGCTTGATCTTCGGCCCGGACGGCCAGGGATGAGGCGGCGGGCTTGGCTGGTGGGGTCATCGGCTTTCGTGGCCGGGTGCGGACAGGCCCATCGTGGGCGAGGGCCACGGTGCGAGCTCGGCCAGCCAGGCGGCTTGGCTGCTCGGGCCATCAGCTTTCGTCGCCGGGTGCGGAACGGCTCATCGTGTGCGGCTGCCACGGTGCGGGCTCGGCCAACCGGGAGGCCGCTCGGGCCATCGGCTTTCGTCGCCGGGCGCGGACCGGTCCATCGTGGGCGGGCGGCATGGTCGGAGCTCGGCCAGCCATCCGACCACGCCGCCCGGGCCATCACCTCTCGTCGCCGGGTGCGACCCGGCCCATCGTGGGTGGCCGCCACGGTCAGCGCGAGGGGAAGCCAGCGACTTCGGCGGGCCGGGGTCTTCGATGGTCACCGGGGCCGCCCGGGTTTTGCGTGAGTGTGGCGGTTCCGGGCCGGGAGTAAAGGGCGCTTCGCGTCGGCTCCGCCGATTCCGCTCCGCTCCACCCTTGACTCCCGCCCCTCCACCGCAGCTTGATCTTCGACCCGGACGGCCAGGAATGAGGCGGCGGGCTTGGCTGAGTGGGGTCATCACCTTTCGCTGCCGGGTGCGGACCGGCCCATCGTGGGCGGATGCCACGGTGCGAGCGCGGCCAGCTAGGCGGCTTGGCTGCTCGGATCATCACCTTTCATCGCCGGGTGCGGTCCGGCTCATCGTGTGCGGTTGCCACGGTGCGGGCTCAGCCAGCGGGGAGGCCTGGCGTGCCGGGTCATCGGCTCTCGCCGCCGGGTGCGGACCGGTCCATCGTGCGTCGCCGCCATGGTCGGGCGGGCTGGGCCTCGCGGGTCGCTGCGGTGGTCGGTCGGGTGGCTGGGGTGGTGTGGGGTGAGGGTGTGACGGGTGGTGCGTCCTGAGGCGCCATCCCCGCCCCCCCCATTTCGGTCATTTGGGTCTTGCGAGGGGTGGAGTGCAGGGAAGTCTCAGGGGGAGGGCCTGATTGGTGGGGTGTGGGGGAGACTTTCCTGCGATCGGTCCCGGAAGCGGCCTCGCGGACCTGGGCCAGCGCGCCGCGAAGGCTCCCGGCGTGCGATGCCCGGAAGGCTTCCCGCCCCAGTGCCGCGATCGACCCGAGGCACCCCGCTGACCGAGCCCCCGGCCCTGCACCCGGCGACGAGACCCCACAAGCTGAACGCTGACCGGGGCTCGCCCGCGACCGACCAGACCGCGCCCGGCACCGAAAGATGCACGGCCCGAGCGGTCAGCCGCATCGCGCGCGACGACGCAAGCTCGCCCGACCACGCGGCCTCGCGCTCGGGCCACCAGCTTTCATCGCCGGGTGCGGACCGGTCCATCGTGGGCGGGGGTCAGGGTGAGGTGCTCAGTCAGTCGGGCGGCTTCGCTGCGTGGGCCATCGCCATTCGTCGCCGGGCGCGGTCCGGGCCATCGTGTGCGGGCGCCACGGTGCGGGCTCGGCCGGCGGACCGGCCTGGCCACTCGGGTCATCACCTTTCATCGCCGGGTGCGGACCGGCTCATTGTTGGCCGCTGCCCCGGTGCGGGCTCGGTTGACCGGGCGGCTTGGCGTGCCGGGTCATCGGCTCTCGCCGCCGAGTGCGACGCGGCTCACCGCGCGACCGACCGCTCGGGGCCGTGCGCCATTCGGTGCCGGGTGCGGTCGGGTCTGTCGTGGGCGAGCCCCGGTCGGCGCTCAGCTTCTGGGGTCTCATCGCCGGGTGCGCGCCTGCCCGTGGCGGGGCAGGTCAGCGACGCAGGACGCTCGCGGCGCTGGGACCTTCCCTGCACCGCACCCAGAAGGCCACGGGGAGCCCACTGGACCAAGCCCGCCAAGCCGCTCCCGGACCCGATCGCAGGAAAGTCTCCCCCACACCCCACTAATCAGGCCCTCCCACCGAGACTTCCCTGCACCCCACCCCTCGCAAGACCCAAATGCCCGAAATGCGGGCCAGGGATGGTCGTCTCAGAACGCACCACCAGTCACACCGTCACCCCACACCACCAGCACCACTGGCCATGGCCACCGACCCGCGAGGCCCCGCGCGCCCGACCATGGCGGCGACGCACGATGTACCAATCCGCACCCGGCCACGAGAGCCAATGACCCGGCACGCCAAGCCGCCCGGCTAGCCGAGCCCGCACCGTGGCGCCCGCACACGATGAGCCGGACCGCATCCGGCGACGAAAGGTGATGACCCGAGCAGCCAAGCCGCCCGGCTGGCCGAGCCCGCACCGTGGCAGCCGCCAACGATGAGCCGGTCCGCACCCGGCGATGACAGGTGATGACCCGCACAGCGAAGCCGGGTTGATGGCCGAGCCCGCACCGTGGCAGCCGCACACGATGAGCCGGTCGGCACCCGGCATCGAAAGGTGATGACCCGACCAGCTAGACCCGCCGCCTCATCCCTGGCCGTCCGGGTCGAAGGTGAAGCTGCGGTGGAGGGGTGGGAGTCAAGGGTGGAGCGGAGCGGAATCGGCGGAGCCGACGCCCGTAGGGCGCCCTTTACTCCCGGCCCGGAACCGCCACACTCAGGACCCCACCCGGGCGGCCCCGGTGACCTTCGAAGATCCCGCCCGCCGAAGGTGCTGCCTTCCCTCGCCCTGACGGTGGCGGACACCCACGGTGGGCCGGGCCGCACTCGGCGATGAAAGGTGATGGCCCGAGCGGCGGGGCCGCCCAGCTGGCTAAGCCCGCACCGTGGCCTTCGCCCACGATGGACCGGTCCGCACCCGGCACCGAAAGCCGATGACCCGAACCTAACCGCCCGCCGTCCCCCCCCCTCGTGGCAAAAGTCGACGTATCGACGTGCCGTGCCGGGGCGGGAGTCACCCGCCGGGGGGATCCCCCTGCTTCGGTCTACTTCGACATGTTCGGTGGCGTAGGCGGTATCGGGGATGCCGCCAGTGACTGGGGGGACGTCGTCGAGGCGTATGCCGACGGGGCCGCCACCGTGGCCGATGGGTCCGGGGTGGGGTCGTCCGTCGGGTGGGGCGGGAGGCCGCCCACGATGCGGATGCCCGCCTCGTCGAACGCCCGCTTGATGCGCCAGCGCAGCTCCCGTTCGACGCCCAGGGACTTGCCCGGCATCGTCTTGGCCGAGACGCGGACGACCATGGAGTCCAGCAGGACGCTGTCCAGGCCGAGGACCTCCACCGGGCCCCAGAGGCGTTCGTTCCACGGCTCGTCCTTGGCCATGGTCTCGCCGACCTCCGCCAGCGTCGCCTTCACCTTCTCCAGGTCCTCGTCCGGGCGGACGGTCACGTCGACGCCGGCCGTGGACCAGCCCTGGGAGAGGTTGCCGATGCGCTTGACCTCGCCGTTGCGGACGTACCAGATCTCGCCGTTGTCGCCGCGCAGCTTGGTGACGCGCAGGCCGACCTCGATCACCTCGCCGGAGGCGACCCCCGCGTCGATGGAGTCGCCGACGCCGTACTGGTCCTCGAGGATCATGAAGACGCCGGAGAGGAAGTCCGTGACGAGGTTGCGCGCGCCGAAGCCGATCGCGACGCCCGCCACACCCGCCGAGGCGAGCAGCGGCGCCAGGTTGATGTCGAAGGTGCCGAGGATCATGAGCCCGGCCGTGCCGAGGATCAGGAACGACGCCACCGAGCGCAGCACCGAACCGATCGCCTGCGAGCGCTGGCGGCGGCGCTCCACGTTCACCAGCAGGCCGCCGAGCGCGGTGCCGTCCACGGCCTGTGCCGTGCGGTTCATGCGGTCGATCAGCTTGGTTATGGCGCGCCGTACCAGCACGCGCAGGACGAGGGCCGTCGCGACGATGAGCACGATGCGCAGGCCGATGCCGAGCCACGTGGACCAGTTCTGCTCGACCCAGCTCGCCGCGTTCGTGGCGCCTTCCTGAGCGTCCTCAAGGGTGGGGGGCTTGGATGTCGGCTTGTCGTCCGGGTCCGTTCCGGCTGCCGACAGGACGGACAAGAACACTGCGGGTACCTCCAGGTATCGCGACCTGCCCGGAGAGGAAAACGACTCGACGGAGACGAACCGGGGGGACCGGGCAGACCCACCACACTAACGGGGCATCGTGTGTGGATCGTTGTCATGTTCGAGGGAGAGACGGTGCTCACCTGGGGAAGAACCAAGTGACGTCCCCGTCTCGCGCCCGCTGTGGTCGAAAACACTTCAAGGCCGTTACGGGGACATGCTGGCGCTACGACCAGGCATGAGGGGAGACTGACAGCCAGATCGTCCCGGCGCGAGCCACGCGCCGCCGGCGTACAAGGAGGCATCCGCCGTGCCGCATGTCTTGGTCCTCAACGCGTCGTACGAGCCCCTCGGCGTCGTACCGCTCCGCCGCGCGCTCGTCCTCGTCCTGGAGAACAAGGCTCTCTGCCTCGAGGAATCCGGCGCCTTCATGCACAGCGCAACACGCACCGTCCCCGCACCCAGCGTGGTCCGCCTCAAGCGGTTCGTCCGGGTCCCTTACCGGGGTCCTGTCCCGCTCACCCGGCGGGCGCTGTTCGCCCGCGACGGCGGTCGGTGCATGTACTGCGGTGGCGTCGCAACCAGCGTCGACCACGTCATTCCGAAGAGCCGGGGCGGCCAGCACGCCTGGGACAACGTGGTGGCTTCCTGCCGCCGCTGCAATCACGTCAAGGCCGACCGGCATCTGATGGAGCTGGGCTGGCGGCTGCGGCACAAGCCCGCGCCGCCCTCGGGCCTCGCCTGGCGCATCATTGGGACCGGCCACCGGGATCCGCGCTGGCTGCCGTACCTGCAACCGTTCGGCGCGGACGACGCGATGGCCCGGATCGACGGCATTTCCGCCTAGCTCTCGATCCGGGCCTTCGTCGTATCCGGGGGAAAACCTTCGTCGTATCCGGGAGGGGAAAAGAGCGCGCGGTAGTCCGGGGGGGAAAAGAGCACGCGGGCTCGGGCCCGTCCCGTACGCGACGGGCCCCGTGCCCATCCTGTACGCGGTCGCTACCGCCCCGCGACCGCGTACGCCTCCACCGACCAGAGCGAGTAGCCGAAGCGCGTGGCCCGCCTGTCCCCCTGGACGCGGATGTAGCGGGTGTCGCGCGCGTCCATGCGGACCGTCTCGCGGCCGCCCCTGCCGTCCCGCACGGTGGCCGCCGTGCGCCAGGTCCTGCCGTCGGCCGATGTCTGGACGCGGTACCGGGCGGCGTACGCATCCTGCCAGTGCAGCACCACCTGGCCGAGCCTGACCGGCCGCGCGAGTTCCACCTGCCACCACGCGCCGTCCTCGGCCGGGGAGGACCAGCGGGTTCCGGGGTCGCCGTCGACGGCGGCCGGTGCGGGGAAGTCCTTGGTCTCGTCGGCCGACGACGACGCCTTCGCGCCGCGCGCCAGGTCGGGCCCCGCGGTGCGGGGGAAGGCGCGCACGGACAGCGTGCGGGTCGCGTCGCCGAAGGTCATCTGGATGTCGTACGTGCCCGCGCGCGTGCCCTTGGGGACGGTGATCTCGACGGGTACGTCGACCTCGGTGCCGCGCGGCAGCGTCGACTCGCCGGGCACCTTCACCTCGATGCCCGCCGGTGCCTTCACGCGGAGCTTTCCGCTGACGTCGCCGGGGCGCAGCGACCGCAGCCTCGCGGTGACCCGGCGCGGCCCGCCGCCGATCTCCGCGTCGGCCTCGGCGCGGGCCAGCGACAGCCGGGCGGCCGGGGAGTCGGCGAACCAGGGCACGAGGTGGCGGACGGCGCCTTCGATGGCGGTGGTGCGGACCGCGTCGGCCCGCAGGGGCGCGGCGTCGCCCCTGTGGCCGGCGCGCGGCGGCCGGAGCTCCGTGAAGCCACTCGGCGAAAGGACGCCCACGCGCCGCCAGCCCTTGCCGGGGACGTGGGCCTCGACGTGCCCGGCGCGGGGCGGTCGGAGTTCCGTGAAGCCGCTCGGCGAGAGGGTGCCGATGTGCTGCCAGCTCGTGCCGGGGGCGTGGGCCTTGACGTGCCCGGCGCGGGGCGGTCGGAGTTCCGTGAAGCCGCTCGGCGAAAGGGCGCCCACGCGCCGCCAGCCCTTGCCGGGTACGTGGGCCTCGACGTGGCCCTTGGTGCCGGGGTCGGTCAGGATCGTCACCGCGGTCAGCGCGCGGTCGCGGCCGAAGCGGGCGGTCCCGCGGTCGACGGCCCGCTCGGTGTCGGTGCCCGCCCACGCCGCGTACGCCCGCTGCGCCCGCGCCAGGAACGGGTCGAGCACGCCCTTGCCGACGCTGACGCCACCCTTCGCCAGCTCCTCGCGGAACCCGGTCAGGGCGCGTGCGCCGCGCCAGGCGGCCGCGCCGTCGCCCGCGGTCTGCGCGGTCAGCAGGTCGACCGCGGTCTCGCCCGCCGCGCCGTACCGCGCGAGCTGCTCGATCCAGGGGCGCACCTCGTCGTGGAGCGCGCTGCCGGCCAGGCGGCGCGGTGCCCCGCGCATCACGGTGAAGGCGGCGCGCAGGTCCCGCGCGGCGCGGTCGGTCCTCGCCCGGTCTGGCGTCGTGCGGGCGCGCCAGAACTCGCGCAGGAGCGGCCGCAGGTACGCCGATTCGGGGGCGCCGAGCACGGACGAGGCGTCGTTGCCGGCGAGGGCCCGCAGCGCGCCCCGCGCCCCCGCGTCCCCGCCCGCGAGGTCGTCGATGGCGGCGAGCCAGGAGGCGTGAGGGCGGTAGGCGCGGGGGTTCCAGGCGTAGTCGGCGGCGGTGAAGAGGGGGATGCGGGAGGCGGTGGGCTGCTCCATGGCGTTGCCGAGGAGGGCGGCCGAGCCGGTGGCGACGGCGGGCTGGCGGCCGGTGTAGGGGCCGAGGAAGATGCGGTCCTGCGCGAAGTCGTTGACGGGGTAGTTGTCCATCGTGACCAGCGGGTGGGGGCCGAACGCGGCGCGGGCGCCCGCCAGCTCGCGTCCGGTGATGGTCCTGGGGACCACGCCGACGCCCGTCCAGGCCACCTCGACGCGGTGGTCGAGGTCGCGCGTGAGGGCCGCGCGGTACTCGGTCGTCCCGTCCTGGAAGTACTCGGTGGGCATCAGGGAGAGCGGCGGCGCGCCCGGGTGGTGCTCGGCGAGCCACGCGGCGACCGCGTCGACCACCCGGGCCTGGGCCTTGGCGGCGGCCTTCGGCCCCGACCCGAACGTCTCGGCGTCCCGCTCGCAGTGCCACTCGCTGTAGCTGACGTCCTGGAACTGCAGCTGGAACGCGCGTACGCCCAGCGCCCACATGGCGTCGAGCTTGCGGACGAGGTCCCTGACGTCGTGGTCGGACGACATGCACATGGCCTGGCCGGGGGAGACCGCCCAGGCGAGCGTGACGTGGTTGGCCCGCGCGCGTGCCGCGAGGGCGCGGAACCCGGCGCGCTGGTCCGCCGGGTAGGGCTCGCGCCAGCGGGCCTGGCGGTAGAGGTCGTCGCCCGGGGCGTAGAGGTAGCGGTTCTGTTTGGTGCGCCCCATGAAGTCGAGCTGGGCCAGCCGCTGCTCGCGCGTCCAGGGGGTGCCGTAGAAGCCCTCGGTCATGCCGCGCACGGCGGTTCCCGGCCAGTCCCTGATCCGTACGCCGGGGACCAGGCGGGTGCCGGTCGTCGCGCGGGTGAGGCGGCGCAGGGTCTGCACGCCGTGGAAGAGGCCGTCCTCGCCGGTGCCCGCGAGCGCGATGGTGTCCCGGCCGCCGCTGCGGCCGACGGCCAGGCGGTAGCCGCCCGCGGGCAGGTCGCCGGTGTCGCGGGCGCCGAGCGAGCGCAGCGCCCGGTCGGCGCCGGTGCCTCCGGCGCGGACGACGAGGGCGGCGCCCGCGGGCAGGGGGTCGCCGTCGCGCACCTCGGTGATCCGGCGGGCGCCCGCGTCGCGGAGGAGGGCGCGCAGGGATTTCAGGGCGTACGGGTCGGTGTCATCGCCGGAGCGTGTGGTGCCGCCGTCGTGGCCGGTGGTGGTGACGAGGACGACGTCGTCGCCCACGGTGACGGCGCTTCCCGCGGCCTCCATCGACTGGGGGCGCGGCCAGACGGAGGGCAGCCCGGAGGAGTCGTTCGTACGACCGCTCCCTGCGTCGTCGGCCCTGCCCTCCTCGTCCGGGGAGGCAGCGGGGGAGGCGGCGGGGGCCGTCGGTCCGCCGGGGCTGCCCGGGGCGGCCGCGAGGGCGCCCGGCGCGCCGCCCAGTGCGCCGGCGATCACGGCGACCGCGATGGCGACCGCGCCCTTCCTGCGCCGCAGTTGCACGGCCCTCGCCCCTGTCCTCGTTCCCGGGGGTCCCTTGCGGTCCCTTGCGTCACGTGTGGCAGTGAGCCCACCACTGAGTCGGCGGGGGTGTCAACGGGGGCGGGTGGCGGCCGGGTGATTCTCCACGGAACCTGTGCGCCTCCCTGGCGTGGAGGGGTAACGGTGGGCTGGATGGCGGTGCGCGCGTGGCCAGGGGGCCCGGCCGGAGGCGGGGATTCCGTGGTCCTCGGCGGCATGGAGATCTTCCCGGCGGCGGCGGGATCGGAGCCTGTTCTTCCGGGTGCGGACGGGACCCGGGGAAACAACTCCCGCGAGGGGAACCGGATGTGACCCAGGACACGTTGAGGCAACGTATACGTCTGCGGCCCCGTTCATTGGGTAGGGCTGCCGAGACCTGCCCCCTGACAAGGAGCTCACACGTGGCCGCTTCCGCCAATCTCCTCCTCTCCGCCCTCTCCAAACAGGTGTCCTACCCCGAACAGGTGTCCTACCCCGGCCCGGGCGCCTTCCCCCAGCAGGTGTCCCACCCCGACTCGGGCCTCGACGGCTCCTGCTCCTGCGGCTGCATCGAGCCGCCCCTCACCAGCGAGCCCCCGCTCGCCGACGCCGCGCCGCTGACCAGCGAGCCGCCCCTTGCCGACGCCGCGCCGCTGACCAGCGAGCCGACCGCCACCGGCATGGCATCGGGCCTGGACTACATGGGGGTCTGATGGCCCTTTCCCGGCTGGCCGCCTCGTACGGCGTGGCCACCTCCTACTCCCCGTCCCCGGACCGCACCGTCCGGGCCGCCGACGCCGCGGTGATCGCGGCGCTCGCCGCGCTGGACGTGGACGCGAGCACCCCGGAAGCGGCCGGCTCCGCCCTGGCCGCGCGTGAGGCGGAGCTGTCCGCACGCCTGCTGCCGCCGACCGTGGTGGCCTGGACGGACGACGCCCCCTCGGCCACGAAGGACCGGCCGGCCCGCCCCGCCACCTCCGCACCGCTCGCCGGACTGCCGCCGGGGACCCGGGTGCGGGTGGAGCTGGAGGACGGCGGGAGCGAGGAGTGGCGCGTGGCGCCGGCCGGAGAGGACGGCGAGGAAGGCGAGGAGAGCGACCCGCGGTTGCCCGTACCGCTGCCGCCCGGCGTGCACCGGCTGCGTGCGCGGGGCCCCGACGGCCGCGAGGCGCGGGCCCATCTCGTCACCGCCCCCCGCCGGGTCAAGACGCCCGGGCGGCGCGCGCACGGCCTGATGGTCCAGCTCTACTCCCTGCTCTCCCGCCACTCCTGGGGCATGGGCGACCTCGGTGACCTCGCCGAGCTCGCCGCCTGGTCAGGCCGCGACCTGGGCACCGGCTTCATCCAGGTCAACCCCCTCCACGCGGCCGTCCCGAACCCGCCGCACGGCCCGGGCAGCGACCCCTCGCCGTACCGCCCCTCCTCCCGCCGCTTCCCGGACCCCGTGCACCTGCGCGTCGAGGCGGTCCCGGAATTCGCCCACCTGCGCGGCGCGGCCCGCGACCGGGTCGACGCCCTCGGCCGCCAGGCCGAGCGGCTGCGCGAAGGGGTGCTGCACGACGGCGAGTTGATCGACCGGGACGCTGTCTGGACGCTCAAGCGCGAGGCGCTCGAACTGCTCCACGAGGTCCCTCTCGGCCCCGGCCGCCGCGCCGCCTACAGCGCCTTCCTCGCCGAGCAGGGCGCCGCCCTGGAGGACCACGCCACCTGGTCCGCCCTCGCCGAGGCCTACGGCCCCGACTGGCACTCCTGGCCCGCCGCACTGCGCGACCCGGCCTCGCCGGAGACGGCCCGCGCTCGGCGCGAGCTGATGGACCGCGTCGACTTCCACAGCCGGCTCGCCTGGCTCACCGACACCCAGCTGGCCGCCGCCCAGCGTGCCGCGCGCGAGGCGGGCATGGACATCGGCCTCGTGCACGACCTCGCGGTCGGCGTGCACCCCGGCGGCGCCGACGCCTGGGCGCAGCGGCGGCACTTCGCCCCGGGCATGACGGTCGGCGCCCCGCCCGACGCCTTCAACGCGCGCGGCCAGGACTGGGGGCTGCCGCCCTGGCGCCCCGACCGCCTCGCCGAGTCCGGCTACGCCCCCTACCGCGCGCTCCTGCGCGGCCTGCTGCGGCACGCGGGCGCCCTGCGCATCGACCACGTCATGGGCCTGTTCCGGCTGTGGTGGGTCCCCGAGGGCCGCGAGCCCACCGAGGGGACGTACGTCCAATACGACGCCGAGGCGATGCTCGCCGTCCTCGCCCTGGAGGCGCGGCGCGCCGACGCCCTCGTCATCGGCGAGGACCTCGGCACCGTCGAACCCGGCGTCCGCGAGGCCCTGCGTGAGCACGGCGTGCTCGGCACCTCGGTGCTCTGGTTCGAGCGGGACTGGGCGAAGGAGGACGGGAGCGCGGGCACCGGCCGCCCGCTGCCCGCCGCCGCGTGGCGCGCCGACTGCGTGGCCACCGCCACCACGCACGACCTGCCCCCGACGGCCGCCCGCCTCACCGGCGAGCACGTCCGACTCCGCCACGACCTGGGCCTGTTGACCCGCCCCCTCGCCGAGGAACGGGCCGAGGCCGCCGCCGACGTGAGGGAGTGGCTCGCGCTGCTCTCCCGGCTCGGCATGCTGCCCGGCGGCATGGGCTGCGAGGAGGACGAGATCCGCGCCGTGCACCGTTTCCTGCTGGCCACCCCGGCCCGCATGATCGGCATCTGGCTGCCGGACGCGGTCGGCGACCGCCGCCCGCAGAACCTGCCCGGCACATGGGACCAGTACCCCAACTGGCGCCTGCCCGTTACCGACGCCTCCGGACGCCCCGTCACCCTGGAGGAACTCGCCGCGTCACCGCGCCTGCACGCCCTCATGGCGGTGTTCCGCGAGGGGACGGGACCGGTGGAGACTCCCCGTACGGCACCCCCGGGCGCGCAGCCCGTTTAGGAGTTCGCTACGTTGGCACCGTGGACAAGAAGAACGCACTGCGCGCCGGCGCCCTGGCCTCCGGCACGACGCTGATGATGCTGCTCATGTCGTCCCCCGCCTTCGCGGCGCGCGACGACGGTGACGACCCGGGCCCGCGCCTGAGCGTCATCGACACGCTCGGCCTCTATGTCGCCGCGCCCATCGTGCTGTTCCTGGTGATCGCGGGCCTCGTGATCATCGGCGACAAGTCCCGCAAGCAGCAGAAGCAGGGCTGACCCGCCGCGGCGGTACCGCGTCCCGGGCACCCGCTCCGAGGACGCCGTCCGCCCGCGCCGCACCGTACGCCGAGGGCGCCCTCCGGCGACGTACACCCGTATCCCGTACGGACGTCGCCGGAGGGCGCCCTCGGCGTGCTCACGGCCGCTCGGCCGTCAGATACCGCTGGAGCGTGGGCGCCAGCCACTTGGTGACCTCCTCGCGCGTCAGCGCGACCGAGGGTGGAAAGCGGAGCACGTACCGCGTCAGGGCCAGACCCAGCACCTGGGCCGCACAGAGCGCCGCCCGCTCCGGTGCCTCGGCGGGGTCGGGGCAGACCGCGCGCGCCACCGGCAGCAGCTGTTCCTCGAAGATGTCCCGCATGCGCTCGGCCCCCGCCTGATTGGTGATGCCCACCCGGAGCAGGGCGGTGAGCACCTCCGCGTCCTCCCAGACGGTGAGGAAGTGCGTCACGAGCACCCGTCCGACCTCCGCGCGGGGCACCTCGGCGAAGTCCGGGATGCGCAGGTCGACCGAGGTGGCCGCGGCGAAGAGCCCCTCCTTGTTGCCGTAGTAGCGCATCACCATCGACGGGTCGATGCGGGCGTCCCTTGCGATGGCGCGGATCGTCGCGCGCTCGTACCCGTCCGCGGCGAACCGTTCGCGGGCCGCGGCGAGGATGCCGGCGCGGGTGGCGTCGGAGCGGCGGGGCGCCGGCCCGTCCGCGGGGGTGTCGGCGGGGGGCGCGGCGGGGGCTCTTTCGGTCATGCCAACAAATGTAGGCCAACAAGCGTTGACAGTCCACGGCCGCGGTCCTACCTTTGCCAACAAGCGTTGACCAACAGGTGTTGACGAGCAGGCGTCGAGATCCGGTGCGGGCATCAGGAGGCGGCCATGAACGGTACGACCGGAACCACGGAGACCACTCACCGCGCGGGCAAGGAGTCCGACCCCGTCGTGGTCGTCGGCGCTGGCCCCACCGGGCTGCTGCTCGCCGGGGACCTCGCCGCCGCCGGCATCCCCGTGACGCTCGTGGAGAAGCGCGGGCGCGGCATCAGCAACCTCTCGCGCGCCATGGTCGTGCACGCCCGCACCCTGGAGCAGCTGGATGCGCGCGGCCTCGCCGACGAGCTGGAGGCCAAGGGCGAGCCGCTCGACAGGCTCCGTCTCTTCGAGCGGCTCGCCCTCGACCTCACGGAGCTGCCCTCGCGGTTCCGGCACGTCCTCGTCCTGCCCCAGTACGAGGTCGAGCGCGTCCTCGAACGGCGCGCGGTCGAGGCCGGGGTGCGCTTCGTGTACGAGGCCGAGGTGGCCGGGCTCGTCCAGGACGACGACGGCGTCACGCTCCGGCTCCGCGGCCCCGGCGGCGAACCGGACACCCTGCGGGCCGCCTACGCCGTCGGCGCCGACGGGCTCCGCAGCGGGGTGCGCGAGGCGGTCGGCCTGCCCTTCCCCGGGCGGTCCGTCATCCGCTCGCTCGTCCTCGCCGACGTGCGGCTCGCCGAACCGCCGGAGACGCTGCTCGCCGTCAACGCCTCCGGGGACGCCTTCGCCTTCATCGCGCCCTTCGCCGACGGCTACCACCGGGTCATCGGCTGGGACCGCCGCCGCGACGTCCCCGACAGCGAGCCGCTCGACCTCGCCGAGGTCAAGGACATCGTCCGGCGGGCGCTCGGCCGGGACTTCGGCATGCATGACGCCCGCTGGATGTCCCGCTTCCACAGCGACGAGCGGCAGGCCCCCGCCTACCGGGTGGGCCGCGTCTTCCTCGCCGGGGACGCCGCGCACATCCACTCCCCGGCCGGCGGCCAGGGCATGAACACCGGATTGCAGGACGCCGCGAACCTCAGCTGGAAACTGGCCGCCGCCTACAACGGCCGTGCCCCGCAAGGCCTGTTGGACACGTACGAGGCCGAGCGGCACCCGGTGGGCAAGACGGTGCTCCACAGCAGCGGCGGGCTCGTCCGGCTCGCGATGGCCAAGCGCCCCTGGACGCGAGCGGCGCGCGCCGCGGTCGCCGCCCTCGTGAACCGCCTGCCCGCGGTGCGCGCCAAGGCGGTCGGCCAGGTCACCGGCGTCGGCATCGCCTACCCGGCGCCGAAGGGCGCCCACCGCTTCGTCGGGCGCCGCGCCCCCGACGTCGCGCTCAAGGAGGGCAGGCTCCACGAGGCGCTGCGCGCGGGCGAGTTCGTGCTGATCGCGCCGGTGGGCGAGGCGTTCGCGGCGGGCCGCGCCGTACCGGCCCACTGGTCGAGCGGGCGCCGCACGACCGTCCTGGTGCGCCCCGACGGGTATGTGGCGTGGGCGGCGGAGGACGCGGACGGCGACGCGGTGGGCGCGGCGCTGGGGGAGTGGGGCCTCGCCTGAGCCCGCGAAGGAGAGGCCCCATCGTTCACTTACCCTTAAAAGAACAAGCGGAAAGATTCGATGGACCTGACAGGTGCCGGGGTGTCACGGTGGTTCCGCGACCCACACCGCGACGCCCCCGCCCCACGGGGGTGACAAGACGCCCCCGCCCCCGGGGGAGAGAGACAAGGGATACCCCGTGGCACTCCTCGACCGGACCCCCGCTCACACCGCGCCGACCGCTCACCCGGCCGCGCGCCCCATCGGCCTCGGCCTCGCTCTCGCGGCCCTCGCCACGGTCGTCTGGTCGGGCAGCTTCGTCACCTCCCGGGCCCTGCACGACTCCGTGCCCCCCGTCCAGCACGCGTTCTGGCGATGGATCATCGCCATCGCCGCGGTCGCGCCGTTCGCGGCCCGGCAGACCTGGCGGCAGCGCCAACTGCTCCGCGCCCACCTCAAGTTCCTGCTGCTCGCCGCGCTGCTGGGCGTCACCGTCTACAACACCCTCGTCAACCAGGCCGGCATGACGACCACCGCGGGCAACATGGGCATGATCATGGCGGCGTCACCCGTCCTGATGGCCCTCTACGAACGCCTCGGCGGCACCCGGCTCGGCGCCCGCCGCGTGACCGGCATGCTCGTCGCCTGCGCCGGAGTCCTGCTCCTGGTCAGCAAGGGCTCCCTCGCCATGGACTTCGCCGTCGGCGACCTGTGGGTGATCGCGGGCGCGCTCTCCTTCGGCTCGTACAGCGCGCTGCTCAAGCGCAGGCCCGCGGAGATCGGCGGACTCCCCTTCCTCTTCTCGACGTTCGTGCTCGGCGCGCTCATGCTGCTCCCGGTCTACGTGGTCAGCTACATGGTCCAGGGCGGCTTCGAGCCCACCGCCGGCACGGTCTCGCCGCTCCTGTACGTCGGCGTGGTCTCATCGGCCGTCGCCTTCTTCGCCTGGAACAAGGCCATCTCGATCATCGGTGCCGCCCGCGCCGGCGTCGTCTACTACCTCCAGCCGGTCTGCGTCGCCCTGCTCTCCTTCGCGCTCCTCGGCGAGGCGATGGGATGGCTCCAGGTGCTGTGCATGGGTCTGATCCTGGGCGGGGTCGTGCTCGGCACGACCCGCGCCAGGTGACGGGGCACGACCGGTGGGCTCTCTCCTCCTGACCAGTCGGTACGTTGGCCTCATGAGCGAGTGGGACATCAAGAAGCTGCAGATCCTGCGCACGTTGAGCGAACGGGGCACCGTGACGGCGACGGCGCAGGCCCTGCGGATGACGCCGTCGGCCGTCTCCCAGCAGCTCTCCAACCTCGCCAAACAGCTGGGCGTGCCGCTCCTGGAGGCGCACGGGCGGCGGGTCCGCCTCACCGACGCGGCGCATCTGGTGCTCCGGCACGCCGAGGCGGTCTTCGCCCAACTGGAGCGTGCCGACGCAGAACTGACCGCGTACGCGCAGGGCGAGGCGGGGGAGGTGCGGGTCGGCGCCTTCTCGACGGCGGTGCCCGCGCTCGTCGTGCCGGCCGTCCGGGCGCTGCGGGAGGCGGCGCCCGGCATCTCCGTACGGGTGCGGGAGACCGAGGCGGCCCAGGCGTACGAACTCCTCGCGGCCGGCGAGGTGGACATCGCCCTCTCCCTGGCCGTCCAGGCGCCCGCGGCGGCCGACGCGGACACGCGCTTCACCCGCGAGTCGCTCCTCGCCGACCCGCTCGACGTGGCGCTGCCCGGGGACCATCCACTGGCGTCGGCCGAGGGGCTGCGGCTCGCCGATCTCGCCGCCGAGCCGTGGATCTTCGGCGGCAGCGGCCCCTGGTCCGAGATCACCCGGGCGGCGTGCGAGAACGCCGGCTTCGCGCCGGAGCAGGCGCATTCGGCGTCCGGCTGGACGGCGATCCTCGCGATGGTGGAGGCGGGCATGGGAGTGGCCCTGGTGCCGCGCCTCGCGGCGGCGCGGCGCGACGGGGTGGTGATGCGGGAGCTCGCGGCGGACCGGCCGCGCCGCCACGTGATCGCGGCGGTCCGGCGCGGCGCGGCCTCCGGCGCGGCGGTCTCCCGCGTCCTCGCGTCCCTGCGCGAAGCGGTGCCGAACCGGACCCGGTAGACCGGGAGTTGGGAGCGGCGGCCCGGGGGGGTGAGACAGCGCGTCCTCAGGGTGTGGCGTCGGCGTGGGTCGCGGTGAGCGCCGCCTCCGTGTCGGCCGTGGCCAGGTCCGCGTTCATCTGGGCGCCCGCCAGGGCACCGGACGCGGCGGAGGCGCCGACCTGGGCGGTGGGGTCGGTGGCGTTGCCGGCCACCCAGACGCCCGGCACGTCGGTGACGCCCGCCGTGCCCGCGACGAACCGGTTGCCCATGCCGTCGGGCAGCTCCTCCATCGGCAGCCCGAGACCATCGAGGCCGTCGTTCCGCGCCAGCATCGTCGTCAGGACCGCGAGGACGCTCCGCTCGACCAGCCGGCCGTCCGCCAGGAGCACGCCCTTGATGCCGTCCTCCCCGTCGGGGACGACGCGCTCGACGGGGGTGTCGATGACGTCGATGCCGCGGGCGGCGAACCGGGCGCGGGTCTCGTCGTCGAGCTCGGTGCCGCGGGTGAAGTAGACGAGGTCGTCCGTCAGTTGGCGGAAGAGCAGCGCATGGTGAACGGAGATCGGACCCACCGCCAGGACACCGATGGGCTCGTCGCGCACCTCCCAGCCGTGGCAGTACGGGCAGTGCACCACCCCGCGGCCCCAGTGCCCGGCGAGCCCGGGCACGTCGGGGAGTACGTCCCGCAAACCGGTGGCGACCAGCAGGCGGCGGGCCACCAGGGTGCGGCCGTCGGACAGCGTGACGGTGAAGCGCGGGTCGGCGCCGGGCGACGGATCGGCCGGAGCCGTGTGCGTCACCTCGCCGGAGACGATGAGCCCGCCGTAGCGGCGCACCTCCGCGCGACCGCGTGCGAGCAGCTCGGCGGGGGGCGTGCCGTCCAGGCCGAGCAGGCCGTGCACGCCCTCCGCGGGCGCGTTGCGCGGCGTGCCGCTGTCGATGACGACGACCGAGCGGCGGGAGCGGGCCAGCATCAGCGCGCCGTTCAGGCCCGCGGCGCCGCCGCCGATGACGACGGCGTCGACGCTTCCGCGCGGCAGCTCGTCCCCCGCGGGTCCGTCGCCGGTGTGGTCGTCCTGGGTGGGGGCGGTGGTGGGAGGCATGGGAGGCACTCTTCCTCGTCGGTGGCGGGGTCTGCACCGACCGTATGCCCACCTTGCGACGCGGGCATACGATGTTGCTCATGACGCAAGAAGACAGGGATCTGGACAGCCTGGTACGCAAACGGATCCGCGCCCTGCGGGTGGCGCAGGGCTGGTCGCTGGAGGAGCTGGCCGGCCGCGCCAAGGTCAGCCAGTCCACGCTCAGCCGCATCGAGAACGGCCGGCGCAGGCTCGCCCTCGACCAGCTGGTCACCCTCGCCCGCGCCCTGGACACCACGCTCGACCAGCTGGTCGAGACGGCCGCGGACGACGTCGTCTCCAGCCCCGTCATCGAGGCGGCCCACGCCCGGATGCGCTGGTCCGTCCGGGCCGACCCCGGGGTGAGCGTCATGCGGCAGCGCGTCACCGAGCCACCGCCGGAGAACCCCGCGCGGATGCGGGCCCACCCGGGCCGGGAGTGGTTCGTGGTCCTCTCCGGCACCGCGACCCTGCTCCTGGGCAACCGCCGCTTCCGCGTCGAGACCAATCAGGCCGCGGAGTTCCCCACGATGCTGCCGCACGCCATCGGCGCCGAGGGCGGACCGTGCGAACTCCTCGGCATCTTCGACCGCGACGCCCGGCGCGGCCACCAGCGCGCCGAGGACGGCCCCAGGGAGTAGGTCCCGCGGGTGCGGCTTGCGTCTCCGGCAGCACGGCGAACCATTGTCTTGCGCGTTCCGGAACGCGACGCGGCGGTGGCCCCCCGTCCGCTTACCGTCGGACGCATGACCCACGCCACCCCGCCCCAGCACCACGACCACCACGGCCATCCGGACCACGGCCACCGGCACGAGCGCGCCGACGACCAGGCGGAGATCCTCGACCTGGACGCGGAAGTCCTCGCCGACCAGCTCGCGTCCATCGTCCGGTGGCTGCCCGTCGCGGACGGTCCGCGGCACGTCGTCGACCTCGGATGCGGGACCGGGGCGGGCACCCTCGCCCTCCTGGACCGCTTCCCCGACACGTACGTCACCGCCATCGACGCCTCGGAGCCGCACCTCGACCGCCTGCGGGAGAAGGCCGCCGAGCGGGGCGTGGCCGACCGCGTGCTGACCGTCCGGGCCGACCTGGACGCCGAGTGGCCCCGGTTCGGCACGGTCCGGCCGGGGGCCGGCGCGCCCGACCTCGTCTGGGCGTCGGCGTCGCTGCACCACATGGCCGACCCCGCGCGCACCCTGCGCCAGGTCCACGAAACCCTGGCGCCCGGCGGGCTGTTCGCCGTCGTCGAGCTCGCGGGCTTCCCGCGGTTCCTGCCCGCTGACGCCCCGGCGGAGGCCCCCGGGCTCGAAGAGCGCTGCCACGCCGCGAGCGAGCGCCACCACGCCGACCACGTGCCGCACCGCGGCGCCGACTGGGGCCCCCGGCTCACCGCCGCCGGATTCACCGTCGAGGACGGCCGCACGGTCACCGTCGACATCGACGGCTCACGCTCCCCTGCGGTGGGCCGCTACGCCCTGGAGAGCCTGCGGCGGCTGCGCGGCACGGTCGCCGACACCCTCTCGCCGGGCGACCTCGCCGCGCTCGACCGGCTGCTCGACACCGGGAGCCCGCACGGCGTCCTGCGCCGCGACGACCTCGTGGTCCGCACCGAACGCACGGTCTGGGCGGCCCGCCGCTGACCGACGCGGCGGGCCGGGTCCTCGCGCACCACGGCGCCCCCGGGCGGGGGGACGGGAAGACTTCCCCCCGCCCGGCCGAGGGCTACGCGTCCGCGGCCTGCGCCCGCAGCGCCCGCTCCACGCCCGCGCGGGACTCCGTGATCAGGCGGCGCAGCGCCGCCGACGGCTCGGCCGACGCCAGCCAGGCGTCGGTGGCGTCCAGCGTGGTCCGGGAGATCTGGAGCGAGGGGTAGAGGCCCGTGGCGATCTGCTGGGCCATCTCGTGGGAGCGGGAGTCCCAGGCGTCCTTGACCGCCGCGAAGAACTTCTCCGCGTACGGCGCGAGGAGCTCGCGCTGGTCGGTCTGGACGAAGCCGTCGATCACCGCCTCCTGGATCGCGTTCGGCAGGGTGTCGGACTCGACGACCGACGCCCAGGCCGCGGCCTTCGCCTCCGCGGTCGGCAGCGCGGCCCGCGCGGACGCCGCGTGCCGCTCGCCCGCCGCCGTCCTGTCCCGCTCCAGCTCCGCCGCGATGCCCGCCTCGCCGAGGCGGCCCGTCGCCGCGAGCCGCGCCACGAACGCCCAGCGCAGCTCGGTGTCGACCGCGAGACCCTCCACCGACTCCGAGCCGTCGAGCAGCCGCTCCAGGAGCGAGAGGTCGGCGTCCGTGCGGGCCGTCGCGGCGAAGGCGCGGGCCCAGGCCAGCTGGTGGTCGCTGCCGGGCTCGGCCGCCCGCAGGTGCTCCAGGGTCGCCTCGGTCCAGCGGGTCAGCGCCGCCTCGCGGCCCGCCGGCGCCGCGTACAGGTCGAGCGACAGCTTCACCTGGCGGTGCAGCGACTGCACGACGCCGATGTCCGACTCCTTGCCGATGCCGGAGAGGACGAGGTTCAGGTACTCCCGCGTCGGCAGCTCAGCGTCACGCGTCATGTCCCACGCCGACGCCCAGCACAGGGCGCGCGGCAGCGACGCGTCGAAGTCGCCGATGTGGTCCGTGACGAAGGCCAGCGACTCGGTGTCCAGGCGGACCTTCGCGTACGAGAGGTCGTCGTCGTTGAGGAGGATCACCGCAGGGCGGCGCTTGCCCACCAGGGCGTCCACGGCGGTCAGTTCACCGTCGACGTCCAGTTCCACGCGGTCCGTGCGCAGCAGCTTGCCGGAGGCCTCGTCCAGGTCGTACAGGCCGATCGCGATGCGGTGCGGGCGCAGCGTGGACTCGCCCTTCGCGCCCTCGGGGAGCGCGGGGGCCTCCTGCTTGACCGCGAAGGACGTGATGACGCCCTGCGTGTCGACGTCCACGACCGGCCGCAGCACGTTGATGCCGGCCGTCTCCAGCCACTTCTTCGACCAGGTCTTCAGGTCGCGGCCGCTGGTCTCCTCCAGGGCGCCGAGGAGGTCGGACAGGCGCGTGTTGCCGAACGCGTGACGCTTGAAGTACGCCTGGACGCCCTGGAAGAACTCGTCCTCACCGACGTACGCGACGAGCTGCTTGAGCACCGAGGCGCCCTTGGCGTACGTGATGCCGTCGAAGTTGACCAGGACGTCGTCCAGGTCACGGATGTCGGCCATGATCGGGTGCGTGGAGGGCAGCTGGTCCTGGCGGTACGCCCACGTCTTCATGGAGTTGGCGAACGTCGTCCAGGAGTGCGGCCACTTCGAGCCCGGCGCGTACGCCTGGCAGGCGGCCTCGGCGTAGGTGGCGAACGACTCGTTCAGCCACAGGTCGTTCCACCACTCCATGGTGACGAGGTCGCCGAACCACATGTGGGCCAGCTCGTGCAGGATCGTGGCGGCGCGCACCTCGTAGGCGGCGTCGGTCACCTTCGAGCGGAACACGTACTGGTCGCGGATGGTCACCGCGCCCGCGTTCTCCATCGCGCCCGCGTTGAACTCCGGCACGAAGAGCTGGTCGTACTTGGCGAAGGGGTACTTGTAGTCGAACTTCTCCTGGAACCAGTCGAAGCCCTGCCGGGTGACCTCGAAGATCGCGTCCGAGTCGAGGTACTCGGCGAGCGAGGGGCGGCAGTAGATGCCGAGCGGCACCGACTGGCCGTCCGGGCCCTCGTACGACGAGTGCACCGAGTGGTACGGGCCCACGATCAGCGCCGTGACATACGTCGACATGCGCGGCGTCGGCTCGAAGGACCAGACGTCGTCCTTCGGCTCGGGCGTCGGGGAGTTCGAGATGACGCTCCAGCCGCTCGGCGCCTTCACCGTGAACGTGAACGTCGCCTTCAGGTCCGGCTGTTCGAACGAGGCGAAGACGCGGCGGGCGTCCGGCACCTCGAACTGCGTGTAGAGGTACGCCTGCTGGTCGACCGGGTCGACGAAGCGGTGCAGGCCCTCACCGGTGTTGGTGTACTCGCAGTCGGCGACGACCCGCAGCTCGTTCCGGCCGGCGACGAGGTGCTTGAGCGCGATCCGCGAGTCACGGAAGACCGAGGCCACGTCCAGCGCGTGGCCGTTCAGGACGGCCTCGTGGACCGCGGGGGCCACCAGGTCGATGAAGGTCTCGGCGCCCGCCTCCGCGCAGTCGAAGCGCACCGTGGTCACGGACCGGTAGGTGCCGCCCTCCTGCGCGCCGGAGAGGTCGAGCTCGACCTCGTACGAGTCAACGGTGAGCAGCTTCGCCCGCTGCTGCGCCTCTTCGCGGGTCAGATTGGTGCCGGGCACGCGGTCATCTCCTCGGGTACGACGTGTGTCTTCGTGGGTACGACGTCTTGATCTTCGGGGGGTGTGACTTGTGGTGTTTCCGGCCATCCTTCCATGCGCACCCCGTTGGCCGCCCGGGCCATTGTCCTCAGGCTGCCGTGCGGTTACGCTCCGCGCGTTCGCACCCGTCCGTACCGGCCGCAGACCACGGTCCCGGGGGCGGTCAGGAACCACAGGGGGATGCCGGATGGCGGAGACCGAGAGACCGGAGACCGAGGGACCCACGACCGGGGGACCGGCCGCCGCCCGGCCGCCCGCGCGACGGCCATGACCGACGTACTGGTGGCCGGCGCGGGCATCGGCGGGCTCACCGCCGCGCTCAGCCTGCACGCCGCCGGCATCGACGTCCGCGTGGTGGACGCCACCGACCAGCTGCGCCCCGTCGGCGTCGGCATCAACCTCCTGCCGCACGCCGTACGGGAGTTGACCGAGCTGGGCCTCGGCGACGAACTAGCCGCGACCGCCGTCGCCCCCGACGCGATGGTCCACTTCGACCGGCACGGCAACCGCATCTGGGCCGAGCCGCGCGGCCTCGCCCTCGGCTACCACTGGCCGCAGTACTCCCTGCACCGCGGCGCCCTCCAGCTGCTCCTTCTCGACGCCGTCCGTGACCGGCTCGGCGACCACGCGGTCCGCACCGGCACCGCCTTCGTGCGCCTCGCCGAGCGCGAGGGTGGCGCCCTGCGGGTGATCCTGCGGGACATGGCGCGCGCCCGCGAGTACGCCGTACGGGTGCGGGCCCTGGTCGGGGCGGACGGGCTGCACTCGGCGGTGCGGGCCATGCTGCACCCGGGCGAGGGGCCGCCGCTGTGGAACGGCGTACGGATGTGGCGCGGCACCGTCGAATGGCACCCGGTGCTCGGCGGGCGCACCGTCGCGGTGGCGGGCAGCAACGCCACCGCGAAACTCGTCGTCTACCCGATCTCCCGGCGGGCCGACGAGCGGGGCAGGGCGCTGCTCAACTGGGCGGCGGAGGTGCGGTTCCCGCCGGCGCACCACCACGGGGTGGCGGGGCCCGCCGACTGGAACCGCTCCGGGCGGCTCTCCGACGTCCTGCCGCACTTCGCGGGCTGGCGCATCGGCGACCTCGACGTGCCGGCGATGCTCGCCGCGACCCGGCACATCCTGGAGTACCCGATGGTGGACCGGGACCCGCTCGCCCGGTGGGGCCGCGGCCCGGTCACCCTGCTCGGCGACGCGGCCCACCCGATGTACCCGGTGGGGTCGAACGGCGGCTCCCAGGCGATCCTCGACGCCCGCGTCCTCGCGCGCTGCCTCGCCCACACCGCGCCGGACCGGGAGGCGGGACTTCGGGCTTATGAGGAGGTGCGCCGCGAGCCGGCCAACGCGCTCGTCCTCGCCAACCGCGACATGCCGGCGGACCGCATCCTCCACACGGTCGCCCTGCGCGCCCCCGACGGCTTCGACCGGATCGAGGACGTCCTGACGCCGGACGAACTGGCCGAGATCGACGCGGCGTACCGCAGGACGACCGGCGTGGACGTGGCGGAGCTGAACGGGCGGGGGTCCTGGGGGGTGGGGTGAGGGCCGACTCCCCGTCCGAAAACCGCCAGCCCGTGGCTCTCGCGCGCGCGAGGCTCGGACCATGACCACACACGCCCGGGCGCACACGCCCACCACGTACACGCCCCTGCCCATCCCCCCGGAGACCTTGCGGCAGCTGCGGGAGATCGATGACGCGGGACGGCCCTGCGTGCCGTACGTCGACGACGAGGGCGGCGACCCGCTCCGCTGCTGTCTGCGGCCCGTCGCCCCCGGCGATCGCGTCGCCCTCGTCTCGTACGCGCCGCTGCGCCGCTGGGCCGCCGAGACCGGCGCCGCCCCCGGCGCCTACGACGAGCAGGGGCCCGTCTTCATCCACGCCGACCCCTGCGAAGGGCCGGCGCGGGAGCCGGAGGGCTACCCGTTCTCGCGGGCCGGGGCGCTGCGCACGCTGCGCCGCTACGACGCGCGGGGGCACATCGTCGGGGGCCGCCTGCTGGAGATCCCCGAGGACGCGGAGCGCGGCTTCGACGCCGCGTTCGCCGAGGCCTTCGCCGACCCGCGGGTCGCCCTCGTGCACGTCCGCGCCGTGGAGTACGGCTGCTTCCACTACGAGGTGCGCAGGCCGGGCAGAGCGGGCTAGCCTTCCGCCGCGGCCGGCTCCACGGCCCGCGCGAACTCCCGTACCCGCGCCGTCTCCCCGTCCCGGCGCCACACCATCCCGAGCACCGAGTCGGGCACCCCATCGACCGGTACGAAGGCCACGTCCCCGCGGCCCTGGTACTCCGCCGTCGGGCGGCACAGCAGCATCGCCCCGCGGTCCGCCGCGACCAGCGACAGGCCTTCCTGGAGGGTGCGGACCGCCGGGGCGGGGACGGTCGACGGGGCGTGCGCCGCGCGCCAGTAGCCGGGCGCCGGGCCGGCCGCCGCGATCAGCGGCGTCCCGGCCAGCTCCGCCGCCGTGAGCGAGGCCCGGCCCGCGAAGGGGTGCCGCACCGACACGGCGACGGTCTGCGGCTCGCCGCGGAAGACGGGACCGAGCACCAGGTCCGGCTCGTCGACGGGGAGCAGCACGATCGCGGTGTCCACGCCGCCGTCGCGGACCGCGCCGAACGGGTCGGACAAGGGCAGCTCCAGGATCTCCGTGGCGCAGGCCGGATGCCGCTCCTGGAAGGTCTCGACGGCACCCAGCAGCCGGGCGTCGGCGGTGCCCTGGAAACCGATCCGCAGCGTGTCACCGACCCCGCGTGTCGCCGCCTTCGCCCGCTCCACCACGGCCGCCAACTCCCGGTACGACGGCCGCAGTTCGGCGAGAAATCGCTCCCCGAGTGTGGTCAGGGCCACCCGGCGGCTCGTACGCTCCACCAGACGCGCGCCGATCCGCCGCTCCAGGGCGGCGAGCAACTGGCTGACGCGGCTCTGCGAGACGTACAGCCGTTCGCCGGTCCGCCCGAAGTGCAGCTCGTCGGCGAGCACCAGGAAGCACTCCAGCTCCCGGATCTCCACTCCGTTCCCCGGCCCCTTCCCCGCTCCCTCGCCCCCACCGAACCCCACTCCGACCCCCGGCCCGAACCCCGGTCCGCCCATGGCGCGCCGTCTCTCCTCCCCGCGTTCCCGCCCGTGCGCCGAACGCCCGGCGATCGCTCGTCGATCGATGAATCCGGCTCATACAAGGATGAGATCTTCGGCGTTGTTCCCGTGCGGACGCCCCCACAGGGTGGATGCCATGTCACAGCGCACTCGTATCCCCGCACGACCCGGTGCGACACCACGCCCGCCGCGGTCCCCCGCCGTCCTCGTGGTCGCCGCCGCCACCTTCTCCGTCGTCACCACGGAGATGCTCCCCGTCGGACTCCTCACCTCCATCGGCGCCGGCCTGGGCGTCTCGGACGGCACCGCGGGACTCGCCGTCACCCTGCCCGGCGTCGTCGCCGCCCTCGCCGCCCCGCTGCTGCCCGTCGCGGTGCGCCGCGCCGACCGGCGCACCGTCCTCGCCCTGCTGATGGCGCTGCTCGCCGCCGCCAACGTGGTCTCCGCGCTCGCCCCCGGCTTCGGCGTCCTGCTCGCCGCGCGGCTCCTGGTCGGCGTGTGCATCGGCGGCGTCTGGGCCATCGCGGCCGGCCTCGGCGTGCGGCTGGTCCGCGAGGACGGCGCGGGACGGGCCACCGCCGTGATCTTCAGCGGCATCGCGGTGGCGTCCGTCCTCGGCGTGCCCGCAGGTACCCTCCTTGGCGAACTGGCGGGCTGGCGCTGGGGGTTCGCGGCCCTCGCCGCCCTCTCCCTCGCCGTCGCCGCCCTGCTCGCCACGGCCCTGCCCCCGCTGCCCGCCGGGGAGGGGATGGGGTTCGGCGCCTTCCCCGCCCTGCTGCGCATCGGCCGCCTGCGGGCCGCCCTCCTCACCGTCACCCTCCTGGTCACCGGCCACTTCGCCGCGTACACCTACATACGTCCCGTCCTCGAGCGGGTGCCCGGCATCGGCGCGGGCCTGATCAGCGTGCTGCTCCTGGCCTACGGCACGGCGGGGATCGCGGGCAACTTCGCGGGCGGCGCCGTCGCGGCCCGCGATCCGCGCAGGGCGCTGCTCGTCATCTGCGCGGGGCTCGCCGCCGTCGTGCCGCTCATGGTGCCCGCGGGCGGCTCGCTCGCCGCGTCGGTGGCACTGCTCGTGGCGTGGGGCCTGGCGTACGGCGGGGTGTCGGTCTCCGCGCAGAACTGGGTGATGGCCGCGGCCCCGCACGCCCGCGAGGCGGCCTCCGCGCTCTTCGCGGGCGTCTTCAACACGGCGATCGCCCTCGGCGCCTTCGCCGGCGGCCGGGTCGCGGACGGCCACGGGGCCGGTGCCGCGCTCTGGCTGGGCGGCGCCTTCGCCGGACTCGCGCTGGTGGCGGTGGCGTGCGCGGGGCCGCGGCGCGGTCGGGCCGCGGGCACGCGGAAGGGGCGGCCACCGGTCGACGGTGACCGCCCCTCATCGGCGTACGGCGGCTGCCCGGACCCCGAGCGGCCCCCGGTCAGCCGGTGATCAGCCGGTGATCAGCCCTTGAGCTCCGCGGCGACCAGCTCCGCGATCTGGACGGCGTTCAGCGCGGCGCCCTTGCGGAGGTTGTCGTCGGAGATGAAGAACGCCAGGCCATTCTCGACTGTCTCGTCCTTGCGGATGCGGCCCACGAACGCGTCGTCCTTGCCCGCGGCGACCAGCGGCGTGGGCACCTCCGTGACGACGACGCCCTCGGCCTTCTCCAGGATCTCGGTGGCCCGCTCGGGGCTCAGCGGCCGCGCGAAGCGGGCGTTGACCTGGAGGGAGTGGCCGGTGAAGACGGGGACGCGCACACAGGTGCCGGAGACCTTGAGCTCCGGGATCTCCAGGATCTTGCGGGACTCGTGGCGGAGCTTCTGCTCCTCGTCGGTCTCGTTCAGGCCGTCGTCGACGACGGAGCCCGCCATCGGCAGGACGTTGTACGCGATCGGCGCGACGTACTTGTCCGGCTGGGGGAAGTCGACCGACGAACCGTCGTGGGTGAGCTTGGGTGCGTCCTCGCCGACCTTCTTGACCTGCTCGAAGAGCTCGTCCACGCCGGCCAGGCCGGAGCCCGACACCGCCTGGTAGGTGGCGACGACCAGCGCTTCGAGGCCCGCCTCGGCGTGCAGCGGCTTCAGGACCGGCATCGCGGCCATCGTCGTGCAGTTCGGGTTGGCGATGATGCCCTTGGGGCGGTCCTTGACCGCGTGCGGGTTCACCTCGGAGACCACGAGGGGGACCTCGGGGTGGCGGCGCCAGGCCGAGGAGTTGTCGATCACGACGGCGCCCTGCGAGGCGACCTTCTCGGCGAGGGCCTTGGAGGTGGCCCCGCCGGCCGAGAACAGCACGATGTCCAGGCCCGTGTAGTCGGCCGTGGAGGCGTCCTCGACGGTCACGCCGTCGATCACCGTGCCGGCGCTGCGGGCCGAGGCGAACAGGCGCAGCTCCTGGGCCGGGAACTTCCGCTCGGCGAGGATCTTGCGCATGACCGTGCCGACCTGACCGGTGGCTCCGACGATTCCGACCTTCACAGGGACTTCCTCCGTATGTGCGTGCGGCCTCGTGACCTCGGCCGGTCTGTGCGGGGTGGCTCCATGATGCGTCTCTCCAGTGCCGCGTTGTCCAATCCATTGTCCGAGGTGCGGGACGCCACATTCGGCGGGACCCGGACCGAACGTTTCCGGCGCCCCGCGCGTCATAGGGGAAACGCGGGGGAGGGGAGGGGCACATTGCTGCGCGGAAAGGGGCGCCGTGCGTCGCGGGCGCAGGGCGCGGACCCGCTCGGTCCGGCGCAGGAGGACCGGGTGCGGGCCGTGCTCGCGCTGGGCGGGGTGCCGCACGCCGATCTGCCGGACGGGGTGCAGCAGGTCAGGCTGAAGCTCCTGGAGCGGGCCGCGGACGGGCGTGCGGCGCCGCGCGACGTCTCGGCGTGGGCGGCCGTCGTCGCCTCCAACCTGGCCATGGACTGGCACCGGGCCCGGCGCAGGCAGGAGCGGCTCGGCGAGCGGCTCGCGGTGCTCTGGCGGGAGGCGACCGACGAGGACGGCGCGGAGACGCGGGCCACCTCGCTGGCCGTCGCGCAGGGCCTCGGCGAGCTGCCCGACACGCAGCGGCAGGTGGTGGTCCTGCGCTTCTACGCCGACCTGCCGGTCCGGGCGATCGCCGATGAGCTGGGCATCCCGGAGGGCACGGTCAAGAGCAGACTGCACACGGCGGTACGGCACCTGCGGGCGCGGCTGCACGAAGGGGAGGTGGTGTGACCGTGCCGGAGGAGGAGAAGGACCTCGGCCTCGATCCCGACGACGCGCTGATGCTCGCGATCACCGGCGAGTCCGTGCCGGACGGGGCGCTGGGCGACCCGGAGTTCGCCGCCGCCCACGCGGCGGCCGTGGCCGACGTCGCGCTGCTGCGCGAGCGGCTCGGCGCGGTCGGCAGCGCCCTGGCGGCGCCCCCCGCGCCGCGCGTGCGCGCCGTCCCGGCGGGCCCCTCGCGTACGGCGTCCCGGCGCGGCCTCACCGTCGCCCTCGGCGCCGTGGCGGCGACCGTGGCCGCGGCGATGGTCGGCGGACTCGCCTGGCTCGCCGTCGACGCGGTGCAGGGGGCGGCGGACGAGAGCGGGGGCCAGGGCATGTCCGCCGGCGGGAAGCGGCGCGGCCACGCCCCGGCCGACGCGGACCTCTCCCCGGAGGGCTTCGTCGCCTGCTCGCGGCTGATCGTGGAGGGCACGGTCACCGCGGTCGAGCCGGTCCCCGGCGGGCTCCAGGACCGCGTCACGCTCGACGTGAGCCGGTATCTGAAGCCGGCGTCCGGGCGGGACACGGTGCGGTTCCCCATGGACCGTGACGTGGACCCGCGCCTGAAGGAGGGCGACCGGGTCCTGGTCACCGTTCCGCGGGGTTCGGCCGAGCCGGACGCGTGGAGCACGGGCCGGGACCGCGAGCGCCTGCGCACGATGATCCTCAAGGCGCTGCCGGGCTCGAAGAAGATCCGGTGCGACGGGGGCGGGGGCCCCGCGGACTGAGCGCGCGGGTGCCCGGATGCCCGGTGCCTGGATGTCCGGATTGCGGGAAAGTCCCGCCGGAAGGCCGCGTGGCGCGGCTTCCGGCGGGACTTTCCCGTCATGCGGTGCGAGCGGGTGAGAACTACGGCGTGACCTTCTCGACCTTCACGCTGCCGCTGCCCGCGACCGTGCCGGCCGCGTTCAGGAGGGACACCTCGCCGAACAGCTCGCGGCCCGCGGCGGCCGGGGCCTTCGCCTCGACCTTGGCGGCGACCTGCGCCGACGCGCCGTTGGCGAGCTTGATCCGCTGCGACTCGTCGACGGTGACGCTGCCGAGCGCGCCGGAGAAGAAGACGTCCCGGTAGTCGTACGCGGTCGAGCCGGACGGCACCGAGTAGCCCGCCACCTCGATCGTGTAGGTGCCGGCGGCCGGCTTCGTCAGGGTGACCGACTCCTCCGAGTCGCCCTCAGCCGACGAACCGACGACGACGCCGTCCTTCTTGACGGCCAGGTCGAGGTCGGCGGCGATGTCCGCGGGCGAGCCGATGGCGACGTCGAGACGCTCGGCACCCTCGGGCACGACGACCTCGGTGGTCTGCGTCTCACCCTGCTTGATGGTGGGGCGCGCCGACTTGGCCGACCCGAGCGGGCCGCCCTTCAGCTTGCCGTCGACGGCCGCGAAGTTGTTCGTCACCTTCCAGGAGACGGGCGCCGGCGTGCCGACCTTCGCCTCGGGAAGCGTCTGCACGGCCGGGTCGAAGGCGACCCCGAGCGCGGCGACGTTCAGCTTGTACGGGTTGTCGAGCATCGGCGACGTACGGCGCGACTCGACCTCGATCTCCCAGACGCCCGCCTGCGGGTCCGCGTAGGCGCGCAGGTCCGGGCGGCAGGTGTTCGCCGGGTTCTCGTAGTTCGGGTAGCAGACGATCGACGAGGTGGAGTCGACCGGGACGCCGTACGGGTGGATCGCGATGAAGCGGGTCTGGCTCTTGTCCTTCAGGCCGCCGAGGGAGACCTCGAGGGACTTGGCGCCCTTGGGGACCGTGACGAAGTAGGACTTGGTGCTGTTGCGCTGCGTCGAGCCCTTCGCGGAGAAGGTGTACGACGGCTTGGCGAGCGGCGCCGAGACGACGACCGTCGACATGATCTGCTGGTCGATCCCCTTGGTGCGCGGGTCGTCGACGGTGAGGATCGCGCTGTGCACCCCGGCGGAGCGGGCCTCGGCCCGGACCTTGACGGTGACCGGCTCGTTCAGCGGCAGCGTCACGTCGCTCTTGCCGAGCAGCTTGAAGGTCTTCTCGTGGTTGTCGGCAAGCCCGAGGTGGTGACGGACGGGACGGTCGGGGCCCGAGGTGCGGGTGATCGTCACGTCGTACGTCCGCTTCTGGCCGGTCTTCAGGCCGCCCTCACGGTCGTAGATGCCGGTGCCGGGCTTCTTCAGCTCCTGCTCGAGCGCGGTGTCGACCGGGGCCTTCACGGTGTAGGTGTGGGCCTTCGCGCCGGCCTCGATCGCCTTCCAGGCGTCGACGACGTCGATGAGGCCGGTGCCCTGCGCGTACGCCTGCTCGCCGCGGATGTGGCCCGCGGTGGAGGTCAGCGCGGTGCGCAGCTTGGCGGGGGTGAGCTTGATGTGCTCGCGCTCGGCGGCCGAGAGCAGCAGCGCCGAGGCGCCGGCGGCCTGCGGGGACGCCATCGAGGTGCCCTGCAGCATCGAGTAGCCGGCGGGCAGCTTGTACCCGGCCTCGGCGACCGGGGAGCCCGGCAGCCAGGTCTGGGTGGTGTTGATCGCCGAACCGGGCGCCGAGATGATCGGCGCGAAGCCGCCGTCCTCACGCGGGCCGCGCGAGGAGAACGGCATCATCGCGTACTTCTTCTCCACCGTGGAGCCGTAGTTGGCGGCCCAGGTCTCCTTGGAGATGGCGGCGCCCACCGAGATGACCTTGTCGGCGAGGCCGGGGTCGCCGATGGTGTTGGCGCCGGGGCCCGAGTTGCCCGCGGAGATCACCAGCTGCACGCCGTAGGTGTCGATGAGGCGCGTGTAGAGCTCGGCGCGCGCGTTGTTGCCGTCGTTGAGGGCGGGCAGGCCGCCGATCGACATGTTGACGATGTCGACGCCGCGCTTGGTGACGAGGTCGATCATGCCCTCGGTGAGCGCGACGTTGGTGCAGCCGCCGGACCAGGTGCAGGCGCGCGAGGAGACCAGCTTGGCGCCGGGGGCGGCGCCGTTCATCTTGCCGCCGAACAGGCCGTTGGCCGCGGTGATGCCCGCGACGTGCGTGCCGTGCTCGGACTCGATGACGCCGATGTTGACGAAGTCGGCCTTCTTGCCGACCCAGTCGCCGCCGTACGGGTCGGTCGGCACGTCCTTGCGGATCTCGACGACGAAGGGGACGCGCTCGGCGACGTCGGTCGCCGGGTCGTCCTTTCCGAAGTAGGCGACCTGGTGGCCGTCCTTGTACGGCTTCATCGGCTTGTCGTCGGTGAAGTCGTTGTTGTCGTTCAGGTCGACGCGGACCGTGCCGGCCGCCGCGTCGTACAGGACGCCCCAGCTGTCGGTGGTGTCGCCGTCGCGGTTGAGGTCGCCCTTGGCGTCGCCGCCGGTGGTGGCCGACTCGCGGAACCGGTTGACCTGGAAGGAGCCCGCCGGGGCCTTCCACGTCTCGCCGTCCCACGTGAAGACGGGGCCGGTGACGGGGTTGGTCATGCGGCGCCAGGTGCCGTCCGCGTCCACGATCGGGTCGGTCGCCGTCACCCAGTCGGTGATCTTGCGCTCGCCGGTGGTGGTCTTCTTCAGCGCCGGGTGACCCAGGTCGATGCCGGAGTCGAGGATGCCGATGGTGATGCCGCGGCCGTCGGCCTTGCGGTGCTTCTTCACGAAGTCGACGGCGCCGGTCTCGGCGGACGGGTTGTACGGGTTGGCCGCCGGGGTGTTCTTATCCGGGCCCGGGTACGTGCCGCGGGCGGCCCTCTTCGCGCCCTTGGCGTGGTCGGCGGCGGGCGTCGGGTCGTCCAGCTCGATCTCGTGGCGCAGGTCGATGGCGTGCACCGACGACAGCTTCGCGGCCGACTTGATCGCGGCGTCCGCCTCGGCGGTCGGCACGGTGGCGCGGACGTAGCCGAGCTTGTCGTAGGTGCGGCCCACCGAGCCGCCCTTGACGGCGTCGAGCCGGTCGGCGACCTGCTCGGTGGCGCCGGGCGCGGTGGCGACCATCATCGTGACGGTCTTCTCGCCGGCCGCCTCGGCGGCGGCGAGCAGTTCGGCGTCGGCCGGGCCGAGCTTGCCGGCCGCGGACTTGGGCGCGGGCACGGGGGCGGGCGTCTCGTCCGCGGCGAAGGCGAGGGGTGCGGCCCCGGTCGCGCAGAGCGCGGCGGTGAGACCGGCGGCTATCGCGAGGCGGGGCGCGCGTCTCGCGCTGGAACTGGATCTGGGCATCGGCATCCCTGTACGTGAAGGTCGGGAGGAGGGTCGATACGGGCCCGGATTCCGCATGGGTCCGGAATTCGGGACCGGATGACCGCTCACCCTTACGTAAGTGACAGCTGTTTGGGGAGAGTTGTCCGAGCTGTGATCAGGGCGTGACGCAATTCCGCCATACGTCATCGGGAGCAAAGCCAGGCATACGGGGGCATGGCGGGAGCGGTCGCACCCCTGGCACGGGCGAGGGAGCGGGCGACGGGCCGCGACGAACGGGCCGGCGAATGTCCCGGCGAATGCCCGGACGAATGCCCCGACGAGGAGCGGACCCGCGGCAAACCGCTTAGCGTCAACCCGTGCAGAGAGAACTCCGGGTGGCGGCCTACGCCGTATGCGTCCGCGACGGCCATGTCCTGCTGGCCCGCTGGGTCGCCGGCGACGGCAGCAGACGCTGGACGCTGCCCGGCGGCGGCATGGACCACGGCGAGGATCCCTACGACACCGTGATCCGGGAGGCCGACGAGGAGACCGGCTACGTCGTCGAACCCGTCGCGCTGCTCGGCGTCGACTCCCTGCGCCGCCGCTACCCGCGCAGGCTCGGCGCCGTCGCCGACTTCCACGGGGTGCGGATCGTCTACGAGGCGCGGATCACCGGCGGCGCGCTGCGCAACGAGACCGACGGCTCCACGGACCTCGCCGCCTGGCACCCCCTGGAGGCCGTGCCGGAACTCGACCGCGTCGGCCTCGTCGACATCGGCCTGACCCTGTGGCGCACCCGTCCCGCCGACGGGCACGTCCCCGCCGCGGACCCGGCGGGCTGACCCCGCCCGGCGCCTCTCCTTCCCCGCGAGGTGAACACGGAGTGACGGCCTCCTCTCCGGCCGAAGAGGGGTGCGTGACCGCGCAGGGTGCCCGGTGATCCACGTACGGTGATCGGCGCCGCGCGTTGCGGCCTCGTTCACGCGCAGGCCACCCCCGATGCCAACGATCCAGTACGAGCGGGCAGTCCACCGGCCGCACCCCGGCCAGGACCGTCCGCGACCACTGCCGACGCGTTCGCACCCGGGGAGACCGCGCATGCCGCGCATACGCTCTGTCGCCACCGCAACCGACCAAGCCGCCCCCGACACGGCCGCGGCCCGCGCCGCTTCCCGCCCGGCCCGGCCCGACCGCCGCGCGTTCCTCGCCGCCGCCGGAGCCGTCACCCTCTCCGTCGGCCTCGGCCACGCGCTGGGTCCGGGCGCGGGCTCCGGGAACGCCGCGCCCGCGGGCCACGCCGCCGTGCCGCGCTCCCGGCAGGCGCCCGCCGCACCCCTCGCCCCGTACAAGCACGGCACCACCCTGCTCACCGCCGCCGCCCCGCGCGGCACCACCGGCTACCGGCGGCTCGGCGACGGGCCCGCCTGGCCGCGCGTCGTCCGCGGTGACCTGGCGGCCGCGCGGGCCGGGCGCGAGGGGCGGCGGACCGCGCTCGCCGCCTTCGTGCAATTCACCGACCTGCACCTCGTCGACGTACAACACCCGCTGCGCTACGAGTATCTGCGCGCCCAGACCGCGAGCGCCTGGCGGCCGCACGAGTCCCTGTCGGTGGCGGGCGCCGTCGCCCTCGTCGAACGGGTCAACGCCCTGCGCGGCGCACCCGCCACCGGCGCCCCCCTGCACTGCGTCGTGACGACCGGCGACAACACCGACAACAACTCCCGTGCCGAACTGGACTGGTTCCTCAAGGTGATGAGCGGCGGCCGCATCACCCCCAACACCGGCGACCCGCGCCACTACGAAGGCGTACAGGCCAGCGGCCTGCCCCTGTACTGGCACCCGGACGACGCCCTGCGCGACGCCGACAAACGGCTCGGATTCCCGCGCCTGCACGGCTTCCTCGACGCCGCGATCCGCGAGGTCCACAGCCCCGGGCTCGGCCTGCCCTGGTACTCCACGGTCGGCAACCACGACGCGCTGCCCGGCGGCTGCTGGGCGCCCCGCGACCCGTACTTCACCGAATTCGCCACCGGCGGGCGCAAGTTGATGTCTCTCGACGAGCAGCGCGGAGCCGCCCTCTGGAAGGCGGTCAAGAAGGGCCATGACCCCAAGGGTGAGCGGTTCAAGGAGCTCCTCAAGGGCGAGAGGCGGCGCATGCGGACCGTCACCCCCGACGCGTCACGGGCGCCCTTCACCCCCGCCGAGTACCTCCGGGCCCATCTCGACCCCGCCCACCGGGGCCACGGCCCCGTCGGCCACGGCTACACCCAGGAGAACCTCGCCGCCGCCACGCAGTACTACTCCTTCCGCATCAGCGACGACGTCCTCGGCATCAGCCTCGACACCACCGACCCCGGCGGCCACTACGAGGGCTCGCTCGGCACCACCCAACTGCGCTGGCTGGAGCGCGAACTGAAGGCCAACGAACGGCGCGCCGGCGGCCCGTCGTACGTCGTCGTCCTCAGCCACCACACCAGCAGGACCATGCGCAACCTCCGCCACGACCCGGCCCGCCCCGGCGAGGCCCGGCACGGCGGCGACGAGATCGTCTCTCTGCTCGGCCGGTTCCCCTCCGTCCTCGCCTGGGTCAACGGCCACAGCCACAAGAACGCCATCACCGCGCACCGCACCCCGCGCGGCTCCTTCTGGGAGGTCTCCACCGCCTCGCACATCGACTTCCCCCAGCTCGCCCGGGTGGTGGAGCTCACCGACAACCACGACGGCACGGTCTCCGTCTTCACCACCCTCATCGAATCCGCGGCACCCCACCGCACGGATTTCGCCGATCTCTCGCAGACGGGTCTCGCCGCGCTCTACCGCGAACTGTCCTTCAACGCCCCTGGCGCCAAGCCCGCGTTGGCCGGTGAAGCGGGCGACCGGAACACCGAACTGATCCTGCGAAAGGGCTGATTCCGGCCCCACCCCACACCGTCTCCTCAACCCTCCGCCCCGCCCCCGGGTCCCCACGGCCGACAGCAGTCGTGACCGGAAAAGGGCAGGAAGGGGCAGCACATGACAGGTCTCAGGGGACGGACAGGGGTGGCCGCGGCGGTGGTTCTCGCGGTGGCGGCGAGCACGTTCGCGGCCCCCGCTCTCGCCGCCGCCCCGGGAGGGGCGGGACACGGGGAGCGGCACCGCGCGACCCAGCGGGCGATGGAGGCCGCGGTGAACGAGGACGCCCCCGGCGTGACCGTCCGGGTGCAGGACGGCCACGGCCCCTGGAGCTCCGCCGCGGGCATCGGCGACCTGGCCCGGCAGACCCCGCGCGGCGCCCACGACCGCTACCGCGTCGGCAGCATCACCAAGACCTTCGTCGCGACCGTCCTCCTCCAGCTGGAGGCCGAGGGCCGGCTCTCGCTCGACGACACGGTCGGGCAGTGGCTGCCGGGCGTGATCGAGGGCCACGGCCACGACGGGGACCGCGTCACGGTGCGGCAACTCCTCAACCACACCAGCGGAATCGCCAACGTGACCGAGGACGAGGAGTTCCGGCGCAAGGTGTTCAGCGAGGAGTTCCTCGTCCACCGCTACGACACCTGGACCCCCGGCCAACTGGTCGCGCTGGCCATGCGCCACGAGCCGGACTTCCCGCCGGGCACCGCGTGGAAGTACTCCAACACCAACTACGTCGTCGCCGGCATGATCATCGAGAAGGTCACCGGAGCGCCCTACGCGCGGGCGGTCCAGAAGCGCATCATCGAACCGCTCGCCCTGCGCGCCACCACCGTGCCGGGCACCGACCCGGCCATGCCCCGCCCGAGCTCCCGGGCCTACACCAGACTCACCGACGCACCCGGGGCACGGCTCCACGACGTGACCGAGCTCAACCCGTCCGTCGGCGGCGCGGCCGGCGAGATGATCTCCGACTCGGCCGACCTCAACCGCTTCTACACGGCCCTGCTGCGCGGCCGCCTCCTGCCCCGGAAGCAGCTCGCCGAGATGAAGACGACCGTGCCCAAGGGCGAGGACAGGCCCGGCCAGCGGTACGGACTCGGCCTCGAACCCTTCAGGACCGGCTGCGGCACGGTCCTGTGGGGCCACGGCGGCGACATCCACGGCTCCCAGTCCGCGGCGGGCGCCACGGCGGACGGCCGCCGCGCGATGGCCCTCAACTTCAACGGCCCCGGCGGCGACGCACCGGCGGTGATCGAGGCGGAGTTCTGCGCGAAGAGGTGAGTGGCGAGTACGGAGTACGGGGGAGCGCGGGACCCCGCCACCGGGTTCCGCCCCCCCGGTGCTTCGCCCTCCCGCTACCTGGGCAGCACGACCACATACGCGGCCGGATCACGGTCGATCGACGCCATCAGCGCGGTGCGCACCACGGTGGCCTGCTGCTCCAGGGAATCCCTGAGCTTCTTCGGGGTGATGTGTACGACGGTGATGCCGAGCCGCTCCAAATGCTCGCGCTTGCGCACGTACTCGGACCACAGGGCGTCCTCGTCCTGGCGCGGGGCCCGCGTGTCCAGCTCCACGGCGACGGCCTGGTCCGGCCAGTAGGCGTCGACGCCGCCCAGGTGCGGGCCGCCGGGCAGGCGCAGGTCGACGTTCCACAGCGGGTCGGGCAGGGCGTGCTCGGCGACCATGCGGTACAGCCGGTCCTCGGCGATGGCCCGCCCCTCGGCGAGCAGCGAGTCGACGGCGTCCACGACGTGCGGGCGGGTGAGCAGCCGGGCACTGTTCAACTCCCGGACCAGCGCGGCCGGTTCGCAGTGCCCGCCGCTCACCGCCTCGGTGAGCAGCCGACGGACCGCACCCGCCTCGGTGAGCTGCGCCACGGCGTCGGCGAGGGCGCGCGGCACCGGTGCCACCGGAACGCCCGTGATCTGCTGGGGAGTCGGCATCTGCGGGCTGCGCACCAGCCGCGCGAACCCCACGGAACGCAGCCGCCGGGTGCGGGGCACCAGGACGTCGATGCGGTCCAGGGAGAGCAGCGGGGGAGCGGACGAGAAACGGTGCAGGGCCAGCGCGGCGAGCCCCGTGATCATCGCGTCCGCGTACGGGGCGTGCGGTTCGCCCGCGCGGGGCTGGGCGGGCACGGCCCTGGCCTCACGGGCCGGCGGGCGGCCCGCGTAGAGCAGGGCACCGTGCAGGCGCTCCTCGCTGGTCGGCGGCCCCGGGTGCAACAGGCAGACGCCCGGCAGCAGTTGCTGCCAGGACCCGCCGGGGCGGCAGTGGGCGCCGGCCTCCGCCGCGGAGACGCCGTGCTCGCCGAGCTGGGCGGTGCTCATGACGCGGAGGCGGGCGGTGGCGAGGTGCTGGAGGGGGCGGGGCGAGAGCGGGGTGTCGTGGTTCATGCCCCGGTCGTTCCCGCGCCCGCCCGCTCCGCTAACCGCTGTTACACGTCCGTCGACAAACCCGGACAAGCTCGCCCTAAAGCACGGGCGTTCGACTGCCGATGAGCAGGGGCCTCCTTCGGGGGGCGGGGGGGCTCGTTCTCCCGCTGAGGCCGGGGGGCGGGCCCTACCCCGCCGCTTCGCGGCGGATGCCTCCCACCCACCCACCCGTTTACCCCGCACCGCCAGGTGGACGAAGGGCCGGCCGAACCGCCCCTACCCAGCCGTGCGTCGCCGGGTAAACGGGTGGGTGGGTGGGGACGATCCGCCGCGAAGCGGCGGCTTGGCCTGCCGCCGAGGGCGGACCTGTGCTCCTACCCCGCGGGACGTTGCGGGGTAAACGGGTGGGTGGGGGTGATCGGGCGCGAAGCGGCGGCTTGGTCTGTGGGCGAGGGCGGGCCTGTGCTCCTACCCCGCGGGACGTTGCGGGGTAAACGGGTGGGCGGGTGGGGACATTCGCCGCGAAGCGGCGGCGTAGTCCTGGGACGGCCGGCAGCCGGAGAGCCCCGCTCACCCGCACCGAGCCCCGCAGGGGCAGGGCGCGCCAACGACGACCAGCCCCCCACCCCCGCCCCCCGGAGGGCTACCGCTACCGTGTGGCGGCCGCGTCGCACGCCTGGGCGTGGAGGGCGCGGGCGAGGTCGTCCCGGGCCTCCAGGACGAGGCGGCGCAGGGCCGGCGCGCTCGCCTCGTGCGCGGAGAGCCACGCGTCCGCCGCCGCCAGCGTCGCCTCGTCGCCCTGGAGGTGGGGGAAGAGGCCCTTCACCACGTCCATGCCGATCTGGATGGAGCGGTCGGCCCAGACCCGCTCGATGGCGGCGAAGTACTTCGCGGCGTACGGAGCGGTCAGCTCACGCTGCGAGGACTGGGCGAAACCCGAGATCGTCGCCTCGACCAGCGCGTTCGACAGGGCGTCGGACTCCACGACGGAGGCCCACGCCTGGGCCTTGACCGCCGCGGAGGGCCGCGCGGCCAGGCACCGCACCTGGTGGCGCTTGCCGGATGCCGTGTCGTCCCGGGCCAGCTCCGCGGCGAGGACGTCCTCGCCGGCGACGCCGTGCGCGGCCAGCGGGCCGAGGAACGCCCAGCGCAGTTCCTGGTCGATCTCCAGGCCGTCGATCTTGGCGTTGCCCGCAAGGAGGCCCTGCAGCAGCTGCAGGTCGGCGGCGGACGACGCGACGGAGGCGAAGAAGCGTGCCCACGTCAGCTGGTGCTGGCTGCCCGGCGCCGCGATGCGCAGCTCCCGCAGGGCACCTTCGGCGAGCGCCCGGCCGCCCTCCTCGCGCCAGTCGGGCGCGGCGTAGTGCGTGACGGCGGAGTTGGCCCAGGCGTGCAGCATCTGCAGGACGCCGATGTCGCTCTCCTGTCCGGCGAAGCGGAGGACCAGGCCGACGAAGTCACGGGCGGGCATGAGGCCGTCCCGCGTGAGGTTCCACAGGGCCGACCAGCACAGGGCGCGCGCCAGCGGGTCGGTGAGGTCGCCGAGGTGGTCCCGGAGGGTCGCGAGGGAGTTCTCGTCGAAGCGGATCTTGCAGTACGTCAGGTCGTCGTCGTTGACCAGGACCAGCTCGGGCGCGGCCTCGCCGGCCAGTTCGGCCACGACCGTGCGGGGCCCGTCGACGTCGACCTCGGCGCGGGCGTACCGCTCCAGGTCGCCGCCGGAGGTGCGGTGGTACAGGCCGACGGCCACGCGGTGGGGCCGCAGTTCGGGGTGGGACTCGGCGGCCTCCTGGAGGACGGAGAGCTCGGTGATCCGGCCCTCCGCGTTCAGGATGACCTGCGGGGTCAGGGAGTTGACGCCCGCCGTCTGGAGCCAGGAGCGGGACCAGGACGCCATGTCGCGTCCGGACGTCTCCTCCAGGACCGAGAGGAGGTCGCCGAGGACGGTGTTGCCGTACGCGTGCCGCTTGAAGTAGCGGCGGGCGCCCTCCAGGAACGCCTCACGGCCGACGTAGGCGACGAGCTGCTTGAGGACGCTCGCGCCCTTGGCGTAGGTGATGCCGTCGAAGTTGAGCTTGGCGTCCTCCAGGTCGCGGATGTCGGCCGTGACCGGGTGGGTGGAGGGCAGCTGGTCGGCGCGGTAGGCCCACGCCTTGCGGTTGTTGGCGAAGGTGATCCAGCCGTTGGTGAAGCGGGTGGCTTCGACCATCGAGAAGGAGCCCATGAAGTCGGCGAAGGACTCCTTGAGCCACAGGTCGTCCCACCACCGCATGGTGACGAGGTCGCCGAACCACATGTGGGCCATCTCGTGGAGGATCACGTTGGCCCGGCGCTCGTACGACGCCTGGGTCACCTTGCCGCGGAAGATGAACTCCTCGCGGAAGGTCACCAGGCCCGGGTTCTCCATCGCGCCGAGGTTGTACTCGGGCACGAACGCCTGGTCGTACTTGCCGAAGGGGTACGGGCAGTCGAAGTTGTCGTGGAAGAAGTCCAGGCCCTGCTTGGTGACGAGGAAGACGTCGTCGGCGTCGAAGTGCGGGGCGAGGCCCTTGCGGCACATGGCGCCGAGGGGGATCTCCAGGCGGGTGCCGTCCGCGAGGACGCGCTCGTAGGTGTCGGTCACATAGTGGTAGGGGCCGGCCACGACCGCCGTGATGTACGTCGAGATCGGCTTCGTCTCGGCGAACGTCCATACGCCGTCGGCCAGTTCGCCCACGCCGTTGGACCAGGCGGTCCAGCCCTCGGGTGCCTGGACCTGGAAGCGGTAGGGCGCCTTCAGGTCGGGCTGTTCGAAGGTGGCGAAGACGCGGCGGGCGTCCGCCGGCTCGTACTGCGTGTAGAGGTAGACCTCGCCGTCCTCGGGGTCGACGAAGCGGTGCATGCCCTCACCGGTGCGGCTGTAGGCGCACTGGGCGTCCACCACCAGTTCGTTCTCCTCGGCCAGCTCCTCCAGGGCGATCCTGGTGCCGTCGAAGACTTCGGAGGGGTCCAGGTCCTTGCCGTTGAGCGAGACGGCCGTGACGCTCGGCGCGATCAGGTCCGCGAAGGTCGCGGCGCCCGGCTCGCCGCGGAAGCGGATGGTCGTCACCGAACGGAACGTGCGCGGCTCCTGACCGCTCTCGCCCACCGCCGAACGCAGGTCGAGGAAGACCTCGTACCCGTCGACGGAGAGCAGCGCGGCCCTCTCGTGGGCCTCGTCGCGGGACAGATTCTCACCGGGCACGGGCGGCACTCCCTTGTGACTCGCATGACTGTGATTCGCCTGACTCGTACGAATGTCTACGATCCTCGCATGGGCCGTCTCCGGCCGGCATCCGGGAATGCCCCGGTGCGCCACTGACGTTTCCCCGGGCAGATGCGAACGGATTCCCTAGGGAGAGACATGTCCGAGAACGACAGCAAGACCCCCGTCGACTTCTGGTTCGACCCGCTCTGCCCGTGGGCCTGGATGACGTCGCGCTGGATGCTCGAGGTCGAGAAGGTCCGTGACGTGCGGGTCCGCTGGCACGTGATGAGTCTTGCCGTCCTGAACGAGGACAAGCTCGACCAGCTCCCCGAGGAGTACCGCGAGTGGCTGGAGACGAAGGCCTGGGGCCCGGTCCGCGTGGTGATCGCCGCCCAGCAGGAGCACGGCGACGAGGTCCTCGGAAAGCTCTACACCGCGCTCGGCACCCGCTTCCACAACCGGGGCGAGAGCGACGACGTCCGGCAGGCGATCATCGGCGCCCTGGAGGACGTCGGTCTCCCCGCCGCCCTCGTCGACCACATGGACTCCGACGTGTACGACAAGGAGCTGCGCGCCTCCCACAAGGAGGGCATCGACAAGGTCGGCCAGGAGGTCGGCACGCCCGTCATCGCCGTCCCCGGCGCCGACGGCGACCAGATCGCCTTCTTCGGTCCCGTGGTGACCCCGGCCCCCAAGGGCGAGGCCGCGGCGAAGCTCTGGGACGGCACGCTGCTCGTGGCGTCGACGCCGGGCTTCTACGAGATCAAGCGGACGCGGACGCAGGGTCCGATCTTCGACTGACCGGGCGCCCGTCAGCCGAAGAGCTCGGCGGGCAGCCGGAACCCCTTGCTCTGCACGTGGTACGGCTGCACCCACAGGCAGCCGGGGTTGGTGCAGCGCCAGTAGCCGCGGGCGTGCGCGCGCCCCGTGGTCCGGGCGATGAAATCCTCCTCGGCCGGCTCGACGGGCCGGAAGAGGTGCAGTTCGCGGCATGTGGGGCAGTGCTTCTCGTCCACCATGACGGCCACCGTGCCCCGGAATCCGGCGTACCGAAAGGCCCCCGTGAGTCACGTCCTCACGGGGGCCTTTCCTCTCTCCGCCCGCCCCGGCGAAAGTTGAGAAGACGATCACGAGGCAGGGTGTTCGGCGGCTGTCACCGGGGGAGCCGGTGACAGCCGTGTCTCACGGGGCCAGCAGCAGGCTGTTGACCCGCTCCTTGGCGGCCGCGTAGCGCTTGGCCACGTCCTGCCAGTTGACGACCTGCCACATGGCCTCGATGAAGTCGACCTTCTGGTTCTTGTACTGCAGGTAGAAGGCGTGCTCCCAGGCGTCGAAGACCAGGATCGGCGTCGAGCCCTGGCCGACGTTGCCCTGGTGGTCGTAGACCTGCTCGACGATGAGGCGCCCGCTGAGCGGCTCGTAGGCGAGCACGCCCCAGCCCGAACCCTGCGTCGTCGCCGAGGCCTTGGTCAGCTGGGCCTTGAACTTGGCGAAGGAGCCGAAGGACTCGGTGATGGCGTCCGCAAGGTCACCGACGCCGTCGGCGGCCAGCGGCTCGCCGCCGCCACCGTCCTTGGGGCTGTTCATGTTGTGCCAGTAGATGCTGTGCAGGATGTGGCCGGAGAGGTGGAAGGCGAGGTTCTTCTCCAGGCCGTTGATGGCGCCCCAGGTCTCCTTGTCGCGCGCCTCCTCCAGCTGCTCAAGGGTGTCGTTCGCGCCCTTCACGTACGCCGCGTGGTGCTTGTCGTGGTGCAGCTCGATGATCTGCGGGTTGATGACCGGTTCGAGCGCCGCGTAGTCGTACGGAAGTTCAGGAAGCGTGTAAATGGCCATGAGTCCGAGCCCTCCGACTGCTGCTTATTGCAATTCATGCGCAAGTGCAGGCTAGCAGCAGGAAGCCCGCGAAGTTGATCAGCCCTTCGTCCTAGGACCACGGACATGGCAAAGGGCCCCGGGTCGTCGACCCGGGGCCCTTCCGCGTGCGGAAACGTTTACTCAGAAGTGGGGGCGGAGGCGGAGGCTCCCACCGTCGCCCGCTCCGCCAGCTTCTGCCGCACAACGCCGATCACGGCGAGCGCCAGCGTCAGCGCGCCGGTGGCGAGGAGCTGCTTGCGGGTGTCCGGCTGATCGGTCATCAGGTAGAACACGTACGCCATCGCGGCCAGCGCCACCCAGGTCAGGAACGGGAACGCCCACATGCGCACGACCAGCTTCTCCGGCGCCTCGCGCTCGGTCCTGCGGCGCAGGATCAGCTGCGAGACGGCGATGAAGATCCAGACGACCAGGATCATCGCGCCGATCATGTTGAGCAGCCAGGGGAAGACGTCGTCGGGGCGCCAGTAGCTGAGCAGGACGCAGACGAAGCCGAAGACCGAGGAGGCGAGGACGGCGAGGCGCGGCACGCCGCTGTACACGCGGCCCAGCGCCTTCGGGCCCTGGCCCCGCTCGATCAGCGAGTACGACATGCGCGAGGCGCCGTAGATGTTGGCGTTCATCGCGGAGAGCAGGGCGACCAGGACGATGACGTTCATGATCTCGCCGGCGCCGGGGATGCCCAGGTGGTCGAGGGTGGCGACGTAGGGGCCCTTGGCGACGACTTCCTTGTTGTCCCACGGCAGCAGCGTGACGACGACGAGCATCGAGCCGACGTAGAAGACGGCGATGCGCCACATCGCGGTGCGCACGGCCTTGGCGACGCTCTTGACCGGGTTCTCGGACTCGGCGGCGGCGATCGTGACGGTCTCCAGACCGCCGTACGCGAAGACGGAGGCGAGCAGGCCGATGATCAGGCCGTCCGTGCCGTTCGGCATGAAGCCGCCCTCGCCGGTGAGGTTCTCGAGGCCGGGGGCCGAGGTGTCCGAGCCGGGCAGGATGCCGAGGATCGCGAGGACGCCGATGCCGAGGAAGAGCGTGATGGCGCCGACCTTGAGGGCGGCGAACCAGAACTCGAACTCGCCGAAGTTCTTCACGGCCGTCAGGTTCGAGCCGCAGAAGACCAGCATGAACAGGGCGACCCAGGCCCACTCCGGGCTGTCGGGGAACCAGCCGACCATGATCTTCGCCGCGCCGATGCCCTCCAGGCCGACGGCGACGCAGAGCAGGAACCAGAAGCCCCAGCCCGCGGTGAAGCCCGCCCAGGGCCCGATGGCCCGCTCGGCGTGGACGGAGAAGGAGCCCGACGCCGGGTTCGCCGCCGACATCTCGCCCAGCATGCGCATCACGAGCATGACGAGCGCGCCGGAGACCGCGTAGGCGAGGACGATCGAGGGGCCTGCCGCGGCGATGCCCGCGCCGGAGCCCACGAAGAGGCCGGCGCCGATCACGCCACCGAGCGCGATCATGGAGAGATGCCGCTGCTTGAGGCCGTGGACGAGCGGGGAGTCGGCCTTGGGTGGTGCGTCAGGTGCTGCGTCCTGCGGGGTGGACGTCCGAGACATGGGCGTGCCCTGTTCACTAGCCGAGACGGGGAGAGTGCGAGACGGGAGTGCGTGAGACGGGGAGAGAGCGGCCCACAGTCTGAGCCGCGGTACCGCTGACAGGGAACAGTTGACCGCTATACGGACACGACGCTCACACGTTGTGAAGACTTGCGCACAACATGTTCATCTGCCGTTCACTCGCGCCCCGTGCGGCTCCCGCGCCACTCCCGCACCCCCGCGATCACCAGGACGAGCCCCGTCGCCCCCGCCGACCACAGCAGCTGCGGCCGCGCCCCGTCGTCCGTCAGCATCAGCACGAGCACCGCGGCCATCGCCGCGAGCGCCGCCCACGTCAGATACGGGAACGCCCACATCCGCAGCACCAGCCGCTCCGGCGCCTCCCGCTCGACGCGCCGGCGCAGCCGCAGCTGCGAGACCGCGATCAGCGCCCAGACGAAGAGGAGCACCGCGCCGACGGAGTTGAGCATGTAGAGGAAGACCGAGTCGGGCCACTTCAGATTGAGCACGACCGAGACGAACCCGAAGGCGACGGAGGCGAGGACCGCGCGGCGCGGCACCCCGCCGCCCGACACCGTCAGCAGCGCCTTGGGCGCCTCGCCGCGCTCCGCCAGCGAGAAGACCATCCGGGACGAGCCGTAGAGATTGGCGTTGAGCGCCGAGAGGAGCGCCACGAACACCACGATGTTCATGATCGTCCCGGCCGACGGCACGCCGATCGAGTCGAGGACCGTGACGTACGGACTGGCCCCGGCCTTCTGCGCCGTCCACGGCAGCACGGTCACGATGACCAGCATCGACCCGACGTAGAAGAAGAGGATCCGGTAGACCGCGCTGCGCACCGCGCGGGCGACCGAGCGCACCGGGTCGTCGGACTCGGCCGCGGCGATCGTGACGACCTCCAGGCCGCCGAAGGCGAAGACGACGGCGAGCACGCCGGAGACGACGCCCTCCCAGCCGTTCGGCAGGAAGCCGCCCCGCCCGGTGAGGTTGGTCAGGCCCACCGGGTCGGTGTCCGGGAGCACCCCGAAGACCGCGAGCAGGCCGAGGACGAGGAACGCGACGATCGCGAAGACCTTCAGCGCCGCGAACCAGAACTCGAACTCGCCGAAGTTCTTCACCGAGGCGAGGTTGGCGGCGGTGAACACCACCATGAAGACCAGCACCCAGGCCCACTGCGGCACCCCGGGCGCCCAGCCGTTGGCGATCTGAGCGGCCCCGGTCGCCTCCACGGCGAGCACGACCACCAGCAGGAACCAGTAGAGCCAGCCGACGCTGAAGCCCGCCCAACGCCCCAGCGCGCGCTCCGCGTGCACGGAGAAGGAGCCCGACGCGGGCATCGCGGCCGACATCTCGCCGAGCATCCGCATCACGCACATCGCCAGGGCGCCCGCGATCAGATACGAGACGACGATGCCGGGCCCCGCGACGGAGATCCCCGCGCCCGACCCCACGAAGAGGCCGGCGCCGATGACGCCGCCGAGGCCGAGCATGGTGAGGTGGCGCTGCTTGAGCCCGCCGGAGAGCGGCTCGCTCCCCTCGCCGGGCAGCGGGGCGGCCGTCGCCGGCGCGGGCGGGCCGGCCTTCCCCCTCGTACCCCCGGTACCGGGCGCCGGTCCTTCGGGCGGTGCGTCGTGCATGTGCTCAGGCTGCTCTCGGGGGTCACAAGGCTTTGGCGGGACTCCACAGTCTCCCCGGGGAGCGGCCCCTCGCGCAAAATGAGGCGCCCACCCGCTCACCTCCGTGACGAGCGTCACGCCGTCCGAGGTGTACACGCGGCCCTTTGTCCGGAGCCCACCAAGGCCCCGCCCCTCGGTTGTCACCCGGAGACCGTGTGGCCGCGGCGGCGCCTGGGATAGCGTCGACGCGTCCCAACCTGCCCACGTCCCCCGCGGAGTCCCCGATGAGCATCGCCGCCACCACCCGCCCCGGTCTGGTCCTCGCCGACCTGCTGCCCGCGTCCCGCGTGAAGGACGCGGTGCTCGTGCTCGGCGGCGCCGCGCTCACCGGGATCGCCGCCCAGATCGCGGTGCCCGTGCCGGGCTCCCCGGTGCCGGTGACCGGCCAGACCTTCGCCGCGCTGCTCGTCGGCACCTCGCTGGGCGCCCGCCGCGGCTTCCTCTCGCTCGCCCTGTACGCCCTCGTGGGCATGGCCGGCATGCCGTGGTTCGCGCAGGCGGGCTCCGGCACCGCCGCGCCCTCCCTCGGCTACGTCTTCGGCATGCTGCTCGCCGCCACCGCGGTGGGCGCCCTCGCCCGCCGCGGCGGCGACCGGTCCGTGCTGCGCACCGCGGGCACGATGGTCCTCGGCTCCGCGATCATCTACGCGGTCGGCGTCCCGTACCTGGCCGCCGCCACCGGCATGTCGCTGACCCAGGCCGTCGCCGCCGGCCTCACGCCCTTCCTGATCGGCGACGCCCTGAAGGCCGCGCTCGCGATGGGCGCGCTGCCGACGGCGTGGAAGTTCCTCGACCGCTGACGGTCGCCGTCCGTCGGTTCAGCCGACGGTGTAGTTCCGCCTGAAGAGGCTCGCCGGGTCATACGTGGCCTTCAACGCGGCGAGCCTCTTCCGCGTTTCCGTGTCGTACAGCCCCTCCGTGCGGTCGTTGCCGCCGAAGACGAAGTTGAGGGACCGCCCCAGGGTCTGCGGCGCCACCAGGCCGAACGCCTGCGCGTGCACGGCCCGCAGCGCCTCGACGTCCGTGCCGTCCGTGCCGTCCAGCGGCGACACGATCCGGACCAGCCAGTCCGCGTCGCGGTACGGCACCGCGTTGGGCGCGGGCCGGGCCAGGGCGCCGCCCAGGTGGTTGACCTGGAGGATGTGCATCGAGGCCGCCCCGGGCCCGGTCAGCGCGAGGATCTCGCCGGCCGCGGCGACGTCGAGGCCGCTCAGGAGCACGTTGTCGCCGTAGTAGGCGTGCGGGAAGTCCGGGTCGCCGTGGATGGTGGGGCTCTCCGCGTACGGCATCTCCCGCAGCGTGTCCGACACGGTGGGCCCGAGCTCGCGCAGCGGCGCCACCAGCCGCTCGCCCTCGGCCTCCGGGCCGGTGAACGCGACCCGGATCACGACGAGGTAGCGGCCCCGCAGGTGCGGCGGGAGCTGTGGCAGGTCCGGGTAGACGAGCGCGGCGAGCGACGAGGTCACCTCGTCGGGCAGGGTCCGCGTCCACCGCTCGTAGCCGGCGAACACCGCGGCGGGCTCCACCTCGGTGCCGTCGAACGAGAGGGCGCCGCCGTACAGCCGGGCCACCGGCACCAGGCCGATCTCCAGCTCCGTGACGACGCCGAGGTTGGCGCCGCCGCCGAGCAGCCCCCAGAACAGCTCCGGGTCGCTCTCCGCCGTGACGTGGCGCAGGACGCCGTCCGCGGTGACGACGTCGAGCGCGCGGACGTGGTCGGCCGCGTACCCGAACTCCCGGCCCAGGATGCCGAGCCCGCCGCCGAGCGTGTACGAGACGACGCCGACGGTCGGCGCGGTGCCGTTCAGCGGGGCGAGGCCGTGCGGTGCCGCGGCCTCGGCGACCCGGTCCCAGCGGGCGCCGGCGCCGACGGTGACGGTGCGCGCGGCGGCGTCGACCCGGACCGCGTCCATCCGCCGGGTGGTGATCAGGACGCCGCCCTCCGAGGACCCCGGTACGCCGTGCCCGGTGGCCTGCACGCCGACGGGCAGGCCCGCCGCGGCGGCGTGCCGGACCGCCGCCACGACGTCGTCGGCGTCGCGGGCGCCGAAGACGAGGGCGGGCCGTGTCGTGAAGCCGGTCTGCATTCCCGCGAGTTCCTCGTCGTAGCCGGTGTCGCCCGGCCGGAACACGAGTCGCTGTGCGGTGAAGTCCACGGGTGCCTCCATTGAGCGGCGTACGGCCGGGCGGCGTACGGCGGTGTCGCCGCGCCCGGCCCCTGAGACGGGTGTCTCGTCCGACGGGGGAGAGCATCCCGCAATAACGTGACACCGGCCGTCAGCTTTTCCCGGCGCCGACCGGAAATCATCCGGGCACGGACACGACGACGCCCCCGCGCTGAGGGCCGCGGGGGCGTCGTACGTACGGGATGGCGGGGTCAGCCGTCGACGGGGTCCTTCGCCGGGGTGCCGGCCGCCGGGACCGCGCCCCGGGGCCGGATCTTCTCGCGGATCAGCGAGAAGGCGACCACGAACGCCGCCGCGAGGAGCGAGAGCAGCACCTGCTTGCGGCCGGCCTCGTCGGTCAGCATGTAGACGAGGACGAAGGAGATCATCGCGATCGTGACCCACGTCAGGTACGGGAAGAGCCACATCTTCACGACCAGCTTCTCCGGCTCCTCGCGCAGGATGATCCCGCGCATCCGCAGCTGCGTGAAGCTGATGATCAGCCACACGAAGAGGGCCACCGCGCCCGAGGAGTTGAGCAGGAAGTCGAAGACGGTGTCCTTCCACTGGTAGTTGAACCAGACGGCGACGAAACCGAAGACGACGGAGCCGAGGATGGCGGCCTGCGGCACGCCGCGGGAGTTGGTGCGCGCGAACGCCTTGGGCGCGTCGCCGCGCTGGCCGAGCGAGAAGGCCATCCGGGAGGCGGTGTAGAGGCCGGAGTTGAGGCAGGAGAGCACGGCCGTGAGGACGATGACGTTCATGACCTGGCCGGCGTGCGGGATGCCGATCGAGTTGAGGGCGGCGACGTAGCTGCCGTCCTCGGTGATCGCCTTGGAGTTCCACGGCAACAGGGTGATGACGACGAAGATCGAGCCCAGGTAGAAGACGCCGATGCGCCAGATGACGCTGTTGGTCGCCTTGGTGACCGCGCGCTGCGGGTCCTCGGACTCACCGGCGGCCAGCGTGACGATCTCGCTGCCCATGAAGGAGAAGACGACCATCAGCACGCCGGTGAGGATGGCGCCCGCGCCCTTGGGCATGAAGCCGCCCGCGTCGGTGAGGTGCGCGAAACCGGCGCCGGGGTTGTCGGAGCCGGGCAGGACGCCGAAGACGGCGAGCAGCCCGATGATCACGAAGCCGCCGATGGCGACGACCTTGATCCCGGCGAACCAGAACTCGAACTCGCCGTAGGAGCCCACCGAGACGAGGTTGGTCGCGGTGAGCACGACCATCACGATGAGCGCCCAGCCCCACTGCGGTACGGCGGGTATCCAGCCGTTGAGGATCACGGCGCCCGCGGTGGCCTCCACCGCGAGGACGACGACCCAGAAGAACCAGTAGAGCCAGCCGATGGAGAAGCCGGCCCAGCGGCCGAGCGCCTGGTCGGCGTAGGTGGAGAAGGAGCCGGACGCGGGCCGTGCGGCGGCCATCTCGCCGAGCATCCGCATCACGAGGACGACCATCGTGCCGACGAGGGCGTACGAGATGAGGATGGCGGGCCCGGCGGCGGCGATGCCGGAGCCGGAGCCGACGAAGAGACCGGCGCCGATCACACCGCCGATGGCGATCATGGAGAGGTGGCGGTTCTTGAGACCCGCTTTCAGGCCGTCGGTGTCACCACGGTGGCCAGACTGCGGATCCCCGGGGGATGAGGGGGTGCTGTCTGCCTTCGCAAGGGAGGGTTGCGAGGTCATGGACGAATCCTTAAGTTCTCGGGTCACGAGCCCCCGCATTCAAACTCAGGGGTGAACGGGACGGAAGTCCTGAATCCGGATCGTTGTATTCAAGCCAAAGGCCTGGACCAAGGTCCCGACCTGGGAGATCAAGGATCTGCCCCGGTCGCGGCTACCCGGCTCCCGACGTGCCACACTCGGACGCATGCGCGTGTACCTCGGCTCGGATCATGCCGGCTACGAACTCAAGAACCACTTGGTCGAATGGCTCAAGAGCCACGGCCACGAGCCCGTCGACTGCGGGCCCCACATCTATGACGCCCAGGACGACTACCCGCCGTTCTGCCTGCGTGCCGCGGAGAAGACCGCCGCGGACCCGGAGGCGCTCGGCATCGTCATCGGCGGCTCCGGCAACGGCGAGCAGATCGCCGCGAACAAGGTGAAGGGCGTGCGGGCGGCCCTGGCCTGGAGCGAGCAGACCGCCGCGCTCGGCCGCGAGCACAACGACGCCAACGTCATCTCCATCGGCGGCCGGATGCACACCCAGGAGGAGGCGACGAAGTTCGTCGAGATCTTCCTGAGCACGCCGTACTCCGGTGAGGAGCGCCACACGCGCCGCATCGAGATGCTCTCCCGCTACGAGGAGACGGGCGAGCTGCCCGCGATCCCCGCCCACCACCCCCAGCCGTAGCGAGGCCACGGGGTCAAGCCCCGGACCCCGTTCCTCGAACGCCGGAGGGGCTGATTCCTCAGCCCCTCCCCACGCACCCCAAAGGGAGACCATGCCGGAGGGGCACACCATTCACCGGCTCGCCGCCGACCACCTGGAGCGGTTCGCCGGGAAACCGGTGACGGCACGCAGCCCGCAGGGCAAGTTCAGCGACAGCGCGGCCCTGCTCACCGGCCAGGTCATGGAGACCGCCGAGGCACACGGCAAGCACCTCTTCCTCGGCTTCGCCGAAACCGGGTGGGTCCACATCCACCTCGGCCTCTTCGGCAAGTACACCCTCGGCGGGACCCCGGCCCCGCCGCCCACGGACACCGTCCGCCTCCGCCTCCAGAACGAGGCGTACTACTCCGACCTCCGCGGCCCCACCACCTGCGCCCTCATCACGGACGAGGAGAAGCAGGCGATACACGACCGCCTGGGCCCGGACCCGCTGCGCGAGGGTGACGACCCGGCCAAGGCCTACCGCCGCGTCTCCCGCAGCCGGACCACCGTCGCCGCCCTCCTCATGGACCAGAAGGTCATCGCGGGCGTCGGCAACGTCTACCGCGCGGAGGTCCTCTTCCGGCACGGCATCGACCCGTACACCCCGGGCAAGGACCTCACCGAGGCGCAGTGGGACGCGATCTGGGCGGACCTCGTCGCCCTGATGCGCGAGGGCGTCCGCCTCAACCGCATCGACACCGTCAGGCCCGAGCACACCCCCGAGGCGATGGGCCGCCCGCCGCGCGTCGACGACCACGGCGGCGAGGTCTACGTCTACCGCAGGGCGAACCAGCCCTGCCACCTCTGCGGCGGCGAGATCCGCACCGCCGGCCTCGCGGCCCGCAACCTCTTCTGGTGCCCCACCTGCCAGCGGCCCGCCTGAGCCGGACGACCGGCCGCGCGTAGGATCGACCGACCGCACCACCAGGCACGACGGGGGATCACCACATGTTCGGAACCGACTGGATCGACGGTCCCCTCGCCATCGCGGTCGGGGTGCTCTTCGTCGCCGTCTACCTGCTGCCGTCCCTCATCGCCTTCAACCGCGAGTCGGAGCACCGCTGGCTGGTGCTCCTCATCAACCTCGTCTTCGGCGCCTCGGTCATCGGCTGGCTGATCGCCCTCTACCTGGCGACCCGCAAGACCGGCGCCCCCGCGGGCCGGCCCGCCTGAGGCCGGCCCGCCCGAGGCCCCCCGGCTAGAAGCCGTGCGGCAGCCAAGGCGCCACGTCCGAGCCGAAGGCCATTGAAGCCTCGGCCAGCGCGCCCTGCCGCAGCTCCCGCACTCGCCCCGCCGCCGCCAGGGACGACAGGGAGACGCCGCCGAGATACGCCGAGCCCAACTCCCGTACGGACAGGGCGAGGTCGGCCGCGTCCTCGGTGCGCTCGCACGAGGCCCCCTTGGCGTCCCCGGTCAGCCGCCAACGCCCCGCGTTCCAGGGGCAGAAGGCGTCCTCGACCTCGAACACCACGTCCACGGGCGCCTGGTAGGTCCGCGCCTCAAGGGCCGCGCCCACCTCCACGAGCCGTACGTACAGCGAGTCCCGCACCGACAGGTCACAGCGCCGGACGTCCGAGACCAGGTGCAGCAGCGGGTCGTCCACCGGGCGGTTGTGCACCGAGACCGACGACGTCAGGTCGATGCCGAAGAGGAACCGCCACAGCGCCGCGTACGCCGCCGGGTCGAGGGCCTCCAGGTCGCGGAGGTGCACGGTGCCCTTGGGGCCCTGCCAGTCCCACTCGGGCTTGACGGCGAACCGTGTGTACCCGACGAGCTCGCCGTCGCGCTCGGCGACCACGCACTGCAGCGGCGACGCCCCGTTGCGCTCGCTCGGCGGGTCGAGCAGCCTGAGCCGCTCCCAGCCCGGCTGGCGGGCCAGCATGCCCGGACGCCCGGTCACCAGGCGTGCGTACAGCGCCTCGCACGCGTCGTGGACGTCGTCCGGCTTCGCGTACCGCAGACGCACGTCGTCCGTACCCGCGGGGACGGACAGCCGCACCCGGGCCGTGTCGACGTCGACCTTCATCTGATACGTCGCCGCGCCGTACCCGAACCGGCCGTAGATGGCCGGCTCGGAGGCGGTGAGGACGGCCAGCGGCTCACCCCACGCGCGGACGTCGTCCAGCTGCCTGCGCATCATCGACGTCAGGATGCCGCGCCTGCGGTGGGTGGCGGCGACGCCGACCATCGTCACGCCCGCCGCGTCCACCAGAGCCCCGCCCGGCACCGAGAGACGGAAGGCGAACGACCCCGCCGCCCCCACGCACTCCTCCGCGTCCCACACGCCGATCGACCGGTCGTACGCGACGAGGCCGCTCCACAGTTCGCGCTCCTCGGGTGGCTCCGGGACACCGCCGAAGGCCACGTCCAGCAGTCCGTACCACCTGTCCCACTCAGCCTTTTCGAGCACCCGCACGTCTGTCGTCATATGCCATGACTACCAGGGCGATACGTCCGGTGCGACAGGATTTCTGGGCTCCACGGGGCCCGCGGGACCCCTTGCGCGAAGGCCCCGGGACGGGGGACAACTGGGACCTCCCGTGCGAAGTGCGCGGTCCGCTGGATAGGGTCCACGAGCAATGGCGGTACGACGAGAAGGGCGAGCGCGGCGCGAGCGGGGCGAGCGGCGCGCGGAAGCCGACACGTTCACGGCCCGGATGAAGAAACGGCTGCACCGGGTCCGCATCGTGCTGCGCAAATCCGGGGTCGACTACTTCCGCGGCGACGGCTCGGACTGGGTCGCCCTCGCCGGCCTCCTCCTCACCGTCCCCGTCATCACCCTCGGCACCATCGTCAACAACGTCTGGTGCTCACCGACCGCGCTCGTCCTGCCCATCGTCGCCGGCGGCCTGCTGCTGCGCCCCGCCAGCCTCCTCGGCCTGTACGCGGCGTCGGCGGTCGCCCTCATCGTGGAGTCGGTCCAGCTCGGCCCGTACACCGAAGGCCCCTCCCGCGTCACCCCCGGCACCGTCCTCGTCGTCGCGGCATGCGGCTTCTTCGGGCTGCTCATCGCCCAGTTCCGCAGCCGGGTCGGCGTGCCCTGGCGCGGCGGCGGCACCATGCTCTTCGACCTGCGCGAACGCATCCGCGTCCAGAGCAAGCTGCCGAAGCTGCCGCGCGGCTGGCACCGCGAGATGGCGCTGCGCCCGGCCGGCGGCCAGTCCTTCTCCGGCGACTTCGTGGTCGCCGCCCGCACCAACGGCGGCCGCACCCTGGAGGCCGTGCTCACCGACGTCTCGGGCAAGGGCATGGACGCGGGGTCGCGGGCGCTGCTCCTGTCCGGGGCGTTCGGCGGCCTGCTCGGCTCGCTGCCGCCGCACGCCTTCCTGCCCGCCGCCAACGGCTACCTGCTCCGCCAGGACTGGGACGAGGGGTTCGCGACCTCCATCCACCTCGTCCTCGACCTGGAGACCGGCGACTACGAACTCTTCTCCGCGGGCCATCCGCCGGGCCTCCAGCTCAGCGCGGGCAGCGGCCGCTGGGAGGAGAAGACGGGCCAGGGCCCGCTCCTCGGGGTGTACGACGGCGCGCAGTTCGACCCCGTCAAGGGCGTCCTGCGCCCCGGCGACGTCCTCATGCTCTTCACGGACGGCCTCGTCGAGACCTCCGACCGGGACATCGCCGAGGGCATGGACCGCCTGACGGGCGAGGCCGACCGGTATGTGGCCGGGGGCTTCCACGGGGCGGCCTGGCATCTGATCGAGGCGGTCGCGAAGGACGTGAACGACGACAGGGCGCTCCTGCTGATCTGCCGGGAGGCGTGAACCCCGGCTCCGGCTACGGCACGCTGTTCGCGGAGGCCCGTTCTTCCTTCCCGGACGAACGGGGCCCGGCCACCGCCTGGACACCGCCGCCCGGCAGCACCCGCGCCAGCCACTCCGACCGGCCCGCCGCCAGGGGGCCGAGGACCGCGAGCAGCAGCACATACCCCGCGATGAAGGGGGAGAGCCGCTCGTCGAGCCCCGCGCCCGCCGCCATCGTGGCGAGGATCAGCGCGAACTCGCCGCGCGCGAGCAGGGTGGTAGAGATGTTCGCCGCGGGGCCCGCCCCGAACCCGTACACGCGGGCCGCGCCGAGGCCGGCGAGGACGTTCATCAGGAGCGTCACCGCGACCGCGGCGAGCACCGGCCACACCACCACCGGCAGGTCACCGGGGTCGATGGAGAGCCCGAACGCGAAGAAGAAGATCGCCCCGAACGCGTCCCGCAGCGGATGCACCAGCTTGCGGACGCGTTCGCCGGACGCCGTGCTGCCCACCATCAGGCCGACCATGAACGCGCCGATCGCGTCCGCGACCCCGAACCACTCCGAGACCCCGGCGACGAAGACCGCGGCCCCGAGGAAGGAGATGACGAGCAGCTCGTCGTCCCTGGTGTCCATGAGCCGCCCGACGACCTTCGTGCCGAAGCGGGCGACGAGGGCGAGCAGCAGCAGGAAGCCGAACGCCTTGCCGCCGTCCATGACCGCCGCCGCGAGGCTGTCCGCGCCGGACAGGACGGGCTGCAGGGCCGCGAGGTAGAGCGCGAGGAAGATGTCCTCGACGACGATGATGCCGAGGATCGGCTTGGTCTCCGGGTTGCCGAGGCGGCCCGTGTCGACCAGGACCTTCGTGACGATCGCCGAGGACGAGATGCCGAGCACCCCGGCGAGGACCAGCGCTTCGGAGGTGCCCCAGCCGAGCGCGAATCCGAAGCCCAGGCCGGCGCCGACGTTCAGGGCGAGGTAGGTGCCTCCGGCGAGGGCCATCTTGCGGCCGCCCGTCTTGAGGTCGTCCAGGTGGAACTCCAGGCCCAGGTAGAAGAGGAGCAGGACCAGGCCGAGTGCCGAGAGCATCTCCAGGTCGTGGGGGTCGGAGACCAGGACCACGCCGGGGGTGTGGGGGCCGAGGAGGATCCCGGCCAGGATGAAGAGGGGGATGGTGGGGAGTCCGATGCGCCCGCCGATGCGGGCGAGGACGGCGGCGGCGAGAAAGGCGCCGCCCATGGCTATCAGGGTGTCTGCGTGTCCGATGGGCCCGTTCCTCCGGTAGGGGTTGGCAAAGAGAGCGTCAAGGACGCGTCAATACTTAGATTACCAAACGACCTACAGGGCGTGCCGGACCGAACCCCAGGGCCCCGGGGCGCCGGGGTGGGCGGCCGGGGCCCTGGGTCACGCCAGGATCAGACGCGGCCCTCCGCCGCCGCCGTGACGAACGCGGCGAAGGCCCCCGGCGCGACGGTGAACGCCGGGCCCTCGGGGTCCTTGGAGTCGCGCACGGCTACGTGGGCGCTGAGGTCGGCGACCTCGACGCACTCACCGCCCGTGTCGCTGCTGTGTGATGACTTGTGCCAGGCCGCCGAGCCGAGCGGGGCGCACTCGACGCAATCGCCGCCGGTGTCGCTGCTGTGTGATGACTTGCGCCAGGTCGCGGAGCCGAGCGGGGCGCACTCGACGCATGCGCCGCCGGTGTCGCCGCTGTAACTCGACTTACGCCATGTCGCACCCGTCAGAAGCTGGTTGGTCCCCATACCGTTCCTCCATCACGCGCGCGATCAGTGCCGCCGAGTCCTCAACGGACAGGGCGGATGCCTGCAAGCGAGCGTAACGAAGGGAACTCTCCTTGACCTTCTCGGGATGAGCCGTCATGTGCCCCTGCACGAAGTCCTCGGTGTAGATGAGGTCGGGGTCGTCCTCGAAGCGCAGCGTGTAGAACGTGCCCATCAAGCCCGCGTGTTGGCCCGCCGTGAACGGCAAGATCTGGAGGTTCACCCACTGGCTGTCCCGGTACTTCAGCAGGTGCGCCAGCTGTTCCCGCATGACCTCGCGGCCGCCGACCTCCTGATGCAGCACCGCCTCACTGAATACCGCCCACGACAGCGGTGGATTCTCCCGCTTCAGAACGCGCTGCCGGTCCATGCGGGCCTCGACCCGGGCGTCGAGGTTGTCGTCGGTCAGCACGCCGAGCACTTCACGCGCGTACGCCTCCGTCTGCAACAAGCCGTCCACCAACTGCGCCTGGAACGTGGAGATGTACGAGGCCCGCGCCTCCATCTCCGTGTACGCCTGGAACCAGCTCGGCAGCTGGCTGCGCAGGACGAGGCCCACGAGGCGCGACAGCTGGCCCTCCGTCCCCAGCGCCGCGTCCACCCGCTCGGAGAAGTCCCGCGTCGGCACCCTCTTCGTCGTCTCGATCTGGCCCACCAGGGACCCCGTACAGAAGATGCAGTCGCCCAACTGTCCCTGGCTCAGCCCGGCGGCTTCCCTCAGGCGGCGCAGCTCGGCGCCGTAGTAGTCGAGTGGTGAGGCGCTCGCGTCGAGCGCGCGGGGCTGGGTCACGTATGCCTCCAACGCCACGGAGGGTTGAATCCGGTCCGTGTTCAACCGTAAGCAAAAAGTCACAGGCCCGTGGGGTGAATGCCTCAACTGGGGTTAACCCCACCCCTGGTTCGCCAGCCGTCCTCATGGTTCACGGCACCCCCTGATCCGTACGTTCGAACCATCGACAACGACGTATGAACGGAAGGCGGGCACAGCCATGGGGCTGCGACGGAAGAAGCGGGCCGAAGAGGGCGGCAAGGGGGCGGCCGTGCCTCCGATGCCGAGCGCCCTGCCCGGCGACTGGGCCGTCGAGCTCCGCGGGGTGCGCCGCCAGTACGGCCGCGGCTCCGGCGCCGTCCACGCCCTCGCCGGCATCGACCTCGCCCTGCCCCGCGGCAGCTTCACCGCCGTCATGGGGCCCTCCGGGTCGGGCAAGTCCACCTTCCTGCAGTGCGCGGCCGGACTGGACCGGCCGACCGCAGGCACCGTCCGCCTCGGCGGCACCGAGATCACCGGCATGAGCGAGAACAAGCTCACCGAGCTGCGCCGCACCCGCCTCGGCTTCGTCTTCCAGGCCTTCAACCTGCTGCCCTCGCTGACCGTCGAACAGAACGTCGTCCTGCCGATGCGCCTCGCGGGCCACCGCCCCGACCGCCGCAGGGCCGCCGAGATGCTCACCCGCGTCGGCCTCGGCGACAAGGCGCGCCGCCGCCCCGGCCAGCTCTCCGGCGGCCAGCAGCAGCGTGTGGCCATCGCCCGCGCCCTGGTCACCGAGCCCGACGTGATCTTCGCCGACGAGCCGACCGGCGCCCTGGACACCACCACCGCCACCGAGATCCTCGGCCTGCTGCGCTCCGCCGTCGACACGCCCTCCGTGCCGGCCCGGCACGAGGGCGGGCGTCCCCACGGTGCCACCGTCGTCATGGTCACCCACGACCCGGCCGCCGCGGCCTACGCGGACCGGGTCCTCTTCCTCGCCGACGGCTCCATCGTCGACTGCCTGGAGCGCGCCTCGGCCGCGCAGATCGCGGCCCGCATGACGAGCCTGACCGCCCCGGCGTACGCGGGGGTGGCCGCGTAATGGCGTACGTGCCCAACGGCCTCGCCCGCGCCGCCGTCCGCTTCAAACCGGCAGCCTTCGTCGGCACGTTCGTCGCCCTGATGATGGCGTCCCTCATCGTGACCGCCTGCGGCGCCCTCCTGGAGACGGGGCTGCGCGCCTCCGTGCCGACCACCCGGTACGCGGGCGCCCCCGTGGTGGCCGCCGCCGACCAGTCGGCGCACATGGTGACGGGCAGCGGCGACAGCCGGTCCGAGGAGGCCACCCCGCTGCCCGACCGGGCGCGCGTCGACGATTCCCTGGTCGCCAGGGCCGGTGCGGTGCCCGGCGCGCGTGCCGCGATCGGCGACGTCACCTTCCCCGTCCGCTCCGGCGACCGGGACGTCACCGCGCACGGGTGGGGATCGACCGCCTTCACCGGCGAGAAGCTCACCGCGGGCCGTGCCCCGCACCCCGGCGAGGTCGTCCTCGCCGCCCCCGGCGCCGCCGTCGGCGAACACACCACGCTCACCACGGCCGACGGCCCCCGCAAGTACCGGATCTCCGGCACCGTACGGGCCGAAGGCGCCGCGCCCACCGCCTGGTTGGCCGACTCCGAGGCCGTCCGCGTCTCCGGCCACCCCGGACGCGTCGACGCCATCGCCGTCCTGCCCGAGGCGGGCGTCCCGGCCGGCACCCTCAAGGAGCGGGTCGCCAAGGCGCTCGGCGACAAGGCCGACGTCCACACCGGCGACGACCGCAGCGCCGCCGAAGGCTCCGAACTCGCCTACGCCAAAGAGCTGCTGACCGGTCTCGGCGGTTCCTTCGGCGGCATCGCCGCCCTGACCGCCGTCTTCACCGCGGCCGGCACCGTCGCCCTCTCGGTCGGGCAGCGGGCCCGCGAGTACGCGCTGCTGCGCGCCATCGGCACCACCCCGCGCCAGATCCGCCGCACCATCGCCACCGAGACCCTGCTCGTGGCGCCCTTCGCGGGGGCCGTCGGCGTCCTGCCCGGACTCGCCCTGGCCAGCTGGTGGTTCGGGCAGCTCAAGGAGAAGGGCGCGGTCCCGCAGGCCGTGGACCTGTCGGTCTCCTTCATCCCGCTCGTCTCCGCCATCGGCGTCGCCGTCCTCACGGCGCTCGGCGCCGGCTACCTCGCCGCCCGCCGCCCCTCCCGCATCAAGCCCGGCCAGGCGCTGAGCGAGGCCTCGGTGGAGCGGGCGCCGATCGGCTGGATCCGCACCCCGCTCGGCATCGCGGCCGCGGCCGGCGGCGCCGTCTTCACCGGTTTCGCCGCGAGCAACACCGGTGAGGACGCGGCGAACGCGGCACTCGGCGTCGTCATGCTCTTCATGCTCGCCGTCGCCCTGCTCGGCCCGCTGGTGGCCCGCGGCTGCGCCGCCCTCTTCGGTCTTCCGCTGCGCGGCGCCGGCGCCGCCGCGTCGCTCGCCGCCGCCAACTCCCGTACGAACGCCCGCAGGCTGGCCTCCGCCATCACCCCGATCGTGCTCGCCATGGCCTTCTCCAGCGTCCTCGTCTTCATGCACACCAGCGAGGACCGGGTCGCCGCCGACCAGCAGCGGGCCGGCATCACCGCGGACCACATCATCAGCCGCGAGCAGGGCCTCGCACCCGGCGAGGTGGCGGGGGCCGCCCGCGCCGACGGCGTCACCGCGGCCGTCGGCCTCCTCAAGACCTCCCTCCTCGTCCCCGTCGGCTCGGGCGGCGACCGCTGGCTGGAGTCGGCGTCGGCGCAGGGCGTCACCGGCTCCGCCGCCGACCTCGCAAAGGTCCAGGACCTGAAGGTCGAGAAGGGCGCCCTCGCGCTCGGCAGGGGCGAGATCGCGATCGACACCCGCCTCGCCGACTCCGCGCACGTGAGCACCGGCGACCGCATCGACGTCCGGCTGCCCGACGGCACCAAGGCGTCGCCGAAGGTCGTGGCGACGTACGGCAGGGGGCTCGGCCTGTCCCAGGCGACCATGCCGGCGGCCGACCTGAAGGAGCACGTCACCTCGTCCTTCGCCACCGAGATCTGGACGAAGGGCGGTTCCCCGGAGTCCCTCGCGGGGCTCGGCACCCTCAAGGACCGTGACGCCTACGCGCGGGCCCAGTCCATGGACCGCGCGCTCAACGCCTGGGCCAACACCACGATGGCGGCCGTCCTCGGCGGCTTCGCGGCCGTGGCCGCGGTCAACACCCTGGTGATGACGGTCCTGGACCGCCGCCGCGAACTCGGCACGCTCCGCCTGATCGGCTCCACCCGCCGCCAGGTGATGCGGATGGTCCGCTGGGAGGCGCTGCTCGTGACGTGCGCGGGCATCGTCATCGGCACGGCCATCGCGCTGGCCACGCTCGTCCCGATGATGAAGGGCCTGACCGGCGAGGCCCCGTACGTGCCGCCGCTGGTGTACGGCTCGTTCGTGGGCGCCGTCCTGGTGCTCGGCCTGGCGGCCACCACGCTGCCGGCGCGGGCGGCGCTAAAGTCGGCGCCATGACCACCGCAGGCCAGGACCGCGAGCCGCCACCTCTGCCGCTGACGCTGCCCGAGGTGGCGGCCCTGGCCCGCGAGGCCCACGCCGGCCAGACCGACAAGGCGGGGCGGCCCTACGCGGAACACCTGCGGGCCGTCGCCGAAGGGGTCGAGGCGCGCGGCGGCGACGCCGACCAGATCGCCGCGGCCTGGCTGCACGACGCGGTGGAGGACGACGCCCTCTCGGAGCGGTGGCTGCGCGAGGCCCCGCTGACGGCCCGTACCAAGGCCATCGTCCTGGCGCTCACCAAGCGCGCGGGCGAGCCCCCGCAGGCGTACGCCGAACGGATCCTCGCCACCGACGGCGCCCGCCTGGTGAAGGAGGCGGACCTGGCGCACAACGCGGACCCCGCCCGCCTCGCCGTCCTCGACGAAACGACGAGGGCGCGCCTGACGGCGAAGTACGCCGCCATGCGCGCCCTGTTGGGACTGTGACCGTCCCGCCGAGGAACCGTCCCGCTACGTGGTCCTCGCGCCGGTCCGCTCCCGGGCCAGCGCCGCCGCGTCCCGCTTGAACGCCCACTCCATCCTGGGCTCCATCGCGAAACGGAAGACGCGCTGCACCGGAGGCGTGCACAGCAGCGTCACCACGGTCGCGGCGACCGCCGTCACGAAGATCTCGCCGGCCGGCTTGTGCAGCCACTCGTAATCCTCGAACCAGCCCCAGAAACGCGAGCCCTTGGCGAGGAATCCGTGCAGCAGGTAGCCGTACAGCGTGCCCGCGCCGAGGATCGTGAACCACATCTTGCGGCGCGGCACCCACGCGAAGAAGCACGCGGTGAGGACCACGGAACAGCCGAAGAGCGCCATCGTCATCACGATGCCGACCCACCACGGCACGCCCAACTCCTGGGCGCTGTCCCGGCGGTAGAACCAGACGGAGGTCATCCGGGGCGCCGCCCAGTAGGCGAGCAGGACCGCGCCCGCGAAGACCGGCACCGAGAGCAGCCGCACCTCACGGCGGCGCACCAGCTGGAAGTGCTCGGGCTTCAGGAAGAGGCCCAGCACGAAGAACGGCATGAACTGCAGGACGCGCTGCAGATCGAGGTCGTCGCCGATGTCGGGTGAGATCACGGCGAGCATCGCGATGGCCAGTGCGAGCGGCACCGGCCAGCGCACGATCTTCCACAGCGGCACGGTGAGCCGCCACACGAAGAGCGCCACCAGGAACCAGGTGAGGTACCAGGGGTCGAGCAGGCTGATGGGGTGGCCCGGATCGTCGTCCGCCCAGCGCTTGAAGAGGGAGTACGCCACCTCGAAGATGACGTAGGGCACGGCGACGCCGGTGACCAGCCGCTTGAGGCGGTCGGGCCGCATGTCGAAACTGCGCGAGAAGTAGCCGGAGATCACGATGAACGCCGGCATGTGGAAGGTGTAGACGGTCATGTACAGCGCCTCGGCGGCGCGGCTGTGATCCGTCAGGGGTTCCCATGCGTGGGCCATCGCCACGAGGACGATCGCCAGGTACTTGGCGTTGTCGAAGAACGCGTCGCGCTGCTTGGCGGGCTTCGATCCGCTCTGGGCCGTGCTGTGGCCGCTCGGGGTGGGGGGGACCGTGGCGGCCTGCGGGGTCGGGTGGTGGGCGCGGGGAGTCGGGACTCCGGCCGCCGGCACCTGGGCCGGGGGGAGCGGCGCCCGGTGGCGTCCGTGCGGGTGCACCGAGTTGGTCACAGGCCCTCCCACCAAGAGCTCGGTGAGACGATCCGGGACCGCACTGCGCCTCTGGGGGTGGTGGCAGCGTGGAACATCTGAGGCACCCTAGCGTCGCCCCGCCGCTTTCGTAAAACCCTCGTCACTTTCGTCAACTCAATCTCTGTCAATCCAGTCGATGAATCCCGCTTAATGGGTACCGGCTACCCGGGAATCGTCCGTTTCGACGTGGCCGCGAGGGGAAGATCCGGGCACTTTCTGTCCGTTACGTCGCAACTCATCCGGTTTAAATGGTGCATAACGCCCGCGGGCGACTCCGGCGGAATGTCCGGTTGGTCGGGGAGTTCGGCGGGGTTACGCGCCTGTGATGTGCCTCTGGCGACAATTCGAATTTCCTGCGAACGCCGTGTGTGGCGATGGCAACGATCGGGCCGAATTCCCGCCGCGTCCCGGCCATCGAATTCCCGTGCGAGGGTGCGGCGTTCATGCGCCCCTAGGGCGGGCGCCGTCGCCGGCCCCGCGCGGCGGCGGCCGACGATGTGTCACCGGCCGCATAGAGGTGGCTTGTTGGTGGCACGATGGTCCCTGGCGGGGGTGTGCGGGGTCGTACCCCCCGGGCCGGGAGAGCGACCGACCTAGGGTGTGATCAGTGTGGCCATTTCGCTGTCAGTGGTACTGCTGTTGGCGATCATCCTTGTGGTGCTGATCCGCGGGGGATCGCTCAAGGCGGGCCCCGCGATCGTCGCGGTGCTCTTCGGCTTCTTCCTCGCCTCGACCGGCATGGCGCCCTCCATAAACCGCTTCCTGAACCAACTGGCGGAGACCATCAACTCGATCAGCTTCTGAGACGCCCCGGCCCGCCCCGGCGGGAGACCGGGGCGGGCCGGGACGGCGGGAACGGCAGCGGCTCAAGTGACCCCTTGCAGCCCCCGCAACGTCGCCACCAGCCGGTCCACCTCCTCGTACGTGTTGTAGAGCGCCAGTGACGCCCGCGCCGCGGAGTCCAGGCCGTAGTGCGCGAGCGCGGGCTGCGCGCAGTGATGGCCGGCCCGGACCGCGATGCCGTCACGGTCCAGCCGCTCGGCGACCGCCGCCGGATCGTGGCCCGCGAGCGTGAAGGTCAGCACCGCGATGCGCTCCGGGGCCGAGCCCAGCAGCGAGAGCCCCGGCACGGCGGCCATGGCCTGCCGCGCGTACTCCATGAGCGCGTTCTCGTACGAGGCGATGGCGTCCCGGTCGAAGCGGGACAGCCAGTTCACCGCGGCCAGCAGGCCGACCACGCCGGAGATGTGTCCGGTGCCCGCCTCCAGGAGGTGCGGCGCCGCGGCGAACGTCGTCCGCGCGAAGGAGACGGACTCGATCATGTTGCCGCCGCCCTGCCACGGCTTCATCGCCGCCATGATCTCCGGCTTCGCGTACAGCGCGCCGATCCCCGTGGGCGCGAACAGCTTGTGCCCGGAGAAGACGTAGAAGTCCGCGCCGAGCCCTTCCACGTCGACCGGCAGGTGCGCCACCGCCTGCGCGCCGTCCACCAGCACCTTCGCGTCGTAGCGGTGGGCGAGCGCCGCCATCTCACGGACCGGCGGCACGGTGCCGAGCACGTTCGAGGCGTGGCTGATCGCGACCAGCCGGGTGCGGTAGGAGAGCAGGTCCGCGTAGGCGTCCCGGTCGATCTGCCCGTCGGCGTCCAGCGGGACGGGGACCACCCGCGCCCGCGTCTCCCGCGCGATCAGCTGCCACGGGACGATGTCCGAGTGGTGTTCGAGTACGGGTACGAGGATGTCGTCCCCGGGACCGAGGTGGGTCCGCCCCCAGGTCTGGGCGACCAGGTTGATCGCCTCGGTGGTGCCGCGCGTGAACACCACGGTCTCCGGTGACTGGGCCCCCAGGAACGAGGCGACGGCGGCGCGCCCCGCCTCGTACAGCTCCGTCGCCTCCCGGGCCATGGTGTGCGCGCCGCGGTGGATGTTGGAGTTGGCGGAGGTGTAGTACGCGGTCAGGGCCTCGATGACCTGGCGCGGCTTCTGGGTGGTGGCGGCGTTGTCGAGCCAGGCCAGCGGATGGCCGTTCACCGTGCGGTGCAGGATCGGGAAGTCCTGGCGGACGGTCTCGACGGTCTCGGCGGAGAAAGCGCCGGGCGAGGCGGCCGGCTCCACGACCCGCGGGGCGGTGCCCGCGATGTCAGGAATAGTCATGGTACGTGCCCACCTCGACGTTCTGGAGGACGGCGATGGCGTCCTCCACGAGCACTGCCGTGTTGAAGTACGCCGTCATCAGATACGAGGTGATGCCCTTGTTGTCGACGCCCATGTTCCGCATGGACAGACCGGGTTCGACCTCGTCCGGCACCTCGCCGGGCCGCAGCCCCACCACGCCCTGCTCGGCCTCGCCCATCCGCATCAGCAGGATCTCGGTGGTGCCGGCGTCGGCGCCCGAGCCGTTGCTGAACCGCACCTTGTCGGAGGGGAGCAGCGGCACCCCGCGCCAGGTCAGCAGCGGACTGCCGAACCGGATGTCCGTCACCGGGGGCACGCCCCGCCGCGTGCACTCCCGCCCGAACGCGGCGATCGCCCTGGGGTGCGCGACGAAGTAGCCCGGCTGCTTCCACACCTTCGCCAGGAGCTCGTCGAGGTCGTCGGGGGTGGGTGCCCCGGTGCGCGCCCGTACGCGCTGCCCGGCGGAGACGCTGTTGAAGAGACCGAACTCCGGGTGGTTCAGGAGCGAGGCCTCCTGCCGCTCCCGCAGCGCCGCGACGGTCAGGTTGGCCTGCGCCCGGGTCTGGTCGATCGGCCCGTTGTAGAGGTCGGCCACCCGGGTGTGCACGCGCAGCACGGTCTGGGCGAGGGTCATGTGGTACTCCCGGGGCGCGTCCTCGTAGTCGACGAACGTCCCCGGCAGGTCCGGCTCGCCCACGTGCCCCGACGCGAGGTCCACCGGCACCTCGCCGCCCGGCAGCGACCCGTCGTCGGCGGCGTAGGCGTCCATCGCCGTGCGCAGCCCCTCGTCGCGCCCGGCGAGGGCGGTGAGCGCGGCCCGGTCGGCCACCAGCGCCGTGCCGCGGGTCAGGGCCTGCACGCGGTAGGGCATCGGCTCCTCCCGCGTCCACGCCCCGAGGTCGAAGAACTGCCCGTCGCCGACCACGTCGAGCAGCGCGTCCTCGCCGTACCGCCCCGTCACCCGCTTCTCCGCCCGCCCCCGCACGAGCACCCACAGCCGCTCGGCCGGGTCGCCCTCCTGGGCCAGCACCTGGCCGGGCTCGAAGGTGACCTCGGTGAAGGCGCCGGCGAGTTCGGCGAGGGCGTCGTCGTCGGCGTCGCACAGATAGGGCACCTCGCGTAAGTCGCCGGGCACCACGCGCGCCGTGCCGTTCTCGTCGTACGTGGTGACGCGGTCGTCGCCGAGCACGTAGGTGCGGCGGCGGTTGACGCGGTAGACGCCGGAGTCCACGTCGACCCAGGGCAGCGCCCGCAGCAGGTACCTGGGGGTGATCCCGCGCATCTGCGGGACGGTCTTGGTGGCGGTCGCCAGCTGCCGTGCGGCATCCGGGCCCAGAGCGAGTCGGTCGGCCATCTCAACCTCCGTGAAGTCGGGTGAAGGGCACCGATCGTCCGGCCCGCGCTCCGGGCCTCACAAGGGGGGTATTTGTCGGCAATGCAGCAGATGGGCCAGAACTGCCCTAGCCGGTCAAAAGGGCACCCCGGCTGAGCGGCGCACTGACACCCGGTGCCCGGCCCGCACGCCCGCGGGCCCGCCCGCATCCGGCCCGATCCCTCCCTGAGGGCGTACTAAGCGGCGCTGAAAGAACCCGTTATGAACCCCTGCGCGAGGCCTGCCCGCCCCCGGTCCGGACACGACGAAGGCCCGGTGAGAGGAATCCACCTCTCACCGGGCCTTCGGCCTGCAGAGCGGGCGACGGGAATCGAACCCGCGTAGCTAGTTTGGAAGACTAGGGCTCTACCATTGAGCTACGCCCGCACAGAACGCGCCACGACGCGGAAGCCGCGGCACGACAGGCATCGTAGCGGGTCCGCGGCGCTCGCCGCACGTCCCCCTCAGATGCCCCCGTTCAACGGGGGGCCGCACTGCCTGCGGGCATGTACCCTACGTGTCGCACCGACGGGGTGTGGCGCAGCTTGGTAGCGCGTCCGCTTTGGGAGCGGAAGGCCGTGGGTTCAAATCCCGCCACCCCGACCACGGGATCGTCCGTGAGACCACATCCAAGATCGCATTGTGGCTCGGCTCCTGCTTGCCGTTACTATGCAAGCTGTGTGCCCGTGTGTCTCTGAGCCGGGCAGAATCCCAAGAAGTCAGCCCCAAGGAGACCGAACCGTGAAGAGCGCCGTGGAGACCCTGAACCCGACCCGGGTTCGGCTCACTGTTGAGGTGCCCTTCGAGGAGCTCAAGGACAGCCTCGACGCGGCCTACAAGAAGATCAACCAGCAGGTCACGGTGAAGGGCTTCCGCAAGGGCAAGATCCCGGCCCGTGTCATCGACCAGCGGTTCGGCCGCGGCGCCGTCCTCGAAGAGGCCGTCAACGACGCGCTCCCGAAGTTCTACACCGAGGCCGTGAACGAGGCCGAGCTCAACGTCCTGGGCCAGCCCGAGGTGGACATCACCGAGCTGAAGGACAACGAGACCCTCAACTTCACCGCCGAGGTCGACATCCGTCCCGCGATCGAGATCCCGGACTACTCCGGCATCGAGGTCGAGGTCGACGCGGTCGAGGTCAGCGACGAGGACGTCGACAAGGCCGTCGAGGAGCTGCGCGAGCGCTTCGCCTCCACGTCCCCGGTCGAGCGTGCCGCCGAGGACGGCGACGTCGTGACGATCGACCTGGAGGCCAAGGTCGAGGGCGAGGTCCTGGAGGACGGCGTCGCGTCCGGCGTCTCCTACACGATCGGCTCCGGCGAGCTCCTCGAAGGCATCGACGAGGCCGTCAAGGGCCTGGAGGCCGGTGGCGAGGCCACCTTCACCTCCGAGCTCAAGGGCGGCTCGGCGGCCGGCAAGGAGTCCGAGGTCACCGTCAAGGTCACCCAGGTCGCCAAGCGCGAACTGCCGGAGCTCGACGACGACTTCGCGCAGCTGGCCTCCGAGTTCGACACCCTCGACGAGCTGAAGGCCGACAGCCGCAAGCGCCTCGAGAACATGAAGCAGTACGACCAGGCCACGCAGGCCCAGGAGCGCGTCCTGGAGAAGCTGCTCGAGCTGGTCGAGGTCCCCGTCCCCGAGAAGCTCCTCGCGGACGAGATCCAGACCCGCACGCACAACCTGGAGCACCACCAGCTCGGCCAGATGGGCCTCGACCTGGACAAGTACCTGGAGATCCAGGGCAAGTCCCGCGAGGAGTTCGACGCCGAGACCAAGGAGCAGGCCGAGAAGGGCATCAAGACGCAGTTCGTCCTCGACGAGCTCGTCAACAAGGAGAAGCTGAACGTGAACCAGGAGGAGCTCACCGAGCACCTCATGCGTCGCGCGCAGTCCTCCGGCATGTCCCCCGACCAGTTCGCCCAGGCCGTCGTCGAGGGCGGCCAGGTCCCGATGCTGGTCGGCGAGGTCGCCCGCGGCAAGGCCCTCGCGGTCGTCGTCGAGGCCGCCACGGTCAAGGACACGAACGGCGAGATCGTCGACCTGGACGACGACGAGGACGAGACGGCCGAGACCGTCGAGGCTTCCTCGGAAGAGGCCGCCGAGGAGAAGACCGAGGCGTGACCGCTGCGCTCGGCTGAACGTACACCGGGGCCCCCGGGACTTCACGGTCCCGGGGGCCCGGTTGCTTTCAGGCGCGGGGCCCGTGCGCTTTTAGGGGCGCGGGGAACTGCGCGAGCAACCACGTCCAAGCCGCACCCGCCATGGGTCCTGCCGCGGGCAGACGCGCCTGCGGCCCGGCGGGGGTTGCTCGCGCCGTTCCCCGCGCCCCTGACGGGGCACGACCGGCACCACTCGAGGTGCCCCGCCAGAACCTGCGCTCACAGCGAACAGTCACCTTTGCGGGATTCCCCGGACGGGGCTGAGCGTTAGGGTCCATGAATACGAGGGCAGGGGAGTCCCCGACGCCGCCCCGGAGCGGCGTGCACGCGGGTCCCCGCGCCCCAGCTGAAGACGTGAGACGGCCCGGCGCCGTCGTAAGACGAGCAGGTGGATACGTGACGAATCTGATGCCCTCCGCCGCCGGCGACCCCTCCATCGGTGGTGGCCTCGGCGACCAGGTCTACAACCGGCTGCTCGGCGAGCGGATCATCTTCCTCGGCCAGCCGGTCGACGACGACATTGCCAACAAGATCACCGCGCAGCTGCTGCTCCTTGCCTCCGACCCGGACAAGGACATCTACCTCTACATCAACAGCCCCGGCGGCTCGATCACGGCCGGCATGGCGATCTACGACACCATGCAGTACATCAAGAACGACGTGGTGACGATCGCGATGGGCATGGCGGCCTCCATGGGCCAGTTCCTGCTCAGCGCCGGCACGCCCGGCAAGCGCTTCGCGCTGCCGAACGCCGAGATCCTGATCCACCAGCCGTCCGCGGGTCTCGCCGGCTCCGCCTCGGACATCAAGATCCACGCCGAGCGTCTCCTTCTCACCAAGAAGAAGATGGCCGAGCTCACGGCCTTCCACACCGGCCAGAGCGTCGAGCAGGTCACGCGCGACTCGGACCGCGACCGCTGGTTCGACCCGCAGGAGGCCAAGGAGTACGGCCTCATCGACGACATCATGTCCAGCGCCGCCGGTATGCCGGGCGGGGGCGGCACCGGAGCCTGAGCCCCTTTGCTCAGCGCCCCGCAGCCGACACCTAAGCCCCGCCCTTCTCAGGAGAAGCAGAGATGAACAACTACCCCGGCAGCGGCCTCCTCGGGCGCGCTCAGGCCGAGAGCGGCCAGGCCGAGTTCACCGGCGCCACCGCCGAGTCCCGTTACGTGATCCCGCGCTTCGTCGAGCGCACCTCGCAGGGCGTGCGCGAGTACGACCCGTACGCGAAGCTCTTCGAGGAGCGCGTGATCTTCCTCGGCGTGCAGATCGACGACGCCTCCGCCAACGACGTCATGGCGCAGCTCCTGTGCCTGGAGTCGATGGACCCGGACCGCGACATCTCCATCTACATCAACAGCCCGGGCGGCTCGTTCACGGCCCTCACGGCCATCTACGACACGATGCAGTTCGTCAAGCCGGACGTGCAGACCGTCTGCATGGGCCAGGCCGCCTCGGCCGCCGCCGTGCTCCTCGCGGCCGGCACGCCGGGCAAGCGCATGGCTCTGCCGAACGCCCGCATCCTGATCCACCAGCCCTACAGCGAGACGGGCCGCGGTCAGGTCTCCGACCTGGAGATCGCCGCCAACGAAATCCTCCGGATGCGTTCGCAGCTGGAGGAGATGCTGGCCAAGCACTCCACGACGCCGATCGAGAAGATCCGCGAGGACATCGAGCGCGACAAGATCCTCACGGCCGAGGACGCGCTCTCGTACGGCCTGGTCGACCAGATCATCTCCACCCGGAAGATGAACAACGCCTCGGTCGTCTGACCCAGAGCTGTAGCATCTGCCGCTCCTTGGCACGGTTTGCGCACGACGCGCGTCGAAGTGAACCGTGCCAAGGGGGGCCCGAACGGGGGGCCCGGCAAGGTACCGTCGGATATGAGGCACCAGGAGCCGCTGAACGTGGCGTCTCCCAGGCGAAGGGGAAGCACCTCGTGGCACGCATCGGTGACGGCGGCGATCTGCTCAAGTGCTCGTTCTGCGGAAAGAGTCAGAAGCAGGTCAAGAAGCTCATCGCAGGCCCCGGTGTGTACATCTGCGATGAGTGCATCGACCTCTGTAACGAGATCATCGAGGAAGAGCTCGCGGAGACGAGCGAGGTCCGCTGGGAGGAACTGCCCAAGCCTCGCGAGATCTACGAATTCCTTGAGGGCTACGTCGTGGGCCAGGAGCCCGCGAAGAAGGCCCTCTCGGTAGCGGTGTACAACCACTACAAGCGGGTCCAGGCGGGAGAGAACGGCGGCGCGCAGGGCCGCGACGACGCGATCGAACTCGCGAAGTCCAACATCCTGCTGCTCGGTCCGACGGGATCCGGCAAGACGCTCCTGGCGCAGACGCTCGCCCGCATGCTGAACGTCCCGTTCGCCATCGCGGACGCGACGGCGCTCACGGAGGCGGGCTATGTCGGCGAGGACGTCGAGAACATCCTGCTCAAGCTGATCCAGGCGGCCGACTACGACGTCAAGAAGGCCGAGACCGGGATCATCTACATCGACGAGATCGACAAGGTCGCCCGCAAGAGCGAGAACCCGTCGATCACCCGCGATGTCTCGGGCGAAGGCGTCCAGCAGGCCCTGCTGAAGATCCTGGAGGGCACCACCGCCTCCGTCCCGCCGCAGGGCGGCCGCAAGCACCCGCACCAGGAATTCATCCAGATCGACACGACGAACGTGCTCTTCATCGTGGGCGGCGCCTTCGCCGGCCTCGAGAAGATCATCGAGTCGCGGGCGGGCGCCAAGGGCATCGGCTTCGGCGCCACCATCCGCTCCAAGCGCGAGATGGAGGAGAAGGACCAGTTCGAGGACATCATGCCGGAGGACCTGGTGAAGTTCGGGATGATCCCCGAGTTCATCGGCCGCCTCCCCGTGATCACCTCGGTCCACAACCTCGACCGCGAGGCCCTGCTCCAGATCCTGGTCGAGCCGCGCAACGCCCTGGTGAAGCAGTACCAGCGCCTGTTCGAACTCGACGGCGTGGAGCTGGACTTCGAGCGCGAGGCCCTGGAGGCCATCGCGGACCAGGCGATCCTCCGCCAGACCGGCGCGCGCGGCCTGCGCGCCATCATGGAGGAGGTCCTCCAGTCGGTGATGTACGAGGTGCCGTCCCGCAAGGACGTCGCCCGCGTCGTCATCACGGCGGACGTCGTCCGCTCGAACGTGAACCCGACCCTGGTCCCGCGCGACGCGCGCGGCCCCGGCGCCGGTGAGGCGAAGTCCGCGTAGCCGAAGGGCACGCGGGCACTCCGCGCAGTACGCCGAAGGGGCGCCCCGCGAGTGATCGCTGGGCGCCCCTTCGGCGTGACCTCGCCGGCTTCCGCCGGGTGTCGGGCCGTCAGGCCTTCACGCGGACTTCCTTGCGGACCTTGAGCGTGGTCGCCGAGGCATCGTCGAGCGAGACCTTGCCCGCCATGGCGTTCGCGACCTCCAGGGGGACCACGACGGCGAGGGTGCTGTGGTCGCCCCAGATGCAGACCGGCATGCGGATCTCCTTGGGGCCCGACGCCGAGCCGCCCGCGCTGTCGTTCTTGATCACGGATTCCTGGCACTTGAGGGCGGCGGAGCCGGTGCCGAAGTCCTTGGGGGCGCCGACCAGTTCGCCGGTCTGCGCGCCGGGTTTCTGCGAGTCCTTCTTCAGCTTGGCGAACATGGCGTCGACGGCGCCCTCGGGGTCCTTGACGTCGCCGTAGACACCCATGAACTGGATGACCTTCTGCGCCAGGGGATTGCTCTCGTCGCCCGACTTGTAGGCGGCGTCGACGTCCTGGGGGTCCTTCACGCCCGCCTTCTCGGCGGCGGCCAGGTCGCTGGAGTTGAAGCCGTTGCGCTCGTCGTCGTCCTTCTCGTAATCGCCGAGGATCGTGGCGGGCGTGGTCAGCTTGTGCGGGCCGTCGTTCTTGATGCCGGCGTCCGCGACGGTCGAGGAACCGCCGTGCTTGCCGCCGCCCTTGTCGTCGTCGCCCGCGAAGACGAAGTAACCGCCGACCGCGGCCGCGGCGACCACGGCGACGGCGGCGACGATGAGACCGGTCTTCTTCTTGCCGCCGCCCGGGGGCGGGGGCGGGACCTGGCCATAGCCGTAAGGGGCCTGTGGGGGGACCTGCCCGTAGGGGCCCGGCTGCTGGGGCTGGCCGTAGCCGCCCTGCTGCGGATAGCCGTAACCGGGCTGGGGCTGGGGCGGCGGCGGGGGAGCCTGCTGGGGGTAGCCGTAGCCGGGCTGGGGCTGCTGCGGCTGGCCGTACGGCCCGGGCTGCTGCGGCGGCTGGCCGTACGGGCCGGGCTGCTGGGGCGGCTGCCCGCCGTACGGGCCCGGCTGGTGGTAGCTCATGGGGGTTCCCCTCCGAAATCCTTATGTGTTCACGACATCCTGACGCAGCAGGGCCCGGCCGGATGACCGGGCCCCTGCCACGCCGGGGCCGACGGGCCGACGCGGGCCCGGCGGGTGTCGGACGGGCGTCAGCGCTTGACGCGCACTTCCCCGCGGAACTTCGCCGTGGTGGTCGCCGCCTCGTCGAGGTCGACGGCGGTCCCGGACAGCGCGCTCGCGACATCGGTGGTGACGACGTAGCCGATGGTGCTGTGGTCGCCCCAGATGCACGTCGCCGCGGACATCTCGCTCGGCCCCGAGGACCCGGTGGCGGAGCCGGAGGTGCCGGTCGCGCCGCCCATGGCGACCTTCATCTCCTGGCACTTCAGGACGGCGCCGCCGTCGAGCTCGGCGGGCTTGTACTCCTTCGGCTCGCCGACCAGCGTGACCTTCTGGCCGCCGGCCGCGCCCGCCGACGACTCGTTCTTCTCCTTGGCGTTGGTGAACATGTGGTCGACGACACCCTGGGGGTCCTCGATGTCCCCGTAGACGCCGCCGAAGTTCAGGATCTTCTGCGCCATTGGGTTGTCCTCACTGCCCGACTTGTAACCGGCGTGCACATCCTTGGGGTTCTTCACGCCAGCGGCCTCGGCCTTGTCGAGGTCGATGCTGTTCAGCCCGCTGGACTGCTCCTCGTCCTTCTCGTAGTCGGTCAGGACGGTCGCCGGCGTCGTCAGCTTGTGCGGGCCGTCGTTCTTGATGCCGCCGTCCGCGACGCTCGACGAACCGCCGTGCTTGCCGCCCCCCTTGTCGTCGTCCCCGCCGCCCGCCAGGAGGAAGTAACCGCCGACGGCTGCCGCGGCGACCACGGCGACGGCGGCTATGACGAGGCCGGTCTTCTTGCCGCCGCCACCGGGCGGCGGGGGCGGGACCTGGCCGTAGGGCTGCTGCTGGCCGTACGGGGGCTGGGGCGGCTGCCCGTAGGGGCCCGGCTGCTGGGGCTGGCCGTAGCCGCCCTGCTGCGGGGCCTGCTGGGGGTAGCCGTAGCCGGGCTGGGGAGCCTGCGGCGGCTGGCCGTAGGGGCCGGGCTGCTGCGGCTGCTGGCCGTACGGCCCGGGCTGCTGGGGCTGCTGCCCGCCGTACGGACCCGGCTGGTGGTAGCTCATCGCTGGGGTTCCCTCCCGATGCTCATGTGTTCCGAACATCCTCGCGGACGGGCGTGCGGGGGCGGACCGCCGGACCGGATCGATGCGGAGTTGTTGAAGGGCTGTTCCAGAGAACGGACGTACGAAGGCCCGGGACGCCACGCCGCCCCGGGCCCCTCTCCTCATCGGTCCCGCTACGCCTTGACGCGGGCCGCCTTGCGCAGGTCGGCCGCGAACCCGGCGACGTCGTCCGTGGCCAGGCCGCCGCCCTTGCCGAGCTTGGCCACGTCGACGCCGAAGACGATGCCGTACGTGCTGTGATCGGCCCAGATGCAGATCGGCAGCTTCATCTCGTCGCCGCCGTCCGTGATGCGGGCGGTCTGGCACTTCATGACGGCGTTGTCGAGACCGTCGGGCTCGACGGTCTCCGGGCTGCCGACCAGCTCGACCTTGTCACCGGGGTCGGTGGACTTGCGGGACTGCTTCTCGGAGTTCTCGTCGGCCTTGACGAACCCGTCGTCGACGGCCTGCTCCGGGTCGTCGATCTGCCCGTACATCCCCTGGAAGGTCATCTGCTTCCCCTTGAGGACTTCACCGGACTTGTACGAGGCCGACACGTTCTCGGGGTTCTTGATGCCGATGTCCTCGGCGTTCTTCTTGTCGCCCGAGCCGAGCGGGCCCTCGCCGGAGCCCCCTTCGTCGCTCTTCTTGTACTCGCCCACCGAGGCGGGCGGCACCAGCTTGTGCGCGCCGTCGTCCTCGACCGACGTCGAGCCGCCGTCGCCGAAGACGAAGTACGCGCCGACCCCGAGCGCCGCCACCACGGCGACCGCGCCGATGACGAGCCCCGTCTTCTTCTTGCCGCCGCCCTGAGCGGGCGGGGGCGGCGGGACCTGGCCGTACGGGGGCTGGGGCTGCTGCCCGTAGGGGCCCGGCTGCTGGGGTTGGCTGTAGGCGTCCTGCTGGGGAGCCTGGGGCGCCTGGTGCGGAGGGGGCGGGAAACCGTAGCCGGGCTGGGGCTGCTGCGGCTGCCCGTACGGGCCCGGCTGCTGCGGCGGCTGCTGGCCGTACGGGCCGGGCTGCTGGGGCTGCTGCCCGTCGTACGGGCCCGGTTGCTGGTTGCTCATGGCGTGGGTCCCCCTCAAAACGCTGATGTGTCCCGGACATCCTGGAGGAAGTTCGGGTCCTCCGGAGCCCCCGGCGACAAGCGATGTCGAAGATTCCGGTTTCTGGACCGCTCGGTGACCCCTCTAAACTGACCGCGTGACCGAGAACGCTCAGCAGCAGCCCCCAGCGACCACCCCCGAACTGCCGACCCAGTACGCGCCGGCCGAGGTAGAGGGGCCGCTGTACGAGCGCTGGGTGGAACGGGGTTACTTCTCCGCCGACGAGAAGAGCGACAAGCCTCCGTACACCGTCGTCATCCCCCCGCCGAACGTGACCGGCGCGCTCCACCTCGGCCACGCCTTCGAGCACACGCTCATCGACGCCCTCACCCGCCGCAAGCGCATGCAGGGCCACGAGACGCTCTGGCAGCCCGGCATGGACCACGCCGGCATCGCCACGCAGAACGTCGTGGAGCGCGAGCTCGCCAAGGAGGGCAAGTCCCGCCACGACCTCGGGCGCGAGGCGTTCATCGAGCGCGTCTGGAAGTGGAAGGGCGAGTCCGGCGGCCAGATCTCCGGCCAGATGCGCCGCCTCGGCGACGGCGTCGACTGGGAGCGCGAGCGCTTCACCATGGACGAGGGCCTCTCGCAGGCCGTCCAGACCATCTTCAAGAAGCTCTACGACGACGAGCTGATCTACCGCGCCGAGCGCATCATCAACTGGTGCCCGCGCTGTCTGACGGCGATCTCGGACATCGAGGTCGAGTACCAGGACGACGACGGCGAGCTGGTCTCGATCAAGTACGGCGAGGGGGAGGAGACGCTCGTCGTCGCCACCACCCGCGCCGAGACGATGCTCGGCGACACCGCCGTCGCGGTCCACCCCGACGACGAGCGGTACAAGCACCTCGTCGGCAAGCAGATCAAGCTGCCGCTGACCGACCGCACGATCCCGGTCGTCGCCGACGAGCACGTCGACCCCGAGTTCGGCACCGGCGCCGTCAAGGTGACCCCGGCGCACGACCCGAACGACTTCGAGATCGGCCAGCGCCACTCCCTGCCGAACATCGCGGTCATGGACGAGCACGCCGTCATCACCGCGCACGGCCCCTTCCAGGGCCTGGACCGCCTGGAGGCCCGCTCGGCCATTGTCGCCGCGCTGCGCGCCGAGGGCCGCGTCGTCGCCGAGAAGCGCCCGTACACGCACTCCGTCGGCCACTGCTCGCGCTGCAAGACCACCATCGAGCCGCGCCTGTCGATGCAGTGGTGGGTCAAGGTCGGCCCGCTCGCGAAGGCCGCCGGCGACGCGGTCCGCGACGGCAAGGTCAAGATCCACCCGCAGGAGATGGAGAAGCGGTACTTCGACTGGGTCGACAACCTCCACGACTGGTGCATCTCGCGCCAGCTCTGGTGGGGCCACCGCATCCCCGTCTGGTACGGGCCGAACGGCGAGGTCGTCTGCGTCGGACCCGACGACGAGGCGCCCACGGGCGAGGGCTGGCGCCAAGACAACGACGTGCTCGACACGTGGTTCTCGTCGGGCCTGTGGCCGTTCTCCACGCTCGGCTGGCCCGAGCGGACCGACTCGCTCGCGAAGTTCTACCCGAACTCCGTCCTGGTCACCGGCTACGACATCCTCTTCTTCTGGGTCGCCCGGATGATGATGTTCGGCCTGTACGCGATGGACGGCACCCCGCCGTTCCACACGATCGTGCTGCACGGCATGGTCCGCGACCAGTTCGGCAAGAAGATGTCGAAGTCCTTCGGCAACGCGGTCAACCCGCTGGACTGGATGGACAAGTACGGCTCGGACGCCCTGCGCTTCACGCTCGCCCGCGGCGCCAACCCCGGCACCGACGTGCCGATCGGCGAGGACTGGGTCCAGGGCTCGCGCAACTTCGCCAACAAGATCTGGAACGCCACGCGCTTCGCGATGATGAACGGCGCCACGATCGAGGGCGACCTGCCCCCGGCCGAGCAGCTGTCCGCCACCGACCGCTGGGTGCTCTCCCGCCTCAACGCGACCGTCGCCGAAGTCGACGCGCTCTACGACGACTACCAGTTCGCCAAGTTGTCGGACGCCCTCTTCCACTTCGCGTGGGACGAGGTCTTCGACTGGTACGTCGAGCTGTCCAAGACGACGTTCATGGCGGGCGGCGAGGGCGCCAAGGTCTCGGCCCGCGTCCTCGGCGAGGTCCTCGACGTCACGCTGCGCCTGCTCCACCCGATCGTGCCGTTCGTGACGGAGACGCTCTGGACGGCGCTGACCGGCGGTGAGTCGCTCGTGATCGCCGACTGGCCCTCGGACAGCGGCTTCCGTGACGCCGCCGCCGAGCGCGAGATCGAGACGCTCCAGCAGGTCATCACCGAGGTCCGCCGCTTCCGCGCCGACCAGGGCCTCCAGCCCGGCCAGAAGGTCCCGGCCCGGCTCACCCTGGACGGTACGGCGCTCGCCCCGCACGAGGCCGCCATCCGCCAGCTGCTCCGCCTCCAGCCGGAGGGCGACGCCTTCACGGCGACGGCGACGCTGCCGGTCTCGGGCGCCACGGTCGCCCTCGACCTCTCCGGCACCATCGACGTGGCGGCCGAGCGCAAGCGCCTCGCCAAGGACCTCGCCGCCGCCGAGAAGGAGAAGGCGCAGGCCGAGGCGAAGCTCGGCAACGAAGCGTTCCTGGCGAAGGCGCCGGACAACGTGGTCGACAAGATCCGCGGCCGCCTCACCAAGGCCGAGGCCGACATCGCGCGCCTGCAGGCGCAGCTGGAGGCCCTGCCGGCCGCGTAGCACCGCGAGCGCGTACGCGACGAAGGCCCCGGGACCGCAGCGGTCCCGGGGCCTTCGCGCGTCCCGGCCACGTGAACGATTCGGCTACGTGAGCGACTCGGCGACCGGCCCGGTGGCCTGCCGGCCGATCGGACCCAGCTCCTCCGGCGCCCGCGGCAGCAGATCCAGGCCGAGCCGCTCCAGCTCCGCCTCGGCCAGCGCGTCCAGGGTCTGCGGATCGCCGTTGCGCCAGCCCTCGGCGAGCGAGCCGGGAGTGGCGCCCGCGATGTTGCAGGCCATGGCGGCCACCTCGTGCAGGGGCCGGAGCAGGGAGCGCAGGGCGAGCAGCTCGCGGCCGTCGACGGAGTCGGCGAGGTCCCGGGCGGCGCCCGCCTGCCGGATCCAGCGCAGCCGGCGCGGCAGCCAGGCGGCCAGGAGCAGGCCGACGGGCAGGACGAAGAGGGCGACGGCACCCACGGCGACGGCCGTGCGGACGACCACGGGGTCCATGGCGTCGACGGCGTCCGCGATGCGCCGCAGCGCGAGGTCGACGCGTCCGCCGACCAGGGGCAGCGGCGCGCTGTGCGTCTGCAGGGCGCGGGGCAGGGCGAGCAGGCAGGCCAGCCGGTACGTGGCGACGGCGGCGGCGGCCCACAGGGCGGTCCACAGGAGGACCCCGGCGTCGCCGGCCAGCTGATGGGTCCGCTTGGCGGGGTTCTGGGCATACCACATGGTCCGATTTGACCCCCGGCGCAAGCCGGGATCGGGCAGCCGCGCCGAAAGTACACCCGTTGTGTGCACACCACGCTGGTTCGCCCGCAAACGCCCAGGGTGCGGCAAATCACCAAAACAAGGACCTAAGTCCGGTGGAACGGGCCGAAAGACCTTGGATGATGGAAGGCATGCGCACCCTGTCCGCCGCCCAGGCGATACGCCAGGCGGCGGCCACGGCCGGCCGCCTCGGCAGGCGCTGGGCGCAGGCGCCGCGCGCCCAGGACGTGCTGACGGCGCTCAGCGCCTTCGCGCTGATGAGCCTGGACGTGCCGGGCCTCGCGGAGGCGGACAACTCCCTCAACGGCCCGCTCGCCGTCGTGACCCTGGCGGCCGGCGCCTCCTCGCTGCTGCTGCGCCGCAGGCTGCCCTGGGTGACGTACGCGATCGCGCTGCTCTTCCTCGGTTGGCTGCACGAGCTGACCCTCGCCCAGTTCGTGCTGTACTCCCTGGGCCGCTACCGGGGCCGTCTTGCGGGCACGCTCGGCGTCATCGGCTACGTCGGCTTCGCGTACGTGATGTTCAACCTGCCGGGCTGGCCGGTGCACCGGGGGGCCACGCTCGGCTCGTTCCTGAGCCTGGTCGTGCCCATCGGCGTGCTCGCGGCGGGGGTCGGTGTCGCGGCGAACCGGCAGGACCTGGTGCAGGCGCTGGCCGCGCAGCGCGCGGAGACCGAGGCGCTGCACGCCGTCCAGCAGGAGCGGGCCCGCATCGCGCGGGACGTGCACGACTTCGTGGGGCGCGAGCTGACGCTGCTGAGCGTGCGCTCGCAGGTGCTGGGGCGCAGGGCCGCGGGCGGGCCCTTCGAGGACGGCTTCGAGGAGCTCTCGGAGGCGGCGCGCAGTGCGCACCGGATGCTGAACGAGATCATCGTGCAGCGCGGCATCGACGGCGCCCCGACCCCGGGCCTGGACGCGCTCCCCGGACTGGCCGAGCGCAGCGGGCGCGCGGGCAGCCCCGTCGACCTCCTGATCGACGACGCGGCCCACCGCCTCTCGCCGCTGCGCCAGGCCGCGGTCCACCGGGTGGTCCAGGAGTGCCTGACGAACGCGGCGAAGCACGCGCCGGGCGAGAGGGTGACGGTGCGGGTGGCGCTGTGCGGGGGCCGCCTGGAGATCACCGTCAGCAACCCGCTCCCCACCAGGGCCCCGGCCGCCGCGCCCGTCTCCGCGGGCATCGGCACGACGGGCATGGCGGAACGGATCCGCGCGGTGGGCGGCACGTTCGCGGCGGGGCCGCGGGGGGACGCGTACGAGGTCCGGGCCACGCTCTCCTCGGGCGAACTGACGGACCTCTGACGCCCGTCGCCCACTGCGGCCCGGTGGGGGCGGGCCGCGCAGTTCCCCGCGCCCCTGGGTCGTCCTGCATCGCCGGTGACCGCAGGTGCCGTTCAGGGGCGATCCGTCGGGGGGGGAGGGCAGTGCCCCAAGGCCGCCGCCCAGGCAGGACCACTAAGGGGCGCGGGGAACTGCGCGACAAGCCCCCACGCGCCCGGCAGCCGAAAAAGATCCGTCGGGGGGCAGTGCCCCAAGGTCGCAGCCCAGGCAGGACCACTAAGGGGCGCGGGGAACTGCGCGACAAACCCCCACGGCCCGCAGCCGAAGCACCCACCCGGCGCCGGAGGCGTACCGCCGCCCCCGGCCGGAGGCCTACGCCGCTGACATCACCCGTTCCAGCCCGTCGAAGTCCTCCACACACTTCCCGCAGCCCAGGGCCACGCTGTCCAGCGGGTCGTCGGCGACGAAGACCGGGATCCCCGTACCGGAGGCGATCCGCAGGTCGAGGCCGGGCAGCAGCGCGCCGCCACCCGTCAGGACGATCCCGTGTTCCATGATGTCGCCGGACAGCTCCGGCGGGCACTCCTCCAGGGTCGTCTTGACGGCGGCGATGATCTGTTCGACCGGCTCGTCCAGAGCCGCCCGCACCTCGCGCGCCGTCAGGTCGACGGTCTTGGGCAGGCCGCCCACCTTCTCCCGCCCCCGCACGGTGAACGTCCGCATCTCCAGGGCATCCTCGCCCGGCACCGGCCACGCGGAGCCGATGGCGACCTTGATGTCCTCGGCGGTGCGCTCCCCGATGAGCAGCGAGTGCTCCTTGCGGACGAAGTCGGTGATGGCCGTGTCGAGCCGGTCGCCGCCGACCCGCAGCGACTGGGCGGTGACGATGCCGCCCAGGGAGATGACGGCGACCTCCGTCGTGCCGCCGCCGATGTCGACGACCATCGAGCCGCGCGGCTCGGCGACCGGCAGCCCCGCTCCGATGGCGGCCGCCATGGGCTCCTCCACGATGTGCACGGCCCGCGCCCCGGCCCGCTGCGAGGCGTGCACGATCGCGCGCCGCTCGACGGGGGTGACCCCGCTCGGCACGCACACCACCATGCGCGTACGGGGCCGGCGGCCGGGCACCGCCTTGCGCACGAAGTGCCGGATCATCTCCTCGGCGGCTTCGTAGTCACTGATCACGCCGTCCCGCAGCGGACGGATCGCGGTGATGGAGCCGGGCGTGCGCCCGATGGTCTCCTTGGCCTCCGTCCCCACGGCCAGCACCCCGCCCTTGCCTCCCCGGTCGGCCCGCACGGCGACGACGGACGGCTCGTTGAGCACGATCCCCTTGCCGCGGACGTAGAGGAGGGTGTTCGCAGTGCCGAGGTCGATACCTATGTCCATGATCGCCAAGTTTGCCCGGCGGCCCGCGAAAGCGGAGGGACCAAGGTCCCGAATCGGACGGGCCGAAGGTCCCGACGACGCTCCCGCGGGCCGACCCGGAGGTCCTGACGGCGCGTGTCGGTGGCGCTCCGTAGACTGGCGTACGTGAGTGAGCTCCCCCCGCACGACGACCACGCCGACCGACCCGCGGACGGCGACCCCTTCGACGAGATCGTCGGTGCCGAGACCGACCGCGACCCCGACCTGGCGGTGATCGAGGCCGGCAGCCGCACCCTGCGCACCCAGGCGGGCCCGCCCCAGGGCGACGTCCCCACCCGCCCCGCCGACCCGGAGGTGGACCGGGCGCTGCGCGAGGTGGAGACGGAGCTGGCGGGCCGGTGGGGCGAGACGAAGCTGAAGCCGTCCGTCCGCCGCATCGCCGCGCTGATGGACGTCCTGGGCGAGCCCCAGCGCGCGTATCCCTCGATCCACATCACGGGGACGAACGGCAAGACGTCCACGGCCCGCATGATCGAGGCCCTCTTCTCCGCCTTCGAGCTGCGCACCGGGCGGTACACCTCGCCGCACGTCCAGTCGATCACCGAGCGGATCAGCCTGGACGGCGCCCCCGTCGACGCCGAGCGCTTCATCGAGACGTACCAGGACATCAAGCCGTACGTGGAGCTGGTCGACGCCAAGGAGGAGTACCGCCTCTCCTTCTTCGAGGTCCTCACCGGCATGGCGTACGCCGCGTTCGCGGACGCCCCGGTGGACGTGGCCGTCGTCGAGGTCGGCATGGGCGGCAGCTGGGACGCGACGAACGTGATCGACGGCTCGGTCGCCGTCATCACCCCCATCGACCTGGACCACACGGACCGGCTCGGCTCGACGCCCGGCGAGATCGCCCAGGAGAAGTCCGGCATCATCAAGCCGGACTCGACGGTGATCATGGCCCAGCAGCCGGTGGACGCCGCGCAGGTGCTCCTGAAGAAGGCGGTGGAGGCCGACGCCACGGTGGCCCGCGAGGGCCTGGAGTTCGGCGTCGTCGCCCGCCAGATCGCCGTCGGCGGCCAGCTCCTGACCCTCCGCGGCCTCGGCGGGGAGTACGAGGAGATCTTCCTGCCCCTGCACGGCGAGCACCAGGCGCACAACGCCGCGGTGGCGCTCGCCGCCGTCGAGGCGTTCTTCGGCATCGGCTCGCAGCACGCGCGCCCGCTGGACATCGACACGATCCGCAAGGCCTTCGCCTCGGTGGCCTCGCCCGGCCGCCTCGAGGTGGTGCGCCGCTCGCCCACCGTCGTCCTGGACGCCGCGCACAATCCGGCGGGCGCCCGCGCCGCGGCCGCCGCGGTCAGCGAGGCGTTCGACTTCAGCCGGCTGATCGGCGTGGTCGGGGCGAGCGACGACAAGGACGTGAAGGGGCTCCTTGAGGCCTTCGAGCCGATCTTCGCCGAGGTCGTCGTCACGCAGAACTCCAGCCACCGCGCGATGGACGCCGACACCCTGGCCGGAATCGCCGTCGAGGTCTTCGGCGACGACCGCGTCCAGGTCGAGCCCCGCCTCGACGACGCGCTGGAGGCGGCGATCACCCTCGCCGAGGAAGAGGGGGAGTACGCGGGCGGCGGCGTCCTCATCACTGGTTCCGTCATCACGGTCGGCGAGGCCCGACTGCTCCTGGGGAGAGGCTGATTCCTGTGCGTACGCTCTGCGCCTCGACGCTGATCGGCGAGTTCTTCGTCATCGGCTTCGCGGGCCTGGTCGCCATGAAGGACGAGGACCTGACCATGGGCACCGTCTGGACGGTCTGCGGCATCGCCATGTTGGTCTCGCTGCTGCTCTGCGGAATGATCACCAGGCCCGGTGGGGTGCAGCTCGGCTGGGCGCTGCAGATCGCGCTGATCGCGAGCGGTTTCGTGGTGCCGACCATGTTCTTCCTCGGCGCCGTGTTCGCCGCCCTGTGGTGGGCGTCGGTCCACTTCGGCCGCAAGATCGACGAGGCGAAGGCGAGGTTCGCGGCGCAATCGGCCGAGACGGCCTGAGCGCACGGGTTCCGGTCGCCCGGCCCTGCGGCACGCCCGCACGCGGAGGGTCGGTATCGTGCCGGTCAACCCCCGTGATCGCAAAGATCGTAAGAACACCTCTTGGAGCCGCACATGAGCCAGCGCACCCTCGTCCTGCTGAAGCCCGACGCCGTCCGTCGCGGTCTGATCGGAGAGATCATCGGCCGGATCGAGCGCAAGGCGGGCTGGACGATCTCCGCGCTGGAGCTGCGCTCGCTCGACCAGGCGACCCTGGAGCAGCACTACGGCGAGCACAAGGGCAAGCCCTTCTACGAGCCGCTGGTCGCCTTCATGTCGTCCGGCCCGGTCGTCGCGCTCGTCGTCGAGGGCGAGCGGGTCATCGAGGGCGTGCGCGCGCTCGCCGGTCCGACCGACCCGATCGCCGCGGCGCCCGGCTCGATCCGCGGCGACTTCGGCACCATCGTCCGGGAGAACCTGATCCACGCCTCGGACTCCGAGGAGTCCGCCGAGCGCGAGCTCAAGATCTTCTTCCCGGGCGTCGCCTGACCCGACCGGATCGCGATGTCCTGACATGGCGTCAGGCGGTGCCGGACCGGCGCCGGAGCGCAAGGGGGACGGCCGGAGGGATTCGGCCGTCCTCTGGCATATGCAGCCCCGATTGGGGGAACCCGTGCCTCCGATGGCACGTCTGAAAAGGCGGGGCGACACATCATCTGCTGACAATGGCGAAGACCCTAGCGCCGTGTTCGCGCAGCCGAGACTACGATGGAAGCCTCCACTGCCACACAGCACCCACCTCGCCTACCTAAAAAGCCATCAAACGCTCCAATAGGGAAGGCCAGACGCATCCTCATGGGGAACAACATGTCGTTCATCGGCCGTGACATGGCTGTCGACCTCGGGACCGCCAACACGCTGGTGTACGTCAGGGGTCGGGGGATCGTACTCAACGAGCCGTCCGTCGTCGCGATCAACACCAACACCGGTGGCATCCTCGCGGTCGGCGCCGAGGCGAAGAAGATGATCGGGCGCACGCCCGGGAACATCGTCGCGGTGCGCCCGCTGAAGGACGGCGTCATCGCCGACTTCGAGATCACCGAGCGGATGCTCCGCTACTTCATCCTGAAGATCCACAAGCGGCGCTACCTCGCCCGCCCGCGCGTCGTCGTCTGCGTGCCCTCCGGCATCACCGGCGTCGAGCGCCGCGCCGTCATCGAGGCCTCCTCGCAGGCCGGCGCGCGTCAGGTGCACATCATCGAGGAGCCCATGGCGGCGGCCATCGGCTCCGGCCTGCCGGTCCACGAGGCCACGGGCAACATGGTGGTGGACATCGGCGGCGGCACCACCGAGGTCGCCGTCATCTCCCTCGGCGGAATCGTCACGGCGCAGTCCATCCGCGTCGCGGGCGACGAGCTGGACAACGCGATCATCCAGCACATCAAGAAGGAGTACTCCCTCCTCCTCGGCGAGCGCACCGCCGAACAGATCAAGATCACCATCGGTTCGGCGTACGACATGGACGCCGACGAGCACACCGAGATCCGCGGCCGGGACCTGGTCTCCGGGCTGCCCAAGACGGTCGTCATCTCCGCCGCCGAGGTCCGCAAGGCCATCGAGGAGCCGGTCAACGCGATCGTCGACGCGGTCAAGACCACCCTCGACAAGTGCCCGCCGGAGCTGTCGGGTGACGTCATGGACCGCGGCATCGTTCTCACCGGAGGCGGCGCCCTGCTGCGCGGCCTCGACGAGCGGCTCCGCCGCGAGACCGGCATGCCGATCCACATCGCCGAGGACCCGCTGGACAGCGTGGCGCTCGGCTCCGGCAAGTGCGTCGAGGAGTTCGAGGCGTTGCAGCAGGTGCTTGACGCCCAGCCGCGCAGATGATCTGACGCGCAGAGATCCGCCGTACGAGTGCCTGCCATCTCGTGCGGCGGATCGTTGATATAGAGGCAAGGCAGAAGAATTCCCCAGAAACCCGTGGAACCCGCAGATTCCACGGAATCCGATTGAGGAAGGCACGCCGCCGCACGTGAGGGACACACGAGAGAGCCGGCTGCTCCTGGTACTGCTGGTGGCCATCGCGTTCGCTTTGATCACGGTGGACATCCGCGGCGGCGAGGACTCACCGGTCGACGGCGCCCGCCGGGGCGCCGCGACGGTGTTCGGTCCGGTCGAGGAGGGGATGTCCTCCGCCGTCGACCCGATCGGCAACGCCATCGGCGCGGTACGCGACTCCGGAGAGCGCCACAACCGCATCGCCGAACTGGAGCGCCAGAACGCCGCCCTGAAGGCGAAGCTCGGCAGCGACGACCGCAACCGCAGCCGTGTGCAGCAGCTCGACGACATGCTCAAGAAGGCGGGCGCGGGCCAGTACGGCATCAAGGGCGCCGAGGTCATCGGGATAGGAGCGGCCCAGGGCTTCTCCTGGACCGTCACCATCGACGCCGGTGCCCGCGACGGGATCAAGCGCGACATGACCGTCCTCAACGGCGACGGCCTGGTCGGCCGGGTCACCACCGTCGGCCCCAGCACCTCGACCGTCCTGCTCGCCAACGACCCCGACTTCACCGTCGGCACCCGCATGGAGAAGACCGACGAGCTCGGCTTCGCCACCGGCCAGGGCGACCGCCCGCTCTCCGTCCAGCTGCTCAACGGCAAGGCGGAGGTGAAGAAGGGCGACCGGCTCGTCACCTTCGGCTCGCGCAAGGACAAGCCGTTCGTGCCGGGCGTACCGGTCGGCGAGGTCGTCCGCGTCGACCCCTCGGGCGGTGACCTCACCCGCCGGGTCTACGTGAAGCCGTACGCCGGATTCACCCGGCTCGACATCGTCGGCGTCGTCGTCGAGGCGCCCCGCGAGGACCCGCGCGACACCGTCCTGCCCAAGAAGCCCGAGCCCACCCCGACGGTGACCGTCACGGCCACCCCCAAGGGACAGCCCCCGGCCGACGGCGCCGACGACGGCAACGAGCAGTAGGAGACCGGACCCATGCGCTTCAACCGAATCCTGCTCTCCACCACCCTCGTCGTCGTCGCCCTGGTCATCCAGGTCAGCGTCCTGGCCCGGCTCCAGCTGCCGGGCGCCGTGCCCGACCTGGTCCTGCTCACCGTCCTCGGCCTCGCCCTCGTCTACGGCCACGTCGGCGGCGCCCTCGTCGGCTTCGGCGCCGGACTCCTCTCCGACCTCGCACCCCCCGCCGACCACGCCGCCGGGCGGTACGCGCTGGTCCTCTGCGTCGTCGGCTACCTCGCGGGCCTCGCCAAGCCCGACAACGGCCGCCTGCGCTCCGCCACGGGACCGCTCGTCGTGGTCGTCAGCGCCGCCGTCGGATCGACCCTGATGTACGCGGGCGTCGGCTCCCTCGTCGGGGACACCGCCGCCCGCCACGTCGGCCTGGTCGGGCTCCTGTTCACCGCCGCGCTCTACGACCTGCTGCTCGCGCCGTTCACGGTGCCGCTGATCATCGCGCTCGCCCGGCGCGCCGAGAACGACCCGCTGGGGGAGAACTCGCCCGTCAACAAGGCGGCCGACGTCTCGTCCGGCTGGCTCTCCTCCGGCACCGGGCTGCGCATCGGCAACCAGCGCGGCGGCGGACTGCGGGCGAAGGCGGCCAAGGCCCGGGTGGCCCGCGCCGGCCGCATCAAGGGGGTCAAGCGCCTGTGACGGCGACTCACTTCGCTGACGTGCCCCGGGGAGGGAAGAAGTGACCAACATTCCCGAGACGGGACGGACCCCACGCGTCCAGATCCGCCTCATCGTGATCCAGATCCTCGTCGTCTCCCTCCTGCTCACCCTCGGCGGACGCCTCTGGTACCTGCAGATCCGCAACGGCGACGAGTACGCCGAGGAGGCCTCCGGCAACCACGTCCAGCAGGTCGTCCAGCCCGCGGTGCGCGGCTCGATCCTGGACGCCCGCGGCGTGCCGATCGCCGACAACGAGACCCGCCTGGTCGTCTCCGCCTCCCGCACGGACCTGATGAAGATGAAGGACGACGGCAAGGCGGTCCTCGCCAAGCTCGCCGACGTCCTCGACATGAAGCCCGAGGACGTCGCGGGCAAGGTCCGCCTCTGCGACGCCAAGACGCCGCAGCCCTGCTGGAACGGCTCGCCGTACCAGCCCATCCCGATCACCGATGAGGCCACGCCCCGCCAGGCCCTGCAGATCCGCGAGCGCTCCGAGGACTTCCCCGGCATCACCGCCGAGCCCACCGCCGTGCGCCGCTACGCCGCCCCCGGCAAGTCCAACACCGCGCAGGTCCTCGGCTACCTCTCGCCCGTCACCGACGAAGAGATCAAGAAGGCCGAGAACACCGACTCGCCGTTCCTGCGCTCGGACATGGTCGGCCGCTCCGGCCTCGAACGCACCTACGACAAGCAGCTGCGCGGCAAGGCCGGCGTCACCCGCTACGAGGTCGACAACCTCGGCCGGGTCATCGGCAAGGCCGAATCGGACGCGGCCAAGCCCGGCGCCAACGTCGTCACCAGCATCGACGCGCGCGTGCAGGCCGTCTCCGAGTACTGGCTCAACGACGCGATGAAGAAGGCCCGCAAGGAGTTCGACAAGAACACCGGGGAGAACTACAAGGCCGACGCGGGCGCCGTCGTCGTCATGGAGAACAAGACCGGCCGCGTCGTCTCCATGGCCTCCAACCCGACGTACGACCCGAACGCCTGGGTCGGCGGCATCTCCGGCAAGGACTACACCCGCCTCACCGGCAAGCAGTCCAACTACCCGCTGCTCAACCGCGCCATCCAGGGCCAGGCCGCCCCCGGCTCGATCTTCAAGGTGATCCCGACGACCGCGGCGGTCAACGCGGGCTACGACTTCAGCGGCCGCTACCCCTGCCCCAGTTCGTACTCCATCGGCGGCCAGACCTTCAAGAACTACGAGTCCAAGGGCCACGGCTCCATCACCCTCGGCCAGGCCCTCGAGGTCTCCTGCGACACCGTCTTCTACAAGCTGTCGCACGACCAGTGGCGCAAGGACGGCGGCAACAAGCCGACGAAGCACCCCAAGGACTGGTTCTACAAGACCGCCCACCAGTTCGGCCTCGGCAAGGAGACCGGCATCGACCTGCCCAACGAGGTCACCGGCCGCGTCCCCGACCGCCAGTGGAAGAAGGACTACTGGAAGGCCAACAAGGACGCCTGGTGCAAGCAGGGCAAGAAGAACGGCGGCGACTACGCCGAGCGCATCGCCTACGAGAACTGCCTCGAAGGCATGAAGATGCGCGCCGGTGACTCCGTCAACTACTCCATCGGCCAGGGCGACACCCTCGTCACGCCCATCCAGATGGCCACCATCTACTCGGCCATCGCCAACGGCGGCACCCTCCACGACCCGACCGTCGGCAAGGCGATCGTCAGCCCCGACGGCCGGCAGGTCGAGGAGATCGCGCCCAAGTCGCACGGCAGGCTGCCGATGGACGCCAAGCTGCAGAAGGACATAGACGGTGCCCTCGCGGACGTCGCCACGCGCGGTACGGCCGCCTGGCGGTTCCAGGGATGGCCGCAGAAGAAGATCCCGATGCACGCCAAGACCGGTACCGCGGAGGTCTACGGCAAGCAGACCACCTCGTGGTTCGCGACGTACACCAAGGACTACACGATCGTCATGACGATCTCCCAGGGCGGTACGGGCTCCGGAGCCTCGGGCCCCGCCGTCCGCCAGATCTACAACGCGATCTACGGCCTGGACGACGACGGCAAGCAGAACCTGAAGAAGGCCCTCCTGCCCGAACCCCAGAAGAAGCTGCCCAAGATCGAGCCCGACGGCTCCATCAAGTCCCCGAAGATCAAGCCGTACAAGCCGGAGGCGCCCAAACAGCCGGCCGAACAGCAGCAGTTGGCCGGGCCCCCGGCCGAGCACTGGAGGCGCGACTGATGACCGGCAACGGCTTCTCCGTCTCCGGGTACGGCCCCGAGCGCTCCGGCGTCTCGCGGCTGCTGGCCCGCGACTCGATGGTGCGCAGGCTCGACTGGCCGATGCTGCTCGCGGCGATCGCGCTCTCCGGGATCGGCACCGCCCTCGTCTACTCGGCGACCCGCAACCGCACCGAGCTCGTCGGCGACGACCCGTACTCCTTCGCACTCAAGCACGTCCTCAACACCGGCATCGGCTTCGCCCTGATGATCGGCACCGTCTGGCTCGGCCACCGCACCCTGCGCACGGCCGTGCCGATCCTCTACGGCATCTCCGTCTTCCTCGTCCTGCTCGTCCTCACCCCGCTCGGCGCGACGATCAACGGCGCGCACGCCTGGATCGTGCTCGGCGGCGGCTTCTCGCTCCAGCCCTCCGAGTTCGTGAAGATCACGATCATCCTGGGCATGGCGATGCTCCTCGCGGCCCGCGTCGACGCGGGCGACCGGGAACACCCCGACCACCGCACGGTGGTGCAGGCCCTCGGCCTCGCCGCCGTACCGATCGCGATCGTCATGCTGATGCCGGACCTCGGCTCGGTCATGGTGATGGCGATGATCGTGCTCGGCGTGCTGCTCGCCTCCGGCGCCTCCAACCGGTGGGTCTTCGGCCTGCTCGGCACGGGCGTCGCCGGTGGCGTCGCCATATGGCAGCTCGGCGTCCTCGACGACTACCAGATCGCCCGCTTCGCCGCCTTCGCCAACCCCGCGCTCGACCCGGCGGGCGTCGGCTACAACACCAACCAGGCGCGCATCGCCATCGGCTCCGGCGGTCTGACCGGCACCGGCCTCACCAAGGGCTCCCAGACCACCGGACAGTTCGTCCCCGAACAACAGACCGACTTCGTCTTCACCGTCGCGGGCGAGGAGCTCGGCTTCCTGGGCGCCGGCGCGATCCTGCTGCTGCTCGGCGTCGTCCTGTGGCGCGCCTGCCGCATCGCCCGTGAGACGACCGAGCTGTACGGCACGATCGTCGCCGCCGGGATCATCGCCTGGTTCGCCTTCCAGGCCTTCGAGAACATCGGGATGACCCTCGGCATCATGCCGGTCGCGGGCCTTCCGCTGCCCTTCGTCAGTTACGGAGGTTCGTCGATGTTCGCGGTCTGGGTGGCCGTCGGCCTGCTCCAGTCGATCAAGGTGCAACGGCCGATGTCCGCCTAGAACGCCCCGGCCATGTTTGCCGCCGGATTTCGCGTCCAGATTCCTTTCATGGCGGAGACGAAGCGTGAGATCGAGCGGAAGTACGACGTCGGGGCGGACACGACGCTGCCCGACCTGTCCGGCGTCGCCCACGTCGCGGAGGCCGCGGACAGAGGCGTCGTCGAACTGGACGCCGTCTACTGGGACACCGCCGACCAGCGCCTGGCGGCCGCCTCGGTCACCCTGCGGCGCCGCACCGGCGGCGCCGACGAGGGCTGGCACCTGAAACTGCCGGTGTCGCTCGCCGACGGCGTACGGGACGAGATCCACGCCCCGCTCTCGGACACGGTGCCCCGCGCCCTCGCCGGGCTCGTGCGCTCCCGGGTCCGCGGGGCCGAACTGCTCCCCGTCGTGCGGCTGCGCTCCGCGCGGACCCTGTGCCACCTCCTCGATGCCCGGGGCGGCACGCTCGCCGAGGTCAGCGTCGACCGGGTGCGCGCCGAGCGGCTCGCCGGGGGCATCGGCACCGCCGAATGGACCGAGATCGAGGTGGAGCTGGCGGACGGCACGGACCCGGCCCTCCTCGACAAGGTCGAGAAGAAACTGAAGAAGGCCGGCGCCCGGCGCTCCGCGTCCCCGTCGAAGCTCGCCAGGGCGCTGGCGGAGACCGGACCCGCCGACCCGGCCGTCGAGCGGGCCAGGCCCGAGACCTCGGTCGGCGGCGGCGAGAAGGCGGGCAGGAGCGCGGCCGTGGCCCGGGCGGTGCGCGACGCCGTCGGCGAGGGCCCCGGAACCGCGGCCGACCACGTCATCGGCTACCTCCGCGCCCAGCGCGACGCGCTCGTCTCCCTCGACCCCGCAGTCCGCCGCGACCTGCCCGACTCCGTCCACCAGATGCGGGTCGCCACCCGGCGGCTGCGCAGCGCCCTCAAGTCGTACCGCAAGATCCTCGACCGGACGGTCACCGACGCCGTCGGCGAGGAGCTCAAATGGCTCGCCGCAGAGCTGGGCGTCGCCCGCGACCAGGAGGTCCTCGCCGCCCGCCTCGCCGACCGCATCGGGGCGCTCCCCAAGACCCTGCTGCTCGGCCCGGTCCGCGGCCGGCTGCGCGTCTGGGACGTCGCCCGCCGCACCGGCGCCCGGCGCAGGGCCCTCGCCGTCCTCGACAGCAAGCGCTACCTCACCCTCCTGGACACCCTCGACGCGCTGCTCGCCGCGCCCCCGCTGCGCCCCGCGGCCGGCGCGCCGCCCGAGAAGGCGCTGCCCAAGGCGCTGCTCAAGGAGTACGCCCGGCTCGCCGCCCGCGTCGACCACGCCCTGGCCCTGCCCCCGGGCCACGCGCGCGACCTCGCGCTGCACGCCGCCCGCAAGGCGGCCAAGCGCGCCCGGTACGCGGGCGAATCCGCGGTCCCCGCCCTGGGCGGGCCCGCCAAGCGGTTCGCCAAACGGATGAAGGCCGTGCAGAGCGTCCTCGGCGACCACCAGGACAGCGTGGTCGCGCGCGAGGCCCTGCGGGCGCTGGCGATCCAGGCACATCTGGCCGGGGAGTCCGCCTTCACCTGGGGGCTTCTCTACGGCCAGGAGGAGGCCGCGGGCGCCGACCGGCAGCGGGAACTGCCCGGGGAATGGGCGCAGGCCTCCCGGCGGAAAGTGCGGGCGGCGCTGGGCGAGTGAACACCGGGGTACGCTTGATGGTCACCCCTGCCAGCTCATGAAGGTTCGCGATGTCTGCCGAGTCGGTCTTCCCACAGCTCGAAGCTCTGCTCCCGCATGTGCAGAAGCCCATCCAGTACGTCGGCGGTGAGCTGAACTCCACCGTCAAGCCGTGGGACTCATGCGACGTCCGCTGGGCGCTCATGTACCCGGACGCGTACGAGGTCGGACTGCCCAACCAGGGCGTCCAGATCCTCTACGAGGTCCTGAACGAGCGCGAGGGCGTGCTCGCCGAGCGCACCTACAGCGTGTGGCCGGACCTGGAGGCCCTGATGCGCGAGCACCGGGTGCCCCAGTTCACGGTCGACTCGCACCGCCCGGTCGGCGCCTTCGACGTCTTCGGCCTGAGCTTCTCCACCGAGCTCGGGTACACGAACATGCTGGCCGCCCTGGACCTCGCGGGCATCCCGATGGAGTCCAAGGACCGCACCCTGGACGACCCGATCGTCCTCGCGGGCGGCCACGCGGCCTTCAACCCCGAGCCGATCGCCGAGTTCATCGACGCCGCGATCATCGGCGACGGCGAGCAGGCCGTGCTCGACATGACGGAGATCATCCGCGCCTGGAAGGCCGAGGGCCGCCCCGGCGGCCGCGAGGAGGTCCTCTTCCGGCTCGCCAGGACCGGTTCGGTCTACGTCCCGGGCTTCTACGACGTCGAGTACCTTCCGGACGGCCGCATCGGCCGCGTCGTCCCCAACCGCAGCGGCGTGCCGTGGCGCGTGTCCAAGCACACCGTCATGGACCTCGACGAGTGGCCCTACCCCAAGCAGCCCCTCGTACCGCTCGCCGAGACCGTCCACGAGCGGATGTCCGTGGAGATCTTCCGCGGCTGCACCCGCGGCTGCCGTTTCTGCCAGGCCGGCATGATCACGCGCCCCGTGCGGGAGCGAAGCATCACCGGCATCGGCGACATGGTCGAGAAGGGCCTGAAGGCGACCGGCTTCGAAGAGGTCGGCCTGCTCTCGCTCTCCTCCGCGGACCACAGCGAGATCGCCGACGTCGCCAAGGGCCTCGCCGACCGGTACGAGGAGGACAAGATCGGCCTGTCCCTCCCCTCGACCCGCGTCGACGCCTTCAACGTGGACCTGGCCAACGAGCTGACCAGGAACGGCCGCAGGTCGGGCCTGACCTTCGCCCCCGAGGGCGGCTCCGAGCGCATGCGCAAGGTCATCAACAAGATGGTGTCCGAGGAAGACCTCATCCGCACCGTCGCGACCGCGTACGGCAACGGCTGGCGCCAGGTGAAGCTGTACTTCATGTGCGGCCTGCCCACCGAGACCGACGACGACGTCCTGCAGATCGCCGACATGGCGATGAACGTCATCCAGAAGGGCCGCGAGGTCTCCGGCTCCAACGACATCCGCTGCACGGTCTCGATCGGCGGCTTCGTGCCCAAGCCGCACACGCCGTTCCAGTGGGCCCCGCAGCTCTCCGCCGAGGAGACCGACGCCCGCCTGGAGAAGCTCCGCGACAAGATCCGCGGCGACAAGAAGTACGGCCGCTCGATCGGCTTCCGCTACCACGACGGCAAGCCCGGCATCGTCGAGGGCCTGCTCTCCCGCGGCGACCGCCGCATCGGCGCCGTCATCCGCGCCGTCTACGAGGAGGGCGGCCGCTTCGACGGCTGGCGCGAGCACTTCAGCTACGAGCGGTGGATGCGCTGCGCCGAGAAGACGCTGCCCGAGATGGGCGTCGACGTCGACTGGTACACCACGCGCGAGCGCACGTACGAGGAGGTCCTGCCCTGGGACCACCTGGACTCCGGTCTCGACAAGGACTGGCTCTGGGAGGACTGGCAGGACTCGCTCGACGAGACCGAGGTCGAGGACTGCCGCTGGACCCCCTGCTTCGACTGCGGCGTCTGCCCGCAGATGGACACGCACATCCAGATCGGCCCGACCGGCAAGAAGCTCCTGCCGCTCACGGTCGTGAAGTAGCGGAAGCCCGGACAGCGGCGGACCTCCCGGCCCAAGCACCGAGCACCCGACAGATGCCCCGACTCGCCCCGCCCACCGGCCTGGTGCACCGCTCCTACATCGCCGCGATGGAGGAGTTCCGGGCCGAGGGGCAGGGCGGCCCCGGCGACGACACGACGCTCGGCGGCACCCTGCGCGACTACGGCACGCGCTGGCGGGACCCCGCCGTCTTCGCGGAGTACGTCGCCGAGGTGCGCGCCGCCGCCCACCCCGCCGAGCCGCACTCCGTCCCGGTCACGACCCTCTGGTACGTCGACGGCGCCGAGTACCTCGGACGCGTCACCGTCCGGCACACCGTCGCCACGCGCTTCCTGCGCGAGTACGGCGGCCACATCGGCTACGAGGTCCGGCCCACCGCGCGCCGCCGCGGCCACGCCACCGACATGCTCCGCGCCTGCCTGCCGTACGCGGCCGGACTCGGCCTGGAATCCGTCCTGGTGACCTGCGACACCGACAACATCGGCTCCCGCAAGGTCATCGAGGCGGCGGGCGGCACGTTCGAGGACGAGCGGGGCGGCAAACTCCGGTACTGGGTCGGCACCGGCCGCATCCGAACCGGCGCCCCGCGCGTCTAGGACAGCATGGACCTGGAAAAGCGGCCCCAGCGGCACGAGCCGCACCAGCGGCCGGCCGAGCACGCCCCGGCGCCCGCACAGCCGCAGGCCGAGGGCTGTCTCGCCGTCGCGATCCGTATCCCGGTGCGCATCGTGGTGCTCGTCCTCGTGGTGCCGGTGCGCCTGGTGTGGGACGCGCTCGCCGTCTGCGGCCGCTTCCTGCACCGCACCGTGCTGCGACCGGCCGGCCGCGCCGTCGGCGCCGTCCTGACGTGGCTGTTCAAGGCGGTGTTCGTCTGGCCGTGGGTGGGTCTCTGGCGGTACGTGGTGGTGCCGGTGGGTGCCGGAGTGGCCTGGCTGGGGCGGGTGTTGGTCGTCGTCCCCGCGGTGTGGCTGTACACGCGCGTGCTGACGCGCCTCGGGCACGGCATCGCCTGGCTGGGCCGGGTCCTGCTCGTCGTCCCCGCGATGTGGCTCCACGCGCGCGTGCTGACCCCGATCGGACACGGCATCGCGTGGCTGGCGCGCGCTCTCGCCGCCGGGGCCACCGCCGCCGGCCGCGCCGTCGGCGCCGTCCTGACGTGGCTGTTCAAGGCGGTGTTCGTCTGGCCGTGGGTGGGTCTCTGGCGGTACGTGGTGGTGCCGGTCGGCATCGGAGTGGCCTGGCTGGGCCGGGTGTTGGTCGTCATCCCCGCGGTGTGGCTCTACGCGCGCGTGCTGACCCCCATCGGGCACGGCATCGCGTGGGCGGCACGCGGCATCGGCGCCGGCCTCGGCCGGCTGGCGCGCGGCATCGGCTTCGGCATCGCCTGGCTGGCGCGCGGCATCTGGACCGTCGTCGCCACGCTCTGCCGCTGGATCTTCGTCGTCCCCGCCGTCGCCGTGTGGCGATGGGTGCTCGCCCCCGTCGGGCGGGTCATCGCCGTCGTCGCCCGGGAGGTCGGCGACGCCCTCGGACACGCCTGGCGCGTCGCCGGGCACATCTCCCTCGCCGTCGGCCGCTTCCTCGGCAGACTCCTTCGGTGGATCTTCGTCGAGCCGGTGCGGTGGGCGTACCGGTCGGTGCTCACGCCCGTGGGGCACGTGGTCCGCGACGCGGTGTGGCGCCCCGCGGCCGAGGCCGCCCGCGGCGTGGGCCGCGCCACCCGCCAGGCCCTCGCCTCGGCCCGGGACAGCGTGCGCCAGGCCCGCGCCGACGTGCGCCGGATGCTGTTCGGGGCGCCGAGGGAACCGGCGGTGGTGGCGGCCCCGGCCGGGGAGCCCGCACCCGTACCGGTGGCCCGGCGGGAACCGGACACGCCGATGGCACGTACTCTAGGTAGCAGTACGACCGCACTCACGAAGGACTGAGAGAACTGGGCAAGCGACAGCCCGTAGGCCCGCCGCCCGCACCCGCGGTGCAGCGCATCCGACTGCGTTACACCAAGCGCGGCCGCCTCCGGTTCACCAGCCACCGTGACTTCCAGCGCGCCTTCGAGCGTGCGCTGCGCCGCGCCGAGGTGCCCATGGCGTACTCGGCGGGGTTCACCCCGCACCCGAAGGTGTCGTACGCCAATGCCGCACCCACCGGCACGGGCAGTGAAGCCGAGTATCTGGAGATCGCGCTCACCGCGCCGCGCGACCCGGAGACACTCCGTCAGCTCCTCGACGAGTCGATGCCCGACGGGCTCGACATCGTCGACGCCGTCGAGTCCCGCACCTCGGGACTGGCCGACCGGCTGACGGCGTCCGTCTGGGAACTGCGTCTCGACGGCGTCGAGCCCGCCGAGGCCGAGCGCGCCGCCGAGCTCTTCGCGGCCGCCGAGAAGGTCGAGGTCCAGCGCCGCACCAAGAACGGCATGCGCACCTTCGACGCCCGCGAAGCCGTCGTGAGCCTGGCACCGGTCACCGAAGGTGAACGGGCCGCTTCCGACACTGATAGGCCGACCGACAAGCCCTGTGCGATACTGCGGCTGGTTGTTCGGCACGTGACACCTGCCGTACGACCTGACGACGTCCTGTCCGGTCTCCGAGCTGTGGCCGACCTGGCGCCGCCGGTCCCCGCAGCGGTGACCAGGCTGGCGCAGGGGCTTTTCGATGAAGAGACCGGCACGGTGACCGACCCGCTCGCGCCCGACCGCGAGGCAGTGACGGCCGCATCACCCATGGCCGCCGTACCTGCCGCCGCGAAGGCGCCGGCGCCGGAAGGCCCCCGTTAAGGACGTACGTCACCGCGCCGCCCTCGTACTCGGGAGCCACCTGGGTCGGGCAGCGCACTGACCGAGACTTTCGCCAGGCCGTTCGCATTTGGGCGTACGGAACCGGCGAGACAAGACAGAGAGCTCCCGTGCGGCGCCCACGCCCCCGGATGGCGGCCCCGCGCACCTAGCGCGAGCCGCGGACATCACCGGACCAGGCGCGGCGCCCGGGAGCGTGACGGGAGAACCGCCCGCATGCTTGAGCCGAACGAACCCACTGAGGGCTCGCAGAACGACACCCCCAGCGACACCCTGCCGCCGCGCCGCAGGCGCCGCGCGGCCTCGCGTCCCGCGGGCCCGCCGACGGGCGCCGCCGAAGCCGCGGCTCCGGCCATACCGGCCACCCCCGCCCCCCAGGACGCCGTAGCGGCCGAAGAGACCGAAGAGGTGGCCGAGGCCACCGAGGCTCCGGCGCAGACCACCCCGGCCGAGGCCGGGACGGAGGCCGCCCCGGCGCCGCGTGCGCGCCGTCGTGCGACCCGTCGCGCCTCCGCTCCCGCCGGTGCGCCGCAGGCCGCCGCCGAGGTGACGGAGCCCGCCGAGGCCCCGGCCCCGGCCGCCGAGCCCGTCGCGGAAGAGACCGCGACGGAGGCCGCTCCGGCCCCGCGTGCGCGCCGTCGTGCGACCCGTCGCGCCTCCGCGCCTGCCGGTGCGCCGCAGGCCGCTGCCGAGGAGACTGCTGCCGTTGTGGCGGAGGCTCCGGCGCAGGCTGAGCCGGTTGCCGAGGAGGAGGCGCCGAAGGGGCGTGCGCGTCGCCGTGCCACCCGTACCGCTTCCGCACCTGCCGGTGCGCCGCAGGCCGCTGCCGAGGAGACTGCTGCCGTTGTGGCGGAGGCTCCGGCGCAGGCTGAGCCGGTCGCCGAGGAGGAGGCGCCGAAGGGGCGTGCGCGTCGCCGCGCCACCCGTACCGCCTCCGCTCCCGCCGGTGCGCCGCAGGCCGCCGAGAAGGAGGTGGCGGCGAAGCTCGCCGAGCAGCCGGCCGCCGCGGAGGTGGCGGAGCCCGCCGCCGAGACCGAGGCCCCGGCCCCGCGCCGCCGCCGCGCCACCCGCAAGACGGCCGCCGCCGGATTCTCCGCCCCCGCAGGCCACAAGGCCCGCAAGGCGCAGAACGCCGCCGAGGCCGACGACGAGGGCGGCCGCAAGCCGGCCCGTCCCGCCGTCGCCGTCTTCCAGGCACCGGTGTTCGCCGAGCCGATGTTCCAGACCCCGGAGCGCGCCGCCGCCGCGGCCGCCGCCGAGGCCGCGGAGGAGACCGCCGAGCCCGTCGCCGCCCCCGTGGCGGAGGAGGAGCCGGCCCCGCGCCGTCGCCGCCGCCGTCGGGCCGCCGACGAGCAGCCCGCCGTCGAGGAGCGCAGGCCCGTCGAGGCCGCCGAGGAGCAGCCGTCCGGCGAGTCCGAGGACGCCGCCGAGCAGGCCGACTCCGACGACGACGGCGAGGAGGCCGGCGAGCGCCAGGGCCGCCGCCGTCGCCGCGGTGGCCGTCGCCGCCGTCGCGGTGACTCCGCCGACCAGGACGAGCAGAACGACGTCCCGGGCGAGCCCGAGGACGCCGCCGAGGAGGCCGAGCAGGCCGTCGACGAGGAGTCGGACGCCGCCGGGCAGGCGGACTCCGACGACGACGCCGCCGACGACGAGTCCGGCGCGGAGGCCGGTGGCTCCGGCTCCAGCAGCAGCCGTCGCCGCCGTCGCCGTCGCCGCCGCGCCGGTGACTCCGTCGAGGGCGAGCCGGCCGACGGCGACCCCGAGCGCACGGTCGTCAAGGTCCGCGAGCCCCGCAAGAAGGAGGAGCGCGAGCCGGGCACCGGCGCCGACGAGGTCCAGTCGATCAAGGGTTCGACGCGCCTCGAGGCGAAGAAGCAGCGCCGCCGCGAGGGCCGCGAGCAGGGCCGCCGCCGCGTGCCGATCATCACCGAGGCCGAGTTCCTGGCGCGCCGCGAGGCCGTCGAGCGCGTGATGGTCGTCCGCCAGAACGGCGAGCGCACCCAGATCGGTGTTCTGGAGGACAACGTCCTCGTCGAGCACTACGTCAACAAGGAACAGGCCACGTCGTACGTCGGCAACGTCTACCTGGGCAAGGTCCAGAACGTGCTGCCGTCCATGGAGGCCGCCTTCATCGACATCGGCAAGGGCCGCAACGCCGTCCTGTACGCCGGTGAGGTCAACTTCGAGGCGCTCGGGATGGCCAACGGCCCCCGCCGCATCGAGTCCGCCCTGAAGTCCGGCCAGTCGGTCCTCGTGCAGGTCACCAAGGACCCGATCGGCCACAAGGGCGCCCGTCTGACCAGCCAGGTCTCGCTGCCGGGCCGCTACCTCGTGTACGTGCCCGAGGGCTCCATGACCGGCATCAGCCGCAAGCTCCCTGACACCGAGCGCGCGCGTCTGAAGACCATCCTCAAGAAGATCGTCCCCGAGGACGCCGGCGTCATCGTGCGCACCGCGGCCGAGGGCGCGAGCGAGGACGAGCTCCGCCGCGACGTCGAGCGGCTCCAGGGCCAGTGGGAGGACATCCAGAAGAAGGCCAAGATGTCCACCACCAGCTCGCCGAGCCTGCTCTACGGCGAGCCGGACATGACCGTCCGCGTGGTCCGCGACATCTTCAACGAGGACTTCTCCAAGGTCATCGTCAGCGGCGACGAGGCGTGGGAGACCATCCACGGCTACGTCTCGCACGTCGCGCCGGACCTGGCGGACCGCCTCTCCCGGTGGACCTCCGAGGTCGACGTCTTCGCGACGTACCGCATCGACGAGCAGCTCGCCAAGGCGCTCGACCGCAAGGTCTGGCTGCCGAGCGGTGGTTCGCTGGTGATCGACAAGACCGAGGCGATGATCGTCGTCGACGTCAACACCGGCAAGTTCACCGGCCAGGGCGGCAACCTCGAAGAGACCGTGACGAGGAACAACCTCGAGGCGGCCGAGGAGATCGTGCGTCAGCTGCGGCTGCGCGACCTCGGCGGCATCGTCGTCATCGACTTCATCGACATGGTCCTCGAGTCCAACCGCGACCTGGTCCTGCGCCGCCTGCTCGAATGCCTCGGGCGCGACCGCACGAAGCACCAGGTCGCCGAGGTCACCTCGCTCGGCCTGGTCCAGATGACCCGCAAGCGCGTCGGCCAGGGGCTCCTGGAGTCCTTCTCCGAGACCTGCGTGCACTGCAACGGCCGCGGCGTCATCGTCCACATGGAGCAGCCCACCTCCGCCGGTGGCGGCGGCAAGCGCAAGAAGCGCGGCCGCGGTGGGGCCGACCAGCAGGACCACGGTCACGAGCACACGCACGACCATGAGGCGCAGGACGACGGCATCGAGAGCGCCGCCGAGGTCGAGGCCGAGGTGGCCGCGCCGATGGCGCTGCCCGAGCCGGAGTTCGTCGCGGACGAGGAGCTGTACAGCAGCGCCGCCGAGGCCGAGGCCGCCGCCTCCCGCGGTGGCCGCTCGCGGCGCCGCGCCACCCGGCGGGCCTCGGCTCCGGCGGGCGCCCCCCGCGAGGAGGCCGCCCCGCAGGAGCAGTCCTCGCAGGAGCAGCCCCCGAAGGAGGAGGCTCCGAAGGCGAAGAAGTCGGGCCGCAGGGCCAAGGCCGCCGAGAAGGCCGAGCGGGCCGCCAAGGCGGAGGCCGAGGCCGCCGAGGTCCCGGTCGTCGAGTCCGAGGTCGCGCGCACCGAGGCGCCGGCCGTCGAGGACCCGATGGTGGGCTCTCCCGCAGCCGTCGAGGCGGCGCAGGAGGCGCACACCGAGGCGGTTCCCGAGGCGCCGGAGCAGGACGCCGCGCCGAAGGGACGTACGCGCCGCCGTGCGGTCCGCAAGGCGACGTCGCCGGCCGGTTCGCCCAAGACGGACCAGGGCGCCGAGCCCGGGGCCGCCGAGGTGATCGTGGCCGAGGCGCCCAAGGCGGAGCCTGTCGCCGAGCCGGTGGCCGAGGCCGTGGCGCAGGCGCCCGTCGCCGACGCCGCGCCGCCCCGTCCGCGCCGCCGTGCGGTCCGCAAGGCCACCGCGCCGACCGCGCCCGAGGAGACGGCCGTCGTGGTCGTCCCGGCGGCGGAGAAGCCGGTCGCTAAGGCCGAGGCCGAGGCTCCTGCCGAGGAGGCCGCGCCGGCCAAGAAGACGGCGCGCAAGACGGCCGCGAAGAAGGCGCCGGCGAAGAAGACGGCCGCCAAGAAGACCGCGGCCAAGAAGACGGCCGCCAAGAAGACGACGGCCAAGAAGGCGTCGAAGACGACGGCGAAGAAGGCCGCGGCGGCGGAGCAGACGTCGTCCGGTGTCTCCGCGAGCACGTCCGACGAGGGCTGAGCCCGTCACGACCCGGTGCCCCCTCTCCCGCCTCGGCGGGGGCAGGGGGCACCGGTCTGTCCGGAAAACGCTGTTCTGCAGCCCGAAAGCGTGAAGTGCGCCCCCTCGCCTTGGAGCGTGGGGAGTTACCTGTAAAACTCATGCGATCTGACGAACGAACAGAGACGTGCGCGCGCCGTTGGGGAGACGGCGTGTCCGCGTCAGGGGAGGGATGACAGATGGCGCACGTGCGCCTGCGGGGCACAGGGCGGCACCGCGCCGTGAAACCGGTCAAGGGCGGCCGTCAGGCGGTGGCGCTGGCCACGGTTCTCTCGGCGGCCGGGATCCAGGCCGCGGGTTCCGTGGGGAGCGCTTCGGCGGACACGGGACCCACCTGGACCGAGGGCCCGATCTTCAACGATCCGAAGGGCACCCCCGACCAGCAGTACGCGGTGCGCACCCGGCTGATCGAGCTGACCAACTCCGCGGTCCCCGGCTCGACGATCAAGGTCGCGGTCTACCACGTGTGGGAGGCCCCCATCGTCGACGCGCTGATCGACGCGAGGCACCGCGGCGTGCACGTGCAGATCCTGCTCGACTCGACGAGCAGGACCGACCGGCCGACGAACATGTCGTACGCCAGGCTGAAGACGGAGCTCGGCACGGACCGGAGCGGGTCGTCCTTCGTCTCGCTCTGCCCGACGGACAAGTCCTGCCTGGGCAATCCGGCGTACGGCAAGTCGATCATGCACAACAAGTTCTGGCTCTTCTCCGAGGTCGAGGGCGCCAGGGACGTGGTCGTGCAGACCACGTCGAACTCGACGCCGTCGGCGCACACGAAGTTCTACAACGACGCGCTGCTGCTGCCGGACAACCCCGCCATGTACGACGCGTACGCCGAGTACTTCACCGACATGACCGGCAAGCGCTGGGCGGACTGGGACTACCGCACGGTCAGCAGCGGCCGCTACAAGGCGTACTTCTTCCCGCGCAACGGCACGGTCAACGAGACCGACACCATGTACTCCGTCCTGAACAACGTGCAGTGCACGTACAAGGACGCCGCGGGCACCACCCGGCACACGAAGGTCCGCGCCGCGATCTTCAAGATCACCCGGGAGCAGATCGCCGACAAGCTCGTCTCGCTGCAGAAGGCGGGCTGCTCGGTCAGCATCCTGTACGCGGAGACGGACAGCGCCAAGAGCCAGGGCGGCACCCCCGGCACCTGGGAGCAGCTGCACGCGTCGGGCGGCCCGTCGGTGCGCTGCTTCAACGACGACCGGGACCCGCTGCACCCGGGCACCCCGCTCGTGGCGCCCTACATCATCCACTCGAAGTACCTGCTGATCGACGGCGTGTACGACGGCCGGCCGAACAAGGTCTCCTTCACCGGTTCGCAGAACTACACGGCGCCCGCCCTGCGCGAGAACGACGAGGCGATCGTCAAGATCGACGACGACTCGGTGCACGACACCTACCGCGCGCACTTCGAGCGCACGCGGGCCGTGGCCTGGCCGGGCAGCGCCGACAAGACGGACCTGTGCAGGGGCGTCAAGCCGCTCCCGCAGGACGGTGAGAAGCCGGTCCGCTGAGCGGGGGGACGGGGCCGGTTTGACCCTGTCGGGCGGGCCCCGTAACCTTGACCGTCGGCGTGTTCCTATGCACCGCCACCCCTCGTAAACCTTTTTCCTCTCGTGACGTGGGCCTCCGGGGCCCAGGCCGTGAGAGAGGCTGTTCCGCTTCTGCGGACGGCTGGACTGCGGGGGCACCGTTCCGAGCGAGAGAGAGATCCGCGTGTACGCCATCGTGCGCAGCGGTGGTCGCCAGCACAAGGTTGCTGTCGGCGACATCGTTGAGGTTGACAAGATTTCCACTGCCAAGGTTGGCGACACGGTCGAGCTCTCGACCCTGCTCGTTGTCGACGGCGAAGCCGTGACGAGCGACCCGTGGGTCCTTGCCGGCATCAAGGTCCAGGCCGAGGTCGTGGACCACCACAAGGGCGCGAAGATCGACATCCTTCGCTACAAGAACAAGACCGGCTACCGCCGTCGCCAGGGTCACCGCCAGCAGTACACGGCGATCAAGGTCACCGGCATCCCCACGGCTGCGAAGTAAGGGACTGAGACAAGATGGCACACAAGAAGGGCGCATCGTCCACTCGGAACGGTCGCGACTCCAATGCTCAGCGGCTCGGCGTGAAGCGCTTCGGCGGTCAGGTCGTCAACGCCGGTGAGATCCTGGTCCGCCAGCGCGGCACCCACTTTCACCCGGGCTCGGGCGTCGGCCGCGGCAAGGACGACACCCTGTTCGCGCTGGACGCCGGTGCGGTGGAGTTCGGTACGCACCGCGGCCGCAAGGTCGTGAACATCGTTCCGGTCGCCTGAGTCCGTCGTACCGACTGATCAGGCGCTCGTCGAGCGAGTTCTGCGAGGGCGGACCCTTCTTCCCGGTTTCGGGAAGCGGGTCCGCCTTTCGCGTGTTCTAGATAGAAACACCCCGCACGTGACATTTCCGTAATTCTGGAGGCACCCCACCATGACCACCTTCGTGGACCGCGTCGAGCTGCACGCCGCCGCGGGTAACGGAGGCCACGGCTGTGCCTCCGTTCACCGTGAGAAGTTCAAACCGCTCGGCGGTCCGGACGGCGGCAACGGCGGCCGTGGCGGTGACGTGATCCTCGTCGTCGACCAGGACGTCACCACCCTTCTGGACTACCACCACAGCCCGCACCGCAAGGCCACCAACGGCCAGCCCGGCGCCGGCGACAACCGCTCCGGCAAGGACGGCCAGGACCTGGTCCTGCCGGTCCCGGACGGCACGGTCGTCCTCGACAAGGAGGGCAACGTCCTCGCCGACATGGTCGGCCAGGGCACCACCTTCGTCGCCGGCCAGGGCGGCCGCGGCGGCCTCGGCAACGCGGCGCTCGCCTCCGCCCGGCGCAAGGCCCCCGGCTTCGCGCTGCTCGGCGTGCCCGGCGAGGAGCGCGACCTCGTCCTGGAGCTCAAGACCGTCGCCGACGTGGCCCTGGTGGGCTACCCGAGCGCCGGCAAGTCCTCGCTGATCTCCGTGCTGAGCGCGGCGAAGCCGAAGATCGCGGACTACCCGTTCACGACGCTCGTCCCCAACCTCGGCGTGGTGACGGCGGGTTCGACCGTCTACACCGTCGCGGACGTGCCCGGTCTCATCCCCGGCGCCAGCCAGGGCCGCGGCCTCGGCCTGGAGTTCCTGCGCCACGTCGAGCGGTGCAGCGTGCTCGTGCACGTCCTGGACACGGCGACCCTGGAGTCCGACCGCGACCCCGTCTCCGACCTCGACGTCATCGAGGCCGAGCTGCGGGAGTACGGCGCCGGGCTGGAGAACCGCCCGCGTCTCGTCGTCCTGAACAAGATCGACGTGCCGGACGGTCAGGACCTCGCCGACCTGGTCAGGCCCGACCTGGAGGCGCGCGGCTACCGCGTCTTCGAGGTGTCGGCCGTCGCCCACAAGGGGCTCAAGGAGCTCTCCTTCGCCCTCGCCGAGCTGGTCGCCGAGGCGCGTGCCGCGAAGCCGAAGGAGGAGGCGACCCGCATCGTCATCCGGCCCAAGGCCGTCGACGACAGCGGCTTCACGGTCAAGCGCGAGGAGATCGGCGGCGAGCCGCTGTTCCGCGTGCGCGGCGAGAAGCCGGAGCGCTGGGTGCGCCAGACCGACTTCAACAACGACGAGGCCGTCGGCTACCTCGCGGACCGCCTCAACCGCCTCGGCGTCGAGGACGAGCTGATGAAGGCCGGCGCCCGCAGCGGCGACGGCGTCGCCATCGGCCCCGAGGACAACGCGGTCGTCTTCGACTGGGAGCCGACGATGATGGCGGGCGCGGAGATGCTGGGACGCCGTGGCGAGGACCACCGTCTGGAGGCGCCCCGCCCGGCCGCCCAGCGGCGCAAGGACCGCGAGGCGGAGCGGGACGAGGCCCAGCGGGAGTACGAGGGCTTCGAGCCCTTCTAGGGCGTCTTGCCAGGCGTCGCGTCTGGTCCGCGACGCCTGGCACACGCGCTCGCCGCGTTGTCGGGCCCGCCCGAGTACGCCCGGTACGAGGGCGACCCTCCGCCTTGCGATCGCACGCACCAGACGCCGCGGGCCACGCCCTTCAGGCGAACGACGCGACTTCGCGGACACGCCAGCGCCTCCCGCGGTGACGAGAAGGGCCCCGGAGCTTGTGCTCCGGGGCCCTTCCCCTGTGCCGGGGGGTGACGCGTGCGTCGCGGTTACGCGGTGACCGCGTCCTCCGCGCCGTTCTGCTCCGACGCCTCCTGCTCGGCCTCCTCGGCCGCCTCCTCGGCGACGCGCTGGCCGGGGATGTCGGCGTCGACGCGCTGGTCCATGCGGGCGCGCCGGGCGTCGGCCTTGGCGCACAGGGCGAGCGCGGCGGCGTTGAAGCGGACCAGGGAGGGCGGGTCCGAGGGGCCAAGGAGGTGCTCCTTGAGCCCGGCGCGGGCCTCCGCGTAGGAGTCCAGCTCGGGGGAGCGCACGGCCTGCAGGAGGCCCGCCACGCCGTCCGCCTCGGGGGTGAGGATCGTCGCCGCGGACGCCGTCGGGAAGCTCGCGCGGAACTCCGCCTCGGTCAGGCCCGCCGTATTGGCGACGGCGTACGGCTTCTCGCTGCTCAGCCAGTCGGAGACGACCGAGGAGACGTCGCTGATCAGCAGGTCGGCCTGGTTGAAGCAGGAGAAGATCGCCGGGCGGGCCGACGTGATGATCTGGTGCTCCCACTCGGGGAAGGAGGCCCAGAACGCGTTCTCCCACGCCGCCGTCGCCGCGGCCACCACGGCCTGCTGGTCGCCGTCCGGGGAGCCCTGGAGCATCATCCGCTCCTGCTCGTCGGCGCTCTTGCGGAAGGACCGGGCGGTGAGCCGGTCCAGCTCGGCGGTGCGGCGGGTCAGCTCGGCCGCGGCCTCGGCTCCGGGGCGGGCCCCGGAGCGCTTGGCGTTGGCGGCGAGGATCATCGCCTTGATGCGCTCGTTGGCGGCGCCCGCGCGCGGGTCCTGCGAGCCGGTCATCGGGTGCGGCTTGTACAGGAGGCGCACGCCCGGGTCGGCGAGGAGCTCACGGACGATGTTCTCGCCGGCCAGGACCACCGAGGTGTTGCCGGGGTTGCCGTCCCAGCCCTCCCAGGTGGGGGCGTACAGCACGGTCGTGTACGTCCCGGTGGGCGCGCCGGAGTAGGGGCGGATCGGGGACAGCTGCGGGCGGCCGACCTCGACGACGTCCTTGTCCTCGACGCCGATGTCCGCGAGCTGGTAGCGGTCGCGGGCCGCGGGTCCCGCCACCCAGACCTCGTCGTACGCCTTCGCGTAGGGGTTGCAGGAGGAGAGCTTGTCGCTCTCGCCGTGGTTGATGAAGGCGTGCTTGATCGTGGGGATGCGCAGCACCTGCGAGGTCTTCGCGGCGTTCGCCGGGTGCAGCATCATCTTCAGCGTCGACGTCTCCAGGGAGAACATCGTGGCGACCTTCGGGAAGCAGATGATCGGCACGTCCGTGGCGTCGATCTTCTGCACCATGAACCGCTCGCGCAGCACGATCAGCGGCTTGCCGTCGAGCGCGGAGAGGGTGGAGAGCCACATGTTGGCCTGGTAGGCGGAGGTGGAGCCGCCGGAGAAGTACATGGCGACGGTCGGCTTGTACTGCGCGAGCCACTCGTCGAGCCACTCCAGGACCTGCTGGTCGTTCTTGGCGCGCTTCTTCGGGAGCAGCCAGGTGGCGAGGTAGAGCGCGCCGGCGCCGATCAGCGTGAGGGAGACGGCGAGCCCGATGCCGCCCCAGAACGCGTCGGTGGTCGCCGCGGTGACCAGGAGGCCGATCGTCGTCGGCACCGAGAAGGTGAGCAGGCGGTGGGCCTGGCGGCGGGAGAGGATCCGCGGCGGGGCCGCCGTCAGGTGCAGCTTCGAGGTGTCGATGTTGCGCGTGACGATCGGCAGCGAGCGGGTGCGGCGCACCAGCACGGCGACGGCCTGGCAGCCGAAGTGCAGGGCGTAGAAGGAGAGCAGCGCGATGGTCAGCGGAGACTGCTCGGCCAGCGGCTCGATGCCGTCGATGCGCAGCAGACCCACCAGGATCAGCATGTCGCGCAGCAGCTGGCGGACCGTGACGTCGAAGCGGATCTTGCCGAGGAGGGAGAGGAGGCCCGGCTGCTTGTACTGCAGGTAGACGTCGAGCGCGAGGTTCGCGGCCGCCGCGGCGATGAACGCCGGGACATAGGGGATCAGCGCGGTCGCGAGCTGGGTCGCGAAGAGCGCGAACATCGCGAACAGCGCTGACAGCTGCACGATGCGTCGGGGAACGAGTCCGGCAGAGGGCACGGGCTTGGGCTCCTGGCGGGGATGAAGAGGGAATGGGGGGAAGTCGACCACTGACCGTATGACGCGCAGTGGCTCCCTAGCAATCTTCCGTGACATCAATCACCGGATAAAGGGGCAAACAGACTGAATCTCGGAGCCGGTTTCCGACTCTGACTTCGTTACGGACGTGTCACCGGCACCCCGGTCCGCCCCTCGAAACAGGCGGGCGCCCCGGCCGTGGCCTCACGTAGATTGCAGGTCCGGAGAGTACCGCCGGGGCATCGGGCTCACTTATCGGGATCACTTGGGGAAGAGCGTGGCAGCGGCAAGGCAGTCAGTGGCAGAGGCGCGGCGCGTCGTCGTCAAGGTCGGGTCGTCGTCCCTGACCACCGCATCGGGGGGCCTGGACGCGGACCGGGTCGACGCGCTGGTCGACGCGCTCGCCAAGAGCCGCGCCACGGGGGCGGAGCGCGAGATCGTGCTCGTCTCCTCCGGCGCCATCGCGGCCGGCCTCGCCCCGCTCGGCCTGGTGCGCCGCCCCAAGGACCTCGCCAGGCAGCAGGCCGCCGCCAGCGTCGGGCAGGGGCTGCTCGTGGCCCGCTACACCGCCTCCTTCGCGCGCTACGGCGTACGGGTCGGCCAGGTGCTCCTCACCTCCGACGACATGGCCCGCAGGGCCCACCACCGCAACGCCTCGCGCACCCTCGACCAGCTGCTCGCGATGGGCGCGCTGCCGGTCGTCAACGAGAACGACACCGTCGCCACCGACGAGATCCGCTTCGGCGACAACGACCGGCTCGCCGCCCTCGTCGCGCACCTCGTCCACGCCGACCTGCTCGTCCTCCTCTCCGACGTGGACGGCCTCTACGACGGCGACCCCGCACGGCCCGGCACCTCCCGCATCGACGAGGTCAGGGGCCCCGCCGACATGGCAGACGTCGAGATCGGCAGCGCGGGCAAGGCGGGCGTCGGCACCGGCGGCATGGTCACCAAGGTCGAGGCGGCCCGGATCGCCGCGGCCGCCGGCATCCCCGTCGTCCTGACGTCCGCGAGTCACGCAGGCGACGCCCTCGCGGGCCGCGCCACGGGCACGTACTTCCACCGCACGGGCCGCCGCTCCGCCGACCGGCTGCTGTGGCTGCAGCACGCCTCCGAGCCGCGCGGCGCGCTCACCCTCGACGACGGCGCGGTGCGGGCGGTCGTCGAGGGGCGCAAGTCGCTGCTGCCGGCCGGTATCGCCGGGGTCGAGGGGGAGTTCGCCGCGGGCGACCCGGTCGAGTTGAGGGACGGCGCGGGGCGGGCGGTGGCGCGCGGTCTGGTGAACTTCGACGCCAAGGAGGTCCCGCTGCTCATCGGCCGCTCCACCCGGGACCTGGCGCGCGAGCTCGGACCTGCGTACGAGCGGGAGGTCGTGCACCGGGACGACCTCGTGCTGCTGCACGGATAGGCGCCGGAGAAGTCCCAGGTCGCGTCGGACCAGTCGCCCCACCCATCACGGGCGGCCCGGCCGAAAACCGCCGCGAACGGCACCGGCCCGCCCGCTCCCGCGAGGTGAAACTCCCCAAAACCGCCCCGCGGGACGGCTTGGGCTGGTCAACTTTGGTGAAGACAGTTCCGCACGACCATTGCGTATCCGCATCACCATTGCGTAAAGGAGGCCGTCGTGAGGCGAGTGCGTCCAGGGGCGGCATCCCGCGGCCCGGCCGGGCGGGCGCTGACGAGCGTCGCCGCGGGCGCGGTGTACGAGAGCGACCCCCGCCGGGGGAGCGAGGCGGACCAGCGCGAGAGCCAGGAGGGCGAGACGGTGGACGCGCCCCGGCTCTGGCACGTCACGCTGAGCGTCTCGGGCGCCGAGGCCCCGCTGGACGAGGTCAGACGAGGTCTCGAACAGCTCGCCCACGACCACCCCTTTCTGCTCACCAGCAGGTACGCGCCGGACCACGCCGAGATCCGCTACTGGGAAGAGGCCCGCGATCTGCACGACGCGGCCGCGGTCGCGCTGCGGCTGTGGGGCGAGCACCGCCAGAGCGCGCAGCTGCCGCCCTGGGAGATCGTGGGGCTCGAAGTGATCGGTCGGGACACCTATCACCAGCGGATAGCGGAGGGTTACGGCCCGTTACCGGCCACTCCCGTGGGTGTGCACCCGTTTTGACCCGTCGTCCCGCGGCGACACGGAACAGCCCCCCGGGCCGGTCTCGGAGACTGGAATACCGGGTGGACGCCGCGTGCGCGGGGATTACCCTGCGGGCATGACGTCGCTCTCTCCCGTCTCGCCGTACGACAACCTCTCGCCGGTCGCCCAGGCCGCCTACCGCGCCCGTGGCGCCGCCGCCACGCTCGCCCCGCTGCCACGCGCGGCCAAGGACGACGCGCTGCTGGCCATCGCCGACGCCCTGGAGGTCCGGACCAGCGAGATCGTCGAGGCCAACGCCGAGGACACCGCCCGCGCCCGCGCGGCCGGCACCAGCGAATCGATCGTCGACCGGCTCACCCTCACCCCCGAGCGGGTCCGCGCCATCGCCGCCGACGTGCGCGACGTGGCCGCCCTGCCCGACCCGGTCGGCGAGGTCGTCCGCGGCTCGACCCTCCCCAACGGCATCGACCTGCGCCAGGTCCGCGTCCCGCTCGGCGTCGTCGGGATCATCTACGAGGCCCGCCCGAACGTCACCGTGGACGCCGCCGCCCTCTGCCTGAAATCCGGCAACGCCGTCCTGCTGCGCGGCTCGTCCTCGGCGTACGCGTCGAACACCGCCCTGGTCCGCGTCCTGCGCGACGCCGTGCACGGCGCCGGGCTGCCCGCGGACGCCGTCCAGCTCGTCCCGGGCGAGAACCGTGACTCCGTGCGCGAGCTGATGCGCGCCCGCGGCCTCGTCGACGTGCTCATCCCGCGCGGCGGCGCCTCGCTGATCAGGACCGTCGTCGAGGAGTCCACCGTCCCCGTCATCGAGACCGGCACCGGCAACTGCCACGTGTACGTCGACGCCGAGGCCGACATCGACATGGCCGTCGACATCCTCATCAACTCCAAGGCGCAGCGCCCCAGTGTCTGCAACGCCGCCGAGACGCTCCTCGTGCACAAGGACATCGCCGACGCGTTCCTGCCGCGCGCCCTGGACGCCCTCGCCGAGGCCGGGGTGACCGTGCACGCCGACGAGCGCGTCCTCACCTACGGGGACGGCTCCAAGGCCACCGTCGTGCCCGCGACCACCGAGGACTGGGAGACCGAGTACCTCTCGTACGACATCGCGGCCGCCGTCGTCGACACCCTGGAGCAGGCCGTCGAGCACATCCGGCTGTGGACCTCGGGCCACACCGAGGCGATCGTCACCACCTCGCAGCGGGCCGCGCGCCGCTTCACCCAGCTCGTCGACTCCACCACGGTCGCCGTCAACGCCTCGACACGGTTCACCGACGGCGGCCAGTTCGGCTTCGGCGCCGAGATCGGCATCTCCACGCAGAAGCTGCACGCGCGCGGCCCGATGGGGCTGCCCGAGCTGACCTCGACCAAGTACATCGTGACGGGCGACGGCCATGTGCGGTGAGCCCGCGAAGGGTTGACTGCCGGCTCGGCACAATTCCCTTACCGGCTGCCCAAATTGCCCCGTCCAGGTCTACTCTGGAGGGGTGCCGGAGGACGTGGGGGGCACGCCGTCGTTCCCGGACGGCTGGGAGCCCGACGACGACCGTGACCACGGGGGTGCGGACGAAGAGTTCGCCTCCGTGGTCTTCGACGAGGAGTTCGTGCGGGCCGCGGAAGTCCATGAACCCTCCGCGGTGGAGCGGCTTTTGGCCGCCGCCCAGGCGCGCGCCGAGGCATCCGAGGCCGAGGCCCGCCGGGCACGCACCCGGCGCCGTTCCGCCGACGCGGCGGACGACGATTTCCCCGAGGACGGCTTCGGCCCGGACGACGGCGGATTCGGCCACGACGGCGACCTCGACGACGCCTACGAGCGCGACGTGCTCGACGCCGGGTACGGCCGCCCGGGCCGCCACCCCGGCCGGCTCCGCTGGCACCGCCCCATAGCGTGGATGCTCGCCCTCCTGATGGGCATCGGCATGGTTGCCCTCGCCTTCACCGCCGTCTACCGCGGCGCCTCGTCGGGCGACCGGGACCAGGTGCCCCCGCCCGCGTCGACCGAGGTCGGGCAGAGCGCCGCGCAGGAGTCCTCGGCCGGCCCCTCCGTCTCCGCCGGGGCCGGCCGGCCCGCGGAGCCCGCCGCGCCCTCCGGTCCCTGAGCACACCTGTCGGAACTTGTCGCGTACCAGCGCGTTTACCCGACCGCCCGGAGACCTACCCTGAAGGTATGGGCCGGCCAGGAGACCCACCGGCGGGGGCGCCCGAGGGCGCTCCCGGAGGCGGTGAGGACGAGTACGGATCCGTTGTGTTCGACGAGTCGTTCGTGCGGGCTGCCCGCCTCCAGGAGTTCTCCGCGCAGGAGCGCCTGGACGTTCCCACCCGCGCCGTCCGTCGCCGCCCCGCCCTCCACACGTCCCTCTCCCGGCAGCTGGTGATCCTCGTCGTCCTGATCGCGGTCGCCTTCGGCACGGCGATCTACATGGGCGTACGACAGCCGTACCACTCCCCGGCGGCCAAGCGCCCCGAACCGCTGCGCATGACGGTGATACCGCTCGCCCCCAAGGGGCGCGTGCCCGGCTCGACGCGCGTCGCCGACCTCTACGCGCACAGCCCGGCCGCACAGTTCCGGGTCGGCGCCGGCGGGATCAACCTCCCTGCCGTGCACCGCACTTCACACTTCGCGGACAGCCAGGTGATGGCCGCCCTGATCACCGCCAAGGAGTATCTGGTCGAGTCCTCGCTCGACCCTGACGTGCTCACCGGCCGCTCGCCGCGCTCCGTGCGGCTCCTCCTCGACCCGGACCAGTTCGGCCAGTTCGACCGGAGCTTCGCCCACCCGGCGGCCGACGGACGGCATGCCGCCACCGGGTGGCTGGTGCGGTTCGACCCGAGGAGGACGGCGCTCGCCGACAAGCGGGTCAGGACCGACGGCGTGCTCAGGATCGCCGAGACCGGCAAAGGCACGCTCGAGGTGACCTCGGACCACACCTTCGTGTACGCCCTGCGGCCCGCCGGCACCGGCGCCGGCGCCGAGCGGACCGGCGCCAAGGAGACCGGCGCGGACCGGGCCGAGGCGTCCCTGTTCACCGTCCGCCGCGAGCTGCACTTCCGCTTCGACCGCGACGACCTGCGGATGCACCGGGCCGAGCTGATCGCCTCCACCGCCCAGGCGGGCCCCCTGTCCTGCGCGGCCGGCACGGCGGACCACCTGCGGCCCCTGCTCGCCGGGGAGAAGGCGGAGGCGGGCGGCCCGGCCGGCACCGACCCGTACGCGACGGGGGACGCGACCGCGCTCTGCGGATCGCTCGCGGCCTCGGCCCAGCCGTCGTTCTCCGCGTCGTAGCCGCAGGGCCTTCCGCGGGCCGGGGGCCGCCCCGGAGCTACGCGCCGTCCTGCGGGTCGCCGTCCTGCGGGCCCCCGCGCCGGGAGTCGCCGCCCTGGCCCGTGAACTTCCCGCGCAGCTTGCCGCCCAGGTCACCGGCGCCGCCCGCGATGTCGTTGACCAGCTTCATCAGCGGGTCCTTGCTGGTGCGCACGTCCTCGGCGTACGACGACGCCGACTGGCGGAAGGAGTCGGAGACCGAGGTGTCCTTGTCCTCGTCGCGGCGCGGGTAGTGGCCGTCCATGATCCGCTGGTGGTCGCGGGACTCGGCCCACTTCTTCAGCTCGGCGGCGCGGACCGTGGCGAAGGGGTGCGTGCGCGGCAGGACGTTGAGGATCTTCAGCACGGAGTCGCGCAGGTCGCCCCCGGCCTCGTACTCCTCGGCCTGCTCCAGGAACGCGTCCACGTTCATCTCGTGCAGATGATTGCCGCCCGCGAGCTTCATCAGGCCGCGCATAGACGCCTTCAGGTCCTGGCCGACGAGGAGGCCGGCGCGGTCCGCCGACAGCTCGGACTTGCGGAACCACTCGCGCAGGGCCGTCACGATCGCCATGATCGCGACGTTGCCCAGCGGGATCCACGCGACCTTCAGCGCGAGGTTGGTCAGGAAGAGCAGGATCGTGCGGTAGACGGAGTGGCCGGAGAGGGCGTGGCCCACCTCGTGGCCGACGACCGCCCGCATCTCCTCCTCGTCGAGCAGCTCGACCAGCCCCGTCGTCACCACGATGATCGGCTCGTCCAGGCCGATGCACATCGCGTTCGGGTTCGGGTCCTGGTTGACGTACATCGGCGGGACCTTCTCCAGGTCCAGGATGTAGCAGGCGTCCCGCAGCATGGTGTTCAGGTGGGCGAACTGGGCGTCGGAGACCCGTACGGAGTCCGAGAGGAACAGGAGCCGCAGACTCCGCTCGGGCAGCAGACCGCTGAGCGCCTTGAAGACGGTGTCGAAGCCGGTGAGCCTGCGCAGGGCCACCAGGGCGGAGCGGTCCGCCGGGTGCTCGTACGCCCGCGACGATATGCCGGGGAAGCGCCTGCGCTGCCGGCCCGGCACACGCTCGTGGCCCCAGCCGTCGCCGCCGCGGTGGTTGTCGTCGGTCATGCCGCATCCCCCATGTCTCGTCCTCTCCTGCCCCCGAGGTGGGGCCAAGCCTAGGCGGAGATACCGTGACAGGGCAGCACACAGAAGGAGTCATCCGTCATGGAGCACAACCCCGGAGCCGTCTGGCTCACCGAGGCGGCCAAGGCCGCGGAGCGGCAGGGTCCGGGCAATCTGCTGCGGATCGTGCTGATCGTCATGGTCGTCGGCTGCGTCCTGGTCGGCTGGTTCCTGCTGCGCGGGTACCGGCAGAGCAGCGACAACGGCTCGGTCCGCGGCGTGGAACACATGCCCGAACGGAGCGCCGACCGCGCGGACGCGGAGACCAAGGGCACGGAGGCCGAGGGTACGGACAGCGTGCCGCCCAAGGCCGACGGGAGCACCCCGGACGAGGGCGCCGGCCACCGCAACGGCTGAGTCGGCGTAAGCCGGAACGAGGCCCCCGCTTACGATGGGCCGGAAGTCTTTATGTCCATCCCACCTCCGGATAGGTCCTGCCTGAGATGAGCCTCCACAGCAACGCCGCCCAGCTGGTCACTCTCGCCTCCGAGGGCGGCGAGCACGGCGGCAACCACGAAAGCCTCAGCCCCCTCCTCACCGGAGGCGGCGCGTTCGTCGTCCTCCTGCTCCTCCTGTGGATCACCACCCGCTTCAACCGGGACCGCTGAGCGGGACCGTCCCCTAAGGGGACCGCTGAAACAGGGCCCGTCCGCCGGGCCGGTAGGGTCTGCACGCATGGGAGAGCAGGACATGCCTACCGGTCCGGAGACCGGCCGAGCGACCGGTCCGGTGAGCGACGGCAAGCGCCGCCTGGGCGTCATGGGCGGAACGTTTGACCCGATCCACCACGGACACCTGGTGGCGGCCAGTGAGGTCGCCGCGCAGTTCCACCTCGACGAGGTGGTGTTCGTGCCGACCGGACAGCCGTGGCAGAAGAGCGACAAGCGGGTGTCACCCGCCGAGGACCGCTATCTGATGACGGTCATCGCGACCGCCGAGAACCCGCAGTTCTCGGTGAGCCGCATCGACATCGACCGCGGCGGAGCCACCTACACGACGGACACGCTGCGCGATCTGCGTGCCCTCAACCCCGACACGGACCTCTTCTTCATCACGGGCGCCGACGCCCTCGGCCAGATCCTCACCTGGCGGGACACGGAAGAGCTGTTCTCCCTCGCGCACTTCATCGGGGTCACCCGGCCCGGCCACACGCTGGCCGATCCCGGCCTGCCCAAGGGCGGCGTCTCGCTGGTGGAGGTGCCGGCCCTGGCCATCTCGTCCACGGACTGCCGCGCGCGCGTCGCCAAGGGCGATCCTGTCTGGTACCTGGTGCCCGACGGTGTGGTGCGTTATATCGACAAGCGTGAGCTGTACCGCGGCGAATGAGCCGAGAGGGGCACCGGTGAACGACCGACAGTACGACCCTTATGCGGGCAGCGACCCGTATGCGGGCGAGTACGCGGCTGATCAGTACGAGGTCGTCGGGTACGACGAGTACGGGCGGCCGGTGTACCAGCAGGTGCAGCCGCAGGTGCCCCAGCAGCAACAGCGCCAGGAGTACGGGTACGACCCTTACGCGGGCGGTCGGCAGCAGGGGTACGAGCAGCCCGGGTACGAGCAGCAGGGGTACGAGCAGCAGGGGTACGACGCGGGGGCCTACGGCACCGGGACAGGCGCCGGGGCCTACGGAGAAGGCGCCGGCACGGGCTCGTACAACGCGTACGGCACCCCCGAGACCTCGTACGCACACCCCGAGACCTCGTACGGCAACACCGGTACCTCGTACGACAGCGGCACTTCGTACGGCGCCGCGGCCACCCAGGACACCGGCTGGATCCCGCAACAGCAGCAGCCACAGCAGCAACCGCAGCCACAGCAGCAGCCGCGGGAGCCGGAGCCCGATCCCGAACGGGAGGCCGCCCCGCAGCCGGGCGAGCACGAGCCGGGCGAGTACAAGACCGAGCAGTTCTCGTTCATCGAGGAGCCGGACGAGGACTCCGAAGACGTCATCGACTGGCTGAAGTTCACCGAGAGTCGCACCGAACGGCGCGAGGAGGCCAAGCGGCGCGGCCGCTCGCGGGTCGTCGCGCTCGTCGTGGTGCTCGCCCTCGTCGTCGCGGGTGGCGTCGGCTACCTGTGGTTCGCGGGCAAGCTGCCCGGCCAGTCGGAAGGCGGGAACGGCGGCGCGGCCGCCGCATCCGGGCCGCAGAAACGCGACGTCATCGTCGTCCACCTGCACAACACCAAGAGCGGCGGCACCTCCACCGCCCTCCTCGTGAACAACGCCACGACCGACCGCGGCGCCACCGTCCTGCTGCCCAACTCCCTTGCCGTGTCGGACGAGAACGGGACCGCGACGACGCTCGGCAAGTCCGTCGACGACGACGGCTCGACCGGCACCCGCGAGTCGATCGACACGGTGCTCGGCACCGAGGTCGAGGGCACCTGGCGGCTCGACACCCCGTACCTGGAGAACCTCGTCGAGCTCGTCGGCAACATCGACGTCGACACGGACACCGACGTGCCCGACCCCAAGGCGAAGAAGGGCGAGGCGCCCCTCGTGAAGAAGGGCGGACAGCAGACGCTGAGCGGGCCGATGGCGGTCGCCTACGCCACCTACCGCGCGTCCGGCGAGCCGGAGTCCGCCCAGCTCACCCGCTTCGGGCAGGTCATGCAGGGCGTGCTGCGCAAGCTCTCGTCGGACCCGCAGGCGGCGACGACGACCGTCGAGTCGCTCGCGCAGATCCTCGACCCCTCGCTGGAGGAGAAGGACCTCGGCGCCTTCCTCGCCAAGCTCGCCGACCGGGCGAAGGTCGGCGACTACAAGACGACGCTTTTGCCGGTGCGCCAGGACGGCACGCTCTCCGAGAAGGCCGGCGACACCGTGGTCAAGGACGTCCTCGGCGGCGCGGTGAAGAGCCCGGAGAAGGGCGCGGCCGTCCGGGTCGGCGTCAAGAACGCCTCCGGGAAGAAGGCCGTCGCGCAGGACGCCCGGGTCACCCTGGTCAACGGCGGCTACACCTTCATCGACGGCGGCGCGGGCTCCTCGGCCCAGGCCGCCTCGCGGGTCACCTACGCCGACGCGGCCAAGAAGGCGCAGGCCACCGAGGTCGCCAAGACCCTCGGCCTGCCGGCGGGCGCGGTCCGCAAGGGCAAGACGCCGCCGAACGCCGACGTCTTCGTGGTCCTCGGCCAGGACTACAAGACGGACTGAGGTCCGTCTTCAGGAGAGGCCGGCGGCCCCGGCGCGGGGTGGGCGAACCACCCGCGCCGGGGCGGTGACGTAATCCTTTGGGGTGCTGTCCGTGGTCCGTGAGACCCTGGGGTGTATCCACCAGCCGAAGGAAAGCTCACCAGTGACCGCCACGGACCGCTCCACCGAGCTCATCACCGTCGCCGCCCAGGCGGCGGCAGACAAGCTCGCGCACGACATCATCGCGTACGACGTCAGCGACGTGCTGTCGATCACGGACGCGTTCCTGCTCGCCTCCGCACCCAACGACCGCCAGGTCAAGTCGATCGTCGACGAGATCGAGGAGCAGCTGAACAAGCAGCTCGGCGCCAAGCCGGTCCGCCGTGAGGGCGACCGCGACGCCCGCTGGATCCTCCTCGACTACGTCGACATCGTGGTCCACGTCCAGCACAGCGAGGAGCGTGTCTTCTACGCCCTCGAGCGCCTGTGGAAGGACTGCCCCGAGATCGACCTCCCCGAGGACGCCAAGGCCACCCGCGGCAAGGCCGCCGAGCACGCCGAGCAGCAGGCCGCGGAGGAGGCCGACCTGGACGGTGAGCTTCGGTGACCCACCGCGGCTGCCGGATCATCCTGTGGCGCCACGGCCAGACCGCCTGGAACCTGGAGCGCCGTTTCCAGGGCTCCACGGACATCGAGCTGACCGAGACGGGCGTCGCCCAGGCCAAGCGCGCCGCCCGGCTGCTGGCCTCCCTGAAGCCGGACGCCATCGTCGCCTCGGACCTCAAGCGGGCCGCGGCCACCGCCGGTGAGCTCGCCGCGATCACCGGCCTCCCCGTCGCGTACGAGGAGGGTCTCCAGGAGACCTACGCCGGCGAGTGGCAGGGCCTGACGCACGACGAGATCATCGCCCGCTTCGGCGAGCAGTACGCCGCGTGGAAGCGGGGCGAGGCGGTGCGCCGCGGCGGCGGTGAGCTGGAGACCGAGGTGGCCGACCGGGCCGCGCCCGTCGTCCTGCGGCACGCCGAGAAGCTGCCGGAGAACGGCACGCTGGTCGTGGTCAGCCACGGCGGCACCATCCGCACCACCATCGGCCGTCTCCTCGGTCTCGAACCGCACCACTGGGAGGGCCTCGGCGGCCTCACCAACTGCTGCTGGTCGGTCCTCGGCCAGGGCGCGCGCGGCTGGCGCCTGCTGGAGCACAACGCCGGCACGCTGCCGGAACCGGTGCTCGGCGACGACGACTGAGCACCCGCGGAACCACTCCGGCGGGCGGCCGGACCCGGATTTCACATTCCGGCTGGTCGCAGGCTAAAGTTCTTCTTGTTCGCCCGCCGAGCGGGAAGAACGCAAGGGGCTATAGCTCAGTTGGTAGAGCGCCTGCATGGCATGCAGGAGGTCAGGAGTTCAATTCTCCTTAGCTCCACAGTCCGGAAATCCCGTCCCCATCAGGGGGCGGGATTTTCTGGTTCCCGCGCCGGTATCCGTGCTGGTTCCTACCGGCGTGTCCTGCGGCGGTGCAGCTCGGCCGTGTGGCGCCGGCTCTCCTCGTCGTCCGGGGTGTACACGACGATCCGGCACTCCGGCATCCCGTCGATGCTCAGCGAGAGCGACGTCATGCGCAGCTCGCCGATGGCCCGGTGCCGGAACGTCTTCACGCGCCGTCCCGGCGGTATCACGTCCCCGCTGCTCCAGAGCTCCGCGAAGTGCGGGCTGGCGGCGGAGAGCCTGCGCACGAACCCCTCCCAGGCGGGCTCGCCCACATGTCTGCCGTACGCGCTGCGCAGGGTGGCCACCATGATCGGCAGCTCCGAGTCCCGGAAGACCAGCGGGCACTCCTCGGCGGGCGGGGACGGTGAACAGCGACCACAGCACGTTCGGGACGCCGGTGCCGGGGGCCTGGGGGAGGAGGAACAGGTCGCGGTAGGCGGGGTTGGTGGCGAGGATGTCGAAGCGGGCGTTGTAGACCACCGCGGGGCGGGGGTCCATGGCGTCGATGATGCCCTGCACCTCCGGGCCCACCGCCTCCGCCGACTCCTCGCGTCCCGGCGCGTACGGCACCTCGGCCAGGTGGTACAGATGCTCGCGCTCGGGGCGGTCGAGGCGCAGGGTGCGCGCCACGGCGTCGAGGACCTGGGGCGAGGCGTTGATCGGGCGGCCCTGTTCGAGCCAGGTGTACCAGGTGACGCCGACGCCGGAGAGCTGGGCGACCTCCTCCCGGCGCAGCCCCGGTGTGCGGCGGCGCAGGCCCGGGGCCATGCCCACGTCGGCCGGGGTCACCCGCGCCCTGCGGCTGCGCAGGAAGGCGGCGAGCTCCGGTCTGCGGCGCTGGGCCGTGCCCGGCCGGCCCGGTGCGGCGGCGGCCCCCGCCGGCCGCGCCGACGCGCGCCCGCCCGCTCCCGGGCCCGGCTCCGGTTCTGTCTCCTGCTCTGTCTCCGTCCCCGTCCCCGAGTGCGCCGTCGTCATCGTCGTCACGTCCCCCATCGTCCGCGTCCGCCGCGGTGGCTGACAGGTGCTGTCAGTACCAGCATCGGCGGGCTCTCGTCACCCCTGCCGGACCGCCCGCACGCTCATGGCATGACGACGACCACCCCATCTGCCCCCGCGGGACCGGCTCCCGCATCCAGTAAAGCGCCCGGCACCGACAAACGGTCCGGGCCGCTGCTCGCGGTCGTGCTGGCCGCCCAGTTCATGGCCCTGCTCGACGCCTTCATCGTCAATGTCGCGGCGCCCACCATCCGCGGCGAACTGCACGCGTCCGGCGCCGGGCTGCAACTGGTCATCGCCGGCTACACCATCACGTACGCCGTACTCCTGATCACCGGCGCCCGGCTCGGCGACCGCCTCGGCCACCGCCGGGTCTACCTCGTGGGGCTCGCCGTCTTCACGGCGGCCTCGCTCGCCTGCGGACTGGCCCAGGGCACCGGCGAGTTGATCGCCTTCCGGCTGCTGCAAGGGGCCGGGTCCGCGGTGCTCATCCCCCAGGTGCTGAGCCTGATCCAGCGCAACTTCACCGGCGAGGCACGGGTGAAGGCGCTCGGCGCGTACGCGGCGGTCCTCGCGACCGGCGCCGCCGCCGGGCAGGTGCTCGGCGGGGTCCTCGTCAGCGCCGACCTGTTCGGCGCCGGCTGGCGCCCGGTCTTCCTCGTCAACGTGCCGGTCGGGGTGGTGCTGCTGGCCCTGGCCATGCGCGTGCTGCCGCCCGACGACGAGGGGGAGCGGGCGGCGGGCCGGGCGCGCGGGCTCGACCCGGCCGGGCTGCTGCTGCTCGGCGCCGCGGTCTCGCTCTTCACCGTGCCGCTGGTGCTCGGGCAGCAGGAGGACTGGCCGCTGTGGTCCTGGCTCTCGATGGCCGCCGCCGTCCTCTGCTTCGCGCTCTTCTGCGGATACGAGTCCCGTCTTGCCCGGCGCGGCGGGGCACCGCTGATCGCGCCCAGGGTCCTGCGGACGCCCGGCATGGGCCTCGCGATCTTCCGGCTCGCCGCCGTGATGGCCGTGAACGCGGGGTTCCTCTTCGCGCTCACCCTGCATCTCCAGGGCGGCCTCGGCGACAGCGCGCTGCGGGCCGGACTCACCTTCGCGCCGACCGCCGGGGTCTTCGGCCTGGTCGGGCTGACCTGGCGGCGCTGGCCCCAGGCCGCCCAACGCGCGCTGATCCCCGGCGGCTTCGCGCTCACCGCGGTGTCGACAACGGCCGTCGGGCTGCTGCTGCGGGACGGCGGCGACGGCGGACTCTGGCTCTACGCGGCCTTCACCGGCGTGGGCGCCGGGCTCTCGCTGGGCTTCAGCCCCACCCTCACCCGGGCGCTCGGCACGGTGCGGCCCGAGGACGCGGCGGACGCCAGCGGCCTGCTCGCGACGGTCACCCAGCTCGGCCAGTTGACCGGTGTCGCCTGCTTCGGCGCGCTTTTCCTGAACCGGCTCGAGTCGCAAGGGGCTCCCGGAGCGTATACATCCGGGAACGCGCTTCTGGTGTGCTCCTGCGCGCTGGCCGCCGTGGCCGCACTGGGTGCCGTGTCCGGACTGGTACGAATGCGTCGCTGACCGGCCCGCTCAGACCGTGGCAGAATCGGACGGCCGGAAGGAGACGCAGCCCGACGGGAGGGAGAGCGCGATGCCCGCGAGCATCCTCGGAGAGGTCGACCACCTCTCCGAAGCGACGGCTGTACGAGCACGAGCCGCGGTGCGCACGCTTCTCAACTGCCCTTCCTGCGGCTCGACCCACGTCGCCCAAGTACTGGGCGACAACGGCGGGGTCTCGTACGTGTGTACCGCCTGCGGCCACAGCTGGAGCTGATCGATGGGTGCACACAGGCGGAAATGCGACTGGTGCGGCAGTGGCACGCCGATCGTCCGCGACATGGAACCGGTCAACCAGGACTACCAGTACTGGTGCGAGGAGTGCGCACGGGCGCTGATCATAAAGGGCGACCCCATCGAGACGTACCGCGAGCTCGAAGGGGAGCCGATCTACGGCCGGCTCCTCGACGAGCACTGCACGCTCAAGCGTTTCTACTCGTTCGCCACCGCGTGACGGCGACCAGGAGGAACGCGAAAGCGGTCGCTACGTAGAGGGCCGACAGCGTCATTTGGCCATAATTCTGGTCGAGTTCGAGCCGCCCCACCCCGTGCGGCACCCACCACAGGGCGTACGAGCAGAAGACCAGGGACGTGATCCAGGTGAGCGCCCACCGGGCGCGGCCGCCCCGGCGCACCGCCTCCGCCCTCAGGAGCAGCACCATCGGCACGCACCACACCCAGTGGTGCGACCACGACACCGGACTCACCACGAGCGCCGTCGCCGCGCACGCCAGCGCCGCCCAGGCCCTCTCCCCGCGCAGCGCGGCGGCCACCGCGACCGCGAGGCCGAGCCCGCCGACGGCGACGGCGGCCGCGGCCCAGCGGGCGCCGGGCTCCCCGGTGTGCAGGAGCCGGGCGAGGACCCCGCGCAGCGACTGGTTGGCGGTGTCCTCGGCGAGGCCCACCCGGCCCGCCTCGAAGACCATCCGGGTCCAGAAGCGCCGTGAGTCGTACGGCAGCAGGACGGCCGCGAGGAGCGTCGCCCCGGCGAACGAGGCGGCGGCCACGCACGCGTGCCGCACCGCCGGCCGCCACGGCCCGCGGCGCAGGGCCTCGGCCGCGCCCGTGAGCAGCAGGAACACCGCGAAGAGCGCGGGCGTGAGCTTGATCGCCGCGGCGACGCCGATCCCCACGCCCGTCCAGCGGTGGCCGGGGCGCCGGGACAGGTCCCACAGGACCAGGACGGCGAGCAGCAGATTGATCTGTCCGTAGCGCAGCGTCGTCCACACCGGCTCGCACCAGACGGCGAGGGCGGACACCCACAAGGCGCTCTCCACGCGCGCGTGCCGCTCGTCGTGGATCAGCCGCAGGGACAGGTGCGCGAGGCCGACCAGGAGCAGCAGGTTCCCCAGCGTCGCGAGGGTGCGCATGTCGGCCGTGTCCAGGAGGGTCAGCGGCGTGAACAGCAGCGCCGCGAACGGCGGGTAGGTGGTGGGCAGATGGGCCTCGGTCGTGCGCAGCGCGTACAGGTCGCCGCCCGCGCGCACGGTCTCGCCCTCGGCGCGGTAGACCATGAGGTCGATCATCGAGACGTCGGCGGCGCGCTGCGCGAGCCAGAAGGCCGTGAAGGAGAGCAGGCAGGCCCCGGCGGCCAGAGGCACGCGGCGGCGGGCGGCGGCGAACGCGATCACGGTCACGAAGGCTGACAGTACCGGCCGTATCAACCCAGAACGGAACCGATTTGGTGGAGCACGGGTATGACCGTGTAATGTTGGCGGAGCCGCCGGGGAAACCGGGCGGACAGGCAAGGGGCTATAGCTCAGTTGGTAGAGCGCCTGCATGGCATGCAGGAGGTCAGGAGTTCAATTCTCCTTAGCTCCACAGGATATGAGCGGGCCACCCGGATCGGGTGGCCCGCTCTTTTCGTCGTCCCTGTCGGGTCTCACTGCCGCCCGCTGCCCAGCGCCCTGCGACGACGGCCCGGCGGAAGCGCGGCCGGCAGCCCGGGTCCGGCCTGGGGCAGCGCCCTCTGAGGCTCCTCGATGCGCAGGGCGAGCGCGGGGCAGCGGCGCACGGCTCGTGCGGCGCGCGCTTCGGAGTAACGCGGTACGGCGGCTTCCGCGACCGAGGGGAAGCCGTCCGGGCCCAGCTGGAGGAGTTCCGGGACGATGTCGGCGCACAGGCCGTGGCCCTGGCAGAGCGTCCAGTCGACGGCCAGCGTGCGGCCGCTGGGCGCCGCGGCCCCCGGCACGTCCGCCTGGAGGGGCAGGACGCCCTCGACGGGTCTGCCGCAGCCACCGCCGAGGACATGCGCGGCGAGGTCGTCCGTGAACGTCGAGATCGTCGACTCCAGGAAGGCCGCCGAACCGTCCGGATGCTTGCACGCCCCGCGCCGCTTCACCGCCCGCGTCACCTCGCGCAGCGCCTCCAGGGCGGTCGGCCCGCCGCCCCGCAGGACGTCCGCGAGCCCGCGGGCGGCCGCCGGGAGGCCGAGGTAGCAGGGGCCGCACTGGCCGGAGCTCTCGGCGGCAAGCCACTCGGCGACGCGCAGCGACTCGCCCAGCGGGCAGGTGTCCTCCCCGACCGGCAGGATCGCGCCCGCGCCGAGCGCACCGCCGCAGGCGTCCAGGGAGGCACGTGAGACGACCGCGTCGTGGGCCGTGACGCCATCGAGCCACCTGCCGTGATAGCCGCCCGTCAGCACGCCCTGAGGGAGTGCGGGCGCGCCGGCCAGCTGGAGGACGTACCGCAGCGGCACCCCGGTGGGGACCTCCACGACCATCGGCCGGGAGACCGCTCCGGAGAGGGTCAGCAGGACCGTGCCGGGCTCGTCGTGCAGACCGGTCCGGCAGTAGCGGTCGGCGCCGGTGCGAGCGGCGACGGCGAGCTGCGCGAACGTCTCCGCGTTGGAGAGCAGGGTGGGGGCGCCGCCCACTCCGGAGTCGGACGTGCGCACCTTGCGGCCCGGTGGCAGCGGGGGGCCGCCGTCCGCCGAGCGGACGAGGGCGGAGGACTCCCCGGTGACCATGCGCACCGGATTGCGCTGCACGCGCGCGCGTAGCGCCGGTCCGCGCCGGTTGCCGAGGCCACGCTCGGCCAGGGCGGTCCGCATCGACGCCTCGGTCGAGTCCCGCGTCACGCCGATGACGAGGGTGCGGGCGCCGAGTGCCTCGGCGGCGAGCAGCGCGCCGTCCAGGATGAGGTGCGGGGCGCGGTTGATCAGAACGGTGTCCTTGCGGCAGGCGGGTTCGTCCTCGCTGCCGTTGACGACGACCACGGGGCGCACGCCCCGGCGGATCGCCGCGTCCGCGACGGCCCGCAGCTTCTGGGCGAAGGGGAAGCCCGCGCCGCCCCGGCCACGCAGCGCGATGTGTTCGGCGAGGCGGGCGAGGGGTTCGCCCGCCAGGGGTTCCAGGGGGCCGTGCACCTTCAGGTGCATGGCGAGATCGAGGCGTTCGACGAGGTCGAAGCCGGAGGTGAGCAGGGGCAGGCCGACGACGCGGACCTCGGGGACGTCGGGCAGCGGCGCGTTCACGGGTGGCCTCCGGTGGCGGCGTTCCAGGGCTCGCCCGAGCTGGGGGCCTGAAAGGGCCGGGGCAGCGGCTCGGTGGCGGGGCCACAGTCGTACGGGGGATCGGGGTACGCGGGATCGTGCACGGGGTCGTACGCGGGGGCGAGGGGAGCGTCGTACGACGGGTCGTGGACGGGCTGGGGCTGCGTGTCGTAGGTGGGCTGGGGCGCCACGTAGGGGGACTCGGCGGGCGGGGGCGGCGAGGGCGCGGGCCAGCGGCCGTCCGGTGCGGTGCGGGGCGGGGGCACGGTGGGGTACGGGGGCGCGGGGGAGGACAGCGCGCGGTAGGCCGCCGAGATGCCGACGACGGGTGCGGGCGCGGGGGTGCGGGCGCCGGGCAGCGGGGTGGAGGCGGTGTCCCGCGCGGGTGGCTCCTCGCGCTCCGGTTCCAGTACGGCCAGGATGCGGGCGGCCACCTTCCGCTTGATCGGGAGCGGTGCCGCGCGCAGGGCGACGGCAGCGGCGACCGCCACCAGGCACAGGGCGTACAGCGTGACGACCCATGGCTTCGGTTCCCGGCCCGCGTACAGGCCGTGGATCAGCGCCGTACACCATGCCGGATAGGCGAGCGTGTGCAGCGCGCGCCAGCGCGACGCGATCCGCGCGGGAGAGGCGAAGGCGCTGCGCAGGGCGCCGGTGACCCCGGTGCTGATCATGAGGAGTCCGGCGAGGGAGCCGAGGCCGATGAGGCCGGCGCTGCCGGTGACGCCGAGGCCGAACGGCAGCAGGGCGCCCATGAGCGACACGTGGTCGAGGGCGACCTTGACGGTGCCGTGCAGCAGCAGGAAGCCGACCGAGGCGACGGCGGTGGCCCGGTGCACGCCCTGGGCGAGCAGGCGCTGGCGCGAGTGCAGGAACAGGCGGTCGGTGGCGACCAGGCCCCAGACGACGGATGCGGTGAGCGACACCAGGGACAGGACGCCCGCGGTGAAGTCGAGGGCGGCGCGGACGGCGTCGCTGCCGGCGAAGACGAGCACGGGTATCAGGAGCAGGGCTCCGGCGCCCAGGATCCGCGACGGCGGGACGGCGGTCGCGAGGGGCGGGAGGGACGCGGACGAACGTGGAGACGATCGGGGGAGGGAACGGCTCTTGCGGTGCGGGTGCAGAGGGTTCATGGGGGCGACTCCGAAATGGTTCGGTCCCGCCGCATGCTAAGTCGCTCCATACCGGTGGGTACGAGGTTTGAGTTATTGCGTTGTTATCAAAGCGCGACTCGATCTTGGTGTTGCCCCGATAGTGGGCGGTACGCGGAGTAACCCTTGGCCAATGACCGGTGAACGGCCGCCCGGTGGGACGCTCGCGGAAGCTCGTCGCGGGCCGCGCGGGCGCTGCGGTACCCTGACGCCATGCGTGCCGTACGCCTTCTGCTTAGCGGGCCGCGCTGATCAGTCCCGACCGCCGGTGAACCGCGGTCGGAATCGGCGCGGCGTCCCCTCCTGTGCGAGGGGCATTTTTGTTTGACCAGAACGGTCAATTCCGCAGGCAGAGACGATCGATGGAGCTTTGAGGATCATGAGCGAGACGAATTCTGCTGCCGCCTCCGAGGTGGCCGCGCCGCACCGCTATACGGCCGCTCTGGCCGCTGAGATCGAGGCACGCTGGCAGGACTTCTGGGACGCCGAGGGCACCTACGAGGCGCCGAACCCGAGCGGCGACCTGGCCGCGCGGGACGAGGCCGAGGCCGCGCTGGTCGACCGGCCCAAGAAGTTCATCATGGACATGTTCCCGTACCCCTCCGGAGCGGGCCTGCACGTCGGCCACCCCCTGGGCTACATCGCCACGGACGTCTTCGCCCGCTTCCAGCGCATGACCGGGCACAACGTCCTGCACACCCTGGGCTTCGACGCCTTCGGCCTGCCCGCCGAGCAGTACGCCGTGCAGACGGGCACCCACCCGCGGGTCTCCACCGAGGCCAACATCGAGAACATGAAGTCCCAGCTGCGCGCGCTGGGCCTGGGCCACGACAAGCGGCGCTCGTTCGCGACGATCGACCCCGAGTACTACAAGTGGACCCAGTGGATCTTCGTCCAGATCTTCAACTCCTGGTACGACGCCGACGCCGGCAAGGCCCGCCCGATCGCCGACCTGGTCGCGCAGTTCGACAGCGGTGAGCGCGCCGTACCGGGCTCCACGCGCGCGTGGAGCGAGCTGGACGCCGCGGAGCGCGCCGAGGTCCTGAGCGGATACCGCCTGGCCTACGCCTCCGACGCGCCGGTCAACTGGTGTCCCGGCCTGGGCACCGTGCTGGCCAACGAGGAGGTCACCGCCGACGGCCGCTCCGAGCGCGGCAACTTCCCCGTCTTCAAGGCCAAGCTGCGCCAGTGGAACATGCGCATCACCGCCTACGCCGACCGCCTGCTGGACGACCTGGACGCGCTGGACTGGCCCGAGGCCATCAAGCTGCAGCAGCGCAACTGGATCGGCCGCTCCGAAGGCGCCCGCGTGAACTTCCCCGTGGGCATCGAGGGCGACGCGATCACCGTCTTCACCACCCGTCAGGACACCCTGTTCGGCGCCACCTACATGGTCCTGGCGCCCGAGCACGACCTGGTCGACAAGCTGGTCCCGGACGCCTGGCCCGAGGGCACCCACGAGACCTGGACCGGCGGGCACGCCACCCCGGCCGAGGCCGTCGCCAAGTACCGCGCCTTCGCCGCAGCCAAGTCCGACGTGGAGCGCCAGGCCGACGCCAAGGAGAAGACCGGCGTCTTCACCGGCGTCTACGCCACCAACCCGGTCAGCGGCGAGCAGATCCCGGTCTTCATCGCCGACTACGTCCTGATGGGCTACGGCACCGGCGCGATCATGGCCGTCCCGGCGCACGACGGCCGCGACTTCGCCTTCGCCCGCGCCTTCCACCTGCCGATGCACTGCGTCGTCGAGCCGTCCGACGGCCGCGGCACCGACACCCGGACCTGGGACGACGCCTTCTCCTCGTACGAGGCGAAGCTGATCAACTCGGCCAACCAGGAGATCTCCCTGGACGGCCTGGACGTCGAGGGCGCCAAGGCCCGCATCACCGGCTGGCTGGCCACCCGCGGCATCGGCGAGGGCACCGTCAACTTCCGCCTGCGCGACTGGCTGTTCAGCCGCCAGCGCTACTGGGGCGAGCCCTTCCCGATCGTCTACGACGAGGACGGCGTCGCCCACGCGCTGCCCGAGTCGATGCTGCCCCTGGAGCTGCCGGAGGTCGACGACTACTCCCCGCGCACCTTCGACCCGGACGACGCCGACACCTCTCCGGAGACGCCGCTCTCCCGCAACGAGGACTGGGTCAACGTCACCCTGGACCTGGGCGACGGCCCCAAGCGGTACCGCCGCGAGACCAACACCATGCCCAACTGGGCCGGCTCCTGCTGGTACGAGCTGCGCTACCTGGACCCGCGCAACGACCAGCAGCTGGTCGACCCCGCCGTCGAGCAGTACTGGATGGGCCCGCGCGAGGGGCAGCCGACCGGCGGCGTCGACCTGTACGTGGGCGGCGCCGAACACGCGGTGCTGCACCTGCTGTACGCGCGCTTCTGGTCGAAGATCCTGTTCGACCTGGGCCACACCTCGTCGGCCGAGCCGTTCCACAAGCTGTACAACCAGGGCATGATCCAGGCCTACGTCTACCGGGACGGCCGCGGCTTCCCGGTGCCGGCGACCGAGGTCGAGGAGCGCGACGGCAAGTTCTACTTCGAGGGCGAGCCGGTCAAGCGCGAGCTGGGCAAGATGGGCAAGTCCCTGAAGAACGCCGTCACGCCGGACGAGATCTGCGACGAGTACGGCGCGGACACCCTGCGCCTGTACGAGATGGCGATGGGCCCCCTGGATGTCTCCCGCCCCTGGGACACGCGCGCGGTCGTCGGCCAGTACCGGCTGCTGCAGCGGATGTGGCGCCTGATCGTCGACGAGTCGACCGGCGAGGTCACCGTCACCGACGTCGCCGAGGCCGACATCGACGAGGGCACCCTGCGCGCCCTGCACAAGGCGATCGACGGCGTCCGCCAGGACCTGGACGGCATGCGGTTCAACACCGCCATCGCCAAGATCACCGAGCTGAACAACCACCTGACGAAGGTGGGCGGCCCGGTGCCGAGGTCCGTCGCGGAGCGCCTGGTCCTGCTGATCGCGCCGCTGGCCCCGCACATCGCCGAGGAGCTGTGGCGCAAGCTGGGCCACACCGACTCGGTCGTCCACCGGGACTTCCCGGTCGCCGACCCGGCCTACGTCGTGGACGAGTCCGTGACCTGTGTCGTGCAGATCAAGGGCAAGGTCAAGGCGCGCCTGGAGGTCTCCCCGTCGATCTCCGACGCGGAGCTGGAGACGATCGCGCTGGCCGACGAGAAGGTCGTCGCCGCGCTGGCCGGCGCCGGGATCCGCAAGGTGATCGTGCGCGCGCCGAAGCTGGTGAACATCGTCCCCGCGTAGCGGCCGACACCTGAGGTAGGGGTCTTCCCCTACGGGCAGGTTGGGGGTTCCGTTGGAACCTCCGACCTGCCTTCTCCGTTTACGGTGGAAGGAGTCGCTGGACGGACGGACTGCGGAGAGGAGCGTCATGCAAGCCGTGGGCGCAATCGTGGCGCTGCTGGTCGTGCTGTTCATGGTGCTGGGCGTGTACGTCACGGTGAAGGCGGTCAAGGCCGCCAAGCGCGGCGTGGACCGCACCATCCTGGAGGCCCGCAGGACGGTCGAGGACACCACGCTGCGGGCGAAGAGCTTCGCGCAGGTCGGCACGGCCGCCGAACTGGCCCAGCTGCGCCTCTCCTTGCGCTCCTCCATGCGCGCCACGCAGGACGTCCTGCACGCGGGCGCGGCCTCCGACGAATCCCTGAAGGAGACCCTGAGCCTCTTCGACCGCCTCAGCACCCACGGCCATGAGCTGGACGACGAGCTCCGGCGCCTGGAGCGCGACCCGGACAAGGCCGCGCTGGCCGAGCGCCTCCCCGGGCTGCGGGAGCGCACGACCCAGATCACCAAGGCGGCCGACTCGCTGCGCTGGTCGGCGCGGGACCGGGCCCGCCGCTTCGCCGACGACGACCTGGACTCCCTGAGCACACAGATCGACATGGAGGCGGGCGCCCTGCGCCACTGGACGACGACGGAACCGTCGCCCGCCGCCCAGGCCCCCGCCGCATGGCCCGAGCCGGCTTCGCCCGAGGGGGCCGACCGGCGTGCGGCGCAGGAACCGACCCGGCCCGCGATCACCCCGCCCACCGCGAGAACCACGTATCCATGGGAGAAGAAGCCCAGGCCCGAAAGCACCACCTGATCCCCCCGGCGGCCGGAACCGGAATCGGACCCGGGCCAACAGGGGCCGGGCTGCCGCCCGGCGGCACAGACAGGTAACCTCCAGCTCATGTCCCGCCATGTCGCGATCGTCACTGATTCAACGGCCTACCTGCCGCGGCGGACGATGGAGCGGCACGGCATCACCGCGGTCCCGCTGACCGTGGTCCTGGGGGGCCAGGCGCTGGAGGAGGGCACCGAGATCTCGGCCCGCTCCCTCGCCCAGGCGCTGCAGAAGCGGAAGTCGGTGACCACCTCCCGGCCCAGCCCCGAGGTCTTCGCACAGGTCTACCGGAAGGCGGCCGAGGCGGGCGCCACGGCCATCGTCTCGCTCCACCTGTCCGCCGAGTTCTCCGGCACGTACGACGCGGCGGTCCTCGCCGCGAAGGAAGCACCCGTGCCGGTACGGGTGGTGGACACCGGCATGGTCGCCATGGCCCTCGGCTTCTGCGCGCTGGAAGCGGCCCAGGCCGTGGAGGCGGGCGACTCGGCGGAGGAGGCGGTCGCGGCGGCGGAGAAGCGGGCCGCGGCCACGTCCGCGTACTTCTACGTCGACACCCTCGACTATCTGCGCAGGGGCGGCCGCATCGGCGCCGCGCAGGCGCTGCTGGGCTCGGCACTCGCCGTGAAACCGCTGCTCAAGCTCGACGGCGGCCGCATCGACATGCTGGAGAAGGTGCGCACCGCGTCGAAGGCGATCGCCCGCCTCGAGGAGATCGTGGTCGAGCGGGCGGGCGCCGGCCGGGTCGACATCGCGGTGCACCACCTGGCGGCCCCCGAGCGGGCCTCGGCGCTCGCCGAGCGGCTCAGGGACCGGGTGCCGGGCCTCGCCGAGCTGCACGTCAGCGAGGTCGGCGCGGTGATCGGGGCGCACACGGGTCCGGGGCTGTTGGGAGCCGTGGTCTCGCCGCGGTGAAGAGCGTCGGGATGCACTCGTACGGGTGACGGAGTTATCCACAACTGCCGGGTAATCCACGGGAATTGACCAAGATCAACGAGTTTTCCCGGTGGTGCCTAGCGTGGTCGGCATGGCACTTCGATCACTTTCCAGGACACCTTCCGCCACGAGCGGGCCCGGCCGCGGCCCGGCCTCCGACGGCCGCGCGAGCCACCGTCACGCCCGGGGGCGGGCCAGGCGCAGGTATACGTCGGCGGAGGCGACGCGGCAGCGGCAGGGGCAGCGGGCGGAATCGCTGTTCGCGGAGCGACAGCCGCAGCGGCCGGAGCAGGCGCGGCCTTCGCCGGAGTCACCGCCGCGTTCGCCGCGGCTGGACGTGGCGGCGGCGGATGAGGCGCTGGTGGGCGGGGGGACGGGGGTTGGGGGCAGGGAAGGCAGGGACAGGGGCAGAGGCAGAGACGTGGTGCGTGAGTCGAGGCCGCGCGCGGCGAGGCCCGCCCCCGCTCGCGGCCTGGCCTCCGAGCCGGACCTTTGGTTGGACGCAGGTCCGGACGCGGTCGTCGGTTCGGAGAGGGGGGCCGAGGCGCACGTCTGGCCGTCCTCGCGGAGGGAGCGGATCGGACTCGCCGTGCGGGAGCGGCTGCCGGTGTGGCTGCAGTCGCGGTGCGGGGTCGAACGGCGCAGCGTGATCGCCCTCGTCGCGGTGCTCGCGCTCGCCGCGGTCTTCGCCGCTCAGCACTTCTGGGCGGGCCGCACCCAGCCCGTGCGGCCACCGGAGGTGGTGCGTGAGGCGGGTGCCGCCGCCTCTGGACGGGGCGCGGAGCCGGCTCCCTCGCCGGGGTCACCGGTGCGGGCGGGCCGGGCGGCGGCGGGTGGCGGGGGTGGTGGTGCCGCCAAGATCGTCGTGGATGTCAGCGGAAAGGTGCGGCATCCGGGAGTGCTCCGGCTGCCTGCGGGATCCCGGGTGGCCGACGCCTTGCGGGCGGCCGGTGGGGTGCGACCCGGCACGGAGATGGACGGCCTCAACCGCGCCCGGTTCCTCGTGGACGGTGAGCAGGTAGTGGTGGGCGGCGTCGCGGCGGCTGCCGGAGCGGGGGGCGGCGGTGCCGGGGTGGGCGCCGGGGCGGCAGGGGTGGGAGTGGGCGTGGGCGGGGGTGCGGGAGGGGCGGCGATGACCGGCCCGATCGGGTTGAACACCGCGACCGCCGAGCAGCTGGACGAACTGCCGGGAGTCGGACCGGTATTGGCCCAGCACATCCTCGAGTACCGCGCCGAGCACGGAGGTTTCCGTTCCGTCGACGAGTTGCGCGAGGTCAACGGCATCGGCGATCGGCGCTTCGCGGACCTGCAAGATCTTGTACGGCCATGACGCGCGCGGCAGTTCACGTCGCGTCGGGCCGACGACTGGGAGCCTCGCATCCGCGTCAGGAGGGGCCGGCCGACCTCCGGCTCGTACCGCCCGCTCTCGCGGCGTGGGCGACGGCCGCCGTGATGCTGGACGCGCCGCCCCGGTGGGCGATCGTCACGGTGGCGGTCTGCGTCCTGGTGGGCGGAGGCCTGCTGGTGACGTGGACGACGCGGGTCCGTCGCCCACAGGGACAACTGCCGGACGGGCCGCCTGGACAAGCGCCGCACGGGCCGCAGGGGCAGTCGGCGGGACGGTCGCCTGGGATGCGGTCGTGGGGGCGGCTGCCCGTGGCGGCGGTTCTCCTCTGCATGGCAGCGGCGACGGCCTCCGCGGCTCTGCACGGTGCGGACCTGCGCCGTGGCCCCGTCCCCGGACTGGCACGCGAATATGCGCAGGTGGAAGCCGAGTTGGAGGTCACGTCCGACCCGCGGCGCATCCGGCCCCGGGTCGCCGCCGCCCACACGATGCCGCCCACCGTGGTCCTGGACGCCGACGTCGTCCGCGTCACGGAAGCGGACGGCAGGTCGACCGTGACGCGGACACCGGTCCTGGTGGTCGTACGGACGGAGAGGCCAGAGCGCCCCATGGACAAGGCTTCCGGAGCCCCGGGGGCCGATGTCCCCGACGCCTCCGGGGCCCCGGCGAAGCGGCGGGCCGGGGCCGCGCCCGGTGATGCCTGGTTGGCGCTGTTGCCGTCGACCCGGCTGCGGGTGCGGGGCCGTCTGGCCCCGCCGTTGCCGGAGGGGGACCGGGTGGCCGCGGTGCTCCGGGTGGCCGGGGAGCGCGCGCCGCAGGTGATCGGGGCGCCGTCCGGGGCACAGCGGCTGGCCGGGGCGTTGCGGGGCGGGCTGCGCGAAGCGACGGACGGGCTGCCGGCCGATGCCCGGGCGCTGCTGCCGGGGCTCGTCATCGGGGACACCTCGCGTGTGCCGGCCGAACTGGACCAGGCGTTCCGGGCAACCGACCTCACGCATCTGCTCGCCGTGAGCGGGGCGAACCTCACGATCGTGCTCGTCCTGCTGATCGGCCCGCCGGCCACGGCGCAGCGGGCGGAACGGCGCGGCCTGGCGCCCAGGTTGGGCATTCCGCTCCGGGCGACGGCGCTGCTCGGCGGTGGGCTCACCGTCGGGTTCGTCATCGTCTGCAGGCCGGACCCGAGCGTGCTGAGGGCCGCCGCCTGTGGCCTCATCGTGCTCCTCGCCCTGGCCACGGGCCGGCGCAGATCGCTCATCCCCGCCCTGGCCACGGCGGTCCTCGTGCTCGTCCTGTACGACCCGTGGCTGGCCCGGAGTTACGGCTTCCTGCTCTCCGTCCTCGCCACCGGAGCGTTGCTCACGCTCGCGCCGCGTTGGGGTGCCGCGCTGCGGGAGCGGGGGGTTCCGTCGAGGTTCGCCGAGGCGCTGGCCGCCGCTGCTGCCGCGCAGGCGGTGTGCGCGCCCGTCGTCGCCGTTCTCGCGGCGCGGGTGAGTCTGGTGGCGGTGCCGTGCAATCTGCTCGCGGAGTTCGCCGTCGCGCCCGCGACCGTGCTCGGCTTCGCGGCGCTGGCGGCGGCGCCGGTGGCGATGCCCGTGGCCGAGGCGCTGGCCTGGGCAGCGGGTTGGCCCACCGGATGGATCGCGGGGATCGCCAGGACCGGGGCGGCGCTCCCCGGGAGCGGGATCGACTGGCCGGACGGCTGGCGGGGCGGGTTCCTGCTCGCGCTCGTCACCGTGCTCCTCGTCCTGGTGGGACGCAGGCTCATGCGGCATCCATGGGTGATCGCGGCCTGTGCCGTCCTGCTGTTCCTGGTGGTCGTCCGGCCCCCGGCCGTCACCCGGGTGATCGCGGGGTGGCCGCCGCCGGGATGGCGGCTCGCGATGTGCGATGTGGGGCAGGGCGACGCCATGGTGCTCGCCGCGGGAGGCGGGGCGGGGGTGGTCGTCGACGCGGGGCCGGATCCGGTCGCGGCGGACCGCTGCCTGCGTTCGCTGGGGATCACGCGCGTACCGCTCGTCCTGCTCACGCACTTCCACGCCGACCATGTCGCGGGGTTGCCGGGGGTGTTGCGGGGGCGGGAGGTGGGGGAGATCCAGACGACGGGGTTCGAGGAGCCGCCGGACCAGGCGGAGTTCGTACGGGATCAGGCGGCGGCCGCGCACATCCCGGTGGTCCGGGCCGTGGCGGGGGAGCGGCGCCGCGCGGGCCCGCTGGACTGGCGAGTGCTGTGGCCACCGGGGTCGGCGGTGCCGCGGCCCGAGGGGCCGAACGACGCGAGCGTCACCCTGCTCGTGCGGACGGCCGGGCTGAGCCTGCTGCTCCTCGGCGATCTGGAGCCGCCCGCCCAGCGGGCACTGCTGCGCTCGCCGGCCGGTGCGTCGCTCACCGGGGTGGATGTCCTGAAGGTCGCCCATCACGGTTCGGCCCACCAGGATCCGGGGCTTCTGCGCAGGGCGGCGCCGCGGCTGGCGCTCATCTCGTGCGGCGCCGACAACTCCTACGGCCACCCCTCGCCCCTGACGCTCACGGCATTGCGGGCCCAGGGAGCGCAGGTGGTGCGCACGGACACGGACGGCGCGATCGCGGTGGTGGGGGCGGGGGCGCGATCGGGTCCAGGTCTCGCGGTGGCCACCCGGCCCCCATGACCTCCGGCGCTGTCGGCCGGGCCACCTCAGTCACCTCATGGGGTCATGGGGGCGCTACCGAGGGAAACAGTCTCTGAGCTGGTGTGATGGGAAAGGAAGGGGGATCAATTCGGGGTACTCGCGACAGTTCTTGCGCATCGTCAGCATTCCAGTGATCTGGGTCCGTGTTGCGCCTAAAGCCGCAACGGTGATCGAATGCCTTTTCGTTGCAGTTTGCAGGTGTTGTCAAGAACGCGGGGATGTGTCGCAGGGTGTTCGGCCGTTGGCTGGGAAACCGTACGAATCGGGATGGACGGACGGGGCCCCTGTCGGCGCTCACGGTTCCGTCGAGTGCGGGAGTGCTCAGCTGCCGGGTGCTCGACCCGGTCAATGAGCCCGTGCGGAACGCGGAGTTCGCCGTCAGTGACGCGATGGGGCGCAAGGTCGTCAGTGGGGGGACGGACCCGTTCGGGTCGTTCGTCACGGCTGTTCCGGCCGGGGAGTACCGTCTCGCGGTCACGGCGGAGGGCTTCACCCCGTACCGGGCGAGCGCCACGGTCGCGGAGAACGCGCACGCGTCGATCGGTGACGTCATGCTCCAGGTCGCCCAGCCGCCGGCGCTGCCCGAGCCCGGTGACTGGGAGCTCGACCCCCTGCACTCCTCGGTGGCCTTCACCGCGCGCCACATCGGGCTGGCCCGCATCCGGGGCCGGTTCAACACCTTCGCGGGCGCGATACGGGTGGCCGAGCGCATGGAGAACTCCGCGATGCACGTCGTCATCGACGCGGCCTCCATCGACACCGCGGTCAAGATGCGCGACGACCACCTGCGGTCCGGGGACTTCCTGGACGTGGCGCGCTTCCCGACGATGGAGTTCTACGGCGACCGCTTCGTGCACAAGGGCGGCAGCCGCTGGGCGATATCCGGCGGCCTGACGCTGCACGGCGTGACGCGGACGGTCACGCTCGACACGGAGTACCTCGGAGTCGGCCAGGGGCTTCAGGGCGAGACCCGCGTCGCCTGCCGCGCCACCACCGAGCTGCACCGCGACGACTTCACGATCACCTGGCAGACGATGCTCGCGCGCGGCATCGCGGCCGTCGGACACAGCATCACGATCGACCTCGACATCCAGGTCATCCCCAAGAGCTGACCCCCCGGCCCCCCGGCCCCCCGGCCGCCCGACGGCCCGACCACCCGGTCGCCCGACCACTCGGCTGCCGGCCGCCCGACCACTCGGCCACCTGACCGCCCGGCCCCCCGGCCGCCTGCCGACCCGGCCCCTGCCCCCCCTACGGCGCCTCCAGCCACCCCTCGTGCTCGGCGGCCAGTGCGTCGAGGGCCGTCGGGTCCAGGCGGGAGTCGGGGTCCTCGACCACGACCAGCCACTGGGCGTCCTCGGCGTCGTCCTCGCCGGCCAGGGCGTCGCGGACGAGCTGGGGTTCCTCGGCCACGCCGAAACGGTCGGGGAGCTCTTCGGCCACCACCTCCGCGGCATCGCGGTCGGGCAGCACCAGGACATGTCGTACGTCGGTCACCGGTCCATTCTCCGACATGGCACCGGGACGTACGGGACGGGCTGTCGGTGCCGCGTGGGATGCTGGACCGCGATGGCCAGGAAGACAGCAAACGACGATCCGCTCGCTCCTCTCACGCTCGCCGTGGGGCAGGAGGACCTCCTCCTCGACCGCGCCGTGCAGCAGGTGGTCGCGGCCGCCCGCGCCGCCGACGCGGACACGGACGTGCGCGACCTCAGCTCCGACCAGCTGCAGCCCGGCACCCTCGCCGAGCTGACCAGCCCCTCGCTCTTCGCCGAGCGCAAGGTCGTCGTCGTACGGAACGCGCAGGATCTGTCGGCGGACACGATCAAGGACGTCAAGGCGTATCTCGGGGCGCCCGCCGAGGAGATCACGCTCGTCCTGCTGCACGCGGGCGGCGCCAAGGGCAAGGGGCTGCTCGACGCCGCGCGCAAGGCGGGTGCGCGCGAGGTCGCCTGCCCCAAGATGACCAAGCCCGCGGACCGGCTGTCGTTCGTGCGGAGCGAGTTCCGCACCATGGGCCGGTCGGCGACCCCCGAGGCCTGCCAGGCCCTGGTCGACTCCATCGGCAGCGATCTGCGGGAGCTCGCCTCGGCCGTGTCGCAGCTCGCGGCGGACGTCGAGGGCACGATCGACGAAGAGGTCGTCGGGCGGTACTACACGGGCCGGGCGGAGGCCTCCAGCTTCACCGTGGCCGACCGGGCCGTCGAGGGCCGGGCCGCCGAGGCGCTCGAAGCGCTGCGCTGGTCCCTGTCGACCGGCGTCGCCCCCGTCATGATCACCAGCGCTCTCGCGCAGGGCGTGCGGGCGATCGGCAAGCTCTCCTCGGCGCGTGGCGGGCGCCCCGCCGACCTCGCCCGCGAGCTGGGCATGCCGCCCTGGAAGATCGACCGGGTGCGGCAGCAGATGCGCGGCTGGACCCCGGACGGCGTGGCCGCCGCGCTCACGGCGGTCGCGGCGGCCGACGCGGGCGTCAAGGGTGGCGGCGACGACCCGGAGTACGCCCTGGAGAAGGCCGTCGTCGCCATCGCCCGTGCCGCGCGGGCCCGGCGGGGCTGAGTCCCTGCGGGGCGGGAGCCTTAGGCGCGCGGCCCTGAGGTGCGGGGCCCGGCCCTCCGGGGATGGGTGGGTCTTCGTCTGCGGGTGCCTCGTGGCCGGTCGCGCAGTTCCCCGCGCCCCTGACCGGCACCGGGCGCGCCCCACACACCCCCGGACACAGCAATGCCCCCGGAGTGGGCCGGGGGCATCGTCGCAGCGTGGCGTACTGCGTGGTTCTGTCCGCGATTCGAGGTAGAGGGCTCGAATTACCCTCGCGGAAGGATTGATCAGCGCCCCGGCGGACCGGGGCAGAGGCTTCAGCCCTTGAGGGACGCGGCCTTCGTCGCAAGCGCCGACTTCTTGTTGGCGGCCTGGTTCTTGTGGATGACACCCTTGGAGACGGCCTTGTCGAGCTGGCGCGTGGCCTCACGCGTGAGCTCGGCGGCCTTCTGGGCGTCACCGGCGGCAACGGCCTCGCGGGCCTTGCGGATCGCGGTCTTCAGGGAAGACTTGACCGCCTTGTTGCGCTGACGCGCCTTCTCGTTGGTCTTGATCCGCTTGATCTGGGACTTGATGTTCGCCACGAAAGAGCCTTTTCAGGTTCAGGTACTGCAGAGGTACTGCAGATGAGTTTGATGACACGCGCCTCGATGCTTGAGAGGGCTACGAGACACAGCTGTCCACGGTACCAGGCACCCTCGGACCGGCCCAAACCGACCGCAGTCCCGCACCCATGGGACGATGGAACCTACGTATAGATCCGACCCGAGGCGACAGGCGCCTCAAGAGACAGGACCCTGCGTGCCCGCGACCCCTAAGAATGTGCCCGAGCCGAGCCGTACGGACCCGGCGCTGATTCGCAATTTCTGCATCATCGCGCACATCGACCACGGCAAGTCCACGCTCGCCGACCGCATGCTCCAGCTCACCGGTGTGGTGGAGCAGCGGCAGATGCGTGCTCAGTACCTCGACCGCATGGACATCGAGCGCGAGCGCGGCATCACGATCAAGTCCCAGGCGGTGCGTCTGCCCTGGGCCCCGAACGAGGGCCCGGACGTCGGCAGGACCCACATCCTCAACATGATCGACACCCCGGGCCACGTGGACTTCACGTATGAAGTCTCGCGTTCGCTCGCGGCCTGTGAGGGCACGATCCTCCTGGTCGACGCGGCCCAGGGCATCGAGGCGCAGACTCTCGCCAACCTCTACCTGGCGATGGAGAACGACCTCAAGATCGTCCCCGTACTGAACAAGATCGACCTGCCGGCCGCCCAGCCGGAGAAGTTCTCCGAGGAGCTCGCCAACCTCATCGGCTGCGAGCCCGAGGACGTGCTGAAGGTCTCCGCGAAGACCGGCATGGGCGTCGAGGCGCTGCTCGACAAGGTCGTCGCCGAGATCCCGCCGCCGGTGGGCGTCAAGGACGCCCCGGCCCGCGCGATGATCTTCGACTCGGTCTACGACTCCTACCGCGGCGTCGTGACGTACGTGCGAGTCGTCGACGGCCAGCTCAACAAGCGCGAGCGGATCCGGATGATGTCCACCGGAGCCACCCACGAGCTCCTGGAGATCGGCGTCTCCTCGCCCGAGATGACCCCGGCCGACGGCATCGGCGTCGGCGAGGTGGGCTACATCATCACCGGCGTGAAGGACGTCCGTCAGTCCAAGGTCGGTGACACGATCACCTCCCTGCACAAGGGCGCGACCGAGGCGCTCGGCGGGTACAAGGACCCCAAGCCGATGGTGTTCTCGGGCCTGTATCCGCTGGACGGCTCGGAATACCCCGACCTGCGCGAGGCCCTGGACAAGCTGCAGCTCAACGACGCCGCGCTCGTCTACGAGCCCGAGACGTCCGCCGCGCTCGGCTTCGGCTTCCGCGTCGGTTTCCTCGGCCTGCTGCACCTCGACGTGATCCGTGAGCGGCTCGAACGCGAATTCGGGCTCGACCTGATCGCCACCGCTCCGAACGTGGTCTACCGCGTGATCATGGAGGACGGCACCGAGCACACGGTCACCAACCCGAGTGAATTCCCCGAGGGCAAGATCGACCAGGTCTTCGAGCCGGTCGTGCGCGCCACGATCCTCGCCCCGAGCGAGTTCATCGGCTCGATCATGGAGCTGTGCCAGAACCGGCGCGGTGTGATGCTCGGCATGGACTACCTCTCCGAGGACCGCGTCGAGATCCGCTACACCCTGCCGCTCGCGGAGATCGTCTTCGACTTCTTCGACCAGCTGAAGTCCAAGACGCGCGGTTACGCCTCGCTCGACTACGAGCCCACCGGCGAGCAGTCCGCGCAGCTCGTCAAGGTCGACATCCTGCTCCACGGCGACAAGGTCGACGCCTTCTCGGCGGTCACCCACAAGGACCAGGCGTACGCGTACGGCGTGCGGCTCGTCGCCAAGCTGCGCGAGCTCATCCCGCGCCAGGCCTTCGAGGTGCCCGTGCAGGCCGCCATCGGCTCCCGGGTCATCGCCCGCGAGACCATCCGCGCCATCCGCAAGGACGTCCTCGCCAAGTGTTACGGCGGTGACATCTCCCGTAAGCGGAAGCTGCTGGAGAAGCAGAAGGAAGGCAAGAAGCGGATGAAGATGGTCGGCTCCGTCGAGGTGCCGCAGGAGGCCTTCATCGCCGTGCTCTCCAGCGACGACAGCGGCAAGGCCAAGAAGTAAAGGCCAGGAAGTAGCCGCAGCCGCGCGGCAGCCGTGACGCCCCGGGCGCCCGTCCACACTCCGGACGGGCGCCTTTCGCGTGCCGTCCGCCACCCGCGGAGTGCGCCGGTGTCACACCTGACACGGCACGCGCGAAGCGGCCCGCGGCGCTCCCGGCGGCGGGCCCGGTCCGTATGGGGCTCTGTAGGAAGTGACGGCCGGTAGGCCCTTACGCGTCGGGCGTCCGGGCTCTACTCTGATCACCACTCGTAGGTTACTCACAAGTTAAACAAGTAGCCGCAGGGATGTAAGAAGCAGCCGCCAGCCAGTTCGCCGCATGTCGTGGGCCCGGAGGATGTCGTGAGCGACACACAGACCTTGATCGAGAACCGTCCGCCGTCCGTGGCGCACCTCTTCGTGGAGCGCGTGGCGGCCACGCCGGACGCCGAGGCCTACCGCTACCCCGTCCCGGCTGCCTCCGGCGAGGGGCCCGACGAGTGGAAGACGCTCAGCTGGGCGCAGGCCGCCGACCGCGTCCACGCCATCGCGGCGGGCCTGATCGAGCTCGGTCTCGACTCCGAGGACCGCGTCGCCCTCGCCTCGTCCACGCGGGTCGAATGGATCCTCGCCGACCTCGGCATCATGTGCGCGGGCGCCGCCACCACGACCATCTACCCGCAGACCAACGCCGAGGAGTCGGCGTTCATCCTGGCCGACTCCGGCAGCCGGGTGCTGATCGCCGAGGACGCCGCGCAGCTCGCCAAGGCGCGCGAGAAGCGGGCCGACCTCCCCGAGCTGCGGCACGTCGTGGTGCTCGACGCGGCGGGCGCGGAGCCCGCCGAGGGCGACCCGAACGGCTGGGTGCTCACCCTCGCCGACCTGGAGGCCCGTGGCGCGGCGCACCTGGAGAAGAACCCCCAGCTGATCAAGGAGCGGATCGGCGCGATCACCGCCGGTCAGCTCGCGACGCTCATCTATACCTCCGGCACCACCGGCAAGCCCAAGGGCGTGCGTCTGCCGCACGACAACTGGTCGTACATGGCCAAGGCCATCGCCTCGACGGGCCTCCTCGGCCCCGACGACGTGCAGTACCTGTGGCTGCCGCTCGCGCACGTCTTCGGCAAGGTGCTGACCTCGGGACAGATCGAGGTCGGGCACGTCACCGCCGTCGACGGCCGCGTGGACAAGATCATCGAGAATCTGCCGGTGGTGCAGCCGACGTACATGGCCGCCGTGCCCCGCATCTTCGAGAAGGTCTACAACGGCGTCGCCGCCAAGGCGCGGGCCGGCGGCGGGGCCAAGTACAAGATCTTCCTGTGGGCGGCCGAGGTCGCCCGCGAGTACGCGAGGGTCAGCCAGGACAACTTCCGCAGGACGGGCACGGCCTCGGTGCCGTTCGGGCTGCGCGCCAAGCACCGGACCGCCGACGCGCTCGTCTACTCCAAGCTCCGCGAGGCCTTCGGCGGGCGGCTGCGGGCGGCGGTGTCGGGTTCGGCCGCGCTCGCGCCCGAGATCGGCTACTTCTTCGCGGGCGCAGGCATCCACATCCTGGAGGGGTACGGCCTGACGGAGTCGTCCGCCGCCTCCTTCGTCAACCCCGGCGAGGCCTACCGCACCGGCACCGTCGGCAAGCCGCTGCCCGGTACCGAGGTGCGCATCGCGGACGACGGCGAGATCCTGCTGCGCGGCCCCGGCATCATGGAGGGCTACCACGGCCTGCCGGAGAAGACCGCCGAGGTCCTGGAGTCCGACGGCTGGTTCCACACCGGGGACATCGGCGAGCTGTCCGTCGACGGCTATCTGCGGATCACCGACCGCAAGAAGGACCTGATCAAGACGTCCGGCGGCAAGTACATCGCGCCCGCGGAGGTGGAGGGCCAGTTCAAGGCCGTCTGTCCGTACGTCTCCAACATCCTCGTGCACGGCGCCGACCGGAACTTCTGTGCCGCGCTGATCTCCCTCGACGAGCCCGCCATCCTGGAGTGGGCCAAGGAGAACGGCCAGGAGGGGAAGTCGTACGCCGAGGTGTGCGCCGACCCGGCCACGGTCGCGCTCATCGACGGTTACGTCAAGCAGCTCAACGAAGGCCTCCAGCGCTGGCAGACCATCAAGAAGTTCCGGCTCCTGCCGCGCGACCTGGACGTCGAGCACGGCGAGCTGACGCCCAGCCTGAAGCTGAAGCGGCCGGTCGTGGAGCGGGAGTACAAGCACCTCATCGAGGAGATGTACGCGGGCTCGCGCGAGGCCTGATCCTCGCGGACCCGGCAGGTCCGGGGCCCGGCGCGTCCTGGGCCGGCGCGGACGGCGGTGTCGCCGGTCAGACGCCCCGTCCGCGGCGCATCTCCCGCACCAGTTCCTCCATGTGCGTCACGTGGCGGCGCAGCTCCAGGACGTCTTTCAGGCTGCTCGCGGCCATATGGGTCTCGATCGCGGAGAGGCGCGCCGCCAGCTCGTCGAACTGGCGCTGCTCACGGGCCAGTATCCGCTCCAGCTGGCGGTTCTTGCGGTGCAGTTCGAGGAAGACGGTGACCTTGGCGCGCAGCACCCACGGGTCGAACGGCTTGGTGAGGTAGTCCGCGGCGCCCGTGGCATAGCCGCGGAAGGCGTAGCCCGCGTCGTTGTCGGTGCCCGTCAGGAAGATGATGGGCACGTCCTTGGTCTGGTCGAGCCGTTTGATGTTGGACGCGGTCTCGAACCCGTCCATGCCGGGCATGCGGACGTCCAGCAGGATGACGGCGAACCGCTGCCGCAGGATCGCCTTCATCGCCTCCTCGCCCGAACGGGCCCTGACGAGAGGCTCGTTGAGGGAACCGAGGACGGCTTCGAGCGCCATCAGATTGTCCTCCATGTCGTCGACCAGGAGGATGCTCGCGCGGTTGTCTGTCGTGGCCTCTGCACTCATGGTGACGGTGCCTCATTCGATGGTCGGCGGAACAGGTGACTCGCCTTCCGCGCAGAGCTGTTCCGGGGCGACGGGTCGTTGATCGGGGGACGCGGCGCCCTCGCTGCCGTCGTCCGCACCCTCCGGGTCGAGGAGGGCGCAGACGACACCGAGCAGCTGGTCCACGTCCACGGGTTTCGGTACGTAGTCGTTGGCGCCCTGCGAGATGGCCTTCTCGCGGTCGCCGGGCATGGCCTTCGCCGTCAGCGCGACGATCGGCAGGCCCTGCCAGCGGGGGCTGCGCCGGATCGCGGCCATCGTCTCGTACCCATCCATCTCCGGCATCATGATGTCCATCAGGACGATGTCGACGTCGGGGTTGCGCTCCAGCGTCTCGATGCCCTCGCGGCCGTTCTCCGCGTACAGGACGGGCATGCCGACGCGGCTGAGCACGTGGGTGAGCGCGAAGACGTTGCGGATGTCGTCGTCGACGATGAGCACGCGCCGGCCCGGCAGTATGCGCCCAGCCCGCCCCTCTTTCCACGCCTCCAGTTTGTTGGGGGTGGGCCAGCTGTCGTCGGGCTCCAGCGCGGTGTGCGGGCGCTGGACGGCCTGGTCGACCGGCTCCGGCAGGTGCTGGGTGTGGGAGGCCGCGTACGCGATGGCGGCGGCGCCGTGGCCCGGGTGCACCACGGGGACGTAGAGCGAGAAGGTCGAACCGTGGCCGGGGCGGCTCTCCGCGGTGATGCGGCCACCGAGCAGGCCCGCGATCTCACGGCTGATGGAGAGGCCGAGGCCGGTGCCGCCGTACTTGCGGTTGGTGGTCCCGTCGGCCTGCTGGAACGCCTCGAAGATCACCGGGAGTTGCTCGGCCGGGATGCCGATGCCGGTGTCCGTGACGGCGAAGCAGAGCAGGTCCTCGTTGTCGTGGAGCAGCCGGTCGCCCGCCGCCTCCTTGACGCGGCTGACCCGCAGCTCGACCTTGCCGGCCGAGGTGAACTTCACCGCGTTCGACAGGAGGTTGCGCAGGATCTGCTGGAGGCGCTGCTCGTCCGAGAACATCTCCCGCGGCACGTCCTCGCCCACCGACACGTCGAAGGCGAGACCGCGGTCGAGGGTGAGCGGGCGGAACGTCGCGTGGACGTAGTCGAGGACCTTGATGAGCGGGAGCTTCTTCGGGCGTACGTCCATCCGGCCCGCCTCGATCTTCGACAGGTCCAGGATGTCGTTGATCAGCTGGAGCAGGTCCGATCCCGACCGGTGGATCGTCGTCGCGAACTGCACCTCCTGGTCGGAGAGGTGGTTGTCCGGGTTGTCGGAGAGCAACCGGGCCAGGATCAGCAGGGAGTTGAGCGGCGTGCGCAGCTCGTGCGACATGTTCGCGAGGAACTCCGACTTGTACTGCGAACTCGTCGCGAGCAGCGCGGCCTTCTCCTCCAGTTCCGCGTTGGAGCGGCGCAGCTCGGCCTGCTGGCGCTGGAGTTCGTCCGAGCGTTCCTGGAGCTGGATGGCGAGGCGCTGCGACTCGCCGAGCAGGGACTCCGTACGGGAGTTGGCGATGATGGTGTTGATCGCGACGCCGATGGTGTTCACGAACTGGTCGAAGAAGGCCAGGTGGACGTCGGAGAAGCGGGAGAACGTGGCCAGCTCGATGACGCCGAGCAGCTTGTCCTCGAAGAGGATCGGGATGATGACGACCGTGGCGGGGGCCGCGTCGCCGAGCCCCGAGTGGATCTTGATGTAGTCCGGCGGGACCTCTTCGACGAGGATCCGCTTCTTCTCCAGGGCCGCCTGGCGCACCAGGCCCTGCGCGGGCATCCCGCCGGTGTCGACGACCGAGTCCTGCGCCGCGCCGTACCCGGCGATGAAGGCGAGCCCCTTGGCGGTGACCTGGGTGGGCGCCGGGGACTCCGCCGTGTCCGGGTCGGCGAGGAAGAACGCGCCGTACTGCGCGTTCACCAGCGGCGTCAGCTCGCGCAGGATCAGGTCGGCGACCTCCATCAGGTCGCGGTGGCCCTGCATCAGGCCGGCCAGACGGGCGAGGTTGGACTCCAGCCAGTCCTTGGCACGGGTGGTCTCGCGGAGGTTGGAGACCATGAGGTTGATGTTGTCCTTCAGCTCGGAGACCTCGCCGCGGGTCTCCACGGTGATCGAGCGGGTCATGTCGCCCTGCGCCACCGCGGAGGCCACCTCGGCGATGGCGCGGACCTGCGTGGTGAGGTTCAGCGCCAGCTCGTTCACGTTCGTCGTCAGGCGCTTCCAGGTGCCGTAGACGCCCTCGACCCGGGCCTGGCCGCCCAGCTGGCCCTCGGAGCCGACCTCTCGGGCGACGCGGGTGACCTCGGAGGAGAACGAGGAGAGCGTGTCCACCATGGTGTTGATGGTGGTCTTCAGCTCCAGGATCTCGCCGCGCGCGTCCACGTCGATCTTCTTGGAGAGGTCGCCCTGGGCGACGGCGGTCGCGACCTGCGCGATGTTGCGGACCTGGCCGGTGAGGTTGTCCGCCATGTAGTTGACGTTGTCGGTGAGGTCCTTCCACACACCGGACACGCCGAGGACCTGCGCGCGCCCGCCGAGCCTGCCGTCCGTGCCGACCTCGCGGGCCACGCGGGTCACCTCGTCGGCGAAGGCGCGCAACTGCTCCACCATGGTGTTGACGGTGTCCTTCAGCTCCAGGATCTCGCCGCGTGCGGTCACCGTGATCATCTTGGAGAGGTCGCCGTTGGCGACGGCGGTGGTGACCTGGGCGATGTTCCGCACCTGGGAGGTGAGGTTCGACGCCATGAAGTTGACGTTGTCGGTGAGGTCCTTCCAGACGCCCGACACGCCGCGGACCTGCGCCTGGCCGCCGAGGTTGCCCTCGGTGCCGACCTCGCGGGCGACGCGGGTGACCTCGTCGGCGAAGGCGGACAGCTGGTCGACCATCGTGTTGATCGTCGACTTCAGCTCCAGGATCTCGCCCTTCGCCTCGACGGTGATCTTCTTGCCGAGGTCGCCCTGGGCGACGGCCGTCGAGACGAGCGCGATGTTCCGCACCTGGGAGGTGAGGTTGTCCGCCATGAAGTTGACGTTGTCGGTGAGGTCCTTCCAGACGCCGGAGACGCCCCGCACCTGAGCGCGCCCGCCCAGATTCCCCTCGGTGCCGACCTCGCGGGCGACGCGGGTGACCTCGTCGGCGAAGGCGGACAGCTGGTCCACCATCGTGTTCACCGTCGACTTCAGCTCCAGGATCTCGCCCCGGGCGTCCACGGTGATCTTCTGGCTCAGGTCGCCGTTGGCGACGGCGGTGGTGACCTGGGCGATGTTCCGCACCTGGGAGGTGAGGTTCGACGCCATGAAGTTGACGTTGTCGGTGAGGTCCTTCCAGACGCCCGACACCCCGCGCGCCTGGGCGCGCCCGCCCAACTGGCCCTCCGTGCCGACCTCGCGGGCCACCCGCGTCACCTCGGCGGCGAACGCGGAGAGCTGCTCCACCATCGTGTTCACGGTCAGCTTCAGTTCGAGGAGCTCACCGGTCGCCTCGACCGTGACCGTGCGGGTCAGGTCGCCCTGCGCCACCGCCGTCGTCACCAGCGCGATGTCGCGCACCTGGGCGGTGAGCCGCGACGCCATCGTGTTGACGGCCTCCGTCACGTCCCGCCAACTGCCGGAGAGCCCGCGCACCTTGGCGCGACCGCCGAGCCGCCCCTCCGTCCCGACCTCGCGGGCGACGCGCGTGACTTCACCCGTGAAGAGGGACAGCTGATCGACCATCGTGTTGACGGCACGGCCCAGGCGGCGCAGATCGCCGCGCAGCTCACGCGTGCCGTCGTGCAGGTCGACGCGTTGCGTCAGGTCGCCGCCCGCCACCGCGTTCAGGACCCGGGTGGCGTTGGCCGCCGGCGCGACCAGCGCGTCGAGCAGCGTGTTGACCTCCGACACGCGCGCCGCCCAGCGGCCCTGTCCCGGACTCGCGGCGAACCGCTCGTCCAGCCGGCCATGACGTATGATCTCGCGCCGCACGCGGACGAGTTCGGCGTCGAAGTGGAGCGAACGGTCGAGCATCTCGTTGAAGACCGCGTACAGCTCGGCGGTCATGCCCTCGCCGACCGGAGCGACCTTGGTGAAGTCCCCGTCCCGCGCGGCCCGCATGGCGGCGAGAAGCGGGCGCAACTGGCACATGGCCGGATCCGTACCGGAATCGACGCTCTGTGCGGGCGCCGGGATCCGGCCCTCTTCCAGCACAGGCATAGCACTGTTCTCACTCATAACGGCCCACTTCAGTAACTCGGCGCTTATGGGCGAGGTCAGTCTGTCACTCTGTCGGTGTTGCCTGAGGCGTAATCGCCCGAACTGCTCAGGAGCCGCACCGTGGGGTCCATTCCGACACAACGGGAGACCGAATTCCGGTCTCCCGCCCCGGGCCCGGACCGTGCCGGGCCGCCGATGGTGGTGCGCACGTCACTGCCCGGAAACCCGCTTGCGCCCGCCGCCGCCCGCAAATTCGTGCGGGCCGCCCTCGCCGACTGGACCGAGCTCGGGGCGCCCGCGACCGCGGGCTTCACCGACCGGCTGGCCGACGACGCGGTGCTGCTCGTCAGCGAGTTGACGACCAACGCCGTCGTGCACGCGGGCACGGCGGTCGAACTGCTGTGCCGACTCGACGAGGCGGTACCGGGCGAGAACACGGACACCGTCGTCATCGAGGTCTCCGACCACCACCCCTCCCGCGCGGTCCGCAGCGAACAGCGCCCGCTGCCGACCGGCACCCCCGAGTACGGCCGCGGCCTGCAACTCGTCGCGACCCTCTCCGAGTCGTGGGGCATCACCTACCGCCCCGGCACCAAGACCGTCTGGGCCAGGCTGCCGGTCGACGGCGTCCAGGCGGGCCGCGAGATCGAGGCGTACGCGAGCGAGCACGCGCTCCAGCGCGGACTGCGCGCCGCCGAGATCCTCGCCCCGCTGCCGAAGCGCGCCCCGCACGACACGGAGTGGGTCAACCGCGGCGCCCTCACCTTCCTCGCCGAGGCCTCCGACCTGCTGGCCGGACAGTTCGACGAGGACCTGGTGGCCGCCCTCGCAGGACAGCTCCTCGTGCCCCGCCTCGCCGACTGGTGCGCGGTGTGGCTTGAAGACGCCTCGGAAGGCTCCGGGCGCGGCCCGGCGAGCGGCTCCGGGGCGCGCCTCGCCCGCGTCTGGCACAGCAGCGAGCACCGCATAGAGGAACTCCGCCGCGTCCTGGAGAAGGAGCCGCCGCGGCTGCCCGACGCGGCGGGCTCGGGTGCCTTCCCCGTCCCCTGGCCTGGCGAGGGGACGACGGGCGGGGCGGATGCCTCCGGCGCGGCCCTCGCGTACCGCCTGACCGCGGGCGGGCGCGCCCTCGGCACTCTCGTCATCGGACGAGCCGGCCTGATCCGCTTCGCCGACGAGGTCACAGGCCTCGTCGAGGACTTCACCCGCCGGGTCGCGCTCGCCATCAGCACCGCCCGCCGATACCAGCGCCAGGCCAACATCAGCCAGGTGCTCCAGCGCGGCCTGCTGCCCAGCAAGGTCGCGGAGATCCCCGGCGTGGAGAGCGGCCTGGTGTACGAGCCGCGGGACAAGGGCGGCCCCGGCGGCGACTTCTACGACGTCTTCCAGGCGGGCGAGGGCCGCTGGTGCTTCGCGCTCGGCGACGTCCAGGGCAAGGGGCCGGAGGCGGCCGTCGTCATCGGTCTCGCCCGGCCGTGGCTGCGGCTGCTCGCCCGCGAGGGCTACCAGGTCGCGGAGGTCATGGACCGGCTCAACCAACTGCTCCTCGACGACGCGACCGAGGCGGCGGACGCGGCGGCGGCGGTCGTCGCGGTGGCGGGCGGCCAGGGCGTCCCGCCCGACGGGCCGACCTCGCGCTTCCTCTCCCTCCTGTACGGCGAGCTCGTCCCCTACGAAGGGGGCGTGCGCTGCACCATCGCCTGCGCCGGGCATCCGCTGCCGCTCCTGATGTCACCCGAGGGCAAGGTGCGGGAGGCGGCCACTCCGCAGATGCTGCTGGGGGTCGTCGACGACGAGACGTACACGAGCGAGAGCTTCGAGCTGCGGGCCGGCGAGACGCTCCTGTGCGTCACGGACGGGGTGACCGAGCGCCGCTCGGAACGGCTCCTGTTCGACGACGGCGACGGCCTCGCCCAGGCGCTGGCCGGCTGCGTGGGGCTCGACGCGGCGCTCGTCGCGGAGCGGATCAGGCGGCTCGTCCACGAGTTCTCCGAGCGGCCGCCGGACGACGATCTGGCGTTGCTGGTGCTGCGGGCGCGCTGAGGGGGCGGCTCGGTGAGGGGGAGAGGTGTTCCCGGGGTGCGGGACAATGGAAGGCATGCCTTCCGCACTGCCCGATGGTGAGCCCATGCCCGAGGACGGAGCGCTGCCCGCGTCCGCCCTGGCCGGCGCGGCCTCGCGCCCACTCGGCTTCTACCTGCACGTCCCGTACTGCGCCACGCGCTGCGGCTACTGCGACTTCAACACCTACACCGCGACCGAGCTGCGCGGCTCCGGCGGTGTGCTCGCCTCCCGCGACAACTACGCGGACACCCTGATCGACGAGGTACGGCTCGCGCGCAAGGTCCTCGGGGACGATCCGCGGCCGGTGCGGACCGTGTTCGTCGGAGGCGGTACGCCGACGCTGCTCGCCGCGCGCGACCTCGTACGCATGCTGGGTGCCGTACGGGACGAGTTCGGGCTCGCGGACGACGCGGAGATCACCACCGAGGCGAACCCCGAATCGGTCGACGCGGCGTACCTGGGCGAGCTGCGGGAGGGCGGGTTCAACCGCGTCTCCTTCGGCATGCAGAGCGCGAAGCAGCACGTGCTGAAGATCCTCGACCGCACGCACACGCCCGGGCGGCCCGAGCGTTGCGTCGCCGAGGCGCGGGCGGCGGGGTTCGAGCACGTGAACCTCGACCTGATCTACGGCACGCCGGGAGAGTCGGACGACGACTGGCGGGCGTCGCTGGACGCGGCGATCGGGGCCGGGCCCGACCATGTCAGCGCCTATGCGCTGATCGTCGAGGAGGGGACGCAGCTGGCGCGGCGGATCCGGCGCGGCGAGGTTCCGATGACGGACGACGACGTGCACGCGGACCGGTACCTCATCGCCGACGAGGTGCTGGGCGGTGCGGGATTCGAGTGGTACGAGGTCTCCAACTGGGCCACGTCCGAGGGCGGGCGGTGCCTGCACAACGAGCTGTACTGGCGGGGTGCCGACTGGTGGGGGGCCGGGCCCGGGGCCCACAGTCACGTGGGCGGCGTGCGGTGGTGGAACGTCAAGCATCCGGGGGCGTACGCGGGAGCGCTGGCGGGGGCGCGGTCGCCGGGGGCGGGGCGGGAGCTGCTCTCCGCTGAGGACCGGCGGGTGGAGCGGATCCTGCTGGAGCTGCGGCTTCGGGAGGGGTGTCCGCTGAGTCTCCTGAAGGAGCCCGGCCTCGCGGCTGCGCGCCGGGCGCTGGGGGAGGGGCTGCTGGAGGGCGGGCCGTGGGAGTCGGGGAGGGCGGTGCTGACGCTCCGGGGACGGCTACTGGCGGACGCGGTGGTGCGGGACCTGGTGGACTAGGGCTGGTGGGGCGTTTTGGGGTGGGGGCGCTTTCGGGCGGGGCGCCTGGGTTCGGTTGTGGGTGCGGGTGGGCTTGGGCGGGTGTCAGCGCCTTGGGTCGGTTGGGGGTGCGGCTGCGCTTGGGCTGGTGTCTGCGCCTTGGGTTCGGTTGTGGGGGCGGGGCCGCGGGGGTGTGTGCGTACTCGCTATCCCTGCGCCACGCTGCACGAACAAAGGCGCTAGCGTTTGCTCGGTGCTCCGTTCGCACAAACCCCCACGTCCCCTCCCGTCTCGTACGCGCCTGCGACCCGGCGGGGGCAGCTGCCGCCGGCAGTCGCTGCCCCGGCCCCGCACGGGGGAGCCCCCCGCCCCCCCGGGGCTCAGGGGAGGGTGATGAAGTCGATTAGTTCTTCTACGCGGCCCAGGAGCGCCGGCTCCAGGTCCTTGTAGCTGCGCACCGAGCCCAGGATCCGCTGCCACGCGGCCCCCGTGTTCTCCGGCCAGCCCAGCGCCGCGCAGACCCCCTTCTTCCAGTCCTGGCCCCGCGGCACCCGTGGCCAGGAGGCGATGCCGACCGAGGACGGCTTCACCGCCTCCCACACGTCGATGTAGGGGTGGCCCACCACCAGCGCGTGGTCGCTGGTGACCGACGCGGCGATGCGGGACTCCTTGGAGCCGGGGACCAGGTGGTCCACGAGGACGCCGAGCCGTGCGTCGGGGCCGGGGGCGAATTCGGCGACGATCGCGGGGAGGTCGTCGATGCCCTCCAGGTACTCGACGACGACGCCCTCGACGCGCAGGTCGTCGCCCCAGACCCGTTCGACGAGTTCGGCGTCGTGGCGGCCCTCCACGTAGATGCGGCCCGCGCGGGCGACCCTGGCGCGCGCGTTCGGGACGGCCACGGAGCCGGACGCGGTGCGCGACGGGCGTACCGGGGCCTGGGCCGTGGGGCGGACCAGCGTGACCGGCCTGCCCTCCAGGAGGAAGCCGCGCGGCTCCATCGGGAAGACGCGGTGCTTGCCGAAGCGGTCCTCCAGCGTCACCGTCGGGCCCTGCGCCGTCTTCTCGCAGCGGATCACCGCCCCGCAGAACCCCGTGCTCAGCTCCTCGACCACGAGGCCGGCGTCGGCCGCCACCTCGGGCACGGGCTTGGGCTTCTTCCAGGGAGGCGTGAGATCGGCGGAGTACTGGCGCATTCTGCCGACGATAGGAAGAGCGGACCCGCTCGTCCTCACGACACGCCGAAGCGGGCCGCCAGTGTGGCGCGTTGTGCGCGGACGAAGGCCGCGTCGACCGCCGCGCCGTGCCCCGGCACGTACACCGCGTCCTCGCCGCCCAGTTCCAGGAGCCGGTCGAGCGCCGCCGGCCAGTGCCGGGGTGCCGCGTCCTCGCCGGCCTGCGGTTCGCCGGACTCCTCGACCAGGTCGCCGCAGAAGACGACTTCCCGCCCGCCGTCGGTGCCCGGCACAAGGACCACCAGGTCGTGGGCGGAGTGCCCGGGTCCGATGTTGGCGAGCAGGACCTGCGGGCCGCCGAGGTCCAGCGTCCACTCCCCGCACACCGCGTGGTGCGGATGGACCAGGAGGTCGGCAGCCTCGGCCGCCGCGTCCGCGTCGAGGCCGTGCCGTACCGCGTCCGCCCGCAACTCCTCGCGGCCGTGTGTGAGGACCGTCTCGATGCCCACCGCGCCGTACACCTGCACGCCCGCGAAGGCCGGCGCCCCGAGGACGTGGTCGAAGTGCGGGTGTGTCAGCGCGAGGTGCGTCACACGGCGGGCGCCGCCCATGATCGTGCGGGCCCGGGTGCGCAGGGCCGCGCCCTCGGCCAGGCTCGACCCCGCGTCGATCATGAGGGCGGCCTCGTCGCCGACGACGAGCCCCACCGTGCAGTCCCAGACGGGCAGTCGGCACCGTCCCACGCGCGGGGCGAGCCGTTCCCAGCCCGCCGCTTCCCATCCCGGCGTCACGTCCATACGGTGACGCTATCCGTACGGGCGGTGTCCGGCAGCCGCTGCCCGGCGCTCCGGCACGACACAGGAGGGTCCGCCCTTGCCGGGCCCGTACCCGGCGGCCGTACACTGACCTCTGGAAAGGCTGGCACTCGCCCTCGGTGAGTGCCAGGCGGGGGCTCGGGGGAAGCCGGGGCCCGTCGCGAACGACGGACAGCTGGAGGTGTGCGCGATGCTCAGTGAACGCAGGCTCGAAGTGCTGCGCGCCATCGTCCACGACTATGTCGGGACGGAGGAGCCGGTCGGATCGAAGGCGCTCACCGAGCGGCACCGCCTGGGGGTCTCCCCGGCCACCGTCCGCAACGACATGGCCGCGCTGGAGGAGGAGGGGTTCATCGCCCAGCCCCACACCAGCGCCGGGCGCATCCCGACGGACAAGGGCTACCGGCTCTTCGTCGACAAGCTCGCCGGCGTCAAGCCGATGACGGCGCCCGAGCGTCGGGCCATCCAGAACTTCCTCGACGGCGCCGTCGACCTCGACGACGTGGTGGGGCGCACGGTGCGGCTGCTCGCGCAGCTGACGCGGCAGGTCGCCGTCGTGCAGTACCCCTCGCTGACGCGGTCGACGGTGCGGCACGTGGAGCTGCTCTCGCTGGCTCCCGCGCGGCTGATGCTCGTACTGATCACGGACACCGGGCGGGTCGAGCAGCGCATGATCGACTGCCCGGCGCCGTTCGGCGAGAGCGCGCTCGCGGATCTGCGGGCGCGGCTCAACAGCCGGGTCGCGGGCCGCCGCTTCACGGACGTGCCGCAGCTGGTGCAGGACCTGCCGGAGGCCTTCGAGACCGAGGACCGCGGCACCGTCTCGACGGTCCTCGCGACCCTCCTCGAGACGCTGGTCGAGGAGACCGAGGAGCGGCTGATGATCGGCGGCACCGCCAATCTCACCCGCTTCGGACATGACTTTCCCCTCACCATCCGGCCCGTCCTCGAGGCCCTCGAGGAGCAGGTCGTACTCCTCAAGTTGCTTGGCGAGGTGCAGGATTCGGGCATGGCCGTACGGATCGGTCACGAGAACGCCCATGAGGGACTCAGCTCTACGTCCGTGGTCTCGGTCGGCTACGGTTCGGGCAGCGAGGCAGTAGCCAAGCTCGGCGTGGTCGGACCGACCCGCATGGACTATCCGGGAACGATGGGAGCAGTACGCGCAGTGGCACGTTACGTCGGACAGATCCTGGCGGAGTCGTAAGTGGCCACGGACTACTACGCCGTACTCGGCGTGCGCCGCGACGCTTCCCAGGACGAGATCAAGAAGGCCTTCCGGAGGCTGGCGCGTGAGCTTCACCCGGACGTGAATCCGGATCCGAAGACTCAGGAGCGCTTCAAGGAGATCAACGCCGCGTACGAGGTGTTGTCGGACCCGCAGAAGAAGCAGGTCTACGACCTCGGCGGCGACCCGCTGTCCCAGGCGGGCGGCGGCGGAGGCGCGGGTGGCTTCGGCGCCGGCGGCTTCGGCAACTTCTCCGACATCATGGACGCGTTCTTCGGGACGGCGTCGCAGCGCGGGCCGCGCTCGCGCACGCGCCGCGGCCAGGACGCCATGATCCGTCTGGAGATCGACCTCGAAGAGGCGGCCTTCGGGACCACCAAGGACCTCCAGGTCGACACGGCGGTCGTCTGTACGACCTGCAGCGGTGAAGGTGCCGCGCCGGGGACGTCCGCCCAGACGTGTGACATGTGCCGCGGTCGCGGTGAGGTGTCGCAGGTCACGCGGTCCTTCCTCGGTCAGGTCATGACGTCGCGGCCGTGCCCGCAGTGTCAGGGCTTCGGGACCGTCGTCCCGACGCCGTGCCCCGAGTGCGCCGGTGACGGCCGCATCCGGTCGCGGCGGACGCTCACCGTGAAGATCCCCGCCGGTGTCGACAACGGCACCCGCATCCAGCTCGCGGGCGAGGGCGAGGTCGGCCCCGGCGGCGGCCCCGCCGGCGACCTGTACGTCGAGATCCACGAGCTGCCGCATGCGGTCTTCCAGCGGCGCGGCGACGATCTGCACTGCACCGTCACCATTCCGATGACGGCGGCGGCGCTCGGCACGAAGGTGCCGCTGGAGACGTTGGACGGCCTGGAGGAGATCGACATCCGGCCGGGCACGCAGTCCGGTCAGTCGGTGCCGCTGCACGGCCGTGGCGTCACGCATCTGCGGGGCGGCGGCCGCGGCGACCTCATCGTGCACGTCGAGGTGCTCACGCCGACCAAGCTCGACGCCGAGCAGGAGCGGGTGCTGCGGGAGCTGGCGCAGCTGCGGGGCGAGGAGCGGCCCACGGGGCAGTTCCAGCCGGGGCAGCAGGGGTTGTTCTCCCGCCTCAAGGACGCGTTCAACGGGCGGTAGCGCCTTGAGCGGTGACTTCGGCCCCCGGCGACGGTTCGTTCCGCTGCCGGGGGCTTCGTCGTCCTCCGCGGGTGCGTGGGGGCTGGTCGCGCAGTTCCCCGCGCCCCTAAAGACAACCGTCCCGCGCCCCTAAAGGGGCCGCGCAGCGGCCTTCAGGGGCGCGGGGAACTGCGCGAGCAACCCGGGACGGCCCGCAGCCGCCGGTGGGTGACCGCGGCAGACGGGGCGGCGCACGCCCGGTGCGGGGTGCGCGATTCGGTGCGGGGTGAGGCGCGTGGCACGATGCGTGCATGAGCTCCGCACTGACCGATCTCTGCCGCCATCCGATCGTGCAGGCCCCCATGGCGGGTGGGGCCTCCGGTCCGCAGTTGGCCGCGGCCGTCGCCGAGGCCGGCGGGCTCGGGTTCCTCGCCGCCGGGTACAAGACCGCCGACGGGATGTACCAGGAGATCAAACAGCTGCGCGGGCTGACCTCACGGCCGTTCGGCGTCAACCTCTTCATGCCGCAGCCCGAGTACGCCGACGCCGCCGCCGTCGAGGTCTACCGCAGCCAGCTCGCCGGCGAGGCGACCTGGTACGAGACGCAGCTCGGCGACCCGGACAGCGGGCGCGACGACGGGTACGACGCCAAGCTCGCGATCCTGCTCGACGACCCGGTGCCGCTCGTCTCCTTCACCTTCGGCTGTCCCACCCGCGACGTCCTCGACGCCTTCGCGCGCGTCGGTACCCTGACCGTCGTCACCGTCACCACGGCCGAGGAGGCCCAGACCGCCCAGTGGGCCGGCGCGGACGCCGTCTGCGTGCAGGGCGTCGAGGCGGGCGGCCACCAGGGGACGCACAAGGACAACCCCGAGGCCGACGGTGCCGGGATCGGGCTGCTCTCCCTGATCACGCAGGTCCGCGAGACCGCGCAGATCCCGCTGGTCGCCGCCGGCGGGCTGATGCGGGGCGCGCAGATCGCCGCCGTCCTCGCGGCCGGCGCGGAGGCGGCGCAGCTCGGCACCGCGTTCCTGGTCACCCCTGAGTCGGGCGCCAACCCCCTGCACAAGCAGGCCATGACCAATCCGCTCTTCGTGCGGACCGAGCTGACCCGGGCGTTCTCCGGCCGCCCCGCGCGCGGCCTCGTCAACCGCTTCATGCGGGAGCACGGCCCGTACGCCCCCGCCGCCTACCCCCAGGTCCACCACCTCACCAGCGGTCTGCGCAAGGCCGCGGCGAAGGCCGGTGACGCGCAGGCCATGGCGCTCTGGGCCGGACAGGGCCACCGGCTCGCCAGGGAGCTGCCCGCCGGACAGCTGGTGGAGGTGCTCGCGGCCGAACTGGCCGAGGCGAAGGCCGCGTTGACGGAAGGCGGTGCCGCGTGACCGCCCCCGTCTTCGTCGTCCATGACTTCACCGCGGGCGGCGACGGACGCCTCGTGCTGGACGGGCCCGAGGGCCGGCACGCCGTCTCCGTGAAGCGGCTGCGCGCCGGTGAGGACGTCGTCCTGACCGACGGCGCCGGCCGCTGGGCGCCGGGCGTGGTCGCCGCCACCGAGGGCAAGGACAGGCTGGTCCTGGAGCTGGGCCCGGTGGCCGAGGAGGCCCCGCAGTCGCCCCGTATCACCGTCGTGCAGGCCCTGCCCAAGGGCGACCGCGGCGAGCTGGCCGTGGAGACCATGACGGAGACCGGCGTCGACGCCGTCGTCCCGTGGACCGCCTCGCGCTGCATCACGCAGTGGAAGGGCGAGCGCGGTCTCAAGGCGCTCGCCAAGTGGCGGGCGACCGCGCGTGAGGCGGGCAAGCAGTCGCGCCGCGTCCGCTTCCCGGAGGTCGCCGACGCCGCGTCGACCAAGCAGGTCGCCGCCCTCCTCGCGGACGCCGACTTCGCGGCCGTCCTGCACGAGGAGGGCAGCGAACCGCTGGCCACGGCGGACCTTCCGGCCGCCGGGCACATCGTGCTGGTGGTCGGCCCCGAAGGGGGCGTCGCCCCGGACGAGCTGGCGGCCTTCGCGGCGGCCGGCGCCAAACCGTACCGGCTCGGGCGCAGTGTGCTGCGCACCTCGACGGCCGGGACGGCGGCGACCGCGCTGCTGCTCGGGCGCACGGGCCGCTGGTCGTGACCGAACCCTCTGGAGGCTGTCGTGGAACTCGCCCAAGTCCGGCTGCTCGTCACGGACTTCACCGCCTGCTACCGCTTCTACGGTGAAGTGCTGGGCCTGAAGCCCCAGTCGGGCGCCGAGGAAGGGCCGTACGAGAAGTTCAGCCCGGCCGCCGGTTCCGCGGGCATCGCGCTGCAGGACCGGGCGATGATGGCCGGACTCCTCGGCGAGCTGGCCGATGAGGCGACCGGGCACCGCTCGCTTGTGGTGCTGCGGGTCGACGACCTGGACGCGTACTGCGCGCAGATCGTGGGACGCGGCGCCGTCCTCGCACACGGGCCCGCCCCCCTCACCGACCGCATGCGGGTGGCCCACCTCAAGGACCCCGAGGGGAACGTGGTGGAGCTCCAGGAGTGGCTGCTGCTCCGCGGCTGACCTCCCCGCCCGCGCGCCCGGGCCCGCGGATTCCCGGACGTACGGGGGCACATGGCCGCAAGCGGTCTATCGCACCGGCGCGTGCGGTGGCACTCTGCCGCCCATGGGGGCATCAAGGCGATTGCGCGGCCGGGGCGCGGCGGCCCGGCGTCCTGCTCTGCTGTACGCCGTCGGGCTGGCCGGCGCCGCCGTGCTCGGCGTCGCCGCGTGCGATCCGGTGGACGGCGGGCTGAACACCTCCGCGGTGGCGCTCACCACCGACCAGGTCGGGACCAGGGCGCTGGAGCGGCAGCACGCCGACGTGGCGTGGCTCAGCTGCACCGCCCGCTTCCGGGCCAAGGCCACCCCGCGCGACGGGAACGGGTCCGGGCGGTCCGGGGCGGCGGTCGACGTGGACTGCCGGGGCGAGACCGACGGCGGCAAGGACATCACCATCAAGGGCACCGTGCGCTCCCTCGTCGACGGGGACTGCGTGCGCGGCAACCTCAGGGCCACGGTGGACGGCAGGCAGCGGTTCCGCGTCGACGTCCTCGGCGACTGCGGGGGCGGCAAGCCGTCCGGCCCGCCCACCTCCCACCGGCCGCCGCCCTCCCACGGGCAGCCCGCCCCCACCGCCACCGTCACCGTGACCGTCACCGCGGACCCGCCGCCCCAGCCGACCTGCACCTGCCTGCCCGGCAAATGAGACGGCGGCGCGTCCGGGCGGCCCCCGGGCAAGTGATCCGAACCGCTCCCGGGCCGCCCGGCGCCTGCCTAGGCTGGTCGCCGTGACAGAGGCAGCGCACTGTGCGTATCTCCGGTTCCCGCACGTCCACGGCGAGTTGACCGTCTTCACGGCCGAGGACGACGTCTGGGCCGCGCCCCTCGACGGTGGCCGCGCCTGGCGGATCAGCGCCGACAACATGCCCGTGAGCCACCCGCGCATCTCCCCGGACGGCACCACCGTCGCCTGGACCTCCACCCGCGACGGAGCCCCCGAGGTGCACGTCGCACCACTCGACGGCGGCCCGTCCCGGCGCCTGACGTACTGGGGCAACCCGAAGACCGCAGTCCGCGGCTGGACCCCCGACGGGCGGGTCCTCGCCGTCAGCGCCGAGGGACAGGCCTCGCTGCGCCGCACCTGGGCGCGGGCCGTGCCGCTCGACGGCGGACCCGCGGACACCCTGCCGTACGGCGTGGTCGGCGACGCGGCGCACGGGCCCGACGGGCAGGTGCTGCTGCTCTCCGCCCCGATGGGCCGCGAGGCCGCCTGGTGGAAGCGGTACCGGGGCGGCACCGCGGGCAAGCTGTGGATCCGGCGGCCCGGCGGGGACGACGAGCCCCCCTTCGTACGCGTCCACGAAGAGCTCGAAGGGAACATCGAGTACCCGCTCTGGGCCGGCGAGCGCATCGCCTTCCTTTCCGACCACGAAGGCGTCGGAGCCCTCTACTCCTCGCTGCCCGACGGCTCCGACCTGCGCGGGCACACGCCCGTCGACGGCTTCTACGCGCGCCACGCCGCCACCGACGGCACCCGCGTCGTCTACGCGTCGGCCGGTGAACTCTGGCTCCTGGACGACCTGTCGGGCGCCGCGCCGCGCCGCCTGGACGTCCGGCTCGGCGGCCAGCGCACCGATGTGCAGCCGCACCCCGTCTCCGCCGCCCGCTGGTTCGGCGCCGCCGCGCCCGATCACACGGGACGCGGCAGCGCCGTCTCCGTGCGCGGCTCCGTGCACTGGGTCACGCACCGCGAAGGCCCCGCCCGGGCCCTCGCCGCCGAGCACGGCGTCCGCGCCCGGCTGCCCCGCACCTTCCGCGTCCAGGGCGAGGAACACGTCGTCTGGGTCACCGACGCCGAGGGCGACGAGGCGCTCGAATTCGCCCCGGCCACCGGCACCGCGCCCGGCGCCACCCCCCGCAGGCTCGCCGCCGGACAGCTCGGCCGGGTCCTCTCCCTCGCCATGGCCCCCGACGGCTCCCGCGCCGCCGTCGCCTCGCACGACGGCCGCGTCCTGCTCGTGGAGCGGGAGAGCGGCGAGGTCCGCGAGGTCGACCGCGGCGACGACGGCGAGGCCACCGGACTCGTCTTCTCGCCCGACTCCGCCTGGCTCGCCTGGTCGCATCCGGGACCGCGCCCGCTGCGCCAGCTCAAGCTCGCCAACACCGCCGACCTGTCGGTCTTCGAGGCGACCCCGCTGCGCTTCAGGGACTACGCGCCCGCGTTCACCCTCGACGGCAAGCACCTGGCGTTCCTCTCCGCCCGCGCCTTCGACCCGGTCTACGACGAGCACGTCTTCGACCTCGCCTTCGTCGGCGGCTGCCGCCCGCACCTGATCACCCTCGCCGCGGCCACCCCGTCCCCCTTTGGCCCGCAGCGGCACGGCAGACCCTTCGACGCGCAGGACGGCGCGGGCGGCGAGACGCCCGAGAGCGAGGGCGCCCCCGTCACCCGCATCGACTTCGACGGACTCGCCGACCGCATCGTGCCCTTCCCCGTCGAGGCCGCCCGCTACAGCACGCTGCGGGCCGCCAAGGACGGGCTGCTCTGGCTGCGCCACCCGGTCCGCGGCGTCCTCGGCGCCTCCCGCGCCACCCCGCACGACCCCGACCCGAAGACGGAGCTCGAGCGGTACGACTTCGCCCGGCACCGCGTCGAGGAACTCGCCGCGGACGCCGACCACTTCGCCGTCACCGGCGACGGCAAGCGGGTGCTGCTGTGGACCGACGGCAAGCTGAAGGTCGTCCCCGGCGACCGGCGGGCCTCCGGCGACGAGGACAGCGACTCGAACCTCACCGTCGACCTCTCCCGGGTCCACCACACCGTCGACCCGGCCGCCGAGTGGCGCCAGATGTACGAGGAGACGGGCCGCCTCATGCGGGACAACTTCTGGCGGGCCGACATGGGCGGCGTCGACTGGGACGCCGTCCTGGACCGCTACCGCCCCGTCCTCGCCCGCGTCGCCACCCACGACGACCTCGTCGACCTGCTGTGGGAGGTGCACGGCGAACTCGGCACGTCCCACGCGTACGTCATCCCCGGCGGCGCGGGCGGCGCCCACCGCCAGGGGCTCCTCGGCGCGGACCTCTCGCGTGGCACCGACGGCCTGTGGCGCATCGACCGCATCCTGCCCTCGGAGACCTCCGACCCGTCCGCGCGGTCGCCGCTCGCCGCGCCCGGCGTCGCCGTCCGCCCCGGGGACGCCGTCATCGAGGTGAACGGCCGGCCCGTCGACCCGGTCGCGGGGCCGGGCCCGCTGCTCGTGGGCACCGCGGGCAAACCCGTCGAGCTGACCGTCTCGCCGTCCGGCGGCGGCGACCCGCGGCACGCCGTGGTGATCCCCGTCGACGACGAGGAGCCGCTGCGCTACCACGCGTGGGTCGCCGGCCGGCGGGCGTACGTCCACGAACGCTCCGGCGGCCGCCTCGGCTACCTCCACGTGCCCGACATGCAGGCGCCCGGCTGGGCGCAGATCCACCGCGACCTGCGGATCGAGGTGGCCCGCGAGGGCCTGGTCGTGGACGTGCGGGAGAACCGCGGCGGGCACACCTCGCAGCTCGTCGTGGAGAAACTGGCGCGCCGCGTCGTCGGCTGGGACCTGCCCCGCGGCTCGCGCCCCCTCAGCTACCCCATGGACGCGCCGCGCGGCCCCGTCGTCGCCGTCGCCAACGAGTTCTCCGGCTCAGACGGCGACATCGTCAACGCCGCGATCAGGGCGCTCGGCATCGGCCCCGTGGTGGGGACGCGCACCTGGGGCGGCGTCGTCGGCATCGACAGCCGCTACCACCTGGTCGACGGGACGCTGGTGACCCAGCCGAAGTTCGCGTTCTGGCTGGAGGGCGAGGAGTGGGGCGTGGAGAACCACGGGGTCGACCCGGACGTGGAGGTCGTCGTCACCCCGGAGGACCACGTGGCGGGCCGCGACCCGCAGTTGGACGAGGCGGTGCGCATCGCGCTGGCCGCGCTGGCCCAGAACCCGGCGAAGAAGGCGCCGACGGTGCCCGGCGGCCGGTGACCTTGCCCCGGCTCGCGGACCGGCGGCCGATAGCATGCCGGAGGTACTGATCTTTTCCGTTCTAGGAGGCGGCCCATGGCGGGCGAAGCGCAAAGCGACTGCCTGTTCTGCAAGATCGTCGCGGGTGAGGTGCCGGCGACGATCGTCCGGGAGTCCGAGACGACCGTGGCCTTCCGCGACATCAACCCGCAGGCGCCCACCCATGTCCTGGTGATCCCCAAGGCGCACCACCCGGACGCCGCGTCGCTCGCCGCCGCCGAGCCGCAGGTCGCCGCGGACGTGCTCCGCGAGGCGGGCGAGGTCGCCGCCCAGGAGAAGGCCGACAGCTACCGCATCGTCTTCAACACCGGGTCCGGCGCCGGCCAGACCGTCTGGCACGCGCACGCGCACGTCCTGGGCGGCCGCGGCCTCCAGTGGCCGCCCGGATAGCGGGGCCGCACTCCTTGTCCGTACGTGAACTGGTGGTGCTCGGCACCGCGAGCCAGGTCCCGACCCGCCACCGCAACCACAACGGCTACGTCCTGCTCTGGGACGGCCAGGGCATCATGTTCGACCCCGGCGAGGGCACGCAGCGCCAGATGCTGCGCGCCGGGGTCGCCGCCCACGACCTGCACCGGATCTGCGTCACGCACTTCCACGGCGACCACTCCCTGGGCCTCGCCGGGGTGATCCAGCGCATCAACCTCGACCGGGTCCCGCACCCCGTCACCGCCCACTACCCGGCGTCCGGACAGCACTTCTTCGACCGGCTGCGGTACGCGACGGCCTACCGCGAGACCGTTCCCCTCGGTGAGGTGCCGGTCGCCGCGGACGGGCCGCTGGCCGTGACGCCCTCGTACACCCTCGACGCGGCGAAGCTCTCGCACCCCGTCGAGTCGTACGGCTACCGCCTCACCGAGCCCGACGGGCGCCGGATGCTGCCCGAGCGGCTCGCCGCGCACGGCATCAAGGGCCCCGACGTCGGACGGCTCCAGAAGGAAGGCCGTCTCGGCGCCGTCACCCTCGACGAGGTCAGCGAGGTACGGCGCGGGCAGCGCTTCGCCTTCGTGATGGACACCCGCCTCTGCGACGGCGTGCACGCGCTCGCCGAGGGGTGCGACATGCTCGTCATCGAGTCGACCTTCCTCGACGAGGACGAGCGGCTCGCCACCGACCACGGGCACTTGACGGCGGGTCAGGCAGCCCGGGTGGCGATCGACGCGGGTGTGCGCCACCTCGTCCTGACGCATTTCAGCCAGCGCTACCCCGACCCGTCCGCCTACGAGCGCCAGGCCCGCGCCGCCGGCTTCGAGGGCGAACTCACCGTCGCCCGCGACCTGTTGCGCGTCCCCCTGCCCAAACGACTCTGAACCACCCCTCCCCGAACCGAACGAGACCGCACCATGCCGATCCCCAAGGCCGAACTCCACCTCCACATCGAAGGCACCCTCGAACCCGAGCTGGCCTTCGCCCTCGCCGCCCGCAACGGCGTCGAACTGCCCTACGCCGACACCGAAGAGCTGCGCAAGGCCTACCTCTTCGACGACCTGCAGAGCTTCCTCGACCTCTACTACAGCCTGATGGCGGTGCTGCGCACGGAGGCCGACTTCGAGGAGCTCGCCGACGCCTACCTCGCCCGCGCCGCCGCGCAGGGCGTGCGGCACGCGGAGATCTTCTTCGACCCGCAGGCGCACACCGCGCGCGGCGTCCCCATCGCCACCGTCATCGAGGGCCTCTCCCGCGCCCTGGACCGCGGCGAGGAGCGGCACGGCGTCTCCACCCGCCTCATCATGTGCTTCCTGCGCGACCAGTCCGCCGAGTCCGCGATGGAGACGCTGGAGGCCGCGAGGCCCCACCTCCACCGGATCATCGGTGTCGGCCTGGACTCCGCCGAGGTCGGCCACCCGCCGGTCAAGTTCAAGGAGGTGTACGAGGCCGCCGCCGCCCTCGGCCTGCGGCTCGTCGCGCACGCCGGCGAGGAGGGCCCGCCCGCGTACATCACCGAGGCCCTCGACGTGCTGCGCGTCGAGCGCATCGACCACGGGCTGCGCTGCATGGAGGACCCGCAGCTGGTGGAGCGCCTGGTCCGCGACCGCGTGCCGCTCACGCTCTGCCCGCTCTCCAACGTCCGGCTGCGCGCCATCGACGTGCTCGAGGAGCACCCGCTGGCCCGGATGCTGGACGCCGGCCTGATGTGCACGGTCAACTCCGACGACCCGGCCTACTTCGGCGGATACGTCGACGACACCTTCCACGCGGTGCGCGAGGCGCTCGGCCTCGACCAGGAGCGGCTGCGCGCCCTCGCGCGGAACTCCTTCGAGGCGGCCTTCCTCGACCGGGACGCGGCGGACGAGGCGCTGCGGGCGCGCTACCTCGCCGAGGTCGAGGCTTATTCGTTCGACTGACCGCCGGGCGCGGGGTTACGGTCTCGGCATGGACACCATCGCGCAGATCTACGGCTGACACGGCCCTCGGGCCCCCGCCCGCCCCTCTTCGGGGCCGTGGCGGCGGGCCGCCGTGTCCGCATCCGTAGCTCTCCGTCCGCGAAGGAACTCCCATGTCATCTCGCCGACCTGCCCCTCGTCGTGCCCACATCGCCATGATCGGCGTCCCGATGGTCAGCCACGTGCTGCCCGGCCTGGAGATCATCCGTGAGCTGGTGGCGCGCGGCCACCGCGTGACGTACGCCAACGACCCGGCCACCGCCGGGCTGATCGAATCCACCGGCGCCGAACTCGTCCCGTACGACTCGACGCTGCCGTTCCGCGACAACATCTGGCCCGAGGACCCGATCGAGGCCAGTGCGCTCTTCCTCGACGACGCGATGGCCGTCCTGCCCCAACTCCACGCGGCGTACGACGACGATCCCGCCGATCTGTACCTGTACGACATCGGCGCGTACGTCGCCCGGGCGCTCGCCGAGGCCCAGGGCCGCCCGCTCGTACAGCTGTCGCCCACCTTCGTGGCGTGGGGCGGCTACCAGGAGGACGTCGGGGCGGTCCTCGCCCGGCTGCCGGGTGCCGCCGCCCTGGAGGCCCGCTTCAAGGAGTGGCTCGCCGGATGCGGGGCCACCACGACGGACGTCGGGGAGTTCTCCGGCGTCCCGCCGCGGGCCCTCGCCACCATCCCGCGGGCCATGCAGCCGCACGCCGACACCGTCGACGCCGGACGCGTCGACTTCGTCGGACCCTGCGTCGGGGGCCGCGCGGCCACGGAGAGCTGGACGCGGCCCGAAGGGGCGGAGAAGGTGCTCCTGGTCTCGCTCGGCTCCGCGTACACCGTGCGGCCGGAGTTCTACCGGAGGTGCGTCGCCGCGTTCGGCGAGCTGCCGGGGTGGCACGTCGTGCTGCAGATCGGCAGGCACGTGGCCCCCGCGGAGCTGGGCCCCGACCTCCCGGCCAACGTGGAAGTCCGCTCCTGGGTCCCGCAGTTGGCCGTGCTCGAACAGGCCGACGCCTTCATCACCCACGCCGGCATGGGCAGCAGCTCCGAAGGGCTCTACACCGGTGTCCCGATGATCGCCGTGCCGCAGGGCGCCGAGCAGCCGATGAACGCGGACCGGCTGGTCGAGCTGGGCGTCGCGCTGCGCCTGGACACGGACGTGACCGCGGACGTCCTGCGGGCGGCGCTGCTTCGGTTGGTGGCGGATCCCGATGTCGCGCGCAGGTCCGCCGAGTTGAGGGCCGAGGTCCGCGCCGAGGGCGGGGCGCGGCGGGCGGCCGACCTGATCGAGGCGGGGCTCTAGCGGTCCCGGGCCGTGGGCCCCGGGTCCATCGCCGGGCCCGGGGTCCGCGGCCCATTGACGCCACCTGGTTCGCATACCTAGTCTCCGTTCTCATGCATGGACAGAGTCTCGTCATCACGGACGTCCGTCTCACCCCCGTCCTCGTCGCCGACCCGCCGCTCCTCAACACCCAGGGCGTCCACCAGCCCTACACCCCGAGGCTCATCGTCGAGGTGGTCACGGCCGGTGGCGTCAGCGGGATCGGGGAGACGTACGGGGACGGGAAATACCTGGACCTCGCGCGTCCGCTCGCCGAACGTCTCGTCGGGCACCCGGTCTCCGACCTGAACGCCCTGTTCACACTCGCGGACGAAGTGGCCGTCGACGCCGCACGGATCGACGACTCCGTGGACGTCGGCGGACTGCGCGGCGTGCAGACCGCCGACAAACTCCGGCTCTCCGTCGTCTCCGGCTTCGAGGTGGCCTGCCTCGACGCCCTCGGCAAGACGCTCGGACTGCCCGTGCACGCACTCCTCGGCGGCAAGGTGCGCGAGTCCGTGGAGTACAGCGCGTACCTCTTCTACAAGTGGGCCGGACACCCCGGGACCGAGGCCGACACCTGGGGCGCGGCCCTGGACCCCGCCGGGATCGTCGCCCAGGCCCGGCTCTTCGCCGAGCGGTACGGCTTCTCCTCCTTCAAGCTCAAGGGCGGCGTCTTCCCGCCGGACGAGGAGACCGCCGCCATCCGCGCCCTCGCCGAGGCCTTCCCCGGCCGGCCGCTGCGGCTCGACCCCAACGGCGCCTGGTCCGTCAAGACTTCGCTGAAGGTCGCGGCCGAACTCGGCGACGTACTCGAATACCTGGAGGACCCGGCGCTCGGCACGCCCGCCATGGCCGAGGTCGCCGCCCGCACCCGCGTGCCGCTCGCCACCAACATGTGCGTGACCACCTTCGAGGAGATACCCGCGGCCTTCGCCCGGAAGGCCGTCCAAGTGGTCCTCTCCGACCACCACTACTGGGGCGGACTGCGCCGCACCCGCGAACTGGCCGCGGTCTGCCGAACGTTCGGGGTGAGCGTCTCCATGCACTCCAACACCCACCTGGGGATCAGCCTCGCCGCCATGACCCACGTGGCCGCGACCGTGCCCGGCCTCGACCACGCCTGCGACACGCACTACCCGTGGCAGGCCGAGGACGTGCTGACCTCACGCCCGCGCTTCTCCGGCGGCAGGGTCGCCGTCACCGACACCCCGGGACTCGGCGTCGAACTCGACCGCGACCGGCTCGCCGCCCTGCACGCGCGCTGGCTGGACGACGACTTCCGCGCCCTGCGCGAGCGGGACGACGCGGCGGCGATGCGGGCGGCCGACCCGCGGTGGACGACCCCTGCGGTGCCGCGCTGGTAGCGCCCCGCGCGCGTCCCCCGACGTGCCGCGCGGGGAACCCCGGGCCTGTCACGGGGTTCGTCCGTTACGTTGCCTGCATGGTCGTACCAGCACAGCCCACCGTCGACCCGCTGAAGGCTGCCCGCAGGGCCGGTGACCCGGACTGCGACGTCTACCTCACCGGCACGGTGTTCCTCGACATCATCTTCACCGGCCTCGACTCCGCGCCCGTGCGCGGCACCGAGTCCTGGGCGCGCGGCATGGGGTCGAGCCCCGGCGGCGTCGCCAACATGGCGACCGCGCTCGCCCGGCTCGGCCTGCACACCTCGCTCGCCGCGGCCTTCGGCGACGACCACTACGGGGAGTACTGCTGGGACGCCCTCGAACAGGGCGAGGGCATCGACCTCACGCCGTCGAGGACCGTCCCCGGCTGGCACTCCCCGGTGACGGTCTCCATGGCGTACGAGGGCGAACGCACCATGGTGAGCCACGGCCACGAGCCGCCCCCGGACGCCGCCGCACCCGACGGCGGCGCCCCCTCGTGCCCGCCCCGCGCGCGGGCCGCCGTCGCCTCGCTCACCCCCGGCACCAGCGCCCCGTGGATCGCCCAGGCGGCGCGCAGCGGCACCCGCATCTTCGCCGACGTCGGGTGGGACGACACCGGCCGCTGGGACCTGGCGGGCCTGCCCGACCTGCGGCACTGCGAGGCGTTCCTGCCCAACGCGGAGGAGGCCATGCGGTACACGCGCACCTCCTGCCCGCGCGCCGCGGCCCGCGCGCTGACCGAGCACGTGCCGCTGGCGGTGGTGACGCTCGGCGCGGAGGGCGCGTACGCGGTGGACGGGCGGACCGGCGAGACGGCCGAGGTCCCGGCCATCGAGGTCGAGGCGCTCGACCCCACCGGGGCCGGCGACGTCTTCGTCGCCGGGTTCGTCACGGGCACGCTGGCCGGCTGGCCCCTCGCGGACCGGCTCGCCTTCGCCGGACTGACGGCGGCGCTCTCCGTCCAGGAATTCGGCGGCTCCCTCTCCGCGCCCGGCTGGGCAGAGGTGGGCGCCTGGTGGCGCCGCGTGCGGGAGGTCGAGGACCAGGACCCGCTGGCCCTGCGCAGGTACGCCTTCCTGGACGGCCTGCTGCCCGCGACGAACCGTCCGTGGCCGCTGCGGCGGGCGGTGCCGACGATCGGCTTCAGGTCGGCGTAGCGGCGGGCCCGCGCCCGCCAGGGGGCGCCGGGAGCCCCGTGCCGGGAAAAGTCCTACGGGCGACCGGGCGGCCCGTCGTACCCTTGACGCAGCAAGGCTGTCACGCGGCCACCAAGCCCCGCACGAGGAGGATGAGCAGGCCTTCAGAGCCGGCCCATGACTCAGACACCCACGACTCACACCGACGCGCAGAACCAGGCCCGAGCCCACTTCACCGTCCCCGCCAGCCACCCGATGGTGACGGTCCTCGGCTCCGGCGACGCCCTGCTGCGGGTGATCGAGAAGGCCTTCCCGGCGGCCGACATCCATGTCCGGGGCAACGAGATCAGCGCGGTGGGCAGCGCCCCCGAAGTCGCCCTGATCCAGCGCTTGTTCGACGAGATGATGCTGGTGCTCCGCACCGGTCAGCCGATGACGGAGGACGCAGTGGAACGCTCGATCGCCATGCTGAGGGCGGACGAGAACGGCACGGGCGGGGAGGAGACCCCCGCCGAGGTCCTCACGCAGAACATTCTCTCGTCCCGGGGCCGCACCATCCGCCCCAAGACCCTCAACCAGAAGCGGTACGTCGACGCGATCGACAAGCACACCATCGTCTTCGGCATCGGCCCCGCCGGTACGGGCAAGACCTACCTCGCCATGGCCAAGGCCGTGCAGGCCCTGCAGTCCAAGCAGGTCAACCGCATCATCCTGACCCGCCCCGCGGTGGAGGCCGGCGAGCGCCTCGGCTTCCTGCCCGGCACGCTGTACGAGAAGATCGACCCGTACCTGCGCCCGCTCTACGACGCCCTGCACGACATGCTCGACCCGGACTCGATCCCGCGCCTGATGGCGGCCGGAACGATCGAGGTCGCTCCGCTGGCGTACATGCGTGGCCGCACGCTCAATGACGCGTTCATCATCCTCGACGAGGCGCAGAACACCAGCGCCGAGCAGATGAAGATGTTCCTCACCCGCCTCGGCTTCGACTCGAAGATCGTCATCACCGGTGACATCACCCAGGTCGACCTGCCCGGCGGCACCAAGAGCGGTCTGCGCGAGGTCCAGCGGATCCTCGACGGTGTGGAGGACATCCACTTCTCGCGGCTCACCTCCCACGACGTGGTCCGGCACAAGCTGGTCGGCCGTATCGTCGACGCGTACGAGCAGCACGACAGCCGCAACGGGAAGTAGACGAGCACCACCATGTCGATCGACGTCAACAACGAATCCGGAACCGAGGTCGACGAGCAGGCGATCCTCGACATCGCCCGCTACGCCCTCGCGCGGATGCGCATCCACCCGCTCTCCGAGCTCTCGGTGATCGTGGTCGACGCCGACGCCATGGAGCAGCTGCACATCCAGTGGATGGACCTGCCGGGGCCGACGGACGTCATGTCCTTCCCGATGGACGAGCTGCGGCCGCCCATGAAGGACGACGACGAGCCCCCGCAGGGCCTCCTCGGCGACATCGTGCTCTGCCCCGAGGTCGCCCTCCAGCAGGGCAAGGACGCCCCGACGCAGCACTCCATGGACGAGGAGCTCCAGCTCCTCACCGTCCATGGCGTGCTGCACCTGCTCGGGTACGACCACGAGGAGCCCGACGAGAAGGCCGAGATGTTCGGCCTGCAGGCCGCGATCGTCGACGGCTGGCGCGCGGAGCAGGGCCTGACCGGCCCGTCCCCGGCGCCCACGGTCTCGTAGCGCCATGAGCCCCCAGCTGATCGCCGGTGCCGTCGCCCTCGTGATCGTGGCCTGGCTCGCCGCGTGCGCCGAGGCGGGCATCGCCCGGGTCTCCAGCTTCCGCGCCGAGGAGGCGGCCCGCTCGGGGCGCCGCGGCAGCGCGAAGCTCGCCCAGGTCGCCGCGGACCCGACCCGCTATCTCAACGTGGCGCTGCTCGTCCGGGTGGCCTGCGAGATGGCCGCCGCCGCCCTGGTGACCTACGCCTGTCTGCGGGAGTTCGACCGGACCTGGCAGGCCCTCGCCGTCGCCATCGGCGTGATGGTCCTCGTCAGCTACGTCGCCGTCGGGGTCTCCCCGCGCACCATCGGCCGCCAGCACCCGCTGAACACGGCCACCGCCGCGGCGTACGTCCTGCTGCCGCTGGCCCGCGTGATGGGCCCGATCCCGCCGCTGCTGATCCTCATCGGCAACGCCCTCACCCCCGGCAAGGGCTTCCGGCGCGGCCCGTTCGCCTCCGAGGCCGAGCTGCGGGCCATGGTGGACCTCGCCGAGAAGGAGTCCCTCATCGAGGACGAGGAGCGGCGCATGGTCCACTCCGTCTTCGAGCTGGGGGACACCCTGGTCCGCGAGGTCATGGTGCCCCGCACGGACCTGGTCGCCATCGAGCGTTTCAAGACGATCCGCCAGGCGCTCACCCTCGCGCTGCGCTCCGGTTTCTCCCGCATCCCGGTGACGGGGGAGAGCGAGGACGACGTCGTCGGCATGGTGTACCTGAAGGACCTGGCCCGCAAGACGCACATCAACCGCGACAGCGAGTCCGAGCTCGTCTCGACGGCGATGCGCCCGGCGACCTTCGTGCCCGACACGAAGAACGCCGGTGACCTGCTGCGCGAGATGCAGCAGGAGCGCAACCACGTGGCCGTCGTGATCGACGAGTACGGCGGCACCGCCGGCATCGTCACCATCGAGGACATCCTGGAGGAGATCGTCGGGGAGATCACCGACGAGTACGACCGCGAGCTGCCGCCCGTGGAGGAGCTCGCCGACGGCTGCTACCGCGTGACGGCGCGGCTCGACATCGGCGATCTGGGCGAGCTCTTCGGGTTCGAGGAGTTCGACGACGAGGACGTCGAGACCGTCGGCGGGCTGCTCGCCAAGCAGCTGGGCCGGGTCCCGATCGCGGGGGCGTCGGCGGTCGTGCCGCTCCCCGACGAGCGGGAGCTGAGGCTCACCGCGGAGTCCGCCGCGGGCCGTCGCAACCGCATCATGACGGTGCTCGTGGAGCCCGTCGCCGCCGACGAGGGCGAGCCGGTGAAGGCGGAGGAGTCCGGATGACGCCGGATGAGCTGCGCGCGTTCTGCCTGTCCTTCAACGGCGCGGTGGAGGAGTTCCCCTTCACGCCGGAGACCTCGGTCTTCAAGGTGGCGGGGAAGATGTTCGCGCTCACGGCCCTCGACGGTCACCCGCTCACCGTCAACCTCAAGTGCGAGCCCGACATCGCCGTCCGGCTGCGCGAGGCGCACCCGCAGATCGTGCCGGGCTACCACATGAACAAGCGCCACTGGAACACGGTCTCGGTCGCCGCGGGGCTGCCGGACCGGCAGGTCAGGGAGCTGATCGAGGACTCGTACGACCTGGTGGTCGCGGGTCTGCCGCGGGACGTGCGGCTGCGGCTCGACCGCCCCTGAGGGGCGCGCGGGGGCCGGTTACACCGTGCGGAGTGTCCCAACAGCCCCTCGCCATCGGGGTGGTGGGACGGCAGAATGGAGTGGCAGGCGGATTCGAAACGCTCCCACTCCGGGCTGCCGGCCAAGGGAACTCGGAGTGGAAACGTCGTGCGATGGCGTCCGCCGTGTCCGGCCTCGGCCCTCCCGGGCCGGGGCCGGCTCTCTGTCACACGTGGGGAAGTACCCACCTCTCGAAGCACTCGCCGAGTGCCAGGATGAGGCTGGTCCACGGGGCCGCGCGGGCGGCCCAGTCGGTCCACGTGCGGGTGGCACGACGCCCGTCCGGCTTGTCGGCCATGGGGCTCGTTCTCCTTCCTGGTCCCACGCTCAGTCGTGGATACCGCGGCGATCCACGAACGGGCGGCGGCAGGAAGAGGGAATCGCCGGGTCGGCGAACCAGCCGGCCGGACAACCGGTGCCACTCGTTGGAGTGAGTTCCACCGATGGTCTTCCGGTGTTCAACCTCCTTCCCCCGTCGGACAGTTGAAGCAAGCTACCCCTCCGTGCCAGCGTAGCCTGCACATCGCCACGTGGGTAGTGCCATCCGGCACCTCGCTGAGGTAAGGGTCCGCTTCCAAAGCTCGCTGAATGCGATATAGCTTTCCGGGAGCTGTCGACCGGACAGCCCCTCTGCGGTTGCCGTTGCGGGGGACCTCAGGTCTCCTGACAGTGGCGTGAACTGTCGTCCCGGAAGGTCTCGATGAGTAAGCTGCTAGTCTGCTATGTTGCACCTCGCACGGTCCGGTTGGGGGTGGAGCCATCATGAGCGTGCCGAGTGCGGCACTTCACCGGCTGCGGCTGCGCACCGAGCTCCGCAAGGCGCGGACCGCTGCCCAGCTGACGCAGCGGCAGGTCGCGGCCAAGATGGAGTGGAGCCCCTCCAAGCTGATCCGCATCGAGGCCGGTGAAGTCGGTATCTCGGTCAACGACTTGAGGCCCCTGCTGGATGCGTACGGGATCCGGGACCGGCGCAAGATCGAGGAGCTGCTCGACCTGGCCCGCGGCGGCCGGCGGATGCCCTACAGCGAGTACCGCGACCTCTACAGCAAGGAATTCCTGCAGTTCCTGGCGTTGGAGGCGTCCGCGTCGATCATCCGGCACTACGGCGCGCTGCTGATGCCGGGTCCCTTGCAGACCGAGGAGTACGCCCGCGCGATCATGCGCTCCTACGACAAGAACATCCCCGACGAGGACCTGGAGCGCAGCGTCGAAGTCCGCCTCGCCCGGCAGGAGTTGCTCACCTCGGGCGGCCGGCAGGTCTTCTACATCCTCGACGAGGCGGTCGTGCGCCGGCACGTCGGCGGCCGCGGGGTGATGCGGGCCCAGCTGGAGCGGCTGGCCGAGCTGTCGGAGCGTCCCGGGGTCACCATCCAGATCCTCCCGTTCAGCATCGGGGCCCACGCGGGTATCCAGGGTCCCTTCAGTCACTTCGAGTTCGAGGCCGAGGAGATGCCCGACTCGCTGTATCTGGAGAATCCGCGGGGCGACGCCTACACCACCAACGCCCCCGAGGAGACCGTCCGTTACCTGGAGAGGTTCTGGGAGCTGGAGGACCTCGCCGTCAAGGACGACGTCGCCCTGCTCCTGCAGCTGCTCGCGGCCAGGACGGAAGAGGGCCGCGACGACCTGGAGGCGCTGCTCCAAGGGGTCGTACGGGAGCAGCCTGCCGAGTGAGGCGTCCCCAACTGCCCCTGGCGGGCGGGAGCTTGGCGAGAAACGGCTCGTTCATATTCGTATGACGCCCCGTTATTCTGGAAGAGGTGCTGCGTGTCCCTGCACCAGCCGCGCGGGGAACGTGACGGCTGGCCTTCCGCACCCGGGGTGGAGGAGAAGCGTGGGCGGCTCATGGACGTGGCGCAAGAGCAGTGCGAGCGACGGCGGCGCGGGGACCTGCGTGGAGATCGCCTGGACCGGTGATGCGGTACTGGTCCGCGACTCCGCCCGGCCCGGCGGATCCGTGCTCGCCTTCCGGCCCGGGTCCTGGACGGCGTTCGTCGCCCGGGTGACGGGGTCGCCCCCGGCCACCGCCCGCCGAGACCTCCCGCACGACGCGGGGACGGCCCGCCACTGACGGGGGCGGACCCGTCCCGCGTCCGGCGGTCAGGCGCGGGCCCCGTCGCGGCGCAGTCCGAGGAAGACCGCGGCCGCCGCGACCAGGACCACCCCTGCGTCGATGAGGAGCACCGTCCGGGTGCCCGTGAGGAGATCCGGGCCCGTCGTCGCGAGGACACCGAGCAGCGGGATGCCGATGGTGATGCCGACCTGCTGCGTCGAGGTGACCAGGCCGGTCGCCAGGCCCTGCTCCTCGTCGGGCACGCCGGAGGTGACCGTCACGCCGTACGAGACGATGGCGCCCAGGTGGCACATGCTCGCCAGCGACACCGCCGCCGTGGCGAGCCACACCGACCGGCCGCTCTCGCCGATGCCGAGCAGCGCGAGCCCGAACAGCCCCTGCCCGAGCAGGGAACCGGCGAGTGCGCGGCGTGCCCCGAAGCGGCCGATGACCTTCGGCGCGAAGGTGCCCGCGACCACCGACAGCAGGCCCTGCACGCCGAAGACCAGGCCCGTGCGGAGCGCGGAGAGGTGCAGGATCTCCTGGAGGTAGAGGGTCAGGACGAAGATGACCGTCGACATCATCGAGAAGGTGACGAGGCCGCCGAGGTTGCCCCACGCCACCGTGCGGCGGCGCAGCATGGGCAGCGAGACGAGCGGGGACGCGGCGCGCGACTCGACGTATCCGAAGGCCGCGAGGAGGAGCACGCCCGCCGCGAGCGCGACGATGACGTCCGTGCCGCCGAAGCCGCGCTCGGCCGCCGTGGAGAGGGCGTAGATCAGAAAGAGCAGGCCGCCGGTGACCGTGACGGCACCGGGGACGTCGAGGCGGGGGCGGTCCGGGGTGCGCGACTCGGGAAGCAGTCCGGGGGCCAGCGGCAGCACGAGCAGCGCGAAGAGGGTCAGCACGCCCATCGTGGAGCGCCAGCCGAGGGTGTCGGTGAGTACGCCGCCCAGCACCATGCCGACCGTGAAGCCGAGCGAGAGCAGCGTGCCGGAGATGCCGAGCGCCCGGTCGCGCTGCGGGCCCTCGGGGAACGTGGTCGTCAGGAGCGACATGCCGGTCGGCACGATGGCCGCGGCGCCCAGCCCCTGCAGGGCGCGTCCGGCGAGGAAGGACGCCGGGTCCCACGCGAAGGTGGCGAGCAGCGAGGCCAGGCCGAAGAGGGCGAGGCCCGCGAGGAACAGCTTCCGGCGCCCGAAGAGGTCGCCGGTCCTGCCGAAGAGGAGCAGGAAACCGCCGGAGGGCAGCGCGAAGGAGGTGACCGCCCATTGCAGCGCGGACCGGTCCATGCCGAGGTCGGCGCCGAGCACGGGCAGCGCCACGTTCAGCACGGAGAAGTCCAGCGCGACCATGAACTGGGCGGCGCAGAGCACGAAGAGGACGAGCCGGTCGCGGCGGGAGAGCCTGGGGTCCTCGGGGCGCGCCGCGGGTGGCGCGGGTCGGGGAGAGGGGGCAGTGGTGGTGTCGATCGCCATGGTCAAGAGCGTGCGGCGGCCGGAATAGACGTGGGGAGCGGGAACTTATGCTGGTGGTCGGAACACCAGTCAGGGCTTGGGGGAGCACCACATGGCGACAGCGTCGGTCACGGAGGGGTCGAAGGCGCGCCGCCTCGGCGAGCTGCGGGAGTTCCTGATGAGCCGTCGCGCGCGGGTCAGCCCCGCCGAGGCCGGGCTGCCGGACGGCGGCGCCCGACGCCGCACGCCGGGACTGCGCCGCGAGGAGGTGGCCGTGCTCGCCGGGGTCGGCGCCTCCTGGTACCAGTGGCTGGAGCAGGGGCGCGACATCTCCGTCTCGCCGCAGGTCCTGGACTCCGTGGCCCGGGTGCTGAAGCTGAGCAGCGCCGAGCGGCGTCATCTGTACGTGCTGTCCGGGCTCAACCCGCCCCCGCCGGAGGTCGCCCGGAGCGACCGGGACATGAGCGAGGGGCTGCGCAGGCTCATCGACACGTGGATGCCGTACCCGGCGCACATCATGGACGCGTACTGGAACTGCGTCATGTACAACGACGCGGCCGCCTCGGTGCTCGGCATGCGCTCGGAGACCTCCGACAACTGCCTGCTCGCCTTCTTCACCGACCCCATCTACCGGGCGCGCGCGAAGAGTTGGGAGCAGAACGCCCCGCAGATCGTGGCGATGTACCGGGCCGCGTGCTCGGAGCGCCCCGGTGACGACGGCTTCGCCGAGGTGATCGCCCGGGCGAAGGCGGCGAGCCCGGAGTTCACGGCGCTGTGGGAGCGCTGGGACATCCTGCCCGGCGGGCAGCTCGCCAAGGACATCGAGCACCCCGTGGTGGGGGCGCTGGTCCTCGAGTCGACGCAGTTGAAGGTGCCGGCGCGGCCCGACCTCACGATCGCGCTGCACACGCCGCTGCAGCGGGCCGGGACGGACACGGCGGGCAAGCTGGCGTGGCTGGCCTCGCCCGAGGGGCGCCGGGGCTCGATCCATCCGGTGGCGATGTAGTGGGGCCCCTTTCGTATGCTCGGGACATGACTGAGAGCGCCGCGCTTGACCCCGAGGACCGCAAGATCGTCACCCTGGCCCGTTCGGCCCGGGCCCGCAACGGTGTGCCCGAGGGGGCGGCCGTGCGGGACGAGACCGGTCGTACGTACGTGGCGGGGACGGTCGCTCTCGACTCGCTCCGGCTGTCCGCGCTGCGGACCGCGGTGGCGATGGCGGTGGCGTCCGGGGCGGAGTCCCTGGAGGCGGCGGCGGTCGTCTCCGGTGCCGAGTCCCTCCCGGCGGAGGACCTCGCCGCCGTGCGGGACCTCGGTGGGGCAGGGACGCCGGTGTTCCTCGCGGGGAGCGACGGGGAGGTCCGGGTACGGGTGGAGGCGGGCTGAGGCCCGCCTGCCCGGCCGGAGGTCACACCGCGTCGGGGCCCCGTTCTCCGGTGCGGACCCGGACGACCGTCTCCACCGGGACCGACCAGACCTTGCCGTCGCCGATCTTGCCCGTGCTCGCCGCGCGGACGATCGCGTCGATGACCGGCTCCGCGTCCAGGTCGGGGACCACCACCTCGACGCGGACCTTCGGGACCAGGTCCACCCGGTACTCCGCGCCCCGGTAGACCTCGGTGTGGCCGCGCTGGCGGCCGTAGCCGCTGGCCTCGGTGACCGTCAGGCCGTCCACGCCGAGCTCCTGGAGCGCCGTCTTCACCTCGTCGAGGCGGAACGGCTTGATGACCGCGGTGATCAGCTTCATGCGACGTGGCTCCCCTTCTTCACGGAGGCGGAGCCCACGGGGCCCACCAGGACGCCGTGATCGTAGGCGCTCTCCGCGTGCTGTGTCTGGTCCAGGCCCGTCCGCTCGTCCTCGGCCGACGCCCGGAACCCCATCAGCTTGTCGACGGCCTTCCCGATGCCGTACGTGACGGCGAACGTGTACGCGGCCACCGCCGCGACCGCCACCGCCTGCTTGCCCAGCTGGGCCGCGCCCCCGCCGTAGAACAGGCCCTCGGCGCCGTCCGTCATCGTGGCCGTCGCGAACAGGCCGATCAGGAGCGTGCCGACCACACCGCCGACCAGGTGCACGCCGACGACGTCGAGGGAGTCGTCGTAGCCGAGGCGGAACTTCCACGCGACCGCGTACGAGCAGACGACGCCGGCCGCGAGGCCGATGACCGCGGCGCCGGGGATGCCGACCACCCCGCACGACGGGGTGATCGCGACCAGTCCCGCCACCGCGCCGGACGCCGCGCCGAACGTAGTGGGGTGGCCGTCGCGCCGCTGTTCCACGAAGAGCCAGCCGAGCAGCCCCGTGCAGCCGGCCAGCAGGGTGTTGAGCAGGGACGCCGCGGCGAGGCCGTTGGCGCCGAGGGCCGAGCCGCCGTTGAAGCCGAGCCAGCCGAACCAGAGCAGGCCCGCGCCCATCAGGACCATGGGGAGGTTGTGCGGACGCATCGCCTCCTGCCGGAAGCCGATGCGCGGGCCGAGCACCAGGCACAGGGCCAGGCCGGACGCGCCGGAAGCGATCTCCACGACCAGGCCGCCCGCGAAGTCGAGCGCGCCCAGGTCCCGCGCGATCCAGCCGTCCGGGCCCCACACCCAGTGGGCGACGGGAACGTATACGAGCAGGGTCCAGACGGGTACGAAGACCAGCCAGGCCGCGAACCTGGTGCGGTCGGCGATCGCGCCGCTGATCAGCGCGGCGGTGATGACCGCGAAGGTCAGCTGGAAGGTGCCGAAGAGGAGGGTGGGGACGGTGCCGGTGAGGGTGCCGGGCCCGATGCCCGCCATGCCGAGGTGGTCGGTGCCGCCGATCAGGCCCGCGAAGACGTCGTCCCCGAAGGCAAGCGAGTACCCGGCGACCAGCCACACCACGGTGACGAGCGCGATCGAGACGAAGGACATGAGCAGCATGTTGAGGACGCTCTTCGTGCGGACCATGCCGCCGTAGAACAGGGCGAGGCCCGGCGTCATCAGCAGGACGAGCGCGGTGGCCGCGAGCAGCCAGGCGGTGTCGCCCGTGTCGAGGTGGGGGGCGGCGAAGGTCGTCATGGGGGGAGAGCGTCACGGGCGCGCGTTTCGTATCGGGCAACCGCGGGTTTCGGCCGTGTTTCGTGTTGCCGGGCCGTTTCCGGGGGCTCACGGGACGGGTCCGCGCCCCGTACGGCGGCCCTCCGCGGGCCGGGCGGTGCGGCGCGGCTCCCGGGATCAGGGACAATGGGCGCCATGAGCGTTCGTACCCCGTCATCAGCCGAGCCGTCCGAGGCCGTCCACCGCGCCGGCTTCGCCTGCTTCGTCGGCCGCCCCAACGCGGGCAAGTCCACCCTCACGAACGCTCTGGTCGGCCAGAAGGTGGCGATCACCTCCAACCGGCCGCAGACCACGCGCCACACCGTGCGCGGCATCGTGCACCGCCCCGACGCCCAGCTGATCCTGGTGGACACCCCGGGACTGCACAAGCCGCGCACGCTGCTCGGCGAGCGGCTGAACGACGTGGTGCGCGCGACGTGGGCCGAGGTCGACGTGATCGGCTTCTGCCTGCCCGCGAACGAGAAGCTCGGCCCCGGCGACCGCTTCATCGCCAAGGAGCTCGCCTCCATCAAGAAGACGCCGAAGATCGCGATCATCACCAAGACGGACCTCGTCGACAGCAAGACGCTCGCCGAGCAGCTCATCGCCGTCGACCAGCTCGGCAAGGAGCTGGGCTTCGAGTGGGCGGAGATCGTGCCCGTCTCGGCCGTCGGCGACGAGCAGGTCGGGCTCCTCGCCGACCTCCTCGTGCCGCTGCTGCCCGAGGGCCCCGCGCTCTACCCCGAGGGCGACCTCACCGACGAGCCCGAGCAGGTCATGGTCGCCGAGCTGATCCGCGAGGCCGCCCTGGAGGGCGTGCGCGACGAGCTGCCGCACTCCATCGCGGTCGTGGTGGAGGAGATGCTGCCGCGCGAGGACCGGCCCGCCGACAAACCGCTGCTCGACATCCACGCCTTCGTCTACATCGAGCGGCCCAGCCAGAAGGGCATCATCATCGGCCCGAAGGGCAAGCGCCTGAAGGACGTCGGCATCAAGTCCCGCAAGCAGATCGAGGCGCTGCTCGGCACGCCCGTCTTCCTCGACCTGCACGTGAAGGTCGCCAAGGACTGGCAGCGGGACCCCCGCCAGCTGCGGAAACTCGGCTTCTAGCCCCGCCCCCGGGCATCCGCCGCCCGCGCGGCCACCGGCCATGTCCCGTTCCCGGGGCGGAAGTTGGCCGTTTCCGGGAATGCGGGAGGGCCCGGCGCGGTTGGCCAGGACGGCCGGATCGGGCCGGGGACGACGCGGGCGCAGCGGCGGGACGGGGGTTCACCGCTGCGCCCCGCCGCCTCCGACGCCCGGGGTCCCGGCCCGCCGGGCGCACCCGCTCTCACTCCACGCCCCTGATCCGCGTCACGAGCGCCGCTCCCGCGAGGCCGATCACCGCCGCCGTCAGGTACAGCACCCGGTAGCCGCCCAGATACGTCACGATCGGGGCCGCCATCGCCGGTGCCGCCACCTGGGGCAGGGAGTTGGCGATGTTGATGACGCCGAGATCCTTGCCGCGGTCCATGGCCGTCGGCAGGACGTCCGTCATCAGGGCGAAGTCCACCGAGGTGAAGACGCCGAAGCCGATGCCGAGCAGCGCGGCCGCGGCGACCGTCCCCGGCCAGGTCTGCCAGAGGGCGAGCAGCCCCGTCGCCGCCGCCATCAGCACCCCCGACCAGATCACGAACGGCTTGCGGCGCCCCACCCGGTCCGACCAGGCCCCGCCCACCACGACCGTGGCCAGCATCGTCGCGCCGTTCACGGCGGTCAGCACGAGGACGCCCCGCTCGGGGTCGGCGTACTCCAGGCCGTCGCGCAGGAAGTACAGCAGGTAGAGCAGGACCACCGAGTTGCCGACGTTGATCAGGAACCGGGTCAGCCAGGCCACGGCGAGGTCCGGGTGGCGGCGCGGGCTGAGCCAGAACCCGGCCGCGAACTCCCGCCGGTTCCACGGCGGCCGGTCGGCGGCGGCCAGGCGCAGGTCGCGGTGGCGTACGACGTGGGGCGCCACGCCCGCCACGGTGAACAGGGCGCAGGCCGCGTACCCCGCGACCGTGCCGCCCGCCGCCGTCGCCAGCCCCGTGCCGGCGACCACGCCGAGCAGCTGCGCCGCCCCGAGCCAGCCGCCCACCGCGCCCCGCTGCGGACGCGGCACGCGGTCCGGCACGGCGGCGGTGAGCGCGGCGAAGGCGGCGTTCAGGGTGAGCTGGACCAGGCACCAGCCGGCCGCCAGCGACCACACGGAGCCCGCGGCGGAGAGCAGCAGCAGCGCGGCGGCGCCGCCCGCCGTGCCGGCCACGATCCACGGGGTGCGCCGGCCCCACCGGGACGTGGTGCGGTCCGAGGCCGCGCCGGACAGCGGGTTCGCGGCGAGCGAGACGACCGCGCCTGCCCCGGTCACCCAGGCGAGCGCCGTCTCCTTGGAGGTGCCCGCCGGGGCCAGCTCCTGCGCCTGCCGGGCGAGCAGGATCTGCAGCGGCCCGTACCAGCCCACCCAGATGGCGCCGTTGGCCACCGAGAGCGTGGCGGTCCAGCCGCGGCCGACCCGCTCGGTCGGCTCCCGCAGCGCGGCGGAGGTCATGGCCGCCGCGCCCGCAGCACCTCGCGCAGCCAGTGGTACGACGCCTTCGGGGTCCGTTCCTGGGTGGTGTGGTCGACGTGGACGAGACCGAACCGCTGCCGGTGGCCCTCCGCCCACTCGAAGTTGTCGATCAGGGACCAGACGAAGTAGCCGCGCACGTCCACGCCCGCCTCCAACGCCCGGTGCAGGGCCCGCAGATGGCCGTCCAGATAGGTGATGCGCTCCTGGTCGTCCAGGCCCTCGTACGAGCAGCCGTTCTCGGTGATGACGAGGGGCGGGAGGCGGTCGCCGTAGCGGTCGCGGAAGGAGGTGAGCAGGTCGGTGAGTGCGTCGGGGACGACCGGCCAGCCGAAGTCCGTGACCGGGTACCCCTCGATCTCCCGCGGGGAGAAGGGGAGTTCGGGCGGGAGCGTGACGCCGGCGAAGTCGGTGGCGGTGCCCTCGGGGAGCGGCGCCCCGACCCGGGTCGGCTGGTAGAAGTTGATGCCGTACCAGTCGAGCGGCTCCGCGATCGTCCGCAGGTCGGCGTCGAGGTCGGCCGCGCCCATCAGCTCCTCCATGCCCTCGGGGTAGCGGCCGAGGAGCAGGGGGTCCGCGAAGAGACGGTTGAGGAGCAGGTCGTAGAGGTCGGCGGCGGCCAGGTCGTCGGCGGCGGCCGAGGCGGGCCAGGTCGGGCCGTGCGAGTTGGCGATGCCGATGTCGCGGGCGCCGGCCGCGCGCAGCGCCCGTACGGCGAGGCCGTGGGCGAGGAGCTGGTGGTGGGCGGCGGGCAGCGCGTCGAAGAGGAGCCGTTCGCCGGGGGCGTGCTGGCCGAGCGCGTGGCCGAGCAGGGTGTGTTCGGCCGGTTCGTTGAGGGTGATCCACTTCGTGACGCGGTCGCCGATGCGGCCCGCCACCACGGCGGTGTACTCCGCGAAGAGTTCGGCGGTCCGCCGCTCCAGCCAGCCGCCCTTCTCCTGGACGGCCAGCGGGGTGTCCCAGTGGAAGAGGGTGGGGACGGGGCGTACACCCGCGGCGCACAGCTCGTCGACGAGCCGGTCGTAGAAGTCGAGGCCCGCCGGGTTGACCGGGCCCGCGCCGGTGGGCAGCACGCGCGGCCAGGAGACCGAGAAGCGGTAGGCGTCCACGCCGAGCCCGCGGACGAGCGCCACGTCCTCGCGGTAGCGGTGGTAGTGGTCGCAGGCGACGGCGGCGGTGGTGCCGTCCTTCACGTTTCCGGGTACGGCCGTGAAGGCGTCCCAGACCGAGGGGCCGCGCTCGTCGACGGCGCCCTCGATCTGGTGGGCCGATGTGGAGACGCCCCACAGGAAGTCGCGGGGGAACGGGGGAACGGGTTCTCTCGCCGGTGTCGCCGCACTCGCTGCCATGGGCGGGATCCTCCGTACCGGCGAGTACGGAAGTCAATGGGCGTGCGGCAGAAAGATGAACAACGCTCAGGTTTTCTCAAGGGTGGGCCGACGGCCGCCTTTCCCGCCCCTACGCGCCCTCCTTCAGCACCCGCGAGATCAGCTTCCGCTGCGGCTCGGTCAGCCGCGGATCCGAGCAGTACACCGTCCGCCCGTCCACCGTCAGCTGGTAGTTAAACCCGTCGGGCACCCCGATGGGCGGGGCGCTCCTGCCGTCGGCCAGGGCCTGTTCGGCCAGGGCCCGCCACTCCGGGGCATCGGCCAGCTGCGAGGTGTCCACCTCGGCATGCCGGTCGATGCCCGCGAATCCTCCGGTCCGCTTCACCTGGATACGCATGGCTCCTGTCTACTCCACGGGAGAGGCGGCCGGTAGCGCGCCGTCAGCCGTCCGTGGCCGGCACCTTGACCGTGGACCACGCGTCGACGACGGCCTTCAGCTCGTCCCCGTCGCCGAACTTCTGGCGGGCGGCGGCGACCGTCAGCTTGGCGAAGTCGCTGAACGAGGCGTCCTGCGCCAGCTCGCCACCGGTCAGCACGGCGTACCAGATCTGTCCGGCCCGCTCCCACGAGTGACCGCCGAGGGCGTCGGCGACCAGGTAGAACGCGCGGTTGGGGATGCCGGAGTTGATGTGCACGCCGCCGTTGTCGCGGCCCGTCCTGACGTAGGAGTCCATGTCGGCCGGCTGCGGGTCCTTGCCGAGCACGTCGTCGTCGTAGGCGGTGCCCGGCTCCTTCATGGAGCGCAGCGCCGTGCCGGTGACGCGCGGGGCGAGCAGCCCGGCGCCGATCAGCCAGTCGGCCTCGGCGGTGGTCTGGCCCAGCGAGTACTGCTTGATCATCGAGCCGAAGACGTCCGACATCGACTCGTTGAGGGCGCCCGGCTGGCCGAAGTACGTCAGGTTGGCCGTGTACTGCGTGACGCCGTGGGTCAGCTCGTGGCCGATGACGTCGACGGGGATGGTGAAGTCGAGGAAGATCTCGCCGTCACCGTCGCCGAACACCATCTGTTCGCCGTTCCAGAAGGCGTTCCCGTAGTCCTCGTCGTAGTGGACGGTGGCGTTCAGCGGCAGGCCGTTGCCGTCGATCGAGTTGCGCTCGTACGACTTCAGGTACAGCTCGAAGGTGGCGCCGAGGCCCGCGTACGCGCGGTTGACGGTGGCGTCCTTGGTCGGCTTGTCGCCCTCGCAGCGGACCTTGCGGCCGGGCAGCTCCGTGCGGTGCCTGGCGTCGTAGATGGTGCGGTGCGGCTTGCCGGCCGCGGCCTCCTTCGGCACGGCGACGGTGGGGGCGCCGACGACGGTCGTCAGACGGCGCTGGGTGCGCTCGAAGGCGTCGCGCTGCAGGGTGCGGCGGGCGGGCGTGGCGAGCGCGGGGTCCTGGTTCTGGGCCAGCCGGTCCAGGACGTGGGGCGGCACGATGGTGCAGAAGACAGGCTCGAAGCCTGCCGGGTTGGCGGTCATGGCGTGCAATGTGGCACTGGGTCATGCCGCTGTCACTACCTGCAACCAGGATTAGTGAAATAGAGGTATTGATCACGGCATAGCCGTTACCTGCCGGTGATCCCGCATACTGATACGGGCCCGCGCGTCACGCGCGGCTCGGCTAGGCTGCGGCACATCATGCGATTCGGGCTGCTCCTTCTTAGCTGCCGCGGCGAGGGCCTGTAGTCGAGGCCGACCCCCTCCCCGCGGAGTTCGGTGTTGCGCTAAGACCGTCGGCCGTCCCTCCGCCAGAGGACCACCCCTGGCGAGGATCCAGCGGACACCCTCCGAGGAGCCCACGCACCATGCCGAACTTCCAGCGCGCCACCTCCATGCCGGTCCACAAGTACGGGCAGTACGAGCAGGTCGCCATCCCCGACCGCACCTGGCCGGACAACCGGATCACCGTCGCCCCCCGCTGGCTCTCCACCGACCTGCGCGACGGCAACCAGGCGCTGATCGACCCGATGTCCCCGGCCCGCAAGCGCGCCATGTTCGACCTGCTCGTACGCATGGGCTACAAGGAGATCGAGGTCGGCTTCCCCTCCTCGGGCCAGACCGACTTCGACTTCGTGCGCTCGATCATCGAGGACGAGGACGCCATCCCCGAGGACGTGACGATCTCCGTCCTGACGCAGGCGCGCGAGGAGCTCATCGAGCGCACGGTGGAGTCCCTGAAGGGCGCCCGGCGCGCCACGGTCCACCTGTACAACGCGACCGCGCCCGTCTGGCGCGACGTCGTCTTCCGCGGCTCGCGCGACGCCGTCAAGCAGATCGCCGTCGACGGCACGCGCCTGGTCATGGAGTACGCGGACAAGCTGCTGGACGACCGTACGACCTTCGGTTACCAGTACAGCCCCGAGATCTTCACCGACACCGAGCTGGACTTCGCACTGGAGGTCTGCGAGGGCGTCATGGACGTCTGGCAGCCCGACGCCGACCGCGAGATCATCCTCAACCTGCCCGCCACCGTGGAGCGCTCCACGCCCTCCACCCACGCGGACCGCTTCGAGTGGATGTCGCGCAACCTGTCCCGGCGCGAGTACGTCTGCCTCTCCATCCACCCGCACAACGACCGCGGCACCGCCGTCGCCGCCGCCGAGCTGGCCGTCATGGCCGGCGGCGACCGCGTCGAGGGCTGCCTGTTCGGGCAGGGCGAGCGGACCGGCAACGTCGACCTGGTCACCCTGGGCATGAACCTGTTCTCGCAGGGCGTCGACCCGCAGATCGACTTCTCGGACATCGACGAGGTCCGCCGCGTGTACGAGTACTGCACGCAGATGGAGGTCCACCCCCGCCACCCGTACGCGGGCGACCTGGTCTACACCGCCTTCTCCGGCTCCCACCAGGACGCCATCAAGAAGGGCTTCGACGCGCTGGAGGCCCGGGCCGCGAGCCAGGGCAAGACCGTCGACGACGTCGAGTGGGCCGTGCCGTACCTGCCCATCGACCCCAAGGACGTCGGCCGCTCCTACGAGGCCGTCATCCGCGTCAACTCGCAGTCCGGCAAGGGCGGTATCGCGTACGTCCTGCAGAACGACCACAAGCTGGACCTGCCCCGGCGCATGCAGATCGAGTTCTCGAAGATCATCCAGGCGAAGACGGACGCCGAGGGCGGCGAGGTCACCCCGGCCGCGATCTGGAGCGTCTTCCAGGACGAGTACCTGCCGAACCCGGCGAACCCCTGGGGTCGGATTCAGGTCAAGAACGGCCAGACGACGACCGACACCGACGGCGTCGACACGCTGACCGTCGAGGCCACCCTGGACGGTGCGGACACCGTCCTGACCGGCTCCGGCAACGGCCCGATCTCCGCGTTCTTCGACGCGCTGCAGGGCATCGGCATCGACGTACGCCTGCTGGACTACCAGGAGCACACGATGAGCGAGGGCGCGTCCGCGCAGGCCGCCTCGTACATCGAGTGCGCGATCGGCGACAAGGTGCTGTGGGGCATCGGCATCGACGCCAACACCACCCGCGCCTCCCTGAAGGCCGTCGTCTCCGCCGTCAACCGCGCGGCACGCTAGTCCGCCGAACGGTTTCGCCCGGCCCCGTCCGCCGATCCGGCGGGCGGGGCCGCGTCGTCTCCCGGCCATGTCGGACCCGCTCTCCGGTACGAGGTGCTGACGTCGCATCACGGATGTGGCTAACATCACGCCAACGCGGCAATGCAGCCGGGGAGTTACGGAGGTGCGTGGTGCTGCCAGATCGGGGACGGAACGGCCGGAATACCCGCATCCCCGCCAAGCCGGTCTCGCGCGGGCGAGCGGTGTGCAGGCGCGTGATCGGCATGCACACCGCCTGGGACGCCGTCGGCGACGGCGAATTCTTCTGCCCGGCCTGCGGCGGCGACCGCAACTACCAGCGGCTCACGGGCCGGCGCCGCTTCGTCCTGCTCGGCCTGCCCGTCGTGCCGCGCGGCACCCGGGGGCCCGTCATCCAGTGCGCCGCCTGCCAGGACCTCTTCGACCCCGACGTCCTGGACCACCCCACCACCACGCGGCTCTCCGCGATGCTCCGCGACGCCATCCACACCATCGTCCTCGCGGTCCTGTCCACCGGCGGCACCGCCTCGCGCTCCACCCTGGACACGGCCGTCGCCGCCCTGCACGGCGCCGGGTACGACGACTGCACCGAGGAGCAGCTCGTCGCCCTCGTCGAGGCGCTCGCCACCGACGCCGGGCGCGCCACCGAGCCGGACTGCGGCCCCGGCCTCGCCATCGAACTCCACGAGGCGCTCGGCCCGCTGGCCCCGCACCTCGCCCCCGCCGGCCGCGAGGCCCTGCTCCTCAAGGGCGCCCGCATCGCCCTCGCCGACGGCCCGTACACCACGGCGGAGAAGGACGTCCTCACCACGGCGGGCTGTGCGCTGACGATCTGCTCGGACGACGTGACACGCCTCCTGGCGACCGCGCGGACGCCTTCCTGACGACCACCGCAGGACGGCGGACCGCGGGGCGCCCGAAAAGTCTCCTCGCGAGGGACCTCTTCGCGGGGGGTCCCTCGCGAGGTGCGGCCCCCGGGCCCGGTGACCTCCTGACCGGGCACCTGCCGCCGCGGTGCGTACACCGCGGCCCGCGCCGCAGGGCGTGCCGGGTCAGAGCAAGCCCGCCGCCGCCAGGTATTTGCCCACCCGCTCCGTTTCCGACGGGGACAGCGGGATCTGTGGGTCTGCCGTGGCCGGGCAGGTGATCACTCCGCGTAGGTGCAGCGCCGCCTTGAATGCGCCGAGTGCCGACGAGCCGGCGCCCATCCGTGCCGGATCGCCCGCCGTGACCATCCCGAACAGGCCGCACAGCCGCTCCTGTTCGGCCCGCGCCCGCGTCCAGTCGCCCGCCCGGCAGGCGCGGACAAGGCGCGCGTACCCCTCGGGGTCCACGTTGCCGAGGCCGGGCACCACGCCGTCCGCGCCCATCGCGAGCGCCGAGTCGGCCGTCACCTCCGACCCCGTGAGCACGCTGAACTCCGCGAGCGCCGGCCGCGACCGCTTGCCGAGGACCACGCGCCGGAAGGCGCCCTCGTCGCCGCTGGAGTCCTTCAGGCCGGTCAGTGCCCCTTCCCCGGCCAGTTCGAGGACCAGCTCCGTGCCGAGCTTGGTGTGGACCGAGACCGGCATGTCGTACGCGAAGACCGGCAGCCCGGCGCCCCGCGCGAGCAGTCGGAAGTGGCGGGCGATCTCGGCCGGGTGGGTCCGCGCGTAGAACGGGGCGGTCGCCACGACGGCGTCGGCGCCCGCCACGGCGAGGGCGCGCGCGTGGTCCAGGACGCGCGGCGTCGTCATGTCGATGGCCCCGGCGAGGACGGGCAGTTGACCGGCCACGTGCCGCACCACCGTGTCGACGACGAGGGCGCGCTGCCGGTCCGTCAGATAGGCGGCCTCCGAGGTCGAGCCGAGCACGAACAGGCCGTCGACGCCGCCCGCGACCAGGTGGTCGACGAGCCGGATGAGGGAGGCCGTGTCCACCTCGCGGTCCGGCGTCAGCGGGGTGCAGACGGGCGGGACGACACCGGTCAGCGGGGCGGGGACGGGCATGGCTGCTCCCTGGGGGTGGCGGCGGCCGTGGCGGCGGCCTGGGCGACGAGGTCGTGGACCGACTCTCCCTCGTCCACGGGGTGGTGGCAGCGGAACAGGTGTCCCGCGCCGGCACGGCGGGCCTCCGGCATCGCGGCGGCGCACACCTCGTCCGCCCTCCAGCAGCGGGTGCGGAACGGGCAGCCGCTCGGCGGCCGGGTCGCCGACGGCACGGGCCCGGCCAGCGGGATGGGGTCGATGGGGTCGAGCAGCCCCGGCGTCGCGGAGAACAGGGCGCGCGTGTACGGGTGCCGGGCGCGGTCGAGCGCCTCGCCGGCCGGCGACTCCTCGACGATCCGGCCCAGGTACATGGTGACGACGCGGTCGCTCATCCTGCGTACGGTCTGGATGTCGTGGGAGACGAAGACCAGGGCGAGACCGAGGCGCTCCTTCAGGTCGAGGAGGAGGTTGAGGATCTGGGCGCGCACCGAGACGTCGAGGGCGCTCGTCGGTTCGTCGGCGACGACGAGAGCGGGTTCCAGGGCCAGGGCGCGGGCGATCGCCACCCGCTGGCGCTGGCCGCCGCTGAGCTGCCCGGGGAGCCCGTCGGCGAGTGCGGCGGGCAGGCCGACCAGCGCCATCAGTTCCCGTACGCGCGCCTCACGGGCGGCCCGGGTGCCGCGCCGGTGGATGTCCAGCGGATCGCGGAGTATCCGCCCGACGGTGAGCCTGCGGTTCAGCGCGGTCGACGGGTCCTGGAAGATCATGCCGGTGTGGGTGCCGACGGAGGCGCGGCGTTCGGCCGGTTTCATCCGCCACAGGTCGCGGCCGCGGAACGACACCGTGCCGGCGGTGGGGGGCTGCGCGCCGACGAGGACCTTCGCGAGCGTCGACTTGCCGCACCCCGATTCGCCGACGATCCCGACGGTCTCGCCGGGGGCGACGGACAGCTCCGCCGCCGTCAGGGCGTACACGTGGTCCCGGGAGAAGAGGCCGCCCGACCTCGCCTTGTGGACGACGTGCACGTCGTCGAGGTGCACGAGGGGGGTCGTCATGTCGGCTCACCCTTGTCCGTGACGGGTCGCGCGGCGGCCCGCGCGCCCGGAGGTGTCTCCGCGGGCGCGCCGGCACCCGCCGGGTGGTGGCAGGCCGTCGCGTGGGTGCGGCCGCCCGTCAGCTCGGGCGGCCGGGTACGGCACACCTCGCTCGCCAAGGGGCACCGGTCCGCGAACCGGCAGCCCGGCGGGAAGTCGGCCGGGGACGGCACGACCCCCTTGATCTGGGTGAGGCGCCGCGCCGCCGACTCCAGGGAGAGCACCGAGCCGAGCAGGCCGCGCGTGTAGTGGTGGGCGGGCGCCCCGACCAGGTCGGCGGTGACGCCCGTCTCGACGATCTGGCCGCCATACATCACCACGACCCGGTCGGTGACGTCGGCGACGAGCGCCAGGTCGTGCGAGACGAGGATCAGCGCGAAGCCGAGCTCCTCGCGCAGCCGCAGGAGCAGCTGGATGATCTGCGCCTGCACGGTGACGTCCAGCGCGGTGGTCGGCTCGTCGGCGATGACCAGTTTCGGGTCGCGGGAGAGCGCGAGGGCGATCAGGACGCGCTGGCGCTGGCCGCCGGAGAGCTCGTGCGGGTAGCTGCGCAGGGTGCGTCCGGGGTCCAGGCCGACCAGGTCGAGGAGTTCGGCGGGGGTGCGGCGGCCGCCTCTGCGGACGACCTGCCGGAGCTGGGCGCGGACCGTCATCGCGGGGTTCAGGGACGACAGCGCGTCCTGGTAGATCATCGCCATGTCGTGGCCGAGCAGCCGGCGCCTGGCGCGCGGGGGCAGGCCGATGAGCTGCCGCCCGTCGAAGGTGACGCGCCCGCCGACCCGGGCGCCCTTGGGCTCGAGGCCCATCACGGTCAGCGCGGTCAGCGACTTGCCGCACCCCGACTCGCCCACCAGGCCGAGGACTTCACCGGGCCGTACGTCGAAGCCGATCCCGTCGACGATGTCCGTGCCGCCGTGCCGCCGGGGGAAGGACACGGTCAACCCCGCGACCGACAGGACCGGTTCGCCGGCCGGCAGCGGGCGGGCGCGCGAGCGCAGCCGGGCGGCGGCCTCCGGCAGGCCGGGCAGGGCGGTGACCCGGCCGCTGCCGGGCTCGGGGGTCTCCAGGCGGTCCCGCGCGCGGGCCGCACCCGGCGCCTCGCGCCCCGAGGGCGCCGCCCACGCGTCCGACACGCCCTCGGAGAGGATGTTCAGGGCCAGGACGGTGAGCAGCATCAGGAGGCCGGGGAAGACCGTCGCCCACCAGCCGCCGATCAGGACCATGTTCTTGCCGTCGGCGATGACGCTGCCCCAGGACGGGTCGGGCGGCCGGACACCGGCGCCGATGAAGGAGAGCGAGGCCTCGAAGACGATGGCCTCGGCGACCTGCACCGTGCAGAAGACGAGGACGGGCGCCGCGCAGTTCACGGCGACGTGGCGGACGAGGATGTGCGGGGTGCGGGCGCCGATGACGCGTTCGGCGACGACGTAGTCCTCGCCGTACTGGTCGAGCACGTTGGCGCGTACGACCCGGGCGACGGGCGGGGTGAACAGGAAGGCGATGGCGCAGATCAGCACGGTGATGCCGCCGCCGAAGACCGCGACGAGCACGGCGGCGAGCGCGATGCCGGGGAAGGCCATGACGACGTCGAGGCAGCGCATCAGCGTCTCGTCGACGGCCTTGCGGGAGGTCGCGGCGACCGCGCCGATCACGGTACCGACGGCGAGGGCGAGCAGTGTGGCGCCGAGCCCGATCGCCAGCGACCAGCGCGCCCCGTACATCAGCCGGCTGAGGATGTCGCGGCCCAGGCTGTCCTGGCCCATCCAGTGGCCGCCGGAGGGGTGGCCGGTGCCGTCGGCCTGGGGCCGCTGGTCGAGCGGGTCGTGCGGGGCGATGAGCGGGGCGAGGAGCGCCACGAGGGCGACGACTGCGATGACGCCGACCGCGATCCGGGAGGGCACGGGCAGCTTGCGCCACGGGCGGAGCCGGAGGCCGGGCACGGCCAGGCGCTCGGTCAGCGCCCTGCGGGAGGCGATCACCGGCTCGTCCCCCTCAGGCGCGGGTTGACCAGCAGGTGCAGGATGTCGATGACGAGGTTGACGACGACGAATCCGACGGCCGTGGTGATGACGACGCCCTGCACGACGGCCGGGTCGCCGTTCTTCACGGCGTCGATCATCAGCTTCCCCATGCCGGGCAGCGAGAAGATCGTCTCGATGACGACGGCGCCGCCGAGCAGGTAGCCGACGCGCAGGCCGAGGACGGTGAGCGGGTTGATGAGGGCGTTGCGCAGGACGTTGCGGCCCACGGCCACCACCGGGGGCAGGCCGCAGCCGATCGCCGTGCGGACGTAGTCCTTGTCGAGCTCTTCGACGACGGCGGTGCGGATGATGCGGGTGAGGCCCGCCGCCACCGGCAGGGAGAGCGCGAGGGCGGGCAGGGTCATCGTTCTCAGCCAGCCGGTGAGGGAGTCGGCGGGGTTGATGTAGCCGCCGGTCGGGAACCAGCCGAGGTCCACCGCCAGGTACTGGATCATCAGCAGCGCCAGCCAGAAGCCGGGCGCGGCGACCCCGGTCAGGGAGACGACGCGGATCAGCTGGTCCGGGAGCCGGTCCCGGTGGATCGCGGCGGTGACGCCGAGGACGAGGGAGAGGACCACGGCGATCCCGAGGCCGAGGAAGGTGAGTTGCAGGGTGAGCGGCAGGGCGGTGGTGACCTGGTCGACGACGGGGGAGCGGTTGAGGACGCTGATGCCCATGTCGCCGTGGAGGAGGTCCCCTACAAAGGCGATGTAGCGCACGGGCAGCGGATCGAGGAGCCCGTTCTCCTCGCGGAACCGGTGCAGTTGTCCGGGCGTCGGGTTGGCGCCCTGGAAGAACGCGGACGCCGGGTCGACGTCGGAGAAGCGCATCACCAGGAACACGAACAGGACGATGCCGAGCAGCAGCGGGACGAGCAGGGCGACGCGGCGGGCCAGGATGGCGAGGACTGCGGTCACGGCGTACGACTCCTGAACTGGCCGGGGAACCGGGCGGGGTTCAGGCCCACTTGGCCTGCAGCAGGTTGATCCCCGGATAGGGCTGGGCCCTGACGCCGGTGACCTTCTTCGGGTCCCAGGCGGTCATGAGCTCGTTGTGGACGACCGGGTAGAGCACGGCCTGTTCCGCGATGACGTCGATGTACTCCTGGACCATGGCCTTCTTGCGGCCCGCCTCCGGCTCGCGGGTGGCCCGGTCCATGTCCTTGAAGAGCTTCTTCGCGACGGCGTCGTCGGCCCAGCGCGCGTACCCCATCCACAGGTTCTGGGGGCCGTAGTTGTAGTGCATGATCAGGTCGGCGTCGAGCCCGAACTGGTTGGGGTTGGAGGCGGCCGCGACCACCTGGAAGTCCTTCTTCTGGTCGAGCTTGGTGAAGACGGCGGTGGTCTCCTGCGGGTCGAGGGTGACCTCGACGCCGGCCTTCTCCCAGCCGTCCTTGATGGTCGGCAGGCAGTCCACGATCCAACTCACGTTGACCGCCATGAGGTTGACCTTCAGCTTCCCGACGCCCGCCGCCTTCAGGAGCCTTCTGGCCTTCTCCGGGTCGTGTCCGTACACGGTCTTCGCGGGCCGGTAGGAGGGGTTGGCCTCGTCCAGGAAGGAGGTCGACGCCTTGCCGTGGCCCCGCAGGGCGGCCTCGATCATCTTGTCGCGGTCGATGGCATAGTGCAGGGCCTGGCGGACGCGGACGTCGTCGAAGGGCCGGTGCGCGGTGTTGAAGAGCAGGAAGAGGTTGTTCATCCCGGCGCCGCCCTCGACGGTCATGCCGTGCTTCTTGAGCTGCTCGATGTTGGCGTACGGGATGTTGTCGGCGATCTGCGCGTCCGCGCTGCCCCCGGAGATCTTCGCGACGCGCGGCGCGGCGTCCACGATGGTCAGCCAGTTCATCTTCCTGAACGCGGCCCTGCGCGGGCCGTTGTAGTCGTCGAAGGCCTCGAAGGTCGTGTTCGACTTCGGGTGGTGGGCCGTCTGCCGGTACGGTCCCGAGCCGACCGCCTTCCCCTTGGTCGCCTCGTCCCACGCGCCGGGCTCGCCGAACACGTGCTTCGGCATGATCTTGGCGAGGGAGAGCCGGGCTGCGCCGTCCGGGAAGGGGAATTTGAGGATCAGTTCCACGGAGGTGGCGTCGGTCTTCCTGACCTCCTTGAGCCAGCTCGCGAAGAAGCCCTTGGCGAGGGTCTGGGTCTTCGGGTCGAGGATCCGGTCGAAGACGAAGACGACGTCATCGGCGGTGACGGGCCTGCCGTCGTGCCACTTGGCCCCGGGGCGCAGGGTGAACTTCCAGGTGGTCGCGGTGAGATCGCCGGGGATGGCGGTGGCGAGCGCCGGGTAGGGGGCGCGGGTGATCGGGTCGGTGCCGAGGAGCCCCTCGTAGATGTGTTCGTTGCCGGCCATCGCGAAGGCCGACGCGGTCTGGGTGGGGTCCCAGCTGCCGTCGTTGCCGTAGCCGATGACGGCGGTGAGCGTCGCGTCGCCGCCCCGGCCACCGCCCCCGGTCTCGTTGGTGGACTCCGGCCCTGAGGAGCAGGCGGAGAGGGTGGTCGGCAGGGCGGCGGCCGCGCCCAGCGCGCCGGTGTACCTGAGGAAGGAGCGGCGGTCGGGTGTGCCCGCGGAGCCCGCCGTACGAGAGGTCGGTCCGGTCACTGTGTCTCCCTGGCCTCACTAAGAGGTCCCACGTCCTACGTCGTGGGCGGCGTGGCGACGATAGGAGGGCGCGGAAGGCCGGTCAAGAGTTCCGGTCATCGCCTCTGCCGCCCCCCGCGCAGGACGCCGCGCCATACCGGCCACCGGGCGCCGCGGTCTCGCGAAGCGGTCACCCGCTCCCCGCATCCGGCCGGGTTTGTATCCTCGGCGGGCGCCACCCACCGACAGCGGCACCTGCGAGAGGCACCACCATGACCACCGAGCTGAGCCCCGACACCCAGGCCCTGGCCGGGCTGCTTGAGCAGGCCCGGAAGGACTACGACGACCTCGCCGGGCGCGGGCTCTCCCTCGATCTGACCCGGGGCAAGCCGGCGCCCGAGCAGCTCGACCTCAGCGAGGAACTGCTGAGCCTGCCCGGCGGCCGGTACACGGCCGCCGACGGCACGGACGTGCGCAACTACGGCGGGCTGCAGGGGCTGCCCGAGCTGCGGGAGATCTTCGCCGGGCCCCTCCAGGTCCCCGCCGCCCAGCTGCTCGCGCTCGGCAACTCCAGCCTGGAGCTGATGCACGACTGCCTCGTGCACGCCCTGCTCGGCCTGGTCCCCGGCGCCACGTCCCGCTGGGCGGACCAGGAGCGGATCGCGTTCCTGTGCCCGGTCCCCGGCTACGACCGGCACTTCTCGCTCTGCCGCCGGTTCGGCATCGACATGATCCCCGTGCCGATGACGGCGGACGGGCCCGACATGGACGAGGTCGAGCGGCTCGCCGCCGCGGACCCCGCGATCAAGGGCATCTGGTGCGTGCCGAAGTACAGCAACCCCGACGGCGTCGTCTACAGCGACGAGACCGTGGCGCGGCTCGCCGCGATGCCCACCGCGGCACCCGACTTCCGGATCTTCTGGGACAACGCGTACGCCGTCCACCACCTCACCGACGAGCCCGCCGAGATCGCCGACCTTCTCGCGGCCTGCGCCGAGGCCGGCCACGAGGACCGGGCGTTCGTCTTCGGCTCCACCTCGAAGATCACCGCGGCCGGCGCGGGCGTGGCGTTCTTCGGCTCGTCGCCCGCCAACGTGAAGTGGCTCCTGGACAACAACCAGAAGCGGTCGATCGGCCCCGACAAGATCAACCAGCTGCGGCACGTGATGTTCCTCAAGGACGAGGCCGGCGTACGGGCCCACATGGAGCGCCAGCGCGCCCTGCTCCAGCCCAAGTTCGAGACGGTCGCCCGGATCCTCGAAGCCGAACTCGGCGCCACCGGCCTCGCCACCTGGACCTCGCCCAAGGGCGGCTACTTCGTGACCCTCACGGTCCCGGACGGCTGCGCCAAGGAGGTCGTGCGGCGCGCCGCGGCGGCCGGCATCGTGCTGACCCCGGCCGGTGCCACGCACCCGAACGGCGACGACCCGCGCGACGCGGTCATCCGCATCGCCCCCAGCTACCCGAGCCTCGCCGAGCTCGACGAGGCGATCAAGGGCCTCACGGTCTGCGTCCGCCTGGTCGGGTACGAGCAGCGGGCCGCCGTCAGCTGAGAGGCACCGCCGGTTCGCCGGCCGGCTGCCCGGGCCGTTCCAGGAACGGCCCGAGCAGCCCCGGCACCGCACGCTCCGCGAACTCCAGGCCGGCCGCCTCGCCCACGTCGTACGCCGCGTACGCCTGGGCGCCCGCCGCCGTCGTCGCGCTCACCGTCACCAGGCCCGCCCGGCGCTGGAGCACGGACTGCTTCACGGTCCAGCCGATCACCCCGCCGCGCCGCAGGGCCACCGTGGACCGGCGCAGCGTCCCCGAGCGCACGACGAGGTAGTCGCCCGCGACCGCGTGCCCCAGGCTGCGGTACGCGTCCCGGCCGAGCGCAAGGGCGACGGGGACGAGCACCACCGCGCACCCCGCCCCCAGACCGGTCAGGACCGGCACGCCGAGGAGGGCGCCGAGCCCGGCCAGGACCAGCGCGGGCGTCAGCGCCGCCGCCACCGCCCAGCGGAGCCGCCGGGCCAGCGCCGCCCTCGGGTGGGCCGTGAGCCGTGCGGCGGTCGGCGTCACCGGCTCCCGCAGGACGCGCGCCGCCACCTCGCCCGCCAGCCGCCGCGGCGCGGCCGGGAGCAGGGTGCTCGGGCCCGCCTGGTCCTCCTCGTCGCGGCGGGAGAGGCCGGTGGCGACGGCGTCCACGCGGGCCGCGCCCGACAGGCGCAGGCCGAGCGGCTCCACCAGGTCGACGCCGCGCAGCCGGGCCTCCTCCAGCGAGACGGAGCGGGCCGTCAGCAGGCCGCGCCGCACCCGCAGCGTGCCGCCGGGCTCCCGCTCCAGGCGGTAGTTCCACCACATCTCGACCCAGAGCCCCAGCGCCCCCAGCGACCCGGCCGCCAGCGCCCCCACGACGAGGGCGAGCACCATGCCCGCGACCGACATCCCGCGGAAGGTGTCGCCCACCCACTCGATGAGCTCTTCCTGCACCCCGAACCACTCGCTGACCTGCATCACCGCGCCGCCCACCGCGGCCGCGACCGCGGAGGTGACGAAGGAGAGCGGGGCGTAGCGGATCCAGCGGGGGTCGAGGGCGGCGAGCGTGCCCTCCGTCTCCGCCCCGGCGCCGGGCGCCGCGCGGCTCAGGAGTTCGCGCCGCAGCCGTTCGCCCTCCGCCCTGCGCACCGGCCGCAGTTCGAGCGTGGCCTCCTGGCCGGCGCTCTGCTCACCGGTGCCGATGCGGACCTCGACCAGGCCGAGCAGGCGGAGCAGCGGATGGGCGACGAGGTCGACGGAGCGTATGCGCTCGCGGCTCAGGGAGCGGTGTTTGACGAAGAGGATGCCGCTGCGCAGCTCGGCGCGTTCGGGCCCGATGCGGTAGCGGCTGTGGCGCAGCCGCAGGGCGTCCAGGGCCATGCCGCTCGCGATGAGCAGCAGGCTCAGGCCCACCGCCCAGACCAGGACAGGACCCATCGGCACCCAGCCCTGGAAGCTGAGCGTGACCGGCACCCCGACGGCGGTCACCACGCCACCGGTCATCTGGACGGTGACGAGCAGCGAACGGCGGTCGAGCCGCCGCCAGCCGTGGTCCGCCGCCTCCTCCCCGGGAGCCTCCCCGGGGGCGGGCGGCGACCACTCCGGGGACTCGGCGAGCCCGCTCACGTCGCGTCGCCCGGCGTGGCCTGGGTGACCAGCGCGAGCCACTCGGCGAGCGCGGCCGCGGCCGCGTGGTCGAGCCCCTTGACCTTCAGCGCGCCCCGGGCGGACGCCGTGGTGACCGTCACGGTGGTCAGCCCGAAGACCCGCTGGATCGGACCCCGCATGGTGTCGACGGTCTGCAGCCGCGACATCGGCGCGATCCGGCCCTCCGTCCAGAAGAAGCCGGTCCGCACGTACACCGCGTCGTCGGTGACCTCCCAGCGGTGGACCTTGTACCACCACAGCGGCAGCAGCGCCGCGGCGAGCAGCCCCGGCACGGCGATGAGCGCGGCGGGCAGCAGGAGCCAGAACCTGGCCGGCGCGATGAGCGCGCCGAGCAGGCCGAGGACGGCCACGGGCGCGGCCGTCGTCAGCAGCAGCTGGGTGCGCCACCAGGCGACGGCCCGGCGGTCCAGGGGATGGCGCGGCGGCCGCAGCCGCACGCCCGCCCCGGCGTCTCCCGGATCAACAACCATGAGACGAAAGGTACTTGCTCCGCCGACGTGCCTGCCCACCGGCGCCGCGCGCACCCGGCCGGTTCCCGCCCCCAGGCCGTCGCCCCTCCACCGCCCCTCTACCGTGCCTCGACCGGTTCTGCCTCGACCGGTTCTCCGGTACGGCTCAGTGCTGCTGCGCCTTCTGCGGCGTCGCCTCGCTCGGCCGCACGATGACGTGCCCCTCGCCCTCCAGCTTCAACTGCACGGCCTCGCCCGAGCCGCCGCGGATCATCGAGCCGATGGACTGCGAACGGTGCAGGGACGTGCCGAGGTTCGCGGTCCAGCCGACCACCGCGTCGGTGTCCACGTACACCGGCTGCTGCGGCGACACGGGGATCACCAGCGGGTTGCCCTCGCAGACCAGCCCCAGCCGGCCCGACCCCGTGAAGACGCTGTTGAAGAGGCCGCCGCCGGTCATGCCCGCGCCCTTCACGGTCTTGATCTCGTACGAGAGGGTCGCGTCGAAACACAGGACGTTGCGGCCGTTGACCGTGAGGACGTCGCCGGGCTCGATGTCGACGATGAAGCAGTTCTGCGCCTCGTGCGCGAACCACGCCTCGCCCTGGCCGCGCACGGCCATCAGCGGCAGCCCCTCACCGGTCATGGCCCGCTTGAGCATGCCGCCGACGCCCTGGCCCTTGCGCTCGAACTGCAGACTGCCGCGGTAGGCGATCATCGCGCCCTGCCGGGCGAACATCTCGCCGTTCACCGCGTACTTGACGGACTTGGCGTTCTGGAGGGTCATGCCGGGGGCGTGCGCCGACTGGGCCATGTGGTCGCTGGAGAACAGGTCACTCTTCATGAGGGCATCTTGGGCCACGGGCGACGCGCACGGAAGCGGGGCCCTCCAGGTCGCCTGGTCGCAGGACCGGGTCCGTCAGTCCCGCGTGAGGTCCAACGACCGCACGAGCGCGGTCAGTTCCGCGCGGAACAGCTTGTCCGGGCTGACGGTCTGGCCGCGCAGGTGGCCGTAGACCTCCAGGGACACCAGGCCGTGCAGATGGCCCCAGAGGCGCAGCGCGAGGGCCACGGCGGCGGGCGGGAGGTCCGGGTAGGCCGGGCGGACCTTGGCGAGCAGGCCGGGGTCGAAGTCCGTCCAGTCGAACTCGCTGCCCGCGTAGAGGTGGTGGGCGTGGGGCCAGGCGGCGTCCGCGAGACCGGCGAGGCCGGTGCAGACCCGGTGGGCGGCCTGCGGCGCGGCGCCGCCGTCCGGCGTGCGGTAGCCCGGGACGGGGTCGCCGTAGATCAGACGGAAGCCCTCGGGGTTGGCCAGGGCCCAGTCGCGGAAGGCGTGCGCCCACGCGTGGATCCGGTCGGCCGGGCCCTGGGCCGAGGCCCAGCCGGCGTCCACGGCGTCGGCCAGTGCGGTGTAGACGTCGTTGATGAGCGCGGTGACCAGGTCGTCGCGGGTGGCGAAGTAGCCGTAGATGGCGTTGGCGGTCATGCCCATCTCGCGGGCGATGGCCCGCAGGGTGATGGCGTCGGGCCCGCCGGAGGCCATCAGTTCGAGGGCGACCTTCTTGATCTCGGCCGTCGTCTCGGCGCGCAGGCGCTCGCGGCGCCCCTGGGTACGTCCCGTCGGCATGCTCTCCACCCCGTCACCGTACAGCGTTTCAAATCTGTGCGGTGTATCCGAACTTCACGCCGTATAGTTTCCGCATGGCGTCACGATCACTGTCGTACGACGGGACAAGACGCACGTCACCACAAGGGGAGAGCCATGCACATCGGAGTCATCGGAGCGAGCGGGACCATCGGCAGCCGAGTCGTCACGGAGGCCGTCGAACGGGGGCACCGGGTCACGGCGTTCACCCGTGACGCCTCGCGGGTTCGCGAGGAGCGGGCGGGCGTCACATGGCGGAGCCTCGACGTGTTCGACGCCGAGGGGATCGCCGCGGCCCTGCCCGGTATGGACGTACTGATCAGCGGTTACCAGCCCGGCAACGCCGCCGCGGACTTCGCCGCCACGGTGGAGCGTTCGGTCGCCGACCCGTCGGTATTCGTGACCGCAGCACGGGCGCTGCTGAAGGCGCTGGACAGCCGGCCCCGGGTCCGGCTGATCGTGATCGGCGGGGCCGGCAGCCTGGAGGTCGAACCGGGCCTCGTCCACGCCGACTCCGACGAGCATCTGTACGAGAGCCTCGACCGGCTCGGGCTGCCCCGGTCCTACGCGGCGGCGGTGCGCGGCCACCGGGACGCGTTGAACGTGCTGCGCGTCTCCAACCGGCTGTGGACGTACTTCAGTCCCGCCGAGGACATCGCCCCCGGGCCGCGCACCGGCAGATTCCGCCTCGGCGGCGACCAGCCGGTGCTCGACGCGGACGGGCGCAGCCGTATATCCGTGGAGGACGCCGCCGTCGCACTGGTGGACGAGGCGGAGCTGCCGCGGTTCGTGCAGCGCCGGTTCACGATCGGCTACTGAGCCGGGCCGGTCACCGGCGGCTTCTTCGGTCAACCGCCCCGTGTCAGGGACCTGTTCGGGGGTAGCGCGGTCTCACCGGGCGGCGTTCCGTTGGGTGTTGCCGCTGATGAACGCCTGCCAGGCGGGGGCGCCGATGATCAGGGTGGGGCCGTGCGGGACCTTGCTGTCCCGCACGGGCACGACCCCGGGGACCCCGTCGGCGACCTCGACGCAGTTTCCGCCTTCGCCGTTGCTGTGGCTGCTCTTGCGCCAGCGGGCGGCGCCGGGGAAGTCGTATGCGACCTCGACGCACTCGCCGCTGTCGCCGCCGCTGTACGTGCTCTTGCGCCAGCGGGCGTTGCTCAGGTCGAACTCGCGCATTGTCTGTAGTCCTCCGCCGCCGACTCGATCAGGGCCAGGGACGCCTCGGGTGACAACGCGGCGGCCCTGAGCTGATCGTATGCCGCCCACATCTGCTTCACCATTGCCGGGTCGTCCAGCAGATTCCCCGAAAGCACGCCCTCTGTATAGGCAGTTGGCGGGGCGTCGTCGAACTCCATGAGCTTCAGCATCTTGCCCATGCTGGGGTAGGCCCCCGCCGAGAACGGCAGCACCTGCACCATCGCCCGGCGCTCACGCACCGTGGCGGCAATGTGCTCCAGCTGCTGGACCATCGTCTCCGGGCCGCCGACGGGTGTGCACAAGGTGGTTTCATGCAGGATCGCCCAGTACGTGGGTCGCGTCGCGTCCCTGAGGATGGACGCGCGTTCCATGCGAGCGCTGACACGTTCCTCTACGTACTCATCGGTGGCGAACGGATGGCTGGCCAGGAATACGGCACGGGCGTACTCCGCGGTCTGGAGCAGACCCGGGACCACGGCCGGGGCGAAGTCGCAGATCCCTGTGGCGAGCCGCTCCAACTCCGCCACGTGCGCGAAGTACTCCGCATAGCGGGTTTCTTTGATCAGCTTCCGGCACATCCGCTCGAAAAAGCCATCGGTGCGCAGAACCTCGTCGATCCGTTCCGCCACGTCCAACTGCGGTTTGCGAATTGCCTGTTCGAACTGGCCAATGTATCCACCGGAGACGAAAACCCTCGTGCCCAGCGCCGACTGGCTGAGTCCCGCGTCCTCCCGGCGCCTCTTCAGCTCCGCGCCGAAGAACTCCCAAGCCGCCTGCCGTGAACCATTGGCCATGGCCAACCGCCTTCCACTGCCCCGCAGTTGTAGAGGACAGACTCCTGCCGAGTGTAGGCACAAGCCGTCACCGTAGTGGTGCGAAGAGTGAAATCCGACGGCAAAGGGGACCCACGTGAAGGCGGATGGAAAGCATCACGCAGAGGCATGTATCGAACATGCGGAGGAAGCCGTGAAGGAATTGCGCGACGCGCTCACGCAGGCGGGAATTACGCTGCCCTCATTGGGGATCGATCAGGTGACACTCGCCCGCGAGGCGCCCTGTTCGCGCATCGAATTGGGCGGGTGTTCCGCCGAGACCGCGGCCCGGCGCGCCGCCGCGCTGAGGAGGCCGGCGTGAACATCGACCTCCCCGTGGGCGCGTACGTGGTCGACACCCGCAGCGGGCAGGTGGGCCGGGTGATGGGGCACGAGGGGCCGTACGTCCAGCTCCGCCCTTACGGAGGGGGCCGGGAGTGGGACTGCGCCCCGGAGGCGGTCCGCACGGCGACGACCGCGGAACGGCTGCGCGCGGCGACGGCGTACGCGAACGCCCGCAGCCGGGGCGAGGTCCCTTGACGCTCAGCCGTACCAGGTGATGTTGCAGACGTAGACGCACTCGTGACGTGGCACGGGCAGGAAGTTGATGAAGCCTCGTCCGCCGAGGAAGTCGAACTCGCGCAGGCCACCCTCGCGGTCGGTCGGCCTGCCGATGCGGACGGATTCCGGGCCGAGCGCGGCGAGCTCGGTGGCAAGGCGCTCGACCTCGGCGACGACGCCCGGCGGGACTCCGTCGGTGAGGTACTCCTCGCTCGGGTTCCAGTCCCAGGACCAGTCGGTCACAGACCGGCCTCCGCTTCGGCTTCGTCCCGGATGCGGCGGATCTCGGCGATGGCGTCCGCCGGGTCCTGCTTCGCCGTGTCGACCAGCCGTTCCAGTTCGCGGAGGCGGGCCGCACGCTGCGGGTGCCGCTCGATCGCCACGAAGACGGCCCACGAGTGGACGAACGCCTGCAAGGGAGCCAGGCTCTGCGTCTGCTGGGCGTTTGTCGTGGCTTCGAAAAGGTGCTGGGTGAGCGCCGGGATGCGGCTGGGCGCGATCCGGGACACGGCGACGCGCAGCGCGTCGGGGGTCAGCTCGGGCATGGGGATCAGCGCCCCGTAGGGGGCGTCGGGCTGTGCGCTCACTGAGTCCTCCGGGGCGGGCGGGGCGGGTCTTCGTACGCTACCGCCCCGGCCTAGGAGGTACAGGGCATACGCGGCGAACCGGGGTCCACACCGGTGTCCGGTCCGTCGTCCCGGCGCCGTGCGCGAGAATGGGTCCATGAGTCTGTTCCGCGACGACGGCATCGTGCTGCGCACCCAGAAGCTCGGGGAAGCGGACCGGATCATCACCCTGCTCACGCGCGGTCACGGACGCGTACGCGCGGTGGCCCGGGGGGTGCGGCGGACGAAGTCCAAGTTCGGGGCGCGCCTCGAACCCTTCTCCCACGTCGACGTGCAGTTCTTCGCGCGCGGCAGTGAACTCGTCGGCCGCGGCCTCCCCTTGTGCACGCAGAGTGAGACGATCGCCCCGTACGGTGGCGGGATCGTCACGGACTACGCGCGCTACACCGCCGGGACGGCCATGCTGGAGACCGCCGAGCGGTTCACCGACCACGAGGGCGAGCCCGCGGTGCAGCAGTACCTGCTGCTCGTCGGCGCGCTGCGGGTCCTGGCCAGGGGCGAGCACGAGCCGCACCTGGTGCTCGACGCGTTCCTGCTGCGCTCCCTGGCCGTGAACGGCTACGCGCCGAGCTTCGACGCCTGCGCCAAGTGCGGCATGCCGGGCCCCAACCGCTTCTTCTCGGTGGCGGCGGGCGGCTCGGTCTGCGTCGACTGCCGGGTGCCCGGCAGCGTCGTACCGTCGGCGGAGACGCTCACGCTGCTCGGCGCGCTGCTGACCGGCGACTGGGAGACGGCGGACGCGTGCGAGGCACGGCACGCCAGGGAGGGCAGCGGGCTCGTCTCCGCCTACCTGCACTGGCACCTGGAGCGCGGACTGCGGTCCCTGCGGTACGTAGAGAAGAGCACGTGAGTCCCTCGCGTGCGGACGACAGCTAGGTAGGAGAGAGCCCACCATGGCACGACGCGGAATCCTCGGACGGTCCCGCCGTGAGTACAGACTGCCCGAGCCCCACCCCTCGGGCGCACGGCCGCCGAAGATCCCCGGTGAGCTCGTCCCGCAGCACGTGGCGATCGTCATGGACGGCAACGGCCGCTGGGCGAAGGACCGCGGCCTGCCGCGCACCGAGGGGCACAAGGTCGGCGCGGAGCGCGTCCTCGACGTGCTGCAGGGCAGCATCGAGATGGGTGTCGGCGCGATCTCGCTGTACGCCTTCTCCACGGAGAACTGGAAGCGGTCCCCGGACGAGGTGAAGTTCCTGATGAACTTCAACCGCGACTTCATCCGCAAGACCCGCGACCAGCTCGACGAGCTCGGGGTGCGGGTGCGCTGGGTGGGCCGGATGCCCAAGCTGTGGAAGTCGGTCGCCAGGGAGCTGGAGATCTCCCAGGAGCAGACCAAGGACAACGACAGGCTGACCCTGTACTTCTGCATGAACTACGGCGGCCGCGCCGAGATCGCCGACGCCGCGCAGGCGCTCGCGGAGGACGTGAAGGCGGGCCGGCTCAACCCGTCCAAGATCAACGAGAAGACCTTCGCCAAGTACCTGTACTACCCAGACATGCCGGACGTCGACCTCTTCCTGCGCCCGAGCGGCGAGCAGCGCACCTCCAACTACCTGCTCTGGCAGAGCGCCTACGCCGAGATGGTCTTCCAGGACGTCCTGTGGCCGGACTTCGACCGGCGCGACCTGTGGCGGGCCTGCCTCGAATACGCGGGCCGGGACCGCCGCTTCGGCGGCGCGATCCCCAACGAGGAGCAGATCGCGAACAGTTGATCAGGGGCTGTGGGGGTATGCCGTACCCCCACAGGGCCCGGTCAGGCCGCCGCGCAGGCGGCGCACGTACCGAAGATCTCCACGGTGTGCGCCACGTTCACGAAGCCGTGCTCGGCGGCGATCGCCTCGGCCCACTTCTCCACCGCGGGGCCCTCGACCTCCACCGCCTTGCCGCAGACGCGGCAGACCAGATGGTGGTGGTGGTCGCCGGTGGAGCAGCGGCGGTAGACCGTCTCGCCCTCGCTGGTGCGCAGCGCGTCGACCTCGCCGGCGTCGGCGAGGGACTGGAGGGTGCGGTAGACCGTGGTCAGGCCGACGGAGTCGCCCTTGTGCTTGAGCATGTCGTGCAGCTCCTGCGCACTGCGGAACTCGTCCACGTCGTCGAGTGCCGCGGCCACCGCCGCACGCTGGCGGGTCGACCTGCCTCGAACCGGGGCTCCCACGGTTGCCTCCTCGCGTCTGCGCTCTGGTCTGGGCCTGCCGGGCCATTGTGCCAGGTCGGCCCGGACGCGGGTCAGGTCTTGGCCACCGGCTGGGCCGGCACCGAGCACTCCGCGGGCTCCCCGGCCGCCGCCGCGGCGGCCGCGGCCCGCGCCCTGCGCCTGGCCAGCGGCGTCGCGAGCACCGTCAGGACGATGAAGGCGCCGATGGTGAGCAGCACGATCGTCGCGCCGGGCGGGACGTCCTGGTAGTACGAGGTGACGGTGCCGCCGAGCGTCGTCGCGATGCCGAGGGCCACCGAGATCACGAAGGTCGCCGCGAAGCTCCGGGTGAGCTGCTGCGCGGCCGCGACCGGCACCACCATCAGCGCGGAGACCAGGAGCAGGCCGACGACCCGCATGGCGACGGTGACGGTGACCGCCGCGGTGACGGCGGTGAGCAGGTTGAGGGCGCGCACCGGCAGGCCGGTCACGCGCGCGAACTCCTCGTCCTGGCTGACGGCGAAGAGCTGGCGGCGCAGGCCGACCGTGACCAGGACCACGAAGGCGGCGAGCAGGCAGATCGCCGTGACGTCCTCCTCGGAGACGGTCGACAGCGAGCCGAAGAGGTACGACTGGAGGTTGGCGTTGGAGCCGCCGGGGGCGAGGTTGATGAACATGACGCCGCCCGCCATGCCGCCGTAGAAGAGCATGGCGAGGGCGATGTCGCCGCGCGTCTTGCCGTACCAGCGGATCAGCTCCATGATCACGGCGCCGATGATCGCGACCGCCGTCGCCATCCACACCGGCGAGGCCGAGAGCAGGAAGCCGAGGCCGACGCCGGTCATCGCCACGTGGCCGATGCCGTCGCCCATCAGGGCCTGGCGGCGCTGGACGAGGTAGATGCCGACGGCGGGCGCGGTGATGCCGACCAGGACGGCGGCGAGCAGGGCCCGCTGCATGAAGGCGTATTCAAGGATTTCCATCGCCGGGGTCCTCAGGTGAGCAGGCCGGTACGGACCGGTTCCGCGTCGGCGGTGTGCGGGTGGACGTGGTCGTGGCCGGGCAGGGCGTGCTGGCCGACGGCGCGCGGCGGCGGGCCGTCGTGCAGGACGCAGCCGTCGCGCAGGACCACGGCGCGGTCGATCAGCGGCTCCAGCGGGCCGAGTTCGTGCAGGACGAGGAGGACGGAGGCGCCCCGGGTCACCTGGTGGCGCAGGGTGTCGGCGAGGATCTCCTGGCTGGCGAGGTCGACGCCCGCCATCGGCTCGTCCATGATCAGCAGCTCCGGCTCGGAGGCCAGGGCACGGGCGATCAGGACGCGCTGGTGCTGGCCGCCGGAGAGGGCGTTGACGGAGTCCTTGGCGCGGTCGGCGAGGCCCACCGCGTCGATGGCGCCGGCGACGGCCGCGCGGTCGGCCTTGCGCAGGATCCCGAGGCGGGTGCGCGAGAGCCGCCCGGAGGTGACGACCTCGTTGATCGTGGCGGGGACGCCGCCGGCGGCGGTGGTGCGCTGCGGGACGTACCCGACGCGGGCCCAGTCGCGGAAGCGGCGGCGCGGGGTGCCGAAGATCTCGACCTCGCCGCTGGTCACGGGGACCTGGCCGATGACGGTGCGGACGGCGGTGGACTTGCCCGAGCCGTTGGCGCCGAGCAGGGCGACGACCTCGCCGCGGCGCACGGAGAGGTCGATGCCGCGCAGCACGGGGCGCGAGCCGAGCTCGGCCGTCACCTTGTGCAGGGATATGACGGCGTCGCCTTCGCCGGGACCGGCTGACTTGCTCATGGCGGGTGCCTCCGTAGCCGCGGGGGAGTGGGTCACTTGGCGCCCAGGGCCTTCTGCAGGGCCTTCAGGTTGGACTCCATGACCTGGATGTAGTCCTTGCCCCTGGACTTGCCGGTGATGCCCTCGACGGGGTCGAGCACATCGGTCTTCAGGCCGGCGTCCTTGGCGAGGGTCTTCGCCGTCTTGTCGCTGACGAGCGTCTCGTAGAAGACGGTGGTGACGCCGTCGGCCTTTGCCATCTTCTGGAGGTCCTTGACGCGCTTGGCGCTGGGCTCGGCCTCCGGGTCGAGGCCGCTGATGGCCTCCTCGGTGAGGCCGTACCGCTCGGCGAGGTAGCCGAAGGCGGCGTGGGTGGTGATGAAGACCTTGGACCTGGTGTCCTTCAGGCCGTCCTCGAAGGACTTGTTCAGGCCACCGAGCTTCTTGACGAGGGCCGCGGTGTTCTTCTCGTACGTCTTGGCGTGGTCCGGGTCGGCCTTCTCCAGGGCCTTGCCGACGCCCTCGGCGACCTCGGAGTACTTCACCGGGTCGAGCCAGATGTGCGGGTCGGCGCCCTCGTGGGAGTGGTCGTGGCCGTGGTCGTGCTCGTCGGCGTGGCCGCCGACCTCGTTGCCGTGCTTCTCGGTGTCGGTGAGCGTCGCGGCGTCGACCTTGGTCCCGATGCCGGACTGGCCGATCGCGTCGTCCACGGCGGGCTGCAGGCCCTTGAGGTAGAGGGCGACGTCGGACTCCTCCAGCTGTCCGCGCTGCTGGGCGGAGACGTCGAGGTCGTGCGGCTCCTGGCCGGGCTCGGTGAGGTTGGTGACGGAGACGTGGTCGCCGCCGATCTGCTCCGCGAGGTACTGCATGGGGTAGAACGACGCCACCACGTCCAGCTTGCCGTCCTTGTCGTCCGCGACGGAGGAGGAGCACGCGGTCAGCGCGGTGAGACCGAGGACCGTGGCGGAGGCGAGGGCGGCGGCCGGTATGAGGCGTCGTACGTTCATGACAGTCATTTTCAACAAATGTGGAAACGATTGTCAACAAGGCCTCCGTGCCGGACCCGGCCCCGGCCCCGCGCCGGTCCCCGTAGCGGAACCGATTTGATTAGGGGGGTAAGGCCGCCGGTAACCTGAAGCATTCGCTCCCGAAGCGCGTTACCCGCTTCCCCCGCCGTCGTCATGAAGAGAGCACCGTGGCCGCCGACAAGATCGACACCATCGTCAGCCTGAGCAAGCGCCGTGGCTTTGTTTTCCCCTGCAGTGAGATCTACGGCGGCCAGCGTGCCGCTTGGGACTACGGTCCGCTCGGCGTCGAGCTGAAGGAGAACCTGAAGCGCCAGTGGTGGCGCTACATGGTCACCTCCCGCGAGGACGTCGTCGGCATCGACTCGTCGGTGATCCTGGCGAGCGAGGTCTGGCAGGCCTCCGGCCACGTCGCGACCTTCTCCGACCCGCTCACCGAGTGCCTCTCCTGTCACAAGCGCCACCGCGCCGACCACCTGGAAGAGGCCTACGAGGCCAAGCACAACCGCCCGCCGGCCAACGGCCTCGCGGACATCAACTGCCCCAACTGCGGCACCAAGGGCCAGTTCACCGAGCCCAAGCAGTTCTCCGGCATGCTCGCCACCCACCTCGGCCCCACGCAGGACAGCGGCTCCATCGCCTACCTGCGCCCCGAGACCGCGCAGGGCATCTTCACCAACTTCGGCCAGGTCCAGCAGACCTCGCGCCGCAAGCCGCCCTTCGGCATCGCGCAGATGGGCAAGTCCTTCCGCAACGAGATCACGCCCGGCAACTTCATCTTCCGCACCCGCGAGTTCGAGCAGATGGAGATGGAGTTCTTCGTCAAGCCGGGCGAGGACGAGAAGTGGCAGGAGTACTGGATGGAGCAGCGCTGGAACTGGTACACCGGCCTGGGCCTGCGCGAGGAGAACATGCGGTGGTACGAGCACCCGAAGGAGAAGCTCTCCCACTACTCCAAGCGCACCGCTGACATCGAGTACCGCTTCCAGTTCGGCGGCAGCGAGTGGGGCGAGCTGGAAGGCGTCGCCAACCGCACCGACTACGACCTGACCGCGCACTCCAAGGCGTCCGGCCAGGACCTGTCGTACTTCGACCAGGAGGCCGGCGAGCGCTGGACCCCCTACGTCATCGAGCCCGCGGCCGGCGTCGGCCGCACCATGCTCGCCTTCCTCCTCGACTCCTACATCGAGGACGAGGCCCCCAACGCCAAGGGCAAGCTGGAGAAGCGCACGGTCATGCGCTTCGACCACCGCATCGCCCCGGTCAAGGTCGCGGTCCTGCCGCTCTCCCGCAACCCCGAGCTCTCCCCGAAGGCGAAGGGCCTCGCCACCGCCCTGCGGCAGAACTGGAACATCGAGTTCGACGACGCGGGCGCCATCGGCCGCCGCTACCGCCGCCAGGACGAGATCGGCACGCCGTACTGCGTGACGGTCGACTTCGACACCCTCGACGACAACGCCGTGACGGTGCGCGAGCGCGACTCGATGAAGCAGGAGCGCGTCTCCCTCGACCAGATCGAGGGCTACCTCGCCACGCGCCTCGTGGGCTGCTGAGCTCCATCCGTTCGCGGAGTGACATCGCGGGAAGCCTCCGGTTCCGGGTCATGGAACCGGGGGCTTCCCGCTGCGCGGACCACCTCAGGTGTTCTTGGGCGTGAGTACGAGAACGGTGGCGTCCTGCGGGTGCGGGGCGAGCAGCAGGGTCATGCCGTAGGGGCGGGCCGGGCCGCCGCTCTCCGCAGGGGCGAGGGTGACGGTGCGGGAGGGGAAGCCGCCGACCGAGCGGCAGGCCCACCAGTCGGCCAGGTCGGGGCGTGCCGCCCGGAGCCGGTCGGTGAGGCGGCGGAAGGGCGCGGCCCCGGGACGGTGGTCGGCGCGGGTGCGCAGGTGCCGGTACAGGTCCATGGCGACCGGTTCCCAGCCGGGCAGCAGCCGTTGGTGCCGCTCGTCGCCGACGAGCAGGAGCAGCAGGTTCCGGCGGTCCTCGGGGAGCGTCGCGGGATCGGGCCACAGCGTGGCGTAGGCGTGGTTCCAGGCGAGGATGTCGAGGGCCGGGCCGAGGAGCAGCGCCGGGCTGTGCGGCCAACTGTCCAGCACGGCTCGCAACTCCGGGTCGTACGCCGTCCGCGCGCCGCCCGGCGCCGGGGCGTACCCGGCGAGGGCCAGCGCGTGCCGGTGGGAGGCGTCGTCTAGGCGCAGGGCGCGGGCGACGGCGTCCAGGACCTGCCGCGAGGTGTCCACGCGGCCCTGCTCGAGCCACGTGTACCAGGCCACGGAGACTCCGGCGAGGACGGCGACCTCCTCGCGGCGCAGCCCCTTCGCGCGGCGGCGGGCGGTCGGCGGCAGCCCGACGTCGCCGGGGGCGAGGCGCTCACGGTGGGCACGCAGGAAACCGCCGAGCTCGCGACGGAGGGCACCGGAAGCGGTCCCCGCGGTGGTCCTCGTGGCGGTACTCGTGGTCTCCGCTGTCCCGACGGTCTCCGTGGGTTCCATGCGCTCAGCCTATGACCGGCACTCACCCCCACAGAGACCCCTCTGGCTACGGCAGTCGTACGGGACGAGGCTGGCCGCATGACTCAGACCCCCGCGATGTGGCGCCGCCACAACGACTCCACCCACCTGCCCGCCCCGCGCCCCTTCCTCCGCGTCTACACGGGCCCCGGCACGCTGGACGCGCTGGCCGCCTCGTACGAGCGGCTGCTCGGCACGGAACGCGACATGTGGTTCACCTATCCCGAGAAGAACCTCGCCCTCGCCGCGGTCGGCGCCTTCCTCCTGATCGAGGGCACGGAGGAGACCCTTGCGCCCTTCCGCGCGACGCACGGCACGCTCCTCGTCGACTCGGCGACCGCGTACCTGGACCGCCTGGCGGCCGAGGGCGCGGAGATCACCGAACCGCTGATCGAGGTCCCCACGGGCTCGGGCTTCACGGCGAGGCACCGGGACGGCACGGTGATCGAGTACGTGGAGCACCGGCCGACGCGGGAGGGGCTGTAGCGGCCGGTGTCAGTGGTGGGTCCTAGGGTGCTCGACCGTGACCGAAACCTCCACGCACCTCACCACGAAGCACGTCACCCCGAAGCACCTCACCACGAAGCACAACAGCGCGACGCACCTCGCCACCACGGCGGACGCCTACGACGCCGTCGCCGTGCAGTACGCCGGACTCGACCGCACCGACCTCGAAGGCCCTTCCCTGGACCGCGCGTTGATCGCCGCCTTCGCCGACCACGTGCGGGCCGGCAGCGGGGGACCCGTCGCCGAACTGGGCTGCGGGCCGGGGCCCGTGACCGCGCTGCTGCACTCGATGGGCCTGGACGTCTTCGGCGTCGACCTGTCGCCCGTGATGATCGGCATCGCCCGCGAGACCTACCCGCAGCTGCGGTTCGAGGTCGGCTCGATGGACGCGCTCGACCTGCCCGACGGCACACTGGCCGGAGCGGTGTCCTGGTACTCCGTCATCCACACGCCGCCGGAGGAACTGCCGCCGTACTTCGAGGAGTTCGGGCGGGTGCTCGCGCCCGGCGGCCTCCTCCTGCTCGCCTTCTTCGAGTCCGAGGGCGGTCCGGTCACGCCGTTCGACCACAAGGTGACGACGGCATACCGCTGGCCGGTCGACGGCCTCGCGGAACTCGCGCGCCTGGCCGGCTTCACGGAGATCGGCCGGATGCTGCGGGAGGGCGAGCGGTTCCGGCGCGGACACCTGCTCATGCGCCGCGCGGCGCCCGCAACCGCGGGCTGACCCGGACGACCGACCGGCCCTAGGCGCGCAGGCCCCGCACCGTCAGGTCGAGCACGGCGGTGAACGCCTCCCCGATGCCCGGTCGTGACCAGTGCGGGGCGTAACACGGGTCGTGGAAGCGGGACGTGGCGTCGAAGACGGCGCGGGCCGAGAGGGCGGGGTCGGCGGAGGCGAAGACGCCCGCGGCCACGCCCTCCCGGATGATCTCCGTCAACTGGCCGGTGAGGTCGGCGATGTGGTCGTCCACCACGCCGCCGTTCTCCTCGGTCAGCACCGTGTAGGTGGCGAAGAGTTCGGGATCGTCACCGGCCTTGTGCTGCTTGGCCTCGAAGAGGCCCGCGAGCCAGTGGCGGAGCTTCGCCTCGGGCGGCTCGGCACCGGTGACGATGTCCGCGAGCACCACCGACGTACGGTCCAGCCACCGCTTGGTGACCGCGCCGCGCAGCTCCGCCTTGGTGCGGAAGTGGCGGTACACCGTGCCGTGGCTCACCCCGAGGGCGCGGGCCACGTCGACGACCGTGGCCTTGGCCGCGCCATGCCGGCGCAGCACCTCCTCGGTCGCTTCGAGGATGCGCTCGGGGGTCAGGGGAGCCGCGGTTGCCATGGCATAGACCGTACCCGTGGCCGGCTCAGTGCTCGCTGTCGAGGTGTGCCATCTGCGCCTCGGGGTAGCGCGCGCCGGCCGCCGCGCCGGCGGGCACGGCCGCCTCGATCGCGGCCAGGTCCGCGTCGTCGAGCGTCACGTCGAGGGCGCCGAGCGCCTCGTCGAGCCGGTCCCGGCGCCGGGCGCCGACCAGCGGCACGATGGCCGCGCCGTGGCGGGGGCCCTGGGCGAGCACCCAGGCGATGGCGGTCTGCGCGACGCTGACGCCCTTCTGGTCGGCGATCTTCCGCAGGGCGTCGACCAGGTCGAGGTTGCGGTCGAGGTTCTCGCCCTGGAAGCGGGGGCTCATCGAACGGAAGTCGTTCGCGGCCAGCTGCCGGTCGCGGGTGAAGTGGCCGGAGATGAGGCCGCGCGAGAGCACGCCGTACGCGGTGACGCCGATGCCGAGCTCGGCGACGGTCGGCAGGATCTGGGCCTCGATGCCGCGCGAGATCAGGGAGTACTCGATCTGGAGGTCCGAGACGGGCGCCGTGGCCGCCGCCCGGCGGATCGTGTCGGCGCCGACCTCGGAGAGGCCGATGTGCCGCACGTACCCCTTCTCGACCAGCTCGGCGATGGCACCGACCGTCTCCTCGACGGGGACGTCGGGGTCGAGGCGGGCGATGCGGTAGACGTCGATGTGGTCGACGCCGAGGCGCTGGAGCGAGTACGCGGCGAAGTTCTTGACGGCCGCCGGGCGCCCGTCGTACCCCGACCAGCCGCCGTCCGGGTCCCGCAGGGCGCCGAACTTGACGCTGGTCAGCGCCTGTTCGCGGCGGGCCGCCGGGGCGGTGCGCAGGGCCTCGCCGATCAGGAGTTCGTTGTGGCCCATGGCGTAGAAGTCGCCGGTGTCCAGGAGGGTGACGCCCGCTTCGAGGGCGGCGTGGATGGTCGCGATGGATTCGGCGCGGTCCGCCTCTCCGTAGAGCGCGGACATGCCCATGCAGCCGAGGCCGAGGGCGGAGGTGCGGGGGCCGGTGGTTCCGAGAGTGAGAGTGCGCATGCGTCCACGATGACATGACGAATGACAGAAATCAATATCTGTCATTCGTCATCTGTCACCCGATGCCAGGAGCCGGCGCCTGGTGGGCGGTACCCCTCAGGCCCTCGCCGTCTCCGGGCGCACCTCGTGGCGGGACGGCTCGCTTCCGTGAACCTCGGGTCAGCGCTCTCCGGCGCCGCTCATCTCGCGCGGCAGCCGCAGGCTCAGCAGCGCCAGGCAGAGAAGACCCGCCAGCTGGACGCCGAGCGCGGCCACGAACGCGTCCCGCATGCCGAGGTCCGGCACCAGCGCGAGGAAGAGCGAGCCGACCGTCGCCACGCCCACGGCCAGGCACGACTGCTGCACCGTCGCGGCGAGACCGCCGCCCGCGCCCGCCCGCGCGGCGGGCACGGCCGCGAGCGCGACCCGGTAGTACAGCGCGAGCTGCACGCCCTGCCCCGCCCCGCACAGCAGCAGCCCCGGCGCGAGCGCGTACGGGCTCAGCCCGGACCACGACGTCCACAGCACCGTCAGACCCAGCACGGCGAGCCCCACCGCGTGCACCAGGGCGGCCCGGGTCATCGCCCGGGTGCCCCAGCGGCGCACCAGGCGCGGCACGAGCATCGACGCCGGAATCTGCGTGAGCCCCATCGGGATCACCGTCAGGCCCGCCTTCAGCGCCCCGTATCCGAGGCCCTGCTGCAACAGGATCGCGAAACCGAACATGAAGCCGCTGAACCCGATGAAGATCGGCAGGCCGAGCACCAGGCTCCTGCGCACACCGGGCTCGCGCAGCAGCGAAGGGGGCAGCAGCGGTGCGCCGCCGCCGAGCTCGGCACGGCGCTCGACGGCCCCGAACGCCCAGCCGAGCAGGGGCGCCGCCACCAGCAGGAGCACGGACCACAGCGGCCACCCCGTCGCGCGGCCCTCCGTCAGGGGCAGCAGCAGCGCGGTCAGCGCGCCCGCGAACAGGACGGTGCCGAGGACGTCGCTGCGCGCGGGCCGCTCGGCACGGCTGTCCGGCACCGCGCGGACGCCGACGGCCAGGGCGGCGACCGCGATCGGCACGTTGACGAGGAAGACCGCGCGCCAGCCGGTGCCGCCGAGGTCAGCGGCGACCAGGGCGCCGCCGAGTGCCTGGCCGAGCAGGCCCGCGACGCCGCTGACGGCGCCGTACAGGGCGACGGTCCTGGCCCGCCGCTCGCCCCTGGTCGTCGCGTGGATGGTGCCGAGCACCTGCGGCAGCATCAGCGCGGACGCGGCGCCCTGCGCCACGCGCGCCCCCACCAGCCACCACGCGCCGGGCGCGAGGCCGCAGGCCAGCGAGGTCAGCCCGAAGGCGGCCACGCCCCACAGGAAGAGTCTCCGGCGCCCGTAGGTGTCGCCGAGCCGGCCGCCGAGGACGAGGAGCACCGCGTACGCCACCGCGTACCCCGCGACGACCATCTCCAGGGTGGCGGGGGAGGCGTGCAGGTCGCGTTCGATGCTGGGCAGGGCGACGTTGACGATGAAGAAGTCGATGCTGGAGAGGGAGGCGCCGAGGAGGACGGTGAGCAGTCCGAGGGAGGTCAGGGCGGCGGGGCCGGAGGGCCCGCCCCGTGCTCGCCGAGGTGCGGCGGATGTGCCGGTACCGGTTGCAAGGGTCATGCGTACGACGGTCGTCCGGTCCTCAGAGGGGTACCAGAGTCTCCTTATCCTGGTACCAGGCGAACCTGGAAACAGGCTGCGCGATGGCGCAGCCTTGACGCGTGACCACGACCGCGACCACCACCACGACCGCCTCCACCCTCGCCACCGCCCCCATTCCCGCGACCGGCCCCGCCACGGCCCCGGACACCGGCGCCGACATCCGCAGGCAGGAGCTCGCCGCGTTCCTGCGCAGCCGCCGTGAGCGCGTCACGCCCGAACAGGTCGGCCTGCCCCGCGGTTCCCGCCGCCGTACGCCGGGGCTGCGCCGCGAGGAGGTCGCGCAGCTCGCCTGCGTGGGCGTCACCTGGTACACGTGGCTGGAGCAGGCCCGGTCCATCAAGGTGTCCGCGCAGGTCATCGACGCCATCGCGCGGGCCCTCCTGATGGATCCCGGCGAGCGCGCCCACCTCTTCGCGCTCGCCGGCGCCGTCGACCCGCGCCCGGAGGGTGAGTGCGCCGCGCTCTCCCCGGAGGTACGGCGGCTGCTGCGCCGCCTCGCCCCCTACCCGGCCACCGTGCAGAACGGCCGCTACGACGTCCTCGCCCACAACCGCTCCTGGACGCACGTCTTCGGCGACTTCGAGGCGATGGCGCCGCGCGACCGCAACTGCCTGTGGCTCCTGGCCACCAGCGAGAGCTGGCGCGAGACCTTCGTCGACCGCGACGAGATGCTCCGCGACCTCGTCGCGAAGTTCCGCGGCTCCATGACCGAGCACGGCGCCGAACCGGCCTGGAAGGAGCTGCGCGACCGGCTGGCCGGGGTCTCCGCCGAGTTCCGCGAGCTGTGGGAGCGGCACGAGGTGGCCACCATGTCCCCGCACGTCAAGCGCTACCAGCACCCCCGCGTGGGCCTGCTCAGGCTCGAACACCGCATGCTGTGGATGGCCCCGCTGCCGCAGGCCCACCGGCTCATCGCCTACGTCCCCGCCGACGACGCGACGGAGGAGCGCCTGGAGCGCCTGGCGGAGCTCTGCGGGGAGGGCGGGAGCGCCACCTGACGAGTGAGGGACAATGAAGGGTCCCGTCATACGTTCCGGAGTTCATCGATGCCCTCCCTGCCGCAGCCCCTGTCGATCGGCCCGCACACCGTGCAGCCGCCCGTCGTGCTCGCCCCCATGGCGGGCATCACGAACGCGCCGTTCCGGACGCTCTGCCGGGAGTTCAGCGGCGGCAAGGGCCTCTTCGTCAGCGAAATGATCACCACGCGCGCCCTGGTGGAGCGCAACGAGAAGACCATGCAGCTGATCCACTTCGACGCGACCGAGAAGCCCCGGTCCATCCAGCTGTACGGCGTCGACCCGGCCACCGTCGGCAAGGCCGTCCGCATGATCGCGGAAGAGGACCTCGCCGACCACATCGACCTGAACTTCGGCTGCCCCGTCCCCAAGGTCACCCGCAAGGGCGGCGGCTCCGCCCTCCCGTACAAGCGCCCCCTGCTCCGCGCGATCCTGCGCGAGGCCGTGAGCGGCGCGGGCGACCTGCCGGTCACCATGAAGATGCGCAAGGGCATCGACGACGACCACATCACGTTCCTCGACGCGGGCCGCATCGCTGTCGAGGAGGGCGTGACGGCCATTGCCCTGCACGGCCGCACCGCCGCCCAGCACTACGGCGGCACCGCCGACTGGGACGCCATCGCCCGCCTCAAGGAGCACGTCCCCGAGATCCCGGTGCTCGGCAACGGCGACATCTGGTCGGCGGCCGACGCGGTCCGCATGATGGCCGAGACCGGTTGCGACGGCGTCGTCGTGGGCCGCGGCTGCCTCGGCCGGCCGTGGCTCTTCGGCGACCTGGTGGCGGCCTTCGAGGGTACGGGCGCGCCGGCCGCCCCCGACCTGCGCGAGGTCTCCCGCGTCATGCTGCGGCACGCCGCCCTGCTCGGCGAGTGGATCGGCGACGAGGCGCGCGGCGTCATCGACTTCCGCAAGCACGTCGCCTGGTACCTGAAGGGCTTCGCGGTCGGCTCGGAGATGCGCAAGCGCCTCGCGATCACCTCCTCCCTCGCCGAACTGGAGGACGGGCTCGGCGAGCTGGACCTCGACCAGGCGTGGCCGGTGGGCGCGGACGGCCCGCGCGGCCGTACGTCGGGCAACAACCGCGTGGTCCTGCCGGACGGCTGGCTCAAGGACCCCTACGACTGCGCGGGCGTGGGCGAGGAAGCGGAACTGGACACGTCGGGCGGCTGAGGGCCGTCCGGGGCCGGTCTCCCGGCCTGCGTCACCGGTCTCCCGGCCCTGCGTCACCGGCGTCGCGTCGCGAGGAACATCCCGGTCGCGCAGGTGAGTTCGGCGACGACCAGCCGGGGATCGCCGAAGAGGCGCTCGCGCAGGTCGGTGATCCGGGTGTAGCCCGCGGGGTGCGTGGCGTCGCCGATGTCGTCGATGAGGAGCGTCCCGCCGGGCCGCAGCGCGTCGACGACGCCGTCGAGCCCCTTGTCCTTGGCGGCCGGGGTGTCGGCGAAGACGAGATCGAACGTGCCCTGCCCGCCGATGAGTTCCAGGGCGTCGCCCTCCAGGACGGACGCCCACGGCGGCAGCCCGGAGGCCCGTACCGCCGCGGCCCGGGCGGGGTCGAACTCCACGCTGAGCACCTCCGCGTCCGTACGGCCCCCGAGCCCGTGCACGATCCAGGCGAGGCCCACCCCCGCCCCGGTCCCCGTCTCCAGGATCCGCCCGCCCACGGGCACCGAGGCGGCGAGCGCGGCAAGGAGCGAACCGACCCCGGGATCCGAGGACTTGGTGAACTCCAGCCGCCGTTCGCGGTCCAGGGCCAGCGCGACACCGGGCGGCACCCGCACGGCGTCCACGGCGTCGGTGCTCCGCCGGAGCCGCTCAAGCTCGGCCGCGGTCGGGGGATGGTCGAAGGTCAGGGTGACCCGGCTCCGGCCGGCGGACTTTCGCGCCTGTTCGTTTCCGTCCCGGGTGAAATCGAATTGAGTCATGATGTCGCTCGCCCCTTTCGCTCCCGCTCTTCCCGCCCGGTCGTGCGGACGGCAGTTCCGTGGACGGTAGTTCAGCGGGACCCGGGACCGCCTTTCACAAACGTGCCGTAAATCTCCGGCCGGCGCCGGACGCCGGGCGGGCGCCGGACGCCGGAAGTGGCGTGCTTTGTGGCGTTTTCCCGGCAGGGGGAAGCGCGTATTTCCGTACGCGGCCGGCACCACCCTGCACACCGGCCCCTGGTGGCCCAGAAAACACGAGCTCTGGCCATTACCGTGCGGTGGCTGATTCCGGTGGCCGCCCGCATTGCACGCCACTCACTCTCGTTGACCTCCCGCAATTCCGCTCGTACGTTGCCCACGAGGAGACACGGAAGAGAGGTCTCCACACCACCTTTCTGTCGGGAAGGACTCGTCATGAGCAAATCGCAATCCCCTGAGGGACAGGGTTCGGAAACCCCGCAGGCCCTCACCGCCGTGACCCTCGTGTTCAGCCGTGAGGTCTCCGAAGAAGAGGCCAGGGAGATGCAGGCGCAGCACGACGCGCTGCGCGCCGTGGTCCAGCCGCAGTTACCGGACGACCACGACCACGACCACGCCGCCGAGGTCTGACCGCCGGCGCACCGAATCAGGGCAGAGGTCGATTCTCATGGCAGAGATGACCGAGTTCGACGCCGTTCTGTCGCAGGGTCGACCGTTCGGCGACGCCATCTATGTGCACGAACAGATGCGGGGCGCGCATCTGCACCGGCTGAAGAAGGTCGCCGACCGGCTGCCCGCCGCCCGGCGCCTCCTCGACGCCCTCAACGGCGCCGACCTGCACCGCGAGTACCGCGCGCTCGGCGACCCCGTCGTCCGCTGCGCCATCCAGCAGTCGCTGGCCCGTGTCACGGCGGGCGCCGAGGTCGTGCTCCCCCTCGCGCTCTGCGAGGAGGTCCTGGAGGCGACCGCCCGCCACCTCGACGCCGAGACCGCCGCCGGGCCGTCCGAGGCGGGCGCCGCCGAAGCGCACCGCCTCGACCCGGCGGCGGGACCGGCCTGGTTCTGGGACCCGCGGCGCCCCGACGACGCCTTCGGGCAGGCCTTCCGGCTGCTCGTCGCCAGGGAGTTCACCGACCAGCTGTGCCCACCGGGACCCGCCGAAGTCGCGATGGTGCGCAAGGCGGCGGAGCTGCTCCGGGAAATCCTTCCCGAGACCTCCCGCAGCGCCCTGCACCACACCCATGTGATCGGTATTTCCCCGGGTGTCGGCGCCTGGGCGAGGAAATCCTCCACGTCCCAGTTCCGAATGGCCGGAATCATCTTCCTGAACCGGAGACTTCTCACGAACCCATGGTGGGTCGCCGAGCACCTGCTGCATGAATCCCTGCACCAGAAGCTCTACGACTTCCGGCACGCGCATTCCCTGCTGGTGCGCGACGTGGAAACCGACCACGGACTTCCGGACGAGGCGAAGAGGGTGATTTCCCTGTGGAATTCACCGGGCCTCAACGGAACCAACCGATGGGACCCGCACAGGACCATTGCGGCCTTCCACGTATACGTCCACCTGTCGCTCTTCTGCACCCTCGCGGAACAGCGCGCCCCCGGCCTGGAGAACCACTACGGGCCGGTCGACGCCCCCCACCCCATGACCCCGGGCCGCAAGGCCTTCGAACGGGCCCACTACCTCGGCGAGCAGCTCCGCGCGACCACCTGGCCCGAACTCGGCCTGGCCGGACGGGGGCTGACCGACTGGCTGACATCCGTCCTCCAGGCGCTCGACCCCGCGCCCCCACCACCGGGCGCCACCCTCCACCTGCTCCTGCACCGCTATCTGCGGGAGGCCGCCAAGGCCCGCAAGGCCCTGCCGGACGCCGCGCTCGAACGCAGGCTCGCCACCCTCGCGGAGGTGGAGGCGGTCTCCGTACGGGCCGTCCTGGAGGCGACCGGCGCCCCCGAAGAGGCCGCCGAGATCACCGAAGCGCTCACCGCCCGCCCCGAACCGGAACGGGGTGCGGCCTTCCCCGACCTGCGCCAGGTCATCGCCGACACGCTCACCCGCCGCGCACCGGACGGCAAGAGCCTCGACCCCCTCGCCCCGCACGCCCCCAGGCGCCCGGACGAGATGGTGCGGGACATGGTGGAGTCGTCGAGCCACGCCCTGGCCACGATGCCGGAACTCACCTGACCCACCTCCGGGCGTGGTCTACACCCGCCCGCCCACACGAAAGGGCAGCACCCCCGCACAGGGTGCTGCCCCTTCTTCGTGAACCGGAGCCGACGCCGCATCGGTCATGAGGGTCGGGGACACGGCGTCGGCCCCGGAGCTCTACCGGTGGTCGCTGCCCACCGAGTGGGAGGCCGCGCGGCCGGCCTCAAGCCGGGCCACCGGGATACGGAACGGCGAGCAGGAGACGTAGTCCAGGCCCACCTCGTGGAAGAAGTGGACGGACTCCGGGTCGCCGCCGTGCTCGCCGCAGACGCCGAGCTTCAGGTCCGGGCGGGTCTCACGGCCCGCCTTGACCGCGTCGCGCACGAGCTTGCCCACGCCGTCCTTGTCGATGGTCTCGAAGGGCGAGACCCCGAAGATGCCCTTCTCCAGGTACGCGGTGAAGAAGCTCGCCTCCACGTCGTCACGGGAGAAGCCCCAGACGGTCTGCGTGAGGTCGTTGGTGCCGAAGGAGAAGAACTCGGCGGCCTCCGCGATCTGGTCGGCCGTCAGCGCGGCGCGCGGCAGCTCGATCATCGTGCCGAGCGCCAGCTTCAGCTCGACGCCGGTCGTCTCCTGGACCTCCGCGATGACCTGCTCGGCCTCCTCGCGGACGATCTCCAGCTCCTGGACCGTGCCGACGAGCGGAATCATGATCTCCGCACGCGGGTCGCCCTTGGCGGTTTTGCGCTCGGCCGCGGCCTCCGCGATGGCCCGCACCTGCATGGTGAACAGGCCGGGGATGACCAGACCGAGGCGGACGCCGCGCAGGCCCAGCATCGGATTCTGCTCGTGCAGGCGGTGCACGGCCTGGAGCAGGCGCAGGTCGTTCTCGTTGGCGTCCTTGCGGGACTCGGCGAGCGCCACCCGCACGGACAGCTCGGTGATGTCCGGCAGGAACTCGTGCAGCGGCGGGTCGAGCAGGCGGACGGTGACCGGCAGGCCGTCCATCGCCTCGAACAGCTCCACGAAGTCCCGCTTCTGCAGCGGCAGGAGCTCCTTCAGGGCGTCCTCGCGCTCCTCGTCCGCGTCGGCGAGGATCAGCCGCTCCACCATCTCGCGGCGCTCACCGAGGAACATGTGCTCGGTGCGGCACAGGCCGATGCCCTGCGCGCCGAAGCGACGGGCACGCAGCGCGTCCTCGGCGTTGTCCGCGTTGGCGCGCACCCGCAGGCGCCGCACGCGGTCCGCGTACGCCATGATCCGGTGGACGGCGGCGACCAGTTCGTCGGCGTCGTCGGCGCCGGCGTGCATGCGGCCCTCGAAGTACTCGACGACGGGGGAGGGGACCACCGGCACCTCACCGAGGTACACCTTGCCGGTCGAGCCGTCGATGGAGACGACGTCGCCCTCCTCGACGACGATGTCGCCCACCGTCATCCGGCGGCGCTTGGTGTCGACCTCCAGGTCCTCGGCGCCGCAGACACAGGTCTTGCCCATGCCGCGCGCCACGACGGCGGCGTGCGAGGTCTTGCCGCCGCGCGAGGTCAGGATGCCCTCGGCCGCGATCATGCCGTCGAGGTCGTCGGGGTTGGTCTCGCGGCGGATCAGGATGACCTTCTCGCCCGAACGCGACCACTTGATCGCGGTGTACGAGTCGAAGACCGCCTTGCCGACCGCGGCACCCGGCGACGCGGCGATGCCCCGGCCCAGCTGCTCGACCTTGGCGCTCTCGTCGAAGCGCGGGAACATCAGCTGCGCGAGCTGCGCGCCGTTGACGCGCTGCAGCGCCTCGGCCTCGTCGATCAGGCCCTGGTCCACGAGCTGCGTCGCGATGCGGAACGCGGCACCGGCGGTGCGCTTGCCGACGCGGGTCTGCAGCATCCACAGCTGGCCGCGCTCGATGGTGAACTCGATGTCGCACAGGTCCTTGTAGTGCGTCTCGAGCGTCTCCATGATCTGCATGAGCTGGTCGTACGACTTCTTGTCGATCTGCTCCAGATCGGCGAGCGGCACGGTGTTGCGGATGCCCGCGACGACGTCCTCGCCCTGCGCGTTCTGCAGGTAGTCGCCGTACACGCCCTGGTGGCCGGAGGCCGGGTCGCGGGTGAACGCGACGCCCGTGCCGGAGTCCGGGCCGAGGTTGCCGAAGACCATCGAGCAGATGTTGACGGCCGTGCCGAGGTCGCCGGGGATGCGCTCCTGGCGGCGGTAGAGCTTGGCGCGGTCGGTGTTCCACGACTCGAAGACCGAACGGATCGCGAGGTCCATCTGCTCGCGCGGGTCCTGCGGGAAGTCCCGCCCGGCCTCCGTCTTGACGATCTTCTTGAACTTGGTGACCAGCTTCTTGAGGTCGGCGGCCTCCAGGTCGGTGTCGACCGCGACCTTCTTGGCCTCCTTGGCCTTCTCCAGCGCGTCCTCGAAGAGGTCGCCGTCGACGCCGAGGACGGTCTTGCCGAACATCTGGATGAGCCGGCGGTACGAGTCCCACGCGAAGCGGTCGTCGCCGGACTGCTTGGCGAGGCCCGTCACGGACTTGTCGGAGAGCCCGATGTTCAGGACGGTGTCCATCATGCCGGGCATCGAGAACTTGGCGCCCGAGCGGACCGAGACGAGCAGCGGGTCGTCGGCCTGGCCGAGCTTCTTGCCCATCTTCTTCTCGAGGGCGTCGAGGTGAGCGCTCACCTCGTCCCGCAGCTCGACCGGCTCCTCGCCGCTGTCGAGGTAGGTCTTGCAGGCCTCGGTGGTGATGGTGAAGCCCGGGGGGACGGGCAGCCCGAGGTTGGTCATCTCGGCGAGGTTCGCGCCCTTCCCGCCGAGAAGGTCCTTGAGGTCCCTGTTGCCCTCGGTGAAGTCGTAGACGAACTTCACGTCCTGGCCCTCGGTCGTCTCACTCGTGTGAGCTACGTGGGGATCTTTGTTTTCCGACACGGGTCTCGACTCCTCGAGGACTCGGTGGCTGCCCTGACGGCGAGGAACATACCCAGATCGAAGGCACCTGGGTACGTCCACTTGCGCGTCATGCGGCCGTAACCACCCGTCCGCCGCTAGATCGAAAGTGACTCAGCGGTAGCGGGGGAGGAGGAGGCGTGTTCAAGCCTTGAACTGACTACCCCCGTAGAGCCTGCGAAACGCTCAAACGAGCGGAGAAATCTCAGATGTGAGTTCACCTCATGAATGATCGAGCAGTGGCACTGAGTGCCACCCCTTGGAGAAGTGCAGTCGCCCGCGAGGCGCTCATCTGAGCGCAAGCCCTATCAGGGGTGGCGAGAATCACGCCGTTTGAGGCGGCCGAATGTCAGCATCCGGACCCCTCCGTGAGAGGCCGGCCCCACCTCGGGCCCGCCGCCCACCTGCCGCGACGAGCACCGCCGGCCGGACCGGCCGCGCGATGCACCCGCGAGGCGGGGTGGGGCGCGCGGGCGGGTGGTCCGGGGCCCGCCCGCGAGGACGGGTGTTCCGGCCAGATCTCCGCCGATCACCGGAACGTGAACAGACCGCGGACACCGCCGACCCACCGCTACCGACCTGCGCGACCGCTTCCGCTGCCATCGCGACTTGTGGATGCCGGAGCCCGGCTTCCCCGTGCTCGCCTCGGACGCGGGCCATCTGCCGTGGTCCGCCTCCCGGAGGCCCTCGCCGGCTACGGCACCGGGACGCGTACCCGGTCCCGGCGATCCGCCAGCCGCAGGACCCGGAGAAGTTCATCGAGGCCCTGGAGAAAAGGCTGCGCGAGGCCCTGACCCGCTTCGGCACGGCGCTGGAGCTGGGCACTACGGGCGGGGTGGACATCGTCAAGAGACATGGCGAGCCGTGGATCAAGGTCTCGCCGCTTGGCAAGCAGGAGGAGCCGGAGAACCTCGTCGTGCTGAAGGCGGAGATCGAACGCCGCTGGGGCACCATCGACCTGATCGACATCCTCAGGGAGGCCGAGTTCGCCACCGGCTTCACCGGCGAGTTCACCTCGGTCGCCACCAGGGAGACGGTCCCGAAGGCGGTGCTGCGGCACCGGCTGCTGCTGGTGCTGTTCGCGCTCGGGACGAACATGGGCATCAAGCGCGTCGCGGTCACCGGCAAGCACGGCGAGAGCGAGGCCGTCCTGCGCCGCGTACGGCACCTGTTCGTCAACCGGACCAACCTGCGCGCGGCGCTGGTGCGGCTGGTCAACGCCACCTTCGCCGCCCGCGGTCAGGCGTGGTGGGGCGAGGGCACCGCCTGCGCGAGCGACTCCAAGAAGTTCGGCTCCTGGAGCTCGAACTTCATGACCGAGTGGCACCAGCGCTACCGCGGGCCCGGCGTGATGATCTACTGGCACGTCGAGAAGAAGTCGCTGTGCGTCTACAGCCAGCTCAAGTCCTGCTCGGCCTCCGAGGTCGCCGCGATGATCGAGGGCGTGCTGCGGCACTGCACCCTGCGGCGCGAGACCAACGACGGGCTCCAGGTCGTGGAGAACTGGAACTCCGCCAACCACGACCTGTTCTACGGCAAGGACGGCGACCTGACCGGCTCCGACAAGGAGTCTCACACCTCGCCCTCGCCGCCGAGGCATCCCTGGTGCCCGGCCCCCGTAGGGCGTCCGGCTCGCAGCCCCCTCGACCTGCACCGCGCGGCACGACCAGGCCGAAAGCCTGAGCGCGGGGCGGAGCCGTCACACTCCCGTCTGGCACCCGGCGAGTACGGACCGGGGGCCTGCTGCAATGGCCCGGTGTGCATCTTTGACAGCCAGGCCCTGCGGGCTCACAGATCGTGCCGGCGGACGGCGACCACAGCGACGACTGCTGCGGCGAGGGGCCAAGCCGCGTAGACGATCCATGACCCGCTGATGGTCGCCGGGTAGGGGGCCGATCCGAAGGGGTCGCCCACCTGCACCAGTCGTTCCCACGCACTGCGGGGCAGCGCGTGAAGGATGGCGGACGACCAGCGGTGGCGGTCGTTGAGGAGGAACGGCAGCAGCAGAAGGATTCCGGTGAACGTCACGAGGGTGGCTGCGGTGTGCCGGATGAGGGCGCCGAGGCCAATGCCGACGAGCGCACACACCGGAGCGAGCAGCGCGGATGCCGCGACGGCGCGGAGCGCGCCGGGGTAGTCGAGGGACAGGCCGATGTCCCGACCGGACAGGATGGCCTGTGTCACGCCGAACGAGGTGCCCGCGACGACCGTGCCGTAGAGGAGCATGACTGCCGTCACGACGGTCATCTTGGCCGCTACGACCGATCGGCGGGCCGGTACTGCCGCAAAAGTCGTGCGGATCTGTCCGGTGCTGTACTCGCCGACGACCGTGAGGGCGCCGATGCTGCCGGTGGCGAGTATCAGGACCATGCAGGCGCCGATGGTGAAGGCGTCCCGCATGGCCCAGATGGGAACGAAGAGGGCCCGGATCCCTTCGTTGTAGGCCGGCCAGTTGCTGTAGTCCGCGACGGCCGCGCTGATGTTGATGGCGATGATGACCAGCGCGCTGACCCCGAACGCCCAGGAAATGGACCGCAGCGACCAGAGCTTGATCCACTCGGCGGCGAGGAGGTCGCGGAAGCGGGCGCCGGGCTCGGCGGCGCGCACGGCGGTCGAGACCCCCGTCTGCTGTGTGGTGGTCGAGGTCATCGGGATTCTCCTGCGAGGTATTCGACGCTGTCGGCGGTGAGTTCCATGAACGCCTCCTCCAGCGAGGCGGTGCGGGTGGCCAGCTCAAGGAGCACGATGCGGTGGTGGGAGGCGAGTTCCCCGATGCGGGCCGCGCTCAGGCCGCTCACGGTGAGCCACTCCTCTGCGTCGGTGACCGAGTCGTCCGGCTGTACCGAAGCGCCCTCGGCTTCGAGCACGGCTGCCAGCGCGGTGGGGTCGGGCGTCCGCACGGTCACGCGCTGGCGGGTGCCGCGGGCCGCGAACTCCGCCACGCTCTCGTCGGCGATCAGCTCGCCCCGGCCGATGACGATCAGGTGCTCGGCGGTGTTCTGCATCTCGCTCATCAGGTGGCTGGAGACGAACACCGTGCGCCCCTCGGCCGCCAGCCGCCGGAACAGGCCGCGCACCCATCGCACGCCCTCCGGGTCCAGGCCGTTGACCGGCTCGTCGAACAGCAGCACCGGAGGGTCCCCGAGCAGAGCCGCGGCGATGCCGAGCCGCTGTTTCATGCCCAGGGAGAACCCGCCGATGCGGCGCCTGCCCGCAGGAGCCAGTCCTACCTCCTCAAGGACCTCGCCCACCCGGCGCCGCGGAATACCGTTGCTGCGGGCCAGGGCGGACAGATGGGCCACCGCGCTGCGACCGCCGTGGACGTCATGGGCGTCGAGCAGGGCACCGGCGTGGCGCAGGCCGCGCGGATGGTCCCGGAACGGGTGACCGTCGATGGTGGCGGTGCCGCTGGTGGGTTCGGTCAGGCCGAGGAGCATCCGCAGTGTGGTGCTTTTGCCTGCGCCGTTGGGGCCGAGGAACCCGGTGACGTGGCCGGGGCGCACGGTGAAGGTCAGGCCGCTGACGGCAGTGGCCTTGCCATATCGCTTGGTCAGTTCGTTGACTTCGATCACCCGGCCAACGGTGCCGGGGAGAGTGCCCGTCCGGCATCGGCCCGTCGGCTGCACTGGCGGGAGGGCTTGTATCCCGTGGGCGTACGCCCACGGGCCAATGCTCCGCCGCTGGTCAGGCGATTACGATCGCCCCATGTCCGCCAAGCCGCGTCCCCTGCTGTCCCGGCACCTGCGGCCGGCCGCGCGGGCGGCTCTGGCCTGGTGTGGGGCGATCGCCTACCCGTTCGTGCTGTTCTTCGCGGCACGCGGCACGCCTTTCGACTCCCCAGGCTTGCCCTTCGTGTCGGCGGCCGCGGTCACGGTCCTGCCTCTCGGACTGCTGCGCCGCCGTCCGCTGCCGGCCCTGGCACTGATGCTTCTGGGTACGTACGTCACGGCTACGACGACGCCGTTCTGGCAGGTCGTGTATCTGCTGGTTCTGGCGAACGACCTCGCCGCCGGATACATGGTGGCCAACCGGCCTCGCCGCATCGCGGTCACCGCTGCCGTCACGACGCTCGGCGTACAGGTCGCCTTCGCCGCACGTCTTGGGACCGGGACGGACGGCTTCACCCGCACGGTCGTGGTCCTCGTCCTGGCCCTTGCCGCCGCCTGGATGACCGGCCATTCGGTTCGCGAACGCCGCGAGCACGCCGCGGCACTGCGCTCGCAGACCGCCGCCCAGGCCGTCGCGGCCGAGCGGCTCCGGATCGCCCGTGAGCTGCACGACATGATCGCGCACAGCATCGGCGTCATCGCCATCCAGGCGGGCGTGGGCCGCCGGGTCATCGACACACAGCCGGACGAGGCCCGCAATGCGCTGGCCACCATCGAAGACACCAGCAGGGAAACCCTCGCCGGGCTGCGGCGCACCCTGGGTGCACTGCGCCGAACCGAACCGGGCACCGGGGCGGGGGCCCCGCCGCGCGAGCCTGCCCCGGGACTGGCCGACCTGGACCGGCTGACCGCGTCAACGAAGGACGCGGGCGTCCATGCCGACGTGCGATGGCTCGGAGAACGACGGTCCCTACCGCCCGATATCGACCTGGCCGCCTTCCGGATCGTCCAGGAAGCCCTCACCAACGTCGTACGCCACGCGGACACCCCCGACTGCCGCGTCACCATCGGCTACCAAGACGGCGAACTGACCATCGAGGTCGCCGACGACGGCCGCGGCGGCCCCGCCTCCGGCACCGGATACGGCATCACCGGAATGCGGGAACGCGTCACCCTGCTGCGCGGCCAGTTCACCGCCGGGCCGCTACCCGAGGGCGGCTTTCGTGTGGCAGCCCGGCTCCCCCTCCCCGAAAGAGTGCACATCTCATGACGGTCCTCGTCGTGCTCGCCGACGACCAGCCATTGGTCCGCAGCGGTCTGCGCGTCCTGATGGCCGACGCCCCCGACATCGACGTCGTGGGAGAAGCCGGAACCGGCGCCGAAGCGGTCCGACTGGTCCGGGACACCGGGCCCGACGTGGCAGTGATGGACATCCGCATGCCAGGCATGGACGGCATCGAGGCCACCGGGCTGATCACAGCAGCCGCTGGAGCGACGCGCGTCCTTATCCTCACCACGTTCGACGACGACGAGTACATCTACGGCGCGCTCAGAGCGGGTGCGAGCGGATTTCTCGTCAAGGACATGGCACTGGACGACATCCTCGGGGCGATCCGCGTGGTCGCCGCCGGAGACGCCCTGATCGCCCCAAGCGTCACGCGCCGCCTCATCGCAGAGTTCGCCGCCCGCCCCGAACCAGCTCTGCATCCACGACCGATCGGGAACATCACCGAGCGGGAGCGCGAGGTACTGACCCTCGTCGGACGCGGCATGTCCAACAGCGAGATCGCCACCCACCTCTACATCAGCGTGGCCACGGCGAAGGCACACGTAGCGCGGCTACTGGCCAAACTCGAAGCCCGCGACCGAGTCCAACTTGTCATCACCGCCTATGAGACGGGTTTGGTAACCACACCTCGCTGAGTATCAAGCACCTCAGTCGCCGAAGCTCGCCAGCAAAAGCGACGCAACACGAACTCTCATAAACGTTCCTTTGCGCGAGCAAGATCAACAATCGGCCGCCGGACCCCGCTCGACACCCGATCGGTTCTCGGAACCCGTTCTCACCCAAAAGAGGGGAGGCCCCCTTGCCGCTCGCGCGGCGGCGCGGTCGCCTCCGCCTACCACACCCGCCGCTTCACCCTGGTGCCCCGGCTGAAGAAGGCGCTACGGGTGCCGACCGCGGCCCGGGCCGGCCGTGGCGGCCGGGCACCCTGCCGCCGGCGCCGATCGACCCGGACCTGCCGAGCGCGGACATCCGCATCGGCTACGCCCGCTGCTCGACCCTCGGGCAGGAACTCGACTCCCGACTCGACGCGCTCAGCAAGCACGGCATCCCGAGGGACAAGATCTTCAGCGAGAAGATCAGCACCCGCGTCCGCGTACGGCCCAAGTTCGAGGAAGCGCTGCGGACCGCGCGGGAGGTCAAGGCGCACGCCCCGCACTGCCGAGTCATCTTCACCGTGTACGAGATGAAGCGCCTCGGCCGCGACGCCGCCGAACTCACCGCGCTCGCCGACCACCTCACCGCCCACGGCCTGGTCCTGGAGATGCTCGCCGGACCCCTGCCCGGCATCTACGACCCCACCGGCCCCGGCAAGCTGCTGTTCGCGTTGCAGCCCACGCCGACTTCGCCGCCCTCCAGGCGGCCGGCGAACTCCTCGGGCCCCGCCTTGCTCTCCCTGACCGATCGTCACTCTGATCACAGAGAGCTACTTGTCACTTCGCCGTAGCTTCGGGAGAACAGGGCCTATCCCGGCGGTGGGCGGCGCTTAGCAGTTGGATGCCGATTAGTCAATAACGCTTGCGAGTTGGGTGGGCGGCGTCCCCGTGCGGGGTGCCGCCTGCTTGTTTTTGGTAACCAATTCCTCGAACTAGTCTGCCTATCCGGCAAGTATGGCGGTGTCGTGCGCGCCGGTGCCAGGCTTCTCGATAATAACCAGCCTCCGTAGAACAGGTGTTGATCGATGGGTGAATCCGAAGAGGAGGCCCGGGTTCGACGGGAAGAACGGGAACGGGAGTTCGCCGAGGCCGACTTGGAGCGCCGTCGTCGCGTCGCGGACCGGCTGCTGATTCTCCGGGCCGTCTTCGTGATCGTCGAGGCCGTGACGGGAAATCCGGTCTACCGGTGGGCCCATCGGTTCATCAAGTGGGTCATCGATCTCCTCCGGGACCAGTGATGCGAGGTAAGGCATGAGCGAGGACTACGTCGGGGGCCCGTTCCCGGTCCCGGTATCGCTGGAGCGTCAAGAAGAGTGGATCGAGGCGGTGTTGGCGACGGAGGGGGTCAACCTCCCGCGTGGCGCGCTGGAGAACATCGCCCCCTTTGTCGTCGACCCCGAGCAGACGCTGGGCGAACCGGATGCCAAGGGAGTGCGCAGGCTCAAGGGGAGCGCGGTCCGGCGCATTCGCACGGACGCCGGTGACATGGTCGTCGCCGTCGTCCGCATGCACGGCGTCGGCGGCGTGCAGTGGGGGCACAACGAGCGGATCAGTTCGATCTGGCGGTCCGTCGCGGACCCGTCGGTAGGGCCCACCACCGAGGGGGCGCTGGGCTCGATCCGGCCCTGGGCGAGCGCCGACGGGGGCGAGGTGTTCGCGGCACTGGAGAGCACCGTGGCCGACCGGCAGGCGCTGATGCTGAACGCCGAGGACGCGGCGGACGCCCTGGACAAGCGCGACCGGGTCCGTCCGTACGACCTCGAAGCGGATCTCGTCCTCAATGGACAGCAGGACCCGGGAATGTATGTTCCCCAACAGGTACGCGTCAAGGACAATACCGAGGTGGACGCGGACGGCAATCCGCTTTATCCCGACGCTTATTGGGGGTGGATGGCGGTTCGAGGAAACAATCGAACACAGAAGAGGCAATCGATTTTCTGTTTGACTTCGGGGGAGGTCCTGGCCGGCGTCCCGATGGAGAAGCTGGGACGGGACGGTGACGGATTCGTCTGCGACCCCCGCGTCTGGCTACCCGAATTCTCCGCCGTACTCAATAAGGAGTACGCGGAGACCGAGGACAACGAGCAGGACCCCACCAAGAGTTCACGGGCCCGGCGGGCCGCGGCGATCGCTGTGGTGGACGCGCACCTGGTGATCGGCACGCCGACCCCGCAGCGCCTCTACCGCATCGTGCAGATGAACAACCGCAGGGACCACGTGCATCCGCCGCTGGAGTTCGCGGCCATCGACCGCTCGCGGGCGCTCGGCAGGAGCGTCCTCGGGATGTACGTGGCGCAGCGGTTCATGGACGAGAAGACGGCCGAGGTCCTCTCGGGTCTCGCGCCGATCCGTGAACTCCCGGGCGCCACACCGGACATGGAGGTGTCCGAACTGCGTGACCTGCGGTCCATGCGGTTGCTCCAGGAGTTCTTCCCCGCCGAGCCGCGCAGACAGCTGCTGCTGCGGCGGGCGCTCAGCGAGATCCATCCGCCGTCCCAGCTCCAGGCCGGGGAGATCAACCAACGGGCCCGCACCTGGTCGGCGCTGACCTCGGAGAGCTACCCGAGGCCCTGGAACCCGCGTGTGGGGGAGGTCTTCACCACCAAGGTCCGCGGCGGCATCGAGCTGTCCGGGCGCAGGCTGCCGGAACTCCTCGCCGCGGCCGGCACCGACGAAGCGGCCTTCGAGGAACTGGTGGCCTACCGGGCCGCGCACTGGCTGGCCGCCTTCGGGATCATCGAGCCCGACCGGGGTTCGCTCGACGGCCAGGAGGTGATCGGCGACGCGGGCGAGCGGATCCGGCGCTCGCGCAGGACCGTCATGAACTGTCTGCAGGCGCTGCGGCACGACAAGAGCCGGATGATGGCCGTGGGCGTGCTGCGGGCGCTCGCCGCGGCCATGGACGACGGGGACCGCAAGCCGTGGCGGGTCAGCGGCTCGGGCAAGGAACTGCCCGGCCGCGAGATGAACTCCCTCTGGTTCGACCTGGAATTCCCCAAGGAGACCGGAACGAGGCCGCGCAAGGCGGCGGCCACGGCCGCGCCGAGGCCGCCGGTGCCGGTGCCGTCGGGGACCCTGCCCTTCGGGGCCGCGCCCGCCACCAGCGGCAAGCCGTCCGGCCCTGTGGTCCCGGGGCCGGCGGCGACCGGCCCCACGGTCTCCGCGCCCCCGGCGCCCGGAGCCACGCCACCCGCCGCGCTGCCGGCAGCCGGCTCCGTGTCGTCGTCCCCGACCGCCGTCCCGCTGCCCGCGCAGCCATCGGCGCCCGCCGCCGAGGAGTACCCCGACACCCTCCTGACCCGCATCGAGGCCCAGGTCAAGAGCCTGCACGCCGCCGCCGCCGAGGCCGCCGTACTCCTGGAGACGCTGGCCGCGCAGAGCGACGGGGCCTCCGACGGGCCTCCCCTCACCCGGCCCCGCGCCGACGTCCTCGTACGCCTGGTGAACCAGTCGCTGTCCAGACTGCGCAAGCTGCCCGAACGCGTGGAGGAGCTGACCGAAGCCGAATGAGGCCGGTCGTGGCCCGGTCAGTCGTCGATCCCCGACCGCTCCACCCCCGCCACGATCCACCGCTGGAAGAAGAGGAAGACCACGAGCAGCGGCACGATCGACACCGCCGCCGCGACGAACAGTTCGTGCAGGCGGATGACCTGGGAGGTGGTGAAGGTGGCCAGGGCCACCTGGACGGTCCACGCGTCGCGGTCCTGGCCGATCACCAGGGGCCACAGGAAGGAGTTCCAGGCGCCGATGAACACGATCGTGCCGACGGCCGCGAAGACGGGGCGCGAGTTCGGCACGACCACGCGCCAGTACGTGCGCCAGTATCCGAGCCCGTCGACCCGCGCCGCGTCCTCCAACTCCCGTGGGAAGCCCAGGAAGTACTGCCGGAAGATGAAGCACGCGAAGGCCGAGAAGAGGGTGGGCACGATCAGGCCGCGCAGGGTCGACACCCAGCCGAGCGAGGAGACGAGCACGAAGCTCGGCACGAAGGTGACGGCCGCCGGGACCATCATCGTGCCGAGGATCGCGTAGAAGACCCGGTCCGCGTGGCGGTAGGGGATGCGGGCCAGGCCGTACCCGGCGAGCGAGGCGAGGACGAGGGTGCCGAGGGTCGTCGCGACCGCGATCAGCGAGGAGTTGAGCAGGGCGCGCGCCATCGGGACCGTCGGGTCGTCGAAGAGCTCGGAGAGGTTCGACCAGTGCAGCGTCGAGGGGAAGAACGTCCAGTCGGGCGAGGTGATGTCGTCCTCGGACGCGAGGCCGTTGCGCACGAGGAGGTAGAAGGGGATCAGGAAGAGCAGCGCGAGGGCGATCAGCAGGACGACGCGCAGCGCGCGGCCCACCCGCACCAGGGCGTCCTCGAGCGGGCGTTTCGCCGGTGTGGTCACGGTCGTCAGTCCTCCTTCCCGCCGAGGCCGAACCAGCGCGCCTGGCCGATCGTCACCACCGCGATGATCAGCGCGAGGATCACCGCGCCCGCGCTGCCGAAGCCGAGGTTCTGCTCCTGCCCGAGCGCCGTGTAGTAGAGGTAGACCAGCGGCGGGCGGGCGTAGGGCGGGTAACCCTGGGAGTCCGAGAGCAGGTTGTAGAACTCGTCGAATGCCTGGAAGGCGTTGATGACCAGGAGCAGTGTCACGGCGACGGAGGTCGCGCGCAGCTGCGGGAGCGTGATGTGGCGCAGCACCTGCCAGCCGGGGCGCGCCCCGTCCACCGCCGCCGCCTCGTACAGGGTGGGCGAGATCCGTTGCAGGCCCGCGAGGAAGAGGATCATGTAGAAGCCGGCCTGGAGCCAGAGCCGTACGGTGACGATGACCAGCCAGTACCAGGGCGGATCGGTGGTCGAGAGCCATGCGGTCTGGTCGGCGCCGAACCAGCCGAGGACGGTGTTGGCCAGCCCGAACCGCACCCCGTTGAAGATCGACAGCTTCCAGATCAGCGCCGCCACGACGTAACTGCACGCCGCGGGGAGGAAGAAGACCGACCGGAAGAACGCCTGGGCGCGGCGCATCTGGTTCACCATCAGCGCGAGCGCGAGGGACAGGACGAACGTCGTCGGCACGATGAAGGCGGAGAAGACCGCGAAGGTGACGAGGCTGTCGGTGAACGCGTCGTTCCGCAGCATCGAGGTGTAGTTGTCGAAGCCGATGAAGTCGGTCGGCGAGACCGTGTTGTGGGCGTCGAAGAAGCTGAGGTAGACGCTCCAGGCGAGCGGCACGTACGTGAAGAGGGCCAGGCCGAGCGCGAAGGGGCCGACGAAGACCCAGAACCACAGGGTGCGGTTCTGGGTCCCCAGGAGCCGGCGGCCGACGGGGGCGCGGCTCACGACTTCTTCCTGGCGCGGTCCAGCTCGGCCCGCACCTTGCGCACGACGGACTTCAGCTCACTCTCCGGGTCGGCGCCGGACTTGATGATGCGGCTCAGCGCGTCCTGGTACGCGGTGCGGCTCGGCGGCGTCCACAGCAGCGGCTGGGCGTAGCCGTACTCCGTGGAGTAGCGCACGGCGTCCCCCGCCGGGCCCTCCTTCAGCTTGTCGGCCTTCTTCGCGAGGGAGAGCCTGGCCGGGATGTGGAAGCCGTACGACAGCGCGAAGTCCTCCTGGTACTCCGTGCGGTCGATCCACAGCCACTTCAGGAACTCCTTGGCCGCCTTCTTGTGGTCGCTGCGGGCGCTCACCGCCGCGCCGTACGACCCGACGGGCAGCGCGGGCCTGCCGTGCGCGCCGTCGGCGGGCAGCGCGAGCACGCCGAAGTCGTCGCCCAGCTCCTTCTTCACGGCGGGCAGCGCCCACAGGCCGCACCACTGCATGGCGGTCAGCTCCTGCACGAACGCCGACGGGTCCGACCAGTCGGCGGGCGCGCCGAGCAGCAGCGACTTGTCCGCGTACAGCTGGTGCAGTTTGCCGAGGGTGCGGGCGGCCGCCGGGTCGTCGAAGCCGACCTCGCCGTCCTCGGTGACGGAGGAGAGGCCCGCCGCGTACAGGGGCGTGATGCCGAGGGCGCCCGCGCCGCCGTCGTTGCCGAGGAAGAGGCCCTTCACCTTCTTGGTGGTGAGCGCCTTCGCCGCGTCGACCAGCTCGTCCAGGCTCTTCGGCGGCCGCACGCCCGCGTCGGCCAGCAGGCTCTTGCGGTAGTAGAGCAGGTGCATGTCGGCGACCTGCGGGATGGCCCAGATCTTCCCGTCGTACGTCTTGGGCGCCAGCAGCACCGGGTTGAAGTCGTCCTTCACGCCCTCGAAGAGATCGGTGAGGTCGACGACCTGGCCGCCCCTGATCTGGTCCAGGGAGGGGCCGTTGACCTCGAAGACGTCCGGGCCGGAGTCGGTGAGCAGGGCCGCGGCGGTCTGCTCGTCGTAGTTGCCGGGCCGCCACTGGACGCTGACGTCCGCCTTCTTGTACGCGGTGGCGTACCGCTTCACGGCCTGTTCGGTGCCCGCCTCGCCGTACTGGTGGTACCACTGCGACAGCTTCGGCCCCTTGCCCGAACCCCCATCGCCCCGGCCCGTGTTGGAGCCGCACGCGGTGAGCAGCCCGAGCGCGGCGCCGGTCGCGGCGGCCGTGCCCGTGCCGAGCAGTGTCCTACGGCTGATGGTCATGCTGGTCGTCCCCCTGCGTGATGTCGGAACTCCGTGGCGTGGCCTTGTGTGCCCGGCTCAACGATCAACCATGCGGCGCGATTACGACAGGGGTGTTGCGGCCGAGTGTCACCTGCCACGCCGGCGTGCGCGTCAGCGGGGCGTCAGGGTGGCACGGTCGCGTGTATGTGCCCCGTCAACGGCGGTGACGTGGGGCGGCGGGCCGTTCTACGGTTCCGCACATGGGACACGACATCACGGGACGGGACGCGGCCCACCGGGGCCGGGCGCGGGACGACCGGGTCCGGAGCGACGCCGGGGAGGCGGGGGCCGGGGAGGCGGGGACCCCGGCGCCGGTCGTGGCCGACCGGGGCTGGGCCGCCGAGGTGCGGGTCGCCGTCCTCTGCGCGTGCGGGCTCTTCGCCCTCGTCCTCCTCATCGACGGCGTCAACGGCACGCTCACCCCCGCCCGCGGGTGCCTGTGGGCCGCCCTCGCCGCCCTGCTCCACCTGGTGCTGCACCCCGTACGGGTGACCGCGGGCCCCGGCTGGCTCGCCGTGCGCGGACTCGTGCGGCGCAGGCACGTGTGCACCTGCCTGCTGACCGCCGTGCGGTACAGCGAAGGAGTCGCCGCCCGCCTCGTCCTGTGCGACTCGCTCGGCAACCGCGTGGAGCTGGATCCGCAGGTCCTCGTGGACAACCCGCTGCTCCTGCACCGCCTCGACACCGGCGCCCGCACCGCCCTGGAGACCGGCCTCCTCCGGACCGGCCACGCCGAGCTGCGGCGGCTGGCCGCGCGCGTCGACGAGGCGGCGGCCAGGGCCGTCTTCGAGGCCTCCGACCTGCGCTGAGCGGGACCTTCGGCCCTGGGAGAGAGCGGGCGGCGGGCGGACCGTGGACCCATGGACGCCCCGCACCCCGCCCCGCGCCTCCCGCGCTCCACCCCGCACGTCGCGCAGGTCACGCCGGACATCCGGCATTCCCCCGGCATCGCGGCCCCCGCCCGTGTCACAGTCGTACGTGTGGACATCGCCGGCCGCGCCGATCTGGACGTACTGCTCCGCCGCTTCTACGCGGCGGCCTTCGCCGACCCCTTGATCGGCCCCTTCTTCACGGAGATCGCCGGGACGGACCTCGACGTCCACCTGCCGCGCATCACCGACTTCTGGGAGCGCGCGCTCTTCCGCACCGCCGAGTACCGCCGCGACGCCTTCGCCCCGCACGCCGCGCTGCACGCCGCGCGTCCGCTCACCGCCGAGCACTTCGGCCGGTGGGTCCAGCTGTGGCACGCCACGGTCGACGGAGCGCACCGGGGCCCGAACGCGGACCGGGCCAAGGCGCAGGGGGAGCGGATCGCGCTCGCCATGCTCCGGCGCCTCGGCGGCCGGGACGCGTCGACCGACGGGGCGGGCCCCGGTTTCATCCCGCTGGCCGCGCTGGAGCTGCGCGGGGCGGCCTGACCGCGAGAAGGCCCCGGGTCAGCCCTTGAGGGCGTCGTACCGCACGCCCGTCAGGTCCTCCGACGCCGCCCAGAGCCGCTCCGCGGCCACGTCGTTCAGCGTCCACGGAGCGCGCCAGGACCGCGCGGGCGCCCCGCGGTACCCGAGGGGGCCGGGGCCGGTGAACGAGTCGGGCCGCACGCCGGGCGCCGTCGCCGCGTACAGCGTGGGCAGCGCGCCGGCCTCGGCGGACTGGGCGACGACCCGGTTGGCGAGCTCCACGGCGCGCGCGGTGGCCCTGCGCCCCTCCATCCTGGGGCCCGCGGTCTGCAGGTTGGTGGAGGCGTAGCCGGGGTGGGCGGCGGCCGCCACGGTGTCGGAGCCGGTGGCGGCGAGGCGTCGAGCGAGCTCGTGGACGAAGAGCAGGTTGGCGGTCTTGGAGCGCCCGTAGGCGAGCCAACGGCGGTAGCGGCGCTCGCCGTTGAGATCGCCGATGTCGATGTTGCCGAGAACGTGCAGACCCGAGGAGACCGTGACGATCCGGGACCCGGGGGTCTCCATGAGGCGGGGGAGCAGCAGTCCGGTCAGCGCGAAGTGGCCGAGGTGGTTGACGCCGAACTGCGTCTCGAAGCCGTCCGCGGTGCGGCGGAACGGCAGCGCCATCACGCCCGCGTTGTTGATCAGAAGGTCCAGGCGGGTGCTCTCGTACGCCGCCGCGAACCGCTGCACGGACGCCAGCTCGCCGAGGTCGAGCCGGCCGAACTCGACGTGCGCGCCCGGCACTTCGGTGAGCAGCCGGGCCACCGCCGCGCTGCCCCGCTCCTCGCTGCGGCAGGCCAAGACGACGCGGGCGCCGCGGCGGGCCAGCTCGCGCGCGGTGACGTAGCCGATGCCGCTGTTGGCTCCGGTGACCACGGCCGTGCGGCCGCTCTGGTCGGGGATGGCGCTCGCGGTCCATGCCGCCATGACAGGCTCCCTCTCCGTCGACTGCTCGCCCCAGGGTAGGCCGGGCGGGAGGGAGCCCACGGCGGGGCCACCGCTCAGGCGGCGGCGCCGCCGTCTATCACCAGGTCGGCGCCGACCACGGAGCCCGACTCGTCCGAGGCCAGGTACAGCACGGCCGCGGCGACCTCCTGGGTCGTCGAGACGCGGCCGAGCGGGGTCGCCTCCTTCATGCGGGCGGCCCGGTCGGCCGCGGTCTCGCCGGGCTGGAGGGACATGGTGGTGTCGGAGGGGCCGGGGCTGACGGTGTTGATGCGGACCCCGTCCCGGATGTGCTCGGCCGCGGCCGCGCGGCTCAGCGCGGAGACGGCCGCCTTGGTCGCCCCGTATGCCCCCGCGCCCGGGGCGGTCTTGTGCGCGCCCAGCGTGGAGCCGATGTTCACGATGGTGCCGCCGCCCGCCTGGGTGCGCATCTGCGCCACCTCGGCCTGCAGGGCGAGCAGGACGCCGGTGACGTTGATGTCCAGCATCAGGCGCCAGTCCTCCTCGGGCAGCTCGGCGAGGGGCTGTCCGCCGCGCAGGATGCCCGCGTTGTTCACGGCCACGTCCAGGGAGCCGAAGCGGTCGACGGCGGTGGCGACGAGCGCGGCGAGGTCGGCGGAGCGGGAGACGTCGGCGGTGACGGCGAGGGCCGTGCCGCCGGCCTCCTCGATGAGGTCCACGGTCTCCTTCAGGGGACCTTCGGTGCGCCCGGCGACGACGACGTTGGCGCCCTCGGCGGCGAACGCGAGCGCGGTGGCGCGGCCGAGACCGGAGCCGCCGCCGGTGACGAGGGCGGTGCGGCCGGCGAAGCGGGAGCGGGTGGCGGGCGCAGAAGCGTTCATGACATGGACTCTTTTCTTGACCGATCGGTTCAATATGAGGGCATGAAAAACGTGGCCGGGAGGGCGGGGAGTAGTAGGGGGGAGGGGGCCGGCAAGGGCGCGGCGGTACGGCGCGGGTCAGTCCAGCAGGGCCAGCGCCTGCTCCACCGCGTCCCGCACCCGCGCGGGGTCCTTGGACGCCTTGCCGACCACCCGCAGGCCCTGCATCAGGACGAGGAGCATGCGGGCGACCGTCAGCGGATCGCGCTCCCGGGGCAGCTCGCCCTGGGCCTGCGCGCGCACCAGCGCGGAGTGCAGCAGCGTCTCGATCTGGTCCCAGCTGCGCTCGACGCAGCGGGCGGCCGCCTCGTCGTGCGGGGCCAGCTCGGCCGCCGTGTTGGTGACGAAACACCCCATCCGGCGGCCCTCGTCGGTCACGGCCTCGGCGCCGAAGCGGCGCACCACCGCGCGGACGGCGGGCAGCGCCGGGCCGGGCTGCGCCAGCTCCGCGAGGAGCAGCGGCTTCTGGGACTCGCCGTACCGCTCAAGGGCCTTCAGGTACAGCTCGTGCTTGTTCCCGAAGGTCGCGTAGATGCTGGCGCGCCCGATGCCGAGCGCCTCGACGAGATCCGCCATCGACGTCGCCTCGTAGCCGCGCCGCCAGAACAGCTCCACGGCCGACTGCAGCGCGGCGTCCGGATCGAATTCCTTGGTCCTGGCCACGAGGGGAACGCTACGTCTTTCTGGAACGACCGGTCAAGACCTTTTCTGGAACGATCGGTCAAGCGATACGGACGGGGTGCACCTCCACCGCGACCTCCTCGTCGTCCAGGCACCGCCCCGTCTCCAGGTCGAACCGCTGCTTCAGCAGCGGCGAGGCGACGAACGGCCGCCCCCGCTCCGTCCCGAGCAGCCCCCGGGAGAGGACCGCGGCACCCGTGAACGGGTCCCGGTTGTCGATCGCGTACGCGCGGCCCCCGCGGTCGAGGAAGAGCGCGGCCTGCCGGCCGTCCGGGAGCAGGGCGGCGAGGCCCCGGCCCGGCATCAGCTGCGTACGGTCGCAGATCGCGAACCAGTCGTCGTCCAGGCGCAGGTGGACACGGGAGGCGGTCGAGTCGCTCATCGTGAGGCTCCTTCCAGGGGGCGGGGGCCGATGGACAGCAGGGGGAGGTCGGGCTTGATCTGGTCGCGCTCCGGGACGAAGCCGACCGTGGGGTCGGGCACGCCCGGCGCGTTGACGAAGGAGACGAAGCGGGCGAGCCGCTCCGGGTCGTCCAGGGTCTCGGCCCATTCGTCGCGGTAGTGCGTGACGTGCGCGGCCATCAGCGACTCCAGCTCGTCGCAGATGCCCAGCGAGTCGTGGACGACGACGTCGCGCACGTGGTCGAGGCCGCCGTCGATCCGGTCCAGCCAGGCGGCGGTGCGCTCCAGGCGGTCGGCGGTGCGGATGTAGAACATCAGGAACCGGTCGATGAGGCGCACCAGTTCGGCGTCGTCCAGGTCCTGCGCGAGCAGGTCGGCGTGGCGCGGGGTGGCGCCGCCGTTGCCGCCGACGTACAGGTTCCAGCCGCTCGCCGTGGCGATCACGCCGAAGTCCTTGGACTGGGCCTCGGCGCACTCGCGGGCGCACCCGGAGACCGCCGACTTCAGCTTGTGCGGGGCGCGCAGGCCCCGGTAGCGCAGCTCGAGATCGATGGCCATCCGCACCGAGTCCTGCACGCCGTAACGGCACCAGGTCTGCCCCACACAGGACTTCACGGTCCGCAGCGCCTTGCCGTAGGCGTGCCCGGACTCGAAGCCCGCGTCCACCAGCCGCGTCCAGATCATCGGCAGCTGCTCGACGCGCGCGCCGAACAGGTCGATGCGCTGACCGCCGGTGATCTTCGTGTAGAGCCCGAAGTCCCGCGCCACCTCGCCGATCACGATCAGCTTCTCCGGGGTGATCTCACCGCCGGGGATGCGGGGCACCACCGAATAGGAGCCGTTCTTCTGGAGGTTGGCGAGGAAGTGGTCGTTGGTGTCCTGGAGGGCGGCCTGCTCGCCGTCGAGGACGTACCCCTCGGCGCCGATCGTCGGCGCCAGCGACGCGATGATCGAACCGACCGCCGGCTTGCACTCGTCGCAGCCCTCGCCGCCGCGCGCCTCCTCGCGGCCGTGTGCGTCGAGGAGTTCACGGAAGGAGGTGATGCGCAGGGCGCGCACGATCTCGTACAGCTCCTGGCGGCTCTGCCCGAAGCAGCCGCACAGGCCGCCGTCGCCGCTCTTGGGCAGCAGCTGCCCGATCACCTTCAGGCAACTCCCGCAGCCCGTACCGGCCTTGGTGCACTTCTTCACCTCGGGCAGCGAGGAGCAGGCGCAGATCTCGTCCTTGGTGACGTTGTGGCAGTTGCAGATCACCGCGGAGCCGGGCAGCGACTCCGGGCCCAGCGCCACGGGGGCGCCCGCACCCGCGGGAAGCACCAACTGCTCGGCCGGTACGGGCGGCACGGACCCGGTGAGCGGGCGCAGCAGCCCGTACGCCTCCGCGTCACCGACGAGGATCCCGCCGAGCAGTTCGCCGCCCGGCGCCATCACCAGCTTCTTGTACGTGCCCGAGCGCGAGTCGGTGTAGACGACGTCGAGGCTGCCCTCGGCCGCGCCGTGCGCGTCGCCGAACGACGCCACGTCGACGCCGAGGAGCTTCAGCTTGGTGGACAGGTCGGCGCCGGTGAAGGACGCCTCCCGGGAGGCGATGGCGGCCGCCGCCGTCTGCGCCATCTCGTACCCCGGCGCGACCAGCCCGTAGACCCGGCCGTCCGCCGCGAGGGCGCACTCGCCGATCGCGTACACGTGCGGGTCGCTGGTGCGGCACTGCTCGTCGACGGTGATGCCGCCGCGCTCGCCGACCGCGAGGCCGTGCTCGCGGGCGAGCTGGTCGCGCGGCCGGACACCCGCCGAGAACACCACGAGATCCGTGGCGAGTTCACTCCCGTCGGACAGCTTCATGCCGGTCACGGCGCCGTCCTCACCGGTCACGATCTCCTGCGTGCCGGTACCGGTGTGCACGGTCAGACCCATCCCGGTGATGGTCCGCAGCAGCGCGGCGCCACCGCCCTCGTCGACCTGCACCGGCATCAGGCGCGGCGCGAACTCCACGATGTGCGTGGCGAGTCCGAGCCCCTTGAGCGCGCCCGCCGCCTCCAGGCCGAGCAGCCCGCCGCCGACGACCGCGCCGGTGGTGGCCCGCCGCTTCGCGTACTCCTCGATGGCGAGCAGGTCCTCGATGGTGCGGTAGACGAAACACCCCGTGGCCTCCTTGCCGGGCACCGGCGGCACGAAGGGGTAGGAGCCGGTCGCGAGCACCAGCGTGTCGTACGGGAAGACGGCGCCCGAGCGCGCGGTGACCGTCCTGGCGCCCCGGTCGAAGCTCTCCGCCGCGTCGCCGACGTACAGCTCGATGCCGTGCTCGTCGAGGAACTCCCGGTCGGTCATGGACAGTTCGTCGGGCGTGCGGCCCGAGAAGTACGAGGTGAGCTGCACCCGGTCGTAGGCGGGCCGCGGCTCCTCGCACAGCACCACGATCCGGTGGCTCGCCGTGAGGCCCTGCTCGGCGGCGGCTTCGAGGAAGCGCTGGCCGACCATGCCGTGCCCGACGAGCACGAGGGTGGGGCGGGTCTGCGGGGTCTGTGCGGGCATCGGCATGTCAGCGGCCTCCGATTGGGGTCTCCCCTGCTCGAGCGAGGTCGAGGGGCTGGGGATGGGTGAGCAGGTGGAGCAGGGGACTGTCGTCGTCGGGCAGCGGGTCGTCGGCCTCCCAGGCGCGGGCGAGCGCGCCGACCGCCGCGAGCTCGCCGAGCAGGACACCGCCGACCAGCCGGCCGTCGCGGACGACGACCTTGCGGTACGTGCCGCGGGTGGCGTCGGTGAGCTGGACGACGTCGTCGTCGGGGCGGGCCCGCGGATCGCCGAAGGCCGCGAGGTCCAGCGGGCCGGGGCCCGGCAGGGTGAGGCGGGTGAGGGTGCGGGTGCCGGTGTACGGGCGGGCGCCGTCCCGGTCGGCCGGCGCGCGGGCGAGGACGTCGGCGAGGGCGTCGGCCTGCTCGACGGCGGGTGTCGCCAGGCCGTAGACCCGGCCCGCGTGCTCCGCGCAGTCGCCGACCGCCCTGATGTGCGGGTCGGACGTCCGCAGCAGGTCGTCCACGACGACGCCCCGGCGCACGTCGAGACCGGCGGCCTGCGCCAGCCCGGTGCGGGGCCGCACCCCGCAGGCGAGAACGGTCACATCGGTGTCGAGCAGATAGCCGTCGGCGAGCTCGACGCGCCGCACGGCACCACCGGTGACGACGACCCCGCGCACCCGGCACTCGGTGTGCACCTCGACCCCCAGCTCCGTGAGGTGCCGGTGCACCAGCTCCGAGGAGGCCGGGTCGAGCTGCCGCTCCATGAGCCGCTCCGCCTGCTGGACCAGCACGACCTGGGCGCCCCGCCGGGCGAGGGCACGGGCCGCCGACACCCCGAGGAGGCCGCCGCCGATGACGACGGCACGGACGCCGGGCGCCACCGCGGCGGAGAGCGCGAGACAGTCGTCCATGGTCCTGAACGCGTGCACCCCGCCGGGGAGTTCGCCGGCGCCGGGCGCGAAGAGGCCGCGCAGCGGCGGCAGTACGGGGTTCGACCCCGTCGCGAGGACGAGCGTGCCGTACGGGACGACCTCGCCGTCCGCGCAGAGCACGCGGCGCGCGGCACGGTCGATGCGGACCACGCGGGTGCGCAGCACGGGCCCCGGCGGAGTCGGCAGCGCGATCACATCCGGCCCGTACCGGCCCGCGAGGACCTCGGCCAGCAGGACCCGGTTGTACGGGGAGTGCTCCTCCTCGCCGATCAGTACGGTCCCGGCGCCGAGCCGCTGCGCCACCCGGGCGCCGGCCAGACCCGCGCCGATCACCACCACACCGTCGGCCGGAGCGGGGCCGGTGTCGGTGCCGAGGGCCGTCGGCTGCGCTGAGGAGGTCATGTCCAGCAGCCTGCGGTGCCGGTGTTACCCGGCAGGATCGGACCTGTTTCCCTCAAGGAACGCTGCCCTCAGCGAGAGCGGGCCAGGACTGTGAGGCCCTCCGGCCCGGCCACCGGGGCCCCTTGCTTAACGCCCGTTGAGCCGACCCTCAAGGCCGCCTTAAAGATCGCGGGAACACCGCTGACCAGGAACTTCCAGCCCTCCCCGGCGCCTAATGTGCCGCCGTGACCACCGAGGCAGCCGACCCCCGACTCGACGCGTACCCCGCCCTGGCCGCATACCTGCGCCAGATGGACGCCCCACAGGACCAGGGCACCCCACCCGCCCTGGGGGACCGGAGCACCCCACCCGCCCCGGGTGATCAGACAGGCCCCGAAGGCCCGGCACAGGCCCGTACCGGCCGCCGCCCTCCGCGTACCCGGCCCCTCACCCCCGCCCCGCCCGTCCGCCTCTCGCCCCGCGCCCTGCGGGCGGGAATCGCCGGCGGCGCGCTCACCGTCACCGCGGGGTGGGCGGTCCAGATGGAGCCGTCCGCCGGACTCGCCGTGCTGTTCGCGACCGGCGCGCACCTCACGGGACTGCTCGCCGGATACGGGATCCTCGTCATGCTGTTCCTGATGGCCCGCGTACCCGCCGTCGAGCACGGCGTCGGCGCCGACCGCCTCGCCCGGCTGCACGCGCTCGGCGGCCGCCACGTGCTGAGCCTCTGCGCGGCCCACGCCGCCCTCGCCCTCTGCGGATACGCCGCCCACACCGGCACCGACCTGCTGAGCACCACCCTCGACCTGCTCGGCTACCCCGGCCTCGCCGCCGCCACCGCGGGCACCGCCCTGCTCGCGGCCGTCGGCGCCACCTCGGCCCGGGCCCTGCGCCGCCGCATCCCGCACGAGACCTGGCGTGCCGTGCACCTGCTCACCTACCTCGGCGCGGCCCTCGCCTTCGCGCACCAGCTCGCCGGACCGGACGTCGCGGGCGGCGTCCTCACCCTGTGGCTCTGGTCGCTTGCGCACGCCACCGTCGCGGTCCTGCTCGTCTGGTACCGGCTCGTCGTCCCCGTACGGCAGGCGCTGCGGCACAGCCTGCGCGTCGTCGACGTACGCGACGAGGGCCCGGGGGTCGTCTCCGTCACCGTGCAGGGCATCGGCGTCGACGGACTGCGCGCGGAACCCGGCCAGTTCTTCCGGTGGCGCTTCCTGCAGCGCAGGCTCTGGCACACCGCGCTGCCCTTCTCGCTCTCCGCGCCGGTCCGCGACGACACGCTGCGCATCACCGTGAAGGCGGCCGGCGACCACACCCGCCGCATGCGGCGCCTCAGGACCGGCACCCGCGTCCTGGCCACCGGCCCCTTCGGCGCGCTCACCGCGCACCGCCGCACCCGGCGCAAGGTGCTGCTCTTCGCGGGCGGCGTCGGCATCACCCCGATGCGGGCCCTGTTCGAAACACTGCCGGGCGGCCCCGGCGACGTCACCCTGCTCTACCGCGCGGGCAGCGCCGGGCACCTGATCCTGAGACAGGAACTGGAGGCCATCGCGGAACGCCGCCGGTTCGCGCTGCACTACCTGCTCGGCCCCTCCGACGCGGCGTTCGACCCGATCGCCCCCCAGGCCCTGCGCAACCTGATCCCCGACCTCGCCGAACACGACGTCTACCTGTGCGGCCCGCCCGGCATGTCCGAGGCGGCGACGACGGCACTAGTGCGCGCGGGCGTCCCAAGGGCCCGAATCCACGCGGAGTACTTCACCTTCTGACCCGAACCCGAGGCCATCCCCACCCCCGGCCCCACCCCCACCCCCATCCCCGCCCCCGAACCCGACGCACTGATCGATCCGAGAAAGCTGGTCAGCCGGCCCATGGGACGCCACCGCAAACCCGCAGCCCCCGCCCCGGGCCCCACCCTGCGCGCCCGCCGCAGACTCACCGCGGGCCTCGCGGGAGCGAGCGCGCTCGTCGCCACGGCGCTCGCGCTCACCGTGGACCCGGCGGCACCCCCACCCCCCGACCGCGCCCCGAGCGGAGCCTCAGCGCCCCAGGCGGCCCCGTGACCCCTTGAAGAGGCCACCGGCTGATTTCACACCTGAGACCTCAGAAGAGCCTCAACTCTCACGATTTCCGTGGACGGTGTGATCACCGCGTCCATAGGGTCATGATCATGCCTGACATATCCATGACCGTGATCGTCGTCCTCTGTCTCGCCGCCCTCGCGGCCGGCTGGATCGACGCCGTGGTCGGCGGCGGGGGACTGCTGCTGCTCCCCGCGCTCCTGCTCGGCCTGCCGGGCGGCACCCCGGCCGCGCACGCCCTCGGCACCAACAAGGCCGTGGCGATCGTGGGGACGACGGGCGCCGCCGTGACGTACGTCAGGAAGACCCCCGTCGACGTGGCGACCGCGGTACGGATCGGCCTCGCCGCGCTCGCCGGTTCGATGGGCGGCGCGTTCTTCGCGGCCGGGATGAGCACCGAGGTGCTGAAGCCCGTGATCATGGTGGTGCTCCTGGCCGTCGCCGCCTTCGTCATCCTGCGGCCCGCCTTCGGCACCGCGCCGGCCGCCGGCCCCGCGTCCCCGAAGCGGATCCTCGCCGCGATCGGCCTCGCGGGCCTCGGCATCGGCTTCTACGACGGTCTCATCGGGCCCGGCACGGGCACCTTCCTCGTCCTGGCCCTGACCGCCGTGCTCCACCTGGACCTCGTCTCGGCCTCCGCCACCGCGAAGATCGTCAACTGCTGCACCAACGCGGGCGCCCTCGCGATGTTCACCTGGCAGGGCGCGGTCCTGTGGCAGCTGGCCGGCCTGATGGCCGTCTTCAACCTCGCGGGCGGCATGTTCGGGGCGCGCACCGCGCTGAAGAAGGGCAGCGGCTTCGTCCGGGCCGTCCTGCTGACCACGGTCTTCGCGCTCGTCGTGAAGATGGCGTACGAGCAGTGGCTGGCGTGAGCGTCAGCGCACCGCGGTGAGGTGCGCGAAGACGACGACGTTGCCCTGGTAGCCGGTCTGCTTCGAGTACTTGCCGCCGCAGGTGATGACGCGCAGCTCCGGCCGGGACGCGGCGCCGTACACCTTCTCGTCGGGGAAGTCGGCGGCGTCGTACACCTCGTTCGCGTCCACGGTGAAGACCGCCACGCTGCCGTCCCTGCGCTCGACCTCGATCCTGCTGCCCTTCCGCAACGCGCCCAGCTCGTAGAAGACGGCCGGGCCCTCCTTGTTGTCGACGTGTCCGGCGACGATGGCGGTGCCGCGCTCGCCCGGCGTGGTGCCCGCCTCGTACCAGCCCGCCAGGTTCTTCCGGTTCAGGGGCGGCACGTCGAGGCTGCCCTGCCGGGTCAGGCCGAGCCCCATCAGCGGCGTGTCGACGCCGATCGCGGGGATCCGCACCCGGTCGGGCGGGGACGGGGGGAGCGGCACGGTGCCGGCGTCGTGGGCGGCCGCGGGGTCGTGGTGGCGGGTGCCGGGCCCGGCCGACGAGGCCTGGGCGGCGGAGGGCTGCGGCGGCGGATGCGACTCGGTGCCACTGCGCAGCAGCCACGCCCCGGCGCAGAGTGCGACGGCGGTGACGACCCCTATGGCGGCGTTCCCGGCCCTGCGACGGGCGCGGGCCCCCGGATCGGACGGCGTACGGGATCCGGACCCGGATCCGGCACGGGACCGGGACGCGCGGCGGGTACGGCGCATACGGCATCCCCCTCGGGGTCGGTGGGGCCGGTCCCTCGTCCCCCTCCCTGCCCGCGAGGGGACACAGGCAGGGAGAGGGCGGGGGTGGCGGTACCGGTGGACAGCGGAGGGTGTCCGTCAGATCCTGTCGCCTCTCGCCCGGCGATGCAGGAGCCAGGTACCGCCCGCGGCGGCGACGGCCAGGGCCGCCACTCCCGCCGCGGTCTGCACGGGGTCGGGACCGAGTGCGCCGCCGACCCCCGTCTTCACATGTCCCCTCGGGTGCTGCGGCGGCCGCTCACCCGCGGCCGCGGTGGAGGTGATCGTGACCACGAGGTCGCCCGTGACCTGCTTGCCCTTGGCTCCGGAGCCGCCGGACCCGGAACACTTGGCGACGATCTCGTAGGTGCCGGGCTGCGCGGACGGCGGCACCTCGAACCGGCCCGCCGTCGACTCCCCGCTCTCCGAATCCGAGCCCGGCGCCAGCGCGAACCGGCCCGCTCCCACCGCGCTCGCGTCCCCCGTCGCGGTCCCGCCGGGACCGCAGGCGGAGGTGTGCACGGTGACGGTGGTACCGGGGGTGACGGTGGCGGGCTGGATCTGGAGCTCCCCGGCGGGCGGGCCGGGAGCGGCGGAGGCGGGGACGGCCAGAGCGCCCACCGCCACGGCGAGAGCGGTACCGGTCAGCAGGCGGGCGTAGCGCATGTGCTCGTTCCTCCGAGGGCCTTCGCGCGGGAACGGCCCGCGGCACCCCCAAGTGCCGCTGCGTCGGTCGACCCCGCTCTACCGAGGTAAGTCCCACTCGCCCCCGCACGCCTCCTGATGCCCCATCAGAAAGCCACCCCGAACCCCTTCACCCGCCACCCCACCCCCCACGTTCCCGCAGGTCACAGGGGGAGCTGACCCCAAAGCCCGAAGACTCCCCGAGCCACCGGTGAATGGGTGACCCAAGGCCACCGGAAAGCCCCCCCGACCCACCGGAATGGCTGACCGGCCCGGCCCACCGCTACCGGCTCACCCCCACCCACCTGCTCACCGCCACCGGCTCAGCGCAGGCCGTACTGCGCCCGGCTGACCACCTTGCCGTTGGTGAAGGTGAACCCGGCGTTGCCGTAGGTGCTGGCCTGATCGCACGAGTAGCTGGCGGACTTCGCACCGGCGGCCTCGGCGTCGGCGAGGCGCACGCACACACCCTTGCCCGCGATGCTGTGCATCTGGGCGATGGTCTTGCCCTTGGTGATCTTCTTGTACTTCGCCTTCGTCATCTTGCCGTTGGACTTCTTGCCGTCGAGGCCGCCCTGGGACTTCATGGCGAGCTTGCCGTTGCCGAAGGAGAACGTCGCCGAGCTGTACGGCTTGTTGCCCTTGCACTCGTAGACCTTGACCGAGAACCCGGAGCCACCGCTGCTCGACGTGAGCTTGCAGGCGCCACGACCGGCGACGGAGTGCATCTTGGAGGTGCTCGCCCCCAGCTTGACCTTGTCGTACTCGGCGCGCGTGATGGACGGCGACGCCGCCTGCGCGGCGGGGGCCAGGGCGGCGGTGAGGGCGGCGGCGAGCAGACCGGAAAGGGCCAGCGTCTTGCGCATGAGTGTTCCTGTTCTAGCGGGGGTGACATACCCGAAAAAGAAAAATGACGGAGACGCGCCCGGCCCCACCCACACACAGCGACGGAATCCCAGGCCTGCGCCCCCGAATGATCTTGACCACCAACCGGCCTGCAAGGTTGTACCCGAACCCAAAGAAACCCCCCACGCCACCCCAACCCACCCACGCGACGCCCGCCCACTCACCCACCCACGCGACGCCCGCCCACTTACCGTCCCGCCGCCCACCCCCCGAGCCCCGACCGTGACGGCACCCCACGTTGAACCGGTCCGCACCCGGCACCGAAAGCCGATGACCCGACCGGCGAAGTCCGCCGCCTCACCCCTGGCCGTCCGGGTCAAGGGTCGACGTGCGGTGGAGGGGCGGGAGTCAAGGGTGGAGCGCAGCGGAATCGGCGAAGCCGACGCGACGCAGGAGCGCCCTTTACTCCCGGCCCGGAACCGCCACACTCAGGCAAACCCCGCGCGGCCCCGGTGACCACCGAAGTCCCCGCCCCACCGAAGTCCCCCTCACCCCCCACCAACCCGAGGCAACCGAACCACCGCCACCGCGCCGCCGTCCGCCGCGTTGGCGAGGGAGACCTTGGCACCGATCACCTGGGCCTGGCCGAACGCGATGGTCAGACCGAGCCCCGTGCCCTGTCCACGTTCCTGCGCACCCGTCTGGAAGCGCCGCGGCCCCTCCGAGAGCAGGTGCCCGGGGAACCCGGGCCCATGGTCGCGGACCGTCACCTCGGCCCCGTCGACCCGCACCTCGACCGATCCGCCGCCGTGCTTACGGGCGTTGTTGATGAGGTTGGTGAGGATCCGCTCCAGACGCCGCGCGTCGGTCCGCACGAACGTCTCGTACGCCACCTCCGCATCCACCTCCGCCCCCACGCCCACCTCCGTCCCCGCCCCCGCCCCCCGCACCGTGAAGCCGGCCGCCGAGCCGGCCGCCGATCCGCCCGCCGACCCGGCCACCGGTCCGCCCGCGCGCTCCACGATGGTCTCCACGAGCGGGCCCAGCGGATGCACCTCCAGGTCCGGCTTCTCCACCTCCGCGTCGAGGCGGGCCACTTCGAGCAGGTCCTCCGTGAGGCCGCGCAGGGCACAGACGCGGTCGCGTACCAGCTCGGTCGGGCGGCTCGGCGGCAGCAGCTCGGCCGCCGTGTGCAACCCGGTCAGGGGGGTGCGCAGCTCGTGCGCGACGTCGGCGGTGAACCGCTGTTCGGCTTCCAGGCGTTGCTGCAGGGAGGCGGCCATCGTGTCGACGGCGGTGGCCAGTTCGGCCACCTCGTTCCTGCCGTGACGTCCGCCGGGCGGCCTCGGGTGGTCGATGCGGGCGTCGAGGTCGCCCTGGCTGATGCGGCGCGCGATGGCCGCCGCGGTGCGCAGTTCACGGCTGAGCCTGCTGGACAGACCGGCGCCACCGAGCGCGGCGAGGCCGACGACGACGGCGCCCGAGACGAGCAACTGCCGGTCGAACTCGGCCACCTCGTCGGCCTGTTCGCGCAGCGACTCGCGGATGGACAGGACGTGGCGCGGGTTGTCGCCGACCGGCCGCGCCGCCCACACGCACGGATCGTCCGACGCCATGTCGAGGTAGGTGGTGCGTTCCCCGGCCAGCGCCGCCCGGCGCAACGGCGCGGGCAGCCGGGGGTCGTCGAGACCGGCGTCCGTGTCGTCCTGGTCGACCTGGCCCGTCAGCTCGTACAACTGGCGTACGCGGACGAGTTGCGCCACAGCCCCGGACCGGGCGCTGGAGGTGACCTGGTCGAGCCGGGCACAGTGGATGAGCAGGCCGATGGCGACGGCGACGACGGCGCAGCCCACGGCGAGCAGCGCGGCGATCTTCCAGCGCAGCCCGAGACTGTTGAGCGCGGCACGGACGCAGGCCAGGACTCCGCGCCCGGCCTCGGCGCCGCCCCGCATCAAGGACCTCCCGGAAGAAGAGAGGGGGACGGGGACAGGGGCTGATCCGGCGGAGGTGTCGTCTCCGCCGTCTGAGTCGGCCGCTTGTAATTCCTGATGTCGCTGACGGTGGACATCCGGGCGCCGTCCCAGTGGAACCGCACGGCCTGCTCGCCGCCATCCGAACACGGGGTGCGGATCAGCAGGTCGGGTCCGATGGTCTCCACGCTCAGGTTCCGGCCCGAGGTGAACAGGATCGGATACACCTTGCCGTCGCGCTCGGTGTAGACGGCCAGGATGGAACGTCCGCTCTCGGTGTCGGCGGCCAGCAGCATCTCGGGCTTCTTGTCGCCGGTCAGGTCGAGGAACATCGGCGGGCGCAGCCCGGCCCGCCCCGGCCGCTCGATCATGTCGCGCCCGGCCAGCGGCGTCGTACGCGGATCTGCCCGCAGGACCGCGTGCATGTCCAACGAGGGCAACCCACCCGGCGCGACCTTCCCCAGCCCCTTCAACGGCTTCGGCGGCGGCTGCCGCGTGGACGCCTCCGCGCCGGGCGCCCGCGAGGACTTGCCCGACCAGGCGGGCCAGACCGCTTCGGGGCGCGGCTGCACGGAGACGGACGGGGCGGTCTCCCCCTGGGCGAGACCGTTGGTGCTGCCGCACCCGGTGAGCGCGAAGGCGGCCAGGGCGGCGAAGGGGGCGGCGCCGAGCAGGAGCAGGCGGCGGGTGATCGGGTTCATGGGGAGGCTGACCGTCGCAGGGTGGGAGCTGGTGGTGGCCGGCCCAGGGACTGCACCGGGGATTCGGCAGAGCGACCGGCCACCGCTCTCGAATCTAGGAACCGTCCATCACGGAAAACATGAGGTTGTGTAACAACTATGCCTAGACACGACAAAACCCAATCTTCGGGACCTTCGACCTGGGCGCTCGCCCCTCCCCACCGCTGTGCACAATCCCCCTATGAGCGACGACCCGACACACACCCCGACCACAGCCCCCACCCCCACCCCAACACCGCGGGTGCTGACCGTGCTGACCACGACGGACACCGAGGACAAGGCACGGAACCTCGCGGGCGGCGCGGTACGGGCACGGGTAGCGGCCTGCGCGCAGATCGCCGGACCGGTCACGTCCGTGTACCGGTGGGACGGCGCCCTTGAGTCGGCCCACGAGTGGCAGGTGCTGTTCAAGACGGCCGCCGGGTGTTACCCGGCCCTGGAGGCATGGCTCACCGAGGCCCACGACTACGACACCCCGGAGATCATCGCGACGCCGGTGGTGCGGGGGAGCGAGGCCTACCTGACCTGGGTAGAGGCCGAGACCACCGAACGATGAAGGAACCCGAACCCATACACAAGAACGATCAAGAACACGACACGCCCCACCTACCGTTCTTCGTCTACGGCACCCTGCGCCCGGGCGAGCCCAACCACGCCGCCTACCTGCACGGCCGGACCACCGCCGAGGAACCGGCCCTGCTCCGGGACGCACTCCTCTACGCAGGGCCCGGCTACCCGTACGCCGTCGAGGCACCGGGCCACGGCCCGGTCCGCGGCGAGCTGGTGACGCCCGCGCCCGCCGCCTACGACCGCCTGCTCGTCGCCCTGGACATTCTGGAGGAGTACGTACCGGGCGACCCCCGGAACCTGTACGAGCGGGTCGCGCGCGACGTGGTCCTCACGGACGGATCCCCGACGCGCGCCTGGGTCTACGTCGCCGCCCCGCGACTCGCGGCCGGCCTGCGGGCCACGGGCACGCCGATCGACGGAGGCGACTGGACATCACACCGCCCCACAACCTGACCCAGCCCCCGAACCCCCGGACCCCCTCAAGCCCTCCCACCCCTTACCCACCCACCCCTTCCCCACCCACCCGCTCCACCCGCACCGCGCACACCTTGAACTCCGGCATCCGCGACACGGGATCCAGCGCCGGATGCGTCAGGGAGTTGGCCCGCCCCTCGCCCGGCCAGTGGAACGGCATGAAGACCGTGTCGGCGCGGATCGCCGACGTGACCCGCGCCGGAGCCACCGCGCGGCCGCGCCGCGAGACGACGGCGATCGGATCGTCCTCCCCGACCCCCAGACGCGCGGCGAGCCGCGGATGCAGCTCCACGAAGGGTCCCGGAGCCGCGGAGTTGAGCTCGTCGACGCGCCGCGTCTGGGCCCCCGACTGGTACTGCGCGAGGACCCGTCCGGTGGTCAGCAGCACCGGATACTCCGCGTCAGGCTCCTCCGCGGCGGGCCGGTGCACCACCGGCACGAACCGCGCCCGTCCGTCCTCAGTGGCGAACCCGTCCAGGAACAACCGCGGCGTCCCAGGATGCGCCCCCGCCCCGCCGGCAGCCCCAGTCTCAGTCTCAGCACCTTCCCCCTCCGGGCACGGCCAGAACACCCCCACCCCGTCGTCCTCCCGCAGCCGCTCGTAGCTGATCCCCGAGTAGTCCGCGGGGCCGCCCGCGCTCGCCCGGCGCAACTCCTCGAAGACCTCCTCCGGGTCCGTGGGGAAACCCTTCCCGTGCCCGAACCGCGCCGCGAGACCGTGCAGGACGTCCAGGTCGCTGCGTACCCCCTCCGGCGCGGACACCGCCCGGCGCCGCAACAGCACCCTCCCCTCCAGGTTCGTCACCGTGCCGGTCTCCTCGGCCCACTGCGTCACCGGCAGCACCACGTCGGCCAGTTGGGCCGTCTCGGACAGCACCACGTCCGCCACCGCCAGGAAGTCCAGCGAGCGGAGCCGCTCCTCCACATGGGCGGCGCGCGGCGCGGAGACGACCGGGTTGGAGCCCATCAGGAGCAGCGTCCTGATGTCCCCGCCCAACGCGTCGAGCAGTTCGTACGCCGACCGGCCGGGGCCCGGCAGGGAGTCGGGGTCCACGCCCCAGACCTCCGCCACATGCGCCCGCGCCGCCGGGTCGGTCAGCTTGCGGTACCCGGGCAACTGGTCCGCCTTCTGGCCGTGTTCGCGCCCGCCCTGGCCGTTGCCCTGCCCGGTCAGACACCCGTACCCGGACAGCGGCCGGCCGGCGCGGCCCGTCGCGAGGCACAGGTTGATCCACGCCCCGACGGTGTCCGTCCCCTTGGCCTGCTGCTCGGGTCCGCGTGCGGTGAGCACCATCGCGTCGTCGGCGTCGCAGAAGAGCCGTACGGCATCGCGCAGTTCGGGGACCGCCACGCCGGTGATGCGCTCGACGTACTCCGGCCAGTGCGCCATTGCCGCCGCCCGTGCCTCCTCCCATCCGCTCGTCCGCTCCTCGATGTACGCCTCGTCCGTACGGCCCTCCGCCACCACCAGGTGCAGCAGGCCCAGCGCCAGCGCGAGGTCCGTGCCCGGCCGGGGCGCCAGGTGCAGGTCGGCCTGCTCGGCGGTCCTGGTCCGCCGGGGGTCCACGACGATCAGCTTGCCGCCGTTCGCCCGCAGCTCCGTGAGGTAGCGCAGGGCGGGCGGCATCGTCTCGGCGAGGTTCGACCCGACGAGGATCACGCAGCCGGTGCGCGGGATGTCCTCCAGCGGGAACGGCAGCCCCCGGTCGAGCCCGAACGCCCGCTGCCCGGCGGCCGCCGCCGACGACATGCAGAACCGTCCGTTGTAGTCGATCTGCGACGTGCCGAGCACCACCCGCGCGAACTTGCCCAGCGCGTACGCCTTCTCGTTGGTGAGCCCGCCCCCGCCGAACACCCCGCACGCGTCCGCACCGTGCTCGGCACGGGCGCGGGACAGCGCGTCGGCGATCCGGTCGAGGGCCTCCTCCCAGGTGGCCGGCGTGAGCCTGCCCGTGGCGTGGGATCGGATGAGTGGCTCCGTCAGCCGCACCCGGGAGGAGAGCACCGCGGGCGCCGTACGGCCCTTGCCGCACAGGGCTCCCTTGTTGACCGGGAACCCCGCACGCTCCACGACCTCCACGCCACCCCCGGGACCCATCGTCAGGCCCATCCCGCACTGCAGCGCGCAGTACGGACAGTGGGTCGCCGTCACCCCGTCCTGACCGGGGCCCGGGACCGGGGCTGATGCCGGGGTCGGGCCCAGTGCCGAGGTCGGGGGCGTGTCCGTAGTCGTGGGAGTCACCGGTGTCGCCGTGGAGTGCATGCCGTTCAGCGTCCGCCGTGCTTGTTACGCGCCCCCGCGCCCGCCTGTTACGCACGGGGTAACCCCGCCTCAGCGCCCACCGCGCCCGCCTGTGAGGACAGCCCTCGCCCACTCGTGTCTGTGAGCCGGACCCGGGCTGTTCAACGCCGAGTTTCGCGGGCAGGCCGGGGAGGCGGGGCCGACGACCCGCAGACAACCCCCAGGCGACCCGCAAGCCCCCCCACGGTTCAGCGCGGCGCCGCCATCGCCTGCTCCACACCGCGCTCCCGCGGCCCCAGGAAGCGGGGGTCGGGCCGGAACGCCGCGTCCAGCGCGGCCTTGCCCGCCGCGAAGACCTCCCGCGCGCCGCCGTAGTACCAGGTCGCGTCGTGCACCGCGTCCACCCCGACGCCGTACGAGGAGACGCCCGCCGCGTCGCACAGCGCGACCGCCCTGCGTATGTGGAAGCCCTGGCTGATCAGCACCGCCCGGTCCACGCCGAAGATCTTCTTGGCGCGGACGCAGGAGTCCCAGGTGTCGAAGCCGGCATAGTCGCTCACGATCCGCCGTCCCGGCACGCCGTGTTTCTTCAGGTAGGCGCGCATGGCGTCCGGCTCGTCGTAGTCCTCGCGGCTGTTGTCGCCCGTGACCAGGACGACCTCTATCCGGCCCTTGCGGTACAACTCGGCCGCCGCGTCGAGCCGGTGCGCCAGGTAGGGGGAGGGCTCGCCCTTCCACAGTCCGGCGCCGAAGACCATGGCGACCCGGGTGCGCGGCGCGTCGGCGACCGTGCCCACCTCGTCGTCCGTCGTGACGAACAGCCAGGTCGCGGGCAGCAGCGCGAGCACGCACAGGCCCATCAGCGCCTGCACGGTCCGCCGCTGCCCCGTCCGGGTGCGCGGCAACCGCAGCCACGCCGGCCTCCGTATCCCACCCCACACCCGCCGAGCCCACCCGAGCCGTCCCGTCCACCCCAGCCGTCCCGGCGGCCCCGCCCCCGCTCCCTCCGCCTGCCCGACCTGCCCGGCCTGCTCGGTCTGCTCGGTCTGCTCCGCCCGTTCCCCGCCCCGTGCCTCTGCCACTGCGATCCGTCCCCTCCGATGCCCACCGGATCCCCCGATCCGATCACTGCAACAACCGTAAACGGATTCACCGGCGACCTCAGCGGTCCACGACCCCGAAACACCCCGGAGATCCACCCCGACCCGCCCCCGAGGAAGGCCCCTGACAGGACTCCACCCTCCACCGTGAGCCCAGGGAAAACAGCCGTCACCACCGCGCAACGCCCCCGCAACATGCCACGGCCATCCTCGGTCCATGACGCCGTCGAACCCGCTTCACGCAGAGTCCGGCAGCACTCACCTCGACAGTACGGCGCAGCTCATGGACCGCATCACCAGCCGGCTCAGCGCCCGGCTCGGCCTCCTCTCACCCGACGGCAGCCGCCGCCCCGCCCCACACCCGGCCCCTGACTCCACCCCTGGCTCCACCTCTGGCCCAACCCCCCGCCCCACCCTCGTCATGGTCGCTCACGGCAGCCGCGACCCGCGTGCCCTCGCCACCGTCACGGCCCTCGCCGAACGGGTCCGCGAGCAGCGCCCCGGCCTCGCCGTCCGCCTCGGCCACATCGAGCTGAACGAACCGCTCCTGACCGACACCCTCGCCACCCTTTCCAGCCTCTCCGCCCTCGACGGTCGCGCCGTCCTCGTCCCGTTGCTCCTCAGCCGCGGTCAGCACGTGAAGCGCGACATTCCCGCGGCGGCCGCCGGGGTCCCCGCCCTCGACACGGCCGTCGCCGCCCCGCTCGGTCCGCATCCGCTGCTCGCCGAGGCGCTGCACGGCCGGCTCGTCGAGGCGGGCTGGCCCACGCGGTTCGCGGGGGCGGGCGCGCGACGCCGGCATGCCGTGGTCCTGGCCGCCGCGGGCTCGCGTGACCCGGAGTCGGCGGCCGACACCGAGGCCGCCGCCGGACTGCTCGCCGACCGGCTGGGTGTCCCCGTCGTCCCCGCCTACGCCGCGCCCACCGAAGCCTGCCCCCGTACCGTGCCCCAGGCGGTCGAGGCCCTGGCCGCGCAGGGCCGGACGCACATCGCCGTCGCCGCCCACTTCACCGCACCGGGCCGCTTCGCCACCCAGTGCGCGGCGGCCGCCCCCTGGATCGCCGCGGCCCCCCTCGGCGCCCACCCGGCACTCGTCCGGCTCGTCCTGCACCGCTACGACCAGGCGCACACCGCCCCGACTCCCACCTCGCACCACCGGCTCACCCGGGTCTGACGCAGGCCCAACCCAACCCAGCCCTGGGCCTGACACAAGCCCAACCCACCCCCGACACAGGCCGAAATCACCAGGGTCGGAACCGGGGCCAGATCCCTGTTTGTCACTGCTTGCGTCTACTGTCGGTGCATGGACGGCATGGAAGGCACAGCACCGAACGCGCGACACGAGGTCCCCGGCGGCTGCGGCAGCTACGGCGGCTACGACGAGGCGGCTGTCGAGCGGTGGGCCCCCGAGCCGGACAAAAGGCCGGGGCGCACGGCCTTCCAGCGCGACCGCGCGCGCGTCGTGCACTCCGCCGCGCTGCGCCGTCTCGCGGGCAAGACCCAGGTCGTCACGCCCGGCACCCGCAGCCAGGCCTGGGACGCCAGCGCCCGCACCCGTCTGACGCACTCTCTGGAGTGCGCCCAGGTGGGCCGCGAGCTGGGCGCCGCCCTGGGGTGCGACCCCGATCTGGTCGAGACGGCCTGCCTCTCCCACGACCTGGGCCACCCGCCCTTCGGGCACAACGGCGAACAGGCGTTGAACGAAGTGGCGGCCGACTGCGGCGGTTTCGAGGGCAACGCCCAGTCGCTCCGGCTCCTCACCCGCATCGAGCCGAAGCGCTTCATCCGCTCCGAGGACACCGACGAGCTGGTCAGCGTCGGTCTCAACCTCACCCGTGCCGCTCTGGACGCCGCCACCAAGTACCCCTGGCCGCGCGGCGCCCACCCCACGGACCCGGATTCCACCAAGTTCGGTGTCTACGAGGACGACCGGCCGGTCTTCGACTGGGTCCGCAAGGAGGCCCCGGGGCAGCGCACCTGTTTCGAGGCGCAGGTCATGGACTGGTCCGACGACGTGGCGTACTCGGTGCACGACTTCGAGGACGGCCTGCACGCCGGACACATCGATCCGAACGTGCTGCACGCCGAGCCGGAGAGGCAGGACATCTACGCGGTGGCGATCGGGCGCTACGTACCGCGGGACACCGACCCCGAAGAGCTCGCCCAGGCGCTCGACCGCCTCCTGGACCAGGAGTGGTGGCCGCACGGGTACGACGGATCGGCCGTCGCCCAGGCCCGGTTGAAGGACGCCACCAGCCAGCTCATCGGCCGCTTCTGTCTCGCCGCGGAGACCGCCACCCGCGCGCGGTACGGCACGGGGGCCCTCACGCGGTACGGGGCCGAGCTCGTCGTCCCCCGTGCGGCGCGCCACGAGTGCGCGGTGCTCAAGGCCGTCGCCGACCGCTACGTGATGCAGCGCCCCGCCCAGGAGCGGCTCCGGGCGGACCAGCGCATCATCGTCGCCGAGCTCGCCGAGGCGCTCACCGCGCGCGCCCCCGACGGTCTCGACCCGCAGTTCCGCGCGCTGTACGACGCGGCGTCCGACGACCGTGCCGCCCGGCGCGTCGTGATCGATCAGATCGCGTCGCTCACGGACGCGGCGGCCCGCGCGCTGCACACGCGCGTGACAGCCAGACCCTAGGCCGGACACGACCTGGTGGACCGAGAGAGCAACCGAGCGCAACCAAGAGCAACCGAGAGCAAATGACCATGAAGTGACCACAGGGTGTGACGGAATGTGGCCAGTTGGGGCCACGCCCCCTTCCCCCATCACGCTCCGTGCGGGACGCTCCCTGTGGCGGCAAGGCCCGTGGCAACGGCAACGGCAACGGCAACGGCAACGGCAATTCTGTGTTCTTCCGGGGGACACCCCCCGGTACCCCCGGCAAGGAGGCATCAAGTGGTCGATGCGGATCAGACGTTCGTGATTGTCGGAGGAGGTCTGGCCGGCGCCAAGGCGGCGGAGACACTCCGTTCCGAAGGATTCACCGGCCGGGTGATCCTCATCGGCGACGAGCGTGACCACCCCTACGAGCGCCCGCCCCTGTCCAAGGGCTACCTCCTCGGCAAGGAGGAGCGCGACAGCGTCTTCGTCCACGAACCGGGGTGGTACGCGCAGGCCGACGTCGAACTGCACCTGGGGCAGACCGTCGTCGCCATCGACCGGCCCGCGAAGAACGTGCGCCTGGGCGACGGCACCGTCATCCGCTACGACAAGCTCCTGCTCGTCACCGGCGCCGAGCCCCGCCGTCTCGACGTCCCCGGCACCGGCCTCGCGGGCGTCCACCACCTGCGCCGCCTGGCCCACGCCGACCGGCTGCGCCACGTCCTGGCCTCCCTGGGCAGGGACAACGGCCACCTGGTGATCGCGGGCGCCGGCTGGATCGGCCTGGAGATCGCGGCGGCCGCCCGGGAGTACGGCGCGGAGGTCACCGTCGTCGAGCCCGAGCCGACCCCGCTGCACGCCGTCCTCGGCCCCGAGGTCGGCCAGATGTTCGCCGACCTGCACGCCGAGCACGGCGTCCGCTTCCACTTCGGCGCGCGCCTCACCGAGATCGTCGGTCAGGACGGCATGGTCCTCGCGGCCCGCACCGACGACGGCGAGGAGCACCCGGCGCACGACGTGCTCGCGGCGATCGGCGCGGCCCCGCGCACGGCGCTCGCCGAGTCGGCGGGCCTGGAGCTGGCCGACCGCGCGCACGGCGGCGGCATCGCCGTCGACGCGTCGCTGCGCACCTCGGACCCCGACATCCACGCGGCGGGCGACGTGGCCGCCGTCCACCACGCGCTCTTCGACACCAGCCTGCGCGTCGAGCACTGGGCCAACGCCCTGAACGGCGGTCCCGCCGCCGCGCGCGCGATGCTCGGCCAGGACGTCCGCTACGACCGCGTGCCCTACTTCTTCTCCGACCAGTACGACGTGGGCCTGGAGTACTCCGGCTGGGCGCCCCCGGGCACGTACGACCAAGTGGTGGTCCGCGGCGACACGGGCAAGCGGGAGTTCATCGCCTTCTGGCTGCGCGAAGGGCAGGTCCTCGCGGGCATGAACGTGAATGTGTGGGACGTCACGGAGCCCATCCAGAAGCTGATCCGGGACGGCGCGCGCCCCGACCCGAACGCCCTCGCCGACCCGTCGACCCCCCTGGCGTCGCTGCTGCCGTGACGGGCCGGGCCGGAGTGTCACAGGCGCCCCGTAGTATTCCTACGTGGCAGGCAGGATCAATGACGAAGACGTGAAGGCGGTTCGGGACGCGGTCCCGATCGACGCCGTGGTCTCCGACTACCTCCAGCTGCGCAACGCCGGGGGCGGGAACCTCAAGGGCCTGTGCCCCTTCCACGACGAGAAGTCCCCGTCCTTCCAGGTCAGCCCGAGCAAGGGTCTCTTCCACTGCTTCGGCTGCCAGGAAGGCGGCGACACGATCGCCTTCGTGATGAAGATCGACCACCTCACCTTCTCGGAGACGGTCGAGCGCCTCGCCGCCCAGGCGGGCATCACGCTGCGCTACGAGGAGGGCGGGTACAACCCCGCGCACCAGCGCGGCGAGCGCATCCGCCTCGTCGAGGCCCACAAGATCGCCGCGCAGTTCTACGTGGACCAGCTGGAGAGCCCAGAGGCCGAGATCGGCCGCAAGTTCCTCGCCGAGCGCGGCTTCGACCAGGCCGCGGCCGCGCACTTCGGCGTGGGGTACAGCCCCGCGGGCTGGGACCACCTCACCCGCTATCTGCGCGGCAAGGGCTTCACCGACAAGGAGCTGACCCTCTCCGGCATCTCCCAGGAGGGCCGCCGCGGCCCCATCGACCGCTTCCGCGGCCGCCTGATGTGGCCCATCCGCGACATCGGCGGCGACGTGGTCGGCTTCGGCGCCCGCAAGCTCCGCGACGACGACAACGGCCCGAAGTACCTGAACACGCCCGAGACGGCGATCTACAAGAAGTCCCAGGTCCTGTACGGCATCGACCTCGCCAAGAAGGAGATCGCCAAGTCCAGCCGCGCCGTCGTCGTCGAGGGGTACACGGACGTGATGGCCTGCCACCTCGCGGGCATCACCACCGCCATCGCGACCTGCGGCACGGCCTTCGGCGGCGACCACATCAAGATCCTCCGCCGCCTCCTGATGGACAACGGCTCGGCCCGGGTGATCTTCACCTTCGACGGTGACGCGGCCGGCCAGAAGGCCGCCCTGCGCGCCTTCGAGGACGACCAGAAGTTCGCCGCCGAGACGTACATCGCCATCGCGCCCGACGGCATGGACCCCTGCGAGCTGCGCCTCGCCAAGGGCGACGCGGCCGTCGCCGACCTCGTCGAGCCGCGCACCCCGCTCTTCGAGTTCGCGCTGCGCCAGATCGTCGCCCGCTACGACCTGGAGACCCCCGCGGGCCGCGCCGCCGCCCTCGACGAGGCCGCGCCCGTCGTCGCCCGCATCAAGAACAGCGGCGCGCAGCACGAGGTCGCCGTCCAGCTCGCCGGCATGCTCGGCATCCTCGACACCCAGTTCGTCGTCAAGCGCGTCGCCCAGCTGGCCCGCTGGGCCCGCGACCGCGGCGGCCGCGGCCCCGCCCCGGCCCCCCAGCGCACCTCCCCGGCGTACGAGAGCGCACCCCAGGGCTTCAGCGGCCCCGCGCTCAACCTCCGCAGCCCGGCCCACCGCACCGAGCGCGAGCTGCTCAAACTGGCCCTGCAGTACCCGCAGTTGGTCTCCCCGGCCTTCGACGCGTACGGCATCGACGAGTTCACCGCCCCGCCGTACGCGGCGGTGCGCCGCGCCATCGAGGAGGCGGGCGGCGCCGAGCAGGGCGCGCAGGACCCGCAGGAGTACCTCGTCCGCGTCCGCGAGGCCGCGCCCGACGACGCGGTGCGCTCGATGGTCACCGAGCTCGCCGTCGAGGCGATCCTGCGCAAGACCGTCGACGAGATGTACGCGGGCATGCAGCTCGTGCAGGTCCGGCTGCGCGCCGTCGACCGCCGCATCCGCGACGTCCAGGGCAGTCTCGCCCGGCTCGGCGCGGGCGGCGACCCGCAGCATCTGGCCGCCGTGCAGAACGAGTTGTGGGTCCTCCAGCAGTACGGCCGGGCGCTGCGCGAGCGGGGCGCGGACGCGCTCTGACGGAGCTGGCGGCCTCCACCGGGATTCGTCCCGGGCGCGAGGGTTACCCGCCGGGTAACCACGCGGTCACGGACCGGACTCAAAAAGTCACCGCACGCCCCTCGTGGCGGCCGTGTGTCGTACCCCACACTGGGTTCCGGTGCCTGAGTCCTCGGAGCGCGGCCGACCCGCAGACAGCGGGTCCGACACCCCCGCGGTTCCACACATCGTGTCCGGGACGGACAGCGGCGAGGCCGTCGTCCCTCTCCCGTTGCCGCACGCCTCAGCTGCGATCACCCTGGAGGTCGCCCCCGTGCAGACCCAGACCCTCACCCAGACCGACACCGCGGCGCGCGCGGACACCGACGCGGAAGTCCTGGAGTCGGTCCCGCCGCAGAGCCGAGCCACCCGGCACCCGGAGACCACTGAAGCCCCCGGCACCACTGAAGCCACCGGGACCGCCGTAGCCCCCGGGACCGCCGAAGCCCCAGAGGCCCCCGAGGCCACCGAGGTCACCGACGCCACCGAAGCCCCGGACACCGCCGAGGCTCCCGACGCCCCCGAGATGCTGGAACCGGAGACGTCCCTCGAACTGCCCACCCCCCGCAGCCGTGCCGACGCCGGCGGTCCCTCGTCCGACCTGTTCCGCCAGTACCTGCGCGAGATCGGCCGGATCCCGCTGCTCACCGCCGCGGAGGAGGTGGAGCTCGCCCGCGCCGTCGAGGCCGGCCTCTTCGCCGAGGAGAAACTGGCGGGCACCCCCGACCTCGACTCCCAACTCGCCCTGGACCTCGACAAACTGGTCGTCATGGGCCGGATGGCCAAGCGGCGGCTCATCGAGGCCAACCTCCGCCTGGTCGTCTCCGTCGCCAAGCGCTACGTGGGCCGCGGACTCACCATGCTCGACCTGGTCCAGGAGGGGAACCTCGGCCTGATCAGGGCCGTCGAGAAGTTCGACTACGCCCGCGGCTACAAGTTCTCCACGTACGCGACCTGGTGGATCCGCCAGGCCATGTCCCGCGCCCTCGCCGACCAGGCCCGCACCATCCGCGTGCCCGTGCACGTCGTGGAGCTCATCAACCGCGTCGTACGCGTCCAGCGCCGCATGCTCCAGGAGCGTGGGTACGAGCCCACGCCCGAAGAGGTCGCCGCCCACCTGGACCTGCCGCACGAACGCGTCAGCGAGGTGCTGCGTCTGGCGCAGGAGCCCGTCTCGCTGCACGCCCCCGTCGGCGAGGAGGACGACGTCGCGCTCGGCGACCTCATCGAGGACGGTGACGCCACGAGCCCGGTGGAGTCGGCGGCGTTCCTGCTGCTCCGCGAGCATCTGGAAGCCGTCCTGTCCACGCTCGGCGAGCGCGAGCGCAAGGTCGTCCAGCTGCGGTACGGCCTCGCGGACGGCAGGCCCCGCACGCTGGAGGAGATCGGCCGGATCTTCGGCGTGACCCGCGAACGCATCCGCCAGATCGAGTCCAAGACCCTCAACAAACTGCGGGACCACGCCTTCGCCGACCAGCTGCGCGGCTACCTGGACTGAGGGGCGCCCCACAGGAGGCGCCCCGGGCCCGCGTACGGCGGGGCCTCAGTCGACCTCCGCCACGGCCTGGGCGAACTGCGCCGCGTACAGGCGCGCGTACGCCCCATCGGCGGCCAGCAGCGCGGCGTGGTCGCCCTGCTCCACGATGGCGCCGTTCTCCATCACCAGGATCGTGTCCGCGTCCCGGATCGTGGAGAGCCGGTGCGCGATCACGAACGACGTACGCCCGTGCGCGAGGCGGGCCATCGCCTTCTGGATGAGCACCTCGGTCCGGGTGTCGACGGAGCTCGTCGCCTCGTCGAGCACCAGGATCACCGGGTCGGAGAGGAACGCCCGCGCGATGGTGATCAGCTGCTTCTCGCCCGCGCTCACCCCCGTGCCGTCGTCGTCGATCACGGTGTCGTACCCGTCGGGCAGCGTGCGCACGAAACGGTCGGCGTGGGCGGCGCGTGCCGCCTCCTCGACCTCCTCGCGCGTGACGTCCTTCGGTGCGCCGTAGGCGATGTTCTCCGCGATGGTGCCGCCGAACAGCCAGGTGTCCTGGAGCACCATGCCGATCCCGGCGCGCAGTTCGTCCCGCGACATTTTGGCCACGTCGACCCCGTCCAGGGTGATGCGCCCGCCCGTCACCTCGTAGAACCGCATCAGGAGGTTGACCAGCGTCGTCTTGCCGGCGCCGGTCGGTCCGACGATGGCGACCGTGTGGCCGGGCTCGACGACCAGCGAGAGGTCCTCGATGAGCGGCTTGTCCTGCTCGTAGCGGAACGACACGTGCTCCATCTCGACGCGCCCGCGCAGCCGGTCGGGGCGCGCGCCCGGCACCGGGTCGGCCTCCTGCTCGTCGGCGTCGAGGATCTCGAAGACCCGCTCGGCCGACGCGACGCCGGACTGCACGAGGTTCGCCATCGAGGCTACCTGCGTCAGCGGCATCGAGAACTGCCGCGAGTACTGGATGAAGGCCTGCACGTCACCGATGGACAGCGACCCGGAGGCCACCCGCAGACCGCCGACGACGGCGACGAGCACGTAGTTCAGGTTCGAGATGAAGAACATCAGCGGCTGCATGACACCGCTGTTGAACTGCGCCTTGAACCCGGCCTCGTACAGCTGCTCGTTCTGCTCGGCGAACGCCTTCGCCGACTCCTCCTGGCGGCCGAACACCTTCACCAGGGCGTGCCCGGTGTACATCTCCTCTACGTGGGCGTTCAGCTTGCCGGTGGTCTTCCACTGCTGCACGAACTGCGGCTGCGACCGCTTGCCGACCTTCGTCGCCACGAAGAACGACAGCGGCACGGTGACCAGCGCGACCAGGGCGAGCAGCGGCGACACCCAGAACATCATCGCGAGCACGCCGATGATGGTCAGCAGCGAGTTCACCAGCTGGCCCAGCGTCTGCTGAAGCGTCTGGTTGATGTTGTCGAGGTCGTTGGTGGCGCGGCTCAGGACCTCGCCGCGCTGCCGCTTGTCGAAGTACGACAGGGGGAGCCGCGACAGCTTCTCCTGGACGTCGCCCCGCATCCGGAAGACGGTGTTGTTGATGGCGCGGTTCGACAACCGGGTCGCCACGGCCAGCAGCAGCCCCGCGACGAGGAACGTGCCGAGCGCGAGCAGCAGGACCTCGCCCACCGCCCCGAAGTCGATGCCCTTGCCGGGGGTGAAGTCGACGCCGGAGAGCATGTCGGCCATGCCGCCCTCGCCCCGGGCGCGCAGCCCGTCGAGCGCCTGCTCCTTGGTCGTGCCCTCGGGCATGTCGCGGCCCACGATGCCCGCGAAGAGCAGGTCGGTGGCGCGGCCGAGGATCTTCGGCCCCACCACGGAGAGCGCGACGCTCAGGACACCGGCCGCGAGCATCGCGTACATCGTGCCGCGCTCCGGCTTGAACTGCGCGAGCAGCCGCTTGCCCGAGCCCTTGAAGTCCATGGACCGGGAGTCCGGACCCATCATCGGTCCACCGATGCCAGGGGGCATTACGCGGCCTCCGCTTCCGTCAGCTGGGAGAGCACGATCTCCCGGTAGGTCTCGTTGGTCTCCATCAGCTCGTGATGGCGGCCCGTGCCCACCACCCGGCCCTCGTCGAGGACCACGATGCGGTCGGCGTCCCGGATCGTCGACACGCGCTGGGCGACGATGACGACGGTCGACTCGGCGGTCTCGCGGCCGAGCGCGGCCCGCAGCGCCGCGTCGGTGGCGTAGTCGAGCGCGGAGAACGAGTCGTCGAAGAGGTAGATCTCCGGGCGCTGCACGAGCGTGCGCGCGATGGACAGGCGCTGGCGCTGACCACCGGAGACATTGGTGCCGCCCTGCGAGATGGGGGCGTCGAGACCCTCATCGAGGCCCTCGACGAACTCCTTGGCCTGGGCGACCTCCAGCGCGTGCCAGAGCTCCTCGTCGGTGGCGTCGGGGTTCCCGTACCGCAGATTGCTGGCGACCGTGCCGGCGAAGAGATACGGCTTCTGCGGGACCAGGCTGACGGTCTTGGCGAGCAGCGCGGGATCGATGGTGCCCACGTCCACGCCGCCGACCAGGACCTCGCCCTCGGTGGCGTCGATCAGCCGCGGCACGAGGTTGAGCAGCGTCGACTTGCCGCTGCCGGTCGACCCGATCACGGCGGTCGTCTCACCGGGCCTGGCGACCAGGTGGACGGACTTGAGGACGGGCTCCTCGGCGCCGGGGTAGCGGAAGCCGGCGTCCCGGATCTCCAGGTGGCCGTGGCTGCGCAGTGCGCGCACCGGGGCGGTGGGCGGCACCACGCTGCTCTCGGTGTCCAGGACCTCCTCGATGCGCTCGGCGCAGACCTCCGCGCGCGGGACCATCATGAACATGAAGGTCGCCATCATCACGGACATCACGATCTGCATCAGATAGGCGAGGAACGCGGTGAGCGCGCCGATCTGCATGCCGCCACTGTCGATGCGGTGCGCGCCGAACCAGACCACCGCGATCGAGGAGATGTTCACGACCGTCGTGACGAGCGGGAACATCAGCGCGAGCAGCCTGCCGGTGCCGAGCGAGACGTCCGTCAGGTCGGCGTTGGCCTTCCGGAAGCGCTCCTTCTCGTACGCGTCACGGACGAAGGCGCGGATGACGCGGTTGCCGGTGATCTGCTCGCGCAGCACGCGGTTGACCGTGTCGAGCCGCTCCTGCATGGTGCGGAACAGGGGCCGCAGCCGCCGCACGATGAGGCTCACGCTGAGGCCGAGCACGGGCACGACGGCGATCAGCACACCGGAGAGCGGCACATCGAGACCGAGCGCCATCACGATGCCGCCGACGCACATGATGGGCGCCGTCACCATCAGCGTGAACGACATCAGGACCAGCATCTGCACCTGCTGGACGTCGTTGGTGGTCCGCGTGATCAGCGACGGCGCGCCGAACTGGCCCACCTCGCGCGCGGAGAAGGACTGCACGCGGTCGAAGACGGCGGCCCGCACGTCGCGGCCGACCGCGGCGGCGGTCCGCGCGCCGAAGAAGACGGCGCCGATGTTGCAGACCATCTGCACGACGGTGACGGCGATCATGATGGCGCCGAAGGTGAGGATGTAGCCCGTGTCCCCTTCGACGACACCGTTGTCGATGATGTCGGCGTTCAGGCTGGGCAGGTAGAGCGCGGCGCAGGTCTGCAGGAACTGCAGCAGCACCAGCAGGGCGATGGGTTTCTGGTACGGACGCAGGTACGTCCGCAGGAGTCTTATGAGCACGCTCGGTCTCTCGAGGAGTCGGGTGACGGCAAGTTGGGCGAGGTCGCCCCCAATCCTGCGCCACCCGACCCGTGGGCGTGCAACTGATTAACCCATGACCGGGTCAAATTTCAGCCCCGGTCAAGAAGTGGATCCACTTAAGGATCTTTGGCCCTTCGCCGAGGGCCTCTGCCGAGGTCCTCGCGGGTCCCGTCTCCCGTCAGGAGGCGAAGGCGCCCGGATGCGACTGCTCCCGCACGGTGGCGTACTGCTGGCGCACCGCCTGCCCCACCGCGAGCTCCTCGCCCGGCTCGAAGACCTGCGCCGCCGCCCCCTGCCAGAGCGGCAGTTGGCCGGTCAGCGCCCACGCGGCCTGCCGCGCGGCACCGATCGCCGCGTAGTCGGCCGGCTGCGGCACCACGACCTGCGCGCCGAACAGCATCGGCGCGGCCGCCTGTACGGCGGGCAGTTCGGCGGCGGCACCCAGCAGGAACACCCGCCGGACCTCCACGCCGCGCCCCCGCAGTACGTCGAGCGCGTCCCCGAGACCGCAGAGCATCCCCTCGAAGGCGGCCCGCGCCAGATGCTCGGGCTTCATCGACTCGCGCCGCAGCCCGGTCAGCGTCCCCGCCGCGTGCGGCAGGTTCGGCGTCTTCTCGCCCTCCAGGTAGGGGAGGAGTACGAGCCCGTGCGCGCCCGGCGTCGACTTCATGGCGAGCGCGGACAGCTCCTGCAGGTCCGTGACCCCGAGCAGCTCGGCGGTGCCGCGCAGCACCCGTACGGCGTTCTGGGTGGGGACGACCGGCAGGTGCATGCCGGTGGCGTCCGCGAGCGAGGTGATGATCCCGCGGGCGTCGGCCAGCGCCTCGTGGTGCACGGCCATCACCGACCCCGAGGCGCCGAGCGAGACGACCGCGTCGCCCTGCTGCACCCCGAGCCCGAAGGCCGCGGCCATCGTCTCGCCCGTACCGGCGGATATCAGCAGCCCCTCGGGGGTGGTGCCCGCGGCGTCGGCGGGTCCGATCACCTCGGGCAGCATGGCCTGGTGGCCGAGGGCCAGCTCGACGAGGTCCGGACGGTACGTGCCGCTCGCCGCCGACCAGTACCCGGTGCCCGACGCGCCGCCGCGGTCGGTCGTACGCCGGGCGGGCCGGCCGAGGAGCTGCCAGACCAGCCAGTCCGGCGCCTGCATGAGGGCCGCGATCCGCCGCGCGGACTCCGGCTCGGTCTTCGCCAGCCAGCGCAGCTTCGTCACCGGGTGCGCGGACTGCGGGACGCATCCCACGGCCTGCGCCCAGGCCTCGCGGCCGCCGAGCCGGTCGACGAGGTCGACGGCGGCGACCTGCGCCCGCCGGTCGTTGCCGACGAGCGCGGGCCGCACGGTGTTGCCGTGCTGGTCGAGCGGTACGAGCGCATTCTGCTGGGCGGAGACGCCGATGGCCTGCACGCCTTCGAGCAGCCCGCCGCCCGCCGCCTCGCCGAGGGAGAGCAGCCAGGCCTGCGGATCCACGTCGGACGGCCTGGAGCCACCCTCGGCGCCCTCCACCGGATGCGGGGCGTAACCCTGCTTGAGTACGGCGCCCGTGTCCGCGTCACAGACCACGATGCGCGTGAAATCGGGCGAACTGTCCAACCCTGCGACTATCCCCATGCCTGGAATTCTGCCGCACCGCGGGCCGTATCCCGTACCTGTGTTCGCTCTGCGTGATCCGAGACGGTGATCGGACGCGGTGGTCCGCCCCCGTGATCGGGAGGGGGCGGGCGCCTCAGGTGTTGCTGGTGCCCCAGTCGTCCTCGGCGCCGCCCTGTCCCCGCTCGCGCAGGGAGCGGACCCGCTCGGCCACCGAGTCGGGCATCTTGTCCCCGACCTTCTCGGAGACGGTGTGAAGGGCCTTGCCCGCCACCTCGCGCCCCTGCTGGGTCGCGGACTCGACGGTGTTGCGCACGGCCGGGTTCTGCGAGATCTCTCGGGCGGACTTCTTCAACTGCTCGTAGCGCTCGCGTCCGGCCCGGGTCCCGAGCACGTACCCGAGGGCCACTCCTGCCACGAATGTGAGCCGGTACCGCATGGCTGCCACCCTTCCCTTGCGTCGGCTTCGCATGTCTGTCGCTCGTCCATCAATCGTCTGTCGCTCGCCGGCTGATCGCCTGCTTGATCGCCTGCCTGATCGGCTGCTTGATCGGCCAGGGGATACCGATTGGCGGAGCACCCCCCTGCTTGCGCTAATGTATGTGTCGCAGCGAGCGCCCGCCGCCCGGAGAGTTCCCAGCTAGGTGCGTTCGATGCAACGAGACGATCCCCTGTAGCTCAATTGGCAGAGCAGCCGGCTGTTAACCGGCAGGTTACTGGTTCGAGTCCAGTCGGGGGAGCTCGGTCTCCTGTAGCTCAATTGGCAGAGCAGCCGGCTGTTAACCGGCAGGTTACTGGTTCGAGTCCAGTCGGGAGAGCTGTAGAGAAGGACCCCCGAGATACCTCTCGGGGGTCCTTTTTCATGCCTGATGGAACCGCGCGGGCAGCCGTGCGGTCCTCATGGTCGTGCGATGCCGACCATCCGAAGCAGGAGATCGTATGAGCGGCTATGCTGCGGCAGACGGCGCGCACAAATGTGCGCGACGCGCCGTTAGGGGCGGTAGCTCAGCCGGTTAGAGCAGCGGACTCATAATCCGTCGGCCGTGGGTTCGAGTCCCACCCGCCCCACCTGGGCACGTCAGTGCAGAAACGATCTGACCTGCCGAAACGTAACAGCGAGGGCCGCCGCGTAAACCGTGGCGGCCCTCCTTTCACTCTCCCGCCGTGACGAGCCGCCACGGGGCGGACTCCGGCCTGCGACCTCTGCCCCGAGGCGGGCCCGCAAGCATCCGCACCCACCCCCGCACCGACCTAGGCACCTGCCGTGCAGGGATGTGGCGACGGGCCCTTCCCGGACCCCTTGTCGCCCGCGCCGGTCTCTGACGATCACCTCTGGGTGATGTCGACCCGTCCGCACCGAGGCATCGTTTCGGTCAACTCCCGCTCGGGGGGAATCCGGCCGACGAGGCCGAGGCGCCGCCTCCGCTTTGCGGACCCCTTCCCCGGTGAACGGAGAGGCCGGGTGGGCGTCGCTCGTCCTAGGGACTGCCGTGACCCTGCGTTCGCATTCGTTACGCCGCCGCAGGCGCGAATCCGCAGTGTGCGGATTGCGCCACCGCGAGTCACCGATGCGTGCGGGGTGCATTGACGGCATGGGCCCCGTCCTGTTGCCTCGGCGAACTTGTGAGGATCCTGTGACTCTGGGGTGGGGACTGTGGGGTTGGGGCGGAGCGTGCCTGCGTGCACGCGGGCGTTCGGTGTGGGGATGGGAGCGGTGCTCATCGCTGCCGCCGGTGCGTTCACGATCGGGGTGTCACCGGCTGTTGCAGCCGCGTGCACGGCGGGCACGGAGTCGGACTTCAACGGCGACGGCGTGCGGGACATGGCGATAGCCGATCCTCAGGCGACCGTGGACGACAAGGCGGGTGCCGGCCTGGTACGCGTGGTGATGGGCGGCGATCAGGGAACGTTCGAGATCTCCCAGGCCCTGAGCCAGATGAGTGCCAACCCGGAGGTCGGGGACCAGTTCGGCCACTCGATCGCCGCGTACGACGCCGACGCCGACGGCTGCACGGACTTGGTGGTGGGCGCCCCCTACGAAGACGTCACCACGACCGAGGGCGCCCAGCAGGACGCCGGCTCGGTCTACGTGATCCATGGCACGCCGGCGGGTATCGGCGTCGGATCAGCCGTGGACAGCTATACCCAGGCGGGTCTCGACGGGTCGACGACGACAGAGGCCGGTGATCTGTTCGGGTTCTCGCTGGCAGCCACCAAGGCGACGGGCGGCAAGCCCACCCTGGCGATCGGAGTGCCGGGAGAGGCGATCGGGTCGCTCAAGGACGCCGGATGCATCCACTACGTCCAGGGCACCAAGAAGGCCACCGTCAACCAGGACGACCCCGGGGTGCCAGGGGCCGCGGAGGCGCACGACCGGTTCGGCTACTCGCTCGCGGCACGCTTCAAGTACCTCGTGGTGGGCGCCCCCGGTGAGGCGATCGGCTCGGAGTCCTTCGCCGGCGGGGTGACGGTCTTCAGCCACACCCTGACCGACGGGCTCCCGACCCCTCTGGGCGCCATCGACGAGAACCAGCCCGAGCTGACCTCGGGGACGGCGGAAAAGGACGACCGTTTCGGTACGTCCTTGGCGGTCGTCTCCTACCGCCCGCAGGGCGCCTCATCGGAGACGGATGCCCTGGTCGCCATCGGCACGCCCAACGAGGACGTGGGCAACGTCGCCGACGCGGGCGCGGTCACCGTGGTGCACGTCAAGCCGACGGGCGCGGTCAAGGAGGTCAACCTCATCGACCGACTGTCACCCGACGTGGAGGGCGATCCCGTGGTGGGTGACTTCTTCGGCCAGCGGGTCGTGATCTCCAACACCGAGCCCGACGAGGTCGGTACCGCGGCGAACATGCGCCTGGCGGTGAGCGTGCCCAACCAGGAGGTGGGCGCGGCGGAGAACGCCGGGGCGGTGCAGGTGTTCCACGGTCTCGGTGCACCGGGAGACAGAGACGTGCTGCTCGCCAGGGGAGCGGGACTGCCGGACACGGCCGCGGCGCGGGACTTCGCAGGGCTCGGTCTGTGGGGGACAGGCTCACGGCTCTATGTGGGCGTGCCGTACAGCAAGACGCCCGGCGCGCAGAAGGGGGTCGTGTACTCGGTGCCGTGGGCGGTGGCCGGCGGTGAGGCAGGCACGGTGACCACGGTCAAGCCCGGGGCCGACGGCATCCCGGACGTGGGCAAGGCGTTCGGCTCGGCCATCCGCTGACGGCCGTACGGCACGAGAGCACTGCGGACACGACAGGGGCGGGGAACATGAAGAGCCGGATGTACAGACGTAGACGGTGGAGTGTCGGGCACCGGGCGGCGATGGCGGTCGGAGCGCTGGCCGCGACCTTGGCCGTCGGTGCTACCGGGATCTCACCCGTGGCGGCGGCGGACACCGCGCCGGTCGTCGCGGCGGAGGACGTCGGTGAGACGAGGAAGCATGCTCCCCAATCCGCCGTCTCCGAGACGGCGGCCGCCGAAGCCGCCGCGGAGGCGGGAAAGCGCGTGGAGGTCGCGACGCTGCGTGACGAGCGCAGCCAGACCTTTGCGAACCCGGACGGGACCTTCACGGTCAAGGAGTTCGCACAACCCGTGCGCACCCGCAGGAACGGCAAGTGGGTCGACATCGACACCACGCTGGTGAAGCAGCCGGACGGACGCCTGGTGCCGCGGGCGGCGAGCGCGACGATGGCCCTCTCCGGCGGTGGGGACACCACGTTCGCGACGCTGGTGCGGGACGGCAAGACGATGTCGTTCTCCTGGCCCACCACGTTGCCCACGCCAAAGGTCGTCGGCAGTACGGCGACGTACAAGTCGGTGATGCCCGACGTGGACCTCGTGGTGACGGCACAGAGCGACGGCTTCTCTCACGTTCTGGCGGTCAAGTCGGCCGAGGCTGCCGCAAATCCGAAGCTCGCCGAGATCACTTTGCCCGTCACCACGCGGGGCGTCACCGTGAGCGAGGACGGCGGCGGCCTGATCGCCGAGGACACGACGTCGGGTGGCCGGGTCTTCGAGGCTCCGCAGCCGGTGATGTGGGACTCGGGTGGCGCCGCCAAAGGCAGGGCCGAGCACGCCGTACAGGCCGGCCCAGGCCCGCCCGAGGGTGCACGGGTCGCCGATGTCCGGCTCGACCTGCAGCGCGGCAAGATGGTGCTGACACCGGACCGGACGCTGCTGCGCGGCAAGCACACGCGCTACCCGGTCTACATCGACCCGGTCACCAAGACGGCGTCCCGCACCAGTTGGACCTGGGTCTCATCCGCGAATCCCGGCCTGGAGGGCTGGAAGTTCCCCAACTCGGACGACGGAATCGAGTCCGGCAAGGGGGTGGGGCGCTGTCCCGCCGACTACTCGGTGCGCTGCACCGGCACCGACGACGTGCAACGGCAGTACTACGCGCTGCCGACGGCGAGCTTCGAGGGCAAGACCATTCTCAAGGCGGAGTTCTCCATCACGCTGGTGCACACGTACAACAGCGAGGCGCGTTCAGTACAGCTGCACCGGATGAACAGCTCGGGCGGAAGCGCGATCAGCTCGCGCACCAACTGGTCCAACAGGCCGTCCAGCAAGGACCACATCACTTCCGAGTCGCCCACCAACCCCACCGGGTCGTGCACGGCGACCAATCAGAACGTCCGGTTCAACGTCGCGGGCACACTGAAGAAGTCGGCGTCCAGCGGCTGGGACACGACCACCTTCGGCCTCCAGGCGGCCTCAGAGGACTCGTACGCGTCCTGGAAGCGGTTCTGCAACAACGCCGCGCTGGAAGTGCAGTACAACCGCCCGCCGTACCAGCCGAAGATCAGCGAGCTGGACATGGACCCGGGCGGCAAGTGCACGGTCGGGCAGGCCACCAAGCACTTCACCAAGAAGATGCCGGTGCTGTCCGCCAAGATCTGGGACCCCGACCACGGTGACGCCGGAGGGGACAGCGAGAAGCTTCGGGCGCAGTTCGAGGTCTTCTGGACCGGCTCGGACGGCAGAGAGGTCAGTTACACCGTCACCACGAGCTCGCTGACCAGTGGGACGGTCAAGGGCCGTGACAGTGGCATGGCCGAGTTCGAGTACACCGTCGGCACCGACATCCCGGGCGATGGGACGGGCCAGTTCACCCCGCCCCAGAACACCGTCATCGGTTGGTGGGTGCGCGGCAGCGACGGCACGGCATGGGGTCCCTGGAGCCACGAAGGAGCAGGGCACCGCTGTGAGTTCACCTACGACAAGACCAAGCCGGAAGCGCCCACCGTCACGTCCGCGGAATACCCGAACGACGGTCGCTGGCACGCAGGCATCGGTGACTACGGCACCTTCTCCCTCTATTCGCCGGGAACCGACGTGGTCCGGTACCGCTACGAGTTCGCCGGAGAAGGCGAGAAGACCGTGGTGCCCGTCGAGCCGGGACGTCCCGCCGTCGTGCGGTGGATGCCGACCTCGGCCAGAACGACGACCCTGTACGTCGAGGCGGTGGACACCGCGGGCAACAGTCAGCAGATCACCAGGTCCTACCGGTTCCGGGTGGACCTCGGGCGGGCACCGAAGTCGTCATGGGCACTGGCGGACCCAGCGGGCTCGACCACCGGCGCGGGCGGTGACGGGGCTCCGGCCGCGCAGGCCGGCTCCGGTGTGACGTTCGGGGCGAAGGGGCCGCACGGGTCGGTCCTCACAGCCGCCCAGTTGGACGGCACCGCCGATGCCTACCTGAACACGGGTCAGCATGTGGTGGACACGGACAAGACGTTCTCCGTGGCCGCGTGGGTGCTGTTGCCCCAACTGCCGACGGAGTCCATGGCCGTCGTCAGCCAGGACGGCTCGGCACAGTCCGGGTTCTCCCTCGGTTACGACGCCGCATCGCAGAAGTGGTCGTTCCTGGCACCGGACAGCGAGCTCGACTCGATGGTGTCGTGGCAGGTCCTCGGCCCGAAACCGGTGCCCGGCGAGTGGACCCACCTCGTGGGGGTCTACGACCGGGACGAGGGCGGTCCTCCGGGCAAGATGCGCATGTACATCAACGGACGACTGGTATCCGGTGACATCCAGGAACGGCCCACCACGTGGAACGCGACCGGTGCACTGCAGATCGGCCGAGCCCTGGAGCACGCCGGGTACACGGCGAACCTGAAGGGTTCCGTCGCCGGCGTCCAGGTCCTCGACCGGGTGATGACACCGGGCGAGAGCAAGAGCATGGGTGGTCTCCCGCCTCTGCAACTCGCCTACTGGGGCATGGAGGAGACGGACGGCAGTACCGGCCGTGTCCCCGAGAACTCAGGTGGCACAGGTCTGACCCTGCACGGCGGGGCCGCCGTCTACCGGCCGGACGAGTCATGCGACCCGCTCGACCCGGAATGTGTGCCGGAGACGCCCTTGGCCGGTGACGGGCACCTGGCGCTGTCCGGCGGCAACGGTTACGCCTCCCGCTCTGCCGGGCTGCTGAAGTCGAAGGCCAGCTTCACCGTCACCGCACGAGCCCGGCTGTCGTCGCTGAACGGTGAGAAGAACCAGACGGTGCTATCGCTTCCCGGAACGGCGAAATCGGCGGCGCTGGTGCGCTTCGACGCCGGCAAGGACCGCTGGCAGCTGGCTCTGACGAGCAAGGACACGGCCACTGCCACGGTCGTCGAATCCCAGGCCCAGGGCTCCCTGCCCAGTGCGTCGGGCAACGGAGATCACCTGGCTCTGTCGTACAACGCCCTCTTCGGCGAGGTGCGGCTGTACGTGAACGGCCAGTGGACCGGCGAAGCCGTGAAGTGGTCCGGGAGCGAGTGGGACCTCTCCAAGGCCGGGTTCCAGGTCGGCCGTTCAGGTGTGGGCACCGAAGGCGCGGACTTCTTCTCGGGTGCCGTCGACGAGGTCCGGGTCTTCGAGGGGGCACTGGACGAACCGCTCGTGGGAGCCGTGTCGCACCTCGAACCGGGGGTGGACATGGGCAGTGGGGCGGTGCCGTAGAGCTCCGGCGTGCGGCCCAGGTCGGGCCGCACGCCGCTCCCGGCCCCTCACTGCTCTCTCACGTCGCGACATCACGGAGATCCTCATGTCAACATCCCCCTGGTTCCGCTCGTCCCTGCACCGCAAAGGCCGTGCCCTGCGTCTGCAGATAGCCGGTGCGCTCGGGATCGCGCTCGCGGTCGGCCTGTTGCCCCAGTACGCGCCCGAAGCGCGCGCCGAGGAGACGGGTACGGCACACACACTGCAGAAGGACCTCGGCCGGCCGGTGCCGGGAACGAGGCTCAAAGCGAAGTCGCACGGGCCGAACCCCGCAGCCAAGGCCAAGGTCACCGCCCCCGCCAAGGTGACGTGGCCGAGTTCCGGCAGCGCGCAGGTGGCCCTGAGCGGCGCCAAACGGATCAAGGCGGGCAGTCTGCCCGTCGAGGTCGGGCCGCCCAGAAAGCAGAGCAGATCCAGACCGGCGGCCGAGGCCGTCCGCGTGCAGGTCCTGGGCCGTGAGCGGACCAAGGCGGCAGGTGTCGACGGCGCTCTGCTCACCGTGGCCCCGAAGAGCGGGAGTGACACCCCCGGCAGCGTCCGGATCACCTTGGATTACGCGGGCTTCGCCGACGCCTACGGGGCGAACTACGGTCACCGGCTGCGCCTGGTGCAGTACCCCCGGTGCGTGCTGACCACTCCGAAGAAGGACCGCTGCAGGGTCGGCGAGCCGCTGACCACGGCCAACGACACAGCCGGCCGGACATTGAGTGCGGATGTGCGTGTGGCCGCGGCCGCGGCCACACGGCAGTCAACCGGCGGCGCACCGGCCGAAGCCACCGTACTGGCGGCGGAGGCGGGTTCGTCGGGCGACCAGGGCAGCTTCGGGGCGACGCCACTGTCCCCCGCCGCCGAGTGGAGCGTCTCGAACTCCTCGGGCGGGTTCAACTGGTCTTATCCCATGAGAGTGCCGCCCGCTCCCGGCGGCCTCGTCCCCTCGATCTCCCTGGGCTACAACTCCCAGGCGGTGGACGGGCAGACCGCGGCAACCAACAACCAGGGCTCCTGGGTGGGGACCGGCTTCGGCTACGAACCGGGATTCATCGAACGCCGCTACAAGCCGTGCTCGGAGGACGGGCACGACAAAGCAAACGGCGACCAGTGCTGGGCGTACGACAACGCCACCATCCAGTTGGCCGGCGGCCCGTCCGGGCAGCTGATTCTCGATGACAAGACCGACAAGTGGCGGTTGAGCAGCGACGACAACTCGAGGATAGAGAAACTCACCGGCACGTCCAACGGCGACGACGACGGCGAGCACTGGCGTCTGACCACCACCGACGGCACCCAGTACTACTTCGGTCTGGACAACCTGCCCGGCTACTCGTCCGGCAAGGAGCAGACCGGTTCCGCCTGGACCGTGCCGGTCTACGGCGACGACGACAACGAGCCCTGCCACAAGGCCGCTTTCGCGGACGCCCACTGCAAGCAGGCCTGGCGCTGGAACCTGGACTACGTGGTCGACCCGCACGGCAACGCCATCTCGTACTACTACGGCAAAGAGACCAACTACTACACCCAGGGCTTGAAGACCGGGGAGAACGGCAAGTCCTACACCCGGGGCGGATATCTCAAGCGCATCGATTACGGCCAGCGCCACCAGAAGGTCTACGACAGCCCGGCACCGGCCCGCGTGGTCTTCGACACCGACGAGCGCTGCCTGGCCTCCGCCGCCGACTGCGAACCCGGCGACCTCACCGACTCGACGGCGACCCGCTGGCCCGACGTGCCGTGGGACCTGAACTGCAAGGCGGAGACCAAGTGCAAGGGCCAGAACTCACCGACGTTCTGGACCCGCAAGAAGCTGTCCAAGGTGACCACTCAGATCCGCTACGGCTCCGGGTACGCGGACACCGACTCCTGGACGCTCAACCATCAGTTCAACGACAACGGTGACAGCTCGAAATCGCTGTGGCTCGACACCATCAAGCAGACCGGCCATGCAGGATCCGGTACGGCCACGACGCCCGCGGTCACCCTGGTCGGCAAGCAGATGCCCAACCGCGTCGACAAGCCGGGCGACAGCATCCAGGCGATGAACCGCTTCCGTCTGGTGCGTGTCGACAACGACAGCGGCGGGGAACTGCACATCGCCTACCGGGACGCCGAATGCACAGCAGGAAGTCTGCCTCCGGCCGACGCCCCCACGAAGGCCTGCTACCCCGTCAAATGGAATCCGCCGGGCGTCACGGAACCGATCACCGACTGGTTCCACAAGTACCTGGTGCAGCAGGTCACGGAGAGGGACATGACCGGTGGCTCACCGGACATGGTCAGCGAGTACGAGTACCTGGGCGGTGCGGGCTGGAAGAAGCCGCAGGCCGACGGCATCACCAAGGACGAGTACCGCACACACAGTGACTGGCGCGGCTACGGCAAGGTGAGGGTCACGAAGTCCGCCGGCACCGTCGCCCCCTCCAACCAGCGGACCGAGCACGTGTTCCTGCGCGGTCTGGGCGGCGACGTCACCGACTCCGAGGGCGTCAAACACGCGGATGACGACGAGTTGTCCGGCCAGGAAGTCGAGACGATCACCTACGACGGCGGTTACAGCGCCGACAAGGTGGTCTCCAAGAGCATCAGCACGACCTGGCAACGCACCACCGCGACCCGCAAGCACGACTGGGGAACCAGCGACGCACACTATGTGCGATCGGCGACGACCACTTCCTACACCGCCCTGAAGAAGGGTGGCTGGCAGGTGGTCAAATCCACCACGCGGTACGACGATGCCACCGGGCGGCCCATCGAGACGGACGACTACGGAAAGGACGGTGACGGAAGCGACAACCAGTGCGTCCGCACTGAATACGCGGACAACGCTGGCCAGCACATGTACGCGCTGGTCTCACGGGTGGAGAAGGTCGCCGTCTCCTGTTCGACGGTCCCTGACCGCAAGACACAGGTCATCTCCGACGACCTGACGTTCTACGACGGCAAGGCGCTCGGCGCGGCGCCGACCAAGGGTGACACCACCAAGGTGCAGCGCCTGGCCGTGCACGACGGCGCCAAGGCCACCTACGAGACCGTCACCTCGTCGGCGACCGCGGACTTCGACCACTTCGGCCGCCCGCTGAAGGTGACCGACGCGGCGGGCAACGCGACGTCGATCGACTACACCGAAACCGACGGGTTGACCACCAAGAAGGTGGAGACCAACCCGATGGGCTGGACCACGACCACGGAGTACCTCCGCTCCTGGGGCGTGTCCGCCGCGCAGACCGACATGAACGGCAAGCGCACAGACCTTGCCTACGACGCTCTGGGCCGCCTCACGTCCGTATGGCTGCCCGACCGCGACAAGGCGACCAGGACGCCGTCGATCAAGTACACCTATGTGATCCGCGAAGACGGGGCGAACGCCGTCAAGACCGAGAAGATCGAGAACACCGACGGCTCGTACGGTCTTGAATACGCCCTGTACGACGGGTTGTTGCGCCCCCGACAGCAGCAGGCCGAGGGCCAGAACGGCGGCACTCTGGTCGCCGACACCTTCTACGACGGCCTGGGCAACGTGGTCGAGACCTACTCCGACTACTACATCAAGTCCGCTCCCAAGGACACGTTCTTCAAGCCCACCGACGAAGTCGACGGGCACACCGTCACCACGTACGACGGGGCCGGACGCAAGACCGCCGAGATCTTCAAGGTCCAGGACGTCGAGAAGTGGCGGACGACCTTCGCTCACGACGGCGACCGTGTCCACACCGACCCGCCGGCAGGCACCGCACCCACCACGGTGGTCACGAACGCCCGGGGAGAGACCACGGAGATCCGTCGCTACAAGGGCGACAAGCCGGTGCCGACGGGAACGGCGGAGGACTACGAGGCGACCCACTACACCTACACACCGGCCGGCCAGGTGAAGACGGTCGAGGACGCCGCGGGCAACGCCTGGGCCTACGACTACGACCAGCGCGGCAGGAAGACGTCGTTCAGCGACCCGGACGTGGGTACGACCCACTATGCCTACGACGGGCTGGACCACCTGACGAGCAGCACGGACGCACGCGGCAAGAAGCTGTCGACGAAGTACGACGTGCTCGGCCGACCGGTCTCCACGTGGGAGGGCGAGCCCGACACCGGCACCAAGCTGACCCTCACCAGCTACGACAAGAAGGCCAAGGGCCAGCTGTACGGCACCTACCGGTACGAGGACGGGGTCGTCACCACCGCCACGGTCAACACCCAGCTGGACGACATGTACCAGCCGGAGCAGACGCAGGTGACGGTGGGAGGGGCGGCAGACAAGGAGTTGCAGGGCACCTACACCTTCAACACCGGTTACAACAACGACGGCACGGTGAAGGAACAGACCCTGCCCGCCGCCGGCGGCCTGCCGGGCGAATCCCTGACCTACACGTACGACGAAGCGCAGCGACCCACGTCGCTGACGACGATGCTGGGCGGCAGGGCTGACGGAGCGTACGTCAAGAAGGCTCACTACGCCTCGACCTCCCAGCTCCTGGGGCTTGAGCTCGGGCAGATCGGGACCGACGGCAAGCTGCCCAATCTCTTCTACGAGTACGAGAAGGGCACCGACCGTCTCATCGGAGCGGGCGCCGAAATCGTCGGCGAAGACGCTTACGTCGCGGACGCCAACTACTCCTATGACGCCTCCGGCAACGTCACCTCCATAGCCGACACGCCCCAGGGCGGCGAGCGGGACGTCCAGTGCTTCACCTATGACTGGCAGCAGCGTCTGAAGGACGCCTGGTCCACCTCCAACACACCCGATGGGAAGGCGGGTTCGGAGCGGCAGGACGCGGCATGCTCGGGAGGCGCCACGAGCGGCACGGTCGGCGGCCCGGCCCCGTACTGGCAGAGCTTCGACTACGACACCGCGGGGAACCGCATCTCCCAGGTACGGCACGGTGTGGCCGGAGCGCGGGACGTCACCCGCGACTACACCTACGGCAAGGACGCGGCGGGCAACGGTGGCCCGCACACCCTGACCAAGGTCGTCGAGAAGACCCCGGCGTCCGGCACGGACCCGGCCGTCACCCGCCAGGACACCTACACCTACGACAAGTCGGGCAACACCAGCCGGCGAGTGCTGGACGGCACGACCCAGGACCTGAAGTGGAACGCGGAGGGCAAGCTCACCGCGGCAGGATCAGACACCACCTACGGTTACGACGCCGCCGGCGGACGCCTGGTGCGCAAGGAGAAGAACCAGCAGACCCTCTACCTGCCGGGCATGGAGCTGAACCTCGACACCGCCACCCGTACGGTCGAGGCCACCCGCTACTACACCTTCGGCGCCCAGACGGTGGCGATGCGCACGCCGAAGGGCGTGCAGTTCCTGGCCGGCGACCACCAGGGCACGATGTCGGCGGCCATCGACGCGAAGACGGGCGGGGTCGTCCGGCGCCGCATGGACCCATTCGGCAACGAACGCGGCAAAGCCACCGGCCCGTGGGTCGACGACAAGGGCTTCCTCGGCAAGTCCGTCGACTCCTCCACCGGCCTGACGCACATCGGCGCACGGGAATACGAGCCGGAGAACGGACGGTTCATCACAGCCGACCCCATCGTCGACTTCAACGACCCGCAGCAGATCAACGGTTACGCGTACGCGTCCAACAATCCGGTGACGCGAAGCGACCCGTCGGGGCTCAAGGACGACGGGTGCATGCTGGTCGGTGTCCAGTGCTCGGCCGGTCGCAACGGCGGTTGGGACATCAAGGTCACCAAGACGTACTACACCTACTATCAGGTGCACTCGACGCCGGCCCAGAAGAGGGCGACCGCCGCGCGCGCAGAGGCCGACGCCCGTGAAACCCGCATGAAGCGAGCGGCCAAGGAGCTCGCCGGAATTCTCGCGGACGAACTCGGCATCACCGACGCGCTGGACTGCTTCACGACCGGCAGCCTCGGCTCGTGCGGCGCGACGATCGCCAACATCGCGACCAGCATGGCCGGCGGCATCGTCGGCAAACTCGCCAAGAAGTACGGCCTGCCCTGGAACTGGAAGAAGGGCGTGGCCCTCGCCAAGAAGGTCGGCGGCCTGGTCAAGGGGCTCTTCAAGGACTTCAAGGCCTGGAGGAAGCTGGAGAAGAAGGCAGAGAGGCTGGAAGAGGCGGCCGAAGACGCCGGCAGCGCATGTAACAGCTTCATACCGGGAACACAGGTCCTGATGGGCGATGGTACGACCAAGGCCATCAAGGACATCGAGATCGGCGACAAGGTCTTGGCGACCGACCCCAAGACCGGCAAGACCGTCGTCAAGACGGTGACGGCCGAGATCAAGGGCAAGGGCGTCAAGCACCTCGTCAAGGTCACCGTCCAAACAGCGGGCAAGAAGGGGACGAAGGGCCGGTCCGCCTCGGTCACCGCGACGGACGGGCATCCGTTCTGGGTCCCGGAGTTGGGCGAGTGGATCAAGGCCACGGAGCTGACCGCGGGCGAGTGGCTGCGCACGAGCGCCGGCACGCACGTACAGATCACCGCGGTGAAGCGGTGGACCACGCAGCAGGCCGAGGTTCGCAATCTCACTGTCGCGGATGTGCATACGTACTATGTGGTGGCAGGTGCCACTCCGGTCCTGGTTCACAATTGTGGCGGTGCAGTTACAGGACACCCCGCAGCCTGTGAATGTGCCGATGGCGGCATACCGAAGGTGCGAAATGGGAAGCTGGCGGGGGATGTTCACCCGAAGACGAATGTTCCATTTGATGAGAACGGCTTTCCCGATTTCTCGGCATGGCGTCATCCGGATGTGCCTGATGTTCGGATCGAGCTTTCCGGAAGTCGCGGAACAGATTTCGCGAGATCTAATCGCGCAGCAGGGCTCAGTGAGACACCAGATGGCTATACCTGGCACCATCATCAAGAACCTGGTCTCATGCAGCTGATCGAGACAGAGGCCCATAAACGGACAGCCCACACGGGTGGATTCTCGGGAGGGAGGTAGTTATGAATGAACTTTTTGAGGATGGGGACTTCTACACGGGTCCACCGCTGAGCGCTGACATGATCAGCAGGGCTCAGCAAGCCTTGGGCGTGCAGCTTCCGTCAAGCTACGTAGCCGCACTATCGGAAAAAAATGGTGGAGTGTTGAAGCGCCGCCGTTACCCTACCGAGTTCGCTACGTCCTGGGCTGCTGACCATTTCGATATTCGTGCACTTCTCGGAATTGGAGGGAAGTGGGGGATTGATTCCCTCTCTGGCTTGGGGAGTGCTGACCTGATCGCAGAGTGGGGGTACCCGGAAATTGGCGTGGTCATCTGCGATATGCCCTCAGGTGGGCATGATGCGGTAATGCTCGACTATTCCGAGTCCGGCCCTGATGGCGAGCCTTCTGTCGCCTACATCGACGAAGACCGCGTTCCTCGTACAGTAGCTCGATCGTTCGAGGAGTTCCTGTCTCGACTGGTTCCCTGTAGTCCACCGGTTTAAGGGGCGCGTCCTCTCCGTATGGAGAGTTCAGGGTCTCGGGGACAGAAACAAGGTCCCCTCCGCGCAGTGGTGTGGAGGGGACCTTGTTTCGTTTGACGGCAACGCTGACGGCAACGTCAGCGGACGACGGCTGTGGCGGGTGGGTCGTCGGGGGTGTCAGTCGGGTTGAGGGCAGCGCCGAGGGTGTCGATGGCCTGGCGTGGAGGCGGAGTCGGACGTGGGCGTAGACGCCAGCGGTGACGCCGATGTGGGCGTGGCCGGGGAGTTCCTTGATCACGACGAGGTCGATGCCCTGTTCCAGGAGCAGGGACGCGTGAGCGTGAGGCCACGGGCACCACATGGCAGCACAGGCCTGTGGCTGGCGTGCTGCTGGGTCGGTCGTCGGGCGGGCCAGCGGGTGCGGAGTACGGGTGTGACGGTCTCGGGGGGTTTGGAGGTTCGTCCAGGGTGGGGGGTTTGGGGGCGCAGTTGCCATGGAGGTCCGGCTCAACTTTTACAAATGCCAGCCTATTGGGCCTATCTTGGCGCATATGCAGTCCTACACGATTGGGCAGGCCGCGCGTCTGCTCGGGGTCAGTCCCGATACCGCTCGCCGTTGGGCCGATGCCGGCCGGGTGGCCACGCACCGCGACGAGGGTGGGCGGCGGCTCATCGACGGGCGGGATCTCGCCGCGTTCTCCGTCGAGGTCGCGCAGAGCGGGGGTGCGGCGGAGGAAGAGGTTCCGTACACCACCGCCCGTAACGCCTTTCCCGGCATCGTCACCGCCGTGAAGCTCGGTGACGTGGCCGCCCAGGTGGAGATCCAGGCCGGCCCGCACCGGCTGGTCTCGCTGCTGACCAGGGAAGCGGTGGAGGAGCTCGGCCTAGAGGTCGGGATGCAGGCCACCGCCCGGGTGAAGTCCACCAGCGTGCACATCGACCGCGCCTGAGCCCCGATTCGGGTGTGCCGTGTGCCGTGTGCCGGCTGCCGGGTCGGGCCGGGCCCGGGTTCCGGTTTTGGGGTCCCGGTGTGTGTCGTGTCGTCCCTCGTCGTCTTTGCTTCGCCCATCGCCAGGAGTTCGTCTCATGTTCTCGAAGTTCGCCGTTCCCACGGTCCGCCGTACCGCTGCCGCCGTCGTGACCGTCGCGCTGCTCGTTCCGCTCGCCGCCGCCTGCGGCAGTGACGACGACGGCGACGGCAAGAAGGCGGGGGGCGGGAAGGACGTGAAGCTCACCGTCCTCGCCGCCTCGTCGCTCACCGACGTCTTCGCCACCGCCGAGAAGAAATACGAGAAGGAGCACCCGGGCACCGACATCACCGTCTCCGCGGCCGGGTCGCAGGAGCTCGCCGCGCAGGTCAAGCAGGGGTCGCCCGCCGACGTGCTCGTCACCGCCGACACCAGGACCATGGACGGGCTCAAGGGCGAGACCAATGCCCCCACCGTCATCGCCAAGAACCGGCTCGTCATCGCCACCCGTGCGGGCAACCCCGAGAAGGTCAAGGAGCTCAAGGATCTCGCCGACGGCAGGCTCAAGGTCGTCCTCGCCGACGACACCGTGCCCGTCGGGCGCTACAGCAAGCAGGTCCTCGACCAGCAGGGCGTCAAGGTGAAGCCGGTCTCCAAGGAGGCCAACGTCCGCTCCGTGCTCAGCAAGGTCGAGCTCGGCGAGGCCGACGCCGGCATCGTCTACCGGACCGACGCCGCCACCGCCCCGGACAAGGTCGACGCCGTGACGATCCCCGACGCGCAGAACGCCGTCGCCTCCTACCCGGCCGCCACCCTCAAGGGTTCCGGGAACGGCTCGGCCGCGGCCGCGTTCGTGAAGTGGCTCAGCACACCGGAGGCGCAGAAGATCCTCCGCGACGCGGGCTTCCAGAAGCCGTAGCCGTCACCGTCATGGTCCGCACACGCTCACGCTCCCGCGTCCGTACGCGGCCGCCGTTCACGCTTGCCGTTCCCGCGCTGCTAGCCGTCGCGTTCCTGCTGATGCCGCTCGTCGGCATCCTCGCCCGGACCGAGTGGGGCGACCTCGGCACGCATCTGACCGCTCCCGGCGTCACGCAGGCCCTGAAGCTGTCGCTCCTCGTGTCCTTCTGGGCCCTCGGGCTCTCGCTGGTGCTCGGGGTGCCACTGGCGTGGCTGCTGGCCCGGGTGGAGTTCCCGGGGAAGGCGTTCGTACGGTCCCTCGTCCTGCTGCCCATGGTGCTGCCGCCCACCGTCGGCGGTGTCGCGCTGCTGCTCGGGTTCGGGCGGCGCGGGCTGCTCGGGCCCTGGCTGGAGAGCACCTTCGGGATCGTGCTGCCCTTCCACACGTCGGGGGCGGTGGTCGCGGCGACATTCGTCGCGATGCCGTTCCTCGTCATCAGCCTGGAGGGCGCGCTGGGCGGGCTGCGGCCCGGCTTCGAGGAGACGGCGGCGTCGCTCGGGGCCTCTCCGGTACGGGTGTTCCTCACCGTCACCCTGCCGATGGTCGCCCCCGGACTCGTCGCGGGTGCCGCGCTGACCTGGGCGCGGGCGCTGGGCGAGTTCGGGGCCACGATCACCTTCGCCGGAAACCTGCCCGGTACGACGCAGACCCTGCCGCTCCAGGTGTACCTGCTCCTCCAGGACTCGCCGGAGGCCGCCACCTCGCTGTCGCTGCTCCTGCTCGCCATCGCCATGGCCGTACTGGTGGGGCTGCGGGGGCGGTGGACGGCGGGAGCCCCGGGGGCCGCGGGGGCTGCGGGAGCCGCCGGCAGCGCGGGCAGCGCGGGCAGCGCGGGCAGCGCGGGGGACGGCTCGGTGCCGGGTACGGGGGAGGGGGCGGTGGAAGGCTCCGGGGCGGGGTCCGCCGTTCCGGTCGTGAAAGCCTTCGGCCCGGACGAGAAATGGGCGCTGCACGCCGACGTCACCGGCGCCAACCACCTCACCCTCGACGCCGAACCCGGCACCACCATCGCCGTCGTCGGGCCCAACGGCGCCGGCAAGACCACCCTGTTGCGCGCCCTGCTCGGCCTGACCCCGCGCGCCCACGCGCTGCTGCGGCTCGGCGAACGCGACGTCACCGGACTGCCCCCGCACCGCCGCTCGGTCGCCTGGGTGCCCCAGGAAGGCGCCCTCTTCCCGCACTTGACCGCGCTCGGCAACACCGCGTACGGGCTGCGCGCCCAAGGCGTCCGGCGCGCCGAGGCCCGCCGCGAGGCGCAGACGTGGCTCGACCGGCTCGGCGTCGGACACCTCGCGCACCGCAGGCCCGCCCAGCTCTCCGGCGGGCAGGCCCAACGGGTGGCGCTGGCCCGCGCGTTGGCGGCGCGGCCCCGGCTGCTGCTCCTCGACGAACCGCTCGCCGCACTCGACCAGACGACCCGCGCCCACGTCCGCCACACGCTCCGCTCGCACCTCGACGGGTTCGGCGGGGTCTGCCTCATCGTCACGCACGACCCCGTGGAGGCCGTCTCGCTGGCCGACCGGGTCCTCGTACTCGACGAAGGGCGTACGTTGCAGGACGCGCCGCCCGCCGAAGTCACCCGGCACCCGCGCTCCCCCTGGGTGGCCCGCATGCTCGGCCGCAACGCCTGGCCCGGCACTGCCGGCGCCGACGGGACGCTCGCGCTGGCGGGCGCGGGCCGCCTGGTCGTCGCCGATCCACCGCCGGCGGGTGCACGGGCGCTCGCCGTCATCGCCCCGGAAGCGGTCTCCGTGCACCGCGAGAAGCCCGGGGGCAGCCCTCGCAACGTATGGCCCGGGACGGTACGGGAGATCACCACCGCCGGCAGTCGACTGCGCGTCCTGATCGCCTCCCCGGAAGCACCCGAGCTGGTCGCGGAGATCACCCCGCAAGCCGCACTCGAACTCGGACTCACGGACGGAGCCGAGGTCTGGACGAGCGTGAAGGCGACGGAGGTGTCGGTGGTGACTCTTTGACGGTCCGCGGGGCTCCGGATCGGGCTCCGGGCTCCGGGCTCCGGGGTCGGGGGGCGGGGCCAGGTCTCGGCGGCGTGGGGCACGGGCCGGGAGGCGCCGGGCCTGGCCGACGGCCGAGGACGGTGGGTGGTGAGCAGGGGGAGGGGAAGCGGAGTGCGGGGTGAAGGGCGTGGGCCTGGAGGCGTGGGGTGCGGGCACGTCAGTCGGATCAGGATGCTCAAGCGCCGGGGCACGTCCATCGGACCAAGATGCTCAAGCGCCGGATGTCCGGCCGAGCCGGCTTCAAGCTGCTGCGCGAGCGGGTACTACGTACTACTCGCGTGAGCCCGCCGGCTGAGTTCCAGCTGCATTGCGATGATGCCGGGATGACCTGCCCGCGCCGAGGCGCCGAGCAGGAACTCGCGGAGCCGCTGGATCTCCACGCGGGGGACGGCCTCCGCCAACCTCCATCACCAACACCCGTCCGCTCATGGCCTGGCCCGGAGCCTGACAAGCCGGGACCGTCACCCTCACAGCCAGGACACCTGCGCCGGCCGTGAGATCCTCTCCGTCATGTCCGAGAGCGAGCGCAGGCAGCGGGCGACAGCGGGCGTCGAGGCCCACGTCCGCGAGTTTTTCACCGGCCACATGATCACGGTCAGCGACTACGACCTGGGACCCGGACGACGTGAAGCGGTTCCCGACCTGCGGATCCTTACCGTCGGCCCGGGACCGCGCGCCGACAGCTGGGCGTACATCACCGCCGGCTGCTGGTCCACGGTCGAGACGGACGGTCACGGCCTCGAATTCGTCCTCACCGCTCCCGTCCGCGACCAACGCTTCGCCGATCTCCTGGCCATGACCGCCTGCTACCACGCCGATCACCACCTCGGTCTCGAGCACGGCCTGCCCATCGGGGAGCCGTGGCTGCCCGGGTCCCGCTGCGATCACCTGCTGGTCAGCCTCCCCTACCTCCACGGACCCGACCTCGAGCAGTGCCCACTGCCGGACGGCGATGCCCGCATCCTCTGGGTTCTGCCGGTCACCGCGGCCGAGATGGCATACCGCCGCGAGCACGGCCACGAAGCCCTTGAACAGCTTTTCGACGAGCACGGGATCGTGCCGACCGATCCAAGGCGTCCATCCGTCGTCTGACCCTGCGAGCTTCCGGGGCGCGAGCCGCGGGCCACGAAATCTCAGGGGGCGGCCATGCGGGGGGGCGGGGGTTACAGCGGGGCCTGCCAGGTGACCGTCGTGCCTGCCTTTACGCCGTCCGTGTCGCCGTCGTCGTACACCGTCAGGCGCACCCCCTCCCGGCTGTCGGGCAGGGTCGCCTTCGCGTCGATCGCCACGTCGACCCGGGTGACGCCGGTGCGGCGTGACGCGGCGGCCAGTGCCCGGCGGAGGGCCGCGAGCAGGTGGCCCGCGGTCGGTTCCGTGATGCTGTTGTCGACCGCGCCGGCGAAGTGCACCGACGGCTGGATGCCGAGTACCGCGGCCGCGCCCGCCGTCTCGCGCAGCACCTTGCCGCGGAACGTGGCCGGGGCGTCGGCGGGCGGCTGCTGGAGCGCGAAGATGGCCGTGCGGACCTCCTGAATGGTCGACTCCAGCTCGTCCACGGCATGGTCGAGAGTGGACTCGACCGTCGTCGACCTGGCCCTGCGACGGGTCGCGTCCAGCATCATGCCGGTGGCGAAGAGCCGCTGGACCACGAGGTCGTGCAGGTCGCGCGCGATGCGGTCGCGGTCCTCGAAGACCGCGAGACGCTGCCTGCTCTGCTGGGCGTCGGCCAGTACGAGGGCCAGCGCGGCCTGCGAGGCGAACTGCGTGGCGAGCAGGCGCTCGGCCGCGGTGTAGGCGGGCGCCCCGCGTCGGCGGGGCAGGGCGAGCGTCCCGATGAGCCGGCCGCCCGCCTGGAGCGGCAGCATCATGCTGGGGCCGAAACGGACCCGTACGTGCGTCGTCATGCGGGGGTCGGTCGCCGAGTCCTCGATGAAGACGGGCTCCCCGCCGAGCAGTTGCTCCAGTACCGCGCTGCCTGGCTCGATGGTGGTGCCGATGAGGTCGTTGTGACTGGAGGTCTGCGCGGGGGCCGCCACCGCCGGGACGCCCGCGTCCCCGGTGCCAGTGGCTGTACCCGTAACGCCGTGAGGCCACGATCGGGCGTCGGCCGTCGTGCCCCAGCCGTGGGGTGCGCCGTCCGTCGCGGCCGCGACGATCCGCATTCCGCCCGCCTCCGTGGGCTGCAGGATCACGCCCGCCGCCGCGCCCGCGAGGATCCGCGCCCGCTCCGCCACCGTCATCAGCGCGTCGGCCGCCGCCTCGCCGGTGAGCAGCGCCGTGGTGACCGCCGCCGCGCCCTCGATCCAGCGTTCCCGCTGCCGGGCCGCCTCGAAGAGGCGGGCGTTGCCGATCGCGATGCCTGCCTGGCTCGCCAGGACCTTGAGGAGCTGCCGGTCCTCGTCCGTGAAGGCGCCGCCCTGCGTCTTGCGGGCGAGGAGCAGATCGCCGAACAGTTCGTCGTGGACGTGGATCGGCACGTGGACGACCATGCCGTCCGAGGTGGGCCGCACGGCCGGCACCCCGTCGGGGAAGTGCCCGGGACCGCCCGCCACGAAGAGTTCGGCGTGCCCCTCGAAGCCGGGGGCGTCGACGCCGAGCGTGCCGAGCCCCGCCCCGGTGAGCCGCGCCGCGCTGTCCACGATGTGCTGGAGCGTGGCGCGGAGTTCCAGGTCCGTGCCGACGCTGAGGACCGCCTCCAGGATCGGCTGCATCGAGGGTGGCGGCGCGTCCGCTCCTTGGGGCGTCTCGGTCACGTACTACGCACTCCGTGGTCGGTGGCGGCGGGTGCCGGTGCCCTGGTCAGCCGGACAGCGGCGCCAGGGACAGCGGCTGGATCCTGCCCTCCAGCATCGCACCGAGACCCAGTACGGAGCACACATCCGGCCTTTCAGCGATATGTACGGGCATTCCGGTTGCGTCCCGCAGCATCTGGTCGAGGCCGGGGAGCCGTGCGCTGCCGCCGACCATCATGATGCCGCGGTCCGCGAGGTCGGCCACGAGATCCGGCGGGCAGTCCCGCAGCACCTTGCCGATGCCGTCGAGCACCGCGGTCAGCGGGGTGTGGATCGCGTCGCGGACCGCGGCCGTGTCCACCTGGACGGAGCGGGCCAGGCCCGTCGCGACGTCCCTGCCGTGGATCTCCGTCGACTCCGGTCCGTGCGGCGTGAGGCCGTTGCCGCTCAGGGCGAGCTGGAGCGGGCGCACCGACTGGGAGGGCAGCATCAGCTCGTGCTGGAGACGCAGGTGCTGCACGATCGCGTTGTCGATGGCCTCGCCGCCCACCGGGATCCGCTCGGCCGTCACGATCGCGCCGAGCGAGAGCACCGCGACCTGCGTGGTGGCGGCGCCGCAGACGAGGATCATCGTCGCCTCGGGGCGCTCCACGGGCAGTCCGCAGCCGACCGCCGCCGCGATGAGCGTGTCCACCAGTTCCACGCGGCGCGCGCCGAGTCCCACCATCGTCTCGACGGCGGCCCGCTGGGCGAGCGGATCCGCGTCGTGCGGGGTGCAGGCGGCGGCGCGCAGCCGGGGCTTGCGGCGCAGGGTGCGGCGGAGCTTCTCGCCGATCAGGTGGCGCAGCATCCGCTGGGCCATCTCGATGTCGACGACGGTGCCGCCGGAGACGGGGCGGACCACCCGGATGTAGCCGGGCGTACGTCCGGTCATCTGCTCGGCGAACTGGCCGACCGCGATGAGCGCGCCGGTCCGCGTGTTCACGGCGGCGGCGCTCGGCTCGTCGACGACGAGGCCCGCGCCCTTCACGAACACCCGGGTCCTCGCGGCTCCCAGGTCGACGGCGATATGGCAGCGGCGCAACTGCTCCAGACTGACGGTCATGGCAGATCCTCCCGAGAGCGCAGACCGTACGGACCGTCGGACGGCGGTCCTTTCCCGCATCGTGCGGCGGGAAAGGACCGTCCGCGCGTTGTACTGAGCCGGGCGGGGTGCCGCCGTACGGGTGGTTTGTCCGGGGACGCGGGCGGCGCGGGGAGGCCCGCCCGGGTCAGCTGCCCGGGTCCTGGTCGCCGGTCCTCGGGGGCTGCCCCTCCGGTGACCACGTGAGGCGGACCACGAAGTGGCCCTCCGCCTGTCCCTTCACGATCACCGCGCCGGTCTCCGCGGACATCCGCACCCCGAACTCGATCTCGACGGAGTCGGGCCGCAGGCTGCCGTCGCGGAACACGCGCAGCACGGACGCGGCCGCCGCCCGCGCGCCGTCGAGCGATGCCTCGAACGTACGGGCCGCCAGCGCGGGACCGTCGCCGCGCGAGACGAGACGGGAGTCGGATCCGTCGTCCACGTCGGCGACGACCACCCGTGCGCCGTCGTCGGTCGTGAACTCCACCAAGCCGCTCATGTGACGCCCCCGTTGAGCTGTGTCGATGCCCCGTGCCCGCCAACGGCATTGTGACGGAACGGACTTGGGGCTGTCAGCCGCACCGGCACTCCGGCGGGCCCCCTCGATGACGCCCGCATGGCGGAAAGGTGTCCTGGCGGCTTTCCGCCACGTCACGCCAACTCCCTTACGCCTCAAGGAAATCGACACTCTTCGGAGTGCCCGGGCGCCACCCCCGCCCCGGGTCCGACGAAGAGAGGCAGCTCCATGACCAGAGCCCCCGTGCGGCGAAGAGCTCCGCTCGTGGCCGCCGCCGGTCTCGCGTTCGCCCTGCTCCCCGCCGGGCCGTACGCCACCGCCGACGGCACCTCCGACAGCGCCTCGCCCGGTGCCGCGGCACCCGCCACCCGTACCGCGCGTGCCGACCGGATCGACCGGACCGGCCGGACCGTCACCCTGATCACCGGGGACGAGGTCACCGTCCACCGGCTCCCCGGCGGCAAGCAGTCCGTCACCGTCGAGCGGCCCCCCGGCGCGAGCGGGGCAGTGCGCAGCCGGATCTCGGACGGGCACGTCACCGTCGTACCGGACGAGGCGCGGCCGTATCTGCGCGCCGGCACCCTCGACGAGCGGCTGTTCGACGTGACGGAGCTGATCCGGCAGGGGTTCGGCACCCCCGCCCCCGCCGGGAGAGCCGCACCGACGCTGCCGCTCATCGTCACCTACGACCAGGACCGGGACCGGGACCGGGACCGAGGCCAGGACCGAGGTGAGGACGCGACCCCCTCCACACCCCGCCCGCCGCGCGGCGCGAAGGCAGTACGTCCGCTGCCCAGCGTGCGCGGTGTCGCCGTCACCGCCGAGGAACCGGGCGCGTTCTGGCGTGCCGTGCGGGACAAGGCGTCCGGCATCGACAAGGTCTGGCTCGACGGGCGCGTCGAGGCCGACATGGCGCGGAGCAACGAGCAGATCGGCACCCCCGCGGCGTGGGAGGCCGGGCTCACCGGCAAGGGCGTGAAGGTCGCCGTGCTCGACACGGGCGTCGACCTCGGCCATCCGGACCTCAAGGGGCGGGTCGGCGAGACCAGGAGCTTCGTGCCCGGTGAGGAGGTCGCCGACCGCAACGGGCACGGCACCCACGTCGCCTCGACCGTGGGCGGCAGCGGGGCCGCGTCCGAGGGCGGGAAGGAGAAGGGTGTCGCCCCGGGTGCCTCGCTCGCCGTCGGCAAGGTGCTCGGGAACGACGGTTTCGGCAGCGAGTCGGAGATCATCGCGGGCATGGAGTGGGCCGCCGAGGACGTCGGCGCCAAGGTCGTCTCGATGAGCCTCGGTTCGCAGGAGGCGAGTGACGGCACCGACCCGATGGCCGCCGCCGTGAACACCCTCACCGAGAGGACCGGCGCCCTCTTCGTCGTCGCGGCGGGCAACACCGGCGCCCCCTCGTCCATCGGCTCGCCGGGCGCCGCCGACTCCGCGCTGACGGTCGGCGCGGTCGACTCCGCCGACGCCGCCGCGTACTTCACCGGTCAGGGGCCGCGCGCCGGTGACCACGCGCTCAAGCCCGACCTGTCGGCACCCGGAGTCGGCATCCTCGCGGCCCGCTCCCAGCTGGCGGGCGGTGAAGGCGAAGGTTTCTACACCGAGATGAGCGGTACGTCGATGGCGACCCCGCACGTCGCGGGTGTCGCCGCACTGCTCGCGGAGAAGCACCCCGGCTGGACGGCAGCGCAGCTGAAGGACGGGCTGATGTCCACGTCGAGGCAACTGGACGCCCCCGCCTATGTGCTGGGCGCCGGCCGGGTCAGCGTGCCCGACGCGGTCGGCGCGCGGGTCACCGCGACCGGCAGCGCCGACTTCGGTTTCTACGGCTGGCCGTACGACGCCGAGAAGCCGGTGGCCAAGACGCTCACTTACACCAACTGGTCCGACGAGCCAGTTGAGTTGAGCTTGTCCGTGCGCGGGGGTGCCGATGGTGTGGTCACCCTCGCCGACACCACGCTCACCGTTCCCGCGCACGGCACCGCGTCGACCACCGCCACCGGCGACGGTGCGAAGGCACCCGTGGGGAACACCAGCGGTCAAGTCGTCGCGAGCGTCGGCGGCAAGGAGGTCGCGCACACCGCGTTCGGCCTGGTCAAGGAGGAGGAGCGGTACACGCTCACCGTCCACGTCAAGGACCGGGACGGTGCCGCGACGCCCGCCGACCTCGTGGTGCAGCGGCTGGCCGCAGGCACCGACCCATTCCAGGCGGCCGTCGGCGACTCCGGCACGCTGAAGCTGCGCCTGACGCCCGGCACGTACGCCCTCACGTCCTTCCTCGACGTGCGCGGCGGCCGGGGCGCGGACTCCCTCGGCCTCGGTTTCCTCGCCGACCCGCAGATCCAGCTCGATCGCGACCGTGAAGTCACCCTCGACGGGCGGAAGTTGCGGCAGGTCAGGGCCGAGGTCGGCCGGCGCACCGAGACCCGCCAGCTCCTCATGGAGTACGACAGGAAAGCCGGCGGCGCCGATCTGATGGGCGCCGTCCAGGTGCCCGTGAAGTACGACAGCGTCTTCGCCGCGCCCACCGAGAAGGTCACGGAGGGCACCTTCGAGTACCGCACCGTCTGGCGGCTCGGCAAGCCGCTGGTGGACGTGGAGGGCGTGCGGGAGGCGGTGGCCCAGCCGGGCGGGACGATCGCGGCGGGCCGGCACACGTGGAAGCTCGTGGACGCGGGCGACGGGACCCCCGCCGCGTACGAGGGCAAGGACGTGCGCGGCAGGGCGGTCGTCGTACGGCGCACGGCCGACGTCACCCCGGAGCGGCTCGGGCAGGCCGCGCAGGACGCGGGCGCCGAGGCGCTGTTCGTGACGGACGACCGGCCGGGCCGCCTCACCGCCTGGTTCGGCACCGACGACAACGGCGTCCGGCCGTTGCAGATCGCCACGGTCGACGCGGCGGACGGGGCCCGGCTCGTCGCGGTGGCGAAGGCGGGCGGCACGGTCGAGAGCACCGGCACGATCGACACCCCGTACGTGTACGACCTCTCGAAGGGGCACAAGGGGGCCGTCCCCAGGGACCTGACGTACGCGCCGGGCAAGCGTGAACTCGCCGTGCTGGACACCGCGTTCCACGCGGTGAAGCCCGCGTCCGGTGGTGAGTTTCGCTACTCGATCACCGATGCCTTCCCCGTCGGTCTCGGCTTCCAGGAGAGGATCGGCTATCCGGCGCGGCGGACGGAGTATGTCTCCGCGGGGCGCGGCCAGCTGTGGCACGAGTCGGTGTCGACCGGGCCGGGCGCGCTGGAGGAACGCGGCGGCCTCGTCGCGTACCGGGGCGGCGAGCGGTCCGAACTCCACTGGTTCAAGCCCGTGTTGCACCCCTGGCTCGGCACCGGGCTCGGCTGGGGCCAGACCCGTACCGGCAACGACCTGGAGTTCAACGTCCCCGGCTGGGGTGACTCGGGACCCGACCACACCGGCTTCGGCGACGTCTGGAACGAGGAGTCGATGACGCAGGTCAGCGAGGTCTTCGTGGACGGCGTGAGCGCCGACCGGCGCAAGAGCTCGGGCGTGTACGTGTGGGACGCGGACCCGGCCGAGCGCACGTACAAGGTGGTGACCGACACGACGCTCGACCCGCGGCGGTGGGTGCTCGCCACGAAGGGGCACGCCGAGTGGAGCTTCAGGTCGAAGGAGACGGCGGCGGGCGTGAAGACGTTCCTGCCGCTGATCAACCTCGGCTTCGACGTCGATACGTCACTGGCGGGGAACGTCAGGGGCGGGCGGACCGTACCGGTCGGGATCTTCGCCGAGTACGTCAAGGGGGCGGCGGACACCGGCGCCATCAGGGGCGGCGCGCTCTCCGTGTCGTACGACGAGGGCGCGTCCTGGCAGCCGGTCGCTCTGGACCGGAAGGGCGGGAAGGCCTCCTGGGAGGGCGAGTTGAGGGTGCCCGCGGGCGCCGGGTCCGTGTCGCTGCGGGCCTCGGCGCGCGACGACCGGGGAGGCACCATCTCGCAGGAGATCATCCGGGCGGTGGGGGTGAGGTAGCCGCAGCACCCGCCCCGGGCAGGGCCCCGCGTCTACTGCCGACGCGGGGCCCTCGATCAGCTCTGCCCCTCAGGTGCTGGAGGCGCCGGAGCCGTCCGAGCCCAGCGCCCGCTTCATGATCTTGCCCATGTCGTTCCGGGGCAGCGCCTCCAGGTACCGCACCACCCGCGGCCGCTTGTGCGGTGCCAGGCGTGCCGCGACATGCGCCGCGAGGTCCTCCAGTGAGGGCCGTACCGCCGCGTCCGCCGGGACGATCCACGCCACGATCCGCTCGCCCAGGTCCGGGTCGGGCTCCCCGGTGACCGCGGCCTCCCGTACCCCCTCGTGTTCCAGGAGCGCGTTCTCGATCTCGCCCGCGCCGATCTTGTAGCCGCCGCTCTTGATGAGGTCGGTGGCCTTGCGGCCGACGATGCGGACGTAGCCGTCGGGGTCGCGCACGGCCATGTCGCCGGTGCGGAACCAGCCGCCCTCCGCGAAGGCCTGGGCCGTCGCGTCGGGGCGGTTCAGGTACTCGGCGAAGAGGTTCGGGCCGCGCACCTGGATCTCGCCGACCGCCTCGGGGCCGCCGTCCGCCGCGAGCTCCCCGCCCCGCTCGTCGACCAGGCGCAGCTCGACCCCGGGCAGCGGCACGCCGACCGTGCCCGCGCGGGGCTCGCCGTCCGCGCGGACGCTGGTGTTCATCAGGGTCTCCGTCATGCCGTACCGCTCGATGACCGGGCGCCCGGTGGCGGCGGTGATGCGCTCGTGGTCGTGCACCGGGAGCGCCGCCGAGCCGGAGACCAGGAGCCGCGCCCCGGCCAGCGCCTTCGCCAGCGCCGGGTCGTCCGGCAGCGCCTCGGCGATCCGGTGGTACATCGTCGGCACCCCGAACAGCATGGTCGCCCCGGCCCCGAGCTCCCGGGCCACGCCCTCCGTGGTGAACCGGCCCAGGTGCCGCACGGAGCCGCCGCGCCGCAGCGGGCCGAGCGTGCCGAGGATCAGGCCGTGCACGTGGAAGAGCGGCAGTCCGTGCACGAGGACGTCGTCGCCGGTCCACTGCCAGGCGTCCTCCAGGGCGTCCAGCGTCGCGGCGATGGCGCGGCGCGGCAGGACGGCGCCCTTGGGCGGACCCGTGGTGCCGGAGGTGTAGACGATCAGGGCGGGGGAGGCGGGGTCGGGCTCGGCGGGAAGGGTGGTGGTCCCGGCCGCGCCGTCGATCGGTGCCTCCTGCCGTACGTCGACGTCGTGCCGGTCGAGGGCGGCCAGGGCGGGCGGCAGTACGGCGCCGGGCTCGGCGAGCACCAGGGAGGGGGCGCTGTCGCGGAGGATGTGCGTCAGTTCGGAGTCACCCGACTTCGGGTTGAGCGGCACCGCCGGCACCCCGGCGAGCAGCGCGGCGACCACGGCGACGGCGGTCTCCAGGGACGGGGTGGCCCAGACGGCGACCCGTCCCGCGCCGTCCAGGCGCGCCGCCAACGCACCGGCGTTCGCCGCGAGTCCGGCGTACGAGAGGGAGCGCTCGCCGAAGCGGAGCGCCTCGCCGCGCGGGGCCGTCAGAGCCGGGAAGAGGGGATCCACGTGTCGTACTCCTCGCAGTCTGCTGTCCGGTCTGTTCTCTCCGGTCCGTTCGATGCACTGGTCGTGAGGGTACTTCGCCGCCGATGGCATGCGCCGCCGGGACCGCACACGGCGGCGCCGCCTCCTGTGGGACAGGGGAGGCGGCGCCGCTGCGGACTGCCGGGTGACGTCAGACGAGCCAGCCCAGGAAGTGGGCGAGACCGGCGACGACGTCAGTGATGAGGTTCATGGTGGTGCTTCTCCTTGTGGGACTTTCAGGAAGGCCGGACCCGTCGGGCGGGGCCGGATCCCCGGACCTGTATGGGACATGGGCCGGGGGCTCGGTGACGGTCTGCAGCCCGTCGCTCGCGCACCGTAAGCATCGTCAATCACGGGCGTCGCGCGCAATCCCTGGCGTGACGATCACCTGTTCCAGGGAACAACTGCCCGGCCGTTCGCATCGGTTGTTCGCATCTTCGTCGTCCGGTGCTGCGCGTCGCGCTGCCCCGCCGGTAGTGCCTCAGTACGTCAGCACCACGCCCACGTACGAGATCCCAGCGATCACGCCCCAGGAGAGGAGCCCGAGCGCCGCCACCCGGCCCCCGGTGCGGGTCAGGGACGGCAGGTCCACCGCGCTGCCCAGGCCGAACAGGGCGGCGGCAAGCAGGAGTTCCTGCACCGTCTGCGCCGCGTCGATCGCCGTGCCGGGCAGCAGACCGGTGGTGCGCAGGGCCACCATGGCGAGGAAGCCGACGACGAAGAGCGGCACCAGGGGCGGCCGTTTGGTGGTAGCGGCCCCCTCGGCCGTCCCGTGCGCCCGCCGCCGCGCCCGAACCGAGAGCGCCACCGCGGCGACCAGCGGCGCGAGCAGCGCGACCCGCATCAGCTTCACCAGGACCGCGTCGCCGAGCGCCCCCGGGCCCGCGGTCTGCGCGGTCGCCACGACCTGGCCGACGTCGTGCACGCTCGCCCCCACCCAGCGCCCGAACTCCGCGTCGCCGAGCCCCAACGGGTGCTGCAGCAGCGGCAGTACGGCGATGGCGAGGGTGCCGCACAGGGTCACCAGCGCCACCGAGGTGGCGGTGTCGCGCTCGTCGCTCTCGGAGACCTCGCTGACCGCGCCGATCGCGGAGGCGCCGCAGATCGAGTAGCCGGTGGCGATCAGCAGCGGCTGGTCGCCGCGCAGCCCCATGCGGCGGCCGAGCCACCAGGTGCCGGAGAAGGTGACGCCCACCACGCACAGGACCATCGCGACCGAGGCCCAGCCGAGCCCCAGTACGTCGTCCAGGCCCAGCTTCAGGCCGAGCAGCACGACGCCGGCCCGCATCAGCCGCTTCCCGGCGAACGTCAGGCCTGTCCTGGCGGGCCCGCGCACGAACGTCCGCGCGGCGCCCGGCAGATGGGCCGCCACGATGCCGAGCACCACGGCGGCGGTGAGCATCGGCACACCGGGCACGAGCCGGTGCACGCCCCAGGCGACGGCGACGCCGGACCCGGCGAGCACCAGGCCGGGCACCTTGCCCGGCGGACGGACGGCAGGCGAAGTCGCCTGCCGCGTACGGGCCTTGGGGCGTTCCCCGAGCAGCGCCATTACCGATCGGCCGGGAGTTCGTACACGCGGCGGACGCTGCTGCCCAGGCGGGCTATGTCCGCGCCGTAGATGTGGAGGGATATCGCGCGGGTGCCGCACGCGTTCCACACCCGGTGGATGTCGCCGGGCGGCGCGAACCCGCAGACCGAGCCCTGCGGGTTGACGACGTCCTCCGTGGCGACGAGCCGGGCGGTGCCCCCGGGCCCGGCGGCGGGCACGAGACGGTAGCGGCGCTCCTGCTCCTCGCCCTCGTGCACCCCGGTCACACACCACGACACGTGGTCGTGGACGGAGGTGCGCTGCCCCGGCAGCCACACGAGCGCCACGATCGAGAAACTGCCGTCCTGCTCGGCGTGGAGGACGTGCTGGCGGTAGCGGTCGGGGTCGCCCTCGCACTGCTCGTCGGTGAGCAGATCGGCGGAGCCGAGGTGCGGGGCGAGCCGCTCACCGACCAGATACGCGGTCAGGTCGGGAGGCAGGCCGCGCCCCACCGCCTCGCGCACGTCGGCGACGAGGGTGTCGAGGCGCTCTGTGGTCCGGGCGGCCCGGTACGCGGTCGGAGTGCTCATGACCGCAGCGTCGCGCCGCCCGATCCATCACGTCCAACGACAGTTCTTTGGCCTCCCCCCAAATCCCGCTTATGGACGGTACGGGGCGGGCGCTCAGCAGCCGACGCGGTTGGCGGCCACCGTCCGCAGTTCGTCCAGGACCAGGGCGGTGGCCGGGATCCGCAGATGGTCCTTGAGGACGTACGCCGACACCTGGCGCCGCGACGCCGGGTCCAGGGCGCGGCCCGTCACCTTGCGGTGGCAGAGGAAGTTCAGGACGAGCCCCGGCATCATCGCGATGCCCAGCCCCTCTGCGACCAGACTCTGCACCACCAGATTGTCGTCCGTGGTGAAGGCGATCTCCGGCGCGAAGCCGAGCTCGGCGCATTCGTGCAGGAAATTGGCGCGGCAGCGCGGGCAGCCCGCGATCCACCGCTCCTCGGCAAGCTCGGCGAGTTTCACCGACCGCTGGCGCGCCATCCGGTGGCCGGAGGGCAGCAGCACGGTCAGCTGGTCCTCCATCAGCCGGATCTCCGCCAGCTCCTCCGGCACCTCGTCGTGCAGGCCGGGATAGGTGAAGGCGAGCGTGATGTCGCACTCGCCGCGCACCACCCGCCGCAGCGACTCGGGCGGCTCGTCCTCCAGGAGCTCCACGCGCACCCCCGGATGGCCGGAGGCGAGCCGGGCCAGGGCCTCCGGGATGAGGGTCGCGTTGGCGCTGGGGAACGCGCAGAGCCGTACCCGGCCCGAGCGCAGCCGGGTGATGGCGTTCATCTGCTGCTGGGCGGCGGAGATGTCGTCCAGGATGATCCCCGCGTGCCGGGACAGCGCCTCGCCGGCCTCGGTCAGCCGCATGCGGCGGCCGACGCGGGTGAACAGCGGAGTGCCCACGGACCGTTCGAGGGCCTTCATCTGCTGGGTGATCGCCGGCTGTGTATAGCCGAGGGAGCGGGCGGCCGCCGAGTACGAACCGGCGCGGACCACCTCGTGGAACGTCTTGATGTGCCGTGAATCGAACACCGCTGAATCATAAGCAGATGTTGGAGGCCGCGAACAAGACCGGGTCCGGGCTTTTGCCTCCGGGGCACGGCGGGAGGCCCGCACCGCCCGTGACCGGAACGCCCAAGGCCGGTTGTTAGCCTGCGGGGGCCCTGACCGCGCACGGAAGAAGGAATCCCTGTGGCACGCCCCCGCATCGCGCTGGTCACCCGGCGGCCGAGGCCGGAGCACGACACCGACCTGCCCGCCCTCGCGCGGGCCCTCGACGAGGCGGGCGCCGAGGCCCGCGTCGTCGGCTGGGACGACCCGGATGCCGACTGGTCCGGTTACGACCTGGCGGTGATCAGGTCGACGTGGGACTACAGCTGGCGTGCCGGGGAGTACGTGGCGTGGGCCGAGCGGTGCGCCCGGCTCACCCGGCTCGCCAACCCCGTCGACGTGATCCGCTGGAACACCGACAAGCGCTATCTGGGCGAGCTGGCCGCGGCCGGCGTGCCGGTCGTGCCGACGCACTACAGCGCGCCGGGCGGCCGCTCCGAACTCCCGGCGTTCGACGGCGAGTTCGTCGTCAAGCCGACCTCCGGCGCCGGGTCGCGGAACGTCGGCCGCCACCGTGCCGACGAGCGGGAAGCGGCGACGGCACACATCGCGCACCTGCACGAGGAGGGCCTCACCGCCATGGTGCAGCCCTACATGGAGCACATAGACGTCACCGGCGAGCGTGCCCTCGTCTTCTTCGGCGGACAATTCCTGCACGCCATCCGCAAGGGTGCCGTCCTCGCGCCCGGCGCGGCGTACGACGCCGAAAGGACGGCGCACCCCGACCCGCGCCCCTGGCACCCCACCGACGCCGAACTGGCCGTAGCCGAGCAGGCGTTGGCCGCCGTGCCGGGCGCGCCCGATCTGCTGTACGCGCGCGTGGACCTGGTCGACGGGCCCGACGGCGAGCCCCGCGTCATGGAACTCGAACTCGTCGAACCCAACCTCTTCCTCGGCCCGCACCCCGGCTCACCCGCCCGCGTCGCCGAACTCATCCTCAAAGCCGTGCGCTAGCCCCGACCCAGGGAGTCCCGCAGGCCCACCCGTTGCAGCAGTCCCCAGGTGAACTCCGCCACGCAGGGCCGCCGTTCACCCGCCGCGTCCGGCGCATCGAACGCCAGGCCCCACCGCGTCGGCGCCGTCCCCTCCATGGGCCGCACCGGGGCGAAGGCGCGCGCCACCTCGTCGACCGTGGCCGACCACGGGACGAGGTCGTCGAGCGTGCGCAGGTCGGGCCCTGGTGCCCCGGGCGCGCGCACCAGCCACTCGTTCCACACTCCGCCACCCGGCGCGAGCAGCACCTCGAAGCGCAGCCCGGGCCAGAGCGGCACGGGCCAGAGCAGCGCCTCGCACTCCATGTCGCCGATGGTGCGGCGGGCGGTCGTCTCCGGCGGCCCGAGGACGGAGCGGTAGCGGGCGGCGGCACCCCGTGAGCGCGGCGAGCGCGTCATCGCCTGCCAGCGGCGGTTGGCCTCGCGCATCCCGGCGGTGGAGACGCCCAGCTCGCGGCGGGCGCCGTCCACCAGGTCGGGCTGGTGGTCGGCCATCCTGCGCAGCAGGACGAGCTGGAAGTCGAGCGCGGTGAACGGGCCGGGGGAGGAGGCCGGGCTAGCGGGCATGCACCCCATCGTCGCGCACCGCGGGCGCTCCGGGGCGGCGGCCGTCGGGGAGGAACAGCACCGAGTTGACGTACCGCGGGCGTCCCGGCGTGAGCACCCGGCGCAGCAGGCCCTGCGAGACCACGTACGACGTGTCGGCCTGGTGCGCCTCCAGGTCGAAGGAGGACAGGGGCAGCCAGGTGTCGTGCGGCAGGACCCAGCCCCGGTAGCCGTGGCCGGTCAGGAGCTCCACGATCGGGGCGATCGGCTGGATGCGGGACTCCAGCTCGACGAAGAGCGCCGGGCGGTCGCGGGCGATCAGCTCGCGCGCGCCGTGCAGCACCCGCATCTCGTTGCCGTCCACGTCGATCTTGATGAAGTCGACGTCCCGCAGGCCGAGCCCGTCCAGGGTCAGACACGGCACGTCGACGGCGGTGGCGTGGATGTCGCGGCGGACCAGCGACGACACGCCCCGCTCGCCGCGGTCGCCCGGCGGCAGCCAGAGCCGGGCCGTACCGGGGCGGTCCGTCGCCGCGGCCTGGACCACCCGGACGTTGCCGGGGGTGCCGGCGGCGAGCAGCCGCGCCAGGTGCGGCACCGGCTCGACGGCCACTACACGCCGCGCGCGCGAGGCGAGCCGGCGTGACCACGGGCCGTACCAGCCGCCGACGTCCACGGCGGTGCCGCAGCCCGGCGGGCAGAGGTCGCCGAGGCGGGCCAGCTCGGGCTCGAAGCGGGGGTAGACGAGCCGGGCCAGGGCGGCGATCAGCCGGTCGGGGAGGTGGGGCGCCACGCGGGCGGCGAGCGTCATGGGCATTCCCTCGTCGTCATGGGCCTCACCCGTCACGGGGACATTCGCTTGAGGAGCTGCTCGTGCTCGTCCTCGGGGACCTGTTCCCCGGAGGACGGCAGCAGCTGCGGTATGCCGTCGATCACCGGATAGCGGCGGCGCAGCCGCGGGTTGTACAGGGACTCCTCCGGTACGAGGGGCTCCTCCGGGGCCAGCAGGTGCAGCGGCCCCTTGTCGAGCGGGCAGGCGAGGATCTTCAGCAGCGGGTCGTCGGGGTTCATCCGCTGGTCAACTCCTTGGGTGTGGGGGCGGGGGCGGGCGCGGTCCCGTCGTGCTTCGGCATGGCGATCAGGACACCGACGGCCAGGACCGTGCCCGCGATCCGCAGGCCGAGCCGGACCGGCTCGTGCGGCAGCGCCTCGCCGAACGCCAGCGTGCCGAGGACCGCCGTGAACAGTGACGTCACCGTCGTGCACACCGGCACGATCAGGGAGGCCCGGCAGCGCTGCAGGGCCGCCTGCGACATGACCAGGCCGAACGCGCCGGTGAACAGCAGCAGGTACGGGTAGGGGGAGCGCAGCAGATGGCCGAGGGCGCCGCCGATGTCCCGCGTCGTCAGGTAGCTGGAGACGCCCTTGATGGCCAGCGAGCTGACCCCGTAGAGCAGGCCCACCGCGACGCCGTACTCGACGCCCGCCGTCGGCATGCGGTGCCGGTGCCTGGAGCGGCGCTCCGCGGAGCCGTACAGCCAGACGCCCGCGGCGAGCGAGGGCAGGCAGACCGTGAGGATCAGCGGCACGGGCGCGCCGTGGCCGACCGTGTCGCTGTCCTCGCTGAGCGAGAGGACCACCATGAGCAGCGCGACCAGGATCGCCCCGACCGCGTACCGCTCGCGGCCCGTGGTCCGCTCGCCGAGCAGCACCGAGGAGAGCAGCAGGAGCAGCACCAGACCGGAGACGAAGATGCCCTGCGCGGCGGCGATCGGCAGCGTGCGGTAGACGGCCAGCTGGGCGGCGAAGCCCGCCGCGAGGGAGAGCGAGCCGCCGATCCACAGCGGGCTGCCGATGACCTGCCGCAGGAGCCGGGCGGGGTTGCGGACACTGACCGACGGCATGGCGGTCAACGCCCGTTTCTCCAGCACGAATCCGGTGCTGTAGAGCAGGTTCGCGAAGAGCGCCGCGGCCACGCCCCACCACACGGGGCTCAGACCTTTCGGGCGTGCAGCAGGAGGATCGAGGCGGCGGCCGGCACGGCGCACGCCAGCCGGTCCAGGGCGCGCAGCGGACGCGGCACGCCGTGGAAGGGCGCGCCGGACAGGCCCACCACCTCGAAGCCGGCGGCGGCCACGAACTCCCGCAGCGCGCGGGCCGTGTAGAGCCGCAGGTGCCCGACGACCTCCTTGCCGGGGCGGCCGTGGACGGCGCGCAGGCTCACCTCGGAGAAGACGGGCTGCACACCGGCGAGGAGCAGACCGCGGTTGTACCAGGCGGCGAGGTTGGGGGTGGAGATCATCAGGTGGCCGCCGGGCGCGAGGACCCGCCGCAGCTCGTCGAGGGCGCTGTCCGGGTCGACGAGGTGCTCGATGACCTCGCTGAACAGCACGGCGTCGGCGGCGCCTTCGGCGAACGGCAGCCCGCCGTCGGTGAGTTCGCCCCGCACGACGTACGGGAGGCGGGTGTGGGCGCGCCGCAGGGCGTCCTGCGACCAGTCCACGCCGACGACGCGGTGGCCCGCGAGGAGCGGTGCCGCGGTCGCCGCGGCCGTGCCGTCGCCGCAGCCGATGTCGAGGACCGTCGCGGTGCGGGTGGTGGCGGGGCCGAGGGCGGCGGCGAGGATCCGGGCCTGGCGGAGGCTGCGGGCGTCGCCCGAGGCGACCGGGACGGCCGGGTTCTCGTAGAAGTCCCGCAGCCCCGCGGGGCGTTCGGGCCTGGTGGTCGCGGTGGTCACTTGGGCCCCCCGTGGGTCTGGTGGGGTTCGGTGTGTTCCGTCGCATGGAGGTACTGCTCGAACAGGTCGCGCAGATGGGCCCCGTCGCCGTGGCTGAGCAGCGTCTTCGACCAGCGCAGGGCCAGGTGGAGGCGGCTCGCCGTGGACGCGGTGGTCACGGTGAGGCCGCGGGGCAGGCGGGCGGGCGCGGAGAACCAGACGGCGTGCGCGCGCCCCGCGTCGCCGAAGTCCAGTGCGTAGGGAATGCGGCCGATGTTGCTCAGGAGCGTGGTCGACGTCCAGGGCGCGGCGGCCCTGCGCAGGCCGCGGGTGACGGCGGCCCGCAGGGTGACGGGCAGGACGGGCGCGGTCAGGAGGGCGGCCCCGTGACCGAGCTGGGGGCGGGAGAGCGCCTTCAGGGTGCGGGTGCGGTCACAGGTGCGGCGCAGCAGGTCGTGGATCTGCTCCGGGCTCCACTCCTCGCGCCCCAACTCATCTGCGCTGAAAGGGACTTCGACGAGTCGCGTGCCGTTGCCGATCGGCATGCTCGCGTCGCGCGGGCGGTCGTCCACCGGCATCGTGATGCGGAACGGGCGGGGCCGGGCGCCGTGTTCCCGGTTCCAGTGGGCGATCATCAGCGCGGTCGCCACCATCAGCTGGTCGTTGACGGTGAACGGGGAGCCCTTGGGGCGGCGCGGGACCGGCAGCTCCGCCACGAGCATGCCGTTGCCGGGGGAGGGCTCGGGCGCGCCCTTCGCGACCCGGGCCGGAGGCGCCCAGCCGGAGGGGGCCTCGGGCACGGGCTCGGGCGCGGCCCCGGGCGCGGCGGGGGCACGGGAGGGGGGCGCCGCAGGGGAGTTGTCCCGGCCGCCGTAGAGCTCGGCGGCCGTGGCGAGGACGCGGAGGCAGGCGGGGCCGTCCAGCGCGGTGTGGTTGATGGTGAGGAAGAGGACGCAGCCGTCACCGCCGGCCGGCGGATCCTGCGCCACCACCTCGAGGCGGATGGGCGGGGACGCCGTGAGCGGCGGCGCGTCGGACAGCGCCCGCTCACGGGCCCGTTCGAGGGCGTCCGGTTCCGGCGCGGGGAACGACACGACGTCCACGTCGGGCTCCGCCGTCAGCTCCCACTCGTAGCGGCGCCGGTACCAGGGGCCCCGCGCCTCCCGCATCAGGATGCGGGGGTGGCGGCGCAGGGCCTCGCCGAACGCGGCGCGCAGCCGCTCCCGGTCCGGGGTGCCCGGCAGATGCACCTCGATGTGCACGGTCTCCGGCTCCTCCTCCTGGAGGCAGTGCCGGGAGACCTCGTCGACGACGGGGAACGGTACGCGGGCGGGCGGCCGCCCGGGACCGTCCGCGCGGCGTGCCGGGTGTTCCAGTGCGGTCATCGCTGGGCGCCCTCTCCTGTCGTGGCCGTACGCCCGCGTCGCGCGAAGCGCGCCGCTCCGCGTCCCGGCGGCGGGGGTTCGGGCTGCGCCGACGCCGGGCCGCGGGCCGAGACGGTCGGGCCCGCGTCGCGGGGCGGCGCCTTGGGCGGGAGCCCCGGCTCCGGGCCGCGCGTGCGGCGGGGCAGCGGCGGTGTCGCCGGGTCGTGGCCCGGCGGGGGCGTGTGCGGCGGGAGCGGGCCGTACTCCAACGTGTCCCCGGCACGCGGCGGTGTCTCCCGTACCGACACCAGAGCCGCGAACAGCGCGATGAGGGCGAGGAGTTGGGCCGGACGCCCGAACGCCCCCTCGTCCGCCGTCAGGGACTCGCCCGCACCCGTCGCCGCCGCGATGCCCGCCCCCGCCATCGCCAGGAACGCGATCGGCACCAGCAGCGCGTGCCGCCGCCGGGCGAGCAGCGCGAGCACGGGCACCAGCAGCGCGAAGAGACCCGCGATCACGGCGGCCACCAGGGTGAGCGCCACCGTGCCGAGGACGAAGCCCGGGGCGGGCGGCGCGGGGGCCGGGGCGTCCGGGTCCGTCTCGCGCCGCCACAGCACGGCGAGCGCGATCAGGGCCAGTACCCCGACGCCGGCCAGGATCAGCCCGATCTCGTAGATCTGCGACGGCTCGTAGGACAGCTTGACCGTGCCGCCCTCGCCCGCCGGCACCAGCCAGCCCTGCTGCCAGCCGTCGAGCCGCACCGAGGTCAGCTCCTTGCCGTTCAGCGTGGCCTTCCACCCGTCGTTCACGTTCTCGTACGTCGTCAGGTACGAGGCCGCGCCCGCGCCGACCGACACCTCGCGGCGGTCGCCCAGCCAGTCCCTGACCTTCAGCTCACGGGAGGCCTTGTCGACCGTGCCCGCGTCGCCGGTGGTCAGCGACGCGTCCATGACGGCGAGCGGGCCCGCGTCACCCGTCTCCACGTGGTGCGCGCCCGCCTCGAGGCGGACGTCGGGCGCCTTCTCGCCGCGCAGGCAGAGCGTGATGTCGACCGGGCGCCGCTCGGTGAGGTCACGCACCCTGCCCTTGGCGCTCGTCTCGAACAGCTCGCCGTCGATCGACATCGTCGGGCCCTGCCCGCACGGCAGCGTAAAGCGCTCCGAGGCGGCGGGCCGCGGAGTGCGGTACTTGTCGAGCGCCGGGATGTAGGCCTCGGTCAGGCCCACGGGGAGCCGCAGGTCGCTGTCGGCCACCGGGTTGTGCACCGTCAGCGGCGCCGTCTCCGTGATGGTGATGTCCATCTCGTCGGTGGTGATCGGGGCGAAGCGGGCGTTGCCGTTCTCGTCGACGCCCGCGGTCGCCGCGCCGTCCGGCGAACTGATCTCGATCTTCACGGGGCGGGTCGAAAGACCGCCCGCCGGGGGCAGCACGATCTCGCCGACCGGCTGCTTGTCCGGCCACTTGAGGTGGATCACCGGCCGGTCGGTGGAGCCCGCGATCCACGCCGTCGTCAGATCGCCGTCCGTGAGGTTGCGCGGCGAGAGACCGCTGCCGAGCTTCGCGGTGGAGTCCGCCGTGGCGATGATCTGCTGCTCCTGCTCGGGCGCCACCTTGTAGAGCAGCTCGTCCAGTTCGGCGCCCGGCACGGCCACCGCGCTCGCCTTGAAGGTGTACGTGCCGGCCCCCGGCGTCGTGAAGCGGCGGTGCAGCCCCGACTCGGTGTTCACCGGCGAGAGGGCGCCCGGGTCGGAGGAGCGGTGCATCGAGTACGTCCTGGCCCGGGCGTCCGTCGACTTCTCCGCGTCCGTGGGGAGCTGGAGCAGCCGGGTGACGCGCACGTCCGGGAGGCTGATCTCCGAGAAGCCCGCGCCCGTCAGGCCGGGGCGCGCCTCCTGGGTGTCCAGGATGGTGATCTTGATCCAGGAGGTGGGGCCGGCGGGGCCCTTGATCCGCTGGGCCAGACCGTTCGGCTGGAGATCGCTCGTCGCGCTGCCCCGCTCCGTCTCCACCCGCACCCGGGTCGGCGCGGACCGCACGCCGTCCTGCGGCAGCGGCGTCACGCGGAAGGCGGCCGGGACGGAGATCTTGGCGTTGAACTCGGCCTTGATCCATTCGCCGTCCGCCGAACCGGCGTTGCCCTCCGCCCACGCCGTGGCCGGGTTCCCGTCGAAGGCGTTCACCGGGTCGTACTGCGGCAGGTGGAAGAGCCAGTTGCCGTAACTGGACGCGGAGACCGACCTGGCGCCGCGCAGCTCCGCCGTCGTCTGGTGCCCGATGCCCTTGGTCGGCAGGATCTGGTGCGGCTTCTTGCCGGCGTCCTGCTCGGCGTCGACCGCGTTCCGCTCGTCCCGCGTGTACGTGTAGGAGGTGTTGGTGTTGACCAGGCCGAAGCGGGTGTCGGCGCGGCGCAGCCCGTCACCGACCACCTGGAGGCCCGGCGTGCCGAGCCCCGGGTGGTTGTCGCCGGTCAGGACGGTCGGGCGGTCCCGCAGCGACGGATCGGCGGAGAGCGGCAGCAGCGACTCGGGGCCACCGCTGACGACCGCCGTGTTCGAGACCGGCTTCAGGCCCGCCTGGCCGGGACGCTCCGCGCCCTTGCCGGGCGCGTAGATCTCCACCGCGCGCTGGCGCGGGTAGAGCCCCTCGACCTGGAGCGGGGTGTCGTCGGGGATCTTCCCGTCCGTCGTCACCGGGCCGAGCCCCGTCACCCGGCTGAAGCCGGACTCCTCCAGCGTCCGCTTCACGGTCGCCGAAGGGACGTGCCCGACCTGGTCGGGGTCGAGGTCGTTGCGTACGACGACGTAGTAGAGCCCGGCGCGCGTCAAGTAGTCGCGCAGGCCCGGCACTTCACCGCCGGTCATCAGCGCCTGCTCGACCGCGTCCATCGCCCGCCGGTTGCCCGGCGCGCCGAACGGCACGTAGTCGCGCTGCGCCCAGCGCGACTCGGCGAGCACGTCCAGCGGCTGGTCGATGGGGGAGCCCCAGGTGTAGATGCCGTGCGCGGTCGCCGGGACGACGAGGGCACGGGAGTCGGGGGAGTACTTCTCCAGCCAGTCCGCCGTCGCCTGCCAGTACGTCGGCAGCTTCTGGAACGAACCCGGCTGCAGGATCGACCCGTTGAGGTACGGCCAGGCGAGACCGGGAAGCACGAGGACCGCGGCGATCAGCGGCGCGTACCGCCGGCCGCGCACCGGCCGTGCGCCGCGCGCCTGGGCGGCCACGCCCACCAGGTGCGTCAGACCGAGCACCAGTGCGAGGGCCAGGCCCGCCTGGAACTTGTAGATGTTGCGGAACGGTACGAGCCCGCCGTTCAGCCAGGACTGCACCGTCCCGTGGAAGGGCGCCCCGAACGCCCCGCCGTACCCGGCCAGCGTCACCAGGGCGACCGAGAGGACCGTGAGGACCAGCCAGCGGCGCTCCGGCAGATCGCGCCGGGCCAGCCCCGCGAGGCCGAGGGCGGCGGCCAGCGCCGAGCAGACGATCGTGACGACGGCCGTCGCCACCGTCCACCCCGCGGGCAGCCAGGCCTCGCCGAAGTGCAGGTACGCGACCCAGTTGCCGGCGCCGCGCAGCGTCTCCGTCGCCGACATCGTGCCCGTCGTGGTGGCCGAAGTCTCCACGTACGGCAGGAAGTTCTCGCCGTAGATGCCGAGCATCAGCAGCGGGACGACCCACCAGGCGGTGGCCAGGATGACGCCCGGCACCCACCAGACGATCAGCTTGCGCTTGCGCGGGCCGTTCGGCCGGGAGAGCAGGTACAGGCCCACGGGCAGCAGCGAGGCGAGCGTCGCCGCCGCGTTCACGCCGCCCATGAACGGGATGATCAGCGCCGAACGACACGCGGCGAGACGCGCGCTGATCCGCTCGTCGGTGAGCGGGAGCAGCACCCACGGCAGCACCGCGCCGGGCAGCGCGGCCGCCGACGTCGACCCCACCACCACGGTGAACGTGGGCCACAGCGCGTACACCACCGCGCCCAGCAGCCGGCTCGGCCGGCTGCCGACCCCGAGCCGCTCGGCCAGGCGCAGGGCACCCCAGAACGCCGCCGCCACGATCAGCGAGAGCCACAGCCGCTCGGCCAGCCACACCGGCAGCTGCACGAGCTTCGCCAGCCCGTAGAACGGCAGCATCGGGAACGCGTAGCCCACGTACTGGTCCTGGATCCCGCCGAAGCCGCCCCGGTCGTGCCACAGCTGGCCCAGGTCGGAGAGGAACTGCCAGGGGTCGACGGCGACACCGAGCTTGGTGTCGAACGTCATCCGCCCCGGCCGCACCGCAAGGAACGCCACGAACACCACGGCCCAGAACCCCAGCAACCAGCGCCGCGAACGCGGCCCCCGCGCGGGTTCAGGGGCACCGGTCGTGGGTCTTGCGGCCGCCGGGGGTGGGGCCTGGACCGTGGTCATGGACACCGCCTGAGGATGAGGAGGAGATTCCAGGTCGCGACCTCGCGCACACCCGGCACCTTGGTGATCGCCCCGGCCAGGAACGGCCAGTAGCGGGAGCGCGCCGACACGACCTCCACGTCGGTGCGCTCCCGCACCTGGCGCAGCGTCGTGCCGACGTGGTGCGCGAAGAGGTTCTCGCCGAGGGCGTGCTTCGCGGCCCTTCCGGTACGCCGTTCATAGCGCGCGCGGGCCCGGTCGGCGCCCAGGTAGTGCCAGGGCGCCCACTCGTGACCGCCCCACGGGGAGAGCCAGTTGGTGAACGAGACGTAGATCAGTCCGCCCGGCCGGGTGACGCGGACCAGCTCGCTCAGGAACGTCTGCGGATCGTCGACGTGCTCCAGGACGTTCGAGGAGAACGTGACGTCGGCGACGCCGTCCCCGAGCGGCAGCAGATACCCGTCGGCCACCACCGCCCCCTCGGGCGGCTTAGCCCCCAACTCGGCCGGATCCGGCTCGAAGAGGAAGCACTGCGCGCCGCGCCGCCGGAACTCCTCGGTGAAGTACCCGCCCCCGCCGCCGACATCGACGACGGTGCGGCCCTCGACCGGGCCGTACGCCTCGACCTGGTCGGCGGCGTCCCGGGCGAGGAGGGTGTAGCACCGCTCCGGCTCCCGCTGCTCGCGCAGGAAGGCCCGGAAGAGGGTGGCGGAACGGCGCAGCGACGGGTCCTTCACGCAGACCCCTGGGATATCGGGGGCCCCGAGGGCGCCGGGGTCCCTGCGTGGGCCGCGGCGGCCTCGGCCGCCACCGCCTGGAACTGCCGCACCGTGTTGCCCCAGCGGAACTGGGTGGCCCGCTCACCGGCCGCCTTGCCCAGCGCCCTGCGGCGCTCGGCGCTCAGCGCCAGCGTGCACCAGGCGGCGGCGAAGGAACTCTCGCCCCGCGCGAGCAGCCCCGTCACGCCGTCCTCGATGGAGTCGCGTACCCCGGGGACGTCGAAACCGATCGACGGCGTGGAACGCGTCGCCGCCTCGGTGATGACGAGCCCCCACCCCTCCACGGCCGACGGATGGAGCAGCATCCAGGCCTCACAGAGCAGCCGGTGCTTCTCCGCCTCGGGAACATGGCCCCTGAACTCCACCCCGGGACCGGCGAGTTGCTCGAGACGCTGTCGCTCGGGGCCGTCGCCGACGATCACCAGCCGGCCGCCCGTGACGGGTCTGACGCGCTCCCACAGCCGCAGCAGCAGATCGATCCGCTTGTACTCGACGAGCCGGCCCATCGCCAGGAACAGCGGCTCGTCGGAGCGGGCGTGCAGCGGACCCGGCTCCTCCACACCGTTGTGCACGATCCGGATGCGCTCGCGCTCGACGCCGATCGCCCGCAGCGCCGTGGCCGTCGACGGCGACACGGCCACGAGCAGATTGCCGCGCTGGGCGCCCGAGAGGGCCCAGTGCTCGAGTCTGCGTCCCAGGCGGGCGGCGGGGGCCAGCGCGCCCTGGAAGCGCATCCCCCACAGGTCGGTGTGGACGTGGTTGACCAGGCAGAGGGTGGGCCCGCGGTGCCAGAGCGGCGCCAGATACGGCATGCCGTTGCAGACCTCGACGAGCAGGTCGCAGTCGCCGATCTGCCGGGCGAACGCGGAACGCGCCCGCAGGTAGTGGCCCTTGTCGCTGCCCGCGGAGACCACGCGGTAGTCGCGGTACGCGGCCGGGCCACCGCATAACAGGGTGACCTGATGGCCGAGCTTGCTGAGCCCGTCGGCCAGCCGGTCGACGAGGAGTTCGGAGCCACCCGCGGCCGGATTGCCGAGGTCGCGGTGGGCGAGGAAGACGATCCGGCGCGGGTGTGGGGGCGGCGCCGGAAGGTGCTCCGCACGGCGTGGGGCGGCCGCGCGCAGCGAGGACGGTACGTGCTGGGGCATGCGTGCTCCAACTCGTCTCAGGGTGCGGAACTGTGGGGGGTCCGGTCGGTGGGGCTTTTGTGGGGGTGGTGCGGGGTGGGGATGTTGGTGGGGCTGGTGCTGTGGGGCGGGGCTCGTGCCGGGTGGGCGGGGTCGTGCCGTGTGGTGCGGGGCTGTGCCGGGTGGGGCGGGGCGGCCGCGGAGGTGTGGGGGTCTCGCGCGGACGTGCGGTGCGGGGGTGCGCTGTGGTGCGGGGGGTGCGCGGGTGGTGCTGGGTCCGTGCCGACGGTGCGGGGACTGTGCGCGGAGCATGCGGGGCTGTGCGCGGGTGGGGTGGATAGTTTTCGCCCACCCGTACCGCGCGGCTACTCACCGAAGTGACAATTTCCGGGCTTTCCTGAGCTGACGCCTCATCACATCGTGGTCGGCTGCAGGGCCGTCGGTGGCGTACCAGCATTCGGACTCCCCGGCTCCGCCGAACCGCCGCCATGCCTCCCGGGACCGTGTGCCCCATCCTCGCGACGCCCTCGCACGACGAGTACGATTCCGGCCACCGCGAGCACTCCGCCCACCGCCGCCGCGCCGATCGGCAACGTCTCGCCGACCAGCTTCAGCCGGCTGCTGTCGTCGTCGGCGAGCGCCACCTGCGCTTTCTGCGTCGCCGGGGTGAAGGCGATGCGTTCGCTGTCGAGCAGGACCGTCGCGTCCTTGTCCGAGCCCGGCGCGCGCAGCGTCTTGCGCGGCCCGATCGCGGCGTAGATGATCCGGCCGGTGCGCTGGTCGGCGACGAGCTCGATGCCGTGGTTGGCGTAGTACTCGTCGGCGATCACCTGGCTCTTCTTCGGCTGCCCGACCATCCGCCCCGGCACCTGCCGGGTGCCCGTCTTCGTCGCCTTCACCGTCGCCGTGAAGCGGTAGCCCTCGTACCCCTGGATCTTCTTCGTGCCCCGGTAGGTGAGCGGCACGGTCGCCCCAAGCGTGTTGTCCCACCAGCGGTAGGAGCGCTTCTCCACGTCGAAGGGGAACTTCAGGTACGCCTCGCCCTCGAAGTACGGCTCCTCGCCGCAGCAGTGCACCGGCGCGTTCGTCTTCCGGTCGGTGACCCAGCGCTCCTTCGTCCACTGGAGCGAGTCGTGCGGGTCGGCCGCGGGCAGCGACTTGTCCGGATCCACCGACGTGGAAACGTCCCACACGGCCCGCCCGCTCTCCTCGCTGTCCGCGACGTCACCGCGCACCTGCCGGGTGATGGTGAGGTTCTTGTCGTGGACGGTCTTGATCTTCTCGGTGTCGAAGTAACTTCCCTTGCCCTTGAAGACGGTGATGGTGTCGATGTCGACCGGTGTGCGTTTCGCGTGGGGTTCGACGTACCACGCCAGCATCGGCGCCAGGACCAGAAGAAACGCGCCGAGCCCGAGAAGGATCAGCGACAGGGGAGAGGCGGTGCGGCGCATGAGGTCACTCCTGGGCTGAGGCGGAGAGTGTTACCGAGCCGTATGGGCCGGGAACCGTAGGCGCACCCTTGACGAAGTGTCAATGCATTGCAGAGACTGGGCACTTGCCGGACGGGGCCGGCAGGAGCTGTGCGACCAGGACCGCGCGACAGAGCGACCGCAGGACTGCGCGGCCGGTGCGCGACAAGGGTGGGGATGACCTCCGACAGAGAGGCTGACCCTCGCATGCACCGATTGCTCGCCGCTTCACTCACTGTCGCCGCCGCGGCGCTCCTCGCCGTCGGCGCCGCCCTCGGCATCGTCGCACTCCTCGACGCCACCCCGGATCAGCCCAATACGCCGCTGGTGCATTACGAGGCGCCGGCGCAGGGGCAGTGAGCGGCCGTGGCCGCGACCCCTGCCCAGGCCTCCGAGGACCGGATGATGGCCGCCGAGGAATCGCCGGACGAGAGGTTGTCCGGGGGGCGGTTGTCCGAGGAGCAGTTGTCTGACGGGTACTTGTCTGACGACCGGTTGTCTGACGACCGGTTGTCTGAGGAGCAGTTGTCTGACGAGTGCTTGTCTGAGGACCGGATGTCTGAGGACCGGCTGCCCGAGAGGCAGTTGTCTGACGATCAGTTGTCTGATGAGTGCTGGTCTGAGGACCAGCCGCCCGTACCTCTCACACCATCCGAACCCCTCACCCCACCCACCCGCTCCGCCTGGCGCGACGTGCCGCCCCGGCAAGTGCGGCAGTTCGCCGCGCTCGCGTTGGAAGAGGTGCCCGCGCTCGCCCAGGACATCCTGCGGGAGATCCGCGCCGAGTACCCCGGGCTGCCCGTCGTCCCCGACGAATCGGGTGAGCCGATGGCGCTCGTCGGCATCCGCCGCGCCCTTGAGGGCTTCGTCCAGCAGTTGGCGTCGCAGGAGGGGCGGCCGCGCTATCACCTGGAGGTCTTCCAGGAGTTCGGCCGCGGCGAGGGTCTGCACGGCCGCAGTCTCGACTCGCTCCAGGCCATCTACCGCCTCGGTGTCCGGCTTGCCTGGCGGCGTCTCGCCGAGATCGGGCAGCAGATCGAGATCCCGCCCCCGGCCATGTACGAGCTCGCCGAGTCCGGCTTCGAGTATCTGGACGGCCTCGTCGACCAGTCCGTACGCGGATACGCCGAGGCCGCTGCGCGCGAGGCGGGCGAACGGCTGCGTCTGCAGCGGAAGTTGATGGACCTGCTGCTCACCGAGCGGCGTCCCGACACCGCCGGATCCTCCCCGCACGGCGCCAGGCGAGGCTCGGGGCTGGCCTCCGGCACCGCGTCCGCGTCCGCGTCCCCCGGCAACGGTCTGGGCGAGCGCGCCGCCCGCGTCGGCTGGCAGCTGCCCGAACGCGTCGCCGTCGGCGTCCTGCTGCGCCCCGCCCGGGAAGCCGTCGCGCCCGCCGTCGGGCAGGGCGTCCTGCTCGACATGGAGGCCGAGCAGCCCCGCATGGTGGTGCCCGACCCCGAGGCGGCCGGCCGGCCCGAGCTGCTGCGCCGCGCCATGGCCGGCTGGTCGGGCGCCATCGGCCCGCCCGTCGCCCTGGCCGACGCCGCCAAGTCGCTGCGCTGGGCCGAGGCGGCGGTGCGCCTGATGGAGCGCGGGCTGCTCCCCGCGGGCGAGGTCCTGCACTGCACGGAGCACACCGAGGCCCTCGTGCTCCTGCAGCCCGAAGAGCTGATCGAGGATCTGGCCCGGCGCTGCCTGGCACCCCTCGACCACTGCGGCCCCGCCCACGGCCGCCGCCTCGCCGAGACCCTTCTGGCCTGGCTGGAGACCCGCGGCGGCGCCCCCGAGGTGGCGGCGCGGCTGGGTGTCCACCCGCAGACGGTGAGGTACCGCCTCCGCCAGATCAGGGAACTCTGGGGTGACGAGATTGACGACCCGGACCGCCGGTTCGAACTGGAACTGGTTCTGCGGGCCCGCCGGTTGAGGGGGTTACTGGGCAGGATATGACGCCCGGCGCCACCGGACTTTTCGATTCCGCACACAACTTTCACAGCCGCGGCTTCCGTTGCCACCGACGCGGCACCTAGCCTCCATGCCTCATGGACTACTGCCACCCGTGCCGCAGGCACCTCAACGGCGCCCTCGCCTGCCCGGGGTGCGGAACCCCGGCCGAAGCCTGCCGGGAGTACGCGCGGTCCGTCGACGTGGCCCAGGGGGAACCCGACGCCCACGACGACGCGTACGAGGAGTCGTCCCCGCGCACCCGCGGCCGCCGCAGGGAGCGCAGCCGCAGGGCGCATCGGCGCAGGCGCCGCAAGGTCCTCTACGTCACGGCGGGCCTCGCCCTGGCCGCCGCCGGCCTGAGCCTCGCCGAGCTGGGCACGGAGGGCGCCTCGGAGGAGCCCGCCGCGGCGACCGCGCCGGACGGCGGGTCCGCGGACGGCTCCGTGCCCACCGAGTCCGCGCGCCCGGGTGACGGTGCCGTCGGCGGCACCACGGCCGAGGACGCGGCGGCCACGTCGGCCGCGCCGTCCGGGAGCGCGGCGGAGGAGGCCGAGCGGCGGGCCCGTAAGAAGAAGGAGCGGGAGCGGGAGAAGAAGCGGAGGGAGAGCGGGGGCGGGGAGGGGCGGCAGGGGGACCAGGGGCAGAAAGACTCCGGCGACGGCGGAGGAAACCCCGCACCCCCGGCCTCGGACGCCCCCGGAGCCCCGGGCGACACCCCCGCGACCTCCCGGCCGACGCCCCCGCCCACCACGGGAAAGCCGAGACCGACCGACCCCCCGGACCCGACCCCCACGAAGACGTGCGACCGCTTCCTGTGGTGGTGCACGTAACCACCTCACGGGCACGCCGGTCACCCCGACCATGCCCGGACAGGGCCGACCGAGGCCCCCGCATGCGCCGGAAGCCCCCGCAGGGGCCCAAACCCCCCGCCTACTCCCCCAGCATCCTGCGCAGCAGCCCCCGCAGTGAGACCCGCTCGTCGTGCGAGAGCTCGGCCAGCGGTTCGCGGGCGAAGTCCAGGGACTCCCGCAGGCTGCGGGCGACCTCCACGCCCTCCGCCGTCGGGGCCGCCAGTTTCACGCGCCGGTCGGTCGCGTCGGGCCGCCGCTCGACGAGGCCGCGTGCCTCAAGGCGGTCGACGATCCCGGTGATGTTCGACGGCTCGCACTTCAACTTCTGCGCGATACGACGCATGGGCATAGGTTCCAGGGAGAGCAGTCCCAGTACGCGCGCCTGCGCCCCGGTCAGGGCGTGCTCGGCGGCGGCCTCCTCGTACTCCTCGTGGTAGCGCGCCACGACCGAGCCGATGAGCTCGACGACTTCGAGCGTCAGCGGGTCGGCTCGGGGGGTGTGGGCACGGGAGGTGTTGGGGGCCATGGAGACCAGGGTACTCGTTTACTTGACATCATGAAATATTCAGGAGCATGGTTGTTTCATAACCTGAAGCATTTCGGCAGAACCACAAGCCGGTCGTAGGACCCCAAGCCGGCCGTACAACCACGAGCCGGTCGTACAACCCCAAGCCGGCCGTAGCCCCACTAGGAGGACGCCCCCCATGCCCGTCACCCCCGACTCGCTCCCCTCCGTCAGCCGCGAATGGCACCTCGTCCGGCGTCCGTCCGGCTGGCCCGTCCCGGAGGACTTCGCGCTGCGCGAGGCCCCCGTGGAGGCCCCGGCCGAGGGCCGCGTCCTGGTCCGCAACCTCCACTTCTCCGTGGACCCGTACATGCGGGGGCGGATGAATGACGTGAAGTCGTACGTCCCGCCGTTCCAGCTCGACCGTCCGATGGAGGGCGGCGCGGTGGGCGAGGTCATCGCCTCCAACGCCGAGGGCTTCGCGGTGGGCGACCACGTCCTGCACTTCGCGGGCTGGCGGGAGTACGCCTCCGTGCCCGCCCAGCACGCCACCAAGGTCGACGCGCAGGCCGCGCCGCTCTCCGCGTACCTCGGCGTGCTCGGCATGACGGGCCTGACCGCGTACGCCGGTCTTCTCGAAGTGGCCTCCTTCAAGGAGGGCGACGCCGTCTTCGTCTCCGGCGCGGCCGGTGCCGTCGGCGGCCAGGTCGGCCAGATCGCCAAGCTGAAGGGCGCCTCGCGCGTCATCGGCTCGGCGGGCTCGGACGAGAAGGTGAAGCTGCTCGTCGAGGAGTACGGCTTCGACGCGGCCTTCAACTACAAGGACGACAAGCCGGTCGCCGAGCAGCTCAAGGAGGCCGCCCCCGACGGCATCGACGTCTACTTCGACAACGTCGGCGGCGAGCACCTGGAGGCCGCGATCAGCCGCCTGAACGTGCACGGCCGCGTCACCATCTGCGGCATGATCGCCGGCTACAACGACACCGAGCCGACCCCGGCCCCGCGCAACCTCGCCCTGGTCATCGGCAAGCGCCTGCGTCTGCAGGGCATGCTGGTGCAGGACCACAGCGCGCTGCAGCCCGAGTTCGTGCGCGAGGTCGGCGCCTGGGTCCGCTCCGGCGAGCTCAAGTACAGCGAGACGGTCGTCGAGGGCGTGGAGAACGGCGTGGACGCCTTCCTCGGCATGCTCCGCGGCGAGAACACCGGAAAGATGATCGTCTCCCTCGGCTGACCGGCGGCAGCACCGCCGGGGCCGGTGACGCGCTTCCGGTATCCGATAACCTGATTCCACAAACCGTGGTTGTGGGCGCGCACCACGTCACATCTCAGGAGGAACAGACACCTATGTCCATCCAGAAGATCGACGTCAAGTACACCGCCGTCGCCACTGCGGAGAACGGCCGCGACGGCCGCGTGGCCAGCGACGACGGCAAGCTCGACGTCGTCGTGAACCCGCCGAAGGAGATGGGCGGCAGCGGCGCGGGCACCAACCCCGAGCAGCTCTTCGCGGCCGGCTACAGCGCCTGCTTCCAGGGCGCCCTCGGCGTGGTCGCCCGCAAGGAGAACGCCGACATCTCCGGCTCGACCGTGACCGCCCACGTCGGCATCGGCCAGAACGAGTCCGGCGGCTTCGGCCTGGAGGTGCGGATCACCGCCTCCATCCCGAACGTGGACGCGGCCACCGCGCAGTCCCTGGTCGAGAAGGCCCACCAGGTGTGCCCGTACTCGAACGCCACGCGCGGCAACATCAAGGTCGAGGTCTCGGCCGCCTGACCCGCCCGCCGTACGCACGCGAGGGCCGCACCCCGGACCAAAGGGGTGCGGCCCTCCGTCGTACGCGGCCCCGGCCTCAGCCCGCCGCGAGCGCCGCCTCGTGCACCGCCCGCGCCAGGCGCTCGTTCTCCGGCGCGGCGCCGCCCGGGCACGCGAACCGACGCCGCGTGTACCCGTACGCGAGGGCGCGGCCCGGATCGGCGAACGCCTGCGAGCCGGCCGCGCCGCTGTGCCCGATCGAACCCGCGCCGAGGAACGGGTACGCGACCTCCGCCGTCGCCTGGAAGCCGACCGCGAAGACCCGGTGCCCCCGCGACACCAGGTCGTACCCGACCGACTGGACCTGCCCGAACTCGGCGACCGTGTCCGCCGTCAGGAGCGGCTCGCGCCCCTCGATGCCGGTGACCGCCGCCGCGTACATCCCGGCGAGACCGCGCGCGGAGGCGACACCGCCGGCCGACGCCTGGCCCGCGGCGCGCACCGCGCGGAGGTTGGGCAGCGTCTGGATGTCGGTGGGCTCGGCCGCGTTGCGGTTGAAGGCGATGGCGTTGAGGCTGCGCGGGCCTGTCTCCGACGCGGTGAGGAGCGCCTGCTGCTCCGGTGTGGGGAGCATCGGCAGGACGGTGCGGAAGCGGCCCTCGTGCTCCTCGGGCAGTCCGAGGTGGAAGTCGAGGCCGTACGGGGCGCGCACCCGCTCCTCGTACACCTCCTGAAGGGTGCGTCCGGTGGCGCGGAGGACCACCTCGCCGCTGAGCGCCCCGATGACCAGGGCGTGGTAGCCGAAGGCGGTGCCGGGCCGCCAGTACGGGCGCTGCGCGGCGAGGCGCGCGGCGATCGCCCGGTCGTCGGCGACCTCCTCCGGGGAGAGCCCCAGGTCGGTGCCGACGACGCCGGCGCGGTGCGCGAGCAGCTCGCGCAGGGTGACGGAACCCTTGCCGTGGGCGGCGAACTCCGGCCAGTAGTACGCCACTTCGCGGTCCAGGTCGAGCGTGCCGTCCTGGACGAGGAGGGCGACGACGAGATGGGCCGCGCCCTTGGTGGACGAGTACACCCCGTACAGGGTGTCGCCGTCGGTGTCGGGTCCCACCCACAGGTCGACGACCTTGCGGCCCCCGACGTAGGCGGCCAGCTGACCGGCGTAGTGGGGGTCCTCGGCCGCGAGGACCGCGGTGAACTCCTCCCGCACCGCCTCGTAACCGTCGGCGACAGTGCCCTGCACTCTGATCTCACGGGTCATGCGGAATGGCCTCCGGGGCGCATCGGTGGGACGGTCGATGTCAAGCGTCAAGATCAACCGTCCCACCCCGTCACCTATTTCCCGCGCGGCTCACCCCCAGCAGAGCCCGCCCGAGCTGCGCGAAGACCCCCTTCGGGTGGTCGCGGAAGAGCGGCTCCGTACCGAAGAGCACCACGTGCGTGCCCCGGGCCGATCCGCTGACGACCGAGGCGTGCCCGGCGGCGTCCGCGGGCCCTCCCGTGCCGTCCTCCAGCGCCCGCCAGTGCCCGGACACGAGCGGGTTCCCGGCCCCGTACGCCTGCTCCACGCGCACCCGCGGCCCGAGGTCGGTGAACCACATCGGCGCGTAGACGAAGGTGTGGTCCGGGGCGCCGCCGGTGAGGGCGCCGCCCGCGTTGCGCACGCGGACCACGCCGTTGGCGTCGCCGTTGCCCTCGACGGGCTTGACGGTGAGCAGCCGCGCGTCGGCGTTGAGCGCGGCGCCGGCCGCGCCTCGCCCGACCACTCCGCCGCCCCGGGCGGGAAACCGGTCGAGTCCAGCCTTCGCCGCGTCGTTCAGTTTGTCGCGGTCGAGCCCGGCCGAGACGAAGAGCACGTCCGTCTTCTTCCAGTCGAAGCCGGAGTTGAGCGCCGCGGTCGACACGGGCACCACGTCGAAGTTCATCTCCCGCAGCGCGAACAGCTCGCCCGCCGTGACGGCGGCCGCCACCCGCGTCCGGTGCAGCAGGGCGCCGCCCTTGGCCCCGGTGGCGTCGAAGACCACGTCGTACGTCCGCGCGGCGACGGCCGCGGCGCGGCGCGCGGACGACGGCACGAGTGCGTTCCCTTCGCGGTCGCGCCGTACCGGAACGCCCTGCCGGAGAAGGGAGTTGAGCGCGGCGATCTCGCGCGGGTCGTCGAGCCGCAGGCGCAGGTCGCCGTGGGGCGCCACCTGTCCGACGCGGGTCGCCGCACGCACCGGTCGCGCGTGCACGCCGCCGAGGCCGCCCCCGCGAACGGCGTCGACGCTCGCGCCCCACAGCCGTCCGAGGCTCCACCCCGAGATGTCGTACATGGTCGACACCTTGCCGCTGATGTCCCGCCCATCGGCCAGCATCACGTTGGCGAGACCCCGCTTGGGCTGGTGCATGTCGACGACGTACGAGCCCTTCGGGTACGTCCGCCCGGCCAGCCGGAACGGGTGGTCCGCCCGCGCCACGCGCACGTCGTTGGCGATGAGGTGGTCCACCAGCCGCGCCGCGGCGGTCGCCGAGCGCTGCGCGCGCCCGCTCGCCGGGATCACGTACGCGCGGGGGAACTCGGTCGTGTAGACGTCCTCGGGTCCGATCCCCGGCACCCCGGGGACCGTCTCCGGTGACACCGGCACCTGCTCGGCGCCGGCGGCGCCCCGCCGGAAGACCTCGATCTGGTCGGCGATCACCGAACGGCGGTGGCTCTCGGTGTAGTCGAGGGTGGCGCGCATCGCGGCGCCCGCGATGTCGACGTTGATGGCGGCCCTGCGCCGCAGCTCCGCGACGGGCTGCGTCTCGTACTCCTCGTTGTTCACCTGCATCGGGAACTCGATGGTGTGCGTGGCGACCGCGCCGTGGAACGGCAGGTACTGCGGGGTGAAGATCGGCGGCCAGTCGTCCCAGCCCTCCGCCTGGTCGCGGAAGGGGATGATGGGCGGCTTCACGCCGTCCTTCTCCTCGGTGTATCCGAGGCCCTTGATGGCGGCCTCCATGCCGAGGGCGTTGGCGTAGGAGTTCTTGAGGAAGAGGTCGTACTCGTAGTTCTCGCCGTGCGGGGGAGTGGTCGGCTCGATCAGCGTGCCGTTGACGTACCCGTGCAGGTCGATCATGACCGCGGGCTGGGTGGTGACGGCGATCCGGCGGATGGCGCGGGCCTCGGGCTGCGAGGCGGTGATGAAGTCGCGGTTGAGGTCGAAGCCGCCCGCGTTCGCGCGGGTGCCCGCGATGCGGCCGTCGGGGTTGGCGGTGATGTTGAAGTAGAGGCGGTTGTGGCGCAGCAGCGAGCGGCTCCCGGCGTCGTCGGCCTTCGCCAGCCGCTCGATGAGCTTCAGGGCGGCGTCGGTGCCCTCCCACTCGTTGCCGTGGATGTTGTTGTTGATGAAGACGGGCGTCTTGTACGAGGCCTTGATCGCCTTGTCCCCGGCGGCCGCATCCGGCGCGTTCTCGATGCGCTCGCGCATCCTCTCCTGGCGGGCCGTCTCGCGCGCGGACTCCGGGGCGGTGACGGTCACGAGGTAGAGCTCGTGGCCGCCCGCGGAGCGGCCCGCGATCTCCACGCTCACGCGGTCGCCGAGGCGCTGCAGGGCGTTCAGCTTCGGGGCTATGCCGTGGTACGGCGTGAGCCCCAGCTTGATCGACTTGTCGGCCGGGTCGGCCGGAGGTTCGGTGAGCCTGCGCTCGCGCGGGTATCCGCGGCCTTTGCCGGCGCCGGGCGGTGCCGGGGCCCCGGCGTCCTTCAGCGCCCGCTCGGCGGCGTCCGCCGGAGCCGCGGCGGCCCGCCCGGGACCGGTCGGCGAGCCCTCGCGGACGACCGGGCGCGGCGTCGGACCGGCGGTGGCGCTGCCCGGGGCGAGCGCGGTGAGGACCAGCGCGCCCGCGGCGACGGCGGTGAGCAGGACGGGTCTTGGTGGCCGGGACATGCCCATGCGTACCTCCAGAGATCGGTGAGCGAGGTCTTACCGGCTCAACTCCCGTACAACAAGAGGGCCTTGTGTCCGGGCCGGGACAGAGCCGGCGCCCGCCGCGCGCGGACCCCCGCCCACCTGCGGCTAAGGTGTGGCGCATGCGTGATCTGGGTGTGGGCTTCGGCTACTTGGTGAAAGGGCAGCGCTGGGTCGCCCGGCACGGCAGGCAGTACGGGTGGGGGCTGCTGCCCGGCCTGATCACCCTCGTGCTCTACGTGGCCGCGCTCGTCTGCCTCGCCCTGTGGGGCGCCGACCTCGTCGGCTGGGCCACCCCGTTCGCCGACGACTGGTCCTCGCCCTGGGCCGGCCTCTTCCGCGGCTTCCTGACGGGCCTGCTCTTCGCGCTGGCGCTGCTGCTCTCCGTCCTCACCTTCACCGCGATGACGCTCCTGATCGGCCAGCCGTTCTACGAGTCGCTCTCCGAGAAGGTCGACATCGCCGAGTCCGGCCACGCCCCCACGTCGGGTCTGCCGCTCTGGCGCGAGCTGTGGATCTCGGCCAGGGACAGTCTCCGCGTCGTGGTGCGGGCGGCGCTCTGGGGCGTACTGCTCTTCGCCCTCGGCTTCGTCCCGGTCGCCGGTCAGACCGTGGTCCCGGTGATCGGCTTCTGCGTGACCGGCTTCTTCCTCGTCGAGGAGCTCACCGCGGTCGCCCTGCAGCGCCGCGGCGTGGAACTCCGCGACCGCCTCACCCTGCTGCGCTCCCGCAAACAGCTCGCCTGGGGCTTCGGGGCGCCGCTCGCCGTCGCCTTCCTGGTGCCGTTCGTCGCGGTGTTCCTGATGCCGGGCGCGGTCGCGGGCGCGACGCTGATGGCCCGCGACCTGCTCGGCGAGGACGGCGCGACCGACGGCGCGGGTCAGGACGACGACACGGCGACCCGGAGTATCCCCCGCACCTGAGCGATGATGTCGAGCCGGTTGCGCACGAACTCGGGATCGGTGACCTCGCCCGTCGCCGGATCGGTGTTGCCCGCGCCGAACTGCAGGACGGGCGTGTGCACATGGCCGCCGGGCAGCCGGTCGTGCAGGCCGAGCCGGTCCCGCAGGAGCGTCGCGCGGTAGGCGATCTCGTTCGACAGGTAGTTACCGCCGCCGCCCTCGCGCGCCGTCGACCCCGGGGTCGGCCCGTCGGGCCGGACCACGGGTCCGCTGCCGCCCGCCGGGATCTCGGTCACCGACGTGTTGTCGTACACCGGGAAGCGGCCGGTGTCGGCGGCCACGATCTTCTGGTACGGGAGGGTCGTCGACGTCCACTGGGGCTGCGAGGCCGGATCGCTCACCGGCACGGTCTCGGTGCGCGACAGGTTCTCGTTGTCGGGGAAGCCGCCGCGCCAGGCGCCGTTGGTCCGCTCGACGTCGAACCGGCCGACGCGTCCCTGGCTGATCGTGGTGAAGAGGTCGACGTGCGGCAGGTGCGGCCGCAGCGCCCGCTCCACCGTCCCGTCGCCGAAGTCCTGCCAGCGCACCGGGAAGACGACGGTCTCGACGCGCGCGGGCCCCTCCGGCGTCCGGATCGTGGTGCCGTCCAGGGCGAGGGCCGCGGCCCCCGACGGATTGCTGATGCGCACGTCCCGGTCGAGGGTGAACGGGTCGAAACCGGTGACGAGGACGCGCTTGACGTGCCGGCCCTTGCCGGACCGGAGGTCGACGCTGTCCTGACCCCGCGACGACCTTTCCAACTGTCCCAGCAGACGGGCGCGTTGCGCCTCGCTCAGCGTGAAGCGGGCGGGCTCCCACCGCCGCAGTTCCCGGGTCATCCCGAGCCGCGCCCAGTACAGCGGCCGGTCGTCATCCCGGCTGAGCCCCGCCCGCGCCCCGACGGGCCCGTGCCCCTGCGCCCGCTCGACGGCCCGCCGCCACAGCGCCCTGCCTTCGCGTACGACGAGCCGCCGCGCCCCGTCGTACGAGCGCGCCCCGTCCAGCGCCCGCGCCAGCTCGGGTGCCACGGAGTCGAAGCCGCTGCGCCGCAATATCTCCTGAGGGGCGGCCCGGTCGAGCCGCGCCTCCTCGACGGTGGGGGCGGCGCGGCCTGAAGGGGCGGCGGAGGCGGCGGAGGCGGGCGCCGGGGCGGCGAGCCCGGCCAGGAGAGCGGCGACGCCGAGAGCGCCGAGTCGTGAGAACACGCGAATCCTTCCGTAACCGGTGAGGTGGCGGAAGTATCCCGGGGCGGATGGGGCGAGCGCTACGGTGCGTTCCGGGACACCGGCGACACCGGCCCCCGACCGCCCCCCTCCGCAGGGCCGTCGTACCGCGGCGGGATAAATCAGTTGCCCGTTCCGCCGTGTCCCCGCGAGGCTCGGCCCATGACCACGAGAACGGCTCACGCCGCCCTGCCGCTGTCCGCCTCCGCCGCTCGTCCGGCGCGGGTCCAGCAGCAGCCCGGCCGACCGTGGAGGCCGATTCCCGCGCACGCGTGAGCGCGGTCCTGGTCGCGGGGGTCCTCGCCGGGTACGGCATCGCCATGCCGGTCGGCGGCGTCGCGACCTACCTGGTCGCCCTCACCGCCCGCACCTCCCTGCGGACCGGCGCCTGCGCCGCCCTCGGCGTCGCCACCGCCGACGGCCTCTACGCCCTCCTCGCCGCGGTCGGCGGCGCCTCCCTCACCGGCCTCGTCGAACCGGTCCTGACACCGTTGCGCTGGGCCTCGGTCCTTGTCCTGCTCGCCCTCGCCGCACGCGGTGCCGTGACGGCCCTCCGCCAGTACCGGGGGCGCGACACGGCCACCACGAGGAGCGGCGCCCCGCCCGGCCCCGCCCGCGCCTACGCGGCCCTGCTCGGCATCACGCTCCTCAACCCCGCCACGGTGATCTACTTCGCCGCGCTCGTCCTCGGCAGCCCGGCCACGGCGACGCTGACGCCCCTGGAACAGGGGGTGTTCGCGCTGGCCGCGTTCGTGGCGTCGGCGAGCTGGCAGCTGCTCCTCGCGGGTGGCGGGGCGCTGCTCGGCCGGGTGCTGACCGGGCGCCGCGGCCGGCTGATCACGGCGCTCACCTCCAGCGCTCTCATCACCGCCCTGGCGCTCCACCTCCTGGTGAGCACGGCATGAGCCCGGCTCGACGCGGGCGGGCCACCGGGCCGCCCGCGTCAGTGCCCGCCCGCGTCAGGCCCGGCCCGTCAGCCGGTCGATGACGAGGTGGGCGGTGCGGGCCATCACCGGGTTCGTCCTGCGGTAGTACGCGAGCTCCATCAGGGCGATCGTCAGGGCCCAGCCCCGCCCGCGCGCCCACATGGCGTCGTCGGCCGCCGGGCCGAGCGCGGCGCGGAAGGCCGTACGGGCGTCGGCGTCCATGAGGTACCAGGCGGAGATCAGGTCGACCGCGGGGTCGCCCGTGCCCATGCATCCGAAGTCGATGACCGCGCCGAGCCGGCCGCGGTCCACCAGGACGTTGCCCGGCTGCAGGTCACCGTGGACCCACACGGCGGGCCGCCCCCACGCCGGGGCGTCGAGCGCGGCCTCCCACACGGCGGTCGCGGCCCGCTCGTCGACGAGCCCGCGCACCCCGGCGAGCACCGCGCGCGTCTCCTCGTCCCGCTCCGCCAGCGGATCGCTGCGGTAGGCGGCGGGCGCACCGGCCGGGTCCACCTCCCGCAGGGCGGTCAGGAACGCGGCCATGTCCTTGGCGAACAGCGCGGGTTCGGCCGGGGGCCTGGCCGGGTCGGGCGTCGCGCCGTCCAGCCACCGGAAGACCGACCACGGGTACGGGTATCCCTCGCCGGGGCGGCCCTTGCCGAGCGGCACGGGAATCGCGACGGGCAGCGCGGGCGCGAGCCGCGGCAGCCAACGGAGCTCCCGCTCCACGTCCCGCGCGGACCCCGCCACCCGGGGCAGCCGCACCACCATGTCCGCGCCGAGCCGGTACATCGCGTTGGACGTCCCCGCGGAGTCCACCCGTTCCACGGGCAGCCCGGCCCACGCCGGGAACTGGGCGCCGACCAGCCGGCGCACCAGCGCCTCGTCGATGTCTGCCTCGTCCGCGTGCATCTTGCCCGCGGCCGCGTTTCCGGTGTCCGTGTTCGCCGTACTCATGTTTCCCCCTGGTCGACCGGATCCGAGGGAACCCGACGACGCTGCCCCGGTCAACCGAATTGAACCCGTCGCGAGCGGACCGGAGGCCGTACGCTCGTGCCGACCGCGACCGCGACCGCGACCCCCGGTCGGTACGAGCGAACCTGGAGTGGTGACCATGCGGATGCCCGACGAGGCGGGGCCGCACGAGCTGACGTACATGTCCTGGCCGACCCGCCGCATCTGGAAGTCGTACGTCCACGCCGTCCGGGAGGACATCGCGCGCATCGCCCGCGCGCTCGCCGAGTTCGAACCGGTGACGGTGCTGGCCTGCGAACGGGACGCGGCCGGCGCCCGGCGCGCCTGCGGCCCGGACGTGGACGTCCTGCCCGTGCCGGTGGACGACCTGTGGATCCGGGACACCGGCCCGAACTTCGTGGTGGGCCCGGACGGCATCGCGGGAGTCGACCTCAACTTCAACGGCTGGGGCGGCAAACAGGAGCACCGCCACGACGCCGGGGTGGCCCGCGCCGTCCTCGCGGAGCGCGGCATCGAGCGGATCGGGGCGCCGATCGTCGGCGAGGGCGGCGCGATCGAGGTGGACGGCGCGGGGACACTGCTCGCGACGGAGAGCTCGCTGGTCAACGACAACCGCAACCCCGGCATGTCCCGCGCCGACATCGAGCGGGCCCTGAAGAGCCTCTTCGGTGTCACCGAGGTCCTCTGGGTGGACGGCGTCCGCGGCCAGGACATCACGGACCACCACATCGACGCGCTGGCCCGGTTCACCGAACCCGGCGTCGTCCTCATGAGCACCCCGGCGCCCGAAGCGCCCGAGGACGTCTGGACCCGGGCCTACGAGCAGGCGTACGCCACCCTGACCGAGGCGACGGACGCCCGCGGCAAGCGGCTGGACCTCGTCTCCCTGCCCGAGCCGTCCGACATCGGCGGTCGGGGCGATGACTTCCTCGCGAGTTACGTGAACTACTCGGTGGCCAACGGCGGTGTGGTCATGCCCCGTTTCGGCGACCGGAAGGCCGACGACGCCGCTGCGGCGATCGTGCGGGAGCTGTACCCGGGCCGGAAGGTCGTCCAGGTGCCGGTGGACGCCCTCGGCGAGGGCGGCGGCGGAATCCACTGCGCGACCCGGCACCTGCCCGCGACGGAGTGAGCCGCCGCGACCCATGGCCCCCAGCCCCCGGCGGCAGCCCCATGATCCGGCCGACGTAAGGTCGTCGGATGACCGAGGCCCCGCACGCCGAACTCCTGCCCGTCGCCGACGGGTTGGTACTCCGCCCCTGGCAGCCGCACGATGTCCCGGCCCTCCTCGCCGCCCACCGCGACCCGACCCTGCGCCGCTGGCTCGTGACGGAGCTGGCGAACGAGGCCGACGCCCGCCGCTGGATCGACGAGCAAGCCGAGGAGTGGGCCGCAGGCACCCGCTTCAGCTTCGCCGTCACCGGGGCCGGGGGTGCGGCGGCACCCGTCGGGCACGTCACGCTCAAGGTGGAGCCCGACGCCTCCCGCCCCGGCGCCGGCTCGGAAGTGGGCTACTGGACCGCGCCCGCGGCTCGCGGCAAGGGGGTGGCCCCACGCGCCCTGGAGGCCGTCACCCGCTGGGCGTTCACCTCCCGGCACCTGATGCCGCCGGGCCGCCTCGAACTCCTGCACGCCGCCGCCAACCTCGGCTCCTGCCGCGTCGCCGAGAAATGCGGATACGTCCTCCACTCCGTCCTGCCGCCCTTCCCGCCGGACCATCCGGGTGAGGGGCACCTCCACATCCGCGAGACGGACGCGACGGACGCGACGGCACGGGACTAGCTAGCCCGCCCGCAGGTCCAGCGCGGCTTCCCTGAGCGCCGCCAGGAACGGGTGCGTGGCGGGTGCCGGGGTCAGGTCCCGGGGTGTCGCCGCGTACACCGCGCGTCCGGGCATCGCCTCGTCCCGCAGGGGGACAAGGGCGATGTCCGGACGTACGCCCTCCGCGGCGAGTTCGGGGACGAGGGTCACGCCGAGCCCCGCCGCCACGTATCCCTGCTTCGCCGTCCACTCCGCGACGACGTGGGCGACGCGCGGCCGGAAGCCGTGGCGGAGCGCCGGGCCGAGGAGGGTTCCCTCGCCGCCGGTGCCGCCCGCGATCCACGCCTCGGCGGCGAGCTGGGGCAGGCGCAGCTCGGGCTCGGCCGCCAGCGCGTGCCCGGCGGGCAGCGCGACGTACAGCGCCTCGTCCAGCAGGTGGTGCAGCTCGTACGCCGCGTCGGGCGGTGTTCCGCCCGTCGACGAGACCACCGCCAGGTCGAGTTCGCCCTGCGCGAGGCGGGACAGGAGCGCGGGCGTCAGGCCCTCCTCGCGGGTGAGGCTCACCCCGGGGTGGCGGGCACGGAAGGCCGCGATGGCACGCGGCACGAGCCCCGCGTCGGCGGTCGCGAACGCCCCGACCCGCAGTGACCCGCCGGCCGCCTCGCCCAGCGCCGCCAACTCCCGCCCCATGGCGCACAGTCGGCCGAGCAGCTCCTGTGCGTGCGGCAGCAGCGTCCGGCCCTGCGCGGTGGGGCGCACCCCGCGCGGCAACCGGTCGAAGAGCGGCGCCCCGCCGAGCGCCGTCTCCAGTGCGGAGATCTGCCGCGACACGGCGGACTGCGTCCACCCCAGCTCGCGCGCGGCCACGGTGAAGGAGCCGTGCCGGGCCACTTCCAGGAAGGTGCGGAGCCAGACGGTGGACAGTTCCGGGGGCGCGGGAGGGGAGGGGTGCGCGCCGGGTGAGGCATGCGGGTTCGGCATGGGTCGCATGCTAGACATTCGCTTGTCGCATCCCGCACCCGGGCCTAGCGTCGGACCCATGGAAAAGATCGCATTTCTCGGCCTCGGCCACATGGGCGAGCCGATGGCCCGTCAACTCCTCGCCGCAGGCCACCCGTTGACCGTGTGGAACCGCACCGCCGAGAAGGCCGGGCCGCTCGTCGCGGCGGGCGCCACGGCCGCCCCGGATCCGGCCGGAGCCGTGCGCGGGGCCGACGTCGTCATCACCATGCTGGCCGGGCCGGGCGCCGTGCGCGAGGTCGCCGACGCCGTGCTCCCCGAGCTGCGCGCCGGTATGCACTGGGTGGAGATGTCGACCGTCGGGCCCGACGCCGTGAGGGAGTTGGCGGACCGCGTCCCGGTCGGCGTCACCCTCGTCGACGCCCCCGTCATGGGCAGCACCGACAAGGCCGCCGAAGGCCGGCTCGGCATCCTGGCGGGCGGCGACGCGGCGGGCGTCGAGCACATCCTGGCCCGCTTCGGCCCGGTCACCCGCACCGGCGCCCTCGGCTCGGGCGCCGCGCTCAAGCTCGTCGTCAATACCGCCGTCATCGGCGGCGTGGGCCTGGTCGCGGAGGCCATGAGGCTCGCCGACGCGCTGGGTCTCGACGAGGGCATCGCCAAGGACGCCCTCGCCGCCGGCCCGCTCGGCGGCGCCGTCGCCCGCGCGTTCGCGACCGGCGTCCACTTCGGCAGCGACCTCGCCGTCAAGGACATCGCCCTCGCCACGGCCTCGGCCCGGCTGCCGGTGATGGAGGCGGTGTCGGGCCACTTCGAGGCGGCCGCCGCAGACCCGGACGTCGTCCACGAGGACATCGCCCGCGCCGTCACCCACATCCGCACCCGCCCCACCGGCCGGTGACCCAGCCGACCGGCCCCCACCCCCACCCTCACCCAGCTTCCCGGCAAGGAGTGCGCACCATGGAGATCACCCTTGACGATCCCGCCGCGGGACCGCGGCCGCAGGGCCCCTACTCGCAGGTCGCCCGGGTCCAGCACGCCGACGGCGGCGTCCTGCTGTACACCTCGGGGCAGTGCGCCGAGGGCGACGGCATGGCCGCCCAGACGCGCGCCGTCTTCGAGGCGCTGCGGGCCCTGCTCAAGGCCCACGGCGCGGGACTCGACGACATCATCAACATCCGTACGTACCTGACCGACATGGACGCCGTCGCCGACTACGTGGCCGTGCGCCGGGAGTTCTTGACCGGCACCCCGCCCACCAGCACCACCGTCGCGGTCCCGCGCCTCGTCCCGCCGGGCGCGCTAGTCGAGGTCGAGGTGGTGGCCGCCGTCGCCGGCGCCTCGGGCACCGTCCCCGCCACCCCCGCCCAGTAGCGCGAGGAAGTCCCGGAACGCCCCCGGCATGTCCACCGATCCGGGGTCGAGCAGCCACTGGTACTGCAGGCCGTCCATGACCGCCACCAGCAGCGGGGCGGCGGCCTCCGGGGTGAGTCCGCCCGGCAGCCGCTCCCTGTACTCGGCGCGCAGCACCGCCGCGAAGTTCTCGCGCACCGTCTCGTAGCGCCCGGTGAAGAAGGCGCGTGCCGGGTGGCCGTCGGTGACGCTCTCGCCGAGCAGGGCGGCGAAGGTCTGCACGATGCCGCGGCGCATCGCGTTGTACTCGACGAGCGAGCCGAGCAGATCGAGCCGCCACGTGCCGTGCGGCACCGCGTCCCACTGGTCGCGGGCCTCGAGGACGGCGACCAGCAGGGCCTCCTTGGTGGGGAAGTGGTGCAGCAGGCCCTGCTGGGTCAGCCCGACCCGCTCGGCCACCGCGCCGAGGGTCGCGCCCCGGTACCCGCGCTCGGCGATCACCTCGAACGCCGCCCGGAGGATCTCCGCGCGCCGCTCCTCGCTCCTGGCCCTGGCCGCCATGGCCCGCACCCCTTCCGTACGTCCTGCTCGGAGGACCGTACGACATTCACAGATAACGAGAATATAACGAAACCTACCTCTCTACAGGTAAGCGATGCACGATGGGGGCACAGGCAGGCACGGACGCCCGGCCCACAGGGGGCCGACACCACGGATGGATCCACGGACGAATCGAGGCGACGCCATGGCGGCAGAGGACCGGCAGGGACCGGAGAGCGAGCGCGCGCGGGAGGCGGCCGTCGAAGCCGCCCTCGGCAAGCTCGACCTGGACGCGAAGGCGCGCCTGCTCGGCGGCGCCTCCATGTGGGCGCTGCACGCCCTGCCCGAGATCGGCCTGCGCTCGCTCGTGATGTCCGACGGACCGGTCGGCGTGCGCGGCGTCCGCTGGACCGCCGACGACCCGTCCGTCGCGCTGCCGTCCCCGACCGCGCTCGCCGCCACCTGGGACCCCGACCTAGCCCGTCGCGCGGGCGCGCTGCTCGCGCAGGAGGCCCGCCGCAAGGGCGTCCACGTCCTCCTCGCGCCGACCGTCAACCTCCACCGCTCCCCGCTCGGCGGCCGCCACTTCGAGGCGTACAGCGAGGACCCGTACCTCACCGGTGTCATCGGCGCCGGTTACGTGCGGGGCGTGCAGTCCGGCGGCGTCGGCACCACTGTCAAGCACTTCGTCGCCAACGACGCCGAGACCGACCGTTTCACCGTCGACAACAAGGTGTCCGCGCGCGCCCTGCGCGAGCTGTACCTGGCGCCCTTCGAGAGGATCGTCACGCAGGCCCGCCCCTGGGGCGTCATGACCGCGTACAACCAGGTCAACGGCGTCACGATGACCGAACACCGCCACCTCGTCGAGGACGTCCTGCGCGGCGCCTGGGGCTTCGACGGCTTCAACGTCTCCGACTGGATGGCCGCCCGCTCCACCGCCGGCGCCATCGAGGGCGGCCTCGACGTGGCCATGCCGGGACCGCGCACCGTGTACGGGGAGCCGCTCGCCGCGGCCGTCCGCGCGGGCGAGGTCGCGGAGGAGACCGTCGACGCGGCCGTCCGCAACGTCCTGCGCCTGGCCGCCCGCGTCGGCGCGCTCGAAGGCGCCGAGCCCGCCGTCGCTCCGCGCGACCTCCCCGCCGAGATCGACGGCGAGGCCCTCGCCCGTGAGATCGCCCGCCGCGCCTTCGTCCTCGTCCGCAACGAGCGCCGCACCCTTCCGCTGAGCGGCACCGGCACGGTCGCCCTCAGCGGCGCCGCCGCGCGCGACGCCCGCATCCTCGGCGGGGGCTCCGCCACCGTCTTCCCCGCCCACGTCGTCTCCCCGCTCGACGGCCTCACCGCGGCCCTGCCCGAGGGCGCCCTCTCGTACGCCGTCGGCGCCGACCCCACCGACGAACTCGCCCCCGCCGACCAGGGGTTCGAGCTCCGGGCGGTCTGCCGCGACGCCGCGGGCGCCGTCCTCGGCGAGGCCGGCCTCCCCACCGGCCAGGTCCAGTGGATCGGCGACGACCTGCCCGAAGGCGTCACCCACGAGACGCTGGCGAGCGTCGAGGTGACCGGCACCTTCACGCCGCGCGAGAGCGGCGAGCACGCCTTCGGCACGCGCGGTCTCGGCGCCTTCACCCTCACCGTCGACGGTGAAGTGCTCTACGACGACGTCCAGTCGGCGGGCTCCGAGTCCGACCCGTTCGAGGCGTTCTTCGGCGCACCGGCCGAGCGCGGCAAGGTCGAACTCACCGCAGGCGAACCGGTCCGGGTCTCCCTGCGCCACACGATCGGCGAGACGTCCGCGGCCCCGCTGCCCGGCGTCCTGTTCTCCCTGGTCCACCTCGGCCCCCGGCGCGCCGCCGACGAGCTGATCGCCGAGGCCGTCGAGGCGGCGCGCGCCGCCGACACCGCCGTCGTGGTCGTCTCCACCACCGAACGCGTCGAGTCCGAGGGCTTCGACCGCCGCGACCTGAGGCTGCCGGGGCGCCAGGACGACCTGGTCCGCGCCGTGGCCGCCGCCAACCCGAACACGGTGGTCGTCGTCAACTCCGGCTCCCCGGTGGAACTTCCCTGGCGCGACGACGTGGCCGCCGTCCTGCTCACGTGGTTCCCCGGCCAGGAAGGCGGGGCCGCACTCGCCGACGTCCTCCTCGGCACCGAGGAACCGGGCGGCCGGCTCCCCACCACCTGGGGCGACCTCGCCGCGGCCCCCGTCACCCGGGTCACCCCCGAGCAGGGCGAACTCGCCTACACCGAGGACGTGTTCATCGGCTACCGGGCCTGGGAGAAGTCCGGCGCCACCCCGTCGTACGCCTTCGGCCACGGCCTCGGCTACACCGACTGGACGTACGAGTCACTTACCGTCGAGGGCACGACGGCCCGGGTCACCGTCCGCAACACCGGCGAACGCGCGGGCCGCGAGGTCGTCCAGCTCTACCTCGCCCCGCTGGAGAACGACGGCACCCGCCCGATCCGCTGGCTGGCCGGCTTCGCGACCGCCGAGGCGGCCCCCGGCGAGACGGCCGAGGTGACGGTGGAACTCCCGCGCCGCGCCTTCGAGACCTGGAACACCACCACCGCCACCTGGACCCACCACCCCGGCCCCTACCACCTCCAGGCATCCCACTCCCTGACAACCCCCCACTTGACCAAAACCCTGACCGCCTAGGGGCGCGAGGAACTGCGCGCCCAGCCCAAGGCACCCCCGCAGACGAGACCCAACCTGAGGCGCCCCCAAAGGGGCGCGGGGAACTGCGCGACGAGCCCAAACATCCCCGCAGACGAGACCCAACCTGAGGCCCCCTAAGGGGCGCGGGGAACTGCGCGCCCAGCCCAAGCACACCCGCAGACAAAAACCCACCCCCCCCCCGGCCCCCCAGCGGAGCGTCACCGCACAGAGAACCCATACACCGTCTCCGACCGATAAACCCCACCCGGCCGCAGCACAGCAGAGGGAAACTCCCCCCGGTTGGGGGAGTCGGGAAAGTGCTGGGTCTCCAGCGCGATCCCGTCCCCCGGCGCGAACGGCAGCCCCGGCGCGAAGTGGTCCGCCGTGTAGAGCTGGAGCCCCGGCTCCGTCGTCGCCACCGTCAGGACCCGGCCGGACTCCGGCTCGCTCAGCTCGGCCACCTCGACCGGTTCCGCCGTGATCCCCTTGTCAAGCACGTAGTTGTGGTCGAAGCCCGGCCCGGCCGCGCCCCCCGCGCGGAAGTCGAACCGCGTCCCGGTCACGTCCTCGTACGCCCCGGTCGGAATCCCGTCGCCGTCCGTCGGGGTGATCCGTGACGCGGCGATCCGCACCCCGTGCCCGAGCGCACCGCCCACGCCACCCGCACCATCGCCCACGCCCGCCAAGTTCCAGTACGTGTGCTGGGTGAGGTTCACGACGGTCGGCGCGTCGGTGGTCGCCTCGTAGGCGATCCGCAGCGCGCCCGCAGCGTCCAGCGTGTACGTCGCCGACACCGCGAGCCGGCCGGGGAACCCCTCCTCGCCGTCGGGGGAGACCCGCGAGAGCCGCACCCCGTGCTCCACGGCCTCCGCGTCCCACACGTGCTTGTCGAAGCCGCGCTCACCGCCGTGCAGGGAGTTGGGGCCGTTGTTGCGCGCGAGCCGGTACGTACGCCCGTCGAGGGAGAAGGCGCCGCCGGCGATCCGGTTCGCGTACCGCCCCACCAGCGCGCCGAAGTAGGGCCCCGGATGCGCCAGATACCCGTCCAGGCCGGCGAACCCCAGCGCCACCGGCGCCGTCCGCCCCGCCCGGTCGGGCGCCTCCGCCGACTGCACGATCCCGCCGTACGTCAGGACGCGCACCCGCGTCCCGCCCCTCTCCAGGGTCCAGCGGTGGACGGGCGTACCGTCGGGAAGCGTCCCGAAGTCCTCACAGCGCATGATCGTGACCCTACGCCGGACCGCCCCGGCCGCGCGGGCCTCCGTACCGGAGCCCTATGACACCGGCTTCCGTGACGTCACCTGCCGGTAGGCGATCTCGGCGAGGTGCGCCTGGCCGTTCTTGCTGGGGTGGAACCAGTCCCAGTGGCTCAACTGGTCGCCGTCGAAGCGGTAGTCGAAGACCGCCCCGCCGTCGTACCGGCAGCGCCGGTCCTTCGCGCACTCCTCTTCGAGGACCTCGTTGTACGCGACGACCCGGTCCCGCACCGTGGCGCGCCGCTGTGTCGCCCTGGTGTCGAGCGCGTCCGGGTCGGCCAGCATCGACGCGCAGATGCCGAGCTTCCACACCTGCTTGCCGAGCGCGTTGGTCCGCCCCTGGGACCAGAGCCGCTTCAGGTCCGGCACGGACGCCACGTAGACCTGCGCCTTCGGCAGCTCGCGGCGCAGGGTGCGCAGCGCCTCGCGGAAGTCGGCGCGGAACTGGGAGACCGGCGTCATCGAGGCGACCGAGGGACGGCAGGCGTCGTTGGCGCCCGTCATCACCGTCACCAGCTCCGGGCGCTCGGCCGCGGCCTGCTCGATCTGGCCGGTCAGATCCGCCATGCGGGCGCCGGTCTTCGCGTGGTTCCAACTGTGCGAGGCGGCCCGCCCCTTCCCGAGCAGCCGCGTCGCCAGGCTGTCGACCTCCGGGTCGGTGCCGGTCGCCCAGGACGCCTCGGGGCAGTCGGAGAGCACCGAGCAGGCGTCGAAGCCGCGTGTGATGGAGTCGCCGACGGCGGCCAGCGAACGGGGCGAGGTGTCCCAGAGGGGGGTCGGCGTGGGGGACGGCCTGGCGTGGCCGGAGGGGCCGGGCGCCGGGGAGTCGCCACCCTGCGCGTCACACGCGGTGAGTGCCCCGCCGCACAAGAGGGCCGCCGTCGCGAGAGCGGCGGCGGCACGCGGGCGGCGCCTGCGGCTGTGCATCCCTGCTCCCCTCTGTCGTTCAACGTGACGTCGTGCGCGCGGCCGGGGTTGCGCCCCGCCGGGTGAAAGGTCGGAGTTTCCTGGCCTCTGGACCGACGGTACGTCACACTCCTTGCGCCGCCGCACGGTAGCCTCGGCCCGTAGCGGCCGGGCCACTGCTGTCACGGCGGCGACAGGGCGGGTGATCCACCCGGTGGCGCCCCCGCTGCAGTGGTTCCGCTAAATTACATCACGTCACATCTGTCCCCTTTTCCCAGGTTTATCTAGTATTTGGGGAAAACTGCTCGGCACGGGCGCGAGGCCGCTGGGGAAGGCGACCCTCGACCCACACTGGAGGTCCCGGTGACGACACGTGGAGTTCTGTACGTGCACTCCGCTCCGCGCGCGCTGTGCCCACACGTCGAGTGGGCCGTCGCGGGCGTGCTCGGTGCGCGCGTGAGCCTCGACTGGATCAGGCAGCCCGCCGCGCCGGGCACCTGGAGATCCGAATTCTCCTGGCAGGGCTCGGTGGGCACCGCGTCCAAGCTCGCCTCCGCCCTGCGCGGCTGGGATCTGCTGCGCTTCGAGGTCACGGCGGAGCCCTGCGCGAGCGCCGAGGGCGAGCGCTACAGCGCCACGCCCGAGCTCGGCATCTACCACGCCGTCACCGGCATCCACGGCGACATCCTGATCCCCGAGGACCGGCTCCGCGCCGCGCTGGCCCGCTCACAGCGCGGCGAGAGCGACCTGGAGGCCGAGCTCGCCAAGCTCCTCGGCAAGCCCTGGGACGACGAGCTCGAGCCCTTCCGGTACGCGGGCGAGGGCGCGCCGGTGCGCTGGCTCCACCAGGTGGTGTGACACACCACGAAAGGGGCCCCCACCAGGCTGGTGGGGGCCCCTTTCGACTACCTGCGGGCAGTCCGTGACGTACGGCCGGCTCAGACGGTCCGGAACGCCAGGACGACGTTGTGGCCGCCGAAGCCGAACGAGTCGTTCAGCGCCGCGATCCGTCCCTCGGGCAGCGGACGGGCCTCGTCACGGACGACGTCCGCGTCGACCTCGGGGTCGAGGTTCACGATGTTGATCGTCGGCGGGGCGACGCGGTGCTTGAGCGCGAGGACCGTGGCCACGGTCTCCACGCCGCCCGCGCCACCGAGCAGGTGACCGGTCATCGACTTGGTGCTGGAGATCGCCATGTGGTCGACGTCGTCGCCGAAGGCCTTGCGCAGCGCCTTGATCTCGGCGACGTCACCCTGCGGCGTCGAGGTCGCGTGCGCGTTCACGTGCACGATCTCGGCGGGCTTGAGGTCCGTCGTGTCGATCAGGTTCTGCAGCGCCGCGGCGATGCCGTTGCCGGACGGCTCGGGCTGCGTGATGTGGTGGGCGTCGGCCGAGATGCCCTGGCCGACGGCCTCCGCGTAGATCTTCGCGCCGCGGGCCCTGGCGTGCTCCTCCGACTCCAGGACGATCACGCCGGCGCCCTCGCCGAGCACGAAGCCGTTGCGGTCCGCGTCGTAGGGGCGCGAGGCGCCCTCGGGGTCGTCGTTGTTCTTGGACATCGCCATCATGTTGCCGAAGGCGACGATCGGCAGCGGGTGGATCGCCGCCTCCGTGCCGCCCGCGACGACCACGTCGGCGCGGCCGGTGCGGATCATCTCGACGGCGTAGCCGATGGCCTCCGCGCCCGAGGCACAGGCCGACACCGGGGTGTGGACGCCCGACCGGGCGCCCAGCTCGATGCCGACGTTGGCCGCCGGGGAGTTGGGCATCAGCATCGGCACGGTGTGCGGGGAGACGCGGCGTACGCCCTTCTCCTTGAGCACGTCGTACTGGTCGAGGAGCGTGGTCACGCCGCCGATGCCGGAGGCGATGACCGCGCCGAGGCGGTGCGGGTCCACGGCCGGGTCCTCGCCCGCCTTGGCGGTGTAGCCGGCGTCCGCCCAGGCCTCCTTGGCCGCGATCAGCGCGAACTGCGCCGAACGGTCCAGCTTGCGGGCCTGCGGGCGGGGGATGACCTCGCCCGGCTCCACGGCGATCTGACCGGCGATGCGGACGGGCAGCTCGGCTGCCCAGTCCTGCTCCAGCGCGCTGACGCCGGAGCGGCCCGCGAGCAGGCCCTCCCACGTCGACGCTGCGTCGCCACCCAGCGGTGTGGTTGCGCCGATACCGGTGACGACCACGGTGCGATTGGTCGAGTTCACAGGAAATTTCTCCACGGTGTTGAGGGGATCAGCGGCGCCACCGCCGGGTGGCGACTGAGCACGAGCTGGGTCAGCTCTGGTGCTCGAGGATGTACTTGGTCGCGTCGCCGACCGTCTTCAGGTTCTTGACGTCGTCGTCGGGGATCTTGACGTCGAAGCGCTCTTCGGCGGCGACGACGACCTCGACCATGGACAGCGAGTCGACGTCCAGGTCGTCGGTGAAGGACTTGTCCAGCTGGACGTCCTCGACCGGGATGCCGGCGATCTCGTTCACGATCTCCGCGAGACCGTCAACGATCTCCTTCTCAGTGGCGGCCATGTTGGCGCTCCTTCGCATGTATCAGAGGGTGTGGCGCCCGCCGCGGCAGCGGCAGGTTGGGTCAAGCCGTACGGATCGGAAGATCCGGACGAGATGCCTAGGGGAGGGTAACGACCGTGGCGGCGTACACGAGACCCGCCCCGAAGCCGATGACGAGCGCGGTGTCGCCGCTCTTCGCCTCGCCGGTCGCCAGGAGCCGCTCCATCGCGAGCGGGATCGAGGCGGCCGAGGTGTTGCCGGTGGTGCGCACGTCACGGGCGACCGTGACGTGTTCGGGCAGTTTCAGAGTCTTCACCATCGAGTCGATGATCCGCTCGTTGGCCTGGTGCGGAATGAAGACATCCAGGTCGTCCGCGGTGATTCCGGCCGCGTCCAGCGCCTGCTGGGCGACCTTCGCCATCTCGAACACGGCCCAGCGGAAGACCGCCTGGCCCTCCTGCGTGATGGCCGGGAACTTGTCGGGCGCGCCGTTGCGGTACGCCTCCCAGGACTCGGTCTGCTTGATGGTCTCGGCCTTGTCGCCCTCCGAGCCCCAGACCGTGGGACCGATCCGCGGCTCCTTGGAGGGACCGACGATCACGGCGCCCGCGCCGTCGCCGAACAGGAACGCCGTCGCGCGGTCGCTCAGGTCGGTGAGGTCGCTCAGCCGCTCCACGCCGATCACAAGCACGTGCTCGGCGGAGCCCTCGACGACCATGCCCTTGGCGAGCGTCAGACCGTAACCGAAACCGGCACAGCCCGCGGAGATGTCGAACGCGGCGGGCTTGCCCGCCCCGATCTTGTCCGCGATCTCGGTGGCGATGGCGGGGGTCTGCTTGAAGTGCGAGACGGTGGAGACGATCACCGCGCCGATCTGCTCGGGCGTGATGCCCGCGTCGGCGATGGCCTTGCCCGAGGCCTCCACGGACATCGCGGCCACGGTCTCCTCGTCGGAGGCCCAGTGGCGGGTGGCGATGCCCGAACGGGAGCGGATCCATTCGTCGGACGAGTCGATCGTCTCCAGGATCACCTCGTTCGGCACGACGCGCGTGGGACGGTAGCCGCCGACGCCCATGATCCGTGCGTACGGGTGGCCCTGGCCGGCCTTGATCTTCGACATGCGCTACGGCTCCTTGTCTGTCGTCGGCTAGGAATGCTCGGCGACGAGCGCGCGGGCCGCGTCGAGGTCATCGGGGGACTTCACCGCGAGCGTCTTGACGCCCTTGAGGGCACGCTTGGCGAGACCGGTCAGGGTGCCGCCGGGGCACACCTCGATCAGCGCGGTCACGCCGAGCTCCTGGAAGGTCTCCATGCACAGGTCCCAGCGGACCGGGTTGGCGACCTGGCCGACCAGGCGGGAGATCACGTCGGCGCCGGTGGTGACCGGCCTGCCGTCGCGGTTGGAGATGTAGGTGAGCTTCGGGTCCGCGGGGGTCAGGCCGCCCGCGGCTTCCTCCAGGGCCGCCACGGCCGGGGCCATGTGCTCCGTGTGGAAGGCGCCCGCGACCTTGAGGGCGACCACCTTGCGCACGCCCTCGGGCTTGTCCTCCGCGAGCGCGGCGAGCTGCGCCGCGGTGCCGGCGGCCACGATCTGGCCCGCGCCGTTCACATTGGCCGGGGTCAGGCCCAGCTTCTCCAGGTGCGGGACGGTGGCCTCCGGGGTGCCGCCGAGCAGCGCGGCCATGCCGGTCTCGGTGACGGCGGCGGCCTCGGCCATGGCCAGACCGCGCTTGCGCACGAAGCGCAGCGCCTCGTCGTCGGTGAGCACACCGGCGTAGGCGGCGGCGGTGATCTCGCCGACGCTGTGTCCGGCGACGGCGCCCGGCGTGAGGTCACCGAGTGCCGTGGCGGAGAGCAGACCGGCGGCCACCAGCAGCGGCTGGGCCACGGCGGTGTCGCGGATCGCGTCCGCGTCGGCCTGCGTGCCGTAGTGGGCAAGGTCGAGCCCGATGGCGTCGGACCAGGCGGCGAGCCGGTCTGCGGCGCCGGGGAGGTCGAGCCAGGGGGTCAGGAAGCCGGGCGTCTGAGCGCCTTGGCCGGGAGCGACGAGTACGAGCACTCTTACACTCTCTCTTGTGGACGGTGGGGCCCGCCCGTGGGGACAGGGACGAAGAACGGCTGGGGGAATTGTAGGGGGTCCACAAAACCCTACGACTGGGGATCCCCGTCGGCCAGACGCCCGAGGATGAGCGCGATCCGCAGCGTGAACGCGGAGCGCACATCGGAGGGCGACCAGCCGGTGACGTCAGTCACACGTCGGAGCCGGTAGCGCACGGTGTTGGGGTGGACGAAGAGCATCCGGGCCGCCCCCTCGAGGCTGCTCGCCTGCTCCAGATAGACGCTGAGCGTCTCCAGGAGCGCGGAGCCCGCCTCCTCCAGCGGTCTGTAGATCTCCTCCACCAGCTGATCGCGGGCCGCCGGATCCCCGGCCATCGCGCGCTCCGGCAGCAGATCGTCCGCGAGGACGGGACGCGGGGCGTCCTGCCAGGCGGCGCACGCCTTGAGCCCGGCGGCCGCCGCCTGCGCGGAACGGGTCGCCGCGAGCAGGTCGGGCACGATCGGCCCGGCCACCACGGGACCGGCCGCGTACGGGCCGATCAAAGCCTTCGCCACGTGCAGCGGATTGTCGTTGCCGCCCGCGATGACGACCAGCCTGGCGCCGAGCACGCCGGTCAGGACCTGCAGCTTCGCGTGCCGGGCCGCGCGGCGGATGGCCTCCACGGTGAGCTCGCTGTCGCCGTCGGGGGCGGTGCCGAGGACCACGCAGACATGGTCGGGGGAGTTCCAGCCGAGGGCGGCGGCCCGGGAGACGGCACCCTCGTCGGCCTCGCCGGACAGGACCGCGTTGACGACCAGCGACTCCAGGCGGGCGTCCCAGGCACCCCGTGCCTCGGCGGCCTGCGCGTACACCTGCGCGGTGGCGAAGGCGATCTCGCGGGCGTAGACGAGGAGCGCCTCCCGGAGCACCGACTCGTCCCCGGGCGCCGCGACCTCGTCGATCGCGGACTCCATCACCTCGATCGTCGTACGCACCATCTCCACGGTCTGGCGCAGGGTGATCGCCCTGGTCAGCTCGCGGGGCGCGGTGCCGAAGACGTCGGTGGAAATGGCCTGGGGCGCGTCGGGATGCCGGAACCACTCGGTGAACGCGGCGATACCGGCCTGCGCGACGAGACCGATCCAGGAGCGGTTCTCCGGTGGCATCGCCCGGTACCAGGACAGCGTCTCGTCCATGCGCGCGATGGCCTGCGCCGCGAGGCTCCCGGACGACTTCTCCAGACGCTTCAGGGTCGCCGCGTGGGCATGGGCACTCCGGCGGGCGTCCTGGCCGGACTCCCGGTGGGGCTCCTGGCGGGACTCCTGGTGGGCTTCGTTCGCTGAGGGTTCGGGCACGGGACAAGACTGCCTCATCGGGGCGGGGACGTGCGGTGCCGGGGCCCGCACAGGCCCTACCGTGGGGTGCGTGATTGATGTACGGCGCTCCGGCGACCGGTACCGCGGCGGGGAGATCGCGGCCGGCATCGAGTCCTTCCACGCCCTCTCCTTCGGGCCGCACTACGACCCCGGCAACCTCCGCTTCGGCGCGATCCTGGCCTGCAACGAAGAGCGCCTCGCCCCCGGCGCCGGCTTCGACGAACACCCGCACAGCCACACCGAGATCGTGACGTGGGTGGTCGAGGGCGAGCTCACCCACCGCGATTCGACGGGCCACGAATCGCTGGTGCGCCCCGGCGACGTCCAGCACCTGTCCGCCGCGGGCGGCGTGCGCCACGTCGAACGCAACGACGGGCCAGGCCCCCTGGTCTTCGTCCAGATGTGGCTGGCCCCCCTCGCCCCCGGCGGCGACCCGTCCTACGAAGTGGTCCGCGGCATCGCCGACTCCACGCCGTACGCGGTCCCCGGGGCGGGGGCGCTGCTCCACGTGCGGCGCCCGGCGGCGGGGGAGCGGCTGGGCATCCCGGACGCGCCGTACGTCTATCTGCACCTGGTGCGCGGAGAACTGGACCTCGCCGGCGAGCGCCTGGGCCCGGGCGACGCCGCGCGGATCACCGGCGAGACGGGGCTCGAAGGCGTGGCCGCGGGCGCCGCGGAACTGCTGCTCTGGGAGATGACGGGCAGCCCTTAGGGGCCGCGGTCACCCGCGCAGGTCGGAGAGGACCGCGTCGGTGAACGGGGGCCACACCTCGACGGCCCACGGTCCGAAGGGCCGGTCGGTGAGCGCGACGCAGGCCGCGCCCGCGTCCGGGTCGACCCACAGGAACGTCCCGGCCTGCCCGAAGTGCCCGAACGTCCGCGGCGAGGACGAACTCCCCGTCCAGTGCGGCGCCTTGGAGTCCCGGATCTCGAACCCGAGCCCCCAGTCGTTGGGGTTCTGATGCCCGTACCCCGGCAGGACGCCCTTCAGCCCCGGGTACGTCACGGTCATCGCCGCGGCCACGGTGCGCGCGTCGAGCAGCCGCGGCGCCTGCACCTCGGCCGCGAACCGCACCAGGTCGTCGACGGTCGACACCCCGTCCTTGGCGGGCGAGAGGTCACCTTCGAGCGCGGTGGACGTCATGCCGAGCGGCACGAGGACGGCCTGGCGCAGATACTCCGCGAAGGGGATGTCGGTCGCCTTGGCGATGTGGTCGCCGAGCACCTCGAACCCCGCGTTCGAGTAGAGCCGCCGGGTGCCCGGGGCGGACGTCACCCGGTGCTCGTCGAAGGCGAGCCCGCTGGTGTGCGCGAGCAGGTGCCGCACCGTCGAACCCTCGGGCCCCGCGGGCTCGTCGAGCTCGATCGCCCCCTCCTCGTACGCGACGAGGGCCGCGTACGCCGCGAGGGGTTTGGTGACCGAGGCGAGGGCGAAACGCCGGTCCGTGGGGCCGTGCGTCCCGACCACCGTGCCGTCCGCGCGGACGACGGCCGCGGCAGCGGTGGGGACCGGCCAGTTCTCGATCAACGCCAGGCTCTGCATGCCCCCGAGCCTAAGCGCCCCATGGAGTCAGCCGCACCGAGGGGGTCTCACAGGGTCAGCCGCATCGACGGATCGGGTTTGCGCACGAAGCCGAGCGACGCGTACAGCGGCTCGGCCTCCGGCGACGCGTTGAGGTCCACGCTGGCCGCGCCGCGCTCACGGAACCAGTCGAGCAGCACCGTCATGCAGGCCCGCGCGTACCCCTTGCGCCGCTGCCCGGGATCGGTGGCGACGCTGAACACGCAGCCGACCAGCCCGTGCGGATTGCCCGCACGCCCGATGCGGTAGTCGAGGGTCCCCGCCACCAGCGCGGCGAGCCCGCCCGGCCGCTCCGGGTGGTCGACGACGAACGCCGCGAAGTCCCCGTCGGGCTCGCCGAGCCGCTGCCGTACGGTCACCAGGGACTCGGCGTGCCAACTGGTGTCGGACTCGTCCGCCGAGCGCCCGGCGAAGACGGAATCGATCATCACCTGCCGCAGTCGGAGCAGCTCCCCGGCATCCTCCGGCGTGGCACGTCGTACGAGACTCATGCCCGGCACGGTAGTGACCATGAGGTGAGACGTCTCGCGATTTTTCCCCGTGATCCCTGTGCCCGGAGCGGAATCCACTTGCTTGGAGCGCACTCCAGGGTTCTAGCGTGAGGGCATGACGGTGATGGAGACCACGACCGCTTCGCCCCGCCCCGCCCCGGCGGCCGACATCTGCGCCGCGGCGCCGCTCGGGCCACCGCGCCCGGCGGGCCAGGACCACTACACGATCAGCGAGGTCGCCGCCTTCACCGGCCTGAGCGCGTACACCCTGCGGTGGTACGAGCGGATCGGCCTGATGCCGCACATCGACCGCTCCCACACCGGGCAGCGCCGCTACCGCAACCGCGACCTGGACTGGCTCGCCTTCGTCGGGAAGCTGCGCCTGACCGGGATGCCGGTGGCGGACATGGTCCGCTACGCGGAGCTCGTGCGCGAGGGCGAACACACCTTCGCCGAGCGCCAGGAGCTCCTGGAACAGACCCGGCGCGACGTCCGCAGCCGCATCGCGGAGCTCCAGGACACCCTCGCCGTCCTCGACTACAAGATCGACACATACGCGGGCGCCCGCCGGGCGTCGGAGAGGTCCTGACACCGATGGCCCAGAACATACGCGCGGCGGCTGAGGACTCGGCCGAAGCCACCCCTCCCCACTCCTTCGAGAAGATCGACCGGGTGCGGCTCGGCGCCACCGGGCCCGAGGTCGGGGCCCAGGGCCTGGGCTGCATGGGCATGAGCTTCGCCTACGGGCCCACGGACACCGGCGAGGCCAGGGCCACCCTGGAGCGCGCCCTCGAACTGGGCGTCACCCTCTACGACACCGCCGACGTCTACGGCATGGGCGAGAACGAGGAATTCCTCGCCCCGTTCGTCGGGGCGCACCGCGACGAGATCGTCGTCGCCACCAAGTTCGGCCTCGGCATCGACCCGGGCGCGTCGGCGAAGCGGCGCATCGACAACAGCCCCGCATACATCCGCGCCTGCGTCGACGCCAGCCTGCGCCGCCTGGACACGGATGTCATCGACCTCTACTACATGCACCGGCGCGACCCGCGGGTGCCCATCGAGGAGACCGTCGGCGTCATGGCCGAGCTGGTCGCCGCGGGCAAGGTCAGGCACCTGGGTCTGAGCGAGGTCACCGCGGCCGAGCTGCGTGCCGCGCACGCCGTGCACCCCATCGCCGCCGTCCAGTCGGAGTGGTCGCTCTTCAGCCGCGACATCGAGCGGGCCGTCGTCCCCGCCGCCGCGGATCTCGGCGTGGCCCTCGTGCCGTACTCCCCGCTCGGCCGCGGCTTCCTCACCGGCTCGTTCGTCAACGCGGACGACGAGTTCGGCGAGGACGACTTCCGCCGTCAGCAGCCGCGCTTCACCGGCACCAACGCCGCCGCCAACGCGGCCCTGCTCGCCCCCGTCCGCACCGTCGCCGAGGCCCGCGGGGCGAGCCTCGGGCAGATCGCGCTGGCCTGGCTCCAGCAGCGGGCCGCACTCCACGGCCTGCCCGTCGTCCCCATTCCGGGCACCCGCAAGCCGAGCCGGGTCGAGGAGAACACCGCGGCCACCCGCCTCACCCTCACCGACGACGAGCTGGCCCTGCTCGACCCCATCGCCGCCGGCGTCTCGGGCGACCGCTACGCCGACATGACCTTCACCTCGGCGGGCCGCGAGTGATCCCCCGCCCGCCGGACCGCCCGGCGGGCACGGGTCAGAGCTCCGCCAGCAGCTCGGCCTTCTTCGTCGTGAACTCGTCATCCGTGAGCAGCCCGGCCTGGTGCAGCTCGCCCAGGTGCCTGATGCGGTCGGCGATGTCCGCGGGGTCGCGCCGCACGGGCGGCGGGGCGGTGACGGCCGGGCCGACGCCGTCGGGGTGCGGCGCCGGGCCCGAGGCGCGCACCGCGGCGAGGACCGACGCGGCGAACGGCAGCGACTCGTGGACCGGGCCGTAGCCGAGGCCGAAGACGACGGCGGCCGGGTCCTGGTCGGCCTGGCTGGGCTGGGCGACGGGGCTCTCGCGGCGCAGCAGCCGCAGGTGGCCCTCGAAGACCTCCGGGGAGCGCCATTCGATGCCGCACAGGTCGGTGACGAGGAAGCTCTGGTCACCGGCCTTCCACTTCGCCGACGACGCGCCCGTCCAGAACCAGCGGAAGGAGACCGTCTTGCCGTCGAAGGACGCCTTCCCGTCGTACGCCTTGAACTGCAGGGGCGCCTCGGGGGCGGCCACCAGGAAGCGGTCCGCCGGCTCGCCGTCGTCGGCGCGCAGCTGGGCCCGCAGCTCGTCCGCGTAGTACTCCGCAAGAGTCTCCCGCTCGGCGGGCAGCACGAGGCGGTACGGGTCGCAGCCCTCCTTGAGCTGGCCCGCGGCCGCCTCCATCAGCGGATCGGCGCCCGGTCTCGGCACGGCATGCAGAACCACCGTACCGCGTTTGCCGGGGGAGAGTGTCACCGCCGCGATCGCCTCAAGGGGGATGCGCCGTTCACCGAGGGTCTGGAAGAGCCTCGGCGTGCGGATTCCCCGTTCGAAGCGGATGAGCACGGAGTCGGACTGGAACTCCCAGGCGGCATGAAATCCGGCCAGTACGTCACCCATGCGGCTCATCGTAGGCGGCACGAGCGCCTCCGTCCCTCCTGCGGCGGGCCGCTGTTTCATCGATTTCTACGCGCGTCAGGTCGCTGCCGCGCCGGAAATACCCTTCCGGCAGGCGCTGTCCGCGCTCGCGCAGCGCACCCCGTGGTACGCACCGGTACCGATTTCCGCGAAGTTGCGCAGACTCTCCGTGCCCGGCTCGAAATAGCCGGTGTGGCCCTTCGCGCCGGCGGCGGACAGCACCCGCGCGCCGAAGCCGCCGGAGACCGGGTCGGCGCCGTGGCCGAGCCCGCCGAATTCCATGTTCGGGACATCCTGGATCCAGTCGTCGCCGTCCCGGGTGGCCCAGATCCGGGCCCCCGTGCCCAGCTGCGACGCCGTGTCGGCGCGCATGCCGGGGCTGCCCGCCACCGCGATGTCGGTGACCCGGGCGGGCAGCTTCCGTGCGGCCACCCCGCACACCACGGAGCCGTAGCTGTGGCAGTACAGCGCGACCGGGGTGCGGCCGGGCAGGCCGCGCACCATGGCTTCGAGGCGCTTGGCCCCCTCCTCCGCGCGCATGGCCGTGGCCGCGTCCACGCCGATCCCCACGGGCGCGGTGTAGTCGGCCCAGGCGATCACGGCGGTACGCGCGCGTGGGTTCACCGCGTGCTCCGCGCGGTAGAGCGATCGCGCCATGCCCACCGGGGCGGAGTACTTGCGGAACGTACGCTCGAACGTCAGGACGTTGGTGTCGACGCCGGGCACGACGACCGAGACGCGGCGGGCCCTGTCGAGGTCCCCGAAGACCTCGGCCATGCGGCCGGAGCCCATCGGGTCGAAGGCGATGACCTGGCGTTCCGGGCGCATCATGACCCCGAAGCGCTTCATCCTGCGCTCGGCCTCCTGCTGCCCCAGGGGCGAGAGGCGCTTGTCGTGCATGCGTTCGTGCTCGATCTTGCGGGCCTGCCCGAGGGCGATGCGGTTCGCGCGGTAGCGCAGCTCGGCGGGGGCACCGTTCATGTTGCCGACCGCGAGCGGGTAGCGGGCGGCGAGCCGGTGGCGCTGCCGGGTGTCGAGCGAGGCGAAGAAGTGCGCGAGGCGGCCCGCGGGGGCGTCGACGTCGGGCAGTGCCCGTCCGCCGATGTGGCCGTGCTCCCACGCCGAGCGCGCGGCTTCGAGGGGCGAGGCGTCGCCCCTGTCGTGTCGCACGGCGGTCCAGCCGGTGGTCGCCAGCATGACGAACACGACGGCGAGCGCGAGCAGGGCGCGCCAGGCGTTGAGTTGAGGGGAGGAGTCGAAGGAAGTCACTACGGAACACCCTAGGAGAACCGTGATGTTTACCGTGCATCGCGTGAGGCAGATCACGTTTCTTGACGGGTAATTGAGGCAAAGCGGGCGCATATTGAGTCATTCCGTCACGCTCTGTAGGCGGTTTCGGAACGGAATGAACAGCCTGACGATCACCGTGGGTACGCGTGCCGTGGCTCAACCCTTGGGGGCAGCCCATGGGTTGACCGGCGCCGCGCGGCGGGCGTTATGGGCGGGGGCGCCAGTCTTCCGCGAGCGCGGGCCCGAGGTGGTCGAGGTACTCCTCCGTGAGCGCCCGGATCGACTCCAGGCTGGAGTCCTCGCCCGCCCCCCACAGGCGCCCCGTCACCCGCATGACGCCGCTGAAGGCGGCCACCGCGACGCGCGGGCGCGGGTCGCGGTCCAGGTCGAGCCCCTCGCGCTCGGCGATCACGCGGGCGACCTCGTCCTCCATCTCGATGGAGCGCCGCAGGTGGACGGCGAGCAGGGAGGGCGTGGACTCGATCATCTGGTAGGTGCGCATGTGGAGTTCGACCGGGACGACCTCCTCGATGGACTGCCCCATCGCCTCCCAGGCGCCGAGGACGGCGCCGCGCAGGGCCGTCAGCGGGGCCTCGTGGGCCGGGCGGTCGCGCACGGCCTCGACGAACCGCGCCTCGATCATCTCCTGGACGGCGAAGGCGGCTTCCTGCTTGTTGGCGAAGTACCGGAAGAACGTGCGCTGGGAGACGTCGACGGCCTCGGCGATCTCGTCGACGGTCGTCTCCTCGTACCCCTTGGTCGTGAAGAGTTCGAGCGCCACGCGCAGGAGGGCGTCGCGGGTGCGCTGCTTCTTGCGCTCGCGCAGCCCCGGCCGCGAGGGCTCGGCGGCGGGGTCGCGGGCGGTCTCCGTGCGCGCCGCCGGGGCGTCCGTCGCTCGCTGCGTGGTCTTCACACCCGGCCCTCTTCTCTCACCGTTCGCGCAGTTCACCCTACCTGTGAGGCACGTGACAGTCACCGACTTGTGAATTTGTTTGTCAACTGTCAGACGCTGTCACTAACCTCGGGACATGACTAGTCAGACCACCGTCGACAAGGCGGGCAAGGCACCGGAGCCCACGCCGGTTCCGGACCCGGCCAAGGGGCTCCGCGGCCACCCCTGGCTGACACTCTTCGCCGTCGCGATCGGCGTGATGATGGTCGCCCTGGACGGCACCATCGTGGCGATCGCCAACCCGGCCATCCAGAAGGACCTGGGCGCCACCTTCGCCGACGTCCAATGGATCACCAACGGCTACTTCCTCGCGCTCGCCGTCGCACTGATCACCGCCGGCAAGCTCGGCGACCGCTTCGGCCACCGGCAGACCTTCCTCATAGGCGTCGTCGGATTCGCCGCCGCCTCCGGAGCCATCGGCCTCTCCGACAGCATCGCGCTGGTCGTCGCCTTCCGCGTGCTCCAGGGGCTCTTCGGCGCCCTGCTGATGCCCGCCGCGCTCGGCCTGCTGCGCGCCACCTTCCCGGCCGAGAAGCTCAACATGGCCATCGGCATCTGGGGCATGGTCATCGGCGCGTCCACCGCGGGCGGCCCGATCATCGGCGGCCTCCTCGTCCAGCACGTCAGCTGGCAGTCCGTCTTCTTCATCAACGTGCCGGTCGGCGTCCTCGCCCTCGCCCTCGGCCTGGTCATCCTCAAGGACCACCGCGCCGAGAACGCGCCCCGCTCCTTCGACGTCCTCGGCATCGCGCTGCTCTCGGCGGCCATGTTCTGCCTGGTCTGGGCGCTCATCAAGGCGCCGGACTGGGGCTGGGGCTCCGGCCTGACCTGGACCTTCATCGGCGCCTCCGTGCTGAGCTTCGTACTCTTCGCGCTCTGGGAGACGAAGGTCGCGGAACCGCTCGTACCGCTGGCCCTGTTCCGCTCCGTGGCGCTCTCCGCGGGCGTGGTCCTGATGGTGCTCATGGCCGTCGCCTTCATGGGCGGGCTGTTCTTCGTCACCTTCTACCTGCAGAACGTGCACGGGATGAGCCCCGTCGACAGCGGCCTGCACCTGCTGCCCCTCACCAGCATGATGATCGTGGGCTCCCCGGTGGCGGGCGCCATGATCACCAAGGTGGGCCCGCGCATCCCGCTCGCGGGCGGCATGGTCTTCACCGCCGTCGCCATGTACGGCATGTCCACGCTGGAGGCGGGCACCGGCAGCGGCCTCATGTCGCTCTGGTTCGCGCTCCTCGGCCTCGGCCTCGCCCCGGTGATGGTCGGCGCCACGGAGGTCATCGTGGGCAACGCGCCGATGGAGCTCTCCGGTGTCGCCGGCGGCCTCCAGCAGGCCGCGATGCAGATCGGCGGCAGCCTCGGTACGGCCGTCCTGGGCGCCGTCATGGCCTCCAAGGTCGACAGCGACCTGCCGGACAACTGGGCCGCGGCGAAGCTGCCGCCGCTCAGCGAGACCCAGCTCGACAAGGCCGCGGAGGCCGTCCAGGTCGGCGTGGCGCCGGTCCCGCCGAAGGCCCCGCCGTCCGTCGCCGACCAGATCACCTCGGTCGCGCACGACACCTTCATGTCGGGCATGGGCCTGGCCTGCCTGGTCGCCACCGGGGTCGCCGTCGCCGCCGTCTTCGTCGCGTTCCTGACCAAGCGCGGCGACAACGCCGAGGCGGGCGCGGGCGTGGGCCACATCTGAGACGCGGGACGGACCGCGGTCGCCGCTCGATCCGTTGCGGCCCGACCCGGGTCCGGAACCGGTGGAGAACCGGCCCCGGACCCGGGTCACGTCACACACCCCGGGTCATGTCACACACCTGCGTCAGGATGTCCGAGCGTGCCCCGAGCCGGTGAGAGGGCCGCCGGAGCCGGTGCCGGGGCAGCCGTCCGCTCCCTGGTCACCGCCCTGCGGGAGAGCACCACGGAGAGCGCCGTGACGGCGGCCCATATCGGGCCCATGAGGATGTGCAGGAGCGCGAGCCCGGCGACCTCACTCCAGTGGTACAGCGCCACCTGTGCGGCCAGGCTCGCCAGACTCACCAGCGAGATCACCAGCGTGATCATCGCGTAGAAGCGGTGCAGTCTCCGGTGCGAGCGCCACTGCGGCGGACCGCCCACGATCCGGTTGGCCACCAGACCGGCCAACGGCCGGCCGGCCACGATCGACAGCAGGCACGCCGCCGTGGCCAGGGCCGGGAGCAGCATCGGCAGCAGGAAGAAGCCGCGCGTGTCTCCGGTCCCCGCGGCCACTGCCGCGCAGGCTGTGGCCAGCAGGGCGCCCACGACGGCGTCCCGGACCTGCTGGCGGGCCCGTAGCCGCCAGGCGAGTACGAGCAACGCGGTCACGGTCGTGGCGACGACCGCCGGGCGCATGCCGCTGACCTGGTTGGCGCAGAGGAACACGAGCGTGGGGGCCGCTGCCGCCACAGCGGAGGTGATGGACGCCGCGCTCGGCGCTTTCATCGCCCGTTCCTCTCCACGCCGCCGGTTCGGCGACCGCCGGCTCCAAGGACACGGTGACCCCGCCCGGGTCCACCCCGGCGGAAAACGCGACTGTGAACGTACATGTGAGAGACCTTCGTCGGACCTGATGCCGGCGACCGCCGGCTCCCGGTCCGACGCTACGAGGCCGCGGGCACGGCGTTCATAGGCGTAAGTGACACGTTGTGACGGGATCTCGCCACGGCGCGCCCCCCGCCCGGTCGACGGGTCCCGGACGGGGATCAGCGGAAGGTGCGGCGGTAGGTGTGGGGGCTCACGCCCGTGGTGCGTTTGAAGCGGTCACGGAAGGCCGTGGGGGAGCCGAAGCCGACCTGGGCGGCGATGCGCTCGACGGAGTGGTGCGTGGTCTCCAGGAGGTGCTGGGCCTGGCGGATACGGGCCCGGTGGAGCCACTGGAGCGGGGTGGTGCCGGTCTGTTCGCTGAAGCGGCGTATCAGGGTCCGGGTACTGAACCCGGCGCGGGCGGCGAGGTCGGCGAGGGTGAGGTCGCGGCCGAGGTTGTCCTGGAGCCAGGTGAGCAGGGGTTCCAGGGCGGAGCCCTGCGGAGTGGGCGGGTGGTCGTGGACGATGAACTGTGCCTGGCCGCCTTCGCGTTCGAGCGGCATGACGGACAGGCGGGCCGCGTCGGCGGCGACGGCCGAGCCGTAGTCGCGGCGGATCAGATGCAGGCACATGTCCAGGCCGGCGGCGGCGCCGGCCGAGGTGAGGAACTGCCCGTTGTCGACGTACAGGACGTTCGGGTCGACGTCGATGTCCGGGTGGGCGGCGGCCAGGAGGCCGGCCGCGGACCAGTGGGTGGTGGCCCGCAGGCCGTCCAGGAGCCCGGTCGCGGCCAGGGGAAAGGCGCCCGAGCAGATGGAGGCGATGCGCGTGCCGCCGTCGGCGGCCGCCCGCAGCGCCTCGCGGACGCTCGACGGGAGCGGGGCCGAGGGGGTGGCGGTGCCGGGCAGGATGATCGTGTCGGCGCCGCTGAGCCCGTCGAGACCCCAGGGCGCGCGCAGGGTGAAGGCCCCGGCGTCGATCTCCGGCCGTTCGGCGCACACCCGGATCTGGTAGCCGGGGCGCCCGTCCGGAAGCCGGGTACGGGTGAAGACCTCGATCGGGGTGGAGAGGTCGAACGGGATCACCTGGTCCAGCGCGAGAACGGCGATGGTGTGCATGGCCGGACCATACTGCTCCGCAGACCGGCGTATCTGCTCCCGGGACCGTCGAAATCCCGGTCAGCCGCAGTTCAGCGGCCTTTTCCCTCGCCTTGTCACTATCCCGTTGAAGAGTGTCACTCACGCCACTGGGTGACCGGGGTGGCAGCTCGTTAGGTTCGTGGCACGTCCGGCGACCGGCCGGACTCTCCGGACCTCGAAGGGCCCCTCCATGCACGCCCAGATCGTCTTGTTCGACGGATTCGATCCGCTCGATGTCATCGCTCCCTACGAGGTGCTGTACGCGGGCGGCACCGCGTCCGCGGGCGCGGTGAGCGTGGAACTGGTCTCCGCCGAAGGGCCGCGCGAGGTGGTCAGCGGCACCGGCGGGCTCGCCCTGCGCGCCACCGGCACCCTCGACCCCGGGCGCGCGGGCCTGATCCTGGTCCCCGGCGCGTCGGGCCGCGTCGGAGAACCCGGCGACACCCCCGCCCACGACGCGGGGGCCGGGGAGCGGCAGCAGGACGAGACCATTCCCGTACTGCTGGGCCGCACCCTGACCACCGAACTGCCCGCGATGCTGACGGCCGCGATGGAGAACCCCGAGGTGACGGTCGGCACCGTGTGCGGCGGCTCGCTCGTCCTGGCCATGGCCGGGCTGCTGGAGGGACGTCATGCCACCACCCACCACTTGGGCCTGGACATGCTCGACGCCACCGGAGTCCACGCGGTGAGCGCCCGCGTCGTCGATGACGGCGACCTCGTCACCGGCGCCGGCGTCACCTCGGGGCTCGACCTCGGCCTGTATCTGCTGGAGCGCGAGGTGGGCCCGCGGATCGCCCACGCCGTCGAAGGGCTGTTCGCCCATGAGCGCCGCGGCACGGTCTGGCGCGCCGAGGGCCCGGAGCCCGCCCGGCTCTGACCTGCCGTCCCTCCTCCGTACTCCGGTACTTCCGTACTCCGGTACGCACTTACTGCCGTACTCCCGTATTGCCGTACCGCCCACCGTCACCACACCGTCAGAGAAGAGCAGCAGCATGTCCGTCGAAGGCACCTGGGACCTGTCCATCTCCACCCCCATCGGCAGGATCAAGGCCGTGACCGAGTTCCGGCGTGAGGACGGTGGCCTCGTCGGGGTCGCCCGCGCGGCGGGAGACGGGGAGGAGGTACCGCTCACCGACGTCGCCCTCGACGCCGACCGGCTCACGTGGAAACAGGCCACCACCAAGCCCATGCGGCTGAACCTGACCTTCACCGTGACGGTGGACGGCGACACCCTGACGGGAATCTCCAAGGCCGGGCGCCTCCCGGCCTCCAAGGTCAGCGGCGAACGCCGCACGCTCCGAGCGGGAACGGCGCCTCAGGGGTCGTCGGGGGAAGCCTCTCAGGGATGACCCCTCGGGGATGACCTGGGGGGCTTTCGCCTATCCGGGTGACGCACATTCGTACCCCTTCCGAGGGCCCGGCCGCCGGGTCCAGAGTGCAGGGAGAAGATCCGCACGCCACACGGGGGTTGAACAGATGCGTACGACCATGCCCACGACCGTCGCCGCGGCCGCACTCGCCGCGGTGATCCTCACACCCGCACACGCGGGCGCCGCCGCCCCGCCGACGCTCCGCGGCTGCGGACCCGGCGAGCTCTGCCTCTGGGAGAAGGCGGAGTTCCGGGGCGCCCGCCATGTGTACGAACTGGCCGGCATCGACATCGAGAGCTGCGTCGCGCTGCCGGAGGGGGGCAGCGCGCAGGCCCTCGCCAATCGCACCGGCCGGCCCGTCACCGTCTACCAATCGGCGGAGTGCGCCGAGACCGGCGAGTTCAACACCTATCCGGGCAGCGGCACCTGGGCACCCGAATCTCCCTACCGGGTAAGGGCGTTCAAGGTCTGGGAGAGATGAACGGGGGTACTCGTCGAGACAGGCCCGGACCGGCCGACTCGAGGAGTGATGATGGCGGGCTTCGGACACACCACGCGCAAGCACCCCGGCTCACGCGGCCGTACGTGGTCGCGGAGCCGGCAGGACCGCGCGACGCTCGGGGCCGCAGAGGGGCCGGTGCCCGCCCGGTACCCGCCCTGGCGGCCCTCGTCCTCGGCGTGATCGGCACCGTCCTGGCTCTCATGGCGATGGCGGGGACGGCCACGACGAGCGGCTTGCTCTGAGCCGCGGCACGTCCTGAACCGGAGGTCTGCCACCCCGGTTCAGGACACCGCCGCCGCTCCACCGCCTCCTTCGCGAGCCGGTGACCCCGCGCCGCCGCCCTCACCCCGGCCGGGCCCGGGCACCGCGCCCGGCTCGGTGGGGGACAGCGCCGCCACCTGCGCGCGCAGCGCCCGTACCTCCGCCGTCAGCGCCTCGATCGCCGCCGTCTGGCGCCGTTCCTCGACGTCGTCCTTCTCGAAGCGGGAGATGAACCACGCCGCGATGTTCGCGGTGACGACACCGAGCAGGGCGATGCCCGACAGCATCAGACCGACCGCGAGCACCCGGCCGAGGCCCGTCGTCGGCGCGTGATCGCCGTAGCCGACCGTCGTCATCGTGGTGAAGGACCACCACACCGCGTCACCCAGGGTCTTGATGTTCCCGTGCGGCGACTCCCGCTCCACGGAGAGCACCGCCAGGGAGCCGAACATCAACAGCCCCACCACCGAGCCCGCGACGTACGTCGTCAGCCTGATCTGCGACGCCATCCGGGCCCGCCGGCCGACGAGCGCCAGCGTGGCGACGAGGCGCAGCAACCGCAGCGGCTGAATCATCGGAAGGAGTACGGCGCACAGGTCCAGCCAGTGGGCGCGGACGAACCGCCCGCGGTGCTCGGTGAGGAGAAGACGCACCGCGTAGTCGAGAGCGAAGGAGCCCCAGACGAACCACTCCACCCAAGAACAGGTCCGCGCCACGGCCCTGCTCGCGTCGGGCGCCACGATCGGCACGGCGTAGGCGACGGCGAAAGCCACCGCCAGCGCGAGGAGCGGGCGTTGGGTGCGCTGCTCCCAGCGGATCTGGGCCGGTTGTTCCTTCATGGGCGCATCGTAGAAAACGTCGGGGAAAACGCCGGAGGGCGGCGGGCCCGATGGCCCGCCGCCCTCCGCACGAGGCGCCGTGCTGACGCGCGCGCACGCCGCGCGTGTGCTCCCTACGCGTCGCCGCCGGCCGCACCCGGGTCGGCGGCCGTGACGTCGAGCAGCTGGTAGCGGTCGATCGCCTGCTTCAGGAGCGAGCGGTCGACCTTGCCCTCACGGGCCAGTTCGGTCAGCACGCCCACCACGATCGACTGCGCGTCGATGTGGAAGAAGCGCCGGGCCGCACCGCGCGTGTCGGCGAAGCCGAAGCCGTCCGCGCCCAGCGACTGGTACGTGCCGGGCACCCAGCGGGAGATCTGGTCGGGGACGCTCCGCATCCAGTCGGAGACGGCCACGAACGGTCCCTCGGCGCCGGACAGCTTCTGCGTGACGTACGGGACGCGCTGCTCCTCCTCGGGGTGCAGGAGGTTGTGCCGCTCCACGTCCACGGCGTCGCGGCGCAGCTCGTTCCAGGAGGTCGCCGACCAGACGTCCGCCTTGACGTTCCACTCCGAGGCGAGGATCTGCTGGGCCTCGACCGCCCACGGCACCGCGACGCCGGACGCGATGATCTGGGCCGGGATGGCGCCCCGCTCACCGGACTTGAAGCGGTAGATGCCCTTGAGGATGCCCTCGACGTCCACGTCGGCGGGCTCGGCCGGGTGCTGGATCGGCTCGTTGTAGACGGTGAGGTAGTAGAAGACGTCCTCGCTGTCGGGGCCGTACATCCGGCGCAGGCCGTCCTTGACGATGTGCGCGATCTCGTACCCGAAGGCCGGGTCGTAGGCGACACAGGCCGGGTTGGTCGAGGCGAGCAGCTGCGAGTGGCCGTCCGCGTGCTGCAGGCCCTCGCCGGTCAGCGTGGTGCGGCCGGCGGTGGCGCCGAGGACGAAACCGCGCGCGAGCTGGTCGGCCATCTGCCAGAACTGGTCGCCGGTGCGCTGGAATCCGAACATCGAGTAGAAGACGTAGACCGGGATCAGCGGCTCGCCGTGGGTGGCGTAGGCCGAACCGGCGGCGATGAGGGAGGCCGTGCACCCCGCCTCGGAGATGCCGTCGTGCAGCATCTGGCCCGTCGGCGACTCCTTGTAGGCGAGGAGGAGTTCGCGGTCCACGGCCTCGTACTGCTGGCCGAGCGGGTTGTAGATCTTCGCGCTCGGGAAGAACGCGTCCATGCCGAAGGTGCGGTACTCGTCGGGGGCGATCAGCACGAAGCGCTTGCCGATCTCCTTGTCCCGCATGAGGTCCTTCAGGATGCGGACGAACGCCATGGTGGTGGCGATCGACTGCTGGCCCGAGCCCTTCTTCGCGGCCGCGTACGTCTTGTCCTCGGGGAGCGGCAGCGACTTGGCGCGCACCACGCGGGTCGGGACGTAACCGCCCAGGCCCTTGCGGCGGTCGTGCATGTACTGGATCTCTTCGGAGTCGCGGCCCGGGTGGTAGTACGGCGGGGCGCCGTCCTCAAGCTGCTTGTCCGTGATCGGGATGTGCAGGCGGTCGCGGAAGCCCTTGAGGTCGTCGACCGTCAGCTTCTTCATCTGGTGCGTGGCGTTGCGGCCCTCGAAGTTCGGGCCGAGGGTCCAGCCCTTGACCGTCTGGGCGAGGATCACCGTCGGCTGGCCCTTGTGGGCCTTGGCCGCCGAGAACGCAGCGTAGATCTTCTTGTGGTCGTGACCGCCGCGGCCCAGGTGGAGGATCTGGTCGTCGGTCATGTTCTCGACCATGGCGCGCAGCCGCTGGTCGTCGCCGAAGAAGTGGTCGCGGATGTAGGCGCCGGTCTCCGTCGCGTACGTCTGGAACTGGCCGTCGGGCGTGGTGTTCAACTTGTTGACCAGGATGCCGTCGCGGTCCTGCGCGAGCAGCGGGTCCCAGCTGCGGTCCCAGACCAGCTTGATGACGTTCCAGCCGGCGCCGCGGAACTGCGACTCCAGCTCCTGGATGATCTTGCCGTTGCCGCGTACCGGGCCGTCCAGGCGCTGCAGGTTGCAGTTGACGACGAAGGTGAGGTTGTCCAGGCCCTCGCGGGCGGCGATGGAGAGCTGGCCGAGCGACTCGGGCTCGTCCATCTCACCGTCGCCGAGGAACGCCCAGACGTGCGACTTGGAGGTGTCCGCGATGGAGCGCGCCTCCATGTAACGGTTCATCCGCGCCTGGAAGATCGCGCCGAGCGGGCCGAGGCCCATGGAGACGGTCGGGAACTCCCAGAAGTCCGGCATCAGACGCGGATGCGGGTACGACGAGAGGCCGTTGGGCGCCTTGGACTTCTCCTGGCGGAACGCGTCGAGCTGCTGCTCGGAGAGCCGGTCGAGGAGGTAGGCGCGGGCGTAGATGCCGGGGGACGCGTGCCCCTGGAAGAAGATCTGGTCGCCGCCGTCGCCCTCGTCCTTGCCGCGGAAGAAGTGGTTGAAGCCCACGTCGTAGAGCGAGGCGGAGGAGGCGAAGGTGGCGATGTGGCCACCGACGCCGATACCGGGGCGCTGGGCCCGGGAGACCATCACCGCGGCGTTCCAGCGGGTGGCGTTCAGGACCTTGCGTTCGATTTCCTCGTTGCCGGGGAAGAACGGCTCGTCCTTGGTGGCGATCGTGTTGACGTAGTCCGTGCTGCGCATCTCGGGCACGGCGACACGCTTCTCGCGCGCCCGCTCGATCAGCCTGAGCATCAGGTAGCGGGCCCGTTCCCGGCCGCGTTCGTCGACCGCGGCGTCGAGGGAGTCGAGCCACTCCTGGGTCTCTTCGGGATCGAAGTCCGGGACCTGACTCGGCAGGCCGCCAATGATGATCGGGTTGCGATCGGATCCGGAAGCCACGCTGTTCCTTCGCTGTCGGGGCTCTCGCCTGGGGTTCTGCCTGGCCGTGCACCGCTCCCCATCGTGTACCTCGTGGAAGCGCACGTCATGTCTACCGATGGGTAACCGAGACGTTCATTCGGCGACCCTGGGGTAGGCTCGGCCCAAATCGCAACGATACGCCCATCCTGCCTAGTCGCTTCGTAGAGGCGTTCGGTCTCATACGGATGTGGCGCCCGTTGCGGCGACACGGTCGGGAACGTCACCGTTTCGGCGGTCTCGGCGGCCGGGTACTTGCGCGATCCGCCCCGCCCGTGTGGACTACGGCCAACGCCCCGCGTACGCGCGTGGCTGACAGGCATTCCCAAAAACATGATCAGGAGGCAATCCGTGAGCGCGACCGCGGACCACGCGGAGACGAACCTTGCCGTAAGGCTTGGTTTCCAGCCCGACCAGGTGGTCCAGGAGATCGGCTACGACGACGACGTCGACCAGGAGCTCCGCGAGGCCATCGAGCAGGCCACAGGCACAGAGCTCGTCGACGAGGAGTACGACGACGTGGCCGACGCCGTGGTGCTCTGGTTCCGTGAGGACGACGGGGACCTGACTGATGCGCTGGTGGATGCCATCGCGTACATGGAGGAGGGCGGCTCCATCCTGCTGCTGACTCCCAAGACCGGCCGTGACGGTTACGTCGAGCCGAGCGAGATCGGTGAGGCGTCCACCACCGCGGGCCTGTCCCAGACCAAGAGCATCAACGCCGGCAAGGACTGGAACGGCAGCCGGCTGATCACCCCCAAGGGGGCGGCGAAGAAGCGCTAGCCCCCGGCTGAGCCCCGGCCCCAGAGCACGATCGTGAGGCCCCCACCGACGCACGTCGGCGGGGGCCTCACGCACGTGGGCGCGGCTCCGGCGCACGCGTGGCGCCGTGATCGGCGGACGTAGGGTGGTTCTCACCCGAACAGCCCCACCCGAGGGGCTCCGTCGAAGGGATGCGTAGTCATGGCGCTCGCTGGAATCGCGACCGGCACCAAGGCCCCGGAATTCGAGCTGAAGGACAACCACGGCCGGACCGTGCGGCTCTCGGACTTCCGCGGCGAGAAGAACGTGGTCCTGCTCTTCTACCCGTTCGCGTTCACCGGCGTGTGCACCGGCGAGCTCTGCGCGCTGCGGGACGCCCTGCCGAAGTTCGTCAACGACGACACCCAGCTGCTCGCCGTCTCCAACGACTCCATCCACACGCTGCGCGTCTTCGCCGAGCAGGAGGGCCTCGAGTACCCGCTGGTCTCCGACTTCTGGCCGCACGGCGAGGTCAGCCGCGCCTACGGCGTCTTCGACGAGGAGAAGGGCTGCGCGGTGCGCGGCACCTTCATCATCGACAAGGAGGGCGTGGTGCGCTGGAGCGTCGTCAACGACCTGCCGGACGCCCGTGACCTGAACGAGTACGTCAAGGCGCTCGAAACGCTCTGAGCGAGCCCTGTTTCCGCTCGCGGCCGGGAACCGGTCACTAGGATCCACACGTTGATCCGATGGCAAGCAACGCTTGGGGCTCCCCGCCCCTGGACACCAATTGGGAGGACTCGTGGGAGTCAGCCTCAGCAAGGGCGGCAACGTATCGCTGAGCAAGGAGGCGCCGGGCCTGACCGCGGTTCTGGTCGGCCTCGGCTGGGACGTCCGCACCACCACAGGTACGGACTTCGACCTCGACGCCAGCGCGATCCTGACGAACGCGGAAGGCAAGGTCACCAGCGACCAGAACTTCGTGTTCTTCAACAACCTGAAGAGCCCCGACGGCTCCGTCGAGCACACCGGTGACAACACCACCGGTGAGGGCGAGGGCGACGACGAGGCGATCAAGGTCGACCTGGCCTCGGTCCCCGCCGACGTGGAGAAGATCGTCTTCCCGGTCTCCATCTACGACGCCGAGACCCGCCAGCAGTCGTTCGGCCAGGTGCGCAACGCGTTCATCCGCGTCGTCAACCAGGCCGGTGGCGCCGAGATCGCGCGGTACGACCTCTCCGAGGACGCCTCGACGGAGACCGCGATGGTCTTCGGCGAGCTGTACCGCCACGGCGCGGAGTGGAAGTTCCGCGCCGTCGGCCAGGGGTACGCCTCGGGCCTGCGCGGCATCGCGCAGGACTTCGGCGTCAACGTCTGAGCCGAAGACATCTGAGCCGAAGACACCCTCGCGCTCCGCGTCCGGCGCCGCACCACACGCGTGCGGCGCCGGACGTGCTCACGACCTGCTTCTCACTCGGGGAGGACCATCACCATGGGCGTCACACTCGCCAAGGGAGGCAACGTCTCCCTCTCCAAGGCCGCACCCAACCTCACCCAGGTCCTGGTCGGCCTGGGCTGGGACGCGCGCTCCACCACCGGCGCCCCCTTCGACCTCGACGCCAGCGCCCTGCTGTGCCAGGCGGGCAGGGTCCTCGGCGACGAGTGGTTCGTCTTCTACAACAACCTGAAGAGCCCCGACGGCTCCGTCGAGCACACCGGGGACAACCTCACGGGCGAGGGCGACGGCGACGACGAGTCGCTCCTGATCGACCTCTCCAAGGTGCCGGCCGGCTGCGACAAGATCATCTTTCCCGTCTCGATCCATGAGGCGGACAATCGCGGCCAGACGTTCGGCCAGGTCAGCAACGCCTTCATCCGCGTCGTCAACCAGGCGGACGGACAGGAGCTCGCGCGCTACGACCTCAGCGAGGACGCCTCGACGGAGACCGCCATGATCTTCGGCGAGGTGTATCGGTACGGGGGCGAGTGGAAGTTCCGCGCGGTCGGACAGGGGTACGCGTCGGGTCTGCGCGGTATCGCTCTAGACTTCGGGGTCAACGTTTCGTAAAGCCGGGGACCGGCGCGGGGGAGACCGCTAAACGGGAGCCCGTACATACACGATTGGGTAGCCAGTGCTTCTGAAAACCTTCGGCTGGTCGTTCGCGGTCACCGCGCTCGGCTTGGTCGCCGCGGTGCTCTACGGGGGGTGGACAGGCTTCGGCGTCGTGGCGATCCTGTCCATCCTCGAGATCTCGCTGTCCTTCGACAACGCGGTGGTCAACGCCGGAATCCTGAAGAAGATGAGTGCCTTCTGGCAGAAGATCTTCCTCACCGTCGGCGTGCTGATCGCCGTCTTCGGCATGCGGCTCGTCTTCCCCGTCGTGATCGTCGCCATCAGCGCAAAGATCGGCCCGATCGAAGCGGTCCGTCTCGCTCTCAACGAGAAGGACCACTACAAGCAGCTGGTCACCGACGCGCACCCGTCGATCGCCGCCTTCGGTGGCATGTTCCTGCTGATGATCTTCCTCGACTTCGTCTTCGAGGACCGGGACATCAAGTGGCTGGGCTGGCTGGAGCGCCCGCTCGCCAAGCTCGGCAAGGTCGACATGCTGTCGGTCTGCATCGCGCTCGTCGTGCTCCTGGTCTCGGCGATGACCGTCGCCACCCACGCCCACCAGCACGGCGGCGCGCATGTGGACAAGGCGCAGACGGTCCTCATCTCCGGCATCGCGGGGTTGATCACGTATCTCGTGGTCGGCGGCCTCTCCGGCTACTTCGAGAACAAGCTGGAGGAGGACGAGGAGCGCGAGCACGAGGAGGAGGAAGAGGCCAAGCGGACCGGCAAGAAGGTCCCGGCGGTCGTGATGGCCGGCAAGGCCGCCTTCTTCATGTTCCTCTACCTCGAGGTCCTGGACGCGTCCTTCTCCTTCGACGGCGTCATCGGCGCCTTCGCGATCACGAACGACATCGTCCTGATGGCGCTCGGCCTCGGCATCGGCGCCATGTACGTCCGGTCCCTCACCGTCTACCTGGTCCGCCAGGGCACCCTCGACGACTACGTCTACCTGGAGCACGGCGCGCACTACGCGATCGGCGCCCTCGCCGTGATCCTCCTGGTCACCATCCAGTACGAGATCCACGAGGTCATCACCGGCTCCGTCGGCGTCATCCTGATCGCCTGGTCCTTCGTCTCCTCCGTGATCCGCAACAAGCGCATGGCGGCGGCCGAGGGACAGGGCAGCTCGGGTGAGAAGGCCGAGGTCTCCTCAGGAGTCTGAGACTGACCGATTCCCTTGCCTCGCCGTCCGATTCCGGTTCCCGGAGTGTGACGGCGGCCGGGGCGAGGAACGCTCTGTGCGGGGCGGCCGTCGAGGAGATGTCCTCATGGCCGCCCCGTCGGTATTCGGGCAACATTTGGGGGCGGAATGTCCTTCTGGGACGGTCTGTGGCGTGGGCGTTCGATGGACTTCGAATCGGGCAGCGCCGCCACCAACTCGATCGAACTGACCAAACGGCACCCGACGGTCTCGCTCTCCAAACAGGGCGCGGCCACCGGCAACCTGCGCGTCAACCTCTCCTGGCAGATGCGCACCTCCGACATCATCGGCAAACCGCCCCGGGGCGGCGGCCTGCTGCGGCACCCCTTCAAGCTGTTCCAGCCCGACGTGGTGCAGGCGCACACCCAGGGCGTGGTCAACGTCGACCTCGACATCGGCTGCCTGTACGAGCTGATGGACGGCACCAAAGGCGTCGTACAGCCCCTGGGCAGCTTCTTCGGCAGCCTCAACGCCCCGCCGTTCGTGAAGCTCAGCGGCGACGACCGGTTCGGCTCCCCGTCCGGCGAGACGATCTACATCAACCTCGACCACCGCGAGTCCATCAAACGGCTCCTGGTCTTCGCCTACATCTACGACCAGACGCCGGCCTTCGACCGTACGCACGCGAAGGTCACGCTCTACCCCAGCAACGGGCCGCGGATCGAGATCGACCTGGACGAGCGCCAGCCGCAGGCCCGCTCCTGCGCGGTCTTCACCATCGAGAACGTGAAGGACGAGCTGACCGTGCGCCGCGAGGTGAAGTTCGTCTACGGCTTCCAGGCCGAGCTGGACCGGCTGTACGGCTGGGGACTCCAGTGGGGCCGGGGCTACAAGTCCAAGGTCGGCTGAGCCCCGCTCCTCTCGTCCCGGACCTGCTCGCCCCCCGCCCTCAGCGGGGCAGGAACTGCGGGCCCTGCGGAGGCAGCCGGAAGTTCGGGTCCGGCATCGGCGTCACCGGCTGCGGATAGCCGTACGACGGCTGGGCGACCGGGGCCGGCTGCGTCATCGGCGTCGGCTGCGTGGGCGCCGCGGGCGGGTAGCCGTAGGAGGGCTGGGGCGCCGGGTGCCGCGGCGGCTGCGGGTAGCCGTAGGCGGGCTGCGGGGCCGGCTGGGCGGCCACGGACGGCTGCGCCACCGGCTGCCGGGGCACGGGCTGCTGGGGCGGCAGCGGCTGGGACGCCGAGGGGGCGGGCTCCGGAGCGCCCGGGTCCGAGTCGTCCACGGAGATGCCGAAGTCGGAGGCGAGCCCCTCGAGGCCGTTGGAGTACCCCTCGCCGAGCGCGCGGAACTTCCACCCCTCGCCGCGGCGGTAGAGCTCCCCGCAGATCAGCGCCGTCTCCTCGCCGGTCTGCGGCGTGATGTCGAAGTAGGCGAGCGGCTCGCCGTCGGCCACCGTGGCGTCGTACAGGAGGATCCGCAGGGCGGGTACGTGCTCGAAGGAGACGCCCTCCGCCGACGCGGCCAGGAGCACCCGGCTCACCGCCGGGTCCATGCCCGCCAGATCCGTCTGGATCGTGTCGGTCAGCCCCTCGGCGACGCGCTTCTTGCCGAGCCGCCAGACCTTGCCCGCCGGGTGGCGCGGCTGGTTGTAGAAGACGAAGTCCTCGTCCGAGCGGACCCGGCCGTCGCCGCCGAGCAGCAGCGCCGACGCGTCGACGTCCGGGACGCCCTGGCCGGGGGTCCAGCGGAGCACGGCGCGGACCGCCGAGGCTTCGAGCGGGACGTTCGACCCCTTCAACATGGCGTGCGTCATGCGGTCATCCTGCCTTCCCCCGCACGGGTGGTACAACGCGGGGGGCCCAAGGTCCCGACCGCGTCACCAGGCTCCTGACCTGCGGGTGCTGCGAGCGTGCGACGGTTGTGTGGTGAGCATGTGTGACATGGCCGGGTTACCTGAAGTTCATGCCCGGAGGGAACCCCCGGCACCCGTCTCTACGTACTATTACCGGCCACCTCAATCGGCCCACGTCGGCGAAACAGGCGATAGCAAGGAGTCACATGCGTCATTTCGGGCACATCGCCCCTGAGGTGCGGCAGCGCCTCTTCCACCGGGAGCCGTGTGCCTTCACCGCGGACTCCCCGCCGCAGCTGCTCGCACCGGCGCTCGGCGCCACGCTCTACAGCCCGGCCACCCGCCCCCGCCTCGCCGACGACATCCTGAAACAGGCCGGGCGTGGCGTGGTCTCGATGGTGATCTGCCTGGAGGACTCCATCGACGACGCGGAGGTCGCCGACGCCGAGGCGAACCTGGTCCGGCAATTCGCCGACCTGGCGGAGCGGGACGCCGAGCCGCCCCTGCTCTTCATCCGCGTCCGCACCGCCGAGCAGATACCCGACCTGGTCCGCAGGCTCGGCCCGAGCGTGCGCCTGCTGTCGGGGTTCGTGCTGCCCAAATTCACCGAGGAACGCGGCGTCCCGTTCCTGGAGGCGCTGACCGCCGCCGAGGCGGAACTGCCCGCCGGCCCGCCGGGCACCGGCCGCCGGCTCTTCGCCATGCCCGTCCTCGAATCGCCCGAGCTGCTGCATCTGGAGAGCCGCGCCGAGACCCTCGCCGGGATCGCCCGCACCGTCGACAAGTACCGCGACCGGGTCCTGGCGCTGCGCCTCGGCGTCACCGACTTCTGCTCCGCGTACGGGCTGCGCAGACCGCCGGACATGACCGCCTACGACGTGCACATCGTCGCCTCCGTCATAGCCGACGTGGTCAACGTCCTCGGCAGGGCCGACGGCACGGGCTTCACCGTGACCGGCCCGGTCTGGGAGTACTTCCGCGTCCAGGAGCGGATGTTCAAGCCGCAGCTGCGCCGCAGCCCCTTCCTGGAGAGCCGGGCCGAGGAGCTGCGGCAGGCCCTCATCGAACACGACATGGACGGCCTGCTCCGCGAGATCGAGCTCGACCGCGCCAACGGCCTGCTCGGCAAGACCTGCATCCACCCCTCCCACGTCCTGCCCGTGCACGCGCTCTCCGTGGTCAGCCACGAGGAGTTCAGCGACGCCGAGGACATCCTGCGCCCCGAGCGCGGCGGCGGCGGGGTCCTGCGCTCCTCGTACACGAACAAGATGAACGAGGTGAAGCCGCACCGCGCCTGGGCCGAGCGGACCCTGCGGCGCGCCGAGGTCTTCGGCGTCGCCAAGGAGGACATCGGCTTCGTGGAGCTGCTCACCGCGGGACTGCCCGCCTGACCGGCAGGGCCACCCGCTCGACGGCGGCGATTCCGCCGGACCGGCCGGCCTTCCGCCGGCCACTGAACACAAGGGACATGACGTACGTGACTGAAGACGCGAAGCCGCCGACGACGAAGGCGATGGGACCGGCGGGGTCGGCAGAGCCCGCGGGTGCCGCGAGTCCCGCGGGGACGACCGTGTGGTCGGGGAGCTGGGTCGCCGAGCGGCTCGGCGTCGCGATCGACGGCGACGAGGCGCTGCCCGGCATGCTCGGCCTCGCGCTGCGCCGCAACCCCAAGCGGGCGCACCTCCTGGTCTCGAACGTCCTCGGCAAGCACGTGCCGCAGCACCCCTCGGTCGTGTACGGGGCCGGCCACGGCCTCGGCCTCCGGGTCCGTGAGCTGCTCGGCGACGACGAGGCCCGGCGCGCCGTCGTCCTCGGCTACGCGGAGACCGCGACGGGCCTCGGCCACGCCGTCGCCGACGGCCTCGCCCTCGCCCCCTACCTGCACTCCACCCGCCGCCCCGTCGCGGGCGTCGAGCGCGCGGGCGGCTTCGAGGAGTCCCACTCGCACGCCACGTCGCACCTGCTGCTGCCGGAGGACCCGCGGCTGCTCGCGGGGGACGGCCCGCTGGTCCTGGTCGACGACGAGTTCTCCACCGGCAACACCGTCCTGAACACCATCCGCGCCCTGCACGAGCGCTTCCCGCGCGAGCGGTACGTGATCGTGGCCCTGGTCGACATGCGCTCGCCCGATGACCGGGAGCGCCTGGCCGGTTTCGCCCGCGAGCTCGGCGCGCGCGTCGACCTCGTCGCGACGGCGTCCGGGACGGTGCGGCTGCCCGACGGCGTCCTGGAGAAGGGCCGCGCGCTGGTCGCCGAGCACGAGAAGCACGAGGCGCGTGGGGCGCACGAGGGGCAGGAGAGTGCCGTCGTCCCGCGGCCCCGCGCCGGACGCGGCCCCCTCACCCGCGTCGAGCTCGGCTGGCCCGCCGGCGTGCCCGACGGCGGCCGCCACGGCTTCACCCCCGCCCACCGGACCGCCCTGGAGGCGGCGCTGCCGGGCATGGCGGCCCGCGTCGCCGACGCGCTGCCGGCCGGGGCGCGCCGGGTGCTCGTCCTCGGCTTCGAGGAGCTGATGTACGCGCCGCTCGCGCTCGGCGTCGAGCTGGAGCGCCGCACCGGCGCCGAGGTGCTGTTCTCCACCACGACCCGCTCGCCCGTGCTCGCCGTGGACGACCCCGGCTACGCGATCCGCACCCGCCTCGCCTTCCCCGCGCACGACGAGCCCGCCGACGGGCCCGGGACGCGGTACGCCTACAACGTCGCGGGCGGCGGCTTCGACGCGGTCCTCGCCGTCGTGGACTCGGTCGCGGACACCCCGCGGCTGCACGCCCCCGACGGCCTCCTGGCCCAGCTCTCCGCACACACCGGACACGTCCTGCTGGCCACCGTCCCCTCGTACGTCCCCGAAAGGCCCTCCATGCTCCCCGAGCCCCTCCGCGGCCCCGCGTTCTCCTCGTACGCGCCCGAAGACGTCGGCTGGCTGCTCCAGGACCTCTCCGGGGTGACGCTCGAAGCGCCCACGGAGGAGCGGGAGGAGGCGATACAGAGCGGTGGCGCGCACTACGCCGAGTCGTTGCCCGTCGAGTACCAGCCGAGCGAGCGCTACCAGGAGCTGTTCCGCTCCGCGCTCGACACCTCCGCCGCCCGCATCGCGCAGGCCGTCGGCACGGTCACCGAGACCGTGCTCGCCGAGCGGTCGCCGCGCCCCGTCCTCGTGTCGCTGGCCCGCGCCGGCACGCCCGTCGGCGTCCTGATGCGCCGCTGGGCCGCGCACCGGCACGGCCTCGACCTGCCGCACTACGCCGTGTCGATCGTGCGCGGCCGCGGCATCGACGCCAACGCGCTGCGCTGGCTCGCCGCCCACCACGACCCCGCCGACGTCGTCTTCGTCGACGGCTGGACCGGCAAGGGCGCGATCACCCGCGAACTGGCCGACGCCGTCCGCGCGTTCGAGGCGTCCGGTGGCCCCGCGGGCTTCAGCCCGGAGATCGCGGTGCTCGCCGACCCCGGTTCGTGCGTCCGCACCTACGGCACCCGCGAGGACTTCCTCGTCCCCTCCGCCTGCCTCAACTCCACGGTGTCGGGGCTGATCTCGCGTACGGTGCTCCGAGCCGACCTGGTCGGACCGGACGACTTCCACGGCGCCAAGTTCTACCGCGAGCTCGCCGGTGCCGATGTCTCCGGCGACTTCGTCGACACCGTCGTGGCCCGCTTCGGCGAGGTCGGTGACGCGGTGGACGCACAGGTCAAGGAGGCGCTGTCCGCCGACAGGGCGCCGACCTGGGAGGGTTGGGCCGCCGTCGAGCGGATCAGCGAGGAGTACGGCATCCACGACGTCAACCTGGTCAAGCCGGGCGTCGGCGAGACGACCCGCGTGCTGCTGCGCCGCGTCCCCTGGAAGATCCTCGCCCGCGCGGGCGCCGGTGCGGACCTCGACCACGTGCGGCTGCTCGCCGAACAGCGCGGCGTCCCCGTCGAGGAGGTCGGCGAACTCCCGTACACCTGCGTGGGGTTGATCCACCCCAAGTACACACGCGGGGCGACGGGCGCGGACGGCAGGGCGGTGGCCTCCCGATGACCGCGATCGTCGCGAGCGACCTCGACCGCACCCTCATCTACTCCGCCGCCGCGCTCGGCCTCGCCATGCCGGACGCCGAGGCGCCGCGGCTGCTCTGCGTCGAGGTCTACCAGGGCAAGCCGCTCTCGTACGTCACCGAGACCGCGGCCGGGCTCCTCGACGAGCTGGGCCGCTCCACCGTCTTCGTGCCGACCACGACCCGCACCCGCGAGCAGTACGGGCGCATCCATCTCCCGGGCCCCGCACCGCGGTTCGCGATCTGCGCCAACGGCGGGCACCTCCTCGTCGACGGCGTCTCCGACCCCGGCTGGCAGGCGGCGGTCGCGCGCCGGCTGTCCGCCGAGTGCGCCTCGCTCGACGAGGTCCGCGCCCATCTGGTGCGGACCGCCGACCCGGCCTGGCTGCTCAAGGAGCGCGTCGCCGAGGACCTCTTCGCCTACCTCGTCGTCGAGCGCGCCCTGCTGCCCGACGCGTGGGTCGAGGAGCTCGCCGCGTGGGCGCGGACCCGCGGCTGGACCGTCTCGCTCCAGGGCCGCAAGCTGTACGCCGTGCCGAAGCCGCTCACCAAGAGCGCGGCGGTGCGGGAGGTGGCGCGGCGGACCGGCGCCGAGGAGATCCTCGCCGCGGGCGACTCGCTGCTCGACGCTGACCTGCTGCTCGCCGCCGACCGCTCCTGGCGGCCGGGCCACGGCGAGCTGGCCGACACGGGGTTTCGCGCGCCGGGTCTCACGGTGCTCGCGGAGCGCGGGATCGCGGCGGGCGAGGCGATCGCCAGGGCGTTCCTCGGGGCGTGCGGCGGGCGGCTCCCCGCGGCGGGGGCGCCCGTTAGCCTGGACCCATGCCTCGATACGAATACCGCTGCCGGTCCTGTGGCGACACCTTTGAACTGAGCCGCCCGATGGCCGAGTCGGCCGACCCCGCGACGTGCCCCGCCGGGCACGAGGACACGGTGAAGCTGCTGTCGACCGTCGCCGTCGGAGGCGCCGCGCCCGCGCCCCGCGGTGGTGGCGGGGGCGGCGGCGGTGGGTGTTGCGGCGGGGGCTGCTGCGGCTGACGTGACGCAGGGGAGGGCGTGAGGGGCACTTCGGTGCTCCCTCGCGGCGGGGCTAGCGGACGACCGTTCCCGGCCCCGCCGCCAGCAGTCCCAGCTCCGCCCGCGTCGGCGCGCCCTCCCAGTCGCCGCGCGACGCCACCGCGAACGCACCCGTGGTGACGGCGCGGCCCAGGCGGCCCGCCACGTCCGCGCCGTCCAACAGCGCCGACAGATACCCCGCGACGAACGCGTCCCCCGCGCCCACCGCGTCCACGGCCCGCACCTCGCGCGCCGGCGAGCGGAGCATGCCCTCGGCGGTGCGGGCGGTGGCGCCGTCCGCGCCGAGTTTGACGACGACCTCGCGCACGCCCCGCGCGAGGAGGAACGTCTCCGGGGCGTCGGCGGGCGCCGACTCCGGCAGACACAGGGGCAGTTCGTCGTCGGAGGCGATGAGGACGTCCACGTACGGGATCCAGGAGCGCAGCTCGGCCGCCGCCTCCTGCCGACTCCACAGCCGGGAGCGGAAGTTGACGTCGAGACACACCTCGCTGCCGTGCTCGCGCGCGAGCCGCAGGGCACGCCGGCACGCGTCGAGAGGCGCGGGACCGAGCGCCGGGGTGATGCCCGTCAGATGCAGGACGCGCGGCGGGCGGCCGGAGGCGAACGCCGCCTCGACCGCGTCCGGGCCAAGCCGCGAACCCGCCGAGCCCGCGCGGTAGTAGTGCACGCGGGTCACCTCGGGCAGCCGCGGCTCGAAGAGGATCAGCCCCGTCGGGGCGTCCGGGTCGCGGGTGGCCGCGGAGACGTCGACGCCCTCCGCGCGCAGCGTGCGCAGGACCAGTTCGCCGGCCTCGTCGTCGCCGACCGCGCCCGCCCACCGCACGGGATGGCCGAGCCGGGCCAGGCCGATGGCCACGTTGCTCTCGGCGCCTGCGACGGAGAGGTCCATCGAGCCGCCCAGCTTCAACGGGCCGCTGCCGCGCAGGGCGACCATGGTCTCCCCGAGGGTGAGGACACCACCGGGCCCGCTCATCGTCCGGCCTCCGTCACCCGTACGAACTCCGCCGCCCGTGCGCGCAGGGCGTCCAGATCGCCGCCGTCCGCCGCGTCGCCGATCAGCGGCGATCCGACGCCCACGGCGACCGCGCCGAGCGCCAGGTACGCCTCGGCGGCCGCCGCGTCCACGCCGCCGACCGGCACGAACGGGGTGTCGGGGAACGGCGCCCGCAGCGCCTTGAGGTAGGCGGGACCGCCCATCGCGGACGCCGGGAAGACCTTCAGCGCCGTCACGCCCGCAGCCCGGGCCGCGATGACGTCGGTCGGCGTGAGGACACCGCCGAGCACCGGAAGACCCAGCCGTACGGCTTCGTCGACGCCCGCGCCGAGCCCCGGCGTGACGATGAGGTTGGCACCCGCATCCGCGGCCCGGCGCGCGTCGTCCGCGGTGAGGACGGTGCCGGCACCGAGCCAGGCCTCCGCACCGAGCTCCGCCCGCGCCCGGCGCAGTACGCCCATGGCGTCGGCACCGCTGAGGGAGACCTCGACCAGCGGAACGCCGGACTCCACGAGCGTCATGACCGTACGGAAGGAGGCGTCCGGGTCGGTGCCGCGCACGATGGCGACGAGGCGGCGGTCCCGGAGAACGGCGGAGAAGTCGACCATGCCCCCACATTCGCACAGCGGTTCCCACGGACCGGGTGGGGGTCTCGGCCGGTGGGCGGGAGCGGTCAGTCATGTTCCAGGCGCTCTCGGGGCCCCGGCCGCGGGCGGCCGTGAGCGCGGTCAGGCGCCCTGGCCCCGCTCCTCCCGTATCTGCGCGACCACGCGCGCCACGGTCGTGCGGACCGCCTCGGTCTCGGTCAGGAAGTGCCAGTAGTCGGGGTGGCGGCCCTCCAGGGAGGCCACGGCGCGGTCGAGACGGGCCACGGAGTCGTCGAGCGGGCGGGCGTGGCGCGGCTCGGGCGTCTGCCGGCCGGCCATCGCGAGCCGCTGCGCGTCCCTGATCGCGAACCGGGTGCGTTCGATCTCCTGCTGCGGGTCCTTCGCCACCGCGTTCAGCCGCTGGAGCCGGTCGCCGGCGGCGGAGACCGCCTCGTCGGTGGAGTTGAGCAGGGCGCGGACCGTGGAGAGCAGCGAGGTGGCGTCCGGCCAGCGCTGCTCGTCCCGGGCCTGCTGCGCCTCCTTCAGCTTGGTCTCGGCCTGGCGCACGCTCTCCCCTGCCTGGTCGGGGACGTGCTGCAGGTCCTGCCAGCAGGCGGCGGAGAAGCGGCGGCGCAGCTCGCTGAGGACCGGTTCGACCTGGCCGCTGCGGGTGGTCAGCGCCTGCGCGCGAGTGCGCAGCGAGACGAGGCGCCGGTCGATCTCGGCGGCACGCTCCGGCAGCCGCTCGGCCTCGGCGCGCACGGCCTCGGCGTCGCGCAGGACGCGGTCGGCGCGCTGGAGCGTCTCCGGCACGCCGTGCCGGCCCGCGCCCTGGTTGAGCTTGGTGAGCTCGGGGCCGAGCGCGGCGAGGCGGGCGGCGAGGTCGTCGGCCTTGAGCCCGGCCGCGCGCACGGCGTCGAGCGCGTTGCTCGCGGCGAGCAGGGTCTGGCGGGCCCGCTCCACGGCGGGGGCGAGGCGGGCCAGCTGGGTCTCCGCCTTGTCCAGCAGCGGGCCGAGGCTCTCCCGGAAGCGGTCCAGCTCCTGCTTGGCCCGGTCCAGCTCGTCCTTGGCCCGGCTGAGCTCGGTCCTCGCGCGGGCCGCCACCGAGGACTCCAGGTCGTCCCGGTCCAGGTCGTGGGCGTCCACCGCGCTGATGTACTGGTGGCTGACCTCGTCGATGCGGCGGCCGATCGCCTCGAAGTCCGAGACGGCGCGCAGGCCCGCGGGCGAGGAGTCGACGGCGACGATCGTCTCGATGGAGATGCGCAGATCGCGCTGGGCGGTGTCCAGCTCGTAGAAGGCGGCGGCCGCGGCGTCCTTCGCGGCCTGCGCCTCGGCGCGCACGCTTTCACCGCGCCCACCGAACCACCGGCGCGTACCGCCGCCCGTGAAGGCGGCCGGGACGGCGGCGGCGAGCAGCGGCAGGGAGAGGGTGACGGCGGCGATGAGGGTGAGGGAGCCGGTGAGGGGGCCGCGGCGGGGGCCGCGGCGCACGCTCCCGCGGGATCGCCCCTGGGATCGACGGAGGGGCCCACGCCGACGCGGGGCGCGAGCGGTTACCTCGCTCGGGACCCCGGCCGGTACCTCGGCCCCGACGGTGACCTCAGTCGCGACTTCGGTCCTGATCTCGCTGGTGATCTCGCTGGTGATCTCGGTCGTGATCTCGGTCGTGATCTCGATTCTGTCCGGCGTGTACGGCTGCGAAGGTGTCGCCGTCACTATCCCTCTCCCGTACTGTCATCCGCCCTGCCCGGTGTCACATTCTCCCACCGGTCAAGGACGAATACACGGGACCGTCAGTTCGCGCTGCGCACGGTGACCGCGCCGTCGGAGCTGCGGACGTTCACGTGGTGGGGGCTGTGGTCGTCGCGCGGCACGGAGATGTCGACGGAGCCGTCGGCGCTCTCGGTCCGTACGTCGTACGCGACCTTGCTCCCGTCCTTCTTCCCGGGCAACGCGATGTCGACGGACCCGTCCTTGCTGTGGGCCTCCACGCGATCGGGCACGCCGGCGAGCTCCAGTCGTACGGCGCCGTCCCGGGAGTCGACGCTCAGCCGCCGCGACGTGACGCCGTCGGCGCGGATGGACCCGTCGGAACTCCGCAGGTCCAGCGGGCCGTCGGAGCCGTCGATGTCGATGGATCCATCGGAGCTGTGCAGGTTCAGGGGCCCGCGGTTGTCCTTGACGGCGACCGAACCGTCCTTCGTCCGCACCCGCAGCCCGTTCCGGAACCCGGCCGCGGTGACCTTCCCGTCCTTGTTCTCGACGGTCACGGCGACCCCGCGGGGCACCTCGATGCGGTGCCTGGCGGAGCAGTCGGAGATGAGGCCGGAACAGCTCATGCCGAGCGTGAGCCGGTCGCCCTCCATCTTCCAGGTCACCTTGGGGTCACTCCCCAGCACGGTCTTCCCGTCGAACCACCGGGTCACCTTCACCTTCCCCCGCTGCCCGGCGCCTCCGACCGGGACCAGCTCCAGCGCGGAGTCACTGGCCTCGATGGTCAGGGTCTTGCCCGCCAACGCGAACGTCCGGTGCTCCGGTTCGGAGTCCTCCCCGGCATCGGCGCCGCAGGCCCCGACGAGCAGGGTGAGGGCGACGGTCCCGCCGACGGCGATGAGTGCGCGGGTTGCGCGCGGACGGCGGGTGCGGATGGTCATGACGGTTCCCCCTGGAAGTGATCTTGTGCGTCTCCGCTTGACTGTACGGAGTCCCCGGGCGCGGGAGGACCCGGACGGCCACCGGTTCGGGGTGGGGTTAACCCCCGGCCCTTCGACCCCGGCCCGGGTTTGCGGGGCACTGCCTGCGGCAAGGTAGGCTGTCCACTCGTCCCGGGCGCGTAGCTCAGGGGTAGAGCGCCTCCCTTACAAGGAGGATGTCGGCGGTTCGAAACCGTCCGCGCCCACCGGGTATGACAGGCAAAAGGCTCCTCGCCTTGATCGGCGAGGGGCCTTTTGCCGTCATGGGGTGGGGTCGGCGTTGTTCTTGGTCAGGCGTCGTAGGTGCTCGCGGGTCCAGCCGGTGATGCGGGCCGCCTCGGCCTGGGCACCGCGCTCGTCCGTCTCGCGGAGGAACGTGACGGCCTCGGCCTGGAGGTCCGCGCGGGCCGCTTCGAGGGCGGCCTCGGCTTCGCGGTAGCGGGTGGCGGCGAGTTCGAGTCTGGCGGTGTCCATGGCCGCGAGTCTGACACAAGGTTGGCCAACCGAGTAGGCCAACACTCGTGGTTCATTCCTGCGACCTGAACTTCCGTCCCCTGGGCGGGGGTTCAGCGGCCGGATCCCGGGTGGGTCCTGCGGTAGCGGCGGTCCCAGCGTTCCTGGCGCTCCTTGCGGAGGCGGTAGTCGCGGTACGTCTTGGGGTAGCCCCCGCCTCCGCCCCCGCCGGCTCCGCCTCCGCCGCCTGTGGCCGCGCCTCCGGCGCCGGAGGCGCTCTTCTTCGCGGGGGAGCCGCTGTCGTAGAAACGGAACAGGTAGAAGGCGAGTGCCGCCGCGGCCAGCCACAGCAGGGGCTGGTCGAAGCCCAGGCCGAAGAGGGCCAGGATCGCGATGACGATGAGAACGTTCATGCGCTGCACCTCCGTGGCTCGAAGGGGGCTCTCTGCGAGGTGGTAGGGAGTCAACGCCCGCCGTCCACCCCTGTCAATGCCCGGCGGAGAGGGAGTCGTCGGCCGCCTCGTGGACGTGCTTCAGGCGGGCCCTCGCGGCGACGACGTCCGGGCCCGAGAGCTGTTCCCAGTAGCTGTGGCAGCTCACGAAGACCGCCAACTCCCGCTCCCGCGCCCGGAGTTTCTCGACCTCGGCCTGTTCTTCGGGGGTCCAGCCGGGGGAGGCGGGGCGTTCGATTTTCCGCCAGCCGCCGGTGTCGCTGAAGCCCTCCAGCGGCTCGACCGACCAGGGCAGGCGTTTGAGCAGGGCCAGGAGCGTGGAGCGGACCTGGTGCAGTTCCTCCTGGCCGGCGAGGAGGTCGCTCGGGAAGTCATGGGCTGGAGTGGCGGGCACGGACGTAATGGTACTCCTGTTCGAATTGAGGGTGGGATGGGTGGGCGGGACTGTTCGCCGCGGTTCGTGTCGCCGGTACGCGGTACTCCTGACGGAGACCGGGTGCCCGGTGGCAAGCTGGAGGCATGTGCCGCAGCATCAAGACGCTCCGCCCGCCCGTCATCCCCGAGGACGCCACCGAGGAGGAGATCCGGGCCGCCGCGCTCCAGTACGTGCGCAAGGTCTCCGGGTTCCGCGCCCCGGCCGCGCACAACCGCGAGGTCTTCGACCGCGCCGTCGACGCCGTCGCCGAGGCGACGGCGGAACTCCTCGCGGGGTTGGAAGTCCGCGGGGCGCGCGCGTCCTAGCGCCGACCGGCCGGGACGGTCCGGGCTAGTGCGCGCCCGGAAGGGGAGATGAAGAGGTTACGGGGAGGGGGGTAGGCCCCACCCCTCCCTCCGGCCGCTCAGCCCGTCGGCGCGTCCGCCGGCCTGGGGCGTCGCACCAGGAACGCCGCGCCCGCGCCCGCCGCGAACAGCGCGAGCAGGGAGACCCCCGTGGCGAGCCACGTCGCGCCCAGCCACTGGCCGCCGAAGTAGCCGAGGGCGACGCTGTAACCGGCCCAGGCCACGCCCGCCAGCGCGGACCAGGGCAGGAACTCGCGCAGCCTCCGGTGGGCCGCGCCCGCGCCGAGCGAGACGATCGAGCGGCCCGCGGGCGCGAAGCGCGCGATGACGACGAGGACGCCGCCGCCCCTCGCCAGGGCGGTGCCGAGTCGTTCCTGCGCCGTGGTCAGCCGGCGGGAACGGGCGATGGCACGGTCGAGACGTTCGCCGCCGCGCCAGGCGACGCGGAAGGCGACCATGTCACCGAGGACGGAAGCGGTCGCCGCGCAGAGGAGGAGCATCAGGATGTCGGGCACCCCGCGCGGCACCTGCCCTGCGCCGGTTCCCGCCGCGGCGGCGGCGGTGGCCGACATGATGACGATGACGCCGCTCGGCAGGACCGGCACGAAGACGTCGAACAGGACGGACAGGGCCACGACCGCGTAGATCCACGGACTGCCGGTCAAGGCCCCCACACTCTCAAGCACCGTAACTCCCCGTTACTCCCCGGTCGGCAGCGCGTTGCCGCTGGTTGTCGCGGAGTACGGCAGGGGCGGCCTGATGACAGCTGTACAGCGTACGCCGCGCGTGCGGCGGGAGATCCACTGGGGGCCGGGATGTTCCGTACGTCACGTTCACCCGCCTGCCTGCCCCGATGCGGCGTACGGCCGTGAAGTCCCGTACGAACGAGTCAGTGCTCAGACCCAGACCCAGGCCGAGGGCGAGCGACACGAGGGACGGAGCGGGCGATGGTGGCAGGACTGATGGCCGGTGCCGTGGCGGCGGCGCTGCTCGCCGCGGGCGGCGGAGCGGGCGTGGGCGTAGGCGTGGTGGATGGTGCGGCCGGTGGCGCGACCGGGCCGTGGGTGAAGGCCGAGGCGCGGTTCGCGCCGCCCACCGCCTTCATCCCCTCACCGGCGATCACGTACGACATGAGGCTGGTGCCCGCGGGCTCCTGGATCAGGGTCGAGCAGTTCAGCGGCGCGAAGGGCACGGACGTCCGGCTGCGGGTCGAGGGCATGAAGCCGGGTCACGCGTACGGGGTGCACGTCCATCAGAAGCCGTGCGGTGCGTCGCCCGAGGCGGCCGGCGGTCACTACCAGCACCGCGTCGACCCGGTGCAGCCGTCGAAGGATCCGGCCTACCTCAATCCGAGGAACGAGGTGTGGCTGGACTTCACCGCCGACGCGGAGGGTTCGGGCTCGGCGCGCGCACGGCACGCCTGGGCATTTAGGCCGGGTGAGGCCGCCTCCGTCGTGCTCCACGACGTGCCGGGCGGTGCGGGGGAGCGGGCCGCGTGCTTCACGGTGCCGTTCACGCCCACGCATGCGCCCACACATACGGCCACGCACACGTCCAAGCCCGCGTCCAAGAAGGCGGACGCGCCGCGCCCCTGAGCGGGCGCGACGGGGGTTCGCGGGTCAGGCCGCCGTCAGCGTGCGCTTCGCGTCCGTGTCCTCGTCGTCCGTGCCGCGCTCGCCGCGCGAGGTGAAGAGCCGGTCGAGGGCGAGCGCGCCCGGCCCGGTGAAGACGAGGAGCAGCATGGCCCAGCAGAACATCGCCGCGGCCTCGCCGCCGTTCTGCATCGGCCACAGGGCCTCGGGCTGGTGGACCTTGAAGTACGCGTAGGCCATCGAGCCGGACGAGATGAGCGCGGCGGCGCGGGTGCCGAGGCCCAGCAGGACCAGGCCGCCGCCGACGAGCTGGATGACGGCCGCGTACCAGCCGGGCCAGGTGCCGGCCGGGATCGTGCCGCCTCCGGGGGCGCCGCCGAGGACGCCGAAGAGGGAGGCCGCTCCGTGGCAGGCGAAGAGCAGGCCGAACACGGCGCGGAAGAGGCCGAGGGCGTAGGGCTGGGCGCTGTCGAGACGTCCGGTCATGGTGGGGGACTCCTTCGGCTGGGGGACGGTAACCGAGCGGAGGCCCAAGATTAGGAGCACCTAATTAGTACTTGCAAGTTCAACATTCGGTTATCCGGAGATTCCGCTTCCTCTTTGTCCGGTTGCCGTGCGGGGTTCCGGGAGCGTCCCGGATGCCCCGGCGGTGGTGCGCAGAGCGGCTCGCGCCACCGCGTCCGCGTCCGACAGTGTCACCGAGTCCACCCCTGGTCGGGCACCGGCCGCGGTCACCCAGTGGACCCCCTCGGTGGGCACCCCGAACGCGAACCTCCGCGCGTGCGGCCGACCTTGACGGCCCATCAGGCGGTACGGGCGAGGCGTCACGTCCAAGCCTCCGGTTTCGTAACCGTCGACCACGTGCGGGCGGCACCCGCCGTCCGCGAGGAGCCGCCGGAGCAACGGATCGGTGGTGCGTCGCACGTCCGGTTCGGGCAGCCGGGCCTCGATCAGCGTGGTCACCCGCACGGCGGAATCGGGTACGTCGGGGGAGTGTGCGGTGAACGCCCCGTCCGCGACCTCCACCGTCAGCCGCGGGCCGAGCACGTCGAGGATGCCCGCCTCGATCAGCGCCGTCATCTCCTCGATGCGGCGGCGCGGCGGGCCGATGGAGAGGAAGGCGTTGAGCGGCGTGTACCAGCGGTCGAGGTGGTCGCGGCGCGAGGTGCCGGAGAGGCCGCCGTGGTCGACGATGCCGCGGAGTTCGTTGCGCAGGTCGCGCAGGACGTCGAGCGCGGCCTTCGACGGGCCCGCCACGTTGCCGAGAGCGGCTTGCGCGGCGTCCTCGCGCAGCCGGGCGAGGAGCCAGCGGCGGTGCGCGTGCGGCGAGGCGAAGGGCAGGGGCGGGTGCGGCCGCGAGAGCCGGTCCCAGGACCAGCGGTCGTCCTCGGCGATCCCGAACTCGTCGAGGACCAGGGCCTCTTGGGGGCTCCCGTGGTCCGCGGCGAGAAACCGCTCGCGGAAACCGCCCACCGTCGCGTCCGGGCGCGGACCGGCCCCGCCGCCCCGAGCGTGCCCGACTTGCCGAGCATGCCCGGCTACCCGGCCGAGTCCGGCGTGCCGGTTGGCCAGCAGTGTCGCGTAGTAGACCGTCTCGACCTCCTTCGCGATCAGCGGCCATATCTCGTCGAGGAAGTCGGGCGCGTCGCCGCTGTCGGCCCGTTTGCGGAAGCGGGCCACGACGTCACCAGTGAGGACGGCCGGTTCGTGACGGCCGTACGGCCCCTTCGCGTTGTCGCCGCGCGCCTGGTACGGGACGCCGCGCCGTGAACCGGCGTACAGGCGCGGCTCGTTGCCCGACGGCTCGTAACGCAGGGCGCCGTCGGGTGTCCGGACGAACCGGCCGCCGCGGCCGTCCGTCAGCAGGGCCATGTGGTCGAAGAAGTTGAGGCCGAGGCCGCGCAGCAGCACCCGTTCGCCGGGGGCGATGACGGAGAGGTCCAGGTCGGCGGGGTTGGCGGGCGGGAAGTGGCGCAGGGCGTGCCGGGTCGCGTGGTCGGCGAGGCGCCGCTGTTCAGGGTCGCCGGTCGTCGGCAGATGGCCCTGGGCGAGGACGACGGCGGAGAGGCCGGTCAGTTCGTTGCCGTTGTCCAGTACGAGCTTCTGCAGCCCGTCGGCCGTCTCGTCGAGGTGCACCGCGCGCGCCGCGTGGACGCGGACGCGCACCGTGTCGGGAGCGCCGCGCACCGCTTCGGCGAAGACCCACTCCAGATAACGGCCGTAACAGGCGCGGGTCGGATAGTCGTCGGGACCGAGCCCCGGCGCGTGCCCTCGCGCGGCCCACTCGTACAGGCTCGGGCCCGGCCGTATCGGCCCGGAGCAGTCGACGCTCGCGTCCGTGTAGAGGGTCACCTGGGAGGCAACGGTGTTCATCAGGAGCTCGGCGGGCTGTGCCGTCCGCCATACCTGGCCCGCGCCCGGCGGGGCGGGGTCGACGACGTGGACCGTCAGGCACGCCCCGGGGGAGAGGAGTTCGGCCGCCGACGCGCAGAGCCGTTCGAGCACGCTGGTGCCGCGGGGGCCGGCCCCGACCAGGGCGAGAGCGGACGTGGTGCCGGGTGCGGGCCCGGATGCGGATGCGGATGCGGTTCTGGGTACGGGCGCGGATTTGGGCGCGGACAAAAGCGGTGCTCCCGGGGCATAGGGGATGCTGGACGAGGAAAGCCCGCCTCATCATGCCGTCGGACGCCCCGATGTCCAGCCCGCCGGAGGATGCGCTTCCGGGCATGACCTGTGGCAGGTGGGTCTCGCGTGACCGGTGTGACCAGTGTGGATACGGCCTGTGGGCCGGGTGCGGACGCAAGGTGTGGGTCCGGTGCGGATACGGGGCGGTGGAGGCTCGGGGAACGAGCTCCCGTAACTCCGTAGCCCCGTGACTCCGTACAGACGCGGCGTGCGAACCGCTCGTACGACCCTGCTCACCCGCCCCCCTTCACGAAAGCCCCCGCTCCGTGGCCGTCTCCAGCCGTGCCCCGCCGCCCCGCACCGCCCGTGCCTGGTCGAGCCGCAGCCGTGCCGAACGGCCGCGCAGCGTCAGCGTCATGAGCTGGTTGCCGAACCACGGCCCGCCCGTCCTGCGCCAGTCGATGCCCGCCTGCGTCACCCCGCCGTGCCGCGCGAACCGCCGCCCGAGGGCCCGTCCCGTCCGGCTCCAGCCGAACCGGAAGCCGAGCCTGACCGACGCGGGGATGGAGTTGTGGACGGGGGAGCACGTCAGCTGCAGGACGCGCGCCGCCGGGCCCTGCCCCGCGGGCCAGCTCGGCTCGGCGACGTAGGCGTGGTGGACGTCACCGGAGAGCACGCAGACCGTCGCCGGGGCCCGCGCCCCCGAACCGGCCTCCGTGATCAGTTCGGTGAGCGCCTCGAAGGAGGCGGGGAAGGCGGCCCAGTGCTCCAGGTCCGAGCGCCGGCGCAGGTTCTCGCCGAAGCGCGCCCAGCGGTCACCGCGCCCGCCCCGGCAGAGCGCGGCGTTCCACCCCTCGGCGTCGTGGATGAGGTGGGGCAGCAGCCAGGGCAGAGACGTGCCGATGAGGAGGTGGTCGCAGCCGCCCGGGTCGGCCAGCGCCTGTTCGCGCAGCCAGCGGGCCTCCTCGGCGTCGAGCATGGCGCGCCCGTCCTCCGCCAGGACGCGGGCCGCGCGGGTGTCGACCATCAACAGGCGTACGCGCCCGAAGTCCCGCCGGTAGCTCCAGCGGGCGGCGGTCGCGTCCGCGTCGGCCGCGGAGACGAAGGCGCGCAGCGCGTCCGTGCCGTCCGGGGCCGCGCACACGGAGGCGTAGACCTTGTCGCGGGCGAGTTCCCCGGGCGGCAAATTGCCGAGGTGCTGGTGGACCCAGTACGACATCAGGCCGCTGAGCAGGCGCTCGCGCCACCAGGGCGTGGCCCGCATCTCGGCGAGCCAGGCGGCGCTGGTGTTCCAGTCGTCGATCACGTCGTGGTCGTCGAAGATCATGCAACTGGGGACGGTCGACAGCAGCCAGCGGACCTCGGGGTCGAGCCAGGACTCGTAGTAGAGGTGGGTGTACTCCTCGTAATCCGCGACCTGCGCGCCCGGCGGTTCGGCGAGGTCCCGGCGGGCGGCGAGCCAGCGGCGGGTGGCCTTGGAGGTCTGGTCCGCGTACACCTGGTCGCCCAGGAGCACCAGGACGTCCGGGCGCTCGGCGGCCGGATCGGCGGCGATGCGGGCGGCGAGCGTGTCCAGCGCGTCGGGGCCGACGGGATCGTCCTCGCCGGAGGGCGGCGCGGCCCACCGGCAGGAGCCGAACGTGACCCGCAGCTCCACGTCGTCGGCCCCCGCTGCGTCATGGGCTCCCGCGGGGTCACCGGCTCTCGCGCGGTCATCTGCCGCCGCGGGCGTGCGGATGGTGCTCGGCGGGAAGGGCGAGTCGGGCAGCGGCCAGACGGCGTCCCGCGCCTCCTCGCCGAGCCGCGACTCCTCGCCGGACCGAACCCCTTCGCCGAGCCGCACCTCGTACGCCGTCTCCGTGCCGGGGGTCAGCCCGGTGACCGGGACGAGCGCGTAGTGGTGGCCCGCGACCTGGAAGGTGCGCGCCGCGCCGCGCGCGCCGTCCGCACACCGCACCTCGGCGGTGCAGGGCCGGTCGGCCTCGACCCAGACGGTCGCCGTGGACCCGTCGACGTACCTCAGCAGTGGACCAAGGCGTAGCCGTGCCACAGGTGATCACCCTCCTCCGTCGCCCCGTACGGTACGGAACGCCGGAGAAGGGCGGGCCGGTTCCAGGTTTCCGGTGTCCGTCGGCCGGATCAGCAGCGGCCGAGGATCGAGGAGAGCGCGCTCTTCTCCTCGGAGTTCACGGTGAGCTTGTAGTAGTGCTTCACGTCCACCCACATCCGCGCGTAGTAGCAGTGGTACGAGGCGGTGGGCGGCAGCCACTCGGCGGGGTCCTGGTCGCCCTTGGCCTGGTTGACGTTGTCGGTGACGGCGATCAGCTGGGGCCGGGTCAGGTCGTTGGCGAAGCCCTCGCGCTGCGCGGTGGTCCAGCCGCTCGCGCCGGACTTCCAGGCCTCGGAGAGCGGTACGACGTGGTCGATGTCGAGGTCGGACGCGACCGTCCAAGTGGCCCCGTCGTAGGCGGACTTCCAGGTGCCGGAGGTGGCGGCGCAGGAGGCGTCCTGCCGGACGTCGGTGCCGTCGCGCTTGAGGACGACCTCACGGGTGTTGCAGGTACCGGACTGCGTGCTCCAGTGCGGGAACTTGTCGCGGCTGTACCCGTCGGACGAGCCCTCGGCCTTCACGGTCAGCTCGCCGAGGTAGGTGCGGGCCGTGGCGGCACTGACCGGGGCGGGCGGCGCGGCCTGGGCGGGGGTGCCGGTGAGGAGGGCGGTGGCGGAAGCCAGGGCGACGGCCGCGGCGGCGAAGGCGGGCCGGGTGTGTCGACGCGCGTAGACGACGGACATGTGAACTCCCTTGGTGTGGGGGGCGGTTGACCGGTGGGGCGGTCAGAGTTGCGTGGTGGGGTTGCCCGTGGGTGTGCAGCTGGTGACAGGGTCGCGTCAAACAGGTGCCGAATTCAATAGTTCTGGCGCGGTGTCATGTGGTGGGCGAGCAGGGGGAGTTGGGGCGGGAGGGCGACGCGGGTGGTTTGGGGTGTTTGGGGGGTGGGCCAGGGGGCTCGTGTCCCGTGTCCGGGGGACGTCCCCCGGGGCGCGACTGGGCGGGACGGGGTTCAGTGGCGGCGTACGGCGTACGGCGTACGGCGTGCGGCGCTCCATGGCGTCGAGTGGCCGGGAGGAGGCCCCGTACCTGCGGCGTCGCGTACCATGGATGGCGCAGAAGGGGAGTAGCTCTTCGCCGGACCGTCGACATACTGCTCAGCTCGTCTGAGCCGGCGCCCGGAGGCAGGCCCCGTGGGGCAGGCCAGCGAGACCTTCGGCAAGCAGTGCCCGGCGTACGCACCCGCGTACGCCGAGACGCGCACATCCGTGTGCGTCCGTGTGCGCTGCCGTGCCGAGGTGTCGTACGCGAAGCGGTGGAACACTCTCGGTGGGGCGGCCCCGACCGATTGAGGAACCTTGATCAGCATCAGCGTGACGGCGCTCGTCTTCGGCGTCGTCTTCCTGGCCGAGCTGCCCGACAAGACGGCCCTGGCCGGGCTCGTCCTGGGCACGCGCTACCGCGCCTCGTACGTCTTCGCCGGCGTGGCCGCCGCCTTCGCCCTCCATGTCGTGCTCGCCGTCGCGGCGGGCAGTGTCCTGACCCTGCTGCCGCAGCAGCTGGTGCAGGCGTTGACGGGCGTCCTCTTCCTCGGGGGCGCCGCGATGCTGCTGCTCAAGGGCGGCGACGACGAGGAAGAGGTCAAGCAGCCCGCGGACCAGAGCTTCTGGAAGGTCGCGGGGGCCGGGTTCATGCTCATCCTGGTCGCCGAGTTCGGTGACCTGACGCAGATCATGACCGCGAACATGGCGGCCCGCTACGACGACCCGCTCTCCGTCGGCCTCGGCGCCGTACTCGCCCTGTGGGCGGTCGCCGGACTCGGCATCGTCGGCGGAAAGGCCCTGATGAAGCGGGTGCCGCTCGCGCTCATCACGAAGATCGCGGCGCTGCTGATGCTGGGGCTCGGGGTGTGGAGCCTGTACGAGGCGATCGCGTGACGCGGGGCGGGCCTTCGTGTGTCGTGCGGGAGGGGTGAAGCGGTGCCGGCGCCGATGTCGGGGACTTCGGTTCCGGTGCCGGTCTCGCAGGGTCCCCGTCAGTCGCCTCAGCACGCCGCAGCGGGTCCCATTTGGGCGGCTTGAGGGGTCTGACCTGCGGCGTTGGCTTTTGCCGGGCTTATTTTGTACCGTGCAGGAACAAAGTGGCTCCGCCCGTACTCCCTGACCGGCGGGCGGGGCCGCCTTGATCTTCCGCCGCCTCTGCGCTCTGGAGCACCCGATGACGGCCACGACCGCCGACCCCGTCGCACCCGTTCTGACCGCGCGGGCCGTTCTCCTCGACATGGACGGCACTCTCGTCAACTCCGACGCGGTGGTCGAGCGCTGCTGGCGGCGCTGGGCGGCGCGGCACGGCCTCGACTTCGACGAGGTCATCAAGGTCGTCCACGGGCGCCAGGGCTACGCCTCCATGGCGGTGCTGCTGCCGGACCGGCCCATGGAGGAGAACTACGCGGAGAACCGCGAGATGCTCGCCGCGGAGACCTCCGACATGGAGGGCGTCGTACCGGTTCCGGGCGCGCCCGCGTTCATGGCGGCCCTGGCCGACCTGCGCCTGCCGCACGCGCTCGTGACCTCCGCCGACGTACCCCTGTCCACCGGGCGGATGGCCGCTGCCGGTCTTGCGCTGCCCGACGTACGGGTGACCGCGGAGAGCGTGAGCGCGAGCAAGCCCGACCCCGAGGGGTTCCTCAAGGGTGCCGCCGCGCTCGGCTTCGATCCGGCGGAGTGCGTGGTCTTCGAGGACTCCGAGGCCGGGATACTCGCGGGCCGCGCGGCCGGCATGCGGGTCGTGGGCGTCGGCTCCCGGGCCGCCGAGTTCGCCCCAACGGTGCACGTCGAGGACCTTTCCGGTGTTCGGGTCGCCGACGCGGGCGACGGGACGATCCGCCTGACGTTCGGCTGAGCCCGGGGTCGCGCAGAGCGGGCGGGGTTGCGTAGAGCGGGGCCGCGGCAGGACTGTGAGGGATGCGGTCCCTCATCGGCGTACCCCTCTCTCCTCTTCCACCTCTGGTTCCCCTCCCGCACACCCGCTGCCCCGCAGCGGGCCGCGCGGCCCGCGGGACGGAATCCTGATGGCCTGCGCGCACGTCGAACCGGACGACACCACCACCAGCGTGGTCAACCTGCTGCTGGACACCGAGACCCTGGACGGCCTCCTGCGCGCCCTGGCCGAGGCGGCCCTGCGCCACGCGCGGGGCGCGGACGGCTGTGGCATCACGCTGCTGCGGGCGGGGGAGTTCCTCACCGTCACCAGCGTCGGCACCAGCGCCGCCCACCTGGACGAGAAGCAGTACGGCCTGGACGCCGGACCCTGCCTCCAGGCCCTGCGCTCCGGCGAGGAGGTGTACGTCGCCGACCTGATGGAGGAGGCGCGCTGGGGCAGCTACCCCGCGTACGCCGTGGCCGTGGGCACCAGGTCCTCCCTGTCGTTCCCGATCGCCGCCCACACCGACACCGCCGGCGCCCTGAACCTGTACGCGCCGCTCCCGCACGCCCTGGAGGCCGCCGACCACTCCGCGCTGCGCGCCCTGGCCTCCGAGGCCACCGGAGCCATCGAACTGGCCCACCGCATGGTGCGTTCGCGCCAGTTGACCGCCGACGTGCGGGCGGCGCTGCGCCACCGGAGCATCATCGACCAGGCCGTCGGCATCATCATGGCCCAGCAACGCTGCCCCAGCACCGAGGCGTTCGCGATCCTGCGCGCCGCCTCGCAGAACCGCAACGTCAAGATCCGTGACCTGTGCGCCGATCTGATCACCCGGCTCACCGGCCGACGCCCCCAGACGCCACCGGAGTTCAAGCCGCCCGGGTCCTGAGCCGGGCGCAGAGGCGCGGCGCACCGGTCGCGTACCGTGAGAAATGCCAGGTCAGGCGATGTTCCGATCATGCGGGCCAACCCGCTATATTCGCCGAGGAGTTGGGACAAAGCTCCGTGACCGCACCGGCATCCGTCCCGCCTGCTCCACACTCGTGGCCGACGTCGACCGGATGTCCGGCGGACCGCTGGAGCCGCACCGCCGACCACGCGGCTCCAGCTCGGTCCTCCCCCGGGGAGACCTCCCGCGATCCCCTGCGGAGGACCCCGCGTGAGGAGCCGACGAGGGGGAGCCTCGCTCCTCGCGCGCCCGGCGGCCGTCGCCTCCCGAATGGGCGGCGGTCGCCCCCTTCGGCCGCCGCGGCGACCGGCACACCACGCTACGCCGACTCGCCGCGCCCGCCGCCCACGTACCGGAAAAACTTCACGGCCCGTCGGCCGGCGGACCCGTCTCGGCCGACGGGGATCAGGGTTCCGTCGTCTCCGACTCCAGGCTGCGACGCGTCTGGCGGCCGTACTCGCCCGGGGCGTCGTCCCGCAGGCCGCGCGCCCACTGGTAGCGGACGACGGCCTCGGTGACCTGAGAGGAGTACATGCCGTCCCGCTCGCCGATGTACAGGTACAACTGCATGAGCCTGCCCTGTAGTTCGGCGACCTCAGGCCCCTTGTCGCCCTCCCGCAAGGTCGTGTCGGCCGTCCTGCGGGGAGGCGCGGGCGACGCATCCGTACCGACGGAACCCGTCGCGCGCGCCGTGTGCGGGGGCGGCGAGGACGAGGGCGGCGGGGACGAGCGCGTGGGTGTGGGTGTGGGTGTGGGGAGCGTTTTCGGGCTCGGCGGCGCGGAGGGCGTTCGCGAGGCCGACCTGACGGCCCTCGCCGAGGGCGGTGCGGGCTTCGTCGGGTCCGCGTACGCCGACGCCGCGTCGCCGCCCGGCAGTGACCGGTCCCGGTTCGACCCGTCCGTGGCCGACGAGACGAGCCCGACGGCGAAGACCACGGCGGCGGTGACGGCCGCCGCGACGCCGGCCCCGGCGAGCAGGAGATAGGGGCGCTCACGGGCGGACCGCTCGTGCGAGGAGGCCTCGGCTGCGGGCTGGGGTGTCCGTGCCTCACCCGTGGCGACCGGGCGTACGTCCGCCGTGGCCGGCGGCGGGCGGTCCGCTCCCCGGGGCGGCAGAGGCGGGGGCTCGTCCGTGGAGCCGTCTGGGTCGGGCAGGGATACGTAGGGACGTATCCGCAACGGAGTGAAGTCCTCCGCGACGGCCGCCTCGGCCGACCGGACCTGGCTCCGTTTCCGACGCGTGGCGTCGGCCTCGGCCTCGGCCTCAAAGGCGCGCGGCGCACAACCACAAGTGCCGGCAGTCCCGGCATCTCCCGGCCCGCCCACATCCCCGCCGCCGCACCGCGAACACCGCCGCCCCCCGTCCCCGTCGGCCCGGCCCTGCGCACCGGGCGGACGCTGCCCTTCGGGCCGAACCTGCGTGCCCTGGGCGTCCCGCGTGCCCGGGGTCTCCTGCGCGCCCTGGGTGTTCCGCGCGCCCTGGGTGTCCTGCGTGTTGCGCGGACCTTGCGTCTCGTGCGGAGCCCGGGAGTTGCATGGGCCTTGCGCGTCGCGCGGAACCTGGCTGCCGCGCGGACCCGGAGCACCCGGAGCACCCGGAGCACCCTGCGCACCCGGAGCACCCTGCGCACCCTGCGGAGCCTCCGCGCCGCGTAGCCCCTGCTCCGGCCGCTCGCCGCCCACTCCGTCGCGCTCGGCGGGACCTTCGCGTTCCGCGCCCCCGTCCCGGCGGCCCTGCCCGTACCGCCCGCCCCGCCCATCCCCTCCGCTCACCGGCCGTCCCTCCCCTCCGCCGCTCAGCCTCTCCGCCGCCAGACCTCCGCTGTCCCGCCCCCACCGTCCCGGCCCCCCACCGCCCCGCCCTCCCCAAGAGCTCGCCAGAGATTATGCAGACCCCTGCTTCAACAGGCCATAACCGGAGACACGGACCAGGATGGAAAGAGAAGGACGGACCCCTGGGAGGTGTCCATGACGGAGGATGTCAGCGCCCGCCCCGCCGGGCCGGAGCCCGGTGCCGTGCCGGTCAGGGCCGGAAACGGGTCCCCGCACGGCGGCGTCCTGGTCTCCATCGGCGCGCTGCTTCTCGGGATGCTGCTCGCGGCTCTCGACCAGACCATCGTCTCCACGGCACTGCCGACGATCGTCAGTGATCTCGGCGGCATGGACCACCTCTCCTGGGTCGTCACCGCGTACATGCTGGCCGCGACGGCCGCGACCCCGCTCTGGGGCAAGCTCGGCGACCAGTACGGGCGGAAGAAGCTCTTCCTCACCGCGATCGTGCTCTTCCTCGTGGGTTCGGCGCTGTGCGGCATGGCGCAGAACATGCCGCAGCTCATCGGCTTCCGCGCGCTCCAGGGACTCGGCGGCGGCGGGCTCATGGTGCTGTCCATGGCGATCGTCGGCGACCTCGTGTCACCGCGCGAACGCGGCAAGTACCAGGGGCTGTTCGGCGCCGTCTTCGGCGCGACCAGTGTCCTCGGGCCGCTGCTCGGCGGTCTCTTCACCGAGCACCTCAGCTGGCGCTGGGTCTTCTACGTGAACCTGCCCATCGGCGCGATCGCCCTCCTCGTCATCGTCACCACGCTGCACATCCCGGTGCGCGACACCCGGCACACCATCGACTACCTCGGCACGTTCCTCATCGCGTCCGTCGCCACCTGTCTGGTCCTGGTCGCCTCGCTCGGCGGCACCACGTGGGCCTGGGGTTCGCCGCAGATCATCGGCCTCGCGGTGCTGGGCGCGGTCCTCGCCGCGGCGTTCGTGGCGGTGGAGCGCAAGGCCGCCGAACCGGTGCTCCCGCTGAAGCTGTTCCGGATCCGCACCTTCACCCTCTCCGCGGTGATCAGCTTCATCGTGGGCTTCGCGATGTTCGGCGCGATGACGTACCTGCCGACGTTCCTGCAGGTCGTGCAGGGGGTGACGCCGACCATGTCGGGCGTGCACATGCTGCCGATGGTGGCCGGCATGCTCCTGTCCACCACCGCGTCCGGGCAGATCGTCAGCCGCACCGGCCGCTGGAAGGTCTTCCCCGTGGCGGGCACGGCCGTCACCACGGTCGGGCTGCTCCTGCTCCACCGGCTGGACGAGCACAGCGGTACGGGCGAGATGAGCGCGTACTTCTTCGTCTTCGGCCTGGGACTCGGCCTGGTGATGCAGGTACTCGTCCTCATCGTGCAGAACGCGGTGAGCTACGAGGACCTGGGTGTCGCGACGTCGGGCGCCACGTTCTTCCGCTCGATCGGCGCCTCCTTCGGAGTCGCGATCTTCGGCACGATCTTCACCAACCGGCTCGGCACCAAGCTGACCGACGCCCTCGCGGGCCAGCAGCTGCCGCCGGGTCTGAACGTGGACACTCTGAAGGCCGACCCCCGCGGCATCTCACGCCTCCCCGCCGACCTGCGCCCCAGCGCCCTGCACGCGTACGCCTCGTCGATCACGGACGTCTTCCTGTACGCGGCGCCGGTCGCCCTGGCCGCCTTCGTCCTCGCCTGGTTCCTGCGCGAGGACAAGCTGCGCGTCTCGGTGACGGCACCGGACACGACACAGACGCTGGCGAGCAACCCCGTGGAGCGTTCGTCGTACGACGAGTGCGCACGGGCCCTTTCGGTGCTCGGGACGCGCGAGGGGCAGCGCGCGATCTACGCGACGATCACCGAGCGGGCCGGCTACGACCTGCTGCCCGCGGCGAGCTGGCTGCTCCTGCGCATCGTCCGGCACGGCTCCGTGGAGCCCGGTGTCCTCGCCGAGCGCACCACGGTGCCGTTGACCGTCATCACGGCCGCCGCCCGCCAGGTCGAGGAGCGGCGGCTCGCGGAACGGCGCGGCCCGGAGATGGTCCTGACCGACCGGGGCCGCGAGGTCGCGGGCAGGCTCGCCGAGGCCCGCGAGGAGTCCCTGTCGGAGCTCCTCGGCGACTGGTGGAGCCCCGACCGCCCGACCGACCTGACCCACCTGGTCCGCCAACTCAGCTCCGAACTCTGCGGCTCCGAGTCGGAACGCCCCCACAACGGCGCGACACCGGCCCACGCGTCCTGAGACGCGCCGCTTCACCCGTTCTTGGGTGCCGCCTGCTGGACGACCTCGAAGGACCACACCGTCGAGCCGCTCGCGGCCGGCTTCGGGCGGTCGCCGCCGCCCTGGTGGGCCGACTTCATCGGGCCCTCCATCCAGGCCTGGAACGACTCCTCGTCGCGCCAGCGCGTGTAGACCAGGTAGTCGTCGGTGCCCTCGATGGGGCGCAGGAGTTCGAACCACTCGAAGCCGTCCGAGTTCTCGACGGAGCCCGCGCGGGAGGCGAAGCGCTTCTCGAGGGTTTCCCGCTGCTCGGCGGGGACGGTCAGTACGTTGATCTTGACTACGCTCATGGGCCCATCCTGCCGGACGCGGTCACCGGGTGACCGGACGGGGCGGGCCGGGCAGGGCGTGGGCATGGGTGAGCCCCGGGATTGCCGGAGGTCTTCTGCCTTCGACAATCCCTGGGGCTCGCTCGCGTGGTTGCTGTGCTGTTGCTCGCCTACAGGCGCAGCAGGCGCTCGGCCGTCTCGCGGTAGTCGCGCAGGGCGAGGCGGAGTTGCTCCGTGTCGCCCGTGTCGGCCGTCGTGCCGGTACCTGTATCGCCCGTGCCGGCCGTCGTGGCGCCGGATGGAGGGATCGCGGACCCGGGGGCCGGGGGCTCGCCGGGGGTGCCCTCGGCGGTCGGGTTCTGCCAGCTCGTGCGCAGGGTGCGGCGCCGTTCGGCGAGGATGTGGGTCAGATCGGTGATCGCTTCCTCCAGGATGCGGTCGGCGTTCTCCACGGCGGTCCGCGGGGCGTCGACGAAGCCGTTCACGGCGTTCTGGAGGCGCAGCGTCAGCTTGTCGCGTGCGTCGGGCGGGAAGAGAGCGGACGGCTCAGCCATGCTGGACTCCCTTGGTGATGCCGGTGGAACGCTTGTCGGTGCGGTGCCGGTCGCCGCGTACGGCGTCGGCGTCGGAGCGCTGCTCCGAGACCAGGGCGTCGAAGAGACCCCGCGCCTCGATCATGGCGGCGCGCATCTCCTCCGTACCGGACGCGACGTCGGCGTCGGTACCGGAGAGGGTGCCGCCCATGGTGCCGGTCCTGCCCTCCTCGGGGCCCGTCGTGGCGAGGGCCGCACGGTGCACCTTGCGGTAGCCGTGCACGTGGTGGGCGTGGTGCACCGAGAGCGCCTCGACCTGGTCCTCGTAGTGCCCGGCGTCCGGGAAGCCACGGGCCCCTGCCAGCTCGGCGATGAGCCGGTCGGCTTCGGCCACCGCCTCACGGGGGGAGTCGACGAAGCGCTCCTGGGCGACGGTCCAGCGGGCCGTGTACTGCTCGCGCGCCGCCGGCTCCAGGGGACGGATGCGCAGCGAACCGTGCCGCTTCACGCGCTCGCCCAGGTCGCGTTCGGCGGCCTTGGTGTCACCGTCGTGCCGGGCGACCGCGCGGTCGTACTCGGGTCCGAAGCGGCGTTTGAGTCCGTGCTTGCCGCCCGCGCCCCGCTTGCCGTTCATCACGGCGAGGGCGCCGACGGCCAGGAGAGCCACGACGACCACGATCAGAGCGATGATCAGGACTGTGGACATGAGTGGGTGCCTTCTCGCTCGGGGATCGGCCTGGGCGCGAGACCCGGTGGGCCTCGGCACCCCGTACCCCGGTTCGAGTTGCCCGGAAACGGCGCGCCAAACGGGCCCGCCCGCTCTCCGCCACGGGTGGCGCTCCCGCCGGTCCCGCGCCACCTCGTCGAGGTCGTACGGCCTCAGGCCGAGCGGCGGCCCGGGCGGCAATGTCCCAGGGGTCGTGCGCCCCGCCCGGTCGGGCACTTAGGATGCGGCAGCGCGCGACGCTCCAACCAGGCTCGCGCCGCGGTGATTTGGATGTGGGCCGGAGCTGAGCCGAAGGAGCGTACCGACGTGCTGGAGCTGACCATGGTCGCGGTGTCCGGGGCGGACGCGGGGGCGACCGCAGGCATGCTCATGGCCGAGGCGCCGAGCGAACCGGGCGCGGTGCTGCGCGTCGGGCGGGACCGGAGCGTGTGCCGTCTCGTGACGCCCGACGACTGGCTGTTCATCTCCCGTACGCACCTGGAGTTCCGCTGCGGGCCCGACGGGGCCTGGTCCGTCAGCTGGCTGCGCGGCTCGAACCCCGATCCGGCCTCGGAGGTGCGGGTGGTGTCCGCGGGGGCGGGGGGGGCGAGAGCGCGCCCCACGAACAAGCAGGAACGCGGAGAAGGGGAAGGTGCGTTTCCCACACAGGTCTGGGGCGCGAGCCCTGTGGCACCCTCTG
>NZ_JBVJRV010000003.1:0-266987 GCF_055607265.1 Streptomyces sp. NPDC037013 | reverse complement strand
TGGTCTGTCCTTTCGCTTGCTGACGCATCCAAACCCCAACCCCGTCGGGGAAGGTGTGGGGGTTCCCAGCGGGGCCCACCCCCCCCCCCCCCCGCGGGGTCCCCCCCCCCCTCGCCCGGGGCGGCTCCGGCGAGATCGTCATCCAGGACAGGTCGGGGCCGCGGAGCGTGAACGTCGGTTTCTACCACGAGGGTTGAGACCGCCGGCCGTGGATCATTCGCGGGTCAGTCGACTACGCGGGCCAGCGCGAAGCCGTCGTACCCCTTGGTGCCCACCGTCTGGATCGCCGTGGCGCTCAGCCGTGGGTGCTCGGCCATGATCTCCAGGGCGGCGCGGGTGCCGAGCACGCCGGGGTCGGTGCTCGACGCGTCGGTGACGGCGCCGTTGCGGACGACGTTGTCGAGGACGATCAGGCTGCCGGGGCGGGTCAGTTCGAGCGCCCACTCCAGGTAGCGAGGATTGTTGACCTTGTCCGCGTCGATGAAGACGAAGTCGAAGGGGTCGGGGTCGGCGGAGTGGGCGGCGCCGAGTGCCGTGAGCGAGTCGAGCGCGGGGCCCACGCGCACCTCGACGATCTTGTCGAGGCCGGCGCGGACGAGGTTGCCGCGGGCCACGTCCGCGTGTTCGGGGCTGTATTCGAGGGTGATGAGGCGGCCGTCGGCGGGGAGGGCGCGGGCCAGCCAGATGGTGCTGTAACCGCCGAGGGTGCCGATCTCCAGGATGCGGCGGGCGCCCTGGAGCTGGGCGAGGAGGTGGAGCAGCTTGCCCTGGTTCGGGGCGACGCTGATCCGCGGGAGGCCGGCGGCGTCGCTGTCGCGCTGGGCCGCGGCGAGGGCGTCGTCGGCCGGGGTGAGGAGGTCGGTGAAGTAGGCGTCGACGGAGTTCCACTGCTGCTGGTTCATGCGGCTCGTACGGTCCCTTCGACTGACCAGTTAGCTTCGCTAAGTAGCCTACGCCGTGTGGGAGTTCGGGGCGCGGTGGTTGCCCGAGACGAGACGGGGTGGGGCGGGTGCGAAGGCCGGAAGGTGACCCCTCAGCGCCCGCCCCCGCGCAGCGCCACCGCTTCCGCTTCGGTCTCCACCGACGGGGGTGAGCCCGGGAGGGGCTGGCGGGCCGATTCCGTCATGTACCAGACGGCGATTCCGCCGACCACGGCCGCGGCCATCATGTAGTACGCGGGCATCATCTTGTCGCCCGTCGCGCCGATCAGCGCCGTCACGATCAGCGGGGTCGTGCCGCCGAAGACGGAGACGGAGATGTTGAAGCCGATGGAGAGGGAGCCGTAGCGGACCTTCGTCGGGAAGAGGGCGGGGAGGGTCGACGGCATCGAGGCCGTGAAGCAGACCAGGAGCAGGCCGAGGGCGCCCAGGCCCAGCGCGATCGCCCACAGGGAGCCGTCGCGGATCAGGAGCATGGCGGGGACGGAGAGCAGCAGGAAGCCGGCGCAGCCCGCGGCGATGACCGGGCGGCGGCCGACGCGGTCGGTGAGTGCGCCCATGAACGGCTGGACGCACATCATCAGCGCCATGACGGCCAGGATGACCAGCAGCCCGTGCGTCTCGTCGTACTTGAGCTCGCTGGTCAGATAGCTCGGCATGTACGACAGCAGCATGTAGTCCGTGACGTTGAAGACCAGGACCAGGCCCATGCAGAGGAGCAGGGCCTTCCACTGGCCCGCGACCATGTCGCGCAGGCGTACCTTCGCGCGGGTCTGCTCGTCCTTGTGGGCCTTCTCCAGTTCGGCGGCGAACGCCGGGGTCTCCTCCAGCTTCATCCGCAGGTAGAGGCCGATCAGGCCCATCGGGCCCGCGATCAGGAACGGGATGCGCCAGCCCCAGGAGAGGAGGTCGTCGGTGGAGAGGAGCGCCGTCATCAGGGTGACCAGGCCCGCGCCGCCGATGTAGCCCGCCAGCGTGCCGAACTCCAGCCAGCTGCCGAGGAAGCCCCGCTTCTTGTCGGGGGCGTACTCGGCGATGAAGGTCGAGGCCCCTGCGTACTCGCCGCCGGTCGAGAAGCCCTGGACCAGGCGGGCGAGCAGGAGCAGGATCGGCGCGCCGACGCCGATCGACGCGTACGACGGGATCAGGCCGATCGCGAAGGTGCCCGCGGCCATCATGATCATGGTGAGCGCGAGGACCTTCTGGCGGCCGACGCGGTCGCCGAGCGGGCCGAAGACCATGCCGCCGAGCGGCCGGATCAGGAAGGCGGCGGCGAAGGCGCCGAAGGTGGAGAGCAACTGGGCCGTCGGGTTGCCCGAGGGGAAGAAGACCTTGCCGAGCGTCACGGCGATGTAGCTGTAGACGCCGAAGTCGAACCACTCCATCGCGTTGCCGAGGGCGGCCGCCTTCACCGCGCGCCTCACCATCGCGGGGTCGGTGACGGTGACGTCACCGGCGGCTTCCGCGCGGGATCCGGCGGGGCGTCCTGCCGGGGGCAGGTGTTCCCGTGAGGATCGCGGTCCCCCCGGGGACTCGGGCTTCCGTAGGGCGACGGGTGTGGCGCTCGCCAAGGGTTCGCTCGCCTGCTCTCGGTCGACGACAAGGGCGGGGCCGCACCCGGTCACCGGGGGCGGCCCGAAAAGCGACCATAGGTGCAAGGAGCATCATTACGGTCGGTGTCCGTTCGGCCGCACAGCGCGCGGAAACCGCTTCTGTCCAGGTCAAACGGTGTTTCCGCAGACTGCGGGGATAAGGCGCCTTTGTGATCTATGTCGCGGCTCCGGCCGGGAACCGCACGCTGCGGCCCGACGCGCGATCCTGGAATTCGGGGTGTCGTCCCTGGTGCGTTCGGGTGGGGCCCACCCCCGAAGGGCCCTAAGGACACCCCGTTCGGGTCAAAGCGCCCGGGGGCCGATGGAAAGCGATGTGGCTGCCAGGTGAAAAGGTGGTTGCGTGCGTCTCACATCAGGGCGCGGAACTCTCGGGCCCTTCACCGGCCCTTCACGGACGGGGTCGCTGACATGACGGACGGGACGGGAGGGCCGACGGGGCGTGGCGAACGTTGAGCACAGGGGATCGGGCAATGCTGTGGGCGCCGACCGGCCGGGTGGGCCCGGGGCGCGGACCGCGACGGCCCGGGTCGTCCTCTGGCTGATCGCGGCCTTCCTGGCGGCCCGGCAGGTCGCCGACGTCCTGCGCACCCCCAAGGGGGAGCGGTTCACCGATCTGGAGACCTGGATCGGGCCGCAGGGCGTCCTGCACGTCAACGGCTCCTTCTACGACGGGGACAAGTTCACCGGACCGCCCTTCGCCGGCCTCGTCCTCAAACCGCTCGCGCGCTCGGGCGAGCAGGCCCTCGGCTGGGCCTGGACGTTCGGCACCCTCGGTCTCGTCGCCGTGCTCGGCCTGGTCGCGGCCCGCGCGCTGCCGCAGCCCGTCGCCCGGCGGACCTCGCTGCTGGCCGCGCCCGTCGCGATCAGCCTGCTCATCCTGTCGCTGCCGGTGCGCAACACCCTGCACCTCGGTCAGACCAGCGTCATCCCCGTGCTGCTCGTCCTCCTCGGCCTCTTCGCGGTCCGCGACGAACGGGTCGGCGGCGCCCTGATCGGCGTCGGCGCGGCCCTGCAGCCCACCGCGCTGCTCTTCGCGGCGCTGCTCTGGTTCACCGGCCGCAGGAAGGCGGCCGCGTCCACCGGCGCGGCCTTCGCCGCCTGCACGGCGCTGACCTGGGCGGCGATGCCGCAGGACTCGTCGACGTACTGGTTCCACCACCTCGCGGGCGCGGGCCTCGGCACCCATCCGGACGCCACCGCCAACCAGTCGCTGCACGGCATGCTGCTCCGCTTCGGCCTCACGGGCCCGCTGGAGACGGCGCTCTTCGTCGTCCTGAGCGCGGCCGTCGTCGTGGTCGGCCTGCGCCGGGCCGTGCGCTACGCGCGGGACGGGCAGCTGCTCCTGGCCGTCGCGATCACCGGCTGCGTCGCGGTCGCCGTATCGCCGACGACGTGGCAGCACCAGCTGCTCTGGGTGCTCTTCGCGGTGGTCGGCCGGGTCGGCAAGCGCCGGTCGGACCGGTACGTGTGGCCGGTTGCCGTCGTCCTCGTCTCGACGCTGCCCGCCACGATGATGCTGCCGAACATGCCGGTCATGGAGCCGATCCGGGACAACGTCGTGCTGATCGCGGCGCTCGCGACGGCCGTCCTCGTGCCGTTCCTGCCGCGCTCCCACCCGCAGTACGGGGAGCCCATCCCCACCGAGCACGCCGAGCCCGTCCCGGCCCGCTGGAGCCGGGTGCCGCTCGTCCCGTTCTGGCGGCGCGTCCTGACCCGCCCGAACCTCCTGCTCGAACTGCTCCTGATCCGCGTCGGCTACTCCGCGTACCAGCAGGTCAGGCTGGCGGCGACGGGCGGCACGATCTCCGGGGGGCGGGCCACCGCCGAGCACCACGGCGAGCAGGTCCACGCGATCGAGCAATTCCTCCACATCGACCTGGAGCGCTGGTTCAACCATCTGACGGCGCGGACCGGCTGGATGGAGGACTTCTTCAACTTCTACTACACGTCGTTCCACTTCGTGGTGCCGCTGACCATCCTCGGCGTCCTGTACGTCCGCAGGCCCGCCGACTACCGCTGGGCGCGCTCCGCGCTCGGCTTCGCGACGGTCCTCGCCCTCGTCGGCTTCTGGGCCTATCCGCTGGCCCCGCCGCGGCTGATGCCCGGGCTCGGCTTCATCGACACGGTGCACGGCGTGCAGGACTTCACGCAGCCCGACTACGGCACGCTGACCAAGCTCACGAACCAGTACGCGGCGATGCCCTCGCTGCACTTCGGCTGGTCCCTCTGGTGCGGCCTGGTCATCGCGGTCATCGCGCCCCGGTGGTGGATGAAGGCGCTCGGCCTGATCCACCCGTTCTTCACCCTCTCCGCGATCGTGGGCACCGGCAACCACTGGGTGCTCGACGCGGTGGGCGGCGCGACCGTCGTGGGCCTCGGCTTCGGCCTCACCTATCTGCTCTCGGGGCCCCGGGTGCGGCAGCCGGCCAAGGCGGCGCGGGCGGAGAGGGCGCGGGAGCCGGCCGTCAGCGGCACGTCGAAGGGCGGCTCCGCGGAGGACCGTACCCCGAGCTGATCTCGTACGTGCCGGGCGCGGGAACCGAGAGGCGCGTGAACTCGCCCTCGCGGCGCAGGCAGGCGCCGTTGGCCCGCAGCCACGGCGAGTACACCAGACGCAGCGTCACCGAGCCGCGCTCGGGCACCCGCACCACGACGTTCGACCCCGTGGAGCGCACGACGGCCGCGGGCTCGGAGACGAGCGGCACCGGGTTCTCGACGCGGAAGATCTGCCAGTGCGCGTCGTGCCAGACCGGCTCGAGCCACTTCGGCCCGCTCGCCACCAGCGCCGCCTCGTCCTCGGCGAAGCCGTCCGGTTTGCCCGCGGGCAGCACCACGTACCCGACGGCCCACTTGTCGAGCCACTTGCGGTAGGTGCCCGCGGAGAACGACCCGTCGTAGAAGAGGCGGCCGCGCTCGATGTCGAGCTGGCGGTTCCAGCCGCGCGCCATGTTCACGTACGGGGCGAGGGCGGTGGCCTCCCGGTGGTTGCGGGTCGGGACGACCTCGACGCGGGTGCGGTTGGCCTCCAGGCGCTCCAGTTCCCGTACGACGCCGTGGGTGTCGACCGCCCACTTCGGCACCTTCGTCGACACGGCGAGGTCGTCGAGGGTCTTCTGCGCCACCCAGGCCGAGGAGAGCACGAGCGCCACCGTCAGGGCGATCCTGCGCGCCCGGGTGAGGCCGGGGACGAGCAGGGCGGCGAGCAGCAGGGCGGGCCCGACCAGCTCAGCGAGCCGCTCGACGTTGGTGCCGATGGGGGAGGGGATGAGGTACGTGAGGACGGTGCCGACCGCGTAGACGCCGGCGCCCCACCGCACCACCCGCCACTCGCGGGGCCCCGCCAGGATGAGGGCCAGGCTGAACAGCACGGGCGGGAAGATCCGGTCGAAGGGCATCAGATGCTCGCCGGTGAAGGGGAAGAGCACCGTGGTCGCCGCCACGACCAGGACCGGCGGCAGGATCAGCGCCGCCGCCCGCACCCAGTCGCGCACGAAGAAGTAGCCGGCGCCCGCCACGACGAGGAAGAGCCCCGCGACCGGGGAGCCCATGGTGGCGAGGGCCGAGCAGGCGACGGCGGCCGTCACGCACCGCCTGCGCACCAGCGCCAGACAGGCCGCGAGGCCGAAGGCGAGGCCGAGCGCGAAGGTGGTGCGGCCGGAGGCGACGTTGCACCAGATCGCCAGCGAGGCGAGGACCGCGGGCCACAGCGGTCTTCGGATGCCGGTGCGGGCGATCAGGGCGGCGACCAGCCAGGCCCCGGCCACCCCGGAGAGCACGGTCACGGTCCGCACGCCGAGGGCGGCCATCAGGTACGGCGAGATCAGGCTGTAGTTGGCGGTGTGCATGCCGCCGTACCAGAAGAGGTTGTACGCGGCCGTGCCGTGCTCGGAGGCGAACCGCGCCCAGGCCTCCTGCGCCGCGAGGTCGCCGCCGCCCGTGGCGAGAAAGGCCACCCAGACGGCGTACAGCGGAAGGGTGGGGAGGGTGGCGAGGAGCGGGACGCGGTGGCGCCGCAGGAACGGCCGCAGGGGGGCGTTCCGGCCGGTGGGGGCGGTGCCGGACGGGCTGAGCGATACGTCGGCAGAGACCACGGCCACCGTTTCCGTTCGAGTCCAGGGGAGGCAAGGTTCACTTCTCAGGACGCTTCGTGCAACGGAAACGTTGGTTCAGTAAACGTGATTGACCTGATAGGTCGCTTCACCCGTCCGGGGGAGGCGGGGGCGGGGCGTGAGAGGTGTGCCCCCGCCTCCCTTGCGCCGGGTCAGCCGGTGCTGACCTGGAGCTCCTTGACGCCGTTGAGCCACGCCGAGCGGAGCCTGCGGGGGTCGCCGGTCAGGTGCAGGCCGGGCATGGCGTCGGCGATCGCGTTGAAGATGAGGTTGATCTCCAGGACCGCCAGGGACTTGCCGAGGCAGAAGTGTGGGCCTCCGCCGCCGAAGCCGAGGTGCGGGTTCGGGTCGCGGGTGATGTCGAACCGCTCCGGGGATTCGAACACGTCGGGGTCGTGGTTGGCCGAGGAGTAGAAGATGCCGACCCGGTCGCCCTTCTTGATCAGGGCGCCGCCGAGCTCGGTGTCCTGGGTGGCCGTGCGCTGGAAGGAGACCACCGGGGTGGCCCACCGCACGATCTCCTCCGCCGTGGTCACGGGGCGCTCGCGTTTGTAGAGCTCCCACTGGTCCGGATGGGTCAGGAAGGCGTGCATGCCGTGGGTGATGGCGTTGCGGGTGGTCTCGTTTCCTGCGACCGCGAGCAGGATCACGAAGAACCCGAACTCGTCGCCGGAGAGGTTCCCCTCGTCCTCGGCCGCCACCAGCTGGCTGACGATGTCTTTGGCCGGGCACTCCTTGCGGGCGGCGGCGAGATGCATCGCATAGGCGACGATCTCCATCGCGGCCTCGGCGCCGATCTCCTCGGTGATGGCGTACTCCGGGTCGTCGTACCCCGCCATCTTGTTGGACCAGTCGAATATCTTCGAGCGGTCCTCCTGGGGGACGCCGATCAGCTCGGCGATGGCCTGGAGCGGGAGCTCGACGGCGACGTTGGTCACGAAGTCGAAGGAGCCGTCCGCTGCCGCGCCGGCGAGCGCCGTCTCGACGATGGAGTGGGCGCGGGAGCGCAGCGCCTCCTCCAGGGAGCGGATCGCGCGGGGGGTGAAGCCGCGCTGGACGATCTGGCGGACCCGGGTGTGCTCGGGCGGGTCCATGTTCAGCATGATCAGCTTCTGGACCTCGATCTGGTCCCGTTCGATCGACTCGTTGAAGCGGATGATGGCGGTGTTGAGGTTGGAGGAGAACAGCTCGGGGTGCGTGGAGACGTACTTGACGTCCTCGTGCCGCGTGACGGCCCAGTAGCCCGCGTCGTCGTAGCCGGATATCCGCGGCCGCTGGGCGATCCAGCGCACCGGTTCCGTCTGCCGCAGCCGTGCGAACTCCGGCAGCGGCACGCGGTCTTGGAGCAGGTCGGGATCGGTGAAGTCGAACCCGTCGGGCAGCGCTGGACAGGGCATCGGCAACTCCAGGCGTGAGCTTGGTTCTGACGGTCCATCAGGGCAGTTCGCTCGCAAGGTAGTAACGGGTTCTACAAGAGGCAAGGCCCAGGGCGGCCCGGTTGCGTGCGGGTCCCGCGCAAGGTGCGTGCAAGACTCTTGCGGCGCCGGGGTCCGGCTCAGCAGACTGCTGCACAGAACTAGAACGCGTACTAGTTCCACTCGCGAGCCGCCGGGACGGCTCGCGGGACGTGGAGGGAGAGGACGAGCCCATGGCCGCGGAACCCGTCATCGTCGAAGCAGTACGCACGCCCATCGGCAAGCGCGGGGGCGCGCTCGCCAATCTCCACCCCGCCTATCTGCTCGGCGAGACCTATCGCGAACTCCTCGGGCGCACCGGAATCCACGCCGACTGCGTCGAGCAGATCGTCGGCGGCACGGTGACGCACGCCGGTGAGCAGTCCATGAACCCGGCGCGCACGGCCTGGCTCACCATGGGACTCCCGTACGAGACCGCGGCGACCACCGTCGACTGCCAGTGCGGCTCCTCCCAGCAGGCGAGCCACATGGTCGCCAACATGGTCGCGGCCGGTGTCATCGACGTCGGGATCAGCTGCGGCGTCGAGGCGATGTCGCGGGTGCCGCTCGGCTCGGGGTCCAAGCACGGGCCCGGCAAGCCCTTCCCCGACGAGTGGAACGTCGACCTGCCCAACCAGTTCGAGGCCGCCGAGCGCATCGCCCGCAGGCGCGGCCTCACCCGCGAGAACGTGGACTCGCTCGGCCTCATCTCCCAGGAGCGGGCGGCCGTCGCCTGGGCCGAGGAGCGCTTCAAGCGCGAGACGTTCGCCGTGCAGGTGCCCACCACGGAGGAGGAGCAGGCCGCCGGGCAGGGCATGTGGCGGCTGGTCGACCGCGACGAGGGGCTGCGCGACACCACCATGGAGGGGCTCGGCCGCCTCAAGCCGGTCATGCCCACCGCCGTGCACACCGCGGGCAACTCGTCGCAGATCTCCGACGGGGCGGCGGCCCTCATGTGGGCGTCCAAGCGGATGGCGCGGGCGCTGAAGCTGAAGCCGCGGGCCCGGATCGTCGCCCAGGCGCTGGTCGGTGCCGACCCGCACTTCCACCTGGACGGGCCGGTCGACGCGACGCGCGCGGTGCTCGGCAAGGCGGGCATGTCCCTGAAGGACATCGACCTCGTCGAGATCAACGAGGCTTTCGCGTCGGTGGTGTTGAGCTGGGCGCAGGTCTTCGGGCAGGACCTGGAGAAGGTGAACGTGAACGGCGGCGCGATCGCCCTCGGCCACCCTGTCGGCGCGACGGGGGCCCGCCTGATCACGACGGCCCTGCACGAACTGGAGCGCAGGGACAAGGAGTTCGCGCTCATCACCATGTGCGCGGGCGGCGCGGTGGCGACCGGCACGATCATCCAGCGGCTCTAGCGAGCACCACGGCGAAGGGGTCCTTCCGGGGGCGGGCCCCCGCCGGGTGGTAGTAAGTACACCATCTGGCCGGGGGGTTCTCGGATGTCGCGGGCGCCCCGGCCCTCCGTAGCGTCGTCGGCATGACCAACTCCACGCCCGTACGCACCCGTTCACCGCGCAGGACGGCCGTTGCCCTCGCCGCCCTCCTGCTCGCCGGACTCGCCGCCGCGCCCGCCGCCGGGGCCCTCGACGGCTCCGCGCACCCCCGGCACACCGGCCGCGGCGACCTCCTGAAGGTCACGCAGGTGGCCGAGCTGAGCCGCGCCGAAGTGGTCCGCCACCTCAAGGAGGGCAAGCTCGACACGGGACCGGTGCGGTACGGGGTGACGGCGTACCGTCTCACCTACCGCACCGTCGGCCCCGAGGGCCGGCCCACCACCGCCACCGGCCTGTTCGTGCTGCCGAAGAGCCCCGGGGGCCGGGCGCACGAGCGACGGCTCGGCCTCGTCTCCGACACCCACGGCACCATGGTCCACCGCGACTACGCGCCCTCCGTCGCCGAGGACTTCGGCCGCCTCACCCCCTATCTCCACGCCGCGGCGGGCAAGGCCGTCGCCGCCCCGGACTACCTCGGACTCGGCAGGGGCCCCGGCCGCCACCCGTACATGGACACGCGCTCGGCGGTGACCGCGTCCGAGGACATGCTGCGGGCCTCGCGCACCGCGGCACGGCGCGAGGGGCGCGGGCTCTCCGGCGATCTCTACCTCACCGGCTTCTCGCAGGGCGGGCAGGTGGCGATGGCGCTGGCGAAAGAGCTGAGCGGCAAGGACACGCCGTTCACGCCGCGCGCGGTGGCCCCCGTCAGCGGTCCCTACGACCTGTCCGGCGAGGAGATCCCCGCCCTGTACGACGGCCGGGTCAACGGCACGAGCGGCGTCTTCTACCTCTCGTACTTCCTGGTGGCCCAGAACCGGCTGCATCCCCTCTACAAGGACCCCGCCGACGTGTTCCGTGCCCCCTACGCGGGCCGGATCGAGAAGCTCTTCGACGGCCGGCACGGCGAGGAGGAGGTCATCGGGGCGCTCCCCGGTTCCGTGCGGGAGCTGGTCACCCCCGCTTTCTACGAGAAGATGAAACATCCCGTGGGCCCGCTGAAGGATGTGCTCGAGGCGAACGACGGCTCGTGCGCCTGGAAGCCCGACGCCCCCGTACGCCTCTATGCCGCCCACGGCGACACCGACGTGCCGATCGGCAACGCCCGCAGCTGTGCCGCGGACCTCGCCGCGCACGGCGTACGGGCCCCGGTCGTGGACCAGGGCGGCGTGCCGCACATGGAGTCGGTCGCGAAGGCGGCGCCGAAGATCGCGCGGTGGTTCGCGACGGCCCGGTGACGGGCCCCGGACGCGCCGGAGGCGGCAACCCCGTACAGGGGTCGCCGCCTCTCGGATGCTGCGGTGGCGGGTCGCGGCGGCTCAGTACCAGCCGTTGGCCTGCCAGTGGTTCCAGGCGCCGACCGGGCTGCCGTAGCGCTCGTTCATGTACTTCAGACCCCACTCGATCTGGGTCTCGGGGTTGGTCTTCCAGTCGGCGCCCGCGGAGGCCATCTTCGAGCCGGGCAGGGCCTGGACCAGGCCGTAGGCGCCGGACGAGGAGTTGGTGGCGCTCGGGTTCCAGCCGCTCTCGTGCGAGACGATCTTGTCGAACGCGGCGAACTGCGCCGGGTCCGCGATCTTCTTCTTGGCGATCGCCTTGGCGGACGCGGGGGCGGCGGCGGGAGCGGCGGCCGGGGCGGCGGCCTTCGCGGTGGTCGGGGTGGCTGCCTGAGCGGGGGCCGCGGCGAAGACCATGCCGGAAGCGGCGGCGGCGACGAGGCCGCCGGTGATGGCCTTCTTCGGGGAAGCGATGCGGCGGATGAGCGAGGCGGACACAGAGGACCTTCCGGTGGGGGACGGGGCTCGCGGCGCACGTCGTGGGACACGGGAGTGTGGGGGACATGCGGCGGCGCCGAGGCCCGGGTGGGCTGTCGGCGCCTTGCGACTCATCCAGAGAAGCAGGGCCGTTACCTCGCCGCAATGCCCCTGCTTACTAGTGGAAGTCGCATCCGCGCCGAATGTCCGTCGTGTGACGTGGCTCTCAATGCGCAGGTCAGGACGCAGATTGATGCATGCATGTCAAGAGAGATGATCTACGGGCCTCCTTCGTAGAGGACCAAAGTACTGTGGGCCGCCTCACGGATCCGGGGCCCCGATGTAACGGAGAGCGGCGGGCCCCTTACGGCTTCGGGGCCTCGAATGTGACGGGCGCCTCGAACGCGGCCCGGCGCGTGGCCCGGCGCAGCGCCTTCAGTACGGCGGGACCGAGCGTCAGACCGAGCACCACCGTGACGACGGCGCGCGGCAGGTCCCACCCGAGCGAGGTCGCCAGGCAGTACGCGATGAACCGCCCGAGGTTGTCCAGGACCGGATCGCCCGGCACGAAGGAGACACCGGTGGCCGGGCCGCCGAGGTAGGGCCAGCCCTGGAGGTTCATCACCGTCCCGTACAGCACGGAGGCCACCGCCCCGTAGAGCGCCAGCAGCCACAGCTCACGCCGCCCGCGCAGGGTGTCGGGGCCCGGCAGCAGCCCCGCGCCCATGCAGACCCACCCCATCGACAGCATCTGGAACGGCATCCACGGCCCGACGCCGCCGGTCAGCAGCGCCGACGCGAACATCGACACCGCCCCCAGCACGAATCCGAAGCCCGGCCCGAGCACCCGCCCGCTCAGCACCATCAGGAAGAACATCGGCTCGATGCCCGCCGTCCCCGCGCCGAGCGGCCGCAGCGCCGCACCGGCCGCCGCCAGGACCCCCAGCATCGCGATGGCCTTCGCGTCGAGGCCGACGTCCGCGATGGTCGCCACGACGACGGCGAGGAGCAGCGGCAGGAGCGCCGCGAACAGCCAGGGCGCGTCCTGCGCGTGATCGCCGAGCCCGGAGCCGCCGGCCGCGAGGAGCGGCCAGCCGAAGGCGGCCACGCCGACGGCGCTGACCAGGGCGAGCGCCACGACGGAGCGGGGGCCGAGCCGGACGGGTCGCGCCTGGGCCTGCACCCCGGCGCGGGCCTCGGTCTTGCCTCCGGACCCGGGGTCCCCGGGCCGGGGGAGCTTCCGGCCGCCCGTCACGACGCGTCCTCCTCGCCCGCGTCGAGCGCGCGGCGCACCTGCGCCACCGTCAGCCACTCCTGCGGCGCCAGAACCTTCGTGACCTGCGGCGCGAAGGACGGCGACGCCACCACGATCTGCTCGGTCGGACCGTCCGCGACCGCCTCGCCGTCCGCCAGGATCACCACCCGGTGGGCGATCTCCGCGGCCAGCTCCACGTCATGGGTGGCCAGCACGATGGCGTGCCCCCCGACGGCGAGCCCCCGCAGGATCGTCACGAGCCGGGCCTTCGCCGCGTAGTCGAGTCCGCGGGTCGGCTCGTCCAGGAGGAGCAGCGGCGGCCGGGCGGTCAGGACGATCGACAGGGCGAGCGCGAGCCGCTGGCCCTCGGAGAGGTCCCGTGGATGCGTGTCGTCCGCGATGCCGGGCAGCAACTCGCTCACCAGGGCACGGCACGCGCCGGGCGCGGCCCCCGCGTCACGGTCCGCCGCCGCGCACTCGGCGGCCACCGTGTCCGCGTACAGCAGGTCGCGTGGCTCCTGGGGGACCAGGCCCACGTGCCGGATCAGCTCCCGCGGGGGCGTGCGGTGGGGGACCGCGCCGCCGACGCGGACCGCACCCGATGTGGGTTCGAGCAGGCCGACGAGGGTGGACAGGAGCGTGGACTTCCCGGCGCCGTTGCGGCCCATCAGGGCGACGGTCTCGCCGGGCGTGACGGTGAGGTCGACGCGGCGCAGCGCCTCGACGCGGCCGCGCCGCACGGCGAGACGTTCGACGGACGCGGCCGCCGCGACCGTCTCGGGGGTACGTTCCTTGCCGCGCGGCCGGGACCACCGGCCGGGCGCCCGCCCCTTTGCCGGTGGGGTGGCCTGTGCGGCCTGTGCGACGGGTGCGGTGGGTGCCTCGGCCGGCGGCCGGGCCTCGGCCAGCCGCTCCCGCAGCGCCCCCGCCCTGCGGCGGGCGTCACGCACGGTCAGCGGCAGCGGCGACCAGCCCGCGAGGCGGCCGAGCGCGACGACCGGGGGGAAGACGGGGGAGCGGGCCATCAGCGCGGCCGGATCGCCGAGCACCGGCGGCTCACCCGGCGCGCCGAGCAGCAGCACCTGGTCCGCGTACTGCACGACCCGCTCCAGGCGGTGCTCGGCCATCAGGACCGTGGTGCCCAGGTCGTGGACGAGCCGCTGCAGCACGGCGAGGACCTCTTCGGCGGCGGCGGGGTCCAGCGCGGAGGTCGGCTCGTCCAGGACGAGGACCTGAGGGTGCGGGGTGAGTACGGAGCCGATGGCGACGCGCTGCTGCTGGCCGCCGGAGAGAGTGGCGATGGGGCGGTCGCGCAGGTCGGCGAGGCCGAGCAGGTCGAGGGTCTCCTCGACGCGGCGGCGCATCACGTCCGGCGCGAGCCCCAGCGACTCCATGCCGTACGCCAGCTCGTCCTCGACGGTGTCCGTCACGAAGTGCGAAAGGGGGTCCTGGCCGACGGTGCCGACGACGTCGGCGAGTTCGCGCGGCTTGTGCGTACGGGTGTCGCGGCCCGCCACGGTCACCCGGCCGCGCAGGGTGCCGCCGGTGAAGTGCGGCACGAGCCCGCTCACCGTGCCGAGCAGTGTCGACTTGCCGACCCCGGACGGCCCGACGAGCAGCACGAGCTCCCCCTCGGGCACGACGAGGTCCACCCCGCGCACGGTGGGCACGGCCGCCCCGTCATAGATCACCGAGACGTCCTCGAACCGGATCATGAGGTCTCCTCGGGGGGCGTGGGGGATGTCGGGGATGCGGGGGCTGCGGCGGTCCCCTCACGGCACGAACCCAGGGGTGAGGCGGCGTCGCCGGTGCGGCGCCCGGGGGCGGGGGCCTGCGCGGGCCGGTCGGGTGCGGGTGTGGGCGGGGGAGCCCCGGAGGGGTCGGCCGGGGGCAGACGCCAGGCGGCGGGCGAGGGGCGCCCGGCCACCGGCCCTGGCCCCCGCGATCCGGGACGCGCCGTCCCCGGGACGGCCGCGTTCCCGGACGACGCGGTCGTGCCGCCTGAGCGCGTGGAGCCCGAGCCTGAGGTGTCCGAACACGTGTCACCCGAGCCTGCGGTGGGCGAACGCGTGTCGCCCGAGCGCGCGGCACCAGAACGCGTGCCGCCCGACCGCGTGGCACCTGAACGCGTGCCGCCCGAGCCCGCGGTGTCCGAACGCCTGTCGCCCGAGCGCGTGGCACCTGGACGCGTGTCGCCCGAGCCCGCGCCCGAGCCCGAACTCGCGACGCCCGGACTCGACGCGGTCGCCTCGCTGGAGCCAGCGGGTTCTGGTGCGGTCGGGCTCGGGGTGCCGGTCGGGTCGGAGGTGGTCCGTCTGTCGGAGGATCTCCGCTTCCGCGCCGGGGGGCCGGACGGTCTGGAAGGGGACGTCGTCGGAGGTGGTGCCGGGGCGACGACTGCGGGGAGTAGGCCGATCAGGGCTGCCGCCGCGGGCCACAGTGGCAGGGTTGGGGCGACCAGTGGGACGACCCCGGGGTGCAGGGCCGCCGGGTCGTGCGACGCGGACCAGATCGTCAGGGCCGCCACCGCGAGCCCGGACGCGGAGACCAGCCAGGCGCGCGCGCCCCACGGATCGGGCCGGTACCGGGTCCGCGTCGAGCGCCGGCCGCCGAGCCGCAGCCCCGCGAGGGCGGCGAGGAGACCGGTGGCGAGGACGGGCACGCCGTAGCCGGCGCCGTCCGCGGTGAGCAGTCCGTACGTCCCTACGCAGACGCCCATCAGACCGCCGAGCGTGAGGACGGCCGTCGCCCTGCGCACCCCGGCGGGGACGGGGACGGTACGGCCGAAGCCGCGCGCGTCCATCGCCGCGGCCAGCGCGACCGACCGTTCGAGGGCGCCCTCCAGGACCGGGAGCCCGACCTGCAGCAGCCCGCGCATCCCGTGGTCGGGGCGCCCGCGCAGCCGCCGGGCGGCCCGCAGCCGCTGCACGTCGGTGACGAGGTTCGGCGCGAACGTCATCGCCACGACGACGGCGACCCCCACCTCGTACAGCGCGCCCGGCAGCGACTTGAGCAGCCGGGCCGGGCTCGCCAGCGCGTTCGCGGCGCCGACACAGATCAGCAGCCCGGCCAGGCGGATGCCGTCGTAGAGCGCGAAGGTCAGGCCCTCGGCGGTGACCCGGCCGCCGATCCGCACGCCCCTGGCCCAGTCGGGCAGCGGCACCTCGGGCAGCGTGACGACGGTGTGCGTGCCGGGGATCGGCGAGCCGAGCACGATCGCGAAGACCAGCCGGATCGCGATGACCACCAGCCCCAGCTTCACGAACGCGCCGTACGACTTCGCCCACGGCGCCGCCGTCCGCCGCGCCGCCACCACATACCCCGCGACGCCGATCAGCAGCCCGATCAGCAGCGGGTTGGTGGTGCGGGACGCGGCGGTGCCAAGGCCGATGGCCCAGATCCACCAGGCGCCGGGGTGGAGGGCGTTGCCGCGGTGCGCCTCAGGGGCGAGGCGGCGTCGCAGGCGGCCTGGCGCGCCGCTGCCGTGGTCCGTCATCGTGCTGTCCGTCTCCGGCCGCGTCAGCCGCGGCGGCGGCGGGCCTGCCAGACCGCGGCACCGCCGAGCAGCGCGACGGCGGCGGCCCCGGCGATCAGGCCCACCGAGGGCCCGCCGTCGTCCCCGCCGTCGCCGGCGCCCGCGTCCGGCGCGGTCTTCCGCCGCCCGTCGCCGTCGCCGGAGACCTGCTCGCCGCAGCCCGACTTCGGATAGCCGTCGATGGCGCAGAGCAGCGCCTTGCTGTCGTACCGCAGCGGCTTGGCGACCGAGGCGAGGGCCTCTGCGCTGGTGGCGTCGTCGGCGACCCGCGCGCAGGCGGTACGGGGCTTCGGCGGGGTCTCCCCGCCGGGCGCGTCGGCCGCCGTGCCGAAGTCGATGACCAGCGCGACGCGCTTGCGGCCGTCCCGCGCCGGGGTCTTCGCGCAGATGTCCTCGAAGCCGGCGGCGCCGCGCGGCTTGGCGGCGCCGGCGGAGTCCTCCGAGACCGCGAAGCGGAAGCCCTGCACGTCACCGTCGCCGGGGCGGGCGGTGCCGGGTCCCTGGGTCGCGTACGTCCACGTGTCGCCGTCCCGGTCCCAGAACGACCAGTAGCGGTACCCGGCGGCCTGCGCGGGCGCGGCCACCAGGACGCCGAGGAGCGCGGCGAGGAGCGCCGCGAGCGCAAGGCGCCCGCGCCGCGCACGGCCTCGGGTCACGGCTGCTTCTTCTTGCGGTTGCCGCTGTACAGGAAGCCGATGCCGATGCCGGCGACCATGCCGACGCCGATGATCCACCAGACGCTGACGCCGCCGTCGTCGTCCTTCTTCTCGTCCTTCTCGGCCGCGGAGGGGGAGTCCGACGCGGACTTCGGGGCCGGGCCCTGGGCGTTCAGCTGCTCGACCAGGTCGGTGCCGCCGAAGTCGCGCGGGTCGAGGCCCGCCGCGTGCGCGGCGAAGACCAGCTGGGCGTAGGCGGCGGGGCCCGCCTGCTTGGCCCACTTCGCGGAGTTCTCCGTGAGCCACACCGCGGACTTCTTCGCCTGCTCGTTCTGTCCTGCGGCGGCGAGGGCGATCACGGCGTCGGCGGTGTTGCCGACGTCCGGCTGGTCCTCGGCGCCCGGCATCGCGGACTTCAGGTGGTCCCCGTTCTCGCCGAGGGTGTCGAGGAGGTAGGCGGTGCCGTTGCTCGCGGCCTGCGCGGCCGTGTCCGGCTTCGCGCATTTCGGCGCACTGGAGGCGCCCTTCTTGGCGGGGGACACGACGAGTCCCCTGCCGAGGCTGCCGAGCACCCCGGCCGCGGTGGCGTCGGCGTTCGGCGAGAGCTTGCCGGACTTGGCGTCGGCGAGGCCGAAGGCGCCGCCGTCCTTGCCGCAGCCCATGGCGAGCTTCGGCAGCGCGTCGTAAGGGGATTTGCCGTCCTTCGACTTGGCGGAGGCGGGGTTCTCACCGGCCGCGACGAGCGCGCCGACGACGATGCCGGTGGAGTTGGCGTCGGAGGGCAGGCCCGGGTTGTACCCCCAGCCGCCGTCGTCGTTCTGCACCGACTTCAGCCACTGGACGCTCTTCTTCACCGTCTTGTCCTGCCCGCCGAGCGCGGCGAGGGCCTGCACGGCGGCGGCGGTGGAGTTGCTGTCGACGGCGGTCTTGGAGTTGCAGGGCTCGGTCGCGTCGGCGCGGAACGGCGCGAAGCCGCCGCTGGCGCACTGCTGCCCGGTCAGCCAGTCGACGGCCTTGGCGGCGGGCCTGACGCCCTCGGTGTCCTGGGCGAGCAGGGCGTACGACTGGCGGAAGACGCCGTCGAACTTGGGGTCCTGCTTGCCGTAGAGGCCCGAGGGAAGCGCGGTCGAGGGCTTCGGGGAGGGGGCCGCGACGGCGGCCGGTGCGGCGGCCGAGCCCAGCACGGCGACGGCGGCCAGGACCGCGGCGCTGCGACGAACGTTCATGATGGGGCGGGTTGCCTCTCCCTGCGGGGAGCGGGGCGCACGGCACCGTGCGGGCACGGCCTCCGGGCGGCTCCGGCTCCGTATACCTCGACGGTGCCGCTCACCGGGGTCCGGTGACGCGAGCCGGTCACGTTCCGCGCCGGGCATTCCGGCTTACCGAGTCTGACGCTCGGCATACGGATTGGGGTCTCCCCTGCTCGAGCGAAGCCGAGAGCTCGGGGAAGGGTCAGCGCCGGGTTCGCACCGGCTTCCCCCTGCGCGGACGTGAGGACGACGCACTCACTCTACCGGCCGGTCCGCGGGCGCCTCGGGTCACACCGCCACGAACGTGAGCGGATCGCTCCCGGCCACGGCTTCGGCGCGCCCCAGCTTCACCAGGCGCCGCAGGTGGGCCTCGGCCTCCGAGACGGCGATGTTGCGCGAGCCGTAGGGGATCTCGGCCCAGGGGCGGTTCCACTCCATGCGCTCGGCGAGCTGCCAGGGGGTGAGGGGTACGGCGAGCAGGCCGAGCAGGCCGGTAAGCCGCTCCTCGTGGTGGGCGAGGAGTTCGCGCACGCGGCCGGGGGCGTCGGTGAAGGCGTGCTGGTGGGCGGGGAGGACCTCGGCGGGGGCGAGCCGGCCGACGCGTTCCAGGGAGTCGAGGTAGTCGCCGAGGGGGTCGGTGACGACCTCGTCGTCCGGGTCCTCGTACAGGCCGATGTGTGGGGTGATGCCGGGCAGCAGGTGGTCCCCGGAGAAGAGGCGGCCGTTGCCGGGCAGGCCGGCCGGGTGGTCCTCCTCCAGGTGCAGGCAGACGTGGCCGGGGGTGTGGCCGGGGGTCCAGATGGCCCGGAGCCTGCGGCCCGGCAGGGCGAGGAGTTCGCCGGGGGTGATGGTGCGGTCGGGCAGGGCGGGGGCGAGGCCGGGAAGCGCGCGCGGCCTCCCCTCGTCGCGCGCGCGGATGAGCGGGGCGACGTGGTCGGCGGGGGCGCCGGCGGCGGTGAGCTTGGCCGCCATGTAGCCGTACCAGCGCGCGGGCGGTCCGGAGCGGGTGCGGCGCACGACGGACGCGTCCGCCTCGTGCATCGCGATCCACGCGCCGGACGCCTCGCGGACCGCTCCGGACAGGCCGTGGTGGTCGGGGTGGTGGTGGGTGATGACGACGCCGTGCACGTCCTCGACCGCGGTGCCGCAGGCGGTGAGTCCGGCGCCGAGGGTCTCCCAGGACGCCGGGTCGTCCCAGCCGGTGTCGACGAGGACCGGTCCCGCGTCGGTGTCCAGGAGGTGGACGAGGGTGAAGCCGAGGGGGTTGTCGGGGATCGGGACCTTGACGCTCCAGACGCCGCCGCCGTGCTCGATCACGGGCGGTCCGGCCGGCCGCGTGCCGCTCGCCTGCGTCATGGGCGCCTCGTCTCTGTCGCTGGTGCCGCCACTATAACTAGAACTAGTTTCAATGGTCGCCCAAGTCGACTGTCCGGTGCGCGAGTTGTCCCTTCCGTCCGTGGACTCCTCCAACTAGAACTGGTATCAGTTCTGAAACAGTGTCAGGAAGCGCTCCGCAGGAGGCAGTCAGCCATGACCGAGCTCGTGGAACACGGACAGCTGTTCATCGGCGGGGAGTTGGTGGACCCGCTCGGCACGGGCGTCATCGACGTCGTCTCCCCGCACACCGGAGAGGTCTTCGCCCGCGTGCCGCACGCGGCACCCGCCGACGTGGACCGTGCCGTCGCCGCCGCCCGCGCCGCCTTCGACCACGGCCCCTGGCCGCGGCTGCCCCTGGACGAGCGCATCGAGGTCGTCGCCAGGATCAAGGACGGCTTCGCCGCCCGCCACGAGGAGATCGCCCGCGTCATCAGCTCCGAGAACGGCACCCCGTACACCTCCAGCGTGATGGTGCAGGCCCTCTCCGCGCTGATGGCGTGGGACGCGGCGATCACGGTCGCCCGCGACTTCCCCTACGAGCAGGCGCGCGACGGAGTCCTCGGCCGCCTCCTCGTCCGGCGCGAGCCGATGGGCGTCGTCGCGGCCGTCGTGCCGTGGAACGTCCCGCAGTTCACCGCCGCCGCCAAGCTCGCGCCCGCGCTGCTCGCCGGCTGCCCGGTCATCCTCAAGACCTCGCCGGAAGCGCCCCTGGACGCGTACATCCTCGCCGAGATCGCCGCCGAGGCCGGGCTGCCCGAAGGGGTGCTCTCCATCATCTGCGCCGACCGCGAGGTGAGCGAGTACCTCGTCGGTCACCCGGACGTCGACAAGGTCTCCTTCACCGGATCCGTCGCCGCGGGCAAACGCGTCATGGAGGTCGCGGCCCGCAACCTGACGCGCGTGACGCTGGAGCTCGGCGGCAAGTCGGCCGCCGTCGTCCTGCCCGACGCCGACGCGGCGAGCGCGGTCGCCGGCATCGTGCCCTTCTCCTGGATGATCAACGGGCAGGCGTGCGTGGCGCAGACCCGCATCCTCGTGCCGCGCACCCGCTACGACGAGTTCGCCGAGGCCTTCGCGGCCGCCGCGTCGGCGCTCAAGGTCGGCGACCCGCTCGACCCGGCCACCGAACTCGGCCCCCTCGTCGCCGAACGGCAGCAGCAGCGCTCCCTCGACTACATCCGCATCGGCCAGGAGGAGGGCGCCAAGATCCTTGCGGGCGGCGGCCGTCCGCCCGGCCTGGACCGCGGCTGGTACGTCGAGCCGACCCTGTTCGGCGGCGTCGACAACTCCATGCGGATCGCCCGCGAGGAGATCTTCGGCCCCGTCATCTGCCTGCTGCCGTACGGCGACGAGGACGAGGCGGTGCAGATCGCCAACGACTCCGACTACGGGCTCAGCGGCAGCGTCTGGACCGCCGACGTCGAACGCGGCATCGACGTCGCGCGCCGGGTGCGCACGGGCACGTACTCCGTGAACACCTTCAGCCTCGACATGCTCGGCCCCTTCGGCGGCTACAAGAACTCCGGCCTCGGGCGCGAGTTCGGACCCGAGGGGTACGGCGAGTACTTCGAGCACAAGATGATCCACCTCCCGGCCGGTCACGAGGGGACGGGCGCCTGATGGGAGACCGCTGGCACGTCGAGGTCGACCGGTCGGTCTGCATCGGCTCGGGGATGTGCGTGCTCACCGCCCCCGGCGGCTTCACCCTGGACACCGCACGCCAGTCGCACCCCACCGCCGCCGAGACCGACGCCAACGAAAAGGTCCTCGAGGCCGCGGAGGGCTGCCCGGTGGAGGCGATCACGATCACGCTGGCCGACGGCGGAGAGGTGGTGTTCCCGCCGGAGGAGTAGAAAGAGCGCCCGAGCCCGAAACGGCCGACGCCCGCGTCCAGTTCACCTAGGTGACGACGCGGGCGTCGCCATTTGTCCGGTCCGTCGCTAATCTGGACTCTCGAACACGAGCGAACGTGACTTTACCCATGCGTTCCGCACGGTGATCCGATGACACTCGTGACTGTTCCGTCCCCTGCCGCCCTGGAAATCTCTCTGCCACGCCGAGCGGAGAGGGGACACCATGGACAAGCGGTACGAGGTCTACTGTCTGGCCGACAGGCACTTCTACGAGACCCCGGACCGACTGCCGTCCACCGCCACCAAGGGCTCACCGGATTTCCCCGTGTCCCGCCGCCCCGTCCCCGACGGCTGGCGCTCCGGGCGCATCGGCGACTGGCTCTCGTTCGTCCCGGTGGACGACAGCGGGGCCAGGCTGCCCGCCCCCCAGCAGGGGTGGAAGATCCACGTCTCCGCCACCCTGGAGAACGCGGACCGCATCGCGACGATCGTGTGGGACCACTGCGTGCCCCGCCGGATCCCCTTCAAGTTCGTGCCGGCCAAACACCTGCTGCACCTGCGCAACAGCAAGTACGCCGCCCGCGACCACAGCGGCAAGGCCGTCACCATCTACCCGGCCGACGAGGCCCAACTGCACCGGACGCTCGACGAGTTGGGTGAGCTGCTCGACGGGTTCGAGGGCCCGTACATCCTCACCGACCTGCGCTGGCGCCAGGGCCCCCTGTACGTCAGGTACGGCGCCTTCACCCGGCGCATGTGCGACAACGGCAAGGGCTCGCTGGTGCCCGCCATCGAGAACGGCGAGGGCCGACTCGTGCCCGACCCGCGCGACCCCGCCTTCAAGGTCCCCGAGTGGGTGACGCTGCCCGCCTTCCTCGAACCGGCGCTCAAGGCCCGCAACACCACGACCGTCGGCGACCTGCCGTACCGCATCGAGAAGGCGCTGCACTTCTCCAACGGCGGCGGCGTCTACGCCGGCACCGACACCCGCGACGGCAGCAAGGTCGTCCTCAAGGAAGGCCGCCCCTACGCCGGCCTCGCCTCCGACGGCGCCGACGCCGTGGCCCGGCTCGAACGCGAGAAGGACGCCCTGGAGAAGCTCTCCGGACTCGGCGTCGCCCCCGAGGTCCGCGACTGGTTCCTCCTCGACGGCCACCGCTTCCTCGTCATGGACTTCCTCGAGGGGTCCACCCTCAACTCCTTCTTCGCCCACCGGCATCCGCTGTGCACCAGCACACCCGACCGCGCCGACATATCCGCGTACACGGCCTGGGCGCTGCGCATGCACCGCGCCGTCGAGGAAGCCGTCACCGCCGTGCACGGACGGGGCGTCGTCTTCAACGACCTGCACCTGTTCAACATCATGGTCGCCCCCGACGAACAGTCCGTCTCCCTCCTCGACTTCGAAGCGGCGACGGCCGTCGGCGACAACGGACGCCAGATCGTCGCGCACCCCGGATTCCTCGCGCCGCCCGACCGCACCGGCACCGACATCGACCGCTACGCCCTCGCCTGCCTGCGGCTCGCCCTCTTCCTGCCGATCACCTCGCTGCTCTCCATCGACCGCGGCAAGGCGGCCCACTTCGCCGAGGTGATCGCGGCCGAATTCCCCGACGTACCGGCGGAGTTCCTCGCCGAAGCGGTCGCGGAGATCCAGCACGGCCCCCGGCGCGAGAACAGGCAGGACCAGGAGCAGGGCACCCCGGAGGCCGGCGCCGCCCGCCGCACGGCGGGCGCGGCCACCCCCCTGGTCGACCCCGCGGACTGGCCCCACAGCCGGGACTCGATGGTCAAGGCCATCCTCGCCTCGGCCACCCCGGACCGCGACGACCGGCTCTTCCCCGGCGACATCGCGCAGTTCGCCGAGGGCGGCGGGCTCTGCGTCGCACACGGCGCGGCCGGCGTGCTCCACGCACTCGCCGAGAGCGGCGCCGACCGCTACGAGGAGGGCGAGCGCTGGCTCCTGGAACACACCGCGCCCGTCCCGACCGGCACCCCGCTGGGCTACCACGACGGCCTCGCCGGCATCGCCCACGTACTGGACCGGCTCGGCCACCGCACCCGCGCCCTCGACCTCGTCGGCCTCCTCCTCGCGGAGAACTGGCAGCGGCTCCCCTCGGACCTCTACGGCGGCCTCGCCGGCGTCGGCCTCGCCCTCGACGCCCTCGCGCACAGCACCGGCGAGACCGCCCTCGCCCGCCACGCCGAGCAGGCGGCCGACATCCTCGGCGCACGCCTGACCGCCGAGGACACCGCGCCCGCCCTCAAGAACGGACGGCGCAGGGCCGGCCTGCTGCGCGGCGCCACCGGCCCCGCCCTGCTCTTCCTGCGCCTGTACGAGAGGAACGGCGACCCCGCCCTCCTCGACCTGGCGCGGCACGCCCTGACCAGGGACCTCGCCCAGTGCGTGACCCAGCAGCGGGACGGCAGCCTCGCCGTCGACGAGGGCTGGCGCACCATGCCCTACCTCGGTGACGGCAGCGTCGGCATCGGCATGGTCATCGACGACTACCTCGCCCACCGGGACGACCCCGGTCTCGAGACGGCACGGCCCGCCATCCTCGCCGCCGCCCGCTCCCGCTTCTGCGTGCAGCCGGGCCTGGTCCAGGGCCGGGCCGGAATGCTGCTGCACGTCAACCGCAGCACCACGCCGGGCATCACACCCGAGGACACCGCCGCCCAGATCGAGGAACTCGGCTGGTTCGCCATGACGTACGCGGGCCAGCTCGCCTTCCCCGGCCACCAGATGCTGCGCCTGTCCATGGACCTCCACACCGGGACGGCGGGCTGCCTCCTCGCACTCGCCGGCGCGCTCGGCGACGGCCGGGCCCACTTCCCCTTCCTGCCGCCACCACGGCGGCCCCAGACCCGGTCCCGCGGCATCGCGGGGTCGTGACACCAACCCACAGGGAGATCTACTCCCCTTAGAGAGAGGGAATTCTCATGGCACTTCTCGACCTGCAGAGCATGGAGTCCGACGAGATGACCGGTGGCGGCGGCGGTGGCGGCGCGAGCCTGGCCAGCCTCCTCCTCTGCTGGAGCGACGCGAGCGTCCTGCTCTGTCTCTGATGCCCGACCGCATCTGAGCGGCACGGCACTGAAGGCCCGGGCGGCACCCCGCAAGGGGCCGCCCGGGCCCGTCCGCCCCCGCCACCTAAAGACCAGGGCCCGCGAGACCCAGGCACACGACGAGGCGACGGAGACCCGCACCGCATGGCGACGACGACCCCACGCCCGCACCGACCCGCCGCGGACACCCGCCTGCTCGGCGCGGCGGCCCGGTACAGCGCCGCCCGCTGCACGGTCCTCGCCCTGTGCGCCGTCGCCGGTTCGGCCGCGACCCTCTTCCTGCCGCTGGCCATCGGCCGCGCCCTGGACGCCGTCCTCACCGGCCACCTCACCGGCGGCGACGACACCGGCGCCACCCGCTGGATCGTCCTCTGCGCCGCCCTGATCGGCACCAGCGCGCTCCTCGACGCCGTCGACGGCGTCCTCACCGGCACCACCAACGCCCGCACCACGGCCTGGCTGCGCGGCCGCGTCATCCGCCACGTCCTCGCCGTCGGACCGCGCACCACCGCCCGCTTCGCCCCCGGCGACCTCGTGGCCCGCCTCATCGACAACGCGGCGCACGCGGGCATCGCGCCCGCCACCGCCGCCGCCCTCCTCGCCGCCCTGGTCACCCCGGTCGGCGCCATCGTCGCCCTCGCCCTGATCGACGTATGGCTCGCCGTGGTCTTCGCCGTCGGGGCACCCGTCCTCTTCCTGCTCCTTCGCGCGTTCGTCCGCGTCTCCTCCGACTGCGTCGCCCGCTACCAGCACGTCCAAGGGGACATCGCCGGCCGCCTCGGCGAGGCCATCGGCGGGGCACGGACCATCGCGGCGGCGCACACCGAGGACAAGGAGGCGGCCCGCGTCCTCGGGCCGCTCCCCGAACTCGCCCGCCACGGCCGCCGCATGTGGCAGGTCCAGGGCCGCTCCCAGGCCCAGGCCGTCGCCGTCGCGCCGCTCCTGCAGATCGCCGTCGCCGCGGTCGCCGGCCACCTCGTCCTCGAGCACCGCATCAGCGTCGGCGACCTGCTCGCCGCCTCCCGGTACGCGGTGCTCGCCACCGGCATCGGCATGCTCGTCGGACAGCTCAGCGGCCTGGTGCGCGCGCGGGCCGCCGCCCGGCGCCTCGACGAGGTGCTCGCGGAGCCCCCGACCGCATACGGCACGGCCCGACTGCCCGCCGGGGGCGGCCTCCTGGAACTGCGCGGCGTCACGGCCCGCCGCGGCGGACGCGCCGTGCTCGACGGCGTCGACCTGACGGTCCCCGCCGGGCGGACCGTCGCCGTCGTCGGCCGGTCCGGCGCGGGCAAGTCGCTCCTCGCCTCCCTCGCCGGACGGCTCGCCGACCCCGACGACGGAGTCGTACGCCTGGACGGCGTGCCCCTGCACACGCTCGGCCGCGAGGAACTGCGCCGCGAGATCGGCTACGCCTTCGAACGGCCCGCCCTGCTCGGCGAGACCCTTGAGGGCACGATCGGCTTCGGCTCCCCGCGCCCGGCACCCGACCGGGTCCGCGAGGCGGCCCGCGCCGCCCGCGCCGACACCTTCGTCACCCGCCTCCCCGACGGCTACGCCACCCGCTGCGCCGACGCCCCGCTCTCCGGCGGCGAGGCCCAACGCCTCGGCCTGGCAAGGGCGTTCGCCCGCGACGGGCGGCTGCTGATCCTCGACGACGCGATGTCGAGCCTGGACACGGTGACCGAACACCACATCGCCGAGGCCCTGCTCCGCCCCACCCCGCACCGCAGCCGGCTGATCATCGCCCACCGGGCGGCGACGGCGGCCCGCGCGGACGCGGTGGCCTGGCTGCACGAGGGCCGCATCCGGGCGGTCGGCACCCACGCCGAACTGTGGCGACGCCCCGAGTACCGGGAGGTGTTCGGCGCGTGAGCGGGGCAGAGGCGCCCAGGGGTCCTTACCGTCGCGGCATCCGGTTCCTGTGGCGCAGGTGGCCGGTGGTGGCGCGGCTCGCGTTCTGGTCCGTCCTGGAGACCGGTCAGACGTTCCTCACCGGATACGCCCTCGCCCGCGCCCTGGACGACGGGTTCCTCGACGGGCGCGAGGCGGTCGGCCTCGGCTGGCTGGGCGCCGCGGCGCTCGGCGTGCTGCTCGCCGCGTACGGCACAGGGCGGGTCTACCGCGCCGTCGCCGACCTGGTGGAACCGCTGCGGGACACCCTGGTGCGGCAGGTCGTCGGCCGGGGACTGCGGGAGGCGGACGGCGCCGCCGTCTCCCGGCTGACCCAGCAGGTGGAGATCGCCAGGGACACCTTCGCGGGCCTGGTGATGGTCTCCCGCTCCTTCGTCTTCACGGCGGTGGGCGCGCTGGTCGGCCTCTTCTCCCTGGATCCGCTGCTGCTCCTGGTGGTGGCGCCGCCGCTGCTCGCCGGCATCGGGCTCTTCGTGGCCACGCTGCGCCCGCTGGCCCGGCGCCAGGACGAGTTCCTGGTCGCGGACGAGCGCCTCGCGGGCCAACTGGGCGTCGTGAGCCCGGGGTTGCGGGACGTCGCGGCGGCCGGCGCGGAAGAGGACGTGGCCGAGGAGCTTGACCGCGGCATCGGCAGGGAGTACGCGACGGCCGGCGCCCTCGCCCGCTGGGGTGTCCTGCGCACGGCGGCCCTCGCCGTCGGCGGGCAGCTCCCGCTCGTCCTGCTCCTCGCCACCGCGCCCTGGCTCCTGGACCGCGGGGTGACACCGGGCGCCCTCGTGGGAGCCCTCGCCTACGTCACCCAGGCACTGCTCCCGGCCCTGCACAACCTGGTGCACGGCCTGGGAGCGAGCGGCTCCCGCCTGGCGATCGTGCTGCGCCGCCTGATGTGGGACCCGCCGACGGAAGCCGGGGACGCGGGGGGCGTAGGGGATGCCGGGGATACGGGCGGTGCAGGAGAGGCCCCGGATACGGGCGGTGCCAGGGGTGCGGGTGAGGCCACGGAGACCGCGGACGCGGCGGGCGTACAGGGTGCCGAGCCCCCTGCCCTCCACCTCTCCTCCCTCACCTTCGCCTACGGCCCCCACGCCGAACCCGTCCTGCGTGACCTGGGGCTCACCGTCGCCCGGGGCGAGCATCTCGCCGTCGTCGGGCCCAGCGGCATCGGGAAGTCGACCTTGGCCGGAATTGTCGCAGGGCTCCTCGAACCCGACGCGGGAGAGGTGCGCGTCGACGGGCTGCCGGTGCACGGCACGGCAGCCGTGGGGCGGCGCGTGCTCATCCCCCAGGAGGCGTACGTCTTCACCGGGACGCTCCGCGACAACCTGCGCTACCTGCGCGCGGACCCGGTCGCGAAGGACGAGATGCTCGCCGCCGCGGAGACGGTCGGCCTCACCCCGCTCGTGGAGCGGCTCGGCGGCCTCGACGCGGAGCTCGTGCCCGCCGAACTCTCGGCGGGCGAACGGCAGTTGATCGCACTGGTCCGTGCCTATCTTTCGGCCGCCCCGCTGGCCGTCCTCGACGAGGCGACCTGTCATCTCGACCCGGTCGCCGAGTCGCGCGCCGAGCGGGCCTTCGCGGCCCGCCCCGGCGGCACCCTGGTGGTGATCGCCCACCGCATCAGTTCGGCCCGCCGTGCCGACCGCGTCCTGGTGATGGACGGAGCGCACGCCCTGTGCGGGCGGCACGACGAGCTGTTGGAGCGTTCGCCTCTCTATCGTGACCTCAACGGCGCGGGCGACTGGGACGGGACGAGCGCCACGTCACACCCACCCTTCGCCCTGCGAGATCCGTATCGCGTCGATCCTGTTCCGCGCCCCGGTCTTGCGGGTGATCGCGGCCATGTAGTTGCGCACCGTTCCGTTGGACAGATGGAGGCTGCTGGCGATCTCGGCGACCGACGCGCCCCCCGCGGCGAGTGACAGCACACTCAACTCCCGCCGGGTGAGCGGCATCTGCGCCGCCTTGAGGAAGCCGAAGCCCAGCGATTCGTCGACGAACCGCCGGCCCGCCGCCACCTGTCTGATCCCGGCGAGCAGCCGCTCCGGCGGGCTCGCCTTGTTCACATAGCCGAGTGCGTCGGCCTCCGCCGCCCGCCGTAACTGACCGGGCCTGTTCGCGGTGGCGAGCACCAGCACGCGGCACCCCCTCCCCAGTGCCGATGGCCCGGTCAGTTCGCCGAGCGGAGCGTGTGCGTACGTCGCCTCGTCGTCGAGGTCGACCACGCACAGGTCCGGCCGTACGCTGCGTTGACGGCCGCGCGCGTGTGACCACGGCGCGTGGAACACCTCCAGATCCGGCTCATGGGCGAGTTTTTCCGCCAGAGCCATTCGCAGTAGACAGGCGTCGTGCACGAGAAGGACCCGGATCACGCTCTGCCCCTCCAGCTCCCCGCTCCGGTTGCTCCGTTCAAGCACGCTGAACATTCATAGCGGCGAGTACCCCCGTCGTGACGCAGAGAACTGGCCAAGGGGGAGTTCGGGGGCGCATTTGCCATACGACTGTGCGCCCCCCGTGCCGCAGACGGAGGGGCGATGCGATTAGCCCCGGGGCTCCGCCGTGAGGTTGATGAGCCCGCACACCGTCTCGATGTCGATCTTCACCTGGGCGATCGAGGCGCGGCCGGAGAGCCAGGTGATCAGCGCGGAGTGCCAGGTGTGCTCGATGACCCGCACCGCGGAGAGCTGCCGGGCGGTCGGCGTCTCCGTCAGGCCCATCGCGTCCAGGATGATCGCCGTCGTCAGCCGCGAGACGGTGTCGACCTCGGGGCTGACCGAACGGTCCGCGAAGGTCAGGGCCCGTACCATCGCGTCCGCCAGATGCGGCTCGCGCTGCAGCGCGCGGAACGCCCGCATCAGCGTCTCCGAGACCCGCTCGGCGGGTGTCTCCCCGGCCGGGGGGCGTTTCCTGATGGTCGTGTGCATGTGCTGGAGCTGGTCCTGCATGGTGGCGACCAGCAGGTGGACCTTGGAGGGGAAGTAGCGGTAGAGGGTGCCGAGGGCGACGCCGGCGGCCTCGGCGACCTCCCGCATCTGCACGGCGTCGAAGCCACCCCTGCTGGCCAGTTGGGCGCTGGCGTGCAGGATGCGGCGGCGGCGCGCCTCCTGGCGCTCGGTGAGGGGCGGCGCCGCCGGGTTCGCCGCCTTGGCTTCCGCTGTCATGTCGATGCCCCTTTGAAAACGCCTCCCGAGATCGCACAGCATGGCAGGGAGCCCGTCGTGGCGCGAATCACCTGATCCGGGCCGTACACCTCGCCTACCTGCCGGTAGATTCAGAGCTCGTTCAGCGATCATTCAACGATCAAGTCTGAAACTTGTTCTAGATTACCGTCCCGGCGTAACCTCGCGGAGAACTGCAGGGAGAAGGGGGCCCGAGAGTGACCGCTGAGGCCATGGAGGCAGGCCCCCGAAAGGGCTCTGGCGACGACGGCGAACGTCCGCTGCGCATCGCTCTCCTCACGTACAAAGGGAACCCGTTCTGCGGGGGACAGGGCGTCTACGTCCGCCATCTCTCGCGCGAGCTCGCCCGGCTCGGCCACAGCGTCGAGGTCATCGGCGCGCAGCCCTACCCCGTACTCGACGAGGGCGAGGGGCTCGACGGCCTCAAACTCACCGAGCTGCCCAGCCTCGACCTCTACCGCTCGCCCGACCCCTTCCGCACCCCCAAGCGGGACGAGTACCGCGACTGGATCGACGCCCTCGAGGTCGCGACGATGTGGACCGGCGGCTTCCCCGAGCCCGTCACCTTCAGCCTGCGGGCCCGGCGCCATCTGCGCGCCCGGCGCGGCGAGTTCGACGTCGTGCACGACAACCAGACCCTCGGCTACGGCCTCCTCGGCGACCTCGGCGCGCCCCTGGTCACCACCATCCACCACCCCATCACCGTCGACCGGCAGCTGGAGCTGGACGCCGCACCCGGCCTCAAGCGCCGCCTCTCGGTGCGCCGCTGGTACGCGTTCACCCGCATGCAGAAGCGCGTCGCCCGCCGCCTGCCGTCCGTCCTCACCGTCTCCGGCAGCTCGCGCCAGGAGATCGTCGACCACCTCGGCGTCCGGGACGACCGCATCAGCGTCGTCCACATCGGCGCCGACACCGACCTCTTCTCGCCCGACCCGTCGGTCCCCGAGGTGCCGGGCCGCATCGTGACCACGTCCAGCGCCGACGTCCCCCTCAAGGGCCTGGTCTTCCTCATCGAGGCGCTCGCCAAGGTCCGCACCGAGAACCCCGCCGCCCACCTCGTCGTCGTCGGCAAGCGCGCCGAGGACGGACCGGTCGCGCAGGCCATCGAGCGGCACGGCCTGGCCGGCGCCGTCGAGTTCGTCAAGGGCATCACCGACGCCGAACTCGTCGACCTCGTCCGCTCCGCGCAGGTCGCCTGCGTCCCTTCGCTGTACGAGGGGTTCTCGCTGCCCGCGGCGGAGGCGATGGCCACCGGCACGCCACTCCTCGCCACCACCGGCGGCGCGATCCCCGAGGTCGCCGGGACCGACGGCGAGACCTGCCTCGCGGTGCCGCCGGGCGACGCCGGGGCGCTGGCGCTCGGACTGAACCGGCTCCTCGGCGACGCCGGACTGCGGGCCAGGCTCGGCGCGGCGGGACGCGCACGCGTGCTCGCCAAGTTCACCTGGGCCCGCGCCGCCCAGGGCACCGCCGAGCTGTACCGCGCGGCGATCGACCGCTCGGCGGCCGGCGGCGCCGGCCGCGCGGTCGCCCGCGGCCACGCCGTTCCGGCGGCCGCGGCTGCCCCCGAAGTTGCAGGACCTCACCACGAAAGCAGGGCCACGTGCTGACCGTCGACTTCACCCGTTTCCCGCTCGCCGCCGGCGACCGCGTACTCGACCTGGGCTGCGGCGCGGGCCGGCACGCGTTCGAGTGCTACCGGCGCGGCGCCCAGGTGGTGGCCCTCGACCAGAACGGCGAGGAGATCCGCGAGGTCGCCAAGTGGTTCGCCGCGATGAAGGAGGCGGGCGAGGCCCCGGCGGGCGCGACGGCCACGGCGATGGAGGGCGACGCGCTCAACCTCCCCTTCCCCGACGCGTCGTTCGACGTCGTGATCATCTCCGAGGTGATGGAGCACATCCCCGACGACAAGGGGGTCCTCGCCGAGATGGTGCGCGTCCTCAAGCCGGGCGGCCGCATCGCCGTCACCGTCCCGCGCTACGGCCCGGAGAAGGTCTGCTGGGCCCTCTCCGACGCCTACCACGAGGTCGAGGGCGGCCACATCCGCATCTACAAGGCGGACGAGCTGCTCGGGCGGATGAGGGAGGCCGGGCTCAAGCCGTACGGCACGCACCACGCGCACGCGCTGCACTCGCCGTACTGGTGGCTCAAGTGCGCCTTCGGCGTCGACAACGACAAGGCGCTGCCGGTCCGCGCGTACCACAAGCTCCTCGTCTGGGACATCATGAAAAAGCCTCTCGCCACCCGCGTGGCGGAGCAGCTGCTCAACCCCGTGGTCGGCAAGAGCTTCGTCGCCTACGCCACCAAGCCGCACCTGCCGAAGGCCTCGGCCGACGCCGCGGCGGACGCCAAGTGACGAGCCCCGAGCGGACCGAACACCTCATCCTGCCCGGCGTCCTGACGGCGGATCAGGCCGCGGCGACGGTGCGCGGCATCCTCGCCGTGCAGCGCGAGGACGGCGCCATCCCGTGGTTCCGCGGCCACCACCTCGACCCGTGGGACCACACCGAGGCCGCGATGGCGCTCGACGCGGCGGGCGAGCACGCCGCCGCCGAGCGCGCCTACGACTGGCTCGTGCGCCACCAGAACCCCGACGGCTCCTGGTACGCGGCGTACGCCGACGGCGACCCGCACGACATCACCGACCGGGGCCGCGAGACCAACTTCTGCGCCTACCTCGCCGTCGGCGTCTGGCACCACTACCTCTCCACCGGCGACGAGGCGTTCCTGGACCGCATGTGGCCCGCCGTGGTCGCCGCCGTCGAGTTCGTCCTCGCGCTCCAGCAGCCCGGCGGGCAGATCGGCTGGAAGCGGGAGGACGACGGCACGCCCGTCACGGACGCGCTCCTGACCGGCTCCTCCTCCATCCACCAGGCGCTGCGCTGCGCCCTCGCCATCGCCGAACAGCGCGACGAGCCGCAGCCCGACTGGGAGCTGGCGGCCGGCGCCCTCGCGCACGCGATCGCCCACCACCCCGAGCGCTTCCTCGACAAGGACCGCTACTCGATGGACTGGTACTACCCGGTCCTGGCCGGCGCGGTCACCGGCCCCGAGGCGAAGTCCCGCATAGCCGAGGGGTGGGACCGCTTCGTGGTCCCGGGCCTCGGGGTGCGCTGTGTGGTGCCCAACCCCTGGGTCACCGGCGGCGAGAGCGCCGAACTCGCCCTCGCCCTGTGGGTGCTGGGGGAGTCGGACCGCGCCCTGGAGATCCTCCAGTCCATCCAGCACCTGCGCGACCCGGAGTCGGGCCTGTACTGGACGGGCTACGTCTTCGACGACAACGCCATCTGGCCGGAGGAGCTCACCACCTGGACCGCGGGCTCGCTGCTGCTCGCGGTGGCGGCGCTCGGCGGCGACGAGGCGACCTGTGCCGTCTTCTCCGGCGACCGGTTGCCGCGGGGGCTGGCCCCGGACTGCTGCGGCGCCGCTCAGTAGCGCCGCAGGCGGCCGGCGAGGGCATGGCCGACGAGCAGGTAGACGACCGCGGCGAGGCCGTAGCCCGCGACGACGCGCGCCCAGTCCTCGTCGAACGTGCTGTGTCTTTCCCGGGGGTGCCCCCCGGACCCCCGGGTCATGGGACGGGTGTGCTGTGGGGCGGGCGCGTGCCTCAGTAGCGGCGCAGGCGGTTCGCGAGGGCATGGCCGACGAGCAGGTAGACGACGGCGGCCAGGCCGTAGCCCGCGACGACGCGCGCCCAGTCCTCGTCGAACGTGAACAGGTCATGGGACCAGCCGGCCAGCCAGCGGGCCACGTCGTGGATGAACTGGACGAGGTCGTTGGCCCGGTTCGCGTCCAGGAGGTACATCAGGATCCACAGGCCGAGTATGGCGGCCATGACATCGGCGACGAGCGCTATGACCCGTCCCGCAGTGCTGCCGTGGGAGTGCCGTGTGGGAGACATAAGGACCGGATACCAGGCAGCTCCCCCTTGAAACCCGTACGGGCCCGTCCCGCTGGCGGGGCGGGGCGGCCGGGGTGAGGCTGCGGAGAAGGACCGCGCTCCCGCGCGGCCCGCTCAGCTCTCGTCTGGAGGCCGTCCGTGCTCAGCTCCGTTCCCGTCCGCCGCGCCGGAGTCTCCCTCACGCTCTGCTGCACCCTGCTGGTCGGCGCGACGGCCTGCGGCAGCGGCAGCGGTGAGGACACCGCCGCCGCGTCGGCGCCGTCCGCCAGCCCCAGCCAGGAGAAGCAGAAGTTCGCCAAGACCCGCTTCGTCGCCAACGCGGGCCTCGCCGCGGGCGCGACCTACCAGTGGATCGTGAAGCCGTTCCGCGCCGGCAAGTTCAAGAAGGGCGCCCACGGCCGCAAGTTCGCGCTCGTCAAGGCAGGGCTCGCGGGGGCGTTCACGTACAACAGGCTGAAGGCCGCGACGAAGAACGCGCAGGGCGACCCGACCCTCGCCAAGGCCGTGGCACCGCTCTCCTCGGGCATCGACGCGCTGAAGGACCTCCCGTCCAAGCTCCGCAAGGGCGAGGGGACGGACTCGGTCGTGAACTCCTTCGACGACATCATCAAGGACGTCAAGGGCGCGGGCAGCAGCGCCGGCGCCGAGGTCAAGGACAAGGTGCCCTCGGCCGGGGAGCTGTCCAAGGGGTAGGCGGGGCCTACGAGTTGAGTTCGGCGAGGACCCGCAGGGTGTGCGGGTCCGGGGCGAGTACGAGCAGGTCCGTCACCGGACCCTTGCGCCACAGCTCCAGCCGCTCCGCGATCCGTGCGCGCGGGCCGACCAGGGAGATCTCGTCGGCGAAGGCGTCCGGCACGGCGAGCACCGCCTCCTGCCTGCGCCCGGCGAGGAAGAGCTCCTGGATCCGCCGGGCCTCGGCCTCGTACCCCATGCGCGCCATCAGGTCGGCGTGGAAGTTGCGGGCGGAGTGGCCCATGCCGCCGATGTAGAAACCGAGCATGGCCTTGACGGGCAGCAGGCCCTCGGCGACGTCGTCGCACACCGTGGCCCGGGCCATGGGGGCGACGAGGAACCCCTCGGGGAGGTCGGTGAGCGAGGCCTCGTACACGTCCGGCCGCAGCGGCGACCAGTACAGCGGCAGCCAGCCGTCCGCGATCCGCGTGGTCTGTGCGATGTTCTTCGGCCCCTCGGCGCCGAGCAGGACCGGCAGATCGGACCGGAGGGGATGGGTGATCGGCTTGAGGGCCTTGCCGAGTCCGGTGCCGTCCTCGCCCACGTACGGATGGGAGTGGAACCGTCCCGCCACCTCCACCGGCCCCTCGCGCCGCAGCACCTGCCGGATCACCTCGACGTACTCCCGCGTCGCGGTCAGCGGCGACCGGGGGAACGGCCGCCCGTACCACCCCTCCACCACCTGCGGCCCGGAGAGCCCGAGCCCCAGCATCATCCGGCCGCCGGAGAGGTGGTCGAGGGTGAGCGCGTGCATGGCGGTGGTGACGGGGGAGCGGGCCGCCATCTGCGCGACGGCCGTGCCGAGCCGGATCCGTGAGGTCCGCGCGGCGATCCAGGTCAGCGGCGTGAAGGCGTCCGAGCCCCAGGCTTCGGCGGTCCACACGGAGTCGTAGCCGAGCCGCTCGGCCTCCTGGGCGAGGGCGACGTGTCCGGGGTCGGGGCCGCGCCCCCAGTAGCCGAGTGCGAGCCCGAGCCGCATGCGTCCTCCCGTGGTCCAGGCGTTCTGACGGTACGTCAGGTGCGTGTCGGGGAGGTGACTGTACGGCAACGGCCCCCCGCCCGGAAGGGCGAGGGGCCGCGAAACCAGTGCGCCGGACCTAGCCGCGCTGGATCCCCGTGGTGTCCTGAAGGACGCCGCGACGACCGTCCTGCGTCTGGGCCACCAGACCGGGACCGCGCTGCTCGACGGCCAAGTACCACGTGATCAAGTGGCCGCCGCCGCGTCCGCCCGCGCAGAATCCTCTGCAGGTTATGTACGTCCGAAAAGGCGGCAGTGGATGATCGGAAACAGGTGCGCTCCCCTGGTATTGGACGTCGGTCTTCGGGGTGTGCTGGACGACAGCAGCAGATTGAGCTCAAGCAGTAAGACTTCGGGGTAGGCGCTCGTGATCCGTGCGGAGGCCAAGACGGAAAGCGCCGAGGTTCTCCTCGACCTGGCGGCATCCATTTCGACCCGGGGCTGCACCTGGAGCGAGAGGCCCGCACTCTGCCCGCGCGGCGCATTGGCCAGTGCCTTTCGGTCAGCGGGATGCCCGCGACCAGCACAAGGGCCGCATTCGTTCATGGTCGGCGCCGAGACTTTCGATGCGAGCCTAGATGGGCGCATAGGTCGTTTCAAACAGGCATCCTCACGATGGCCGTGAGTTCGTCGATACCGAATCAAACGCAGCCGTGGCGGCGCATGGGCGAGCCCACAACCAGGCTCAACTCGCGATCGGAATCGTTGGTTCTTTCGGCGACGCCATCAAGTAACTGAACACCTTCTGCGGCTACTTGGCGGCGTCGCGTCAGACGATGTAGGGGAACAGGCCCCGGTATCCGTAGATCGCGGAGGGCGGTTCTGGCCTGATCGGGGAAGTATCCCCTACATCGGATGTTTTCAGCTACACCCCTACAGCCCAGGGCATCGGTCGAGGCCTCCCGATTCCCAACGCACGTTGTCAGTGTATGCCCAACCCACTATTTCTGTTCCCGCAATACGGACACGGAACCACTGATTGCCGTGTGAATTGAAGACGTAGCACCAGAGGTACAGTGTCTTCCCCTTAGGTACCAAAGATACTACGTTACAGTCGGATGACCAGCCACTGCGAAGGCTGAAATTCCTTACGGCGGACATTTTGCCGTCAGAAACATTTGGCCCAACGGGAAATGCGCAGTGAGCCGGCTGGGCGCTAGCGGTGGATGTGCTGATGCCGATGAGGGATGTTGCCAGCAGGCCGACGGTTGCTAGCGACGCTCGAAATCTCTTCATTTTCAGTCAATGCCTTTCAATGCAAGTGGGTAATTGCGCTTGGTTGGAAATTAACTCCGGATGAAAATATTACGCGTTCGTGTCGACGTCAACCGCCCTATTTCGGCCATGTCAACCTCGCTGGCCCATTCGGTACGGCCGCTGAGCGGTGAACGCAACGCGCCAGGCTCCCGCGCCTTCGCAGAGGGCGCTTGATGTCTTAACCCCCAACACCCCGACACAGGAATCCCGTTAGTTTACCTACATCTTGCGTCGGGCCATGCTTGTGCCCTGGGCGCTCGGGGCGTCATGCTCATGCGTCACCGACGATGGTGAGCGTGGTGCAGCCGCTTCGAGCCGTGCTAGAGCGCCGCTGACTATTTCCATCAAGTCAGGCATGGGCTGTTTACGATGCCACGTCGCGCAGATGCTCGGGGTGGCTGGCCATCAGGGTTTGCGTGGTTGTCTGGAGTTGTCTGTCAAGCTGAGGTCGCAGCAGTGTGGCGTCGGCTGAGGCGATGAAGGACGTATCTGCTCAGCAATGCCTCTTACGCGTCTATGAGTTGTGCTCGGCCAGGACCCGCGACTTCCGTGGGTCTGCCGTCAGGACCATGAGACAAATGACCGGGTTGTTCCACCACAGGTCGAGCCGCTCGATGGTCCGCTCGCCCGGCCCGATCGGCGAGGTCTCGTCGGCAAACGAGCCCGGCACGGCTTTCAGGCCTCCCCGCATCTCGCCCCGCGATGAATAGTTCAGGAGGCGCCGGGCTCTGTCCGCGTATCCCACGCGGGCCATGAGGTCGGCGTGAAAGTTCCGGGCTCCGTGCCCATGTCGCCGATGTCGAAGCCGAACTTTGCTTTGACGGGCAGCAGCGCCCCGTACAGCAGCAGCAAGCCGTTGGCGATCTGCATCGACTGGGCGACGTTCTTGGGACCTTCGGCGCCGAGAGCGATGGGGAGGCAGGGGATGAGGGGATGAGTGATGGACTCTAGCGGCTTGTCCAGACTGGCTTCGTCGTCCCCCGTGAACGGCACCGGGTGGAATCGCCAGTCAAGCGTCACCAGGGCCTCGCGCCGGAGCACCCGTCGGACCACCCTCATTCACTCCCGCATCGAGGTCAGCGGCGGCTGCGGGAAGTGCTTGCCATCCAGCCGTGGACGGCCTGCGGCCCGGAGAGCCCCAGGCCCAGCATCATCCGGCCGCCAGAGAGGTGGTCGAGGGTGAGCGCGTGCATGGCGGTGGTGACGGGGGGCGCGCGGCCATCTGCGCGACGGCTGTGCCAGGCCGGATCCGTGAGGTCTACGCGGCGATCCAGGTCAGCGGCGTGAAGGCGTCCGAGCCCCAGGCCTCGGCGGTCCACGGGTACGTCAGGTGAGCGCCGGGGGGTGACTGTACGACAACGGCCCCCCGCCCGGAAGGGCGAGGGGCCGCGAAACCGCTGTGCTGGACTCAGCCGCGCTGGATCCCCGTGGTGTCCTGAAGGACACCGCGACGACCGTCCTGCGTCTGGGCCACCAGACCGGGACCGCGCTGCTCGACGGCCAAGTACCAGGTGCCGGGGGCCAGTTCGGCGATCGGCGTGGGCGAGCCGTCCTCCGCGTACAGCGGACGCGGCACCGGCACGGCGAACCAGAACGGCGAGAAGTCACCGGCCGGCTGCGCCTGCGCGGGCGGCGGGGTCTGCCCGGCCTGCGGCTGCGGCTGCTGCCCGCCGAAGGACTGTCCCTGCGGCTGACCCGGCTGGCCGCCGTAGGGCGCACCCGGCTGCGGCTGACCCGCACCGGCACCCGGGTAGCCGTAGCCGCCCTGGGGCTGGCCGCCGTAGGGCTGCGGGGGCATCGGCTTCGGGCCGCCCATGAGGGGGGCCTTCAGGGCGGGGACGGCCAGGGTGGCCACCGCGGCGGCAGCCAGCACCAGGGCGGCGATCAGGCCGAGGATGAGGCCGACGCCGACGTCGGGGGAGTCGGGGCCGCTGCTGGCGCCGCCGAACCTGGAGTTCAGGAGCTTGATGAACTCGTCGTAGGACTGGCCGGTGTCGAAGATCGCACCGAGCGAGCTCCAGGCGGCGGCGATGGTGAAGGCGATGCCGAGCTGTCCCAGGTCAAGGCCGACGATCTTGCGCGGCTGCGGCATCGCCCGGTTCAGGACGATGAGCACCGCACCGATGATGCCCAGCAGGTACACGCTCAGCAGCAGGTTGCCGTTGTCCCAGGCGTTGGGTACATCGTCGCCATCGCCGTCAAAGGTGCCGAGGAACGAAGCGATGAAGAGCAACACCGCTGCTCCGATCACCACGCCGTCGCCTCGAGTGAGGGAGCGGAAATTCACTTCAGGTCCTTCGTCAGTCGTCTCGTCAGTGGAGGCGTCGCTGTCGCCGTAGTCGCGGTCGTGTCGCGGTGCGCGAAGCGCGGGGGTGGCCCCTCATCGTAGGGAGGACAATATCGTCCGGACCCGTGGGGTGTCTGCTCGGGATAAAGACGTCCACGCCTCGAAACGATGACGTTCTCGCCCCTAACCCTGCAGGAATCCCGCGATTCCCTCAGAAATCCCCTGCGCCGCCTTCTGCCGCCACGCGTCACTGGTCAGCAGGGCCGCGTCCTTCGCGTCCCGCATGTTGCCGCACTCGATGAACACCTTGGGGACGGTCGAGAGGTTGAGGCCGCCGAGGTCCCTGCGGACGTCGAGGCCGGTGCCGCCGCCGACGTAGTTGGAGGGGGCGCTGCCCGTGACGCGCACGAACTCCCCGGCGATCCGTTCGCCCAACTCCTTGGAGGGGGCGACGATCGCGGAGGTGTCGGCCGCGCCGGAGCGCACCTTGGCGGGCAGGATCACGTGGAAGCCGCGGTTGCCGGCCGCGGAGCCGTCTGCGTGGACGGAGACCACCGCGTCGGCGTGGGCCTTGTTGCCGATCTGGGCGCGCTCGTCGACGCAGGGTCCCCAGGGCCGGTCGCCGTCCTGGGTGAACTTGACCGTGGCGCCCTGCTTTTCGAGCAGCGTGCGCAGGCGGCGGGAGACGTCGAGGGTGAACTTCGCCTCGGTGTAACCGGCGTTGGTGGACGTGCCCGTCGTGTCGCACTCCTTGCGGTTCGTGCCGATGTCGACGAGGCGGTTGATCTCCGCGGTGTGGCCGAAGTTGCCCGGGTTGTGGCCCGGGTCGACCACGACCACCTTGCCCTTGAGGGGGCCGCCCGGCGCGGGGCCGTGCGCGGACGGCTTCGTAGTCGAATCGTTGTCGTCGCCGTCCCGGCCCTTGCCGTGCTTGCCCTTTTCGTCGTCCTTGTCGGGCTTGCCGGAGGCGGGGCGGGAGGCCGAGGGGGCGCCGGAGGACGGGTCCCGGTCGGCCGACGCGCTCGACGACACCGGCAGCGATCTCGCGGGCTCGTTCCCCCCGGGCCCGCTCGTGGCCTGATAGACGAGCCAGCCCGCCAGGCACGTCGGGACCAGCGCGGCGACGGTCACCGTCAGCGGACGGCCGATGCTGCGCCTGGGCGGCTGGGAGGGATCGAATTCCGGACCTACGTACGACACGAGGGCGAGCCTATCGGCGAGGTCAGATCCCCGCTCCCGTTCGCCGCAGCACGCGCAGCGAGTCCACCCCCGGGACCTCGGTGAACGCGCCGGACTCCAGGGCCCTGAGGTAGACGCGGTACGGGGCCTGCCCGGTCATGATGTCGACGGGGTCGGGAAAGACGTCGTGGATGACGAGGAGCCCGCCGCGCGCGACGTGCGGCGCCCACCCCTCGTAGTCGGCCGTGGCGTGCTCGTCCGTGTGGCCGCCGTCGATGAAGACCAGGCCGAGCTCGCCGCCCCACGCCTTCGCCACCTGCGGCGAACGGCCCACGATCGCGATCACGTGGTCCTCCAGGCCCGCCCGGTGCAGCGTGCGCCGGAACGTGGGCAGCGTGTCCATCCGGCCGACCTCGGGGTCGACCGTCTCCGGGTCGTGGTACTCCCAGCCGGGCTGCTGCTCCTCGCTGCCGCGGTGGTGGTCGACGGTGATGGCGCTCACCCCGGCCTGCCGGGCCGCGTCGGCCAGCAGGATCGTGGAGCGGCCGCAGTACGTGCCGACCTCCAGGAGCGGCAGGCCGAGCGCGGCGGCCTCCGTCGCGGCGGCGTACAGCGCGAGCCCCTCGCCGCGCGGCATGAAGCCCTTGGCGGCCTCGAAGGCGGCGAGGATCTCCGGCTTGGGCTCGACGGCCATGGCCACGGGCTTCCTCCAGGTGTGGGTGGGTGGGTGCGGTGGGTGGGCGCATGCTCGGTGCGTACGGCCGCCATGATGCACGGCGCCCCCGCCACCCGGGTGACGGGGGTGTGCGGCCCCAGACCGGTGGCCCCAGGCCGTTGACCTCGGGCCAGTGGCTTCAGGCCGGTGGCCCCTGGCCGGTGACCTCAGGCCCGCGGCCCCAGGCCGGTGACCTCAAGCCAGCGCCCCCAGAGCACCGACCCCAGGCCAGCGCCCCCAGTCCACCGACCCCAGGCCAGCGCCCCCAGAGCACCGACCCCAGGCCAGCGCCCCCAGTCCACCGACCCAGGCCAGCGCCCCCAGTCCACCGACCCCAGTCCACCGACCCCAGTCCACCGGCCTCAGGCCGGTACGTCGCTCTCGTCGGTCGCCGCCGACAGGGACAGGTCGACCTGGACCGGCCGCTCGTCCCCGTGGTGGGCCGCCGCCTCGGCGCGCGGCGCGTGGCCGGTGGCGGTGGCCGCGAGGACGTAGGAGCCGCCCGCCGGGACGGCGAGGGAGTAGTGGCCCGCGTCGTCGGTGAGGGCGGCGCCCGCCTGCTTGCCGCGGCGGTCGATCAGCGTGACCTTGGCCCGGGCGACGGGCGTGCCGTCCGCGCCGTGCACCCGGCCGTGGAAGCCGGCCAGGACCTGCGCCGCGCGCTCCAGGTTGGCGTCCTCCTCGCTGCTCGCGCGCAGCTGCGTGGTGGCCGGGCGGCGCGCGGACGGCAGCATGAGGGCGAAGAGCAGGCCGACGACGACCGCGCCCGCGGCGATCAGGAACGAGACGCGGAAGCCGTGCATGGTGGGCACGGCGAGGCCGCCGACGTGGTCCGCGGTGTTGGCCAGGACCATGCCGATCACGGCGCTCGACACCGAGGTGCCGATGGAGCGCATCAGGGTGTTGAGGCCGTTGGCCGCGCCCGTCTCGGACGGGTCGACGGAGCCGATGATGAGGGCGGGCAGCGAGGAGTAGGCGAGGCCGATGCCAGCGCCGAGGAGGACCGCGATGATGATCGTCTGCCAGGCGGCGCTCATCAGGCCGAGCCCGGCGCCGTAGCCGATCGTGATGATCAGCATGCCGAGGATGAGGGTCACCTTCGGGCCGTACTTCGCCGAGAGGCGGGCGTAGACGGGCGCGGTGAACATCATCGTCAGGCCGAGCGGCATCACGCACAGGCCCGCGACGACCATGGACTGGCCGAGGCCGTAGCCGGTCGCGGTGGGCAGCTGGAGCAGCTGGGGCAGGACCAGCGAGACGGCGTAGAAGGCGACGCCGACCATGATCGAGGCGAGGTTGGTGAAGAGCACCGAGCGGCGGGCCGTGGTGCGCAGGTCCACCAGCGGGGCCTTCAGGCGCAGCTCCATCACGCCCCACAGGACGAGGACGACGGCCGCGGCGGCGAAGAGCCCGAGCGTGGTGGTCGAGGACCAGCCCCAGTCGCTGCCCTTGGTGATCGGCAGCAGGAAGAGGACGAGGCCGGCGGAGAGGCCGAGCGCGCCGAGTACGTCGAAGGTGCCCTCGGCGCGGACCGGGCTCTCCGGCACGAAGACGAGGGTCAGCAGGATGGAGAGGACGCCGAGGCCCGCCGCGCCGAAGAACAGCGCGTGCCAGTCGGCGTTCTGCGCGACCAGCGCGGCGACCGGCAGGGCGAGGCCGCCGCCGACGCCGATGGAGGAGCTCATCAGGGCCATCGCGGAGCCGAGCTTCTCGCGGGGCAGCTCGTCGCGCATCAGGCCGATGCCCAGCGGGATGGCGCCCATGGCGAAGCCCTGGAGCGCGCGGCCCACGATCATCACGATCAGATCGTCGGTGAAGCCGCAGATCAGCGAGCCGATCACCATGACGGCGAGGCTGCTGAGCAGCATCTTCCGCTTGCCATAGAGGTCGCCGAGACGGCCCATGATCGGCGTGGAGACCGCGCCCGCGAGCAGGGTCGACGTCATGACCCAGGTGGCGTTCGACGGCGAGGTGCGCAGCAGCTCGGGCAGGTCCTTGATGACCGGCACGAGCAGGGTCTGCATCACCGCGACGACGATGCCGGAGAAGGCGAGTACGGGGACGACTCCGCGTATGCCGCGTGGGTGGGTCGTCGACATCGACATTGCTTGGGGCCTCCGGGGCGGAAGAGGGCTCGGCAGGAGTGGGTACGCGGCCGTGACCGTGTACGTGTAGCTCGAACCTGTTTCCCGGGGCGACTATTCCGACGGATGTCGTACGAGAGGAACTCTTGACCCGTTGTTAACCGAGTCATCACCCGGCCCGCCAAGAGGCCCCGTACCTGACCTTCCGTCAGATTGAAACGTGTTCTACTCTGGCGCCGTCCCGGCAGCGGCTACCGGCGAGGATGCGCATGGGGATCGGAATCACGCGGGAACAAAGGGAGTTGGCGGCGGCCGTACGCGGCTGGATCACACGCGCCGTACCCCACGAAGAGATACGCGGACCGCTCGACGAGCCCCCGGAGCCTCTGGAGCTCCCGGAGCTCCCGGAGTCCCCGGAACCCGCCCCCGGCCCGCCCGGGGACACCCCCCGCCGAGGCGGTCGGCCCGCCCACTGGGACGGCCTCGCCGCACAGGGCCTGCTCGGCCTCCACCTGCCCGAGGAGCACGGCGGCGGAGGCGGCGACCTCGTCGACCTCGCGGTGGCCATCGAAGAAGCGGCCCGCGCCGCCCTCCCCGGCCCCTACGCGGCCAGCTCCCTCGCCTCACTCGTCCTGCACCGCGCGGGCGCCCACGCCCTCACCGCCCGGCTCGCCGCCGGCACCCTCGTCGGAGCCGTCGCCCTGGACACCGGCACCCTCACCGCCGTCTCCGTGCCCGACGGCTACGTCCTCGACGGCACGGCGCCGCCCGTGCTCTCCGGCGGCGACGCCGACCTCCTGGTCCTCGCCGCCGCCACCGCGACCGGCCCCGTCTGGCTGGCCGCCGACGCCACCGCGCTCACCGTACGTACCCACGGCAGCGCCGACCCCACGCGACCGACCGCCGAGGTCAGTGCGCACGCCGCGCACGTGCCGGCCGACCGGGTGCTCGCCGTGGACGGGGCCACCGTCCGCGACCTGGCCGCCGCCGTGTTCGCCGCCGACGCGTGCGGCACCGCCGCCTGGGCGTTGCACACCGCGGCCGAACACGCCAAGGTGCGCGAGCAGTTCGGGCGGCCCATCGGACAGTTCCAGGGCGTCAAACACCTCTGCGCCGACATGCTGGTCCGCCTCGAACAGGCCCGCGCCCTGGCCTGGGACGCGGCCCGCGCCGCCGACGACCCGGACCTGCCGGCCGACGTACGCGGACTGACCACCGCACTCGCCGCGGCCACGGCCCTGGACGCCGCCTGCTCCTGCGCCAAGGACTGCGTACAGATCCTTGGCGGCACCGGCTTCACCTGGGAACACGACGCACACCTCTACCTGCGCCGCGCCCTCGTCGCCCGGCAGCTGCTCGGCACCGGCGACACGCACCGGCTGCGCGCCGTACGGCACGCGCACGGCGGCGCCCGCCGCGAACTGCGCCTGGAACTCCCGCAGGAGGCACGGGCCGAGGCCGAGGAGTACCGCACCCGCGCCCGCGCGGCCATCGCCCCCGCCCGCGGACTCGACCCGGCCGCCGCCCGCAAGGCCCTCGCCCCCACCGGCTACGCCGCCCCGCACCTCCCCGCCCCCCACGGCCTCGGCGCGGGGCCCGTCGAACAGCTCGTGATCCAGGAGGAGTTGGCGTCCGCCGGGGTGCGCGTCGCCGACCTCGGCATCGCCACCTGGGTGGTCCCCTCCCTCCTGACGTACGGCACCGAGGAGCAGCGGGCACGCTTCCTCGCGCCCACCCTGCGCGGCGAGCTGCTCTGGTGCCAGCTCTTCAGCGAACCCGGCGCCGGCTCCGACCTCGCCTCCCTGCGCACCCGGGCCGAGCGCGTCGAGGGCGGCTGGCGGGTCAACGGCCAGAAGGTGTGGACGAGCGCCGCCCAATGGGCCGACCACGGCATCCTCCTCGCCCGCACCGACCCCTCGGCGCCCAAGCACAGGGGCCTGACCTACTTCCTCGTCGACATGCGGAACACCCCGGGGATCGACATCCGCCCCCTCAAGGAGATCACCGGCGAATCCCTCTTCAACGAGGTGTACTTCGACGACGTGCTGCTTCCCGCGGACGCGGTCGTCGGTGACGTCGACGACGGCTGGCGGGTGGCCCGCCACACCCTGGGCAACGAACGCGTCCACATGGCCGACCAGGTGGCCTTCGACACCGGACTCGAAGCGCTCGTCGCGCGGGCCGGCGAACTCGACGACGCCTGCCGCGCCCGCGTCGGCGCGCTCGCCGCCGAGGCCCACGCCCTCGCCTGCGTCGGACTGCGCACCACGACGCAGCAGGTGGCGGGCGCCGAGCCGGGCGCAGGCGCCTCGGTCCGCAAACTCGTCCAGACCGCGCACCAGCAGAAGGTCGCCGAGCTGACCCTCGAACTCCTCGGCCCGGCCGGCGCGGTGCGCGAGGGCGCGGGGGAGCGGGCCCTGCACGGCTTCCTGATGTCCCGCTGCCTGACCATCGCGGGCGGCACCACACAGGTCCAGCTCAACGTCGTCGCCGAACGGATGCTCGGTCTGCCCCGGGACTGACAGCACGGCCCTGACATGACAGCCCGGACAGCACAGCCCTGGCATCACAGCCCACGGAAGGGACCCACATGAAGGCGTACGTCGTCGGTGTCGGGATGACCGCGTTCGAGAAACCCGAGACGCGGGAGTGGCAGTACTGGGACATGGCCAAGGAGGCGGGCACCAAGGCCCTCACGGATGCCGGGATCTCGTACGAGCAGGTGGAGCAGGTCCCCGTCGGCCACTGCTTCCAGGCCTCGACGGCGGGCCAGCGCGCCGTCTACGAACTCGGCCTGACCGGCGTCCCCGTCTACAACGTCAACAACAACTGCGCGACCGGCTCGACCGCCCTGATGATGGCCCGGCAGTTCGTCGAGGGCGGCCTGAACGACTGCGTGCTCGCCCTCGGCTTCGAGAAGATGGCCCGCGGCTCCCTGGGCGGCGGGGGCGAGGGAGACTTCGCGACCTCACCCGTCGCACGCCACTACGGGATCATGGCCGAGCGCCACGGCTTCGAGATGACCCCGCCGACGGCACAGATCTTCGGCAACGCGGCCCGCGAACACATGGAGAAGTACGGCACCACCGAGGCACAGCTCGCCGCGGTCGGCGCCAAGAACCACCGGCACTCCACGAACAATCCGTACGCACAGTTCCAGGACGCGTACACCGTCGACGAGGTCCTCGCCGCCAGGACGATCCACCGCCCGCTGACCAAGCTGCAGTGCTCCCCGACCTCGGACGGCGCGGCGGCCGCGGTCGTCGTCTCCGAACGGTTCGTGGAACGGCACGGCCTCGCCGGGCGTGCGGTGGAGATCGCCGCCCAGGCCATGACCACCGACACCGGCGAGTCCTTCGCCTCCGGCTCGTGCGTCGACGCCGTCGGACAGCCGATGTCACGGGAGGCGGCCCGCCAGGTGTACGAGAGGTCGGGGCTCGGCATCGAGGACGTGGACGTCGTCGAGCTGCACGACTGCTTCTCCATCAACGAACTCCTCACGTACGAGGCGCTCGGCATGTGCGCGGCGGGCGAGTCCGGGAAGCTCGTCGAGAGCGGCGCGACGACGTACGGCGGACGGTGGGTGGTCAACCCCTCAGGCGGCCTCATCTCCAAGGGCCACCCCCTGGGCGCGACCGGCATCGCCCAGGTCGCCGAGGTCACCTGGCAGCTGCGCGGCGAGGCCGGGGCCCGGCAGGTCGAGGGGGCACGGGTGGGGCTCGCGCACAACATCGGGCTCGGCGGGGCGGCGGTGGTGACGATGTTGCGGCGGTAGGGGGGCTGCCGCCAGAGGAGTGTGCGGAAAGGGGACGGAGGAGGGGGAAGCGGGACGGCGGGGCGGCGGAGGACGGGGCCTAGTCCTGTCGTCCGAGGTCTCGTCCAGCGAATTCCCGATGCGCCGCTCGAGTCTCGCTTGAGAGGATGGCTGTCATGGTCCAGACGCCCTCCACCACTTACACGGCCGCCCCCGGCACCGCCACCCCCTCCTCCGCCCCCGCGCCGAAGAAGTCCGTCCCGGTGTGGGCGGTGCTGCTCGCCGCCTGCGCGGGCCAGTTCCTGGTCGTCCTCGACGTGTCCGTGGTGAACACCGCGCTGCCCTCGATGCGGGCCGACCTCGGCATGAGCGCCGTCGGCCTGCAATGGGTCGTCAACGCGTACTCCATAGCCTTCGCGGGCTTCATGCTGCTCGGCGGGCGGGCCGGAGACCTCTTCGGGCGCAAGCGGATGTTCCTCGTCGGGCTCGGCCTCTTCACCGCCGCCTCGCTCGGCGGCGGCCTCGCCCAGTCCGAGTGGCAGCTCCTCGTGGCGCGGGCCGTGCAGGGGCTGGGCGCCGCGGTCCTCGCGCCGTCGACCCTGACGATCCTCACCTCGGCGGTGCCCGAGGGCGCCGCGAGGGCGCGGGCCATCGGCGTCTGGTCGGCGGTCGGCGCGGGCGGCGGCGCGGCGGGCGGACTGGTCGGCGGGGTCCTGACCGACCTGCTCTCCTGGCGCTGGGTGCTCCTGATCAACGTGCCGGTCGGCGCCCTCGTCATCGTCGCGGGCCTCGCCTGGCTCACCGAGAGCACGGCCGACCGGTCCCGGCGCCTGGACGTGCCGGGCGCGGTGCTCGTCACCGCGGGCCTCGCCACCCTCGCGTACGGCATCGTGCAGACCGAGGAGAAGGGCTGGACGGCGGCCGCCACCCTGGTGCCCCTCGCGGCGGGGCTCGCGCTGCTCGGGGCGTTCCTCGTGGTGGAGGCGCGCACGAAGCTGCCCCTGATGCCGCTGAAGCTCTTCCGGGTACGGACGGTGTCGGCCGCGAACGCCGCGATGTTCGTGTGCGGCGCCGGCATGTTCGCCATGTGGATGTTCATGACGCTCTACACCCAGAACGTCCTTGGCTACTCCCCGCTCAAGGCGGGCCTCGCCCTCATGCCGTCCTCCCTCACCGTCGTCACGGGCTCCATGATCGCGCCGCGCCTGATGCCGCTGATCGGCGCGAAGAACGTCTCCGTGATCGGCATCGTGGTGGCCGCCGCGGGCTTCGGCTGGCAGTCGACGATGACGGTCGACGGCGCGTATGTCACCTCGATCCTGCTGCCCGGCATCGTGATGATGCTCGGCGCGGGCCTCGCCACGACCCCGCTCGCCTCCCTGGCCACGTCGGGCGCGCGGGCGGGGGACGCGGGCCTCGTCTCGGGCCTGGTCAACACCTCCCGCACGATGGGCGGCGCGCTCGGACTCGCGGTGCTCTCCACGGTGGCCGCCGCCCGGATGAACGGCTCGACGTCACCGCAGGCGCTCACCGACGGCTACGCCATGGCGTTCCGCACGAGCGGCTTCATCCTGCTGGCGGGCGTGGTGGTGCTGCTCCTGTGGATGCCGGGACGGCGGGTTCCGGCGGCGGATTGAGGAAACCGGGATCGAGGGGGAGCGGGGGAGCGGGATCGAGGGGGGGGGAGCGGGCCGCCGGAATGGAGGGCCGGGACGGGGCCGGGCTCGTCAGCGCAGTCCGGCGAAGAGGTCGTCCTCGCGACCGGTCTCGGAGACGGCGAGGCGGGCGCCGTCCCGGACACGTACGAAGGTCTCCAGGCCCATCAGTTGGCCGAACCTCTCCTTGCCCATCTTCAGGAAGAAGATGTTCTCGCCCTGACTGGCGTGCGCGGCCAGCGAGTCGAACTTCTGGTCGCTGAACGCGGTGGTCTCCACCCACGTGGTGATCTCGTCGTCGGGGAGGCCGATCTCGGCCATCGCGGCGGCCTCGGCGGGGTCCGGCTCCGGCATGTCCTCGTTGAACTCGCGCATGATCTCGCCGAACCGCCGCATCCCGGAGTGCGGCATCGTCGTCCAGTAGACCTTCGGCGTCAGCCCCTCCGACCGGACCAGCTCCAGTGCCGCCATCGTGATGCGGTGGGCCTGGATGTGGTCGGGGTGGCCGTAGAAGCCGTTCTCGTCATAGGTGACGACGACGTCGGGCCGGTGGTGCCGCATGAGCTCCGCGAGGCGGGCGGCGCCTTCTTCCACGGGCGTCCGCCAGAACGACCCCGGGGCGTCGTTGCTGGGCCAGCCCATCATCCCGGAGTCGGCGTAGTCCAAGGTCTCCAGAACACCGATCTTCAGGACCTCACAGCTCGCCTCCAGCTCCTTGCGGCGCATCGCGGCGACGGCGGCGGGGTCGTGCCCGGGGTCGCCGGGCTTGGTGCCCCCCGGCCCGTCCCCGCAACCGCCGTCGGTACAGGTCACGAGCACCGTGCGGATGCCTTCCGCCGCGTACCGCGCGAGGATTCCTCCCGTTCCGGTGGCCTCGTCGTCGGGGTGGGCGTGCACAGCCATGAGGGTCAAAGGCCGGTCATTCATGAGTAGGTCCTCCCGCGGAATTGCACGCACGAACGAAGTACGTGCCCGGTACGAAGTGTGTGAATGCGGGACATGCGTCCGTGTGACGCCGGTCCCTCGCTCGGTGCAACAGCGCAGGACCGACGGACTGTTCCCTTGATGGGCGGGAGCGAGAGCGGGATCGGGATGCGGCGTGGTTCCTGCGGCGGAGGCAACGGTTTGGGGGCTCCATGGACTCCAATGTGCGAGGAGGCATTCATGGGGGAGCGAAAGCAGGCCGTGGACGGTGAGTTCCAGGGGTTCGTCACCAGCCGCTGGTCGAAGCTGATGCGTACGGCGTTTCTGTTGACGGGGGACCAGCACGCGGCGGAGGACCTGGTCCAGTCGTCACTGGAGAGGGTCTATGTGTCCTGGCGGAAGGTGAGCGCCGCGGGAGACCCGGACGCGTATGTGCGCCGGATCATGATCAACACCCACGCGCGCAGACACCGGCGCAAGCTCAAGGAGTTCCTGTCGCTGCAGGACTCGGCGCCGGTCCTGGACAGACCGGAGCACGGCGACCGCATGGCGCAGGCGGACGACAGGGCGGCGCTGCTGCGTGCCCTCGCCGAGCTGCCCACGCGCCAGCGCGAGGCGGTCGTCCTGCGGTACTGGGAAGACCTGAGCGAGACCAGCACCGCCGAGGCCATGGGCTGCTCGATCGGCGCCGTGAAGAGTAACGCCGCCAAGGGGATCGCCAAGCTCCGCGCCATACCCGCACTGACCGAGACGGTCGGAAGCCGAGGAGAGACGTCATGACCAGGGAGCAGGACGCGGCGCAGCCCGACGCCGCACACAGAGACATCGCCCTCCGCCTCGCGGAGGCGGCGGACGAGTGCGAGGTCGGCATAGCCCCGTACGCGGCGGTGGTGCGCGGCGGCCGGCGCAGGAAGGCGCGCCGCTGGGTGCTCGGCGCCCTGGCCGCGGTCACGATCGCCGGTTCCACCGGCTCACTGGCACTCGCTGTGGTGGACGGCAGGGACCAGTCGGTGCGGACGCAGTCGCCTGCCGAGGGCGGCACGGCCCTGGACCGCCACGTCCAGAGCCCGTGGCGCACCCCGCTGACGGAGGTCGGGGGCGGCTCGGGCAAGGGGGCGGCCCGCGTCGAGCTGCAGGTGTGGGGCGTGCCGAGGGACGAGGCCGAGGCACGCGACCAGCGGAAGGCGATGACCGAGGCCGGCGTGTGGGACGAGCGGACGACCGACCCCGCCCCGGACTTCGACCGTCCCTGGTTCGCGATCGTCGTCAGGGCCGACGGCAAGGAGAAGGTGACGTCCTTCGGCCTGGAGGACGAGAGGCCGGGCGGCGACGACGGCCTGAGCTTCGCCGCGGTGCGGTTCAAGCTGAACGGCCGCGAGCTCACGGTCGGACACGTGGGCCCGAAGACGAGACGAGTGGAGTACGCGTACCGGGACGGCACGGTCGAACCACCCCTGCGCAGGGCCCCGGGCTCGGGCTACCTGTGGTTCACAAGGGAGGAGGGCGAGGCGGGCCCCGACGGCAGACTCCGGGACATCCGGATCTCTGACGGCGAGGGGAGGACGCAAGTGATCCAGGAGGACTGAACGCATCTCGCCAGACGAGGCTCCGAGGACGACTCGACGGCTCGACGACTCGACGGCTCAGGTGGTGAACGACGCCCCCCCCCGGGCCGGGAAGGGCACCCGCGTCTGCTTCGCCCACGGCTCAGCACCCACAACGGGCGCTAGAGCCACCCCTGCTGCCGCGCCTCCCGCACCGCTTCCATCCGGTTGCGTGTGCCGGTCTTGCCGATGGCCGCCGAGAGATAGTTCCGCACGGTCGACTCCGACAGATGCAGCTTGCCCGCGATGTCGGAGACGGTCGCGCCGTCCACGGAGGCCTTGAGGACGTCCGCCTCACGGCCGGTCAACGGGTTCGGCCCGGCGCTCAGCGCGGCCGCGGCGAGCGCCGGGTCGATGACCGTCTCGCCCCGCAGCACCCGACGGATCGCCTCTGCAAGCTCCTCGACCGGCCCGTCCTTGACCAGGAAGCCGACCGCTCCGGCCTCCATGGCACGGCGCAGATAGCCGGGCCGGCCAAAGGTGGTCAGGATCAGGACGCGGCAGTCGGGGCACTCCTCGCGCAGGTCGGCGGCGGCGTCCAGGCCGCTGCGGCCCGGCAGTTCGATGTCGAGGAGCGCCACGTCGGGCCGGGAGGTCAGCGCCGCGTCGACGATTTCATCCCCCGCGCCGACCTGGGCGACGACCTCGATGTCCTCCTCCATGCCGAGCAGCAGGGCGAGCGCGCCCCGCATCATGCCCTGGTCCTCGGCGAGGAGAACGCGCACACCCCTGATCGGACGGTGATCCCGCGGCATTTCGTTCACAGGGAACAGGGTAGGGCCGACGTCCACTTCGGCCGGCGACTCATGTGCCGCGCCGATCAGGCCTCAGCTCACCAACCCCGCTCCTCCCCAACCGGCTCGGGCGTGAGGGGCGGGTCCGGGTCCGCTTCTGTGGTCGGGAGGAGGGCCGTGACGCGGAAGCCTGGGTGGGGGGTTGTCGGGCCCGAGGTGAGGGAGCCGCCCGCTGCCGTGAGGCGTTCGGCCAGGCCCTTCAGGCCGCTGCCGGGTGTGCCCTCGCCCGGCCCGCGGCCGTCGTCCGTGACGGTCAGGCGGGTCCGTTCGGGGGTTCCGGTGACCTCGATCTCGCAGTGGGCCGCGCCGGAGTGGCGTACGACGTTGGTGGCGGACTCGCGGACCACCCAGCCGAGCAGGGCCGCGGTCTGCGGGGCGAGCGGGGGACCGGACTGGCGGACGGTCGTGTCGATGCCGGCGGCGGCCAGCAGGTCCCTGGCGCGGTCCAGTTCCGTGGCGAGGCTGCCCTCGCGGTAGCCGGTGACGGCCTCGCGGATCTCGGTGAGCGCCTGCCGGCCGACGGACTCGATGTCGGCGACCTGGTCGAGCGCCGCGTCCAGGTGGCGAGGGGCCAGGCGGCGGGTGGCCTCCGCCTTCACCACGATCACGGAGAGCGTGTGGCCGAGCAGGTCGTGCAGATCGCGGGAGAAGCGGAGGCGTTCCTTCTCGACGGCGGCGCGGGCCAGCTCCTCGCGGGTGTCGCGCAGCTCGCGGACCGCCTCGGAGAGGGAGAGGATCGCGGCCGTCACCATGGTGGAGAGGAACGTGCCGTAGGCGATGTTCACCGCGCCCCAGCCGTCCTTGTACCCGCCGACGGCCCCCGCGAGCGCGCCCAGGGCCAGCCCGATGGGGCCGAGCCCACGGCCGCGTACGACCGCCCCCACGGCCAGGCCGAGCAGCGGGAAGAAGAGCAGCCAGTTGCCGCCGTAGCCGACGGCGAGTCCGACGGTCAGCAGGCCGAGGGCGATCAGGGCGACCAGCGTGGAGCGGGCCTGGCGCTTGTGCTTGTCGAAGGCGCGGAAGGCGATGAAGACGTAGAGGGAGTTGAAGACGAAGAGCCCGATGCCGCCGATCCAGGGGTTGGGGGTCTCGCCCTGGAGGAGGTGGGAGACGGCGCCCATGCCCATCAGGAGCCAGGGGAGCAGCGCGAAGCCGGTGGGCGGCGGGCCGAAGTGCTCGGCGTCCCGGCAGTTCCCGCGGCCCCGCCGCCGGTCGGCCTTGCTCCGCCGGTACTCCGTCTTCCACTCGTCGCGGGCGCTCTTCCATTCGGCGCGCGCGGTCTGCCACGCGCGCACGCGGCGGCTGATGGCGTTCACCCGTTCATCCATTCACCCGTTCGTCCATTCACCCGTTCGTCCGGGACATGTCGGCGTTTCCCGTCCTCACCTTCGGGGCGGCCGCGGTGTGCGGGTCGCCGTTGCGGGACGACAGCGTACGAACCGGTCGTCGGTGTCCGGCGGGGCGGCACCGTCATCGCGCCTGGTCCCGGCCCCGGTCCTGGTTCTGGCCCCGGTCCCGTTCCCGGCGGGCCGCGACCCTGCGTCGGGTGGGGAGGGCATCGTCCGTGTCATGGGTGTGACGCTACGGATCCGGGGCGGGCGGCGGCAGATCCGGCTGTATGGACCCGGCCGGTACAAATGTCACGGGCGGGCCGCCGGGAACGGATCTCACGCGTACCTCGCCCGTATCTCACGCGTGCCTGACACGTACCCGATGCTTGTCTGACACGTACCCGACGCGTATCCGACCACGATCTGACGTCACGTCAGGAGTCTTCCCAACCGTCAAGGGCTCGGCTATACATGGATCGCCGGACTGGAACGCGTTCTAGAACGGCCCTGTTGCGACCTCGGTGCGGCCGACGGTGCGGACGGCCGCACCGAGGTCTTCTGCTGCCGGCCCAAGGAGCTGCCCGCCCATGCCCATTGACGCCGTGAAGGCCGTGGCCGCCGAGCCCCGGTCCGCCGAGATCGCCTGGGACCACAAGGACGTCCAGCTCTACCACCTCGGCCTCGGCGCCGGACGCCCCGCCACCGACCCGGCCGAGCTGCGCTACACGCTGGAGTCCCGGCTGCACGTCCTGCCCAGCTTCGCCACCGTCGCGGGCGCCGGCATGGGCGTCGTCGGCGGACTCTCCGCGCCCGGCATCGAGGTGGACCTCGCCGCCGTCCTGCACGGCGGCCAGAGCATCACGCTGCACCGCCCCATCCCCGTCAAGGGCGAGGCCGTCAGCACCGCCCGGGTCGCCGCGGTCTACGACAAGGGGAAGGCCGCGATCCTCGTCCTGCGCACCGAAGTCGCCGACGCCGAGGGCCCGTTGTGGACCAGTGACGCCCAGATCTTCGTGCGCGGCGAGGGCGGGTTCGGCGGCGACCGCGGCCCCTCCACCCGCCTCCCCGCCCCTGAGGGCGACCCCGACCTGGAGGTCGAGCGCCCCGTCCGCGAGGACCAGGCCCTCCTCTACCGCCTCTCGGGGGACTGGAACCCGCTGCACGCCGACCCCGAGTTCGCGGCCCTCGCCGGCTTCGACAAGCCGATCCTGCACGGCCTGTGCACCTACGGCATGACGCTCAAGGCCGTCGTCGACACCCAGCTCGGCGGCGACGTGTCACGGGTGCGCGCCTACGGCACCCGCTTCACGGGAGTCGTTTTCCCCGGCGAGACCCTGCGGATCCGCATGTGGCGCACCGACGGCCGGGTGCAGGCCACCGTCACCGCGGTCGAACGGGACGACGCGCCGGTCCTGGCCGACACCGTCGTCGAACACGCCTGACACGGCCCGGCCGCCCCCGACCCGCCCGGCCACCCCCCGATCCGCCCGGCCGCCCCCCGACCCGCCCGGCCGCCCCCGACCCGCTCGGGCTCGCTCGGGCGCGACCGGATCTTCGTACGAGAGGAGCCGCACCATGCGCGCAGCCGTACTGCACGAGACAGGCCAGGACAAGCTCGAGGTCCTCGACGACATCGAGACGGCGGGCTTCGGCCCCGGCAAGGTGAAGATCCGGGTCCGGGCCACCGGGCTGTGCCACTCCGACCTCTCGGCGATGAACGGGGTACTGCCCCAGCCCGCGCCCTTCGTCCCCGGCCACGAGGGCGCCGGCGAGATCATCGACGTCGGCGACGGCGTCACCGGCCTCGCCGAGGGCGATCGCGTCCTGCTCTGCTGGCTCCCCGCCTGCGGCACCTGCCCGGCCTGCAAACGCGGCCAGACGCAGCTGTGTCTCGCCGGGTTCATGAACGCGGGCACCCCCAACTTCAGGCGCTCCGGCGGAAGTTCCGACGTGTTCGGCTTCGCGGGCACCGGCACCTTCGCCGAGGAGGTCGTCGTCGACGCCGGCTGCGCCGTGCCGATCCCCGACGACGTGCCCTTCGACATAGCGGCGCTGATCGGCTGCGGCGTGACGACGGGGCTCGGCGCGGCGGTCAACACGGCCGACGTGGCGGTCGGTTCGTCGGTCGCCGTGATCGGCTGCGGCGGCGTCGGCATCTCCGCGATCCAGGGGGCCCGGCTCAAGGGTGCGGCCCAGATCGTCGCGGTCGACCCGGTCGCCGCGCGCCGGGAGGCGGCGCTGAGGTTCGGCGCCACCGAGGCGGTCGCGCCCGGCGAACTGGCCGACGCCAAACAGCGGATCACCTCGGGCGAGGGCTTCGACTACGTCTTCGAGGTCGTCGGCAAGTCGGCCACGGCCCGCACGGCGTACGAGACGACGCGGCGCGGCGGCACGCTGTGCGTCGTCGGCGCCGGCGCCATGGACGACCATCTCCAGCTCAACATGTTCGAGCTGTTCTTCGACGAGAAGCGCATCCTGCCCTCCATGTACGGCGGCGGCGACGTCCTCACCTCGTACGAGCGGGCCATCGCCCTCTGGCGGGCCGGCCGCATCGACCTCGCGGGCCTCATCACGCACCGCGTGCAGCTCGCCGAGATCAACGAGGCGCTGGACCAGATGCGCACGGGCGCGGCCCTGCGCACCTGCATCGAGATCTGACCGCCTGACCTGCCCCGTTCCGTCGCGTCGCGTTCCGTCGCGTCCGGTCCCGGCCTGCCCCACCGCAGCCGTGGGTGACCCGCCCCGCCCCACCCCACCCCACCCCACCCCGCCCCGCTCCGAAAGGACTTCGATGTCACTGCCACTTGAGGGCCTGTCCGCGATCGTCACCGGTGCGGGACGCGGGCTCGGTCGCGCCGAGGCCCTGGAACTGGCCCGGCTCGGCGCGAGCGTCGTCGTCAACGACTTCGGGCAGCCGGGCCGCGACGGCTCGGGCGAGGCGTCGGCGGGGCCGGCCGAGGAGGTCGTCGCCGAGATCCGTGCGGCGGGCGGAGAGGCCGTCGCCCAGACCGGGGACGTCGCCGACCACGGGCAGGCGGGCGCGCTCGTCCAGTCGGCGATCGACACGTACGGCAGGCTCGACATCCTTGTCAACAACGCGGGCATCCTGCGGGACCGGATGATCTTCTCGATGAGCGAGGCCGAGTGGGACTCGGTCATCCGCGTCCACCTCAAGGGCCACTTCAACACGACCCACTTCGCGGCGGCCCACTGGCGGGCCCGCTCCAAGGCGGCGGGCGGTCCGGTCTACGGCCGGATCGTCAACACCTCGTCCGAGGCCTTCCTCGCCGGCTCGGCCGGCCAGCCCAACTACGCGGCGGCGAAGGGCGGGATCGTCGGGCTGACGACGTCGACGGCGCTGGCCCTCGCCAAGTACGGGGTGACCGCCAACGCCATCTGCCCCCGGGCCCGCACCCGTATGACGGAGGACGTCTTCGCCGGCATCCCGGCACACCGGGAGGGCCGGGAGGGCCGGGAGGGCCGGGACCCGGCCGACGGCCCGCTCGACTCGCTGGACCCGATGGACCCGCTGGCGCCCGAGCACGTCTCGCCGCTGGTCGGCTATCTGGCCTCGCCCGCCGCGGCCAAGGTCAACGGGCAGCTGCTCGTGGTCCACGGCGGCATGGTCGCGGTCGTCGAACGGCCCAGGGTGGCGGCGAAGTTCGACTCGGGGAAGGAGACGTTCACGTTCGACGAGCTGGACGAGGTGCTCTCCCCGTACTACGCGGACCGCCCGCCGAACGAGACGTTCGCGGCGGCGGAGGTACTGGGGCTCAAGCGGGGTTAGCCGGGTTGCGAAAAAGTCTCACCCCCGGGCCGCTCGTGGCGGCCCAGGGGTGAGACCTTTCTGCAATACGTGGGTCAGGACCGCTGGTCCTGCCTGCGGTGCCGCCCCCGCGGCGCCGTCGCCTCGTCGTGCTCGGCCACCGGGCCCCGGTGCTTGCCGGCCCCGGTTCGCGCGCCGGTGGGCACGGTCGACGACATCTGCGGTGCGGTGTTCTGCTGTGTCTCCGTGACGGTCTCGGTCGTAGTCAAGCCATTCACCCCGTATATGAAGATCGTTCGTACAGCCGGGCGAGTCTAACCGGCCGTCGTCCGCCCGCCGAGGGGTGCCTGCTGGAGCGGTACGGGGCGTGCGACAGGGGGTCTCGGGTCCTCGGCCGGGGATGGTGCGGGGGACGGCGCGGGGGGTGGCGGTGGCGGGTTCGGTACGTCGTCCGGCAGGGCTCCGGCCCCGGTGTCCGGAGGGGCGGCTTCGCCGGTCGGCGGTACGGGAACGGTCACCCGCGCCACTCCGCACGGCACCGCCGCCGTCGCGTACGGAAGACACAGCGTGCCGTCCGGCGTCCACCAGCCCGAGCCGGTCAACCACCCCTCAGGGGCGGCCAGTTGGTGAAGCCGCCGCTCGGCGGGCCGCCACAGCCCAACCCAACTGCCGCCCCCGCCCCCGATCCCATTTCCGCGCCCGCCCCCGCCCCCCGCCGGGCCGTCGATCCGCAGTGCCACCGCGCACGTCTCCGGCGTCAGCACCTGCCCGGGCTGGACGGCGAACGGCGTCACGACGAGATCCGGCGGCGACAGGCACTCGGGGAACCGCACCGGCCGCGTACCGCCGAGGACGCCCCAGCCCAGGCGGGGCCGGCCCGGGGCGTCGGAGCGGATCAGGAGCAGGCCGCTGCCGGTGTCGGCGAGCAGCAGCCGGTCGTCGCTCTCCTCGGCGATCTGCAGCAGCGGGGAGACCTCGCCGCCGCGCTCCAGATCCACGGCGACCGTCTTGGTGCGGCCGTCCAGCTCGCGGTCGAGCGCGAGCATGCGGTCCGTGCCGTCGAGCCAGGCGCCGCCCGAGCAGCGGCCGGGCACCGCGGCGAGGTGCTCGGGACCGAAGGTGCCGCCCGCCACCAGCCAGATGTCCGAGGAGCGGGCCCCGGGCGCGAGGGCGTACGCGCGGTCGCCGCCCGGCGCCGGCGGCAGCAGGCTCAGCTCGCCGCACTCCACGGCCCCGAGCGGCACCTCGCCGGTGCCCGGGCCCGTCGGATAGAGCAGGGAGAAGGTGTGCCGCTCGCCGGCCACGCGGTGGATCAGGACACGGCCGTCGGCCATCGGGAGCACTTCGGTGGACGGCTCCTCGGGTTGATGGCCGGGGAGCGGCACCGCGTACGGCTCGGCGGAACCGAGGGTCCAGCGTTCGGGATACCAGGAGTCCGGCGCTCCGGCGGCGCGGGCGAGGCGTGCCGCGTACGAACCGTCCGCCGCGATCGTGCACCCCGTGGGGCGCGCGGGCGCGCGGACGCGGATGGGGGCCTGGGTCGGTGGCGGCGCTGGTGGCGCAGTCATCGTGGGTGTCACCTCCGGCCCCGAAGCTAGTTTTCGTACGCACTGACGTGGCACCGACGAGCGTCCGCTTCACACAGAAGGGTGGCGATGTCCCGATTCGGCTGAGGGGGGAGGGGTGGGTGTGCTGTGCAGCCGTGCCGGGAGGTCCTGATGTGAGGGGAACGACCCCTCTCCGGACGGAGCCCGCGCCACCCCCGTCAAGTAGCCACCCCGTAGCCCTCCGTAACGCGCGACCTGCGTGGGACGTGGGGAAGGTAGCCTTTCTCCGTGCCCCGTCTGTCTGAAGTCATCGCCGCGCTCGACGCCCTGTGGCCCGCCGATCTCGCCGAGAGCTGGGACGCGGTCGGCACGGTCTGCGGAGACCCCGACGCGGAGGTCTCCCGGGTCCTCTTCGCCGTCGACCCCGTCCAGGAGATCGCCGACGAGGCCGTCTCCCTCGGCGCCCAGCTGCTCGTCACCCACCACCCCCTCTACCTGCGGGGTACGACGACGGTCGCCGCCTCCACCTTCAAGGGCCGCGTCGTCCACGACCTGATCAAGCACGACGTCGCGCTGCACGTCGCGCACACCAACGCCGACCGCGCCGACCCGGGCGTCTCCGACGCACTCGCGGGCGCGCTCGGCCTGCGGGTCGTCCGTCCCCTCGTACCGGACACCGCGGACCCCCGCGGCCGCCGCGGACTCGGCAGGATCTGCGAACTCGACCACCCCCTGACCCTGGGCGAGCTGGCCGAGCGCGCCGCGAAGCGGCTGCCCGCCACCGCGCAGGGAATCCGCGTCGCCGGCGACCCGGACGCGCTGATCCGCACCGTCGCGGTCAGCGGCGGCTCCGGCGACAGCCTCTTCGACGACGTGCGCGCCGCCGGCGTCGACGCCTTCCTCACCGCGGACCTGCGCCACCACCCGGCGTCCGAGGCCCGCGAACGCACCGCTCTCGCGCTGCTCGACGCGGCGCACTGGGCCACCGAGTGGCCCTGGTGCGAGCTGGCCGCAGCCCAGCTCGACGAGATCTCCGACCGGAACGGATGGGGCCTTCGCGTCCACGTCTCGAAGACGGTCACCGACCCCTGGACCGCCCACGCGGCCTCTCACCACGACTCAACAGGAGCCCCCAACTGAACGCCGCGCCCGCCGACCAGATCCGACTGCTCGACCTCCAGGCCCTGGACACCCGCCTGCAGCAGCTCGCGCACAAGAAGAAGTCCCTGCCCGAGCACGCCGAGATCGAGTCGCTGACCAAGGACCTCACGCAGCTGCGCGACCTGCTCGTCGCCGCGACGACCGAGGAGAGCGACTGCGCCCGCGAGCAGACCAAGGCGGAGCAGGACGTCGACCAGGTCCGGCAGCGGGCGGTCCGTGACCAGCAGCGCCTGGACTCGGGCGCCGTCACCTCCCCCAAGGACCTGGAGAACCTCCAGCGGGAGATCGCCTCGCTCGCCAAGCGCCAGGGCGACCTGGAGGACGTCGTCCTCGAGGTCATGGAGCGCCGCGAGTCCGCGCAGGAGCGCGTCGCCGAGTACACCGGCCGGGTCTCCTCGGTCCAGGCGAAGATCGACGACGCGACGGGCCGCCGGGACACCGCGTTCGGCGAGATCGACGGCGAGGCCGCCACGGTCGGCAAGGAGCGCGAGGTCGTGGCGGGTTCGATCCCGGCCGACCTGCTGAAGCTCTACGACAAGCTGCGCGAGAAGGAGGGCGGCGTCGGAGCGGCCAAGCTCTACCAGCGCCGCTGCGAGGGCTGCCGCCTCGAACTCAACATCACCGAGGTCAACGAGGTGAAGGCGGCCTCCCCGGACACCGTGCTGCGGTGCGAGAACTGCCGCCGCATCCTGGTCCGCACCTCCGAGTCGGGCCTCTAGGAGCCTTGCCCGTGCGGGAGTTCATCGTCGAGGCGGACGGCGGGTCGCGGGGCAACCCGGGGCCCGCGGGGTACGGCTCGGTCGTCATCGACGCGGCCACGGGGGAGACCCTGATGGAGGCCGCCGAGTACATCGGCGTCGCGACGAACAACGTCGCCGAGTACAAGGGCCTGGTGGCCGGCCTCAAGGCGGCGCACCAGCTGGACCCGGCCGCGTCGGTGCGCGTGCGCATGGACTCCAAGCTCGTCGTCGAGCAGATGTCGGGCCGCTGGAAGATCAAGCATCCCGACATGAAGCCGCTCGCGGCCGAGGCCGCGGCGGTCTTCCCGCCGTCCCGGGTGACGTACGAGTGGATCCCCCGCGCCCAGAACAAGCACGCGGACCGGCTCGCCAATGAGGCGATGGACGCGGGCAAGCGGGGCGAGCAGTGGTCGGCTTCGACCTCCACGGCGGAGCTGGACGCGGCCGCCGCGCGGGCTGCGGGCGCTGCTCGGGCCGGGGGAGCGGTGGAGTCCGGGCCACCCGGTGACGCGGTGGCGGGTGCGGCGAGGGCACGGGCCGCGCTGGCGGGGACGAGGACGGATACGTATACGAAGGCGGACACGGGAACGGATACGGATACAGGTACGGGCACGGTTTCGCCGGGGCCGGGGCCGGGGCCGGTGCCCGCGGCCGCAGAGAGTGCCGACCTGCGGGCCGCGCGCAACGTCTCGGCGCCGCCGGTCGGTTGGGCCGCCCCCGCCGACCTGGGTGCCCCCGCCACCTTCGTACTGCTGCGGCACGGCGAGACCGCGCTGACCCCCCAGAAGCGGTTCTCCGGAAGCGGCGGCAGCGACCCGGCCCTCTCCGAGGTGGGCCTCGGACAGGCCGAACGTGCCGCGGCCGCGTTCGCCGCGCGGGGCACGATCCGGGCGATCGTCTCCTCGCCGCTGCGGCGCTGCCAGGAGACCGCCCGCATCGTCGCCGCCCGGCTCGGACTCGACGTACGCCTCGACGAGGGCCTGCGCGAGACGGACTTCGGGGCCTGGGAGGGGCTGACCTTCGGCGAGGCGCGGGAACGCCACCCGGAGGAGCTGAACGCCTGGCTGGCATCGCCGGACGCGGCGCCGCCCGGGGGCGAGTCGTTCGCGGAGGTCACCCAGAGGGTGGCGGAGGCGCGTGACCGGCTGGCCGCCGAGTACGCGGGACGCACGGTGCTGCTCGTCACGCACGTCACGCCCATCAAGACCCTGGTGCGGCTCGCGCTCGGCGCCCCGCCGGAGTCGCTGTTCCGCATGGAACTGTCGGCCGCGTCGGTGTCGGCCGTGGCGTACTACGCCGACGGCAACGCCTCGCTGCGCCTCCTCAACGACACGTCGCACCTGCGCTAGGCCGCGGTCTGGCCCAGGGCGGCAGCCTCGCGGGCCAGGGACTCCACGCGGGCCCAGTCCTTCGCCGCGACGGCGTCGGCGGGAAGCATCCAACTGCCGCCCACGCAGCCGACGTTCTTCAGGGAGAGGTACGAGGGCGCGGAGGCGGCCGTGATCCCGCCGGTCGGGCAGAAACGGGCCTGCGGGAGCGGGGCGCCGAGCGACTTCAGGTAGGCGGTGCCGCCTGCGGCCTCCGCCGGGAAGAACTTCATCTCCCGTACGCCGCGTTCGAGCAGCGCCACGACCTCGGAGGTCGTCGAGACGCCCGGCAGGAACGGCACGCCGGAGCCCCGCATCGCGTCGAGCAGTGTGTCGGTCCAGCCGGGGCTGACGAGGAAGCGGGCGCCGGCCTCGACGGACTCGGAGACGTTGCGCGCCGTGATGACGGTGCCGGCGCCGACCACCGCGTCCGGCACGTCGGCGGCGATGGCCGAGATCGTGTCCAGCGCGACGGGCGTCCGCAGGGTCACCTCGATGGCGGGCAGCCCACCCGCGACCAGCGCACGCGCCATCGGCACGGCGTCGGCGAGATCGTCGACGACGACCACGGGGACGACGGGGGCGAGGTCCAGTACGGAGGTGTGGGGAGAGGGCGCGGAGGAGGTCATGGGAGCATCCTGCACGCGCCGAGCGCCCTGCGCAAAGCCCGTTGCGCAGGGCGCAACGGGTGCATTGAGGCCCCTCCCGACCCTCAATGGATCTCGCGTACCACCACGTCCAGGGCCCAGGGCTTGCCCGCCCTCGCCGGTGCCTCCGCCTCCACCACGTGCCCGAGGTCGCGCAGCGCCTCGACCAGCTCGGCCGGGTCCTTCGGCTTGGCGCCGGTGGACAGGAGGGAACGGACGATGCGGCCCTTCGTCGCCTTGTTGAAGTGCGAGACCACGGACCGCTTCTCGACCCCGGTCTTCTCGTCGGTCTGCGCATGCAGGACGCGCACGGTCGCCGTCCGGCCGGCGACCTCGCCCTTCGGCTTCCACGCCGCCGCGTACGCGGACGACCGCAGGTCGAGGACGAGACCGTCGCCGGCGGCCTCGGGCATGACGTCGGCCATCGGCGTCCGCCAGTACGCGCCGAGGGCACCGAGCCCCGGAAGCTTCACCCCCATCGAACAGCGGTACGAGGGGATCTTGTCGCCCACGCCGACGGCACCCCACAGGCCGGAGAAGACGAGGAGCGAACGGGTCGCGCGGCGCTTGGCGGCGGCGTCGAGAGAGGCAAGGTCGAGGGCGTCGTAGAGGACGCCGGTGTAGATCTCGCCGGCGGGACGGGCGCCGGCCGTGCGCAGCTCGGCGTTCTTCGCGACCTCACCGCGCAGCCCCTCGCTGAGGCCGAGTACGGTGCGGGCCTTCTCCTCGTCCGCGGCGCACAGCTCGACGAGCTCGTCGAAAACGGCCTGCCGCGCCTCGGCGAGCCCCGGCAAGGACAGGGACTCAGGCTTGAGCGGGGCACCCCGCCCGGAGGGCGCCTTGCCTTCGGAAGGCGGCAACAGCACGAGCACGATCGGACTCCTTCGGTGGTGCGGGGGGAGGGGGTGCGGCCCCTGCGAAAGGGTACGGGGGCGGAGGCGGGGGCTGGCGGAGCGCCCAGGACCCGTGGGCGGACGGGCGCGGGAAGACGGGGCTACGGGGGGCATGTGCACGCGAACCCGGCGGCCCCTGCGGCCCGGGACAACCGCGCACCCCGCCCGCCCCCGGACCCTTGCTCCGGCACAACGTCACGGGGAGCTCCCCCACCCCACCCCACATGCCCCCGCCCCACATGCCTCCGCCCACATGCCCCCCGCCCCCCACCCCCGTACCCTCGACCCATGCCCCGCCGTCAGCTCCGCGTGACCGGCGCAGCCGAGCAGGCCCCGTTGCGGACCGCCCTGCGCGCCCTGCGTACCGAACTGGACGTCCCGGGAGAGTTCCCCGCCGACGTCCTCGCGGAGGCGGAGCGCGCCGCCGCCTCCCCCCGGCTTCCGGACCACGACGCCACGGATCTGCCCCTCTTCACCGTCGACCCGCCCACCTCCGTCGACCTCGACCAGGCCATGCACCTGGCCCGCCGCCAAGGCGGAGGCGGATTCCGGGTGTCGTACGCGATCGCCGACGTCGCCGCGTACGTCACGCCCGGCGGCCCGCTCGACGCCGAGGCCCACCGGCGCGTCACCACCCTCTATTTCCCCGACGAGAAGGTGCCCCTGCACCCCACCGCCCTGAGCGAGGGCGCCGCCAGCCTGCTGCCGGGCCAGACGTGCCCCGCCGTCCTGTGGACCATCGACCTCGACGCGGACGGCCGCGCCGAGCGGACCGACGTGCGCCGCGCCCTCGTCCGCAGCCGGGCCAAACTCGACTACGAAGGCGTGCAGAGGGCCGTCGACGACGGCACCGCGGAGGAGCCCCTCGCGCTGCTGCGCGAGATCGGCGAGCTGCGCGAGCGGCGCGAGGCCGACCGCGGCGGCATCTCCCTCGACGTGCCCGAGCAGGAGATCGTCGAGCGCGACGGGGCGTACGAACTCGCCTTCCGCGCCCCGCTCCCCGCCGACGGCTGGAACGCCCAGATCTCGCTCCTCACCGGCATGGCCGCCGCCGAGCTGATGATCGCCTCCGGCACGGGCATCCTGCGGACCCTGCCGACCGCCCCCGACGGCGCGGTCGCCCGCCTGCGCCGTACCGCCAAGGCCCTGGACATCGACTGGCCGCACCACGTCTCGTACGCGCGGCTGGTCCGTTCGCTCGACCCCCGCCGGCCGCACCAGGCCGCGTTCCTCCAGGAGTGCACGACGCTGCTGCGCGGCGCGGGCTACACGGCGTTCAACGGCACGGCGCCCGCGCTGACCACGCACGCTGCGGTAGCCGCCCCCTACGCCCACTGCACCGCCCCGCTGCGCCGCCTCGTCGACCGGTACGCGTCCGAGCTCGCCCTCGCGGCCTGCGCGGCCGTGCCGCCTCCGGAGTGGGTACTTGCCGCCCTGGACGAGCTGCCGAAGGAGATGGCCGACGGCACCCGGCGCGGCAACACCGTGGAGCGCGAGTGCGTGGACATCGTCGAGGCCGCGCTGCTCAAGGACCGGGTCGGGGAGATCTTCGACGCGGTGGTGGTGGACGTGAAGGAGCGTGATCCGTCCGTCGGCACCGTCCAGTTGCGCGAACCGGCGGTGGTGGCCCGCATCGAGGGCGGTGCGGCGAAGCTGCCTCTGGGGGAGCGGCTGAGGGTCCGCCTCGCGCAGGCCGACCCGGGCACGACGAAGGTTCAGTTCGCGCCCGCGTGAGGCCCGCCGGGGGGGCGCGGGTCAGTTCAGTTCGCGCCCGCGTGACGGTGCGGGTCGGCCAGCCGCTTCCGCAGGGCCCCGGCGAGCAGCGCGGGCTCGTCGGCGTGCAGGCGCACCGTCGTCACCTCGCGCCGCCCGCCGAGGAGCCCGACGGCGGTGACCGGCTCGGTCAGCTCCAGGGTGAGGGAGGTCGTCGAGGCGACCGGCAGGTCGAGCGTGCCCTCGGCGGGCTCGTGCGTGAACAGCCGCTCCGCGCGTACGGCGGCGATCCGCGTCAGCGGTATGAGCAGGTCCCGGTGTGCGCCCTGGCGTACCCGCAGCGCGTCGGGCGACAGTACGTGGGGCCGGGTCACGGACGCGGCGTGGAGGCCGAGCATCAGGACCATGCCGTAGACGTCGATGATCAGCGCCACGGTGTGGGCGGTCGGCCAGTTCCGCAGCAGCACGGCCATCCCGTACGACTCGATGACGCAGACGAAGGTGAGCCCGTACATGACCGCCGCCTGGTCGCGGGCGTGCCCGAAGGCCTGGTCGGACGGCCCGCGCACCCCGTGCCGTCGCCGCGTCGCCCACATCACGAGGCTGACCAGGACGCGCAGCTCGTGCCCGGCGAGCCGCCGTACCGGCGCAGGGACGAGGCTCGTCATGAGCGCGCTCATTCCGTACCCCTCTCCATGGGTACGTCGCTTTCGCCCGCCGCGCGCCGCGCCAGGAGCTCCATCGCGCGGCGCAGGACCTCGGCCTGCGCGGGCGCGAAGTCCGCGAGGAACGCCCCCATGAAGCCGGCTTCGCGATCTCCGCGGCCCTCGGCGAAGGCCGGCGCGTCCCGCGATCCGAGCTCCGTCAGGAGCGAGTCCGGCAGCATGCCGGCCAGCGCCCGCGCCGCCTCGTCCACGGCGGCCCGCGTGCCGGGATCGGCGAGGTCGGCGCCGGCGAGCGCGTCGAGCCGCGCGTACACCTCGTGGGCTCGCTCCACCGCCCCCGGCGCGCCGAGCGCCGGACGGATCGCGGTGAGGAAGGCGTCCCGGTCCTCCGGCGAGGCGGTGGTGTCGAGCAGGACGAGGAACTCGCGGTCCTTCGCGGCCATCGGGGACTCCGGACCCGCCCGCCCCGCGGAGGCCCGCGCCATCTCGCCGAAGAAGGCGGCCAGTTCGGGGGAGACGGGACCGTCGGGGGTGAGACGCCCGTGGTCCGCGTCGTCGAGCAGGGCACGCAGCCGTTCCCGCCGCCCGCGGATCGCCGCCTCCTGCCGGGCGAGGTCCGCGTCCAGCTCGGCGAGGACTTCGGCGAGCTCGCGCCCCGCGTCGTCCGCGAGCACGTCCCGCACCTCGGCGAGCCCGAGCCCCAGCTCGGTCAGCCGCCGGACGCGGGCCAGGGCGACGGCGTGCCGCAACGCGTACGCGCGATAGCCGTTGGCCCGCCGCTCGGGCTCGGGCAGCAGCCCCAGGTGGTGATAGTGCCTGATGGTGCGCGTGGTGACACCGACGACGTCGGCGAGCTCTCCGATCCGCATGCCCTCAGTAGAAACGTTGACGCCACGACAAGGTCAAGACCGACTTCGACCCGCCGAACCGGGCCACGTCCGCCGCGGGCACCGGTGTGCCACGATCGAGGGAACGACTCCCGATCCCACGGACGGTTGATCATCCGATGCCCCAGTCTGACGAGCGACCGAAGGAGGAGCGTGACATGACCGCCATGGCACACGAGCCGCTCACGCAGGCAGAGGTCCTGCTGGAGGGCTTCCTCGCGCTGGACACCCCGGAGGGATTCCGGGCGGAACTGATCGAGGGGGAAATCGTCGTGACGCCGCCGCCGGACGGGGACCACGAGGACTACATCGAACTGGTCGTGAGCCAGGTGTACAGGCGTTCCCGGACCGATATGCAGTTCTCCGGGAACAAGGGTCTCAAGCTCAAGAGCGGAGGCGCCTGTCCCAAGAATCACGCCATTCCGGACGGCACGTTCGCTGCTAGAGAGCGCCGCCTCTTCCGCGGCGCCGACCCCTGGATGCCCTGCGACGGCGTCGCCCTGGTGGTCGAGGTGACATCCAGCAAGCCGGAGGCCGACCGCGAGGCGAAACGGCGCTGCTACGCCCGGGGCGGCATCCCGCTCTATCTGCTCATCGACCGTGACTCTTCCTCCGTGACGCTCTTCCGCGACCCGGAGGGCGACGACTACCGGGAGCACTGCACCCGCCCCTTCGGCAAGCCGGTGGCCCTGCCCGACCCCTTCGCCTTCGAACTGGAGACGGTGGCATTCGCCTGAGCCACGGCCGGGCACCCGGCCCGCCCACGGGCGCGGCCCGTTGGCGGCGGCGGGTACCATGGTGCGCACGGCAGACGAGCCGGGCGGACGGTCGCGTGGAGGCTCCTTCGGGGGTCTTCCCGAGGAACGTCCGGGCTCCACAGGGCAAGGTGGTGGCTAACGGCCACCCGGGGTGACCCGCGGGACAGTGCCACAGAAAGCAGACCGCCCCGCGCTCCGGCGCGAGGTAAGGGTGAAACGGTGGTGTAAGAGACCACCAGCGCCTGAGGTGACTCAGGCGGCTAGGTAAACCCCACCTGGAGCAAGGTCAAGAGGAGCGCCGTGAAAAGCGCTCTGCGCGGACGTTCGAGGGCTGCCCGCCCGAGTCCGCGGGTAGACCGCACGAGGCCGGCAGCAATGCCTGCCCTAGATGGATGGCCGTCGCCGCGACGTCCGCGAGGACCCGCGGTACAGAACCCGGCGTACAGCCCGGCTCGTCTGCCCCACCCGCTCCGGCTCCGGCCGGGGCGGCATCGCCACCCCGGCCCGCGCCTGTGGGGCCACCCGCTGCCGGGCCTTCCTCGGTACGTACCCTCTGCGGAAGGCTCTTCATGACCCACCCGGACCGCCCCGACACCGTCGCGCCGCAGTCGTTCGACGGCCTCGGCCTGCCCGAGGCGCTGCTGCGGACCCTGGACCGGCTGGAGGTCCGCGAGCCCTTCCCCATCCAGGCCGCCACCGTGCCCAGCGCCCTCACGGGCCGCGACGTCCTGGGGCGCGGACGGACCGGTTCCGGCAAGACGCTCGCCTTCGGGCTGCCGCTGCTCGCCCGGATCGCCGGCCGGCGCGCCGAGCCGAAGCAGCCGCTCGCCCTGGTCCTCGTGCCCACCCGTGAGCTGGCCCAGCAGGTCGCCGAAGCGCTCACGCCGTACGCCGAGGCGCTGCGGCTGCGCATGGTCAGCGTCGTCGGCGGCATCTCGATCAGCCGCCAGATCGCCGCCCTGCGCGACGGAGCCGAGGTCGTCGTCGCGACCCCGGGACGCCTGCACGACCTCATCGAACGCAAGGCCTGCCGACTTGGCCGGGTGCGGATCACCGTGCTCGACGAGGCAGACCAGATGTGTGACATGGGCTTCCTGCCGCAGGTCACCGAGGCGCTGGACCAGGTGCACCCGGACGGCCAGCGCATGCTGTTCTCGGCCACCCTGGACCGCGACGTCGACCAGCTCGTCAGCGGCTACCTCCACGACCCCGTCGTCCACTCCGTCGACCCGTCGGCCGGCGCGGTCACGACGATGGATCACCACGTCCTCGTCGTCCACGGCCCCGACCGGTACGCCGTCACCACGGAGATCGCCGCCCGCGACGGCCGCGTCCTGCTGTTCCTGGACACCAAGCACGCCGTCGACCAGCTCACCCGGCACCTGCGGGCCAGCGGGGTGCACGCCGCGGCCCTGCACAGCGGCAAGTCCCAGCCGCAGCGCACCCGCACCCTCGCCCAGTTCAAGAACGGCCAGGTCACCGTCCTGGTGGCGACCAACGTCGTGGCCCGCGGCCTGCACGTCGACGACCTCGACCTCGTCGTCAACGTCGATCCGCCGACCGATCCCAAGGACTACCTGCACCGCGCGGGACGCACCGCCCGGGCCGGCGAGTCCGGCCGCGTCATCACGCTCGTCCTCTCCGGCCAGCGCCGCGAGACGAGCCGCGTGATGGCCGAGGCCGGCATCGAGCCGACGGTCACGAAGGTGCGCTCGGGCGAGGCCGAGCTGAGCCGCATCACCGGGGCGAGGCGCCCCTCCGGCACCCCGCTCGACGGCGGCCCCGCCGCGCCCCGCGCCAAGAACGTGAACGCCCCGTTCCGCGGCCTCGGCACCAGCAAGGACGCCTCCCGCGGCACGGGCGGCAAGTCCCGCAAGTCGGGCGAGGCCCGCAAGCTCGCCGAGGCCCGCAAGGCGGCCCGGGTGCGCCGCGGGGGCTGACGGGGCAGGGGGGCTGACGGGCCGCGGCCAACGGGCGGCCGACCGGTCCGCCGTGTCCGTCAGCAGTCCTCGCTGTGGCTCAGATGGATCAGGTGGGCCACGGTGGGCGCCGTCCGCTTGGTGCGGATGCGGCGCAGGTACGTGCTCACGGTGTGCACGCTGATGCCCAGGCGCCTGGCCACCTGCTTGTGGGAGAGGCCTGCCGCGATGTGGGCCAGCACCTGACGCTCCCTGTGGGACAACGCCGGTGCGTTCTGCGGGCGGGTGTCTACTGGCATTTTCCCTCCGGGAGGGACTGTCAACACGTACGGCGGCTGTAGCCGCAACGTGATCTAACCACGCTTGTGAAGAAACAGAAAGGAATCCCCTCATACCCAGGGCAAATGTGTAACTACTGAGCGCGACAGGCCCTGTCAAGTCCCCAATTCGGGGGACTGTAGGTGCGCTTCGGGGCGGGTGAGTGTGAAGGCGGTCTCGGCTGAACGCAGCCGTGCACGACCCGAAAGCAGCAGCCCGGTGCGGGCCAGGGGGGAACGCTTGCGGCACTTTCGCCTGCTCGTGGTGGGTAACGGCGTATCGGCATACGGCAGTTACCTGAACATGGTCGCGCTCAACGTCTTCATCTACGACGTGACCGACAGTGCCCTGGCGGCCGGACTCTTCATGGCCGTACGTCTGTTGACCAGCGTCGTGTCCGGCTTTGTGAGTGGACGGCTGGTCTCGGCGTACGACCGCAAGAGGTTGATGGTCGGCGCCGATCTGACTCAGTGCGCCGCCATGATAGCGCTGCTGATCGCCCCCGACGCCGGGCGCGCGGGACTTCTGTACGTGCTGGCCGTGGTGACCGGTTTCTGCTCCACCCTCTCCGGTGTCGCACTGCGCAGCAGCATCCCGGAGATCGTCGGCGGCGACCTCCGGATGCGCGCCAACTCCCTGCTCGCCACCGGCCGTTCCCTTGCCATGATCGCCGGTTTCGCCTCCGCGGGCGTCGTGGTCGCGGAGCTCGGTTACACCGCCGCCATCTCCCTGGACGCGGCCAGTTTCGCCGTGTCGGCGAGCGTGCTGCTCTCGCTGCCGATCCGTACGAAGGCCATGGCGAAGGCGGACGCGGATGCCGGAACGGGTGCCGGAACAGGTGCGGAGGCCTCGGAGGACGCTGAGGCCGGCGGGCTCGGGCGGCGGGGTGGCGCGCTTCTGCTGCTGCGCACCGCTCCCGTCCTGGCCGTCATGATCGCGCTCAGGGCCGCCGACGGCCTCGGCTCCTCGTCCCACAACGTGGCCCTGCCGGTCTACTCCAGCGATCTCGACCCGTCCCATCCGGCCACGTTCGTCAGCCAGTTCTGGGCCACGTGGGCCATCGGCAACATCGTCATGCAGCAGGTGTGCGGGCGGTGGGCGGGGCGCGGGGGCCGGCAGGGGCCGGGAGAGCGGGCCTTCGCCGTCGGGGCGTGCGTCATGTCGGTGGCGTTCATCGTGGTCTTCGCGGGGCTGCCGACGGGGGTGGCGGTCGCGGCCGCGCTGGTCGCGGGCATGGCCGACGGGCTCACCGAGATCGCCTACGTGACCCGCCTCCAGGCCGCCCCCGACGAGCAGCGCGGCAGGCTCTTCGGGCTCTCCGCGTCGGTCGAGAACACCGGCTTCGGGCTGGGGATGCTGGTCAGCGGCGCGCTCCTGGACCACTTCTCGCCCTTCCAGGTCGTGGGGCTGCTGCACGGGGTGGCCATCGCGCTCTGCTTCGGGATGTTCGTCGTCCTGGTGCGGTACGGGCGCGGGGGCACCGCGGCGGTCGGGTCACCGCCGGACACGGCAGGGCGGCACAAAGAACCACCCCACCACCAGAGCCAGACCCCGATCGAGAGCCCGATCCAGAGCCAGAGTCAGAGCGGGAGTGATGCCCGGTGAGCGGTGCCGTCCGTGATGCCGTAGCCGTCGTCGGCATGTCGTTCCGGCTGCCCGGCGCCGACACCCCGGAGGAGTTCTGGCGCACGATCCACGACGGCGCCGACCGCATCCGCCGCTTCACCGAGGCCGAACTCACCGCGGCCGGGGTGCCCGAAGAGGTGTACCGCGCCGAGGAGTTCGTGGGGGCGAGCGGAGTCCTCGAGGGCATCGCCGGGTTCGACGCGGCCTTCTTCGGGATGAGCGCGCACGAGGCCCGGATCACCGATCCGCAGCAGCGGCTCTTCCTGGAGTGCGTGCACCACGCCCTGGAGAACGCCGGGTACGCGGGCGGCCCGCGCGGCGGCTGTGAGGTGGGGGTGTACGCCAGTACGGGATATCACCTCTACTCCCTCCAGACCTACCTGCAGAACAACGTCCTGCGGGGGGAGATCGCGGACTGGGTCGCCGGCCTCCAGGTCACCATCGGCAACTTCACCGACTTCACCGCCAACCGCGCCGCCTACCGGCTCGGCCTGACGGGCCCGGCCGTCAACGTCCAGACGGCGTGCTCCAGTTCGCTCACCGCCGTCCACCTCGCCGCGCAGTCCGTGGTCTCCGGTGAGTGCGACATCGCCGTCGCGGGCGCGACCGCGCTCCACGTGCCGCAGGTGCTCGGCTACCGGTACGTCAAGGGGTCCATCCTCTCCAAGAGCGGCTACCTGCGGCCGTTCGACGCCGACGCGGACGGCACGGTCGGCGGCACCGGTGTCGTGGCCGTCGTCCTCAAGCGTCTCGACCGGGCCGTCGCCGACGGCGACCACATCCACGGCGTCATACGGGGCTGGGGCGTCAACAACGACGGCGCGGACAAGCGGGCGTTCACCGCGCCGAGCGCCGACGGCCAGCGGGGCGCGATCCGCCGCGCCCTGGAGCGGGCGGGCGTCGACGCCGGCAGCGTCGGCTACTTGGAGACGCACGGGACCGGCACGTTCAAGGGCGACCCGATCGAGTTCGAGGGGGCCACCGCCGCGTTCCGCGCCGACACCGACAGGACGGGGTTCTGCGCGCTGGGCTCGGTCAAGGCCAACATCGGTCACCTCGACGTCTGTTCGGGCCTGGCCAGTCTCGTCAAGGCGCTCCTTGTCCTGCGGCACGGCGTCATCCCGCCGATGGCCAACTTCCGCCGCCCCAACCCGGCCCTGGACCTCGCGGCGAGCCCGTTCTACATACCGGATTCCGCACGCCCGTGGCCGGCCGGCGTCGGGCCGCGCCGGGCCTGCGTCAGCTCCTTCGGGGTCGGCGGCACCAACGTCCACCTCGTAATGGAAGAGGCCCCGCCCCCCGCGCCCCGCCCGTCCGGTGCCCCGCCGCACCCGGACGTCCTCGTCCTCTCCGGCCACACCGAGGCGGCGCTCGCCGACAACGCCGCCGCCCTGCGCGACGACCTGCGCGCGCGTCCCGCCACGGACCCCGTGGACCCCGCGGACCTGGTGACCACGCTGGCCGTCGGCCGCGCCCACCGCAGGCACCGGCTCGCGGTACGGGGCGGGAGCGTCGCCGCACTCACGGACGCGCTGGACGACTGGCTCGCGAGCCCCCGGCGGACCGGGGCGGGCGGCACCGACGCGGCGTTCCTCTTCACGGGGCAGGGCAGCCTCCACAGGGGCGCGGCCCACGCCCTCTACGAGCGCTTCCCGGTCGTACGCGAGGTCCTGGACGCCTGCGAGCGGCAGTACGCCGAACTGACCGGCGGGGGCAGCCTGCTCGACCCGCTGCTCGGCACCGGGAGCGGAGACGGGGCAGGGGCCTCGGGGTCGGCGGCGGGTGATCCGGTGGGGGAGACCGAGGTCGCGCAGCCCGCGCTCTTCGCCCTGCAGTGCGCGCTCGTCCGGCTCTGGCGCGAGGCCGGGATCGCCCCGCGCGTGGTGGCCGGGCACAGCGTGGGGGAGTACGGCGCGCTGTACGCGGCGGGGGTGCTGTCCGCCGAGGACGGGCTGCGTCTGACGGCGGGGCGCGGCCGTCTCATGCGGAGCGCGTGCGCGCCCGGCGCCATGGTCGCCGTCCGGACGGGGACGCACGAGGCGGAGCGGCTGGCCGCCGAGGTGCCCGGCGTGGAACTCGCCGTCGTCAACGGTGAGCAGAGCCAGGTCCTCGCGGGCCCGGCCGACGCCGTGGACCGCCTGATGGCGCTGCTGGCCGGGCGCGGCATACCGGCCCGCGAGCTGCCGGTGCGGCACGCCTTCCACACCGCCCTCATGGAGCCGGTCCTCGACGGGCTGCGGGAACTGCTCGCCGGTGTGGTGCCGCGGCCGGCGGAGGTGCCGTTCGTGAGCGGTCTGGACGGGCGGACCCGGCCGGCGGGCTGGGTCCCGGACGCCGAGTACTTCGTACGCCAGACGCGCGAACCGGTGCGGTTCGCCGACGTACTGCGGGAGTTGGGGACGTCGTACGGCGACGACGTGGGCGCGCTGGTGGAGATCGGCCCGCACGCGACGCTGAGCGGGCTCGCCCGCCGCGCACTGCCGGACCGTCCGGCCCACCCGTCGCTGCGGCGCGGCACGGGGCTCGGGCAGCTGTGGGACGCGGCCGCCGGCCTCTACCGGGCCGGGGCGCCGGTCGACTGGCGTGTCTTCATGGGCGGGGCGGGTCGCCGGATCCCCCTGCCCGGATACCGATTCCAGCACAAGGACTACTGGACAGGGCCGGAGAACCACCTTCCCCGGCCCGGACAACCCGTACAAGCGGCAAGGGATGGGGCGGAAGTGGCACAGGACGAGGCAGCGGTCGAGCGCGTGCTCCAGCACATCATCAAGGTCACCGCGGAGCACCTCAGCTACGACACGAGTGAGATAGCCGAGGACGCCTCCTTCTTCGACCTCGGCGCGGACTCGCTGCAGATGATCGGCGTACTGCGGGAGTTGGAGGAGGAGCACCGCGTCAAGGTGTCGATGCGGGAGCTCTTCGAGGAGGCGGGGACGGCGCGCGGGCTCGCCCACATCATCGTGGGCAAGACGGGGGAGGGCGCGGGGCCGGTCACGGCACCTGCTCCCACCACGACGGCCGCCGTGACCACGCCGCCCGCCGTGACCACGCCGGCCGTCGCGCCCGCTCCGGTCGCCGCGCCCACTCCGCCGGCCCCGCCCGCCCCGCTCGCTCCGGCAGCTCCGGCGCCTTCCGTGGCCGCCCAGGCCCAGGTCCCGGCCCCGGCCCCCGAGCCCGCCCCCACCCCCGCCTCACCCGAGTACGCCACCCGCCGCGAGGTGGAGGACCTCGTCCGCCAGGTCCACCAGCTCTCCCAGATACAGCTCCAGCTGATGGGCCAGCTCTCCCAGCTCCTGGCCGCCCAGACCGCACAGGCCGCCCAGACCGCGACCGACGGGCAGGCGGGCCGGTGAGCGCGAACGCGGAGCTGAGCACCACCGGAGCCGGAACCGAGACCGGGGGCGCCTCGGGCCGTTCCGTCTCCGCCGCGGTCGACGCGGACCTCGCCGCGATGGCCGAGCTCTCGCGGCGCATCAGCCGCCAGATGGGGGCGGCCGAACCGGAGCGGCCCGACGCCGTGCCGTCCAGGCCCGCCCAGCACGGGCCGCGCCCGGAGGTCTCCCGGGGTTCCGGGATGGTGCGCGGCAACGCCTCCGACGCGCAGCGCGCCCACCTCGACGACCTGGTGCGCCGCTACACGGCCAAGACGCCCACGTCGAAGAGCATCGCCCAGCGCTACCGCCGGGTGCTCGCCGACAGCAGGGCGGCGGTCGGTTTCCGCAGCAGCACGAAGGAGATGCTGTACCCCATCGCGGGGCGGCGGGCGCACGGTTCGGTGCTCGAGGACATCGACGGCAACCGCTATGTCGACATCACCATGGGCTTCGGCGTGCTGCTCTTCGGCCACGAGCCCGCCTTCGTCTCCGAGGCGGTCCGCGAGCACCTCTCGCGCGGCATCCAGCTCGGCCCGCGCAACGTGGAGACCGGCGAGGCCGCCGAACTGCTCGCCGGTCTCACCGGCATGGAGCGCGTCGCGTTCGCCAACTCCGGTACGGAGGCGAACTCCGCGGCCATCCGGCTCGCCCGCGCCGCCACCGGCCGCTCCCGCATCATCACCTTCGAGGGCGCCTACCACGGCCACAACGACAACGTCCTCGGCCGCTCCCCGCGCACCGGCGGCGACGGGCTCACCACCGTCCCGATGTCCGCGGGCATCCCGGCCAACGCCGTCGCCGACCTGCTCGTCCTGCCGTACGGCAGCGAGGAGAGCCTCGCCGTCATCGAGGGGCAGGCCGCCGAGATCGCCGCTGTCGTCGTCGAGCCGGTGCAGAGCCGCCATCCGTCGCTCCAGCCCGCCGAGTTCGTACGGCGGCTGCGCGAACTGACCCGGCGCCACGGCATCGTGCTCCTCTTCGACGAGATGCTGACCGGTTTCCGCCCGGCGCCGCGCGGTGCCCAGGAGCTCTACGGGGTCACGCCGGACCTCGCCACGTACGGGAAGCTGCTCGGCGGCGGGTTCCCCATCGGGGCCATCGCGGGCCGCGCCGACATCATGGACGGCGTCGACGGCGGGTACTGGAGTTACGGGGACGACAGTTACCCGGCGGCCGACACCACGTTCTTCGGCGGCACCTACATTCAGCACCCGGTGTCGATGGTCGCCACCCGCGCCGTGCTCGCCCACCTCAAGGAGCACAGCCCCCGGCTCCAGGACCGGCTGAACGCCCGCACGGACGAACTCGCCGCCACCCTCAACGCCTTCTTCGAGGACGAGGGATTCGCCCTGAGCATGAGCCACTTCGGCTCGATGTTCCGCTTCGAGCACCGCGCGGACATGGAACTGCTCTACCACCACCTCATGCTGCGCGGCGTGCACGTGTGGGAGTGGCGCAACTTCTTCCTCTCCACCGAACACACCGACAGCGACTGCGAGTTCATCGTGGACGCGGTGAAGGACTCGCTGCGGGAGCTGCGCGCCGCTGGCTTCTCCGTCGGCGCCGGCGGCCCGAAGGCCAGGCCGCGGCCCGCCGCCGTACCGGCCCAGCGGACCACCACGACCCCAGCCCACGCTGCCACCCCGGCCCCGGCCCCGGCCCCTGCCGCGACCGCGAAGCCCCAGGCCATGGCCTGGAACAGCACCGCCGCGGCCCGGACCGAACCGAGGCCCGCACCGAGCACCGAGCCGAGCACCGAACCAACGACCTCACCCACGCCCTCCGAGCCCGCCCGGTACCGCGCCCGCTCCCTCGACTTCGGCGTCTACTTCTTCGGCGACTATCCGCAGGACGAAGGCCCGGCGCCCCGGCACGGCAAGTACGACCACATCCTGGAGACGGCCCGGTTCGCCGACCGCAACGGCTTCCACTCCCTGTGGATCCCGGAGCGGCACTTCCACTCCTTCGGCGGGCTCTTCCCCAACCCCGTCGTGCTCGCCGCCGCGCTCGCCCGCGAGACCTCCCGCATCCGCATCAACGCCGGGTCGGTGGTGCTGCCGCTGCACGACCCGATCCGCGTCGCCGAGGAGTGGTCGATGGTCGACAGCCTCTCCGGCGGCCGCATCGGCATCGGCTGTGCGAGCGGCTGGCACGCCAACGACTTCGCCTTCTTCCCCGAGCGGTTCGGCTCCCACAAGGAGCTGATGTACGAACAGGTTGCGCAGGTACGGCAGTTGTGGCGCGGCGAGCCGCTGCGCCGGGCCATCGGGGGCGGCGGCGAGGCCGACCTGCGGCTCTTCCCCCGGCCCGTACAGGACGCCCCGCCGATGTACACGGCGGTCGTCGGCAACCCGGCTTCGTACGAGCAGGCCGCCCGCCACGACCTGGGCATCGTCACCAACCTCATGACCCAGAGCGTCGAGCAGCTGCACGAGAACGTCGCCCTCTACCGGCGCACGCGCGCCGCCTGCGGCCTGGACCCGGACGCGGGCCAGGTGGCCGTGCTGATGCACACCTATCTCGCCGCGGACCACGCGGCGGCGCGCGCCGAGGCCCGCGAGCCGCTGGCGCGGTACATGCGCTCGTCCCTCTCCCTGTTCGGGAGCGTCGCCAACAGCCTGGGCCAGAAGATCGACCTGTCCGCCATGACCGAGGACGACCTTGACGTGGTCTTCCGCCGCGCCTACGACCGATACTGCGACCAGCGGGCGCTCATCGGCAGCCCCGAGAGCGTGCGGTCCGTCGCGGACGCGGTGCACGCCGCCGGGGCCGACGAGATCCTCGGCCTCGTGGACTTCGGCGTCGCCCCCGTCGCCCTGCGCGAGGGCCTGGTCCACTTCGACGGTCTGCGCCGGGCGTGCGAAACGCCCGCCGGGACCCTGTCGTCCCCGTCGTCCCCTCTCCCGGAACCGATTCGGGTGGCCGGCGCGCGCGCTCCGGAGGCGGCGACACAGGCCCCGGGGGCCGACGATCCCGGCGCGCCGCTCTCTCCCGGTCAGCAGCGCGTCTGGTTCCTGGAGCGGATGCTCCCGGGCCGCACCGCGTACAACGAGACCAAGGCCATCGAACTCGACGGGCCGCTGGACGTCGACGCGCTGCGCTCCGCCCTGCGCGCGGTGGCCGCACGGCACGAGCAGCTCCGTACCGTCTTCCGTGAAGTGGCGGGCGAGGCGCGGCAGTTCACGCTGCCCGCGGGTGACGTGGATTTCGAGGTCGTCGACGGTACGGGCCCGGAGCGGGGCGATCCCGTCGCCGACGTCCTGAAGGCCGAGAGCGAGCGCCGCTTCGACCTGGTGGACGGGCCGCTGTTCGTCACGCGCCTGGTCCGTCTCGGTGAGCGGCGGCACGTCCTCGTCCTCTCCCTGCACCACATCGTGATGGACGCCGCGTCGGCCGCCGTGCTAGCCCGCGACGTCTCCGCCCTCTACCGGGCGCAGCTGCCCGGTGCCCCCGCGCCGGAGCTGCCCGCCCTGACCCGCACGTACGCCGACCACGCCCGCCGTCAGCTGGACGCGGCGGGCGGCGGCAAGGCGGCCGAGGACCTCGCGTACTGGAAGAAGGCGCTCGACGGCGAGCTGCCCGTCCTCGCGCTCCCCACCGACCGGCCGCGGCCGGCCGTGCTGTCCTCCCGGGGCCGTGCCCTCTTCCGCACGCTCGACCCCGAACTCTCCCGGCGGGTACGGGAGTTCGCGAGGGCGCGGCGCGGCACGCTCTTCATGACACTGCTCGCGGGGTACGCGGCCGCGCTGCACCGCGCCACCGGCCAGGACGACCTGGTCATCGGCACCCCGATGTCCGACCGCACCCCCGAGTACGAGAACGTGGTCGGCTTCTTCGTCAACACCCTGGCGCTGCGCCTCGACCTCTCCGGCGACCCGGACCTCGGCACGCTCGTCGACCGGGTGCGCGGGGTGGCGCTGGACGCCTACGACCACGCCGACGTGCCCTTCGAGGCGGTCGTGCGGGAGCTGCTGCCGCCGCGCTCGCTCGACCGGACGCCCGTCTTCCAGACGCTCGCCGAGTTCGAGACCGGCGACCCCTTCCGCTTCGACCTGCCCGGGGTGCGGGCCACTCCGCTGGACGCGGGGCCCGACAAGGCGCTGACGGATCTCAGCGTGTACTTCACCGACCAGCCCGACGGCATCCGCTGCCACCTGGAGTACGCCACCGACCTCTTCGACGAGGCCACCGTCGACGCGCTCTTCGGGACGTTCCGGGACATCCTGGCCGAGGCCGTGGGAGCCGGGCCGGAACGGGTCCCGGTGGCCGCGGTGCCGAGCGCGTGGCGGCAGGGTCCCGTCCGGCAGCGGACGGGCAGCACCGTCGACGCGCTCGCGTCGCGCTGGGCGTCGGTCGCCCCGGACCGCACCGCGGTGATCAGCGGTGACGTGACGCTGACCTACCGGGATCTCGTCGAGCGCGCCGAGCGCCTCGCGGCGGCCCTGCGCGCCGCCGACGACGGAGGCGAGGGGCCCGTCGCCCTGTGGCTGCCGCGCGGCGCCGAACTGGTCGTCGCCATGCTCGCCGCCCTCAAGTCGGGCCGCGGCTATGTGCCGTTGGACCCCGGGCAGGGCAGGGCGCGGGCCGAGGCCGTCCTCGCGGAGAGCGGCGCCCGCGTCCTGGTCGTGGGCGGCGGCCCCACCGGCGAGACGCGCCCGACGGCACCGTCCGGGACCGTCGTGGTCGATGCCGATGGGGACGCCGACACCACGGGCGCGCGCCCGGACGCCGCGCGCGGGGCCACCCCTGCGCACGGCCCCGAATCGCTCTGCGTCGCCATCTACACCTCGGGCAGCACCGGCACGCCCAAGGGGGTCGCCATCCCGCACCGGGCCGTCGTGGACCTGTGTCAGTGGCACCACGAGCGCTTCGGCTTCAGCGCGGACGACCGCTCCGCCGCCGTCTGCGCCCAGGGATTCGACGCGGCGGTACTGGAGGTCTGGCCCGCGCTGACCGCGGGCGCCACGGTCGTCGTGGCCGACGACACGGTCCGCAAGGACCCGGCCGCGCTGGCCCGCTGGTACGCCGAGCGGCGCATCACCTTCTCCATCCTGCCGACCGCGCTCGGCGAGGCCGTCCTCGCGCTCCTGGAACCCCAACAGCCGCCTCTGCGTCACCTGTTGCTGGGCGGAGACGTCCTGCGCACCCACCCCCGCCCCGGCACCCCGTACGAGACGGTGAACGTCTACGGGCCCACCGAGGTGACGGTGCTGTGCACGGTGCAGACCGTCCCGCCGCGCGAACCGGGTGCCGAAGGGCCCCCGATCCCCATCGGCAGGCCCGTGGACAACGTCACGCTCCGGGTCCTGGACGCGGACGGCCGTGAGGTGCCCGCGGGCGAGGTGGGGGAGCTGTACGTCGGCGGGCCGGGCGTGGCCGCCGGCTATCTGGGCCGCCCGGAGCTGACGGCGGAGCGCTTCGTCGACGACCCGCTCGGCACCGAGGGGCGCATGTACCGCACCGGCGACCTGGTGTGCTGGACCGGCGACGGGGCGCTGGAGTTCCGGGGCCGTACCGACGACCAGGTGAAGATACGGGGTCACCGCGTCGAGCCCGAGGAGGTGTCGCGGGCCCTCAACGGGCTGCCCGACGTCGCGGAGGCGCTGGTCCTGGCCCGCCGTGACCGGCGGGGCGAGGCCCGGCTCGCCGCGTACGTCGTGCCCGCGCCGCGCGCCGCCGGACGGGGACAGGAACTCGCCGACCGGCTGACGGCGGAGCTGGCCACGCGGCTGCCCGACCACCTGGTGCCGCACGCCTGGACGGTGCTCCCCGCGCTCCCGCTCTCCGCCAACGGCAAGGTGGACCGCGCCGCGCTGCCCGCCCCGGCCCTGGTCACCTCGACCGCGACCGCCGCCTCGCCGGCCACGCCCCGGACGGGACCGGCCGCTGACATCGAGGCGCGGCTGAAGAAGCTGTGGGCCGAGGAGTTCGACGTGGACACCGCGGCGATCGGCGACGACGCCTCCTTCTTCGACCTGGGCGGCCACTCCATCACGGCGATCCGGCTGGCCAACGCCGTACGGGAGGAGTTCGGCACCGAGTACCCGGTGGCCCGCTTCTACGAGCAGCCCACCCTGCGCGCCATGGCGGCCCACCTCGCGGACGAGCTCGGCGGGACCGTCGACGACACGGCGGACGTCGTGAGCCGCGCCCCCGTCACCAGCCAGCAGAGCGCCTTCATCACCCGCCACCGGACCCACCCCCGCCCGCAGATCTACAACGTGGCCATGCGCCTCACCCTGACGGGAACCCTGGACGTACCGGCCCTGCACACCGCGCTCGGTCAACTCGTCGCACGGCACGAGGCGTTGCGCACGCGCTTCGTGGAGGAGGGCGGCGAGTGGTGGCAGGAGGCGCTGCGCCCCCGTCCGGTGGAGCCGGCGGAGGAGGACCTCTACGCCCGGCACGGCTCGTCGGCCGCCGCGGCCGAGGAGGAGGCGGACGCCATCGCCGCGCGGACGGCGGCGGCCCCCTTCGACATCGAGGCGGAACTCGCCCCGATCTTCCGGCTGTTGCGCACCGGCCGGGACCGGTGGGTGCTGCTCTTCGTCCTGCACCACGCGGCCTGCGACGGCTGGTCGGTCAGCGTGCTGCTGCGCGAGGTGGCCGCGCTGTACCGGGCTGCGGCCACCGGCGCCCCGCACGGCCTGCCGGAACGTGTCCCGCAGCCGGGCGAGTACGCACGCTGGCAGCTGGAGCAGAGCCGCACGCAGGACAAGGGCCGGCTCGTCGATCACTGGGCCCGCGAGCTGGCCGGGGCCTCCTTCGGCCTGCCGCTGCCGCTGGACCGGCCCCGCCCCGCGGAGCTGAGCGGCGCGGGTGACGTGGTCCTGTTCACGGTGGACCGGGATGCGCGCGCCGATGTGGAGGCGCTGGCACGCCGGCACCGTACGACGCCCTTCGTGGTGACGGCGGCCGCGCTGGCCCGCCTCGTCGCACAGACCGGGGGCGAGCCGGACGTCCTGCTCGCCATCTCCTACGCCAACCGTGAGCGGCGGGAGTTCGAGGCCCTCGCGGCCTGCACGGTCTCCTCGTTCACGCTGCGGGTACGCGGGCAGGACGCCGCGTCCTTCGGTGACCTGGTCGACCAGGTGGCGCGCGGCGCGGTCGGCGCGATGGACCACGCGACGCCGCTGCGCGCCGTGGCGGCGGAGCTGGGCGAGGTGTGGGGCGTGGAGGTTCCCGACCGGCTGCCGCTCGGTTTCCAGTACCAGAGTTCGCTGGAGACGGAGATCGAGCTGCCGGGCCTCACCACGGCGGTCGAGGACCTCGCGGTGCCGGGTGCCCGCTCCGAGTTCAACTTCGGGCTGATCCCGACGGGCGAGGTGCTCTCCGGGTACCTGGAGTTCTCGACCGATCTGTGGGACCGCGCCACGGTCGAGGCGTGGACGGCGGCGTACGTCGAACTCCTTGCGAGGGAGGCGGGTTCGGCGCTGCGGGACGGGGGCTGAGGGGCCGCCGGAGGGGGCGGGGGCGAGGTGGGGCACGGTACGGCCGAAATTGGTCGGGCCATGTCAAAAATCATGGGGATCGGCCTTGTCGGTCCAAGACCCCTGTGCCTCAATGGGCAGCGATCCGGGCTGCTGACTGTCCGTCAGGAAGCTTTGTCGGCGCGGCCGGTGGCCCGGCCTCGCATCCCCCCTCGCTCCTCCCCCCACCGACGAAGGCAGGTCCCCCATGCGACAAGGCGGATTCGGCAGAGGAATCGGCGCGGCCCTGGGCGCCGGAGCGCTCGTCTTGGGCGCCGTCGCCCTGGCCCCCGCGGCCGGCGCCGTGGAACCGCAGAACGCCACCCTCTCCTTCGACTGCGGCTCCTACGGCTCGGGCACGGCGTCCCTCACCGCCACCCAGGACGGCACCAACGCGACCATCGAGGTGTCCACCTCGGCGATAACCGCCCCCATCGACCTCGGCGCGGGCTCCGTCCACTCGACGCTCACCCTCACCAAGAACGGCTCCGGGACCACCGACTTCACCGGCAGCTCCAACCCGGCCCTCCCGGCCGGCGGCCCCGTCTCCACCGGCCCGCTGACCGGGACCGTCGCCGCCGGCGACAGCCTGGAGGGCAAGTCCCTGACGATCGTGGTCTTCGGCATCACGGTGACCTGCGACGCCACGTCGGCCCAGTCACCGGGACCGTTCGTCTTCTGACCCGCGAACTCCTCACGCCCCGGCCAGGGGGCGCCAGTACTGCTCCGCCCCCTCGTCACGTACGACGAAACCGAGCTCCCGCACCGTCTCCACGAGGTCCCGCGCGTCCCTCTCGGACTTCCGCCGCAGCGCGGCCTTCCGGGCCGCGAGGAGCGCGTGGACCTCGGCGGGCGGCTCCGGGGTGCCCGGGATCCAGCGCCGGAACAGCGACGCGTACGGGTCGCCGTCGTGCCATGGGTAGCCGTGCGCGCGGAACGCCTCGGCCAGCGCGGCGGCACGCGCACCGGGCTCGCCGCGGGTGAGCTCGCCGGAGTCCGGGCCCAGCAGGACCAGGTGCTTGCCGTCGAGGAACACGGCGGAGACGTCAGCGCGTTCGAAGGTCCGCGTCCGGCCGTCCCGCTCCAGGTGTACGCGTGCGTCGGACAGCCGCACCGTCACCGTCTCCGTGACCGCGACGAGGGCGAGGGCGACCCCGGCCACCAGCCCGGCCGCCATGACCAGCGCGACCTGCCACGGCGCGTCGAGACCGGCGACGAACTCGACGCCGTCCCGCCACGGCAGCACCGGCGCCCCGGAGACCCGGCGGGCGAGCCACGGCAGCGCGAGCCCCAGCAGCAGACCGAGGGCCGGCAGACCGCCGAACAGCAGCAGCAGATCGCCCCGCGGGTGACCCAGTTCCGTGGTCCTGTCGTGCGTCTCGCTGAGCTCTCTGCCCGGCATGTCGTGGACTCCGTTCCGCCCCGTGACGGCCGGCCTCCGCGCACCGCGGGACCGCCGCCGATCGTCTGCTCCACGGACGGTAGAAGCCGGGGGCGGCCGCGCGCAGCCGCCGAAAGTCGGTGACCCCGCGACTTCGGTAGCACTCCGCGCGCCGCCGCCGGTCCGGTCAGCGGCTCAGCCCACCGGCACCAGCGTCAGATACGCGATGCCGAGCACCCCGCGATAGCCGTGCAGCCAGGAGGCGCGCTGCGCGTCGACGCGCTCGCGGGTCCGCTCCGCCAGCGGGTGGCCGGGGTGCGTGGCGAGCCACTCCTCGACGTCGGAGCGGTAACCGGACTCGAACTCCTCCCACTCCTCGTCGCCCGCCGTCTCCACCCACAGCGGACGGAATCCGGCGTCGACCGCGGCGTCCACGAGGCCGCCGAGCGACAGGAACTCCCCGGCGCGGGCGTCCGGCCACATCGCGGCGAGCTCCTCCGGGGCCGGCTCGCGCTGCCAGAACCCCTCGGCGAGCAGGACGCGCCCGCCCGGGTTCACCAGACCGCGCAGCGCGCGCAGCGCCTCCACGGTGGCCTGGGGCGGTGCGGCGGAGCTGAGGGCGTGGCTCGCGCTGAGGCACAGCACGGCGTCGGCAGGGCCGCGAGCGGTGCCCGTCGCCGACTCCTCGGCGAAGACGACCCGCCCGCCGAGGCCGCGCTCCTCAGCGGCGGCGCGGCCCCGGTCCAGGTCCTCGGCCTTCAGGTCGACGCCGACACCGGTGGCCCCCGGCACGGCTTCGAGGAGCCGCAGCATCAACTCGCCCCACCCGCACCCCAGATCGAGCACGGTGCGCGGCGCCGCCGACGCCAGCCGGTCGACGATCCGGCGCGCCCGGGTCTCGGAGAGCGGGCCGTGGAAGGTGAGACGGGTGAGGCGCGGCGGCTGATCGGCGTGCTGGGCCTGTTCGGTGTGCTCGGCATGGCCGGTGCGCTGGGTGTGCTCGGTGTGCTCGGTGTCGGAAGTCATGTGGGGCGACCGTATGGGCTCAATCCGCGGGCGGCAAAGGGGTTTTGCTGCGCGCGTCGACGGCGCGCAGATGCGCGGCCAGGACGTCCGCCGCGTCGGGGGTGAGCGTGCGCAGGGCGACCATCGCGGTGACGATGACGTCGCAGAGTTCGGACCGCACGTCGTCCCAGGTGTGCGAGGTGCCCTTGCGGGGGTTCTGGCCGGTGGCCCCGATGACCGCCTGCGCGACCTCGCCGACCTCCTCGGAGAGCTTCAGCATCCTGAGGAGCAGGGCCTCTTGGGGCGCGCGCCGGTTGTGGGAATCGAGCCATGCGTACAGCCGGTCCACGGTCTCCCACGGGTCCTGAGAGGCGCGCGGCGCGCCCTGCCGGTCGTCGTCCATGGCCCGCAGCCTGCCACGGCCCGCACGCGCCGGGCGAGAACGCCTCCCGCCACCGGTCGAAGGCTCCCTGCCACCCGTGGCAGCCTCCCGTCACCCGTCGGAAGAAGGCGATCCCTCGTCCGTCGCGCGGACGTTCCGCTTCCTGGCTCCCAGTGTCGCGAGGACGCCCACCGCCGTGCCCGCGAGCGCGGCGGGCACCATCCACCCGCGGTCGAGCCGGTGGCCGAGCGCGTGGTCGACGGAGTGGCGACCTGGGCCGGTGACGGCCAGCGCGGCGGCGACCATGCCGAGGTACGCGGGGTACTCGTAGCCGCCGCCCTGGCTGAAGAACCCGTTCGGCGTATGCACGGCGGTGGCGCCGGCCATCGCGCCCGCCGCCGCCGAGCCCGCCGCGGGCGTCGCGAGGCCGAGGGCGAGGAGCGCGCCGCCGCCCGCCTCGGCGAGCCCCGCGACGACGGCGTTGAGCCGGCCGGGCGCGTACCCGACGGATTCCATGAAGGCGCCGGTGCCCTCGATGCCGCCGCCGCCGAACCAGCCGAACAGCTTCTGGGCGCCGTGCGCGACGAGCACTCCGCCGGTGCCCGCGCGGAGCAGGAGGAGTCCCAGGTCGCGGCGGTCGGAGCACGAGCAGGTGATCATGGGGAACTCCCGGTTCGGCCCCTCGGCGGGGCGGCGGTCGCGTCGGCTTCCACCGTCCACCGGTCCGGCGCGCGCCACCCGGCCCGCGGGGCCGTCCGGGTGACCCGAGGGGTGCGGCAGCGGTGGCGCCGGAGGCCGCCCGGTGTGAACGTGAGCGCATGAGCATCCAGGTAAACCGGCTGGGCGACCCCGCGGTCCGTGCCTTCGTCACCGCGGTGAACGCCCACGACAAGCCCGCTTTCGACGACCTGCTCGCGCCCGGCGCGACCATGTCCGACGACGGATCCGACCGGGACATCGGCGACTGGACGGACCGCGAGATCTTCTCCTCCAACGGCCACATGGACGTCGAGTCCGAGTCGGACGGCGGGCGCGCGCTGCTCGTCACGTTCCGGAACGACACGTGGGGCGAGATGCGGACGAAGTGGCGGTTCACCGTCGACGACGACGGCAAGATCTCCCGCTTCGAGACGGGCCAGGCCTGACGTCCTGCCCGGACCGCCCCGCCCCCTACCCCCCGCCCCACATGGTGGTCAGTGGCAGCTCACGTGCCCCGAGCCGGTGCGCGACCAGGAGCAGGAGTCCTGGAGCGAGCCGCCCGGCTTGAGCAGGCGCGCCTTGTCGCCGTCGTTGTTCCAGACGTAGCTGCCGCGGCCCCAGTACCGCACGCCGGAGCCGTCGGCGCCCTTGCCGGTGCGGACCTTGACGGTCTTGCCCGCGCCGATCTTGTAGCTGCCGAAGGTGTACGTGTAGCCGGTGGCGTCCTTCAGCTTGTAGCCCTTGAGCTGGATCGCCGAGCGGCCGTTGTTGTGGATGTTCACCCACTCCGCGTTGAGCGACGCGTTCGAGCGGGTGTCGCGGCCCGGGCTGTCGTACTGGATGTAGCCGAGGTGCAGCCCGCCCTGGTGGCGCGCGGTCGCCGCCGTCGCGGGGGAGGCGGCGAGCAGGGAGACCGCGACGGCGGTGGCGGTGAGGACGGCGGGGGCGGCGGTACGTATGCGCAAGGAGTGCTCCAAGTGTGAAGTTCTCGTGGAGAGGAGCTGAGCATACGGGGGCCGGCGACCCGGTTTGATGCGGTATCACTAACTCCACTTGTGCAGGATTCAGCCGCCCTCGCACGCCACCACACGCCACCCCACCCCGGACACCAACCCGGCCCCTTAGAAGGTCAACTAGAAGGTCAACCCCGCCCGACGTAGGGCATGTTGGTGGCGAGGACCGTCGCGAACTGCACATTGGCCTCCAGCGGCAGCTCCGCCATGTGCCGCACCGTGCGCGCCACGTCCGCGACGTCCATCACCGGTTCGCTCGCCAGCTCGCCGTTGGCCTGGAGGATCCCGGACTGCATGCGCTCGGTCATGTCGGTCGCGGCGTTGCCGATGTCGATCTGCCCGACGGCGATCCGGTAGGGCCTGCCGTCCAGCGAGAGCGACTTCGTCAGCCCCGTCAGCGCGTGCTTCGTCGCCGTGTACGCGACCGAGTGCGGGCGCGGGGCGTGCGCCGAGATGGAGCCGTTGTTGATGATCCGCCCGCCCTGCGGCTCCTGCTCCTTCATCTGCCGGAATGCCGCCTGCGCGCACAGGAACGCGCCGTTCAGGTTGGTGTCGACGACGTGCCGCCAGGCGTCGTAGGGCAGCTCCTCGACCGGGACGCCGCCCGGGCCGAAGGTGCCCGCGTTGTTGAAGAGCAGGTCCAGGCGGCCGAAGCTCTCCCGTACGCGGGAGAAGAGCGCCGCCACGTCCTCGGGCCGCGCCACGTCCGTCTGCACGCACAAGGCGGCGCCCCCGGCCGACCCGCCCAGGGCGGCGGTCTCCTCCAGCGTCTGCGGGCGGCGGCCCGCGAGCGCCACCGACCAGCCCGCGGCGAGCAGTTCGAGGGCGACGGAGCGGCCGATTCCGGAGCCGGCTCCGGTCACCACGGCGGTCTTCGACGGTGCAGTTCGCTCAGCGTTCATGGCCCCGCAGCGTACGGGAGGGGCGGCCACGCGGACATCATCCGCCCGCCATGCGGCTGTTGTGTACGTGACAGGCTGGCGTCGTTCCCCGCCACTTGCATGCCCCTGACACCAATCGTCAGGGGAGGGCCACATGTCCGCCGCAGGCCAGCACCACGCACCCGAACTCCGGGCCGCCGCCCGCCACGTGGGGCGCCGCCGCTTCCTCACCGTCACCGGCGCCGCCGCCGCGCTCGCCTTCGCCACCAACCTGCCCACCGCGGGCGTCGCGGGCGCCGCCGAACTCGACGCCGGCCGCATCACCGAGGACCCCTTCACCCTCGGCGTCGCCTCCGGCGACCCGCTGCCCTCCTCGGTCCTGCTCTGGACCCGACTCGCCCCCGCCCCCTACGAGCCCGGCGGCGGCCTGCCCCAGAAGCGCGTCACCGTCCACTGGGAGCTCGCCCACGACGCCCGCTTCCGGCGCGTCGCCAGACGCGGCACGGTCACCGCGCACCCCGAGTTCAGCCACACCGTGCACGTCGAGGCCGACCACCTGGACGCCGGACGCACCTACTACTTCCGCTTCAGGACCGGCCGGTGGGTGAGCGGGACGGGCCGCACCCGCACCGCGCCGCCCGTGGGCAGCCGCCCCGGCGCCCTCACCCTCGCCGCCGTCTCCTGCCAGGCGTACCACGACGGCTACTTCACCGCCTACCGGCACCTGGCCAAGGACGACGTCGACGTCGTCTTCCACCTCGGCGACTACCTCTACGAGTACGCCGTGAACTCCGTCGGCGGCGCCCGCAAGTACACCGACCGCACCCTGCCCGCCCACTTCAACAAGGAGACGCAGACGCTGGAGGACTACCGCCTGCGGTACGCCCTCTACAAGTCCGACCCCGACCTGCGCGCCGCCCACGCCGCGCACCCCTTCGTCGTCACCTGGGACGACCACGAGGCCGAGAACAACTACGCCGCCGACCTCGACGAGAACGGCAATCCGCCCGCGGAGTTCCTGCTGCGCCGCGCCGCCGCCTACCGCGCGTACTGGGAGAACCAGCCGCTGCGCCGCCCGCAGCTGCCCAGCGGCCCCGACGCGCGGCTCTACCGGCGCCTGGCCTGGGGCCGCCTCGCCCAGTTCGACATCCTCGACACCCGCCAGTACCGCTCCGACCAGGCCTACGGCGACGGGGCGCACGTCCCGGGCCCCGAGTCCGACGACCCGGCGCGCACCATCACCGGCGCCACCCAGGAGCGCTGGCTCATCGACGGCTGGAAGCGTTCGCGGGCCCTGTGGAACGTCGTCCCGCAGCAGGTCACCTTCTCCCAGCGCCGGCTTGACCTGAACGCGCGGGCGAAGCTCTCCATGGACGCCTGGGACGGCTACCGGGCCTCCCGGCGGCGGGTCCTCGCGGGCGCCCGGGCCGCGGGCCTGGACAACCTCATGGTCCTCACCGGTGACGTGCACGTCGGCTACGCCTTCGACATCAAGGCCGACTTCGACGACCCGTCCTCCCAGACCCTCGGCACGGAGATCGTCGCGACCTCCATCGCCAGCGGCAAGGACGGCGCGGAGAAGCCGGCCAACTGGGAGACCTACACCAGGGCCAACCCGCACATGAAGTTCTACAACGGCCGGCGCGGCTACGTGACCGTCGCCCTCGGCCGCGAGCAGGCCAGGGCCGACTTCAAGACGGTCGCCGCCGTCACCACGCCCGGCGCCCCCCTCACGACGGCGGCCTCCTTCGTCACGGAGGCGGGCGACCCGGGGCTGAAGCCGGTGTAGCGGAAACAGGTCCGTACCACCCACCCCCAGCTGCGACCATGGAGGGCACAGGCAGCGACTGGGAGGGGCACGATGCCTGAGCTCGGGCAGGCCACGGACGGACATCCGATACCCAAGGCGGCGGAGCCACCAGGCACCGCCGCCCTCCGCCGTACCGGCGCCCTCGTCACGCTCGTCCTCGGCGGCCTCACCGCCGTCCCCGCGCTCTCCATGGACATGTACCTGCCGGCCCTGCCGGAGGTCACCGACGCCCTGCGTTCGCCGGCCGCCACCGTCCAGCTGACCCTCACCGCCTGCCTCATGGGCATGGCCCTCGGCCAGCTGGTCGTCGGCCCGATGAGCGACAAGTGGGGACGGCGCCGCCCGCTCCTCGCCGGCCTGCTCGTCTACATCGCCGCCACCGCCACCTGCGCCTTCGCGCCCACCGCCGAGATACTCATCGGCTTCCGCCTCCTCCAGGGCCTCGCGGGATCGGCCGGCATCGTCATCGCCCGCGCCGTCGTCCGCGACCTGTACGACGGCGTGGAGATGGCCCGCTTCTTCTCCACCCTCATGCTGATCTCCGGCGTCGCGCCCGTCGCCGCCCCCCTCATCGGCGGCCAGGTCCTCCGCTTCACCGACTGGCGCGGCATCTTCGTCGTCCTCACCGCCGTCGGCTGCGCCCTGACCCTGCTCGTCTGGCGGCGGCTGCCCGAGACCCTCGCCCCCGAGAGGCGGCACGGCGGCGGCACCGGCCAGGCGCTGCGCACCATGAGGTCGCTCCTCGCCGACCGCGTCTTCACCGGCTACATGATCGCGGGCGGTTTCGCGTTCGCCGCGCTCTTCGCCTACATCTCCGCCTCGCCCTTCGTGATGCAGGAGATCTACGGCGCCTCCCCGCAGACCTTCAGCCTCCTCTTCGGCGTCAACTCCATCGGACTGATCGCCGCCGGGCAGATCAACGGCAAGGTCCTGGTCGGCCGCGTCAGCCTGAACAAGGTGCTCGCCGCCGGCCTCGCGATGATCGCCACCGCCGCCACCGCGCTCCTGCTCATGACGGCCGGTGTCTTCGGCGATGTCGGCCTCGTCCCCGTCGCCGCCGGACTCTTCGTCCTGATGTCCTCGATGGGCCTCACCCTGCCCAACACCCAGTCGCTCGCGCTGCTCCGCACCCCGCACGCCGCCGGCTCCGCCTCCGCGCTGCTCGGCACCTCCTCCTTCCTCGTCGGCGCCGTCGCCTCACCGCTCGTCGGCATCGCGGGCGAGGACACCGCCGTCCCGATGGCCGTCGTCCAACTGGCCTGCGCGCTGGCGGGCACCGCCTGCTTCGTGGGACTGTGCCGCCCCTGGCAGCACCGCGCCCCGCAGGAGGCGGACCACTGAGCGCACCACGCCTCCTGCGCCCCGGCTCCCCGGACCGCGCGGGCCTCGACCCCGACGAGATCGGCCTGCTCGTCTCCGAGGTGCGCGATCTCACCCGCGGCCCCCGCCCCTGGTGCGCCGGGGCCGTGGTCATCGCAGGCCGCGGCCCCGTCATCGCCGCCGAGGAGGCGGCGGGCTGGGCGGTGCGCTACGCCTCGTACGACCCGGAGACCGACGCGGGCGTCGAGCTGCCCCGCGAGTGGCGCGTGCCGATGCGCACCACCACCCCCTTCGACCTGGCCTCGCTCACCAAACTCTTCACGACGGCCGCCGCCGTCCAGCAGCTGGAGCGCGGCACGCTCGGCATCGACGCGCTCGTCGGGGCGTACGTCCCCGAGTTCACGGCCGCCGCCGAGCACGGCATCACCATCCGCCAGCTGCTCACCCACACCTCGGGGCTGCGCCCCGAACTCCCGCTGTACGACTGCCCGGACGACGCCGCACGCCTCGCCGCCCTGCGCGCGGAGGCCCCGGTCACCCCGGCGGGCGAGCACGTCTACTCCGACCTGAACATGCTGCTGCTCCAACACGTCCTGGAGCGCCTCACCCGCCGCCCCCTCGACGTCCTCGTCCGCGACGGCATCACCCGCCCGCTCGGGATGACCGCCACCGGCTTCGGACCGCGCCCCGACGCCGCCGCCACGGAGGACCAGCGCCGCCCCTGGGCCAAGGCCGACCGGGGCATGCTGCGCGGCACCGTCCACGACGAGAACGCCTGGGCGCTGGGCGGCGTCGCCGGGCACGCCGGCCTCTTCTCCACCGCCCGCGACCTCGCGGTGTTCTGCCGCACCCTGCTCTGCGGCGGCTCGTACGGCAGGGCCCGCATCCTCGGCCCCGACTTCGTCGAGCTGATGCTGGCGGAACCGGGCCTCGGCTTCGGCATCGACCAGCCCTGGTTCATGGGGGAGCTGGCGGGCCGCGGCGCGGCCGGCCACACCGGCTTCACCGGCACCTCCCTGGTCATCGACCCGGCGACGGACACCTTCCTGGTGCTCCTCGCGAACACCGTGCACCCGCGGCGCCGCACGGCGGGCAGCGCCCCACGCGCGGCGGCGGCCACCCACCTGGCCCGGGCGGCACGGGGGCGCTAGGACACGCCCTAGGGCGCCCGGTGGCTCAGCGCCTCGCGCCCACACCGTTCACCGCCCGGTTCACCGTCCGATCCCGGCCCCCTCCCACCCCCGTAGAATCACGGGGTGAACGCCCCCCTTCCCTCGATCCCCCCGGCCCCCTCGGCATCCCCGGCCGAGACCCTGCGCAGCGCCCTTGCCGGGCTTCTGGACGGTCTTCCGCCCAAGCAGGCGGGGCAGGCCGTCGACCGGCTGATCGCCAACTACAGGGGCCGTACCCCGACCGACGCCCCGATCCTGCGCGACCGCGCGGACGTCGTCGCGTACGCGGCGTACCGCATGCCGGCGACCTTCGAGGCGGTGCGGGCCGCGCTTGCCGCGCTCGCGGCGGCGGCGCCGGAGGGGTGGGCGCCCGGCAGCCATGTGGACGTGGGCGGCGGGACCGGTGCGGCGACCTGGGCGGTGGCGTCGGCCTGGGCGGGGGAGCGGCCCGTGACGGTCCTGGACTGGGCCGAGCCCGCGCTGGAGCTGGGGCGTGAACTGGCGGGCGCGGCACCCCAGTTGCGCTCCGCGCGCTGGCAGCGCTCCCGCATCGGAGCGTCGCTCGCCATCGAGAGCACCGATCTCGTCACGGTGTCGTACGTGCTCGGCGAGTTGACGGAGGCCGACCGGCGCTCGGTCGTCGACGCGGCGGCCGGAGCGGCCGCGCAGGCCGTCGTCATCATCGAGCCGGGCACCCCCGACGGCTACGCGCGCGTCATCGAGGCACGCGACCGGCTGATCGCGGCCGGCCTGCGGATCGCCGCCCCCTGCCCGCACAGCGCGGCCTGCCCCATCGAGCCCGGCACGGACTGGTGCCACTTCTCGGCCCGGGTGAGCCGGTCGTCCCTGCACCGCCGGGTCAAGGGCGGCTCACTGGCGTACGAGGACGAGAAGTTCAGCTACGTCGCGGCGGTCCGCTTCGACCCGGAGCCCGCCCCCGCCCGCGTGGTGCGCCGCCCGCAGATCCGCAAGGGGCAGGTCCTCCTCGACCTGTGCGGGGCCGAGGAGGAGCTGAGCAGGCGGACCGTGACCAAGCGGCACGGCCCGCTCTACCGTGCGGCCCGCGACGCGGACTGGGGCGACGCGTGGCCGCCCCGGTCCGCTCAGTGACCGCCTGCGGCTCAGGCGCCCCAGGTGCCCTGGTTGACGGCGCAGTTCCAGCCGGTGCCGTGCACGGCGAACTTCACCTTGTAGGTCCTGGTGTTCAGCAGGTGGGTGCGGACCTTGACGCCGAGCTTGGCCTTGCCCGCCAGGCTCTTGTCGTAGACCGAGACGGTCTTCGACGTCTTGTGGGTGATCTTGCCGCCCTTCGGCGTGGCGGTGCCGAAGCGGACGTTCTTGACGTTGGTCACCGTGAAGGTGACCTTCTTGATGCTCTGCGTGCTCTTGTTCTTCAGCCCGAAGTACAGTCCGCCGTTGGTGACCCAGCCGTTCCGGTCGATCTGGAAGCGGGACGTGTAGACGATGTCGATCGGGCAGCCGGCGACGGCGCGCGGCGAGGCCTTCGGAGCCGTCGGGCCGCTCGCCGCGGACGCGGAACCGGCGAGGCCGAGCTGGGCGGCGGTGAGTGCTCCCGCGGTGGCCAGGACCGCGGCGGACGTGCGCATGCGATTCACTGCGCTGATACCTCTTCTTCCCCCTGGGCCCGGGTGGGCCCGACTGTTTGGTTGTGGTGCTGCGTTCGCACGGAAGTTCTGCGTACCCGTGCGCCCGTATTGTTAGCACGTCCCCGGCCGGATGGCTGAACTGCCCCTCTTCTTAAAAGGTTCTTAGAGGTGGCGACTATCCAGTCCTCATGCCCACCAAGAGCAGCTCTCCCGGCCACGCCCGCAGGCGGTCGGAGGCCCGTTTCCTCTCCTTGTCCATCGCGCTCGCCGTCGTCGCGGCCGGCGCCACCACGTACGCCTTCACCGCCGGTGCCGGGCAACCGCACGGCAAGAAGGTCGAGTTGTCGCTCGACGGCGGCACCGCCGTCGTCGACACCGCCACCCTCGCCGTGCGCGCCCGCACCCGCGACGGCCGCGACCTCACCCTCTCCGACGCCGCGGGCACCGACCTCGGCGCGCCGGGCCCGGTGCACAGGGGCGGCGGGGGCACGGCGCGCTGGAGCTACCCCGAGCGCGGCATCGACGTCACCGCCCGCACCGACCACGGCCGTCTCTCCCTGCGCCTGAAGGCCGGCCGCGACACCTCCGTCAGCTGGCCGGTCACCGGCACCGACAGCGCCGCCTCCGCGCTCCAGCTGCCGCGCGGCGAGGGCCTGGACATCCCCGTCGGGGACGCCTTCTGGACCACCGGCGAGGGCGGCCTCGGCGGCAGCACCGTCGACGTGGGCGCCGACCTGACCCTGCCGCTGTGGGGCTACTCCTTCGGCGGGAAGGCCGGCGTCAGCTACCTCACGCCCACCGACATCGGCACCACCCTCGGCTTCACCGCGCCGGGCGGCCGGCTGCGCGCCACCGCCGAGCACGCCTTCGACGCCGGCGAGGGCACCCGCGACTACGCCGTCACCTTCGCCCTGACCGACGGCAACCCGGTCGCGCCCGCCACCGACTACCGTTCCTACCTCGCCGAGCACGGCCGGCTCGGCAGCCTGAAGCGGAAGATCGGGAAGAACCCCGCAACGGCCAAGCTGCTCGGCGCCTTCCACGCCTACACCTGGGGCGACGCCCGCGAGGCCGCCGGGATCGAGCGGCTCAAGAAGCTCGGCGTGGACCGGATGTGGCTCGGCTACGACGGGAAGCCCTACCCGGACAAGGCGGCGGTGCGGGCCGCGAAGAAGGCGGGCTACCTGATGGGCCCCTACGACTCCTTCGCCAACGGCCAGGACCCGAAGTCCGCCGACGCTCCCAACGCGGTGTGGCCCGGCACCGTCTACCCCGACTTCTGCGTCCGCGACGCCGACGGCAAGCCGGAGACCGGCTTCGGCGGCCGCGGCTGCTACCTCAGCTCGCGCGCCTTCGAGCGGGCCGAGCCGCGCCACCACTACCTCGCCGACCGCACCCGCGCGATGGTCGCCAACGGCGCCGACAGCTACTTCCTCGACGTCGACGCCACGGGCGAGCTCTTCCGCGACCACGGCAAGGGCCACCGGATGACGAAGGCCGAGGACCGCGCGTACCGCCTGGCGCGGATGCGGCGGATCGCGGACACCGGTCTCGTCCTCGGCTCGGAGACCGCCCAGGCCTGGGCCAACGGAACCCTCGCCTTCGACCACGGCGGCGCCACCCCGGTCGCCGACGGCATGTGGAAGCTCCAGAAGGACCGCGAGAAGTGGGGCGGCTACTACCCGGAGAACGCCCCCGGCGTCTTCTTCAAGCCGGTCGACCTCCCCGCCGGTCTCGCCAAGGCGATGTACGACCCCCGCTACCGGATCCCGCTCTACGAGAGCGCCTTGCACGGCTCGCTGGTCAACACCGAGCGCTGGGAGCTCTCGTACGAGAAGCTGCCCCGGCAGAAGACCACCCGCGCCCTGCTGGCCATGCTCTACAACACCCCCCTCAACTACGTCCTCGACGGCCCGTCGCTCAAGCGGCACGGCGCCGAACTGGCCGCACTGCAGCGGTACTTCGAGCCGCTGCACAAGGCCGCGGGCACCGAGCCCCTCACCTCCTACCGGCGGCTGAAGGCCGACGACACCGTGCAGCGCACGGCGTTCGGCAGGGGCACGCTGACCGTCACGGCCAACTTCGGCACCACGGCGTACCACGGGCTGCCCGGCGGCTGCGTCGACGCCCGTCTCAAGGGCGACGACGCGCCGCGCCGGCTCTGCCCGGCCGAGCGCGGGAAGGGCTAGACCCGCAGCTCCTGCGTGCAGCACTTCACGCTGCCGCCGCCCTTGAGCAGTTCGCTCAGGTCCATCCCGATGGGTTCGTAGCCGCGGTCGCGCAAGGGGCCGAAGAGCCCCACCGCGGCCTGCGGCAGGAGCACGTGGAGCCCGTCGGAGACGGCGTTGAGCCCGAGCGCCACGGCGTCGGGCTCCTCGGCGATCAGCGCGTCGGGGAAGAGCCGGCGCAGCACCGCGCGGCTGCCGGGGGAGAAGGCGGGCGGGTAGTACATGACGTCGTCCGCCGCGTCGTCCAGGACGGCGAGCGCGGTGTCCAGGTGGTAGTAGCGCGGGTCGATCAGGTCGAGCCCGATCACCGGTCTGCCGAAGAATTCCTGGGCCTCGCCGTGCGAGAGCGGGCTGGCCCGGAAGCCGCGTCCGGCCAGGACGTAGGAGGAGGTGACGGCGAAGTCGCCCTCGCCCTCGTTGATGTGGGCGGGTTCGTGGATCTCGGTGAAGCCGTGGGCGCGGAACCACTCCAGGTGGGCCGCGGCCTCCTGTTCCCGCTCGCGGTAGGCGAAGCGCGCGCCGAGCACGCGTCCGCCGACGACGGTCGCGCCGTTCGCCGCGTAGACCATGTCCGGCAGGTCGCGCCGGGGGACGAGTTCCTCGACGGTGTGGCCGAGCGCCCGGTACCGGTCGCGCAGGTCTTCCCACTGGGCCACGGCCAGCGGGACGTCGACCGGTTTGGCGGGGTCCATCCAGGGGTTGATGGAGTAGGTGACCTTGAAGTGTGCCGGTGGGCACATCAGGTAGCGCCGGGGTGTGGCGCGCCGAGGAGAGCGAGGAATACGGGACAACGAAGGCTCCTCACGTACCGCAGGGTCAGTTGCCGCCCTTGGTGGGGCAGTTGATGCCCATAGTGCGGTGTGAGGAGCCTTCGCGCTGTGCACCGAACGGGTGGTTACCGAATGGTCATGCCGCCACCCGTGTCCCCGGCTCACCGCCCGCCGTGCGTCTCGCGGCCCTCCCGCAGCTTCCGCAGCAGCTCACGCTTCTGTTCCTGGGCGCTGAGCGCGCCGCCGGTGCGGCCGCCGCGGCCCGCGCCGCGCAGGGCGGCGCGGGAGAGGTTGCTGCGGGTGCCGCCGACGCCCAGCATGTTTCCGGATCCGGTTCGGGTCATGGTCCGCCTCCAGCTCATCGAGTCGGCGAGACGGTGCGTCTCGCTTCGGGGACTACTCTGAACGAGACGGAGCGTCTTGTCAAGACGGTACGTATCGGTTCGGTCGCTGCTACATTCGACGGCATGGCCCAGAAGACTCCCCCCGACTCCACGCGCCGCAGCGAACGCTCGCGCCGCGCGATCTACGACGCCGCCCTCGCCCTCGTCGACGAGCTCGGTTACGCCAAGCTGACGATCGAGGCCATCGCGGCCCGCGCCGGCGTCGGCAAGCAGACGATCTACCGCTGGTGGCCGTCGAAGGGCGCCGTCCTGCTCGACGCCTTCATGGACCTCGGCGAACAGGCCGCCCGCGAGGCCGGCGAGAAGGCCGGCCAGGACGAGCTCCAGACCGAGATCCCGAACTCCGGTGACCTGGAGGCCGACCTCAAGTACGTGATGCGGGCCACCGTCGACGAGTTCAACGACGCCAAGTACGACGCCCCCTACCGGGCCCTGGCCGCCGAGGGGCTGCTCAACCCCGAGCTGGGCGCCGAATTCGTCGAGAAGCTCCTCGAGCCCCAGCTCCAGCTCTTCGTGAAGCGGGTGCGCCAGGCCCAGGAGGCGGGCCAGGTCGACCCCGGTGTCGACCCCCGCATCGCGCTCGAACTCTGGTCGAGCCCGCTCGCCCAGCGCTGGCTGATGCGCTCGGGCCCCCTCACCCACGCCTACGCCGACACCCTCGTCGAGTACGCGCTCCACGGCATCGCGACGCGCCCCCCGGCCTCCTGAGCGGCGGCCCCCGGGGGCTCACCGCACGGTTACCCCGACCGGCCCGGCCGCCCTGACCGTCCTGACCGCCTTGGTCGTACGGACCCCCGTGGCCGCCCGGCGCTTTTTCACCGGCGTGCGCGAGAGCAGGCCGGGCGCGTCCGTGATCACGCCGTTGCAGCCCAGCCGCAGCACCCGGTCGCGCTGCTTCGGCGAGGTGACGGTGTGCGCCCACACCCGCGGGATGCCCGAGTTGACCGCCCGCACCAGATCGCTGTCGCGCGCCTTGTAGTCGACGTCCAGGACGTCCACGAACGACGACCAGTGGTGCGGCCGGTCCGTGCGCATCTGCGTCTTCGAGCGCCACAGCTGCGCCAGCAGACCCAGATTGTGGGCCCGGAGGGCGACCGCTGGGCTGTTGGTGTTCACGAAGACCGAACGGGTCAGGCCGCGGGCGCGGATCAGCCCGGCCAGCGACTTGAGACTCCGCGGGTCCTTCGCCTCAAGCATCAGCATGATCCGCCCGCCGAACCGGTCCAGGACCTCGGCGACCGTCGGCGGCCGCTCCGGGCGCCAGTGGCCGGGCAGCGTGGCCCCCGGCCGCAGCCGGACCGCCAGCCACTCCCACCGGGTCAGGGCGCGCACCGGACCCGTCGAGTACGTGGTGCGGTCCAGGGTGGCGTCGTGCATGACCACCGGCGTGCCGTCGCGCAGTATCCGCGTGTCGAAGTCGAGGACCTGGGCGGTGCCGCGCCGGAACGCCGTCAGGAGGCCCGACATGCTGTTCTCCGGGACCTCCAGGGCGCCGCCGCGGTGCGCCGTGTAGACGACGCGGGGGAGCGCGTCCACGGTCAGGGGGCCGCCGCCCCACTCGATCGGGGCGAGGTAGCCGTTCGGTGCCGTGAGGGTCAGCGCCGTGAGGCCCGTCAGCACAGTCCTAATGACCATGACGCCCACGGTAGGGGGAAAAATCCCTCCTTACTCACCAATGACTCGCTATGAGGCCCGCGGCTGGCATCGCCCCGGCCACCCCGGATGCGGGCTCCGGCCCCCCGGAGCGCAGGATGGTGGGACCATGGGTCAAGCTTTCGGCACAACGGCGAGGTGAGGGGCTAGATGGGCGCGGAGTTCGGTGGCCGGTCCGGCGGGCAGGGCAGGATTTCCCAGTGGTTCCGCCGCCGTCCGAGGGACACGGCGGGCGATGACCGGGCCCGCGAGGACCTGCTGCTCGCCGCGGCGGCGGCCGGGCTGCCGCTCGCCCCGGCCGCGTATCCGTCGGGGTACCGATGTTCCTGCGACCGCATCGGCTGTCCCACACCCGCCCGGCACCCCGTCTCCTTCGCCTGGCAGACGCAGTCCACGACGGACCGCGGCCAGATCGAGCGGTGGGCCCGCCACCAGCCGCAGGCCAACTTCATCACCGCGACCGGCATGATCCACGACGTCCTCGACGTGCCCCTGGAGGCCGGTCTTGAGGCCCTGGAGCGGCTCCTCGCCGCCGGCATCGAGGTAGGCCCGGTCGCCGAATCCGGCGGCAGCAACGGCCGGGGCAGGCTCCTCTTCTACACCGCCACCCGGGGCACCCCCGAGGACGAGGACGAGTGGTGGCCCTGCGAGCTGGACTGCCACCCCGAGACGATGGACGAGCATCCGGGTCTTCGCTGGCACTGCCGCGGGTCGTACGTCCTGGTGCCGCCCGCCCGGCTCCCCGGCGACCAGGAGGTGCGCTGGCTCCGCGGCCCCGAGCATCCGCTGCCGGACCCGCTGACGCTCCTTGAGACGCTCACCGACGAATGCGCACGCGTGGCGGGCGAGCCCCAACAGGACGTCGCCGCCTGGCCGCTGAGGGGCTGACCGCACCGGAGGCGGTGCGGGGCGCGCGGCGGGGCGGTCAGCCGCCCGTGGCGCCCGTCAGGCCCTGGATACGGCTCAGGAAGGTGACCTTCCCCGGCTTCTTCGGGTCGACGACCACCTGGTTCGAGACCCGGTCGAGGAGCAGGGACTGCCGTACCTCGCCCTTGAGCAGGGCCTTCGCGTCGGCGTCGACCTTCGGGCTCAGGCCCTTGAACGCGGTCTGCTTCTCGTAGTGCCGCGTCGAGAAGAACACCATCGCGCCGCCGTCCGCGGTGCGCAGCCCCAGCGGCGCGAACGAGCCGCCGTTCTGCGGTTCGTCGATGTACTGCACGGCCAGGCCGGCCCGCTTGGTGTTCCGGTCGCGGTACGCCTTCCAGGTGGACGTGTGGTCACCCGGGGCGAAGGCGTCACCCCCCGACTTCAGGTACGACGTGTACTCCTCGCCGAGCTTCGCAGGGGCCAGGGCGAGGTCCTCGGCGGTCACGTCCACCGGCTCCGCGAAGCCGTCCTCGTCCTTCTTCAGCTTTGGCAGCTTCTTCGGCGCCACCAGGTTCAGATAGGTGGCCCGCCACAGCTCGTCGGGGCCGCTCTTGGTGAAGACCCACAGCCAGCGCAGGTCCGAGCGGCGGTTGGCCTTCGTGTCGGCCACGAACCAGCGGGGCCAGCCGGCCTTCTTCGGGATCACGTACGACACGTCGTCGAGCTCCAGCGGCACATGGCCCTTGTTGCCCTCCGGGTGCTGCACGTGCCGGGACTTCAGGCCGCCCTGGTTGATCGCGCCCAGCGGCCCGGTGATGCGGGCGGCGTCCGCGTCGGCGTCGTAGGTCTTGTCGGCCTTGTTGTACGCGGCGAGGAAGTCCTCGAGCGCGCGGCCGGCCTCGGCCTTGGTGGCCGCGGGCACCACCTCACGCTCGCCGTGCACGGTCACGCATCCGCTCGCGGCGAGCGCCAGAGCCGTCACCGCCGCCGACGCCATGACGGGCCGACGGGGACCGCGGACCCTGCGGACGTTGCTCATCGGAATCCTTCACCTACCCCTTCCCGGGCCCGAACCTTATCGGGCCCGGAACGGGGTGCGCCGTGGGGGTCAGATCTCCTGCAGGAGCTGCGCGTCGACCCAGCCGCGCTTGCTGGTGCGGGGCAGGTCGCCGTAGTACCACCGGGTGCCGCGCTTCACCGTGGAGCAGCGGACGTGGACGTTGTCGAACCACTGCAGGCGCTTCACCTTGCCGTAGCCGGTGCCGGGGCCCGAGTACGCGGTGGCGCCCACGTTGATGACCATCATGTCGTGGTTCCTGACGTTCTTGGTGCAGGCGCTGCCACCGACCGCCGAGGCGGTGGGGGCGGTCATCAGCGAGGCGCCGAGCGCGACGGCGGTCGCCGCGGTCAGCGTGGCAAGGCTCTTCCCGAAACGGGAGGTTCGCATGGGGGGAATCCTCGGACGTCGATCGACTGGTGAACGACGATCATAGGCACGGCAGTTCGGGCCGCCGACGGGAGGTCGGCCGGGTGGGTCAGCCCTGTTCCGGAACGGTCGCCTTCTCCGGTTCTGCGGCCCGGCGCGGCGCGGACCCGCCCGGCGCGAAGAAGAACGCCAGCGTCGGTACCAGGTACAGCAGCCAGACCACGACCTGCGCCACCGTCGGATCCGGCTGGAAGTTGAAGACGCCCTTGAGGAGCGTGCCGTACCAGCTGTCCGGCGGCACGGTCGCGCTGATGTCGAACGCCTTGTCCCGCAGCCCGCCGAGGAACTCCGCCTCCTGCAGGTCGTGCACGCCGTACGCGAGGACGCCCGCCGCCACCACGACCAGCATCGCGCCGGTCCACGTGAAGAACTTCCCGAGGTTGATGCGGAGCGCGCCCTTGTAGAACAGCCAGCCGAGCGCGATCGCGGTGAGCAGGCCCAGGATGACGCCGAGCAGCGGACCGTGCGAGCCGTCGCTCGACGCCCGTACCGAGGCCCAGACGAAGAGCGCCGTCTCCAGGCCCTCCCTGCCGACCGCGAGGAACGCGGTCGCCACCAGCGCGGCCGTGCCCATCTGCAGGGCCGCGTCGAGCTTGGCGCCCAGCTCGGCCTTGAGGTGCCGTGCCGTGCGCCGCATCCAGAAGACCATCCACGTCACGAGGCCCACCGCGACGATCGAGAGCGAACCGCCGAGCGCCTCCTGCGCCTGGAACGTCAGCTCCTGCGAACCGAAGGTCAGCGCGCAGCCGAAGCCGAGCGCGAGCGCCACCGCGACGCCGATGCCGGTCCAGATGGGCACGAGCGCGTCACGCCGTCCGGTCTTCACCAGGTAGGCGATGAGGATGCAGACCACGAGGCTGGCCTCCAGCCCCTCGCGCAGACCGATCAGATAGTTGCCGAACATCGGCTCACGCCTCCCCGGAGAACAGGCTCCTGCCCCACCAGTCGTCCTTGTCGCGGACGCCCGGCGGGATCGCGAAGACCGCTGAACCCACATGCTGGATGTACTCGTTGAGCGCGTCGGAGCGCGCCAGGTTGCGCTGGACCGGGATGAAGCCGGTGCGCACGTCCCGCTGGTAGGCGAGGAAGAAGAGGCCCGCGTCCAGCCGGCCGAGCCCGTCGGTGCCGTCCGTGAAGGAGTAGCCGCGGCGCAGGATGGTCGCCCCGTGGTTGGCGTCGGGGTGCGCGAGCCGGACGTGCGCGTCGGGCTTCATCGCCTTCAGGAACGGCTCGTCGTGCTCCTTGGCCTTGCCGACGGGGGCGCCCTCGCCCTTGTCCCGCCCGAACACGTCCTCCTGCTCGCCGAGCGAAGTCCGGTCCCACGTCTCGATGTTCATGCGGATGCGGCGCGCCACGAGGTAGGACCCGCCGGTCATCCACGCGGGCCCGTCCTTGGCGCCGACCCACACGTGGTCGGCGAGGGCGGCGGCGTCCTGGCCCGACACGTTGCGCGTGCCGTCCTTGAAGCCGAAGAGGTTACGGGGGGTCTGCGCGCCCGGCGTCGTCGACGACGTCTTGCCGAAGCCCAGCTGGGACCAGCGCACGGCGACCTTGCCGAAGCCGATGCGGGCGAGGTTGCGGATGGCGTGCACGGCGACCTGCGGGTCGTCCGCGCAGGCCTGCACGCACAGGTCGCCGCCGCTGCGGGCCTTGTCGAGGTTGTCGCCGGGGAACTTGGGGAGGTCGACGAGGGCCTCGGGGCGCCGGTCGGAGAGGCCGAACTTCTCGAAGAGGGAGGGCCCGAAGCCGATCGTCAGGGTCAGCCGGGACGGCTTGAGGCCGAGCGCCTCACCGGTGTCGTCCGGCGGCGCCTCGGCGAGCCCGCCGTAGGCGCCCTCGCCGACCACGTGCCCCGCGGTCATCCGGGCCGCCGCCTTCGTCCACTCCTTGAGCAGCTCCACGAACGCCTCGCGGTCGTCCGTCTTCACGTCGAACGCCGCGAAGTGCAGGCGGTCCTGGACGGCGGTCGCGATGCCGGCCTGGTGCGCGCCGTGGAAGGCGACGGCGGCCCCGGCCTCGGCGGCGGGCGCCGCGTCGTCGCCGGAGCGGGTCATCGCCACCGCGCCGCCCGCCGCGGCCGCGCCGAGCGCGAGCCCGGCACCGCCCCAGCCGAGCAGCGCACGCCGGGACGGCGCGTCGGTTCCGGTGTTCTCGGTCATCGTTCCCCCTTGCCCCTACTTGGTCTTGGCGACGGCCGCGGCCAGCTTCGACAGCGGCTCGGCGAGCGCGTTGACGCCGTCGGAGAGTTCCTTGCGGTCGGCCTTGCCGACCTTGTCGTAGGAGACGAAGTCGTAGAGGTCACCGGAACCGCCGGTGCGGTGCTTGTCGAGCAGCTTCTCCAGGGCCGAGAACTGCTTGTCGAGCTCCTTGGCGAGCGCCGGGTCGTTCTCGGCGGCGACGGGCTTCAGGAGCTCGTACGACTTGCGGGCGCCCTCGACGTTGGCCTTGAAGTCGACCAGGTCGGTGTGCGAGTACCGCTCCTCCTCGCCGGTGACCTTGCCGGTGGCGACCTCGTCGAGGAGCTCCTTGGCGCCGTTCGCCATCGAGGTCGGCGTGATGACGGCCTTGCCGACCCGCTTCTGCCAGGCGAGGAGGTCCTTGTCGAGCCGGGTGGCGAGCTGCTTCTCGCGCGCGCCGATCTTCTTGTCCTTCCACAGGGACCGCTCGAGGCGGTGCCAGCCCGTCCAGTCCTTCTCCGGGTCCTGGTCCTCGGCGAGCCCGTCCTCGCGGAAGTCGACCTTCGGGTCGATGTCGCCGAACGACTCGGCGACGGGCTCGGTGCGCTCCCAGCCGATGCGGGAGTCGGCGTACGCCTTCTTCGCCGCGGCGAGGTCGCCCTTGCGCACGGCGTCGGTGAAGACCTTCACCTTGGGGAGCGTCGCGTCGGCCTGCTCCTGCGCGTACTCGCGGTAGGCGGCGACGGCCTTGTCCAGGCGGGGGTCGCGCTTCGCGGTCTTGCCGCCGCCGGTGACGGTGACCTTCTGGCGGATGCCGTCGCCCTTCATGCCGGGCTTGCAGGCGATCTCGTAGGAGCCGGCCTTCACCTCGGCGGTGAGCTTCTGCTTGGTGCCGGGGCCGATGTTCTCGCGCTCGCCGACGATGCGGTCGTCGGGGAAGAGGAGGTAGACCTCGGTGACCTTGGAACCCTTGTTCTCGATGGCAAGCTCGACGTGGCCGGCGGAGAGCTCCTTCTTGGAGACCTCGCACTTGTCGTCGGTGGCGGTCACGCGCACGCTGTTCGCGCCGCCCTCGGCGTCGCTCTTCTCCGTGCAGCCCGTGACGGCGGTCAGGGCGGCCGCGGTGGCGACGGCGGTGACGACGGACAGGCGAGCGGGTCGCACGGGTCGCATACGGGGCTCCAAAGCGGGTCACGGACGGGTTCCGGCCCCACCACAAGCCGGTGAGGCGGACCTAACTTAACTGAGCCTTACCTCGGGGATACCCGCCCTGTCAGTGATTCAGCTCTCATGGGGCACGACCGCTCACGAGCCGATCACGGTCGGCTGATGAGGCGCCCATGACCAGGTAAAACAACGGTCAAGTACGATCTTCGGCGGCTCTGAGCGGCGTGATCACGGGGGCGCCCGTGCGCGGGTGCGGGAAGACCTCCACGGGCTGCCGGTACACCTCGGAGAGCAGCGCCGCCTCGAAGACGTCGCCGGGCGCGCCCGCCGCCGCGACGGCCCCGCCGCGCAGCACCGCCACCCGGTCCGCGTACGCCGCCGCGAGGCCCAGGTCGTGCAGGACCACGACGACCGCGTCACCGGCGGCGGCCCGCTCGCGGCAGATCCGCAGCACCAGCTCCTGGTGGCGCAGGTCGAGCGCGGCGGTCGGCTCGTCGAGCAGCAGCAGCGGGGCGCGCTGCGCGAGGACGCGGGCGAGCGCCACCCGCGCCCGCTCGCCGCCGCTGAGCGCGGCGAAGGGCCGGGCGGCGAAGGCACCCACCTCGGTGACCGCCATCGCCTCGCGCACCACCCGGTCGTCGTCGTCCGCGGACCGCGTGCCGGCCCACGGCGCGCGCCCCATCCGGACGACGTCCTCCACCGGGAAGGGGAAGGAGAGCGTCGCGGACTGCGGCAGCACGGCGCGCCGCAGGGCGAGTTCGGGCGCCGCCCAGTCGCCGGCGGGGCGCCCGCAGAGGCGTACGGTCCCGGCGTCGGCGGGCAGGTCGGCGGCGAGCGCGGCCAGCAGGGTCGACTTCCCCGCGCCGTTGGGGCCCACCAGCGCGAGCACCTCGCCCGCGCGGGCGGCGAGCGAGACGCCGGTGAGCGCCTCGCGCCCGCCGAGCCGCACCACGAGACCGTCGGCCTCGGCGAGGACGTCCCCGTGCGCGGCGCGCGCGGGCAGCGCGCGCTCGCGCCCGTCGAAGAGTCTCCTGCCCAGCTGTCCGATCATGCCCAACCACCTTGCCCGCGACGGGTCCTGCGCAGCAGCCAGAAGAAGAACGGGCTGCCGAAGAGGGCGGTGAGCACGCCCAGCGGCAGCTCGGCGGGGGCGGCCACCGTGCGCGCGGCCAGATCGGCCGCGACGAGGACCAGCGCCCCGCCGAGCGCGCTGCCGGGCACGAGGAAGCGGTGCCCGGGACCCGCGGCCATCCTCAGCAGATGCGGTACGAGGAGGCCGACGAAGGTGATGATCCCGGCGACGGCCACGGCGGCCGCGGTCAGCAGGGCCACCACGAGGACGAGGACGAGCCGCAGCCGTTCCACGTCCACGCCCAGATGCCGGGCGGGCCGCTCGCCGAGCGCGAGGAGGTCCAGCTTCCGCGCGTGGAAGGGCGCGACGGCCAGCCCGAGGAGCGCGCAGGGCAGCACGGCGAGCACCTTGGGCCAGGTCGCCTGGGCGAGCGAGCCGAGCTGCCAGAAGGTGATCTGGCTGATCTGCGCGTTGTCGGCGAGGAAGATGCCCAGGCCGATGAGGGCGCCCGCGAAGGCGTTCACCGCGATGCCGGTGAGGATGAGGGTGACCACTTCCGTACGGCCGCCCTCGCGCGAGAGGGCGTACACGAGCAGGACCGTGGCGAGCCCGGCGGCGAACGCGCAGAGCGTGACCGTCCAGTTCCCGGCGAAGTGCAGGCCGAGCGCGATGGAGGCGACGGCGCCGACCGCCGCGCCCGAGGAGATCCCGATGACGCCGGGCTCGGCGAGCGGGTTGCCGAACATCCCCTGCATCAGGGCGCCCGCGCAGCCGAGGGAGGCGCCGACGAGCAGCGCGAGCGCGACCCGGGGCAGCCGCACGTTCCACAGCACGCTCTCGCCGACCCGGTCGAGCGCGGAGCCGCCGAGCCCCAGCCGGTGGCGGCCGGAGGAGAGGACGTCGCCGAGGGGGATGTCGTAGGCGCCGATGCCCGCGGAGAGCAGGCAGAGCAGGACGAGGGCGGCGGCCAGGCCCGCGGTGAGGGGGAGCGCGGTGCCGCGGCGGCGCCGTGGCGCCTCTTCGGGGGCGGCTCCGGTACGGGGTCCGGGCTCGGTCAGCAGACTCACGCGGCGTCCCCGTACACCTGGCCCACCAGGGACTTCAGGACCTGGTCGGTGCGCGGCCCGTAGTTGAGGAGGACGCCGTCGTCGATGGAGACGACGCGGCGGTCCAGGCCGGCCGGGGTCTCGGCGACGCCCGGCACCTTCAGCAGCCCCTCGACGCCGCCCACGGAGGCCAGGCCCTTCGTCATCACGAGTATGGCGTCGGGCGCGGCCTTCGCGAGCGCCTCGCTGGTGATCGCCGTGAAGTCCTTCGTGAGGCCGGACTCCTTGCCCGCGTCGACGGCACCCGCCGCCTCCAGGAGCGAACTCGCCCCGGATCCGCGGCCGCCGAGCAGATACACGGAGGCGGAGCCGCGCAGGTAGAGGAAGGCGACCCGGGGCTTCTTCCGGCGGGCGGAGGCCGGGACGGCGGCGCGGACCCGCGCGATCCGCCGCTCCGTGCGCTCGGTCAGTTCGGTGCCCGCCGCGTCCACGCCGAGCGCCGCGGCCACCGCCCTGATCCGCGGACCCACGTCACCGAGGCCCTTCGGCGGGTCGAACACGACGAGCGGAATGCCCGCGTCACGGATCTGGTCGATGGCCTCGGCGGGGCCGGTCGTGGTGTCCGCGAGGACGACGGTCGGCCTGAGCGAGAGCACGCTCTCCGCGGAGACGTCGTGCGCCCGCGTCACCACCGGCAGCTTCTCCGCCTGGCGGAAGGTGGCGGTGATGTCGCGGGCGACGACGTGCCCGCCGAGTCCGAGGGTGAAGACGATCTCGTTGAGGCTGCCGGTGAGCGGCACGATGCGGCTGGTGTCCCGCACCGTCACGCGGTGGCCGTCGGCGGAGATGACGGTGGCGGGCAGTTCGCTCTTCGGGCGCGTCTTCAGCGGTTCGACGCGATCGGGCGCGGCGCTCGCCGCCGCCCGGGCCCGGGACGACGGCGCACCGCCGTCGTCCGCCGCCGTGCAGCCGCTGAGGCCGAGGGCGAGAGCGGCGGCCCACGCGCCGGCGATACGGAGTGAGCGCGGCATACGCACCGAAGTCCACCGTCCTGTCGAGCTGTTGGTATCCGGCCGGCCGGGTGTTCCGGTTCGAGGGGTTCCGGGCCGGAGCGATCGTAGTTTAGGTTAGCCTTACCTAATTAGCTAGACCTGGAGGGGGTCCCCCATGCCGTCGTCCGGACAGGCGCGCGCCACCGGCGGAGCCGGCGCCTTCGTCGTGCTCGCCGCACTCCTCGGAGCGCTGCTCCCGGCGGCCACCGCCCACGCCGAGGACCGCACGGTCCGGGGCGGCCGGCTCGACTGGGGCATCAAGTCCTCGTTCCAGAGTTACGTCACCGGGCCCATCGCCCGCGGCGGTTCGACGCTGCGGGACGGCGCCGCCACGGTCGGCGGCAACCGGTTCCGCTTCCACTCGGCGAAGGGCACGTACGACCCGCGAAGCGGCAGATTCACCGCCGCGTTCTCGGGCGGAGTGCGCTTCACCGGGCACAAGAAGGGCGGCTCGTACGAGCTCGACCTCACCATCAGCCGCCCCACGGTGAAGGTCTCCGGCGGATCCGGCACGCTCTACGCCGACATGACCGGCAAGGAGAAGGGCACCGGCAGGATCACCTCCGCCGCCCAGGTGCCGTTCGCCTCGCTCGACGTCTCCGGCATCAGAATGACGGGCGGCACCGGACCGATCGCCCTCAACAACCTCCCCGCGACGCTCACTTCGCAGGGGGCGAAGGCCTTCGCCGGGTACTACCCGGCGGGCACCGCACTCGACCCGGTGAGCCTCTCGACGGACCTGAAGGCCCCGTCGCCGAAGCCCGGGAAGTCCGGGGGGAAGTCCGGTGAGGCGGCACGGGACGCGACAGAGGCGAAGAAGGGCCGCGTCGAGGACGCCGCCGTCGACTGGGGTGTGCGGCGCACGTTCCGCGAGTACGTCACCGGGCCCATCGCCAAGGGGAGGTGGCGGCTCTCCGGCGGCGCCCGGGACGGCGGCGCGCTCTTCCGCTTCCCCCTGGGCAAGGGCACGTACGACGAGAAGAAGCACACACTCGACGCGGAGTTCACCGGCGCGCTCCGCTTCACCGGGGCCCACGGGCTCGACCTCGCCCTGAGTGGGATCGCGGTCGAGGTGAAGGACGGCAAGGGCACGCTCTTCGCGGACGTGGCGCGCGGCGGGGCGCGTGGCGGGGCAGGAAGCGGCGAGGGCGTCATGAAGAAGGCGCCGCTGGTCACCTTCCCCGCCCCGGACAAGGAGTTGAAGCCGAAGGGCGGCCTCGTCTCCCTCACCGAGGCCCCGTCGAAGCTGACCGCCGAGGGCGCCGAGGCCTTCGGCGGGATGTACCGGGCGGGCTCCGCGATGGACCCGGTCTCCCTTGCGGTCGCCCTCGACGCCGACGCCGAGCTGCCCGCGCTGCCCGACCTCGGCTCGTCCGCGCGCCCCGACCCGCGCCCCGCGAAGGACCCCGCCCGCCCCCGGACCGAGAACGCCGCCGACTCCTCCGGCTCCTCGTCGAACGCCGTGCCCATCGGTGTCGGAGCCGGTGTCGCGGTGCTGCTCGCCGCGGCGGTCACGTTCGGGGTCCTGCGCAGGAGGCGGGCGGGGGCGGGGACGGGACCCGATACCTCTGCCGACCCGGCCGCCGATTCCGCCCCCGGCCGCAAGCCCGGCGACGACGGCTCCTGACCGCCCCCGGTGGCCGTCACCCGGCCCAGCCCACCCCACCCCCGCCCAATCCCCCTCCTCACCCCGGCATTTGTCACGACCCCCAAGGAGAAGCCTGATCATGGCCGCCACCCGTCGTCCCCTCACCCTCGCGGCAGCCGTCGCCACCGCTGTCGCCCTCGGCGCGAGCGCCCTCGCGCTGCCGGCGCTCGCCGCCGACGGCGGCGCGGCGGCCCCGCCGAAGCTGGAGCTCAAGAACGGCACGCTGGACTGGGGTGTGAAGGAATCCTTCCGCAAGTACGTCCTCGGCATGGCCCAGGGCCGGATCGAGACCGGCGGCGGCGCCGAACAGGCCCCGGACAACGGGGTGTTCAGGTTCGGCGGGGGCAAGGGGACGTACGACACCGGCACCCACGCCACGGACACGGCCTTCAAGGGAGACGTCCGATTCGTCTCCACCGTCCACCGGTTCGACATCCGCGTCGCCGACGTGCGGCTCCGCACCGAGGGCAAGGGCGGCGCCATCCGGGCCGACGTCACCCTGAACGGTGCCACCCAGAACGACATCGACCTCGCGAAGCTCGACCTGAGCGCGGTCAGGCCGGGACAGGGCGAGGGCGGCGCGATGGTCTTCAAGGACATCCCGGCGACGCTGACCGCCGACGGTGCCAAGGCGTTCAACGGCATGTACGAGGAGGGCGCGAAGCTCGACCCGGCCACGCTCACGGTGACCCCGGGCGGCCCCGTGACCGAGCGGCCGCCGGGGACGCCGGAGCCGACCGGCTCGGGCAAGCCCACCACCCCCGGCAGGCCCACCCCGACACCCGGCCACTCCGACCGGCCCACCGAGCCGTCGAAGCCGGCCGGCACGCCGCCGACCGGGCCCACCCGCACCCCGGCCGCCGGACGGACCGCGGGCGTCGTCGACGGCCGCCTCTCCTGGGGGCTGAAGGAGAGCTTCCGCAAGTACATCGACCGGGGAGGCGCGGCCACCGTCGGCGGCGGCACGCGCAAGACCGCTTCCGGTTACACCTTCCCGTACGCCAAGGCGCGCCTGGACTCCGGGGCCCGGAAGGTCGACGCCTCCTTCGGCGGCAGCGTCCGCTTCACGTACAAGGCGCACGGCATCGACATGAAGTTCGGCGACCTCAAGGTGCGGACGAACGGCGCCAAGGGCACCCTGCTCGTCGACGTGACCACGCCCAAGGGCACCAACGACGATGTGGAGTTCGCGACGCTCGACCTCTCCAAGGCCTCGTACCGGCCCAAGGGGGATGTCGTCCTGCTCGACGGTCTTCCGGCGACCCTGACGGCCGCCGGCGCCAAGCAGTTCGCGAGCGACGCCAACGGTTCTCCCTACGAGGCGGGTGAGCGGCTCGACCCGGTGACCGTCGCGCTCTCCACGTCGGCGGGGGCCGAACTCCCGTCCGGCGGCGGGGCGGCGGGCACGGCGACGGGTGGCGGCACCGGTACCACGGGCTCGGGCTCCGTGGGCGGCGGCGACAGCGGTGGCGGCGGTTCGGTGGGCGGGGCCGGGGCGCTGGCGTCCACCGGGGCCTCCGTCCCCCCGGCCGCGCTGCTCGGCGTGGCGGGGGTCGCGCTGGCGGCCGGCGCGGGCGCGGTGGTCCTCGGACGGCGCCGGGGCTCCGGCGCGGTGTGATGCTTCAATGCCCGGGTGACTGAATCATTCGACGACGTACGCGACGTACTCGACGTGGTGCGTGTCTTCTGCGGGCCCGACGGCCGGCACGGCAACGAACTCGGTGTCGTGCGGGACGGGGCCCGCATGCCCGTGTCCGGCGACCGCCAGGCGTTCGCCGGGAAGCTCGGCTTCAGCGAGACGGTGTTCGTCGACGACCCCGAGCGCGACGTCATCGACATCTACACGCCCACGCTGCGGCTGCCGTTCGCCGGGCACCCGTGCGTGGGCACCGCCTGGCTCCTCGACCTGCCCGAACTCAGCACGCCCGCAGGGGTGGTGGCGGCCCGTCAGGACGGCGAGTTCAGCTGGATCACGGCGCGGGCCGACTGGGCGCCGCCGCGGACGCTGCGGCGGTACGGGTCGGCGGCCGAGGTCGACGCGCTGGACGTGCCGCCGCCGGGGGAGTGGATCTACGCCTGGGCCTGGCAGGACGAGGCCGCGGGGCGCGTCCGCGCACGGGCCTTCCCGGGGCGGGACGACGGCATCGACGAGGACGAGGCGACGGGCGCGGCGGCGCTGCTGCTCACGGCGGAGCTGGACCGCGCCCTCAACATCACGCAGGGCCGCGGCTCGCAGATCCTGACGGCCCCGGCGCAGGACGGCCTGATCGAGGTGGGGGGCCGGGTGAGCCTGAGCCGGACGGGCCGGCCCACCTAAGGCTCCGCCCCCGCTCAAGCGGAGAGCGGAAACTCTTCCCCCAGCTCACGGAAGACCGCCGTGTTCAGGGCGAAGGCGCGCTTGCACTCGTCGACCATGCGCTTCTTCTCCAGGTCGTCCGTGACCACCGCGTCGATCCCGTCGAGCAGCTCGCGGTAACTCCGCTTGAACGCGGCCGGGTTGGGGATGTTCTCGAAGACGTAGAACCGCACGCCGTCGCCCTTGCGGTCGAAGCCCCAGGTCTGCTCGGCCCTGCCGCGGATGATCTGGCCGCCGGAGAGGTCGCCGAGGTAGCGGGTGTAGTGGTGGGCGACATAGCCGCCCGGCCAGGTGCGGGCGCACTCCTCGACCCGGGCCGCGTACCGCGCGGTGGCGGGCAGCGGGGTGAGGCCCTCGCGCCACCCGGCGCCCCGCAGATGCGTGAGGTCGCGCTCCAGCTCGCCCACCCGCGCCAGCTCGGGCCGTATGAACGGCCCCGCGACGGGGTCCTCGCGCAGGGTCCGCGCGCCCTCCTCCAGGGCGCGGTACACGAACCACAGCTGTTCCGTGTAGCGGGCGTAGGCATCGACGCCGAGCCTGCCGCCGAGCAGATCGCTCATGAACGTCGACGTCTCGGCCTCGGTGTGCTGCTCGTGGGAGGCGGTGCGGATGACCGTCGAGAAGGGCGTGGGCGCCGTGTCCATGCGGGGCCTCCAAGGGAGCCGGGGGGTGACGGGATGGCGGGAACCGGTGCGACCCCTGCAGATCATGGCAAGTTAGGCTTACCTAAGTCAACCAGTTCCCGACGTCCTGTCGGTAAAAACGCTACCCGTCCCCGGCCCGCGGAACCTCCCGGAACCGGATCTTCCTCAGGGCAGCGTGAGGATCTCCGCGCCCGTCTCCGTCACCACCAGCGTGTGCTCGAACTGCGCGGTCCGCTTCCGGTCCTTGGTGACGACGGTCCAGCCGTCCTCCCACATGTCGTACTCGTGCGTGCCGAGCGTCAGCATCGGCTCGATCGTGAACGTCATGCCGGGCCGGATGACCGTGGTGGCGTGCGGGCTGTCGTAGTGCGGGACGATCAGGCCGGAGTGGAAGGACGAGTTGATGCCGTGGCCGGTGAAGTCGCGCACCACGCCGTATCCGAAGCGCTTGGCGTACGACTCGATGACCCGGCCGATGATGTTGATCTGCCGGCCGGGCTTGACGGCCTTGATGGCGCGGTCGAGGGACTCCCGGGTCCGCTCGACCAGCAGCCTCGACTCCTCGTCGACGTCGCCGACGAGGTAGGTGGCGTTGTTGTCGCCGTGCACGCCGCCGATGTACGCGGTGACGTCGAGGTTGATGATGTCGCCGTCGTTCAGGACGGTGGAGTCGGGGATCCCGTGGCAGATGACCTCGTTGACCGAGCTGCACAGCGACTTCGGGAAGCCGCGGTAGCCCAGCGTCGAGGGGTAGGCGCCGTGGTCGCACATGTACTCGTGCGCGACGCGGTCCAGCTCATCGGTGGTCACGCCCGGCGCGATGTGCTTCGCGGCCTCTTCCATGGCGCGGGCCGCGATGCGACCCGCGGTGCGCATCAGTTCGATGGTCTCGGGGGTCTGCACCTCGGGACCCGTGTACGGGGTCGGCGCGGGCTTCCCCACGTACTCCGGGCGCCTGATGTTGCCGGGTACGGAACGGGTGGGGGAGAGCTCCCCTGGGACGAGCAGTGACTGGCCAGACATGCCAGCGAGTCTAGCCAGCCGTGGTGGGGCAGCATGGCCTCAGAGAGCATGACCCGATCAAGGACGGAAGGAGCGGGGCGTGGCGCTGTTCAAGAAGAGGGCGGCCGGCAGGCCGGGCGAGTGGTTCTACTGCCTGGAGCACCAGAAGGTCGAGGAGGGCCCGGACTGCCCCGGCAAGGACCGCATGGGCCCCTACGCCTCCCGGCAGGAGGCGGAGCACGCCATGCAGACGGCCCGGGAACGCAACCTCGAATGGGAGAACGACCCCAAGTGGCACGACACGGCCGCCCGGGGCGAGGACGGCGACGCGTGAGTCCCGCGCCCCGCACGGGGCCGGGGAGGCGCGGGCGGGGCTAGGAGGCGACCGGTTCGGTCCCCGGCGCGGCGCGTTCCCTGCGGCGCCGCGCGTCGGGGTCCGTCGTCGCGTCGTACGAGATGAGCCTCGGCAGCACCGCCGCCAGGATGCCGACCGAGGCCACGCAGGCCAGGCCGCCCGACCAGATGGCGGGCCGCGTGCCGGTCCAGCCCGCCGCGGCGCCCGCGCGGACCTGACCCAGCTGCGGGCCGACGCTGTACGAGAGGACCTCGATCCCGGCGAGCCGGCCGCGCAGCTCGTCGGGGATCGTCTGGTTCCAGATGGTGGAGCGGCCGAGGCCGCTCGCCATGTCCCCGGCGCCCGCGAGCGCCAGGCAGGCCAGCACGAGCCAGATGTCCGAGAACCACCCCGCCGCGGTGACCGCGAGCCCCCAGCCCGCCGCCCCGAAGACCACCAGCAGCCCGTGCCGCCGCATCCGCGACGTCCACCCGCTGGTGAGGCTGAACAGCAGCGAGCCGACCGCACCGGCCGCGTACATCAGGCCGAGCGCCCACTCCGCGTCCAGGTCGTCCGCGAGGAACGGGAAGATCGTGTTCGGGAAGGCGAAGAACATCGCCGCCATGTCGATCGCGTACGTGCCGAGCAGCACCGGCCGCGACCACGCGTACCGCGCGCCCTCCGCCAGGCCCTTCAGCGACGGTTTCTCCGCGTCGTGCGCGGCGGGCGCGGGGGAGAGGCGGGTGCACAGGAGCACCGAGACCGTGTAGCCGGCGATGGTGATCGCGTACGCGGACGCGTGGCCGGCGAACGCGACGACCAGGCCCGCGAGCGAGGGGCCCGCGATGGCGCCCACGTTCCAGCGCAGCGAGTTGAGCGCGGCGGCCGCCGTCAGCTGGTCGTGCGGCACGATCCGCGCCATCAGCGAGTCCAGGGCGGGCCGCTGCAGCCCGGACAGCGCGGAGACGCCCGCCGCGACGACGTACAGCGGCCAGAGCAGCGGGTCGGGCAGCAGGGCGTTCACGAACAGGACGACGGCCAGCAGGCCGAGCGCCGCCTCCGTCAGGAGGATCACCTTGCGCCGGTCCACGGCGTCCGCGAGCGCGCCGCCGTAGAGCCCGAAGACGACCAGCGGCACCAGCTCCACCGCGCCCATCGCCCCGACCGCGACCGGTGAGTCCGTCAGCTCCTTGATCTGCAGCGGCAGCGCGACCAGCGCCATGAAACTGCCGAAGTACGTGACGAGACCCTGGACCCACAGCAACCGGAAGTCGCGGGTGGAACGCCAGGGGGAGAGGTCGGGCAGTATCGCGGAGAGAGGCACGAGGAACCATGTTCAGCGGGCGCGCGCACGGCGGGCAACCGAATTTCGCCGCGGTCGCCGGGGCGGTCGCCGGCGAGGTCGTGGGTTCGGTCGCCGGTGGGGCACCGGCCGGCCGGCCCCGCGGTCACCAGCGCGTCGGTGGCGGGGACGTCAGCTGGTCGGCGAGCCGGGAGAGGCGGTCGCGCAGGCGTCTGCGGCCGCGCGGCTCGGGCAGCGCGTTCTCCCCGGCCGCCGCGCTCACCAGGTGCTGCACCGTGTCCAGGTCCAGATCGGGCGTCTCCCCCACCGCCAGCGCCTCGTGCGACAGCGCGTCCAGGTCCCGGTCCCCGCGGCCGAGCGCCAGCACCGTCGCCCCCGCCCGGCGCGCGTCGTGCACCCGCGTCAGAAGCTCGGGGTCCGGCGTGTCCGGCGCGACCACCAGCAGCGTCTCACCTCGCCGCGCCGCCTCAAGCCGGCCGAGGCCGGTCGACAGATGGGCCGGGTCCGAGGCGTGCACCTGGTGCCTGACGAGCGTCGGGGTGAGCTCGGGCGTGCCCGACCAGGCCGCCTCGTCGACCAGGTGCGCGGCCAGGTGCCACGGCTCGTACGCCGCCGTGCCCACGAGCAGCAGCCCGCCGCCGTGCGGCACGACCGAGGAGCGCAGTGTCCCCGCGAAGCGGCGCGTGGCGCCGAGCCACTCGGTCCCGGCGAGCACTTCGCGCAGCAGCGCGACCCGTACGGCGTCCATGGCGTCGCATCCTGCCCCAACCGCCCACTCTTGGCCGGGAGTTCACCGGGAATTCCCCCGGAGCGGGGAGGCGGACGGGATGACTCATGAGACGTCAGTTCCCTTCCGGGCCGGCCACGAGGGATACGCGAGCTTCCGCATCCCGGCCGTCGTCGCCACCGCCGCCGGCACCGTCCTCGCCTTCTGCGAGGGCCGCGTCGGCTCCCGGGCGGACTCCGGCGACATCGACATCGTCCTCAAACGCTCCACCGACGGCGGCCGCACCTGGGGCCCGCTCCAGGCCGTCGGGCGCAACGGCACCGACCTCGCGGGCAACCCCGCCCCCGTCGTCCTCGCCTCCGGCCGCGTCCTCCTCGTCCACATCAGGAGCGCCGCCTCGGCCACCGAAGACGCCATCCGCCGCGGCACGGTCTCCCCGGCCGACGGGCGCCGCGTCTGGGTCCAGCACAGCGACGACGACGGCCTCACCTGGTCCGCGCCGCGCGAGATCACCGGGCAGGTGAAGCGGCCCGGCTGGCGGTGGTACGCGACCACGCCGGGCCACGCACTCCAGCTGACCGGCCACGGGGGCCGCGTCGTCGTCCCCGCCAACCACTCCCTGCCGCCCTCCGCCGGAGTCTCGACCGCGTCCGAGGGGCAGGGCGGCGCCCACCTCGCGGACGACGGCACCGAGGGCAAGTACAACGGCGGGCACTGCCTGCTCAGTGACGACGACGGCGCGACCTGGCGCATCGGCTACGTCGACGACAACACCGACGGCTACATCAACGTCAACGAGACCACCGCCGCCGAACTCCCCGACGGCAGGCTCTACTTCAACACCCGCAACGACTCCCCGGCCCCCGGCAACCGCGCCGACGCCCACTCGTCCGACGGCGGCCAGAGCCTCGACAAGCCCTTCCGGCCCCAGGCGGGCCTGACCGGACCCGTCGTCGAGGGCAGCCTCCTGTACCTGGGTGACCCCGACGTACTCCTCTTCTCCGGCCCCGCCGACCCCGGCTTCCGCGCGCTGATGACCGTGCGCCGCTCGGTCGACGGGGGCGCCACCTGGCGGCTCGCCCACACCGTCGACGGGCTGCCGGCCGCGTACTCCGATCTCGTCCGCGTCGACGGCGCCACCGTCGGTCTCCTCTACGAGACGGGAGACTTCAGCGCCTACGAGACCATCACCTTCCGCCGGATACCGGTGACGTGCCTGGTCGACGGTGACCGCTGAGTAAGGTCACCCCATGACCTCTACAGACAGTGCGCGGAACGGCGCGGAGAAGGCATCGGCGAACGCCCCGGCGCAGGCGACGGACAAGGCACCGGCCAAGGCGCCGGCCAAGGACCCCTGGGAGCTGCCCGACGTGTCGGGGCTCGTCGTCGGCGTCCTCGGCGGCACCGGCGACCAGGGCCGCGGCCTCGCCTACCGGCTGGCCCGCGCCGGACAGAAGGTGATCATCGGCTCCCGCGCGGCCGACCGGGCCCGCGCCGCCGCCGACGAGCTCGGCCTCGGCGTCGAGGGCGCCGAGAACGCGGAGTGCGCGCGGCGCAGCGACATCGTGATCGTCGCCGTGCCGTGGGACGGCCACGGCAAGACCCTCGAAGCGCTGCGCGAGGAGCTGAGCGGCAAGCTCGTCGTCGACTGCGTCAACCCGCTCGGCTTCGACAAGAAGGGCGCGTACGCCCTCAAGCCGGCGGAGGGCAGCGCCGCCGAGCAGGCCGCCGCCCTGCTCCCGGACTCCCGGGTGACCGCCGCCTTCCACCACCTGTCGGCGGTGCTGCTCCAGGACGCGTCCGTCGAGGAGATCGACACCGACGTCATGGTCCTCGGCGAGAGCCGCGCCGACACGGACGTGGTGCAGGCGCTCGCCGCCCGCATCCCCGGCATGCGGGGCGTCTTCGCCGGGCGGCTGCGCAACGCCCACCAGGTCGAGTCCCTGGTCGCCAACCTGATCTCCGTCAACCGCCGCTACAAGGCACACGCGGGTCTGCGCGTCACGGACGTGTGAGGCGGGTTACCTGACGGGGGCGGGGACGGTGCGGGGTGGTGGCGGGCATGGGGGACACTGGATGCCGTAGGTGTGGACGCGTAGGTGCGGCTGCGTACGTATACGCGTAGGCACCCCCGCCCCGCCCCACCCCGACCGACACCACGCTTCACCCGACAGGAGCCGACCCCCATGCCCCGCCTCGCCGTGTACGCCCTCGTCGTCTGCGCCCTCGCCGTCGCCGCGGCCGTGATCTCCTTCGTACAGGGCAGCTGGCTCGGCATCGTGTGGGTGCTCCTCGCGGGGCTCTCCTCGAACATGGCCTGGTTCTACCTGCGGCGGGCCAAGGCGGAGCGGGACGCGCTGCGGGCCTCGGCGGCGGGCCCCTCCGCGTCCTGACCGCCGCCCCGCGCAGGTCACGGGCCGGCTCATGTCACGGGCCGGCTCACGGTGCCGCGGGGACCTCCTGGGAACCCTCCCAGAAGCGGTACAGGTCGTGGCCCCACGCCGTGTCCCGCCCGCTCACCCCGAGGCCCCGCAGGATCGCGTCGACCGCGTCGAAGAACGCGTGGTTGACCTCCGGGATCCACAGCACGACGAAGACCGCGATGAGCCCGAACGGCGCGAACGGCTCCACCTGGCGGCGGATCCCGTACGAGAGCCAGGGCTCGATCACGCCGTAGCCGTCCAGGCCCGGGACGGGGAGGAAGTTAAGGATCGCCGCGGTCACCTGGAGCAGCGCCAGGAACGCGAGCGCGTAGCGGAAGGCGTACGGCACGCCGTCGAGGGCGTGCAGCCAGAACGGCGCCGTGCAGGCCACCGCGAACAGTACGTTCGTCAGCGGGCCCGCCGCCGAGATGAGGCTGTGCTTCCAGCGGCCCCGGATCCTGCCCCGCTCGATGAAGACCGCGCCGCCGGGCAGACCGATGCCGCCCATGATCACGAAGAGTACGGGCAGCACGATGCTGAGCAGGGCGTGCGTGTACTTGAGCGGGTTGAGGGTCAGGTAGCCCTTCGCGCCGATGGAGATGTCACCGCTGTGCAGGGCCGTGCGCGCGTGCGCGTACTCGTGCAGGCAGAGCGAGACGATCCAGGCGGCCGTCACGAAGAGGAAGACGGCGAGGCCGGGATTGTCCGCGAAGCCGGTCCAGGCCGCCCAGCCCGAGACGGCCGCGACGGCGGCGATCCCCAGGAAGACGGGGCTGATCCGCCGGTCGCCGCGGCGGATGGGGGTGGTGGTCATGGGACGGGGCTCCTGAGGTCCGACGGCCTTGCGTGCCCGACCGTATAGGGCGTACGGCGAAAACGTCTCGCACCGGCCCGTTGGTTCCGGGGAGGCTGGGCGCATGACGCTGTGGAACGTTATGTACCAGGACTGGCAGATGGAGTGCTGCGGGAAGCCGTTCCGAGTGGGGGACCGGGTGGCGTGGCCGCTCCTCGTCGACGTGGCGGAGCGGGGCCGTGAATGGCTCTCCGAGCTCAGCGAGATCGAGGGCCCCGTGGAATCGGCCGGCGGCGGCCCCGTGGTGCGGTCGGCCGGGGTGACGGTCCCGTGGACGGGCGAGGGCGCGTGGCCGCCCCGACTGAGGCTGAAGGGGCTGCTGTCCGTGGAACGGCACGGCGGGAAGTGGCCGGAGACGGTCGGCCTGGTCCGGGACATCCAGGTCGTCGAGCAGGGGTACGTGGCGGGGGAACGGGTGGCGGGGGAGCGGTGGTTGCGTCCGGTGGAGGCGTGCCCGAAGTGGTTTGCCCACGCAGTGACGACGGGCACCCGAAGGGGCCGCGAGTACCGCCGGGACGAGACGGGTGTCCTGGTATCACTGGAGGTGGAGGAGGACTGAGAGGGCTGGAGTAGGGGCGGGCCGGCAAACGGGTCCCCCGCCCCTGCTCCAGCCCCACGGTGCGGGGTAAACGGGTGGGTGGGTGGGAGTGAACCGCCGCGGAGCGGCGGGGGGTTTGGGCAGGTGGGGGTGTCGGGGAAGTGCCCCGACGAGAGCCGCCCCGCCCCGGTGCCGGGCGCCGAGTGCACCGCCCAAGCCCGGCGCAGCCGCGAGCAGGGACAATGGCTCCGTGCGATATCGCGTTCTCGGGTCGGCCCGAGCCACCCGTCCCGACGGCACCCCCGTCCCCGTCGGCGGCGCACGCCTCCGTGCCCTGCTGGCGGCACTCGCCCTGCGGGCCGGCCGCACCGTGCCCGTTCCGGCCCTCGTCGACGACGTGTGGGCCGAGGAGCCGCCCGCCGACGCGGCCGGTGCCCTTCAGGCGCTGGTGGCCCGGCTCCGCAGGGTCCTCGGTGCGGGTGCCGTCCTGTCGGTGGACGGCGGTTACCGGCTCGACGCGGGCTCGGACGACGTGGACGTCTTCCGGTTCGACCGGCTGGTGACCGAGGCCGTCCGCGCCCTCGACGACGGCGACCCGGCGAAGGCTGCCCTCGTCCTGGACGACGCGCTCGCCCTGTGGACCGGCGAGCCCCTCGCCGACCTGCCGGAGCGCACGGGCGACGCCGCCCGCTGGCGGGCGCGCCACCTGGAGGCCCGCCGCGTGAGGATGACCGCGGCCCTCGCCCTCGGCGAGGCGGAGCGTGCCCTGCCCGAACTCGCCGAGCTGTGCGACGCCCACCCCCTCGACGAGCCGCTGCAGGCCCTGCGGCTGCGCGCCCTGCGCGACACGGGACGCCCGGCGGAGGCGCTCGCCGCGTACGACGGTGTGCGGCGCGTTCTCGCGGACCGGCTCGGCGCCGACCCGGGCCCCGAACTCCGCGCCCTGCACGAGGAGTTGCTGCGCGAGCCGACCGCCCCGGTGCCGCCCCGCGCGGCCGGGAACCTGCGGGCCAGGCTCACCTCGTTCATCGGCCGCGAGGCCGACATCGACGCGCTGCGGGACGACCTCGGGCGGGCCAGGCTCGTCACGCTGCTCGGCCCGGGCGGCGCCGGCAAGACGCGGCTCTCGCAGGAGGCCGCCGAGGCCGTCGCCGCGGGCCTGCCGGACGGCGTCTGGCTCGCCGAACTCGCCCCCGTCGAGAACCCCGAGGACGTTCCCGCCGCCGTCCTCACCGCGCTCGGCGCCCGCGAGACCGTCCTGCGCGGCGCCGGCGCGGAGGAGATGCGCGTCCTCTCGGAGCGGCAGGGCGAGAACCCCGTCACGCGGCTCGTCGAGCACTGCGCCGGGCGCCGCATGCTGATCGTCCTCGACAACTGCGAGCACGTCGTCGACGCGGCCGCCCGCCTCGCCGACGAACTCCTCGCCCGCTGCCCCGGACTGACGGTCCTCGCCACGAGCCGTGAACCCCTCGGCGTACCGGGGGAGTTGGTGCGTCCCGTCGAGCCGCTGCCCGAACCGGTCGCGGTGCGGCTGTTCGCCGACCGGGGCGCCGCCGCGCAGCCGGGGTTCACCGTCGACGCCGACCCCGCGGCGGCGGCCGAGATCTGCCGTCGCCTGGACGGCCTGCCGCTCGCCATCGAACTGGCCGCCGCCCGCCTGCGCATGCTCACGCCGCGCCAGATCGCCGACCGCCTGGACGACCGCTTCCGGCTGCTCACCAACGGCGCCCGCACCGTCCTGCCCCGCCAGCAGACCCTGCGGGCCGTCGTCGACTGGTCCTGGGAGCTGCTCGACGAGGCCGAACGCGCGGTGCTGCGGCGCCTCTCGGTCTTCGCGGGCGGCTGTGACCTGGCCGCCGCCGAAGAGGTCTGCGCGGCCGCCGGGGCTGCCCACGACGTCGCCGGCCTGCTCGGTTCCCTCGTCGACAAGTCCCTGGTGATCGCGACCCCTTCGCCGCGGTCCGGCGTCGGGATGCGCTACCGGCTGCTGGAGACCGTCGCGGAGTACGCGGGCGAGCGGCTCGACGAGGCCGGCGACCGGGCCGCCGCCGAGCGCGCGCACCTCACCCACTACCGCGAGGTCGCGCGGACCACCGACCCCGAACTGCGCGGCCGCGGCCAGCACGCCGCCGTGGAACGCCTGGAGACCGAGTACGAGAACCTGCGCACCGCCCTGCGGCACGCGGTCGCCGCGCGCGACGAGCAGGAGGCGCTCTGCCTCGTACTCTCCCTCTCCTGGTTCTGGCAGATCCGCGGCCTGCGCATGGAGACCCGCAACTGGTCCCGCGACACCATGGCCCTCGGCCCCGACCCCTTCGCCGCGCCCGTCGCCCCCGCGCCCCCGCTCTACGAGCCGTGCACGGCGCTGCCGCCGCCGATGTGCCCGGAGGTCCTCGAAGAGGCCCGCCGCGAGGTGCATCTGCTCCACCTCGCCTGCATGGACATGGACGCGGGGCTGTGGCCGTCGTCGGCCGCCGAGGAGAAGCTGCTCGGCATCAGGGCCGCCTACCGCCCCGGCCTCCCGCAGACCTGTCGGACGCCGGGCAACCTCTGGTTCTTCGCCGTGCTCCTCAGCGGCGACCTGGCCTCGCTGCGCGTCACCGTCGACGAGACCGTGAGCGCCTGCCGCGAACTCGGCCTGGAGTGGGAGCTCGCCGCCGCCCTGCAGACGCGCGCCGACATGCTCGCCAACCGCAGCGACTGGACGGGCGACGCCATCCGCGACGCGGACGAGGCGCTGTGTCTCTTCCGGGGGCTGGGCGATGAGTGGGGGGTGGCGGAGGCGCTCTCCGCGCGCGGCGAGGCGCGTGAGCGGCGCGGTGAACTGGCCCTGGCCGCCGAGGACTTCTGGTCCGCCGTCGAGTACGCCGAGCGGCTCGGCGCCCGGGCCCAGGTGGCCCTGCTCAGGGCCCGCCTCGGGGCGCTCCTGACGGACGTGCCGGAGCGGCGGGACGACTTCGCGCGGGGGGAGGCGATGCTGCGGGAGATCGTCGCCGACCCCGGCCGGCACCACGCGGGCGAGGCCATGCCCGCCGCCCGGCTCTTCCTCGCCATCGCGCTCGGCCGCACCGGCCGCCACGGCGAGGCGCACGAGCAACTGCGGCTGCTCAGGCAGGAGTTCAGCGCCATCGGCTTCGCGGTCTTCGAGGGGACCGTGCTCGGCATCACGGCCTGGCTGTACGCGCTGGACGGACGGTACGAGGAGAGTGTCGCCAAGGCGGCCCAGGCCTTCGGGAAGGCGCTCGACCCGCTGTCGCGGATGGTCGCCCCGAGCATGGTCTCGGTCCACCTGTGGATCGCGGCGCTGGCCCTGTCCGCCGTCGACGTCGCCCGCGCGCGGGACGCGGCCCGCCTCCTGGGGACCGCCGACCGCGAGCTGCCGCCGTCGCACGTCGCGAACTCCATGGAGCGGGAGATCCGCGGGAGCGCGGAGCGACGGTCGCGGGCCGCGCTCGGCGCCGACGCGTACGACGCGGCGTACGCACAGGGCGGCGGCCTCTCCCTGGAGGAGGCCGCCGCCCTGTGCGCGCTGTGACTCCCGTGGGGTCCGGATGACGCGGACGGCCCGGTCGGTGAGTTGGTGGGTCAGTTCTTCGTGCGGAACTTGTGGATCGCGATCGGCGCCATCACCAGCGTGAGCGCCACCGACCAGCCGACCGTCACCCACACGTCGTGCGCGACCGGACCGCCGACCATCAGGCCGCGCGCGGAGTCCGCGAGCGAGGAGAGCGGGTTGTAGTCGGTGAAGTTCTGCAGCCAGCCCGGCATCGACTGGGTCGGGGCGAAGATCGACGAGCCGAACTGCAGCGGCATCAGGACCAGGAAGCCCATCGCCTGCACGGACTGGGCGCTCTTCATCGAGACGCCGAGCACCAGGAAGATCCACATGATCGACGTGCCGAAGAGGGCGGAGAGGCCCACCGCGGCGAACAGGCCGCCCCAGTTGGTGATGTCGAAGCCCACGAGGACACCGACGATCATCATGATCGTCGTCGCGATGAGCAGCCGCATCAGCTCCACCACGATCTTGGCGAAGAGCACCGAACCCTGACCGATCGGCAGGGTCCGGAAGCGGTCCATGATGCCGTTCTGGAAGTCCTGGTTGAAGCCGGTGCCGACGGCCATGGCGATGTTCATGCTCATCATCGCCATCATGCCGGGCACCACGTACTGCACGTACTGGTCCTGACCGCCGCCGAGCGCCTGCCCGATCGAGCCGCCGAAGACGTACACGAACAGGAGCGTGAAGACGATCGGCATCAGGACCGCGTCGAACATCGACTCCGGGTCCTGGCGGATCCACAGCAGATTGCGGCGGACCAGCGCACTGGTGTGCCGGACGTGGCCGCGCAGGCCGATGTGGGTGTCGGCCCCGCCCTTGGCGAGGGGAGGCGTCGTGAGTGTGGTGGCGCTCATACGGCGACCTCCTCGAGCTCGTTCTCGGTGGGGCGGGCGTCCTGCGGGGCACTGGCCTTCTGGCCGGTGATGGAGAGGAACACCTCGTCCAGGCTGGGCAGTTCGGTGGCGATCGAGCCGATCGTGATGCCGCGCGCGGTGACCGCGCCGACCACCGCGGTGAGCTGCTCGTCGCTGAGGATCGGGACGAGGACGGTGCCGGACTCGACGTCGACCGTGGAGGTGGCGAGGCCGGTCAGGCCCAGGTCGTCCAGGGCGTTCGACAGCGGGCGCAGCTCCAGCGGGTCGGCCGGGCGGACCCGCAGGGTGCGGCCGCCGACCTTCGCCTTCAGCTCCTCGATGCCGCCGTTGGCGATGACCTTGCCGCGGTCGATGACCGTCAGCTCGGAGGCCAGCTGCTCGGCCTCCTCCATGTACTGGGTGGTGAGCAGCACGGTCACGCCGTCGCCGACCATGCGCTTGACCTCGGCCCACACCTCGTTGCGCGTGCGGGGGTCGAGTCCGGTGGTCGGCTCGTCCAGGTACAGGACGGCGGGGCTGCCGATCATCGAGGCGGCGAGGTCGAGACGGCGGCGCATGCCGCCGGAGTACGTGCTCGCGGGCCGCTTGGCGGCCTCCGTGAGGGAGAACCGCTCCAGGAGACCGTCGGCGCGGGACCTCGCCTCCTTGCGGGACAGGTCGAGCAACCGCCCGATCATGTAGAGGTTCTCCCGGCCGGACAGCTTCTCGTCCACCGCGGCGTACTGGCCGGTGAGGCCTATCACGCGCCGCAGTTGGCGGGGCTGGCGGACCACGTCGTACCCGGCGACGAGGGCCGAGCCCGCGTCCGGGGTGATGAGCGTGGAGAGGCAGCGTACGAGGGTCGTCTTGCCGGCGCCGTTGGGTCCGAGCACGCCGAGGACGGTGCCCTCGCGCACGTCGAGGTCCACGCCGTCCAGCGCCTTGGTCTCGCCGTAGTGCTTGACCAGTCCCCTTACGGTGACCGCGCTCCCTGCGCCGCCGGGGTTCATGTCGATTCGCGTCATGACCACAAGGTGTCAGATGCCACCGACAATCCACCGACATCCCACCGACAGCGGGCCTCAGGGGGCATCGGCGGGTTCCGGAGCACGGGAGACAACCCCGCCCGACTGCCCAGGGGCGCGAAAAAAAGCAGCCCGCCGACGGGGGAAGATCGACGGGCTGCCATGGTGCCGCAATGGTCGAAAAGGGCGGACGGTCACCGGACGCGGTCCGCCCCCGCGGGCCTCAGTGGACCGCGTGCTCCGGCGCCGGGAACGCCCCGCCCACCACGTCCTCGGCGAACGCCTTGGCCGCGCCGGACATGACGTTCCGCAGATCCGCGTACTGCTTGACGAAGCGCGGCATCCTGCCGCCGGTCAGGCCCATCATGTCCGTCCAGACCAGGACCTGCGCGTCGCACTCGGCGCCCGCCCCGATCCCGACGGTCGGGATGTGCAGGGAGCGGGTGACCTCGGCGGCGAGCTCCGCGGGGACCAGTTCGAGGACGACCGCGAAGGCGCCCGCGTCCTGCGCCGCCTTGGCGTCGTTCAGGAGCCGGTGGGCGGCCTCGTCGCCGCGGCCCTGCACGCGGTAGCCCATGGTGTTCACGGACTGCGGGGTCAGGCCGAGGTGGGACATGACGGGGATGCCGGACTGGACCAGCAACTCGGTCTGGGCCAGGGAGCGTTCGCCGCCCTCCAGCTTCACCGCGCCGACGCCCGCCTCCTTCACGAGCCGGGTCGCCGACCTGAGGGCCTGGACGGGGCCCTCCTGGTACGAGCCGAAGGGCAGGTCGCCGACGATCAGGGCACGGCTCGTGCCCCGTACGACCGCCGCCGAGAGCACGGCCATCTCGTCGAGGGTGACGGGCACGGTCGTCTCGTACCCGAGGTGGCAGTTGCCCGCCGAGTCGCCGACGAGCATGACGGGGATGCCCGCCTCGTCGAAGACGGACGCGGTCATCGCGTCGTAGGCGGTGAGCATGGGCCACTTCTCGCCGCGCTCCTTGGCGGCGGTGATGTCGCGCACAGTGATGCGCCGCGTCCCCTTGCCGCCGTACAGCGCCTTGCTGCTGTCGGTGGTCCGCGGGGTGTCGGCGCTCTTCTGGGCAGCCGGGAGTTGCGTCATCGCAACGGCTCCTTCTGTCATCTCGAGGCGCCCTGTCGGCGTCCCCGGATCCCCTCCATGGTGGCACCGCCCCCCGCTCCGGGGCTAGGGGGTCCCGTGAGGCGTTCCGGGGGGCCGGCCGCGCGGCTTCGGCAAAGTCTTGCCCTGCCGTTCCCCAAAGGCTTTCCAATACGAGACGGTCTCGTATCGAAATGGGCCTAGGCTGGTACGCATGTCATCCCCTGCCATGCCCACCACCTCCCGGATCCCCGAAGCCGTCCACCGGCGCCGCTGGGCGATCCTCGGGGTGCTGATGCTCAGCCTGCTGATCGTGGTGCTCGACAACTCGATCCTGAATGTCGCCATCAAGACGATCTCCACCCCCGAGCCGACCGGCCTCGGCGCCACCCAGAGCGAGCTGGAGTGGGCGATCAACGCCTACACCCTCGTCTTCGCGGGCCTCCTGTTCACCGCGGGCCTCCTCGGCGACCGGCTCGGCCGCAAGAAGGTCCTGCTCGCGGGGCTCGTCGTCTTCGGCATCGGCTCCGCGCTCGCCGCCCAGTCCGGCTCGCCCGTCGAGCTCATCGCGTTCCGCGCGCTGATGGGCCTCGGTGCGGCCTTCGTGATGCCGGCCACCCTCGCCGTCCTGATGAACGTCTTCGAACGCGACGAGCAGCCCAAGGCCATCGGCATCTGGGCGGGCGGCGTCGGACTCGCCATCGCCATCGGCCCCATCACCGGCGGCGTGCTGCTCGACCACTTCTGGTGGGGCTCGGTCTTCCTGGTGAACGTGCCGATCGTGATCGTCGCCCTGGCGCTGATGATCTGGCTCGTGCCGGACTCCCGCGACCCGAACCCGGGCCGCATCGACCTCTTCGGTGTCGCGCTCTCCGTGATCGGCCTGGTGCTGCTCGTCTACGGCATCATCAAGGGCGGCCAGCTCGCCGACTTCACCGACCCGGCCGTCCTCGGCACGGTCATCGCCGGCCTCGTCGTCCTCACCGCCTTCGTGCTGTACGAGAAGCGCAGCGACCACCCGTCCATCGACGTCACCTACTTCAAGAACCGCGTCTTCTCGGCGGCGATCTGCGCCATCGCGCTCGTCTTCTTCGCGCTGATGGGCGTCACCTTCTTCTCGGTCTTCTACACCCAGAGCGTGCGCGGCTACTCGCCGCTGGAGACCGGTCTGCTGATGCTCCCGCTGGCCGTCGCCCAGCTGATCTTCGCGCCGCGCGCCCGCCTCGTCGTCGACCGCTTCGGCGTGCGGGCCGTGTGCACCGGCGGGCTGCTCCTGGTGACGGCGACCCTGCTCGCCTTCACGCTCTTCGAGGCCGACACGCCGATCTGGCTCCTGGAGGTCGTCTTCTTCCTGATGGGCACCGGCATGGCGCACATCATGACGCCGACCAGCGTCGTGATCATGCAGGCGCTGCCGCGCGAGAAGGCCGGCTCCGCCTCCGCCCTCAGCAACACCTTCCGGCAGGTCGGCGGCGCCCTCGGCATCGCGGTCCTCGGCTCCGTGCTCTCCACGGCCTACCGCAGCGGCGTCGAGGACAAGCTGGGCCTGCTCCCCGAAGGGGTGCGGCACACCGCGGGCGAGTCGATCGAGGCGACCCTCGGCGTCGCCGCGAAGCTCGGCCCCAAGGGTGAGCCCCTGGTGACCGCGGCCAACGACTCGTTCCTGCACGCCATGCACGTCACCGCGGTGTGGGGCGCGGGCGTCGCCGTGATCGGCGCGCTGATCGTCTTCCTCTTCCTGCCGGGGCGTCCGCCGCGGGAAGAGGGTCCCCGGGAGGAGGCGGCCGAGCCGGCGGGCGCCGCCGGGCGCTGAGGGAGAATCGGGCCCGGCAGCCGGCGTGAGGAAGAGAGAGGGCGACGTGATCCACAAGCACGCGCGTGTCGTGGACGAGCAAGGTCTCGTCGAAGGAGGCGGCACCGTCACAGCGGCCGGCACCGTGAAGGGGGTGCCGGTCGCCCGGGCCGGCCGTGGGCGCCCCCGCAGCGAGGCCGTGGAGCAGGCCATCATGGAGGGCGTGGTGCGGCTGCTGGAGGAGGGCGTACCGCTCACCGAGCTCTCCATCGAGCGGATCGCCCGCACGGCCGGCGTCGGCAAGGCCACCATCTACCGGCGCTGGGACGGCAAGGAGGCCCTCTTCGTCGACGTCCTGCGCGTCTTCGAGGAGCCGGACCCCGAACTGCCGGGCACCTCGATGCGCGACGACCTCGTCTGCATCCTGGAGAGCCTGCGCCGCCGGGGCCTGACCATGCGCTCGTCGGCCCTGCTGCACAACGTCTTCGCGCAGATGAAGGCCCTGCCCAAGCTGTGGGAGGCGTACCACGCGACGGTCGTCGCGCCCCGCCGCCGCGTCATGCTCGACGTGCTGCGGCGGGGCGTCGCCGACGGCGAACTGCGCGGGGACGTCGACATCGAGACCGTCAACGACCTCTTCGTGGGACCCATGCTCCTGCGCACCGTCATGCGTCAGGACGCGCCGCTCGACGACGACCTCGCGCAGCAGATCGTCGACTCGGTCCTTAACGGGCTGCGCCCCTCGGAGTGAGGGACGACACCTCGGCGGGGGTCCCGCTCCCGGGGCCCCCGTCACGGTTATGCGCATTTCGTCACAGAGGGCCCGCACGCCCGTCCGGCCGGAACCTCTCGCGCCGCCCCGTTCGTCCTGGTGCCTGAACGGCCGTTGCGGACGGCAGGGACGACACCCGATCATCGCCTAGTGTTTCAGGGGCGGGACAGAGACGGTGTGCACGGCAGGCAGTGAGGCGACGACAGCATGGCGCAGGCGTACATGACGGAGACGGGCAGCGGCGGCTCGGGGCCCGAGCGTCCGGGGTCCAGGCTCCGGCGCCTGGTCGAGGGCTGGCGGAACGACCCGGGCATCTGGCGGCGCGGTCTGGTCACCGCGGGAGGCGCGCTCCTCCTCGCGCTGGTGATGCTCTTCCACGCGCAGATCCCCAACGAGGTCGGCAACCTCGGCAGCCTCACCGAGACCTTCCTGCCCTGGCTCGGCCTCTTCATCCCCGTCCTGCTGGTCGTCGCCGTGGTGCGCAAGTCCGCCACCGCGCTGATCGCGCTGCTGCTGCCGCTGATCATCTGGCTCAACTCCTTCGGCGGCCTGATCACCGGCAAGTCGGCCACCGGCGGCGACCTGACCGTCGCCACGCACAACGTGAACGCGGACAACCCCGACCCGACCGGCACCGCCCGGGACGTCGGGGCCTCCGGCGCGGACGTGATCGCCCTGGAGGAGCTGACCGCGGACGCCGTCCCCGCGTACGAGAAGGCGCTGGCCGGTGAGTACAAGTACCACTCGGTGAAGGGCACCGTCGGCCTGTGGAGCAAGTACCCGCTGACCGACACCAGGCCCGTCGACATCAAGCTGGGCTGGGTCCGCGCCATGCGCACCACGGTGAACACGCCCAAGGGCGAGGTCGCCGTGTACGTCGCGCACCTGCCGTCGGTGCGCGTGAAGCTGGACGCGGGCTTCACCGCCAACCAGCGCGACGACAGCGCCGACGCGCTCGGCGAGGCCATCGCCCACGAGAAGCTCGGCAAGGTCGTCCTCCTCGGCGACCTCAACGGCACGATGAACGACCGCGCGCTGAACGGCGTCACCTCGCAGCTGCGCTCCACGCAGGGCGCGGCGGGAGACGGGTTCGGCTTCAGCTGGCCCGCGTCGTTCCCGATGGCCCGCATCGACCAGATCATGGTCAAGGGCGTCGAGCCGGTCTCCTCCTGGACGCTGCCGGAGACGGGCAGCGACCACCTCCCGGTCGCGGCCCGGGTCGACCTCTCCTCGTAACGTCCCCGCCGCACCTTTTTGACCTCACGGATGTGAGCCCACGGAATACTGGGTGGGCGCGGGTTTGTTCCGTACGTAAACTTACGGGTTCCCCCTCAGGGGGCCCGCCCCTTTTCCGGCCCCGTGCCGCCCGCCGCCCCCCAGCTTCCGTGGAAGGTACTTCTTCATGCCCCTGGCCCTGCTCGCCCTTGCCGTGGGCGCCTTCGGCATCGGCACGACCGAGTTCGTGATGATGGGCCTGCTGCCCAACGTCGCCGACGACCTGCACATATCCATACCCACCGCGGGCCACCTGGTCTCCGCGTACGCGCTGGGCGTGGTCATCGGCGCGCCGCTGCTCGCCGCCGTCACCGCGAAGCTGCCGCGCCGCCGCGTCCTGATCGGCCTCATGGTGCTCTTCGTCGTCGGCAACGCGCTCTCGGCCGCCGCCCCCGACTACCACCTCCTGATGGCCGCCCGCTTCCTCAGCGGCCTGCCGCACGGCGCCTTCTTCGGCGTCGGCGCCGTCGTCGCCACCGGCCTCGTCGCCCCCGAGCGCAAGGCCCGCTCCGTCTCCCTGATGTTCCTCGGCCTGACCGTCGCCAACATCGTGGGCGTCCCGGTCGCCACCGCCATGGGGCAGCAGCTCGGCTGGCGCGCCACCTTCCTCGCGGTGAGCGCGATCGGCCTCGCCGCCATCGCGGCGCTCGCCCTGCTCGTCCCCGCCGACCACGGACACGGCGACGCGGTCGGCCTCCGCGGCGAGCTGCGGGCGCTGCGCAGCGTCCCGGTCTGGCTGGCGCTCGGCACGACCGTCGCCGGCTTCGGCGCGCTCTTCGCCGCCTACAGCTACATCACGCCGATGCTGACCGACGCCGCCGGCTACGCGGAGTCCAGCGTCACGCTGCTCCTCGCGCTCTTCGGCGTCGGCGCGACCGCGGGCAACCTGCTGGGCGGCCGCCTCGCCGACCACTCGCTGCGCGGCACGCTCTTCGGCGGGCTCACCGCGCTCGCCGTGGTCCTCGCGCTCTTCCCGCTCCTCATGGGCGCGGGGTGGAGCGCGGCGATCGCCGTCTTCCTGCTCGGCATGGCCGCGTTCACCACGGGCTCGCCGCTCCAGCTCATGGTCATGGAGAAGGCGGCGGCGGCCCCCTCGCTCGCCTCGTCCGCCAACCAGGGCGCCTTCAACCTCGCCAACGCGGGCGGCGCCTGGATCGGCGGCCTCGCCCTCGCCGCGGGCCTCGGCGTCACGTCCCCCGCGGTGACGGGCGCGGTCCTCGCGGTGCTCGGCCTCGCGGTGGCGGGGCTGGCGTACCTGGTGGACCTGCGCAGGGGGCCCGTGCCGGGCACGGAACGGGTGGTGGCGACGGGGACGCCCGTACGCGAGCCGTCCCACCACTGACCGGCCGGCCCCTGCCGAACCGCCCTTGCCGAACTGCCCCTGTCACCACACGGCGACAGGGGCAGACGGGTCTCACGCGGGAATTCAGCCGGCGGAGGACTCGCGCCAGCGGTTGGTGATCGGCAGACGGCGGTCCTTGCCGAAGCCCTTCGCGGAGATCTTCGTCCCCGGCGGGTACTGCCGCCGCTTGTACTCGGCGGTGTCGACCATCCGCAGCGTCTTCACGACCAGCTCCCGGTCGTACCCCGCGGCCACGATCGCGTCGGCGCCCTGGTCCCGGTCGACGTAGAGCTCCAGGATCGCGTCGAGGACCGGGTAGTCGGGGAGCGAGTCCGTGTCGACCTGGTCGGGACGGAGCTCGGCGCTCGGCGGCTTGCTGATGGAGTTCTCCGGGATCGGGGGCGTCTGCCCCCGCTCCTCGGCCGCGCGGTTGCGCCACTTGGCGAGCCGGAAGATCGCCGTCTTGTAGACGTCCTTGATGGGGCCGTACGCGCCGACGGAGTCGCCGTAGAGGGTCGAGTAGCCGACGGCCAGCTCGGACTTGTTGCCCGGCGCGAGCACGATGTGCCCCTCCTGGTTGGAGAGCGCCATCAGCATCGTGCCGCGCAGCCGCGACTGGAGGTTCTCCTCGGCGAGCCCGGTGAGCCCGAGCGAACCCATGTACGCGTCGAACATCGGCGCGATCGGCACGGTGCGGAAGTTGAGGCCGGTGCGCCGGGCCAGCTCCTCCGCGTCGCCGATGGAGTGCTCGGAGGAGTAACGGGACGGCATGGCCACGCCGTACACGTTCTGCGCGCCGAGCGCGTCGCAGGCGATGGCGGCGGTGAGCGCCGAGTCGATGCCGCCGGAGAGGCCGATCAGGACGCTGCTGAAGCCGTTCTTCGCGGCGTACGCGCGCAACCCCACCACCAGCGCCGAGTACACCTCCTCGTCGTCGTCGAGCCGCTCGGCGTACCCGCCGGCCAGCTCGGCCTCGTACGCGGGAAGGGGCTCGTCGGAGATCGTGACGTGCTCGATGCGCAGCCCGTCGTCCACGACACCGGACGGCGGTACGGGGGCGGCGGCCGGCAGCTCCAGGTCGAGCACGACGCACCCCTCGGCGAACTGCGGGGCGCGCGCGATGACTTCGCCGTTCTTGTCGACGACGATCGAGTCGCCGTCGAAGACCAGCTCGTCCTGCCCGCCGATCATCGCGAGGTACGCGGTGGTGCAGCCGGCCTCCTGGGCGCGCTTGCGCACCAGTTCGAGGCGCTGGTCGTCCTTGTTCTGCTCGTACGGCGACGCGTTGATGGAGAGCAGCAGCCCCGCCCCCGCGCTGCGCGTCGCCGGGACGCGGCCGCCGTCCTGCCAGAGGTCCTCGCAGATGGCGAGCGCCACGTCGACGCCGTGCACGCGCACGACCGGCAGGGTCTCGCCCGGCACGAAGTAGCGGAACTCGTCGAAGACGCCGTAGTTGGGCAGGTGGTGCTTGGAGTAGGTCAGGACGGCCTCGCCGCGGTACAGCACGGCGCCCGCGTTGCGCGGGGCCCCCGCGGGCTGGCCGAACTTCGGCTTGGCCTCCTCGGTGCGGTCGAGATAGCCGACGACGACCGGCAGCTCCCCGAACCCCTCGTCCCGCAGCCGCACGGCGAGCGCGCGCAGCGCCTCCCGGGAGGCCTGGACGAAGGACGAACGCAGGGCGAGGTCCTCGACGGGATAGCCGGTCAGCACCATCTCGGGGAACGCGACGAGATGCGCCCCCTGCTCGGCGGAGTGCCGGGTCCAGTGGACGATCGCCTCGGCGTTCCCGGCGAGATCGCCGACGGTCGAGTCGATCTGATTCAGAGCGAGGCGTAGTTGAGGCACGCGGCCAGTGTAATCGTCAGAGCGACACGATGCCCGGCCGGGCGGGGCCGGGCGGGGCCGGGCGGGACGGGATCGGGCGGGGCAGGGGGCGGGCGGCGGGTCAGCCGGTGGGGCCGGCCCAACTGGTGCTGTCGTAGTGGAGGAAGCCGGGCTCGACCTGGACCTCCAGGGTCTTCGCGGCGTCGGCGGGGAGGCTGACGGCGTACGTGGCGACGGACTCCTTGCCGGGCAGGAGCCTGCCGCCGAGCTCTCTCGGCAGATCGCCGTCGAAGATCTTCTCGGCCTCGGCACCGTCGGCGTCCTTGAAGGTGACGGTGGTCAGATCCAGGTTCACCGTCCGGTCCGAGCCGTTGACCACGGTGATCCTGACCTTCAGGGCCTTGTTGCCCTCGGTGTGTCCCGCGGCCGCCGCGCCGGGCCGGTAGGAGGCGGGGTGCGCGACGGTGACCTTGACGCCGTCGTCGTACACGAAGGCCTGGCCGAACCCGAGCTCGTCGGAGCCCTTCTTGGTGTGCCGGTCGCCGGGCTCGGCGGGCGCGGTCGACGTCTCCTTCTTGCCGCCCGTCCCGTTCAGTTCGTCCACCGTGTCGTCGAAGACCGCGACGGTGATGAGCAGGCCGATGACCGCGAGGACGGCGGCGACCGCGCCAAGGGCGGTGCCCCAGATCGCGGTGCGCCGGTTGGTGGCCTGGCCTCTGCGGGCCCGCCCGAGGCCGACGGAACCGAAGACCAGCGCCAGGACGGCGAGGATGCCCGCGGCCCAGAACAGCAGCGGGACCAGGCCGCACAGCACACCGATGATGCCGAGGACCAGGGACGTGGTGCCGAGACCGTCGCGCATCTGGCGGGGCGGCGGCGGGGGAGGCCCGCCCCACGGGGAACGCTCACCCCACTGGGGAGGGGTGCTGCCGGGGGGTGTCATGGAGGGCCCCCTTCGGGAAGGGGAGGCCGGATTCTGGGGTTCTGGGGCTATTGTCCCTCTCTCTGCTCTCTGCGGGAAGCGCCCGGCCGGATCTCGCTCATCCCGGACCCCACCCTCCGGCGCAACCGCGTCCGCACCCGCGTCCGCGCCGGAGGGTGGCGGGGCTCAGGAGCGGTAGCCGAGCACGGTCATCATCCCCGCCTCCGCGTGGTAGACGTTGTGGCAGTGGATCATCCACAGCCCTGGATTGTCCGCCTCGAAGTCCACCGACAGGGTGCCGTTCGGCAGGACGACCGCGGTGTCCTTGCGGGGGCCGTGCGCCGCGCCGGCCAGGGCGAACGTGTGGCCGTGGAGGTGGACGGGGTGCCACATCGCGGTCGTGTTGGCGAAGGTCAGGCGGACCCGTTCGCCCGCGCGGACCGGGTGGCGCCGGCCGGGGGAGTAGGGCTTCTTGTCGAAGGCCCAGTCGTACGCTGCCATGCCGCCCGTCAGGCGCAGGGTGATCGTGCGGTCCGGGCTGCGGGAGGGCAGGGCGACGGACTCGTGCGCCCTGAGCCGGTCCGCGGTGAGGAGACGGCCCGTCAGCTCCGCGGGGCGGGCCGAGGAGGACGGCGCGGTGCCGCCGCCCGTGCGCAGCACCGCGAGCGCCGAGGCCTTCTTGCCCTCCGCGAGCGCGGTCAGCGGGAAGACGCCGTCCTTGGCGGTGACCAGGACGTCATACCGCTCGCCCATGCCCAGCAGGAGCGCGTCGGTCTTCGCGTGCCGCACGGGGGAGCCGTCCGTGTGCGTCACCGTCATCTCGTGGCCACCGAGCGCCACGCGGTAGGCCGTGTCGCCGCCGGCGTTGATGATGCGCAGACGGATGCGGTCGCCGGGGCGGGCGCGGAACTGCGTGGGCGCCTCCGCCGTACGGCCGTTGATGAGGTGGTGCGGGTAGGCGACGTCGCCCGCGTCGCCGCCCAGCAGGTCGCTCTTGGCGCCCATCATCACGCGGGAGGGGCCGGGCGAGTCGGGGGAGTGGGATGAACCGGGCGAGCCGGAGGAGCCCTTCGGGCTCGGGGAGCGGTCCGCGCGGAGGGACATGGCCGACATGTCGTGTCCGCCGTGCCCGCCGGTTCCGCCGTGACCGCCATGGTCCATGCCGTCCCCGCCCTCGTCTCCGCCCATGTCGTGGCCCGACATCCCCTTGCCCAGCTCCGCGAGCACGGCGTCCGGGGTGGAACCGTCCACTCCGTCGAGCCAGTCGTCCAGGACGACCACCCACTCCTTGTCGTACCGCAGGGGCTCCTTGGGGTCCTCGACGATCAGGGGCGCGTACAGGCCGCGGTCCTGCTGGGTGCCGGAGTGCGGGTGGAACCAGTACGTCCCCGGGTCCGGCACCGTGAAGCGGTAGGTGAAGTCCGCTCCGGGGGCGACGGCCTTCTGGGTGAGGCCGGGCACGCCGTCCATGTCGTTGCGCAGGGCGATGCCGTGCCAGTGCAGGGAGGTGGCCTGCGGCAGGTGGTTGGCGAGGGTGAGGGCGAGGGTGTCGCCCGCGGTGACGCGGACCTCCTTGCCGGGGAGCCGGTCGCCGTACGCCCACGTCCTGACCTCGGGGCCGCCGAGGTCGAGCGAGGTCTCCACGGCGGTCAGCCGCACCTCGCGGACCCGGCCGCCCCGGTCGGCCCGCCTCTTCTCGGCGGCGGCGACCTCCCGGCCCGCCGGGTCCACATAGCCGCCGGGGCCGGACGCGCCGCCCGATCCGTGACCGCCGTGCCCGCCGGTCGGCGACGGGTCGGAACAGGCCGTCAGGATTCCCGCCCCGGCGACGGCCGCCGCGGCGCCGAGCAGGGTGCGGCGCGAAGGGGTGTGCGTGTGCGGTGCTTCTTTACGCATGACTGGGTGACACCTCGTCGTGATGGGGTGCGTGCGGTGGGCGCGTCTGCTGCTTCTGGTACACCGCCCGGCCCCCGTGGGTTCCCACTTGGGCGGCACGGATCGCGGACAGCGCGAAGCAGCCGATGCGCGGGCCTAGATGCGCAGCACCGACAGACGGGAGAGGAGTATGCGGGGCGGTGGCGGGTTGGGGCGCAGCGCGTGCAGGAACCGCGCGGGCGCGGGCAGCTGGACCAGGACCCCGCCCGGGCGCAGCAGTCCGGCCCGTACCAGCAGCAGAAGAGTGAAGCCGCCCAGCACGGCCAGACACACGGACAGCGGATCCATGCTCATGCCGTCGTGCGACGGGGAGTGGGGCCGGGACTGCGACTGCGAGTGGTGTGGGGGCTGGGGCCGGTTCGGGAGCCGGTCGCCCCCGCCGTCGGAATCATGAGGGGAGACGTAGCCGGCACCCGCACCCGGCCCAGCCGCATGCCCCCGCCCCGCATGCCCCATCGGTGACGCCGCCGCGGCCGTCCCACCCTCATGGCCGCCCGACGGATGCCCGAGCGTATGCATCGTCACGATGCCGAGGAGCAGCGCGGTGAGCAGCAGCAGCTGCCCGTACCCCGTGCGGCCCGTCGTCCTCGCCATGCGGCGAACCCTACCCCCAGCGGGTATGCGCGACATGCGGGCCCCCGGTACTCCGACGATCATGAGCGCATGACGAGTCAGGACGAAGTGGTGCAGACCGGTGAGGGGACGCTCCCGGAGCCGGACCCCGCGATCCCGCGGCAGTTCATCTCCTGGGTGACCCTCGCCCTCATGACCACCGCGTCCGTGGCCAGCCTGCGCCCCTCGCCCTCGATGGCCATCTACGGACTGGCCGCGGTCTTCCTCTATCTGCTGCCCGCCGTCGTCTTCCTGCTCCCCACCGCCCTCGTCGGTGCCGAGCTCGCCTCCGGGTGGTCCGGCGGCATCTACCGGTGGGTGAGCGAGGCGCTCGGCAAACCGCTCGGGTTCGTCGCCGTCTGGTGCCAGTTCGCCATGACCATCGCGTACTACCCGAGCCTGCTGGCCTACGTGGCCTCCACGTTCGCGTACGTCGTCCATCCGGGCCTCGCCGAGAACGGCCCCTACGTGGCGATCGTCATCGTCGTCATCTACTGGACGGGCGTGTGGATCACCTGCCGGGGGACCAAAACCGTCGCCGGTCTCTCCTCCCTCGGGCTCGTCATCGGCACCCTCGTGCCGGGCCTCGTCCTCGTCGCCCTCGGCCTCGTCTTCCTGGGGCAGGGCAACCCGTCCGCCGCCCCCATGAGCGCCGGCCACTGGCTGCCCCCGTGGACCGGGCTCGCCAGCCTGGTCCTCATCGTCAACAACTTCCTCTCCTACGCGGGCATGGAGATGAACGGCGTCCACGTCTCGTCGCTGCGCCACCCCCGCTCCGAGTACCCGCGCTCGATCTTCCTCGCCACCGGTCTCGTCCTGCTGATCTTCGTCCTGCCCGCCCTGGCGATCAGCTGGGTGATGCCGTCCGAGGAGCTCAGCCTCACCGCCGGTCTGATGCAGGCCTTCCAGGCCTTCTTCGACCACTTCCACGTCGGCTGGCTGACGAAGGTCGTCGGCGTCATGCTCGTCATGGCCGCGCTCGGCGGCATGCTCACCTGGCTCGCCGGTCCCGCCAAGGGCCTCGTGACGCTGTCCCGGCAGGAGGGCTATCTGCCGCCCGTGCTGCAGAAGTTCAACAAGGCGGGCGTGCCGCGGAACATCATGGTCGCGCAGGGCGTCATCACCACCCTCATCGGCGTCCTCTACGCGTTCAGCTCCGACGTCTCCAGCGCGTACTGGATGTTCTCGGTCATCACCGTGCAGATCTACCTGATCGCGTACCTGCTGATGTTCGTGGCCGTCGTACGGCTGCGGAAGGCGCGGCCGGAGGTGGAGCGCGGCTTCGTGGTGCCCGCCGTGACGCTCGTCGCCACCGTCGGTTTCATCGCCTCGCTCGTCGCGCTCGCCATCGGTTTCGTGCCGCCCGACCAGTTCGGCAAGGGGCCGCTCTGGCGCTACCTGCTCATCGTCGGCGGCGGCCTCCTCGCGCTCGGCGTGCTGGCTCCCGCGGCCTTCCTCAAGTACCGCAAACCCAGCTGGATCCATCCCGACCATAGGCCGGCCCATGCGTCCGAATAGCGTCTTCCGCCCCGCGCCGCTCCCCACGACGGCGACCGCCCCCACGACGGCAGCCACCCCCACCACGGCAGCCACCCCCACGACGGCGACCACCCCCATGACCGAGCGGCACTCGTCACCCGGCCCGCCCCCGTCCGCCCGGCCCTTCCGCCCCGCCGTCGTGCGCGCCCTCGCCGCCCTCCTGCTGGCCGGCGCCCTCGCCTACACCACCTGGCCCGCCGAGGCCTTCCTGGCGACCGGGCTCTCGCCGCGCACGGCGTACGTCAGCGAACTCGCCGCCGAGGACCAGCCGTACGGCACGTTCTTCCGCACCGCGGACCTCCTCGCGGGCCTCCTCGTCCTCACCGCCGCGGTCGGAGCGCTGCTTTGGCTGCCGCGCCGCGGGCGGTGGGTCACGGCGGGCTGGGCCGGGGCCGCGCTGTTCGGGGCGGCCACCGCGGCCGACTCGCGGCTGCCGCTGAGCTGCGCGGCGACCTCCGACGCCGGCTGCCTGGCGCGGGTGCGGGCCGCCACGGTCCCCTGGACGCACTCCGCGCACGCGGTCAGCAGCAGTCTGGCCGTCACCGGGGCGCTGGCCGCCATGGTGCTGCTGACCCTCGCCGCGCGCCGGCGCACCGGTACGTGGCCGCCGCTCGCCCGCGCCGGACCTCCGGTCGTCGCCCTCGAACTGGCCGCCACCGCCTGGACGCTGGCGTCCATCGCCGCCTTCGAGAGCGGGGGCGGCACCTGGGGGCTGGGGATCGGCCAGCGGCTCCAGGTGCTGTTCATCGCGGTGTGGCTGGTGGTGCTCGCATGGTCGCTCGCGGCGGCCGCCGAGCCGCCCGCGGAGGCGGAACGGAGGTGACTTTCCTGCCGGAGGTGACTTCCCTGCCCGAGGCGACCTTCCGTCACGTGGAGGGCGTGCCGCATCACGTGGAGGTGACCGGGAGCGGGCCGGTGTGCGTGCTGAGCGCCGGGCTCGGGCTGGGCTGGTTCGACTGGGACCCCGTGGTGCCGCTCCTGGCGCCGCACCGGACGGTGGTCCGCTTCGACCGGCCGGGCCTCGGGCTGAGCGGCCACGCGCGCGTGGCGCCCACGTTGCGTGGCGAGGGGGAGCGGATCCTGCGGGTCCTCGACGCGGTGCTCGACGCGGCGGGGCGCGGCGCGGAGCGGGCGACGGTGGTCGGGCACTCGCTCGCCGGGTTCCACGCGGAGGCGTTCGCGCGGCTGCACCCCGGGCGGACGGCGGGGCTCGTCCTCGTCGACTCCAGCGTGGAGGAGCGGCCACGCGTACATGTGCCGCGCGGGGCGCGGGTGGCGGGCACGCGCGCGTGCGGGGCGGTCCTGTGCGCGGCGGGGGTGCCGCGGGCGGTGGGGCCCGCCCTGCGCCGCCTCGCGGCGCCGACTCCGTGGGCGTGGCTCTACGGGGGCAGCCGGGTGTGGCGGGCCGCGCTCATGGAGCACGCGACCTACGGCGACGTGGCGTGTGAACTCGCCGCGCTGCGCCGGGCCGTCCCGCTCCCGGAGGGGCTGCCGGTCACGGTGCTCGCCGCGTACGCGGGCGGTTCGCGGCGGTGGACCGACCGGCAGCGGGCGCTCGCCGCCCGCCTGGGCGGCACGTACCGCGAGGCGCGGCCGTCGGGCCACCTGGTGATGCGGGACCGTCCCGCGGACGTGGCGGAGGCCATCCTCGCGGGGGCACGGAACGCCTGACGCGCGCACGCGCGCATGAGCACCCGGTACGCGAACCCGGCCTGCGCCCCTACCCCTGTGCTCCCCGGACCGGCCGCACGCTGTCCCTGATCACGATGTGGGTGCCCAGCACATGGCGTTCCTGTCCCGTGCGCGGGGCGCCGGAGAGGGCGCGGCGGACCGCCGTGCGGCCCATCTCCTCGGCGGGGATGTGCACGGTCGTCAGGCCGGGGGTGATGTCCGCGGCCACCGGGTCGTCGTTGTAGCCGACCACCGACATGTCCTCGGGAACCCGCAGGCCGTACTCCCGCAGCGCGGTGACGGCCGCCGCGGCGGCCCGGTCGTCGCCCGCGAAGACCGCGGTGAAGTCGGGTCTGCCGCCGGACTCGTCGAGGAGTTCCCGCATCGCCCGGTAGCCGTTGTTCTGCCCGAAGCCGATGCCGTGCAGGATCGCCTCGCCGCGCGGCACGCCGTGGTCGTCCAGCGCCCGGAGGTAGCCGGCGAGACGGTCGTCGCCGGTGGAGTTGCCCGGCTCGTAGCCGAGCAGCGCGATCCGCCGGTGGCCGGCGCCCAGCAGGTGGCTGGTGACCGCGTGGGCGCCGGCTTCGTTGTCGTACTCCACGACGAGCGCGGGCACGTCGGGCGTGGGCGCCGGGCGCCCGCAGAGCACGAGGCGGGAACCGGCCGCCGCGAGCGCCTGCGCGTACCGGGCCATCCGCCGGCGGTACTCGCCGTCCTGGACGACGCCGCCCACCAGCACCACGGCCTCGGCGGCCTGCTCGCGCATCATCTGGACCAGCGCCAGCTCGCGCGCCGGATCACTGCCCGTGGACGCGACCAGGGTGAGGCGCCCGCGCTGGGCCGCCTCCACCTCCACGCCCTGCGCGACCTGCGCGTAGAACGCCCCCACCACGTCGTACATGAGCACCGCGATCGTCTTGCGCCCGGCGCCCGCCAACGCGCGCGCGTGCGCGTTGGCGACGTAGTCCAGGTCCTTGACGGCCCGCAGCACCTTGGCGCGCGACGCCGTGGACGTCGGGTAGTTGCCCGCGAGGACCCGCGAGACGGTCGCTACCGAGACGCCCGCGCGCGCGGCCACCTCGCGGATGGTGACCCGCTCACCCACTGTGTCTCCCTCACCCGGCCGGTGGTCGGCCATTGCCCCTTCCGGCGGCCAACCCGCCGGTTCCGGGGCGGAGTTGCCCCCACAGCACTCCGCCCCGGACCATCATCGCGCGCCCGGGCCCCGGGTCAGTGCGCGGCCTCGTACTCCTTCAGGAACTCCTCGGCGGCCCGCTTGCCGCCCTGGGACTGCCACTTCTGGTGGATGCCGTCCCATTCGGAGAGCTTCTTGCGGCCGGAGACGATCGCCGTCACGCCGTCCTCGATGATCTGCTGCATCGTGGCGCCCTGCCGGTTGTATGTCTGCGACATGAGGCCCCAGTGGTCGTCGGGGACGAGGAGCGGGACGACCTTCTTCTCCCAGGCGTGCAGCCGCTTCGTGAGGTCGGGGAAGCCGGGGAAGTACAGCGGCTGCGGCGCGTCCATCAGGTACGGGAACGGGAGGTTGGTCCTGGAGTCGACGAGACCGACCTCGGTGGCGACGGGGTCCCCGTCCTTGTTGTACCTGAAGTGGGTGCCCTCGACGCCGTAGTGCATCAGCTCGTACTCCTTGGAACCGAACGGCGAGGCGAGCCAGTTGAGCACCCGCAGCATCAGCTTCACGCGGTCCTTGGAGGCCTTCTTGATGACGGTGTAGCCGAAACAGCCGCGGTTCTGCTGGTAGACGGGGGTGACGCCGTCCACGGCGTACGGCTCGGCGACGTCCAGGGTGAACTCGTCCTTGATGCCCTGGGCGTTGGAGATGACGGCGCCCCAGCCGTCCGTCATGGAGCGGACGGTGCCGTTGTAGAACTGGGTCTTCAGGTCCACCTGGGAGACCGACGTGGCGTCGGAGTTGTACGAGCCGTCCTTGCGCAGCATGGCCATGTACTCCAGCGCCGCCTTGAACGCGTCGGTCCCGTACATGTCGGTGACCTTGCCGTCCTTGATCTGCCACTGGTTGGGCGCGCCGTGCCACATCGCGTGGTAGAGGTACCCGAAGAAGCCGACCGTGGACGCGCCGAGCGCGGACTTCCTGCCCTGCGAGGCGTCCTGGGCCATCGACCGGAAGTCCTGCGCGGACATGCCCGGCTTGTACCCGGCCTTGTCGAACGCCTCACGGTTGATGAACATGGCGCCCTGCACCTTGGCGCGCTCGATCGGCAGCCCGTAGATGCGTCCCGCGATGCGGCCCATGCCCTCCCACGCGTACGTGGGGATGTTGGCGAGGTTGGGGTACTCCTTGACCGCGTCCCCCGAGAGGTGGTCGCTCAGGTCGGCGCAGCGTGACTTCACGAACTGCGACTCGCGCGGCAGCACGTACCCGCCACCGAAGTTGATCATGTCGGGCAGGTCGTCGCCGGACATCAGCGTCGACATCTTCGCGCGGAAGTCCGCGTCCGGCACGACGGTGAACTCGACCTCGACGCCCAGCGCTTCGTTGACCGCCTGCCAGTACTCGTTCCGGCCGACCGGCTTCGGCGGGGTGCCGTAGGTGATGGTCATGACCTTGATCTTCTGCTTGCCGGTGCCCGGCTTCTCGGCCGTCGCCCGGACGAGCTTCTGCGGGTACTTCGTGTACCCGGGCTGCACGCCCTCGGCGGTCGGCGCGAGGTCGGGGGCGGGGCCCTTGGCCGGGGTGTACGCCGGCCAAGGCACCACCTTCGTGCCGGCGTTGGAGACGTCGCCGCCGCCGCTGGAGTCGGTCGAGCAGGCGGTCAGGACGGACGGGGCGGCCAGCGCGGCGCCGCCGACGGCTATGGAGCGGAGCAGCGTGCGCCGCGACATCGAGGAACCGGACACGTGAATGAGCCCTTCTGGAGGACGAGGTGAGGTATCAGCTCTTGATGGCGCCGGTGAGCACGCCCTTGGTGAAGTACTTCTGCAGGAAGGGGTAGACGAGCAGGATCGGCACGGTGGCGATCACCAGGACGGCCATCTGCGTCGTCTGCGGAGCGGAGACCATCCCGGCCTCGCTCAGACCGGTGTCGGCGATCTGGGAGCCGCCGATGACGTACGTACGAAGGACCTGGGAGAGCGGCCAGTGGCCGGACTCCATGTAGATCGAGGCATGGAACCAGGCGTTCCAGTAGCTCACGGCGTAGAAGAGGGAGACCACGGCGAGCGCCGCCTTGGAGAGCGGCAGCACGACGCGCCACAGGATCACCCAGTCACCGGCGCCGTCGAGCCGGGCCGCCTCGTACAGCTCCTCGGGTATCCCCTGGAAGAAGCCGCGCAGCACGATCAGATTGAAGACGTTGATGAGCACGGGGGCGACGAGCGCCGCATATGTGTCCATCATCCCCATCCCCTTGACCAGCAGGAACGCGGGGATCATGCCGGGCGGGAAGAGGAACGTGAACAGGATGAGCAGCAGCACCGGCTTGCCGCCGAAGACGCCGGGGCGGGCGAGCGCGTACGCGAGGAAGGTGGTGCAGGCGAGCGAGAACAGCGTGCCCACCACCGTCAGGCCGACGCTGACGCCGAGCGCCTTGGTGACGATGCCGCCGTTGAGGATGGTCCGGTAGGCGCGCAGGGTCGGATCGCTCGGCCAGAGCACCCAGCCGCCGTTCTCCACGACCTCGCGGTTGGAGGCGAGCGAGGTGGAGACGATGACGAGGAAGGGGATCAGGACGAGCCCGAGCACGACCGTCACCGCGACGGCCTTCGCGGCCTTGGTCGCCAACCGCGGCTTCTCCATCCAGGCGGGCCTGGTGACTTGAGCGGCACTCACTTGTAGACCCCCTGTTCGCCGAGCCGGTGGGCGATCCGGTTGGCGGTGAAGACGAGCGCCGCGCCGACGACGCCCTTGAACAGACCGGCGGCCGCCGCGTATCCGGTGTCGCCGCCGACGATGCCCTGCCAGAACACGAAGGTGTCGAGCACCTCACCGACCTCCGGCCCCACCGACTGCCGCTGGAGCAGCATCTGTTCGAAGCCGACGGAGAGGATGTCGCCGAGCCGCATGATCAGCAGCAGGATGATGATGGGCCGGATGCTGGGCAGCGTGACGTGCCAGAAGCGCCGCCACGGCCCGGCCCCGTCGATCGCCGATGCCTCGTACAGCTGCTCGTCGACCTGCATGAGCGCGGCCAGGAAGATGATCGTGCCCCAGCCGGCGTCCTTCCAGATCACCTCCAGGACGACGAGCGGCTTGTACGCGTCCGGATTGCCGATGATGTCGACGGTGTGCAGCCCGGAGTCGCTCAGGAAGGTGTTCAGGACGCCGGTGTCGCTGAGTACCTGCTGGAAGAGCGCGACCACGACGACCCACGACAGGAAGTGCGGCAGATAGATCACGGACTGCGTGAAGCGGCGCAACAGGTCCGAGGTCAGGCTGTGCAGGAGCAGCGCGAGGGCGAGCGGCGCGGGGAAGAAGAACACCAGCTGCAGCACGGCGATGAAGAGCGTGTTCCACGTGGCGTGCCAGAAGTCCGGGTCGCCGAACATCCGCTGGAAGTTCTCGGTGCCGACCCAGGGGCTGGCCCATAGGCCGTCGAAGGGGACGTACTCCTTGAAGGCGACCGCGTTGGCGACGAACGCGCCGTAGTGGAAGACCAGGAAGTAGACCAGGCCCGGCACCATGAGCAGCACCAGGACACGGGTGCGCTGAAACCGTTTCCACAGCTCGCCACGGCCTGTTTTCCCACCACTTGACCCGCTATCGCGCCTGCCGGGCGGCTTCACCGCCTCGGTTTCCGCCCGGTCCTTCGTCACCGTCGGCACGGCAACCCCTCCGTCGTCGGAATAAGGTGCCCGGAATCTAAAGCGGTTACTTCCCCCGGTCAACCCCCCTTGCCTCGCTGTCTCTTGACCACTCTCCCGGATTGGTCCTAGCCTCCAGGCGCTGGTTGGTAACCGGTTACTACGAGGGACGGTCACGCGTGGCAGAGCAGGCAGAGCGGGCGGATCGGCGGACCCGGGACGGCGCAGGCCCACCGGTCGCGGCCCTGGCCATGGGCGTCGAGGTGGCGGAGCGCGTCTTCCCGGCGGACCTGCGCCAACGGCTCGCCCGCACCGTGCGGTTGGCCCCCCAGCTCCTGTCGGGCCCGCTCACGACACCGGAGTCCCGCGCGGTCCTGGCCGGGACGGAGATCCTCGTCACCGGCTGGGAATGCCCGCCGCTCACCCCGGAGATCCTCGCCGCCGCGCCCCGGCTGCGGGCCGTCGTCCACGCGGCGGGCTCGGTCAAACCGATGGTGACGGACGCGGTCTGGGACCGCGGCATCACCGTCTCCTCGGCGGCGGACGCCAACGCGGACCCGGTGGTCGCCTTCACCCTCGCGGCGATCACCTTCGCGGCGAAGGGGGCACTGCCCGCGGCCGCGGGTTACGCGGCCGGATGGCCGCCGTTCACCGCACGCACCGGCGCGGACGCGCGCACCATCGGCGTCATCGGCGCGTCCCGGATCGGCCGCCGGGTGATCGCGGCGCTACGGGCATCGGACGCGGGCGTCCACATCCTCCTCACCGACCCCTACGTGAGCCCCGCCGAAGCCGCGGAACTCGGCGCGGAACTGGTGGAGTTGCCCGACCTGTGCGGACGCAGCACCATCGTCACGGTGCACGCCCCCCAACTCCCGGAGACCCGCGGCCTCTTGAGCGCGGACATACTAAAACTCATCCCGGACGGCGGAACCGTCATCAACACGGCGCGCGGATCACTGCTCGACACCCGGGCGCTGGCGCGGGAGTGCGGGGCGGGGCGCCTGAACGCGTTCCTGGACGTCACGGACCCCGAACCCCTGCCCCCCGGCCACGCACTCCTGAGCCTGCCCAACGTCCTGGTCACCCCGCACATCGCGGGGGCGCAGGGCAGCGAGGTGCGGCGGCTGGGGGAGTACGCGGTGGAAGAGGTGGAGCGGTACGTGGCGGGAACGGAACTGAGGGGCCGCCTGACCCGCGAGGACCTGCCCCGCCTGGCCTAATTCCCCGGGCCCCTGGGCCTTGAGCGGTGTGTTGCTGGGGCGGGGGCCGGGGGGGCGACGCCCCCCTGAGCCCCCGAACAACCCCGCCCGCTCCGCGGCGGATGTTTCCCACCCACCCACCCGTTTGCCCCGCGACGCAGGGCTGGAGTAGGGGCGGCGGTGGGGGTGGGTTGCCCCGCGACGCAGGGTTGGGGCGGGGCGGGGGGATTGTTCCGCGTCGCAGGGGTGTGGGGTGGGAGGGGGATTGTCCCGCGGCGCAGGGTGGGGGTGGGGCGGGTGGGATTGTGCCGCGGGGCAGGGTTGGGGTGGGGGAGGGGTTCCCCCGCGACGGGAGGTTGGGGTTGGTTTGCCCTGCGGCGGAGGACGGTGGGCTAGGGCGTTAACGTCGCGGCGCTGGGCCGGAGTTGGGGTGGGGCTGCGATTGCGCGGCGGCGCCGGGTAGGGGAGCGTTTGGGTTGCGGCGCCGGGCCGCTGTCGGGGCGAAAGTGTGATTGCCCCGCGAGGCAGGGTTGGGGTGGCGTTTGTCTCGGTGTGCGGGGCCGGAGCCGAGGGTTTCGGGGCTGTACCCCCACTGGGCGGCAGGCGCGTACGAGACGGGAGGGGACGTGGGGGTATGTGCGCACGGAGCACCGAGCCGGCCATGCCGTCTTTGTTCGTGCAGCGGGGCGCAGGGATAGCGAGTACGCACATACCCCCGCGGCCCCGCACCCAAAGACGAACAGCCGCGCAGGCCTCAGCCCCAGCGCGGCCGCACCCGCCCCGCGCCTTGCCACCACAGACGAACCCCGCGCAGACCCCAGCGCAGCCTCAGCCGCACCCGCCCCGCAGCACAGACGGACCTATGCGCCCCGCTCCAAGCACGTCCCCGCGCACACCCCGCACCCAAAGACGACCAGCCCGCCCACACCTCAGCCCAAGCCCACCCGCACACCCCCCATCACGGCCGGGCGCCCCGCGCCTTCAGCATGGTTGACATCAGGTCGATCTCCGACTCCTGCGATTCCACCATCCCCCGCGCCAGCCTCCGCTCCGCGGACACCTCGCACCGGTCCTCGCACCCCTGTGCCATATGCACCCCACCCCGGTGGTGCCGCGTCATCAGCTGGAGGTACAGGACCTCCGCCTTCTTCCCGTCCAGCTTCCCCAGCCGCTTGAGCTCCGCCCCCGTCGCCATCCCCGGCATCAGCGCCCCGTCCTCGCCCGCCGGCATGTCACCCATGCCCATCCACTCCATGGGCGCGCCGTCCGGAACCTTCGGCAACTCCCACAGGTCGAGCCAGCCGAGCAGCATCCCCCGCTGGTTGGCCTGCGTCTGGGCGATGTCGTACGCGAGCCGCCGCACCTCTTCGTCGTCGGTGCGGTCCCGCACGATGTACGACATCTCCACCGCCTGCTGGTGGTGGACCGCCATGTCCCGCGCGAACCCCGCGTCGGCCGACGAACTCGCGGGCACGCCGCCCGAGTCGGAGTCCGTGGCGGCCACCGCCGCCGTGATCCCGCCCCCGGCGACCACCGCCGCCGCGACGCAGCCGACGACCCAGTTCGTACGCAGCCTCATCCCACTCCCCACCTCAACCTCAACGACCCCCCATAACCCAGCGATCCCACCGAGCCGGCCGGTCGGCACCGGGCCCGCGCCACCGGCCCTCTCACTGTCCCAGACCGTTCGTGCACGCGGCCCCCGGCTCCGGCGTCTGCTTGCCCTGCACGTACTTGGAGAAGAACTCCTTGACCTTCGGGTCGTCCGCGCCGGTGACCGTCCGCTGGTGCGCCCACGCGCTCAGCATGACGGGGTCCTTCTGGTCCTTGACGGGGCTCATCAGCGAGTACGGCGTGGCCTTGACCTTCGCCTCGAGCTTCTTCAGGTCGGCCGGCTTCGCCTTGTCGTTGTAGGTGACCCAGACGGCGCCGTGCTCCAGGGAGTGGACGGCGTTCATCTCCGGGATCGCCTTCTTGTAGACGTCGCCGTTGCAGTTCATCCAGACCTGGTTATGGTCCCCGCCGACGGGCGGTGTCATGGGGTAGTCCACGGTCTTCGTCACGTGCGTCCGGCCGAGCTTGCCCCAGACCTTCTCGCCGTCGGCGGACACCGTGTACTTCGGCCAGCCCTTCGCGTCGTCCTTGGAGTCGCCGTCGGACGCGTTGGAGAAGAGGAAGTAGCCGCCCACGCCGAGCGCCGCGACGACGACCGCGCTGACGGTGATCGTCAGGACCCGGCCCCGGCGCTCGCGGGCGCGGTCCGCCCGGCGCATCTCCTCTATCCGGGCCTTGCGGGAAGCGTTGCTCGTGTTCTTGGCGGAACCCATGGTGTGTCCTTCTGCGGAAAGGGACGGACGGGACGGGACGACGGACGAGTGCGCTGATCGTAATGGGGCCAGGGGCCGCGGCCACAGGGTGAACCCGAATCCGGGACGGCACCAGCAGAATTTGGGACGGCACCAGAAGGATTTGGGACGGCACCAGGAGAATTTGAGGCACAGATGCGTATTACCTACGCTCGGTGGCATGCGGCTCATGCGATCGACCGACCTGGCGCTGCGCACGCTCATGCGCCTGGCCGTGGCGAAGGGCGCGGCGCCGACCACGCGCGAGGTGGCCGCGGACATGGCGGTGCCGTACACGCATGAGGCCAAGGTGGTCGCCGAGCTCCAGAAGCTGGGCCTGCTGGAGGCGCGCCGGGGCAGGGGCGGCGGCCTCGCGCTGACGGAGGCGGGCCGCACCGCGTCGGTCGGCGCGCTGGTGAGGTCCTTCGAGGGCACGGGCGACGTGGTGGACTGCGAGGGCGGTACGCCGTGCCCGCTGAAGGCGGCCTGCCGTCTGCGCGACGCGCTCCGAGGGGCCCAGGAGGCGTTCTACGCCTCGCTGGACCCTCTCACGGTGGCGGACATCGTGGCGGCGCCCACGGGACAGCTCCTGATGGACATCACGTCCCGCAGCGCGGACTGACCCGCCCCGCCCGCGCTCCCGGGGGACCCACCCCGCCCCAAGGCCTCGCCTACCCCTGCGCCAGCCACAGATCCGGCCCGAAGACCTCGTAGTGGATGTCGGCGGCGGCGACGCCGCGCTCCAGGAGCTGGGAACGTACCGACCGCATGAAGGGCAGCGGCCCGCACAGGTACGCGCGCGTGCCCGCTGCCGGTGCCGGGAGCGCCGTCAGGTCGGCGAGGCCCGTGAGGGCGGCGGGGTGTCCCGCGTCCGGCCGCTCGTAGAAGAAGTGCGCGGTGGCGTCCGGGAGCTCGGCGGCGTACGTCTGGTGCTCGGCGCGCAGCGCGTGCTCGGCGGGGGAGCGGTCGGCGTGCACGACGGTGACGGGCCCGCGGTGCCCGGTCGCGGTGAGCTGCTCCAGCATGGCGACCATCGGGGTGACGCCGATGCCAGCGGAGGCGAGCAGCAGCGGCACGCCGGCGTCCGACGCGTCGAGGACGAGATCCCCGTACGGCGGGGAGACCCGCAGCACGTCGCCCACCCGCACGCGCGCGTGCAGGTGGTTCGAGACCTCGCCGTCGGGCGTGGTGGCCTGCGGCCCCGCGACCCCCCGTACCCGCTTCACGTTGATCTGCCGGACGTCCGCACGGCCCGCGCCGACCGCACCGTCAGCCTCTCCGGGCGCTCCGGGCACTCCGGAGAGGCTGTACTGGCGTATCTGGCGTGCTCCGTCGGCCAGTTGGACCTGTACGGACACGTACTGGCCCGCGCGGAAGGCGGGTGCGGGCGCCCCGTCGGCGGGCCGCAACCGGAACGTGACGACGTCGGCGGTCTCCTCCACGCGCTCGACGACCTGCCACTCCCGCCATCCGGCAGCGCCCGCCGTGACGCTGTGGGCGGCGTAGAGGCGGGCCTCGATGGAGGTGAGCGCGTTGGCCATCAGCCAGTAGACGTCGTCCCAGGCAGCGGCCACCTCGGGCGTGACGGCATCGCCGAGCACTTCGGCGATGGCGGCGAACAGGTGCCGGTGCACGGTCTCGTACTGGTCGGGGGCGACGCCGAGCGAGGCGTGCTTGTGCGCGATGCGGCCCAGCATCACGTCGGGCCGCTGGTCGGGGTGTTCCACCAGGTGCGCGGCGAAGGCGGCGATCGACCCGGCCAGGGCCTGGCGCTGGGTTCCCGCGGCCTGGTTGCCGCGGTTGAAGAGGTCCTTGAGCAGCTCGGGACGGGCCGTGAAGAGCCGGTCGTAGAAGCGCTCGGTGATCTTTCCGATGGCCGCTCCGACGACGGGAAGCGTGGCACGGACGGTCGCGGCTGACTGTTCGGACAGCAACGTGGGCTCCTCAAGGACGGAGAGATACGGGGGGTTTACGGCCCCTTGTCTGTTTCCGCGCTCAAATTAGCATCTGAGATGCAAGTTATAGGGAGGGGGGTCACGGGAGGTCCCGGCCCCGGACGCGGGGCCCGCCGCCGTTACAGCCGCGCCTTCGAGCAGGCACTATGGGCACAGAGCGGCAAGCGGCCCGGCCGGAAGCCGCGGCACGGGGTCCGCAACGCGCGTGAAACCCAGGAGTGGGATGCTCGTGTGCCCGGCGCGCCCCGGGGTGCGGATGCAGGTGGCCTGACCAGCAAGGATGGGTGGAAGCGGAAGATGGACAAGCAGCAGGAATTCGTGCTCCGTACGTTGGAGGAGCGCGACATCCGGTTCGTACGCCTGTGGTTCACGGATGTCCTCGGCTTCCTGAAGTCGGTGGCCGTGGCCCCGGCCGAGCTGGAGCAGGCCTTCGACGAGGGCATCGGCTTCGACGGCTCGGCTATCGAGGGATTCGCCCGGGTGTACGAGTCGGACATGATCGCCAAGCCGGACCCGTCGACGTTCCAGGTGCTGCCCTGGCGCGCGGAGGCCCCCGGCACGGCCCGTATGTTCTGCGACATCCTCATGCCGGACGGCTCCCCGTCCTTCGCCGACCCGCGCTACGTCCTCAAGCGCGCCCTGGCCAAGACCTCCGACCTGGGCTTCACCTTCTACACGCACCCCGAGATCGAGTTCTTCCTCCTGAAGGACAAGCCGCTGGACGGCTCGCGGCCCACCCCCGCCGACAACTCCGGCTACTTCGACCACACCCCGCAGAACGTGGGCATGGATTTCCGCCGCCAGGCGATCACGATGCTCGAATCGATGGGCATCTCGGTGGAGTTCAGCCACCACGAGGGCGCGCCCGGCCAGCAGGAGATCGACCTCCGCTACGCGGACGCGCTCTCCACCGCGGACAACATCATGACGTTCCGCCTGGTCATGAAGCAGGTCGCGCTGGAGCAGGGGGTCAACGCGACCTTCATGCCGAAGCCGTTCTCCGAGCACCCGGGCTCGGGCATGCACACGCACCTCTCCCTCTTCGAGGGCGACCGCAACGCGTTCTACGAGTCGGGCGCCGAGTACCAGCTCTCCAAGGTCGGCCGCTCCTTCATCGCGGGGCTGCTGCGGCACGCCGCGGAGATCTCGGCGGTCACCAACCAGTGGGTCAACTCCTACAAGCGCATCTGGGGCGGCTCCGAGCGCACCGCGGGCGCGGGCGGCGAGGCCCCCTCGTACATCTGCTGGGGTCACAACAACCGCTCCGCGCTGATCCGCGTCCCGATGTACAAGCCGGGCAAGACGGGCTCAGCCCGCGTCGAGGTCCGCTCCATCGACTCCGGCGCCAACCCCTACCTGACCTACGCGGTCCTGCTCGCCGCCGGCCTCAAGGGCATCGAGGAGGGGTACGAGCTGCCGCCGGGCGCCGACGACGACGTCTGGGCCCTGCGCGACGCGGAACGCCGCGCCCTCGGCATCGAGCCGCTGCCGCAGAACCTGGGCGAGGCCATCGCCCTCATGGAGAAGTCCGAACTGGTCGCCGAGACGCTCGGCGAGCACGTCTACGACTTCTTCCTGCGCAACAAGAAGCAGGAGTGGGAGGAATACCGCTCGGAGGTCACCGCCTTCGAACTGCGGAAGAACCTGCCGGTGCTGTAGGCACAGGTCAGAGTGGTTTCGCATCGCTCCAGGCTTTCGGGGCTGCCGGTCTGTGACCGGCGGCCCCGTTGCGTGCGGTGGGGCGGGCCGCCTGTAGGCCGTGGGTCGTTGAATTGGGCTCGAGGTACCTGCAGTAGGCGGGGATGCAGACCGGACACTGAAGCCTGGGCGGGCGCTGTGCGGCCATGATCACGGACGGCCGTGACCTGCGGCCGTCGCTGGATCAATGCCTTGAACTGCGGCGCAGCCGCGGTAGGGCACTCGTGCGTGTGAGCACCGTATATCGCTCGGCAGTTGACTCCGATCCTCGGCTTGCCGGCGGACGCCGGGCCCTGCCGCTGAGCGTCTTGCGGTGCGACATCGGCGAGGTCTGGGACGCCTACCAGTCTTCCTGGTCTCGCGCGTCGCATCCAAGCCCCCCCGCAGTCGCCCGACATATTGGCTCTGTGGCCTATCTGGTGCACGGGCAGCTGCCTTAGAGGTCGTCTCGATTGGTACGTGTGGCCTGTAGTGATGGCTCTGCGGCCGTGGTCTACCGACCTGTCATGATCATCTCGACGTGTTCCATGGTGGGAGGCAAGAGATGGCGATTCCGCTGCCGGACGGGCTGGCTACGCCGGCGCTCGTGGTCGATCTGGAGGTGTTGGACGACAACATCTCGCGGATGGCTGAGACTTCGCGGTCCCAAGGGTTCGCCCTGCGGCCGCATGCCAAAGCCCACAAGTGCGGGCAGATCGCCGACCGTCAGCTTCGGGCCGGAGCGCGCGGGCTGTCGGTGGCCACGATCAGCGAGGCCGAGGCATTCGCCCGGGCCGGCGTGGATGACCTGTTCATCGCTTACCCCGTCTGGCTTGATGACGGCAAGGCGCAGCGGCTCCGCCGGTTGGCGGAGGACGTTGCCCTGAGAGTCGGCGTCGAGTCGGTCGAAGGCGCGCAGCGGCTGGGGAATGCCGTGCACGGAAGTGCCCGGCCGGTCGAGGTGCTCGTCGAGGTAGACAGCGGGAGCCATCGGACCGGGGTGCAGCCTCACGCCGCTGGTGAGGTCGGGAAGGCGGCTGCCGACGCCGGACTGGATGTCGTCGGCCTGTTCACGTTCCCGGGACACGGGTATGGGCACGACGCGCAGGCACGCGAACGCGCCGCACGGGACGAGGAACGCACGCTGGGAGAGGCCGCACAGGTGCTGCGGGACTTTGGGCTCGACATCCGCGTGGTCAGCGGCGGGTCGACTCCGACGGCGGGGCAGTGGCAGCCGGGCGCGGTCAACGAGTTGCGGCCCGGTGTCTATGTCTTCAACGACGCCACCCAGCTGGCCATCGGCACCTGCGGGGTGGAGGATCTGGCGTTGGTCGCCGCGGCGACGGTCATCAGCGTGCCCGCCCCGGACCGTTTTGTGCTGGATATCGGTAGCAAGGTCCTCGGCTCCGACCGGTCGCCCTGGGTCACGGGCCACGGCTACCTTCCCCAGTTTCCGCAGGGAAGCATCACTGGGTTGTGGGAGCACCACGCCGTTGTCCGGCTTCCGGAAGGGGTGCGGGGACCGCGCCTTGGGTCGGTGGTTGCCGTTGTCCCCAACCACATCTGCACGCCGGTGAATCTCGCCGATGAGCTGCTGGTCGTCCAAGATGGCGGGGTGATCGACCGCTGGCAGATAGCGGCGCGAGGCGCCAATACCTGAGAGATGTTTCAGGCCGAAAGCCGGCGGTAGCAGATCGGCGATGCGGCTATTCCGGCGAAGGCAAGGAAGTGTTCGGCCTTGGGTTCGTAACGACGGTGAAGACGTCGGCATCCGGCAAGCCAGGCCACCGTCCGCTCTACGGTCCAGCGGTGGCGGCCCAGCCGCCGCGAGGACTCGTTTCCCTTGCGTGCGATGCGCGGGACGATCTTCCGGCCGCGGAGCCAGCGTCTCAGGTGGTCGTAGTCGTACCCCTTGTCGGCGTGGAGCTTGGCGGGTCGGCGCCGTCGGGGTCCATGGGGCGAGTGGATCGGCGGGATACCCCGTACCAGGGGTTCCAGTCCCTGGCTGGCATGGGTGTTTGCAGCGGAGATGCCGATCGAGAGGGGCAGACCGGATCGCTCGGTGATCAAGTGGATCTTTGAGCCCTTCTTGCCGCGATCTACAGGGTTCGGACCCGTCAGGTCCCCCCCTTCGCCGCCCGCATGTTCACCGAGTCAATGGCACACCGCGACCAGTCCAACTCTCCGCGGGCGCCGAGCTCATCCAGCACCAGGCGGTGAAGCTTGCCCCACACCCGGGCCCGGCTCCACTCCGTGAACCGCCGGTGCGCGGTCGGTCCAGACGGGCCGAAGCCCGACGGCAGCTGACGCCACGTACATCCCGTCGTGGCCACGAACACGATGGCCGCCAACACCTGCCGGTTCCCATATCTGGGGCGGCCCCCACCCTGGGGTCGCACTGGAGCAGCCGGCACCACCCGCTGAAACAACTCCCACAATCCGTCTGGCACCAGACGCTCCACCATCGCTATCACGGCCATCAGCCTAGGGATCAAGCCAGTTGAGACGATCTCTTAGCTAGCGGTGCGCACGCCGCCGTGAGCTCCGCGGGGCGTAGGCCGGGGTCGGCTGGTGCGTTCAGTCGGCTTGTTCCTCATAGCGTCAGCGCCCCTTCCGCTGCGCAACTATGGACGCGGCCCCGCATTCGGCCGGCAGTGCCCACTCTGTGACGGTAAGCCCTGCGAGCTCAATCAACTCTTCTGTAATCCCCAACCGGTACAGCGGAGTCTCGGTGTGACGCTTGAGCCACTTAGTACGCCGGTCCTGCTCTGCCTCGCTCAGGTTGGCCCAGAGGTCAACAAAGACTTGGCCGTAATTCCCGCGCGCACCGGAGATCCTCTTGCGCACATATGGTAGTGATGCTGGGTCTTGGGCCAGCGAGACCAAGAGCCATGCTGTTTCGTAGTTAAGGGGATGCCCGTGGTTCGAGGCCAACTTGAGAGCCCGCCATTGAGTAATTGGGGCGAGTAACCACCGCCATAACTGCGTTGCGCCCTCCACGGATCAGCTTGCCCGCTCTTCGCGAGACGAACTCGACTGCTCCAACTGCAGCTCACGCTTCCGCTGTTCCTCTTTGAGGCGCTCGATGTAGCGTGCGAACAGGCGAAGGCGATCCGTTTCGGCTAGCGGCACGCCATTCTGACTCGCGTACTCGTCAAGCATGAACTGGGAGGCGTTGTAGTGCTTCTCGATCTCATCCGCGGTGGACTGAAGGTTGTACCCGCGCTCTCGGAACTTGAAGTAGCCTGTGACGCCAGCCGATATGCCGACCAAGGCGCTCAATGATGAGGTACCTATAGAAAGCGCCTTGTTTGTCCCCTCGTTCATGGCCGTTAGAGTCGATGTGACGATAGATCCGCTGATAATTATCAGTTGAAAGGCGTTGTGGACCCTCCTGTTCCTGGAGGCCCCTTTGCGGAACTGGGCAATTAAGTCGAGTGCTGCTTCACGGTAGATGCGGAGGTCTGAAGGGGAATCCAGAGGTAGCCGTGCTGCAGCCGACTGGCGATCTTGCAGGGCGTTACGAAGGGAGCCTGTGCGGTCGACGATCTTCTTTCGATTCTTCCAGATCACCCAGGTCAGGGAGATCCAGAAGCCCAACACTATTACCAGTCCTGCCCAACGCGTAAATGTCGGCTTGGACTCCCAGAGTCCGATTATGACGGTGTAGCCGAGTAGAAAGGCTAGGGTAATTGCGCCCATGAGGCACAGGAGGAAGATGCGCTGGAATGTCCGTGAGGCGCGCAGGTCGTCCTCAATTTCGTCAAACTCCTTGACGAGCCTCCGGTACTCTTCCTGTCGTTCCCTTTCTTCTTCCTCCGATAGTGCAGGTGTGCCGTTCGAATCCCCGGTCGGGGTGCTCCCCCGGCTGGCTCCTGAACCCTGCCCGCTGACCACAGCCACCCCCGTAAGCTATTCCGGTACTCGATCTCGGGAGGCTACGAACTGCCCGTAGTGGCCCACAATGGTGCGCTGGCGTGGCCGAGGCTGGGCTTAATCTTTGATTCTCTTGTGATGTAAGTTATCCGTCTGGCACTTGCTTTTCAGTCATGTCAAGTAGAAATTCCCTCAAGCCCTTGCTGCTCGGGAGTGCCGACTCCGGGCTTGCAGGCTGAAAGGTTCACCGCCAGCACAGCTGACGGACCAGCCGCACCGGCGAATGCATGACGGCCGGCGCCAACCGCAATGCCTCTGCCCCAGCTAGTTGGCGGATCGGCCGATACGGGGGAGCCGCCACCGGTGTCTTCCGTGATCGTGGACCCGTGGGGATCCTCGCAAGGCCCGCGTCGGTGTGCCGGGGACGGTCGGGCACGCGTGCATCAATCGGGGTCGCCGGGTGGCACGGGCGTTCGGGTGGTCGTGATGTGCGCAGGTGGGGAGGGGCCGCGGACCGGCCTCGAACGCGTCGCGGGCGCGCGGAATCCGGGTGAGTGGGGTAGGGGTGCATCAACTCCGCGAGGGCCCCGGATCCAGTGCCACCATGTGCCGACGGGCGCTTGCCGGCGCCCGGTTGGAGCAGCAGTCCGTGACGGTGCCGGGCGGCGAGACCCCGGGCACTTCGAGATCCAGAGGTACCTCATGCACACACATCGGCGTCTGACCCCTCCCGCTTCCGCTCCGGGACCGTCGGCCCGGCCGGACGGCCGCCGGACCGTCGTCGTCCTCGTGGTCCTGGTCCTGGGCGTCGTGCTGGCGCTCACCGGAACGCCCGTCGTCACCGTCGCGGAGGTCCTGGCGGCCTGCGGCCTGATCGGCGCCCGCCGGCTCCGCCGCGCCCCGCTCGCGGCCGCGGGACTGTGACCGGGGTGGATCATGGCACGCCCGGAACAGCCGGTCTCCACCGCCAACCCGGGACTGGTGAAGCTCGCGGAGTGGCTGCGCGCACAGCGCCGGGCCGCCGGCCTCACCCACCGGGAGATGGCGCAAAGGTCCGGTCACGCCTTCTCCGCCACCACGTACTCCCGTGCCACCAGCGGCGACCGGATCCCCCGGCTGCCGGTGGTGGAGGCGTACGCGCGGACCTGCGGGGCCCCGGTCGGCCAGGCGCGGCGGCTGTGGCAGGCCGCCCGGTACGCCGAGCACCGGCGGCGGAACCCCCGGGCGGGCGTGCCGAGGCCGGACCGCGTGTATGACCGCGCCGGGCTGAACCACGCGCTGCAGGAGCTCTATTACAAGGCCGGTGCGATCCCCGTCGACGAGATGGAGCGCAGGGCCGGCGCGCACGGGGAGCTGCCGCACAGCACGGTGCTCCGGATGCTGTCCGGCAGGTCCATGCTCGACCTCGCCCAGCTCGTGGCCTTCCTGCGGGTCTGCGACGTGACCGACGGCGTCGAGTGGGGGCGGTGGCAGGGCGCCTGGCACCGCGCCTGCCGCCACCAGGAGGTGGAACGCATGGCGGCCGGCCTGACGCGGATGCACGAGGCCTCGGCACGCAGCCGCCGCAGCGCCCGGGACCGGAGCGGGCCCGCCGCCGACACCGGCGCCGCGTCCCGGAACCTCCGTTATCCATCGGTGGGACTCGCCATGCGACGGAAGGGGCGTACGGAGGGGGCGGCGCCGCCCGAGGCCGCGTCGCCCCGCCCCTGAACGGCGGACGGCCGCACGACCGATCCGCTCACGGCTCACGGCTCACGGCTCACGACTCATGGCTCATGGCTCACGACTCACGGCTTGGGGACGATCGCCTCCCGCAGCGGCGTCGTCGCGCGTACCCGGTACTCCTGGATCGACCAGCCGTTGCCGTCCGGGTCCTTGAAGTACAGGAACGTGCCGCCGTCCTGCGGCGCGTGCCGGACCGGTCCGGAGACGTCCAGGCCGCGGGCGGTCAGTTCGGCGTGCGCGGCCTCGGCGTCGGCCACGCACAGCTGCAGGCCCTGGTAGGAGCCGGGGGGCGGCTTCGGTCCCGCCATCGTCTCCCAGAGCGCGTCGGCGAGGGCGATGGAACAGCCCGACCCCGGCGGGGTCAGCTGGACGATCCGCATGCCCGGCATGACCTCGGTGTCGATGTCTACGTGGAAACCCAGCTTGTCGCGGTAGAACTCCATCGACCGGTCGATGTCGCTGACCGGAAGCGGGATCACTTCGAGTGTGTATTCCATGCGCCGCAGTACACCAGGCGCCCACACCCCCTGTCAGCGCTCCCGACAGGGGTGTCCCGCCCCGCGGGCGCCGGGTCCGCCGGTCAGGCCGTAGGCTCGGGCCGAGGAGTGATCGAACGGAGGATCGGCATGACGGTGCCGCAAGGACGACGGAGCAGTACGTTCACCCGGCTGCTGCGGCACGGCTTCACCGACCCGTCCGCCGCGGAGCGGCTCCTCGACGACCCCGCGCTCAGCGCCGTGCGCAACGACCCGCTGCTCCTGGACGCGCTCGGCGCCACCGCCGACCCCGACCTGGCGCTGCTGGGCCTCGTCCGGCTCGTCGAGGGGCAGGAGGACGACCTCAGCCGCCGCGAGCTGCTCGACACGCTGGTCACGGCGAAGCCCCTGCGCGACCGGCTCCTCGGTGTCCTCGGCGCCTCCGAGGCCCTCGCCGACCACCTGGCCCGCCACCCCCGCGACTGGCGGGCCCTCGTCACCTACGAATCGGCCGACCTGCACCCGGGCGTCGCGGAGTTCGAGCAGGGGCTCGCCGACGCCGCCGACCCGGTCCAGCTGCGGGTCGCCTACCGCCGCTGCCTGCTCTCCATCGCCGCGCGCGACGTGTGCGGCACGACGGACGTCGCCGAGGCCGCGGCCGAGCTCGCCGACCTCGCCACGGCGACGCTGCGGGCGGCGCTCGCCATGGCGCGCGCCGAGGCCCCCGGCGACGCCGCGCAGTGCAGGCTCGCGGTCATCGCGATGGGCAAGTGCGGCGGCCACGAGCTCAATTACGTCTCCGACGTCGACGTCATCTTCGTCGGCGAGGCCGTCGAAGGCGCCGACGAGGACAAGGCCCTGCGGGCCGCCACCCGGCTCGCCTCGCACATGATGCGGATCTGCGCGGAGACGAACGTCGAGGGCACCATCTGGCCCGTCGACGCCAACCTCCGCCCCGAGGGCAGGAACGGCCCCCTGGTGCGCACGCTCTCCAGCCACCTCGCGTACTACCAGCGCTGGGCGAAGACCTGGGAGTTCCAGGCGCTGCTCAAGGCCCGCCCCGTCGCGGGCGACCTCGCGCTCGGCGAGGAGTACGTCGCCACGCTCGCCCCGCTCGTCTGGCACGCCGCCGAGCGCGAGAACTTCGTGCCCGACGTGCAGAAGATGCGCCGCAGGGTCGTCGAGAACATCCCGGCGGGCGAGGTCGACCGGGAGCTCAAGCTCGGACCCGGCGGACTGCGCGACGTCGAATTCGCCGTGCAGATGCTGCAGTTGGTGCACGGGCGCAGCGACCCCTCGATCCGGAGCGGCTCGACCCTCGAAGCCCTGCAGGCGCTCGGCGCGGGCGGTTACGTGGGGCGCGTGGACGCAGCCCAGCTCGACGACGCGTACCGCTTCCTGCGCTCCCTCGAACACCGCATCCAGCTCCACAAGCTGCGCCGCACCCACCTCGTGCCGGAGGGCGACGCGGATCTGCGGCGCATCGGCCGCTCCCTGGGGATGCGCACCGAGCCGATCACCGAGCTCGGCCGGGCGTGGAAGCGGCACACCTCCGTGGTGCGCCGCCTGCACGAGAAGCTCTTCTACCGGCCGCTGCTCGACGCCGTCGCCCAACTCGCGCCCGGCGAGGCACGGTTGAGCACGGAGGCGGCGCGCGAGCGGCTCGTCGCGCTCGGCTACGCGGACCCGAGCGCCGCGCTCAGGCATCTGGAGGCGCTGGCGTCCGGGGTCTCCCGCAAGGCGGCGATCCAGCGCACGCTGCTGCCGGTGCTGCTCGGCTGGTTCGCGGACTCCGCCGACCCGGACGCGGGCCTCCTGGGCTTCCGCAAGGTGTCCGACGCGCTCGGCAAGACCCCCTGGTACCTGCGGCTGCTCAGGGACGAGGGGGCCGCGGCCGAGAACCTCGCCCGCGTCCTCTCCGCCGGCCGGCTCGCCCCCGACCTGCTGCTCCGCGCCCCCGAGGCAGTCGCCCTGCTCGGTGACGCCCGCGGTCTGGAGCCCCGCGGCCGTGCCGCGCTGGAGCAGGAGGTCATGGCCGCGGTGCGCCGCGCGGACGGCCCCGAGCAGGCCGTGACGGCGGCCCGCGGCGTGCGCCGCCGCGAGCTGTTCCGTACCGCCGCGGGCGACATCATCGGCTCCTACGGCACGGAGGAGAGCCCCGCCGAGGCCGACCCGGGCGCCCTCGTCGACCGGGTGGGCGACGCGGTCTCGGACCTGACGGCGGCGACGATCGCGGGCACGCTGCGCGCCGTCGTCCGCGCCGGCTGGGGCGACACGCTCCCCACCCGCTTCGCGGTCATCGGCATGGGCCGCTTCGGCGGTCACGAGATCGGCTACGGCTCGGACGCGGACGTCCTGTTCGTGCACGAGCCGCGCGAGGGCGCCGACGAGCAGGAGGCCGCCAAGGCGGCGGCCAAGGTCGTCGCCGAGATGAGCAGGCTGCTCCAACTGCCCTCCGCCGACCCGCCGTTGCTCATCGACACCGACCTGCGCCCGGAGGGCAGGAGCGGCCCCCTGGTGCGCACCCTCGGCTCGTACGAGGCGTACTACCGCCGCTGGTCCCTCGTCTGGGAGTCCCAGGCGCTGCTGCGGGCCGAACCGGTCGCGGGCGACGAGGAGCTCGGCCGCGCCTTCATCGACCTCATCGACCCCCTGCGCTATCCGGCGGAAGGCCTCGGGGACGACGCGATCCGCGAGATCCGCCGCCTCAAGGCCCGCATGGAGGCCGAGCGGATGCCGCGCGGCGCGGACCCCACGCTGCACGCCAAGCTCGGCCGCGGTGGCCTCTCCGACGTCGAGTGGACCGTCCAGCTCCTGCAGCTGGAGCACGGCTGGGCCGAGCCGGGGCTGCGCACGACCCGCACCCGCGAGGCGCTGGCGGCGGCCCGCGCGGCGGAGCTGATCCCGACGGAGGACGCGGCGATCCTCGACGAGGCCTGGGTCCTTGCCACGCGCGTCCGCAACGCGGTGATGCTGGTCCGCGGCCGTGCGGGCGACACGTTCCCCTCCGACGGGCGTGAACTGGCTGCCGTCGGACGGTACTTGGGGTACGACGCCGGACACGTCGGCGACATGCTGGACGACTACCGGCGGATCACGCGCCGGGCGCGGGCGGTCGTGGAGGAGCGGTTCTACGGGGCCTGAGGGAGGGCGGCGGTGCCCCATCGGGCACCACACCCTGCCCTCGCGCACCTGGCCCGGCCTAGCCCGCGTGACGTATCCAGGAAGAGTACGAATCCCTCTGCCTGGAGCTGCCTGGAGGCCCCATGCGCGCCCGCGACACCGCCCGACCCGCCGACGGGGAGAGGGCGGGCCGCACCCCGGCCAGGCCCACCGCGGCCCCGGCGCACGCGGGGGGCATGTCCGCGCGGGACCTGCTCGCGCTGCAGCGCACCGCGGGCAACGCCGCCGTCACCGAGGCCGTGCAGCGCTCCGCCGTCCACGACGTGCTGCGCGGCGGCGGCCGGCCCCTCGACGCCGCCACCCGCACCGACATGGAGGCCCGCCTCGGCGCGGACTTCTCCGACGTGCGCATCCACGACGACAGCGCGGCGAAGGACTCCGCGGCCGAGGTCGGCGCCCGCGCCTACACCTCCGGCAACCACGTCGTCATCGGCGACGGCGGCGCCGACCGCCACACCCTCGCCCACGAGCTGACCCACGTCATCCAGCAGCGCCAGGGTCCCGTCGCCGGCACCGACCACGGCGACGGGCTGAAGGTCTCGGACCCGTCCGACCGGTTCGAGCGCGAGGCGGAGGCCACTGCCCACCGGGTCCTCTCCGGGCCCGCGCCCGAGGTCCACGCGGAGGCCGGGCCGGTGCAGCGCGCCACCGCGACAGCGCACGCGCCGGTCCAGCGCGCGACCGCGGTCCAGCGCGTCAACGACACCCAGGCGGCGCCCCGGGTCGACTGGAACCAGCTCCTGGACATCATCGTCGGCCGGGACCGCACGCTCGCCGGATTCCAGTTCGGCCGGGAGTGCCGCAACAACGGCGGCAACAACCTCATCTCACGGCCCGTCCCGGTGGAGGTGCACGACGGCGGTACGACGGCCAGGCTGGCCGTCCACCTCAACGTGATGCTGACCAGCGGCGGCGAGGTCAGGAACCGCTCCACGGGCGAGTCCTCGGCGACGATCAAGGGCGCGCTCTTCCACCTGACGGCCCGGCCCGCGGCCGGCCAGGAGAACATCGACGAGAACGGCGCCTCCCAGCTCACCGCGGAGGAATCCATTCACGTGGGGCGCAACAACGCCAAGGGGTGGAACAACCGGTCCGACAACACCGCCCGGCTCGCGCGCGCCGTCGGCGTCTCGGCACCGGCGCTGCTCGCCGCGCTGGAGGCCAAGTACCCGCTCGCCGGCCTCCAGGGGCTGATCGACCGCTTCAAGAAGGACGTGGGCCGCGCCGTGGTCCACGGTCTGGCCCCCGAGGTCGTCCACGTGGTCTGGGACGGCGACGAGTCGTTCAACTAGCCCGTCCCCGCAGGGTTCTCGCGTGCGCCAGAAAGCCGTCAAGGGCCAGTTCGAAGGCGCGCTCCGCCCGCCCCCGCGGCACCGCGGCGAGCGCCTCGGCCAGGCGGGGCGTGGCCGTCTCGTCCGACAGCACCCACATCGTCCGCGGCGCCGCGAGGTCGAGCGCCGAGCCGAGGACGAGGTTCTCCAGGCCGGTGATCACCGGCATCACGTCGGGCAGGGCGAAGCCTGCGGAGAGCAGCAGCGTCACCGCGCGCTCGTACTGGTCGAGGACGCGCGGGGCGCGCACCGGTGAGGTCGTCAGGAGCGGGATGGCCTTCGGGTGGGCGGCGAAGGCCGCCCGGTAGGAACGGGCCCAGGCAAGCAGCGCCTCGTCCCACGCGCCCCGCTCCAGCGTCCCCGAGTCGATCGACTCGGAGACGCGCTCGCGCAGCAGCTCGACGATGCCGTCCCGGCCGTCCACATGGTGGTACACCGAGCCGGTCTGCACGCCGAGCCGGCGTGCGATCTGCGGAACGCTGAAGTCGCCGCTCTCGTCGACGAGTTCGAGCGCGGTCGTCGTGATGCGCGTCCTGTCCAGCAGTGCCGTGCGCGGCCGTCCCATGGTCTTGTTCCCTCCGTGTGGGTGTCGGAGTCTTCCCGAACCGCCCGGGGTGAGGCTACATTGCCGAAACCGAAAGCCTTTAGGTTTTCGGCCCCTCCGCACGTCCTCCGCACGTCCTTCCCGTGCTCCGCCCGCATGCCTCGCGCCCAGCTCCCATGCCCCGCTCCCCGCCCTGCCCCCTGCCGCAGAAGGGCCGCCTCCATGGCCGTCACGCTCCGCACCGGCTCCCTCGGCACCGCCGACATCGCCTTCTTCGTGGTCTCCGCCGCGGCCCCGCTCACCGTCATGGCGGGCGTCGCCCCCATCGCCATCTCCCTGGGCGGCATCGGCGCCCCCGTCGGCTACCTCCTCGCCGGCCTCACCCTCGCCGTCTTCGCCGTCGGCTTCACCACCATGAGCCGCCATGTCCGCAGCGGCGGCGCCTTCTACGCGTACATCACCCGGGGCCTCGGCCGCCCGGCGGGCATCGCCGCCGCGCTCCTCGCCATGCTCGGCTACAACGGCATGGAGATCGGCGTCTACGGCCTGCTCGGCAGCGCCACCCAGGACACCGCGCACGCCCTCTTCGGCGCCGACATCCCCTGGCTCCCGGTCTCCCTCGCCGGCCTGCTGCTCATCTGGTACGGCGGTTTCCGGTCCATCGACTTCGGCGCCCGGCTCCTCGGCGTCCTCCTCCTCGCCGAGACCGGCATCCTCGTCCTGCTCGCCGCCGGCGTCCTCGCCGAGGGCGGCGCCGACGGACTCGGGGTGCGCGGCCTCGCGCCCCACCACGTCCTCGTACCCGGCACCGCCGCCGTACTGGCCTTCGCCTTCGCCGCGTTCACCGGATTCGAGTCCACCGTCATCTACCGCCGCGAGGCCCGCGACCCCGACCGCACCGTGCCCCGCGCCACCTACATCGCCGTCGCCTTCCTCGGCCTCTTCTACGCCTTCGTCGTCTGGACCGTCATCCAGGCCTTCGGCGAGACCAAGGTCGTCGCGGCGGCCGGCGACGACCCCGCCGGGCTCTTCTTCGCCGCCATCACCACCTACGTCGGCCCCTGGGCCGCCGACCTCATGCACGTCCTCATCGTCACCAGCGTCCTCGCCTCCCTGCTCGCCTTCCACAACGCCATCAACCGCTACGGCCTCTCCCTCGCCGAAGAGGGCGTCCTGCCCGCGGCGTTCGGCCGCGTCCACCCGCGCCACCGCTCGCCGCACCTCGCGGGCGCCGCGCAGACCGCGCTCGGCGCGGCGGTCGTGCTCGCCTTCGCCGCCGCCGGCGCGGACCCATACCAACAGCTGCTCCTATGGGTCAACACCCCCGGAATGATCGGCCTGTTGGCGCTCCAGCTGCTCGCCGCGGTCGCCGTCCCCTGCTACTTCCGCCGGATCAGCCACCAGGAGGGCGCACTGCGCACCGTCGTCGCGCCGCTCGCCGCGACCGTGCTGCTCACCGCCGCCCTCGTCCTTGTCGTCACCCACCTCGACCTGTTCACCGGCGCATCGCCGCTCGTGAACACCGTCCTCGCCGCGATCGTCCCCGCGGTCCTCCTCCTCGGTCTCGCGCTCGCACGGCGCCTGCGCACGAGCAGACCCGAGGTGTACGAGAACTTCGCCGCGGAACCGGAACCGGAACCGGAACCGGAACCAGACCCGGCCCCGGCGCTCCCGTCCTCGTCCACCGGACGGGCCTGAACCCCCGCCCCGGCGGACCGGCCCCCTCGCCCCCCCACCCGAACGGAGTCCCCCCATGCCCGCAGCCGACCTCGTCCTCACCGGCGCCGACATCCGCACCCTCGACCCCGGCCGGCCCCGCGCCCGCGCCCTCGCCGTCCGTGACGGCCTGATCGTCGCCGTGGGCGACCACGCCGACGTACGCGAGCTGCGCGGACCCGGCACCGAGCTGATCGACCTCGCCGGCGCCACCCTCACCCCGGGCCTCGTCGACGCGCACAGCCACCCGGTGTGGGGCCTGGAGATGGCCACCGGCACCGACCTCTCCGCCGTCGGCGACCTGGACGCCCTGCGGGCCGCCCTGCGCGGCGCCGAACGGACCGACGGATGGGTCCTGGCCTGGGGGCTCGACCACAACGCGTTCGGCGGGCGGCCCGTCGACCGGGCGCTCGTCGAGGACGCGCTGGACGGCGCGCCCGCCTTCATCCGCCTCTACGACGGGCACTCCGCCCTGGTCAGCGGGGCCGCGCTGCGCGCCGCCGGGGTCGAGGGGCCGCGCGAGTTCCCCCAGCGGTCCACCGTCGTGTGCGACGCCGACGGGCGCCCCACCGGCCACCTCGTCGAACACGCCGCCATGGACCTCGTCCAGGCCGTGGCGCCCCGGCCCTCGTACGCCGAGCGCCGCGCCCGCCTGGTCCGGCTGCTCTCCGACATGGCGGCCACCGGCCTGACCGGCGCCCACGTCATGGACCTCGGCGACGGGGACGTACCGCGGCTGCTCGCCTCGGTCGAGGAGGAGGGCGACCTGCCGATGCGGCTGCGGCTCGCGCCCTGGTGCATGCCCGGCGTCGGGTCCGAAGGGATCGACGCGATCATCGCCCTGCAGGCCGAGGCGGGCCGCCTGTGGCGGGTCGGCGGCGCCAAGTTCTTCATGGACGGCACCGTCGAGGGCGGCACGGCCTGGCTGGAACACGCGGACTGCCACGGCCAGGGCACGGACGCCTTCTGGCCGGACCCCGCGGCGTACGCGGACGCCGTGCGGCTGCTGCACGCCGCGGGGGTGCGCACGGCGACCCACGCCATCGGCGACGCGGCCGTGCGGCATGTGCTGGACACCGTGGCCTCCCTGGGCCCGGACGGCCGCCTCGCGCACCGGATCGAGCACATCGAGACCGTGCCGGACGACACGATCCCGCGCTTCGCCGAGCTGGGCGTCATCGCCTCGATGCAGCCGCCGCACACCGCCTACACGCGGGCCGACCACAGCGACGAGTGGTCGAAGCGGCTGGGCGCGGAGCGGGCCGCGCGGGCGTGGCGGATGCGGGACCTCAGGGACGCCGGCGCCGTCGTGGCCCTCGGCTCGGACTGGCCGATCGCCCCCTACGACGCCCGCCAGGTGCTGGCCACCGCCCGCGTCCCCCGGGGCGCGGCGGGCCCGGCGCAGGGCCTGACGGGGCTCATGGCGCTGGAGGGCTGCACGTCGCACGCGGCCGTGGCGGCGGGGGAGAGCCGGGTGGCGGGACGGATCGCGCCGGGGTTCCGGGCCGACCTCACCGCCTTCGGCCTCGATCCGGTGACCGCGGCCCCGGACGAGGTGGCGCAGGCACCGGTGCGGCTGACGGTGACCGGCGGACACATCACGTACCGCGACGCCTGAATCCGGCGGACACGCCCTACGGCGTGTCCGGGACCTCGCGCGGCAGCGCGTACGGCAGCGCGCCGTACCAGAGCCGGACCACCAGGAAGCCGAAGGCCAGGCAGATCATGCCGCCGACCGCGTCCAGCCAGAAGTGGTTGGCCGTGGCCACGATCACGACGAGCGTCGCCGTGGGGTAGAGCAGGCCGAGCACCCGCACCCACGGCACCGACGCCAGCGCGAAGATCGTGAGGCCGCACCAGAGCGACCAGCCGATGTGCATCGACGGCATCGCCGCGTACTGGTTCGACATGTTCTTCAGGTCGCCGGAGGCCATGGAGCCCCACGTGTGGTGGACGACCACGGTGTCGATGAAGGTGGAGCCGTTCATCAGGCGCGGGGGCGCCAGCGGATACAGGTAGTAGCCGACCAGGGCCACCGCCGTCGTCGCGAACAGGGCCAGGCGCGTGGCCGCGTACCGGCCGGGATGGCTACGGAAAAGCCACACCAGGACGCCGAGCGTCACCACGAAATGCAGCGTGGCGTAGTAGTAGTTCATGCCGACGATGAGCCATGTCACGGAGTCCACGGCGTGGTTGACGCTCCGCTCGACCGCTATCCCCAGGTCGTGTTCGAGGCGCCAGATCCAGTCCGCGTTGCTCAGCGCCTGGGACTTCTGTTCCGGCACGGCGTTGCGGATCAGCGAGTACGTCCAGTAACTCACCGCGATCAGCAGGATCTCGAACCAGAGCCGGGGGCGGCGCGGGGTTCGGAAACGGTCGAGACGACGTGCGGAATTCCGCCCACTGCGGTCGTCCTGCTCGCCCGCACTGGGTGATGAAGCGGGCCTCTGCCGGCCCTCAAGTGTCGTCACGGTCGTCTCACCCATAGGGACAGAGTCTGCCAGATCCCCACCCTTCGACCGATCATCCCCTGGTCGGGTTCGGCCCGCATTCTCTACGCCAGAGGAACGAGACCGCGATCCGGGTGTGGCCCTAGGGGCGCCTGGGCAAGAAACCGGTTGAACCGCGAACCGCTCAGGCCGACCACCAGACCGCGGAATCCGCCGGAAGCACCACCCGCGCGGCGTCGGCGCCATCCGCAAGGTCGGTGCTGGCGAGCAGCGGCGTGCCGGGGGCGGGCAGCGGCACGGGCGCTCCGGTGAGGTTCACCGTACAGACGAACGCGCCGCCGGGGGCCGTACGGCTAAAGGCGAGCACGCCCTCGGGGGACGGCAGCCACGCGATGTCCCGGCCCGCGCCGAGGGCCGGGTGGGCCCGCCGCACGGCGAGCGCCCGCCGGTAGAACTCCAGCGTCGACGCCGGGTCACCGGTCTGCGCCGCCACCGACAGGCTCCGCCAGGAGTCCGGCTGCGGCAGCCAGCTCGGTCCGCCTTCCTCGGGCCCGAAACCGAACGGCGGCCGCAGCCCGGACCAGGGCAGCGGCACCCGGCAGCCGTCACGGGTGCCGTCCTGCCCGGTGCCGCGGAAGAACGCCGGGTCCTGGCGCACCTCGTCCGGCAGGTCGGTGACCTCGGGGAGGCCGAGCTCCTCGCCCTGGTAGAGGTAGGCGGAACCGGGCAGCGCCAGCATCAGCAGCGTGGCGGCCCGGGCCCGGCGCAGGCCGCGGGCCCCGTCGCCGTCGGCGAGGCGCGTGGCGTGCCGTACGACGTCGTGGTTGGAGAGCACCCAGGTGGCGGGCGCGTCCACGGCGTTCATCGCCGCCAGGGAGCGGTCGATGACGGCGCGCAGCGCGGCCGCGTCCCACTCCGTCGTCAGATACTCGAAGTTGAAGGCCTGGTGCAGCTCGTCGCGGCGCAGGTACCGGGCGCTGCGCTCCACCGTCGGGGTCCACGCCTCGGCGACGGCGATCCGCTCGGTGCCGCCGTACTCGTCGAGGATCCGGCGCCAGTCCCGGTAGATGGCGTGCACGCCGTCCTGGTCGAAGTACGGCACGGCCTGCTTGCCGAGCAGCTTGACCTGCTCGCCGTGGCCGATGTCCGGCAGACCCGACGCCTTGACCAGGCCGTGCGCGACGTCGATGCGGAAGCCGTCGACGCCCAGGTCGAGCCAGAAGCGCAGGACGGAGCGGAACTCCTCGTGGACGTCCGGATCGTCCCAGTTGAAGTCCGGCTGCTCGGGCGCGAAGAGGTGGAGGTACCACTCGCCGTCCTCGACGCGGGTCCAGGCCGGGCCGCCGAACACCGACTCCCAGTCGTTCGGCGGGAGTTCACCGTCCACGCCCTTGCCGGGCCGGAAGTGGAAGCGGCCGCGCGCCGCCGATCCCGGGCCCGCGCGCAACGCCTCGCGGAACCACGCGTGGCGGTCGGAACAGTGGTTCGGCACGATGTCGAAGATGACGCGCAGACCGAGCGCGTGCGCCTCGCGGATGAGGTCGTCGGCGTCGGTGAGGGTGCCGAACATGGGGTCCACGGCGCGGTAGTCGGCCACGTCGTAGCCCGCGTCGGCCTGCGGCGAGGCGTAGAAGGGGGAGAGCCAGACGGCGTCCACGCCCAGGTCGCGCAGGTACGGCAGACGGGCCGTGATGCCGCGCAGGTCCCCCATGCCGTCGCCGTTGCCGTCGGCGAAGCTGCGCGGGTAGACCTGGTAGATGACCGCGTCACGCCACCAGTGACGGGCGGACGCGGAGTCGGTGGCGGGCGCGGCGGTGACGTTCTGGGTCATGAAGTCCCTCGGCGTTGCGGCGAGTTGCGTGGGGCACCGGGCCGGCGTTCGGTTCCGGTGGGCGGCGCCGGTGACGGGTCGGTCACCTCGGTGAACGGCGCGCACGAGGCGAAGGTCACGACGGTGCCCGCCGCGGCGGGCACATGCCGTACGCCTATCCGCAGACGCGCGGGACCACACCCGGCGACCGGCAGGTCCGGGCGGGCGGCCCCACCGGGCCCCCACCGCGTCCCCGCTCCGGCCCCCGGTCACGACCCTGCCCCGAGGGGCCGCAGATCCTATCGGCAAAACCGCGTCGCACGAGGGAAGTCGCGGGATCTTCACCGGTCCCGGTCGTAGCCGCGTCATCATCTCCCGGATCGCCGCCCGGAGCGCTAATTTGGTCGGGCAGGCCCGAGGGAGGTCTGCCCCACCAGCCCCAAAGGGCCCCGCGTGAGCGTCAACGGCAAAGCAGGCACCATGATTCTGGTGGTCGACGACGTCGCCGCCAGCCGATACGCGCTGGGCGCGGTGCTGCGCAGGGACGGCCACCGGGTCGTCCTCGCCGCCAGCGCGGCCGAGGCACTCATCGAGCTCGACCTGCGCCGGCGCAGCGGAGACCTGCCGGACGTGGCCCTCGTCGACGTCGGCCTGCCCGACATGAGCGGCTTCGAACTCTGCCGCCGCCTCAAGGAGTCGCCGCCCTTCGCCGCCCTGCCCGTCGTGCACTTCTCCGCGGCGAGGACCGCCCCCGCCGACCGGTGCCGCGGCCTCGACGCGGGCGGCGAGGCCTATCTGACGGTGCCCGCCGAACCGGAGGAGATCCAGGCCGTCGTGCGCGCCGCCGCCCGCGGCGCACGCCACCGCAGCGACGCCGAGGCGCAGGCCGGACACCTCACCCGGCTCGCCGAGACCATCCTCGACGTGCAGTCCGCCCGCTGTCCGCGCGAGCTGGCCGAGGCCGCCGCGTCCGGCACGGCCCGCCTCACCCACGGCCCGGCCGCCGCCTTCGTCCTCGGCGACGACGGGGAGCTCCACCGGGGCCTGTCCCGGCGCAGGGCCACCGCCTCGCTGCCCGACGACGGGGCGCACGCCGCGGTCGCCCGCCTCATCCAGCGCGACATGTCGGGCCGGGTGGGGGTGCGCGACACCGTCGTCCCCGCGCCCCTGTGGCCGGCCGGCTTCTTCCACGTCGAGCCGTCCGCGGGCCGCGTCCTGCCCGACGGCGCCCGGCTCGCCCTGGCCCGCGCCCGCGAGGGGTGCGCGCCCGTCTGCCTCGCCACCCCCGCGTACACCCAGGGACTGCTCCCCGACACCGGGCGGCTCGTGGGCCGGCTCGCCCACGCCACCGCCGTCGCCGCGGAACGCCTGCTCATGTACGAGGTGGAGCGCCACATCGCCCTCACCCTCCAGCGCAGCTTCCTGCCGGCGCACGTGCCGCAGATCCCCGGCACCGAAGTCGTCGTCCGCTACGAACCGGCCTCCCGCGACACGGAGATCGGCGGCGACTTCTACGCCTCGCTCGGCACCCCGCAGGGCCTGCTCACCGGCATCGGCGACGTCGTCGGCCACTCCCTGGAGGCCGCCACGGTGATGGTCGAGATCCGGCACGCGCTGCGCGCCTACTGCGTCGAGGACGCCGACCCCGGCACGCTCGCCCGCCGCCTCGACAGAATGCTGCAGCGCTACCACCCCGAGGTGACGGCCACCCTCTGCCTGGCCCTCGTCGACCCGGCCACCGGACGCACCCGCATCGCCAACGCCGGACACATCCCGCCGCTCGTCGTCGGCGACGACGGCACCGCCACCTATATCCGGGCGAAGGGCCCGCTGCTCGGCCTCGGCCTCGACAGGCCGCCCACCACCGAGACGGTCCTGCGCCCCACCGACCGGCTCCTCATGGTCACCGACGGCCTCATCGAGACCCGCGGCATCGACCTCGCGGTCTGCATGGAGCACCTGCGCACCGTCGCCGCCGACGCGCCGCAGGGCGTCGCCGCCCTCTGCGACACGCTCCTCGCCTGCCTGGGCCACGACCGCGAGGACGACATCGCGCTCCTCGCGATGCGCCTGTGTCCGGAGACGCGGGAGGACGGGGGTTAGCCGAGCGGCTTCTCCAGGAGCAGTACGCCGTACCGGCTGCCGTCCGCGGCGCGTTTGTCCGCGAGCTCGCCGACGACGGTGTAGCCGGCCTCCTCGTAGTACGCGCGCAGCCGGGTACTGGACGTCACGCAGTCCAGGCGGGCCAGGGTGCGCCCCGCCGCGGCGATCCGCCGCTCGGCGTCCGCGAGCAGCTCGCGGCCGGTGCCCGCGGGCGCGCCCCGGCGCGTCATCAGTCGGTGCACATATCCCGCCACCGGCGGCTGCACGCCCCAGGCCTGCTCGTCGGACCACCACAGCTCGTACGCCCCGAGCGCCGTGCCGTCGTCCCCGCCGCCGGCGAGCCACACCTGCGTCTCCGCGGACCCGATCAGCCGGTGGAAGTGGTGCTCGTCCTTGGCGCCGGGCTGCCACTGGACGATGCCGCGGTCCAGCATCCAGCGGGCCGCGCCCTCGTAGAGGGAGACGAGCGTGCCGACGTCGTCGGCCGTCGCGGGCCGGACGGAGAGATGTGTGGTGGTCACGGGGCGAGCGTAACCAACCGGCCGATCAGCTCGGCGAACGGGCCGTCGGACGGCTCCGAGGCGAGGATGGAGCGCAGCAGCTCCGCCATCTCGGCGTCGTACGCGGCGCTCACCGCGGCCAGCGCCGCGAAGTCGTGCACCAGCTGCAACTCCAGCTCCGCGCGCGGGATGCGGCGGCCGTCCAGCCAGATCAGCGCCGTCGACTCGGCCAGCGAGATCCAGGAGCGCACGACGAGTTCGAGCCGGGCGGGCGGATCGGTGATCCCCAGATGCGCGAGGATCTGGTCGTACGCCGCCTGCCGCACCGAATCGATCAGCGCGTTCGTCGTCGAGACGGCCTCCCGGGCATAGGCGCCGCCCGCCGAGACCGCGGGCCCGCCCCGCATCAGCGCGGAGAAACCGGGGCCGTGCTCGTCGACGAAGGAGAGGAAGCGGCCCATCACCCGCAGCAGCCGGGCGCCGAGGGGCCCTTCGCGCGGCTCCACGAACCGGTCGGCCAGATCCTCCGCGGCCCGGCGCAACGCCGCCTCGTACAGGCTGAGTTTGCCGGGGAAGTAGTGGTAGACCAGCGGGCGCGAGATGCCCGCGGCCGCTGCTATCTCGTCGATGGAGACGTCGTCCGGCGAGCGGTGGCTGAACAGTTCGAGCGCGACCCCGATCAACTGCTCCCGCCGCTCCTCGACACCCATCCTGCGGCGCACCCCGGTTGTCATACGAACACCTTACCGAGCGGAACCGGCCCTTTGCCGGACCGGCCCGTCTCCGCCCGCCCGCTCGACTCACATGTCGAGCACGAGCCGTTCGCCGCGCGCCCGCGAGACGCAGATGAGCATGGAACCGGCGCGCTCGCCGTCCGTGAGGAGCTCGTCGCGGTGGTCGATCTCCCCTTCCACGACGCGCTGTTGGCACGTACCGCAGAAACCCTGCTCGCAGCTGTAGGCGGTGTCGGGCAGCTCGGCGCGGACGGCGGCGAGCACCGTGGTGTCCGCGGCGACCGCCACCGTACGGCCGCTGCGCCGCAGTTCGACCTCGAAGGCGGTGTCGCCGCCCTGCCCCGGCGAGGGCGCGACGGGTGAGAACCGCTCCAGGTGCAGCGAGCACCCCTCGGGCAGCGCCGCGCCGACCGCGTCCATCAGCGGCCCGGGACCACAGACATGGACGGCGGCGCCCCGCGGCGTCCCGTCGAGGAAGGCGGCCAGGTCCGGCAGCCCGTCCTCGTCGTCGGCGACGACGGTGACCCGCTGCCGTCCGGCGCCGCCCAGCTTCTCGACCTCTTCGAGGAACGGCATCGAGGCACGCGACCGGCCCCCGTAGAGCAGCCGCCACGGCGCCCCGGAGGCCTCGACGGCCCGCACCATCGGCAGGACCGGCGTGATCCCGATGCCGCCCGCCACGAAGACGTACGAGGGGGCGTCGGCGAGCGGGAAGCGGTTGCGCGGCCCGCGCACCTCCACCTCCATGCCCTCCCGCAGCTGCTCGTGGACCTCGCGCGAGCCGCCCCTGCCGCCCTGTCCGGCGGCGATCAGGCGCGTCGCCACGGTGTACGAGGAGGAGTCCTCGGGGTCGCCGCAGAGCGAGTACTGCCGTACGAGCCCCGACGGCAGGACGAGGTCGACGTGGGCGCCGGGCTCCCACGCGGGCAGACCGGGCCCCTCCAGGCGGAGTTGGACGACGCCGTCGGCGACCGTCTCGTGCCGGGTGACGAGGAGCCGGCGCGCCCGGGAGCGCGGCCGGCCGGAGACGGGCTCCTCTAGGGCGGGCAGCGGCCACAGCGGGGACGCCTCGATGCGGCGGCGCATCGCCCGCCTGGCGACCAGGGCGGCGCCCGCGACGAGGGCGACGGTGCGGATGCGGGGCATGTCAGGCGCTCCCCTTCTCGGCGGCGCCGGCGGCCACGGCTGCGGGCGAGGTGGCGAGATAGGCGACGGCCTGCTCCGTGCTGCCCTCCTGGGAGGGGTGGTAGCTCCGGCTGAGGTAGCGGGGGATGGAGCGGAACATGGCGCCCGCGGTGGGCAGCGTCCCCGCCTTCCCGCTGCGGTGGAAGTCTTTGAAGGTCGCCTTGCCGTCGACGAGCGTCGGATCGTTCTCCATGAAGAACCGCGCCCCGCGCTGCCAGAGGAAGACCAGGGCGCTGAACGCGGTCGCCCAGGTCCTGGCCCGGCGCCGGTAGCCGCCGTCGACGTGCATGAACAGCTCGAAGGCGACGGAGCGGTGCTCGACCTCCTCCGCGCCGTGCCAGCGCAGCAGGTCGAGCATGGTGGGGTCGGCGCCCCTGCGGTCCAGCTCCTCGGCGTTGAGCACCCAGTTGCCGAGGAACGCGGTGTAGTGCTCGATGGCCGCGATCATCGCGACGCGCTCCATCAGCCACCACTCGCGCGCCTTGCCCGGCGGCAGCGTCCGGTCGCCGAGCAGCTTCTCGAAGAGCCAGTCGACCTGCGCGGTGTACGGCGTCGGGTCGAGCCCCTGCTCCTTGAGGTGCGGGAGCACCTCGTCGTGGGCCTGCGCGTGCATGGCCTCCTGGCCGATAAACCCGATGACGTCCTCGCGCAGCCTCTCGTCGCGGATGAGCGGCAGCACCTGCTTGTAGACGTGCACGAACCAGCGTTCACCCGCGGGCAGCAGCAGGTGCAGCACGTTGATCATGTGCGTGGTGAACGGGTCGTCCGGCAGCCAGTGGAGCGGGGTCTTCTCCCAGGAGAAGGAGACGTTGCGTGCCTTGAGCGGTATGCGCTCGGACGCGACGGGCTCGGGCGCCCTGCTCTGCGTATTAGACATGGCGTCAATGTACTGAGCGGTAGTTCGGCGGTACAGGGGTCTGCGCCCGGAACTTCCGCCGCGTCCGTCGGCTCCTACCGCAGCGGGGTCAGCTTCCGGCCGTCCGGCAGGGTGCCGGTCAGGCTGAGCTGCGCGTCCCGCTCGGTCCGCGCCGCCAGGACGTTGCCCTGCCCGCGCGCGCCGCCCGTCGCGGAGATCGACGTCACCTCCTTGTTGCCGGCGGCCAGCAGGTACCAGTTGCCCGCGCGGGACTTCCAGCGGACCCCCGCGAGCACCCGGGGGTCGCGGCTGCCGCACGCGGGGGAGTCCTCGGCCTTGGCGGCGACGGCGCCCGCGGGCCCGTCGGCCGTCTCGAACTGGGCGAGGATCCGGGTCCCCGCGCCCCGCCAGGTCTCGGCGCGGGTGCAGACCCAGTCGGCGACGCCGTTGGCCTCGGGCAGCGGCTGACGGGCGTACGTCCAGGAGTTCACGGTCCGCACGCCGTGCGAGCGGACCGTCGCGAGGGAACAGGCGGACTTCGACCACTCGCCGGGCGTGGCCTCGCGCGGCGCCTCGGGCCGGCCCGCGGTCAGATGGGCGGGCACGAGCTCGCCGAGATCGGTCGACATGCGCACCGCGCCGGAGTGGTCGCGCAGCCGCAGCGCGTTCCACGACGTGCAGCGGCCACTCTGGGCGGGCCCCGCGAAGGGGTCGGTGACACCGCCGGAACGGTGCAGGGCGACCGCCCGGGAGGCGGGCTTCAGCAGGTCCTGCACCGCCACCGACCTGATCCAGGGCGCGGTCAGATAGCGGATGTTCCCGTCGGCGCGGTCGACGACGACGGCGTTCGCCTCGGTGCCGGTGGCACCGTCCACGCGCGCGAAGTCCAGCGCGGCCCCGCCGGTGCCCTCGCGGGGCTCGGCGTACCGCACGATGCGCAGGCCGTCGTAGAGCAGCACCACGCGCGCGGAGTCGACGTCACCGGCGAAGAGCAGCTGGGCGGGTCCGGGCGGTGCCCCCGCCGGGGTGCCCGGGGTCGCGGAGACCTGCACGGACTCGCCGGGCCTCGCCCAGACGGCGAGCGCGCGGCGGAGCAGTTCCCGGTCGCCGATGAGGTTCCCGCGTGCGGGCCACACCGTGAAGTCGGTGCGCGAGGAACGTTTCCACGCCGACGCGGTCGCCACGGTCAACTGCCCCGGATCGAGGGCGGCCTGCCCCGCGGGGTTGCGCGCGTACGGGGGAGCGGCGGCGCCGTCGGGCCCCCAGCCGTCGCCCGGCAGCCCGAGCAGGGCCCCGCAGACCAGCGCGGCGGCGGCCGCGACACCCGCGGCCTTCATGTGCTGCCTGCGCCTCATCAGATCCGTCGGCCTCGCCTGCAGCGAGCAGGGGTCGAACTCCGGGGAGGCGAGCAGGCCGTACCGGTCCTCGACCTCATCGGCCTCGTCGAGGGCGTCCTCGGGGTCGCCGCAACCCGCCGCGGCGAGGACGGCACAGGCACCGGCGTCGTCGAGCCCTTCGAGGCCCCGCAGGACGTAGGCGGCGCGGCCCGCGCCGGACAGGGCGGCGAGCTCCTGGTCCAGGGCGAGTTCGTCGGCCCCGCCCGAGCGCGGGAAGAGCCGCAGCCCGCGCACCTGGGGCAGCAGGGGCGGCAGCTGCGCCCGCTTGGGCCAGGCCGTCCACCGCAGGGGGAGCCCGGCGTCGAGGGCGCCGCGCAGCACCTGCAGCCGTACGTACGCGTATCCGGGGTCGCCCTGGGGGCCGGTGCCCCGCTGCGCCGGGACGACGGCCGCGTCACCCGTCTTGCGGTTGCGGGGCAGCGCGCGCTGGGTGAGGGCGTGGGCGGTCAGGACCCGGCGGTTGCGGCCGAGGCCCGGCGGCAGCACGAGGTAGGCGAGCCGGACCAGCCGCGGGTAGTGCTCGACGAGCGCGGCCTCGGCCTGCTCCACGTCGACGACGGGAGCGGGGCCGCTGGGCTTCGGGGACTTCGGGGGTGACTGCACATTCGACGACACGTTCAGCAAAACGAGCGAATCGTCGGATGGTCACCTCCCGGGCGGGACGTCCTCCATGAGCGCGCGGGCGTAATGGCCCATCGACCGCTGGTAGCGGGGCAGATGGGGCGCAAGGGCGCCGAGCACCAGGGAGAGTCCCTCGCGCTCGCGTCCGAGGCTCGCCAGGCACAGGGCGAGACAGGCGCGCACGGCGTCGTCCAACTCGTCCGACGGCGCGTCCAGTTCGGGGGTGAGCAGGGCGACGGCCTCCTCGGCGCGTCCCGTGTTGCGCAGCGAACTCGCCAGCTGAATGGCGGTGCGCCGCTTGCGGTATCCGGTCAGTCCGCGGTCCAGGGCCTCCTGGTAGAGGGGCACGGCGCGGTCGGAGTGACCGGTCGAATCGAAGGCGCAGGCCCGCTCGAAGAGGCCGACGGGGTCCCCTTCGGGCAGCTCGGCGACGAGCGCGTCGATCACGCGGCGGAACTCCGCCTCGTCGAGGTCGTCCAGCGTGTCCCAGGCCGCCCCGAGCCGCTTCTCCCAGTCATGATCCATGCGGTCACCCTGGCACCGCCGGTGCCCTCACGTCACCCCTTTTTCCCGGGCCCTTCGGCGCGGGGGCGAGGACGGCCCCGGCCCCGCGCCGATTGCGCCCCCTATGTCACCTTCCACCCGCTGAATTCCACGGTGCCGCGCTCCCCGTCGCCCCCGTTCGTGGCGCTCATGAAGAGCCCCGCGTCCTGGGAGCCGGCCGCCCCGGCCACCGTCACCCGCGCCACCGTCCGCCACGACGCCCCCTCGTCCGTGGAGCACGCCCCGGTGAAGGAGTCGCCCTCCCGGGAGAGCCGCAGGAGCACCGGCGCCTTGATCCCCGTCAGCCGCTTGTACGTGTCCAGCGTGCCGTCACCGTTCGTGTCGTACGACAGCACGACCCCGTTGGCGGGCGTCACCGCGAGGTCCACGAACCCGCGGGAGCCGGGGGTGCCCAGCGCCGCGCGGCTGATGATGCCCGCTCGCGCCCACGGCCCCGTGACCTCCTGCGCGTCGACCCGTACGGTCACGGACACCCCGTCCCGCAGTACGTCCTGCCGGTACAGCGTCCCGAACTCCGTCGTGCCCTTCCACAGGTCCGCACCGCCGCCGTTGATCGCGTACCGCCCGGCCAGCTCCCCGAAGACGGCACCGTTGTTCGTGTACGTCTTCCAGGCGCCGCTCAACGGCCCCGCCTCGAACAGGGTCCCGTCGTGGACGGTGCGCACACGCGGCTCGCCGGCCGGACCGTACTTCACGGCGATCTCGTACGGCATCGGGCGCAGCGGCCGGTCGAGCGGCGTGTCGGGGGTCGTGGCCCGCCACGCCACCTTGCCCGTCCCCGCGGGCGCGACCCGCGGCAGGGAGACCGTGCCGGACGGCTCCGCGTCGAGACCCGTCAACGTGAAGTCGACGCGCCCCGTGGCCCGCAACCCGTTGACGTTGCGGAAGACGGCCTCCAGGCGGGTGGAGCCGCCCGGCGGGATGGTGGACGGCTCGGCGGTGACGGTCAGAGTGCCCTGGTAGGGCGCCCGCGCCAGGACGTCCCGTACGCGCGCGGCGGTCCGGTACGCGGGGGCGACCGGCCGCAGCGGATAGTCCTTGCGCTCCCGGGTCCACGGCTCCTCGAACGCGAACCAGTCGACCGTCCGCGGCGCCCGCCCGGCGGCCAGCGCGTCGGTGAGCTCGTCGAGCCACTTCTGCCACCGGGGCACGTAGAAGTCGGCCATGAGGCCCTGCCACTCGCGGTTGGCGTAGTCGTGCAGCCTGCCGCCGTCGGACGTGGCGCGCCCTCCCCACACGGTGATCAGCACCTTGGCGGTCCGCTCGAACTCGGCGCGCTCGGCGTCGTTCGTCCCCATCCGCCGGGCGGCCGCCACCCAGGGGCCGAGCAGGAACGCCGGGTCGGTCCCGGTCACCTCGTCCGAGAGCCGCATCAGCCGCAGCCACAGCGTCGACAGCGTCCGGAAGGTCTCCTCGTCCTTTCGCGCGTACGCCGCCCGCAGCTGCGGCAGGAGCTGCCGGCTGCGGTGGGCGAGCGCCTGCCGGGCCACGTCGACCAGGTCGTACCGGTAGGCGGCGCTGGTGCGCAGCGCGCCGCCCACGCCGAGCAGCCCGGCGAGCGCGGCGTCGAACCGGCCGGGGTCGTAGGTGAGGGCGCGCGGCGCGTACTCGGCGGCGCGGGCGGCGGCGAGGTCGGGCCGCGCGGCGAACAGCGAGTCGTGCGCGTCGCTGCGCTCCACGGCGGTGTGCTGGTAGGCGGTGTCGTTCAGCGCCCGCCAGGCGGCCCGCGCGGACCGGTCGCGTGCGCCGTACCGGAAGTCGGCGTAGGAGGAGAACCAGGAGGCCCGGTCCACCGGGGCCTTCGTCCAGGCGAGCTCCGAGAAGAGCTCGAAGGCGGCGGGGTCACGGTCGGCGGCCTCGGGCATGTACGCGGTGCCGGCCAGGGCGCTGCCCGCCTTGTCGCGCCAGGCGAAGAACTTCTCGTTCCAGATGTGGGTGCGCGCCCCGATCGTGGTGCGTCCGCCGAAGTTGGGGATGGTCCCGAACGCGTACGGGGTGCCGCCCCAGTCCTTCTCCCGGTCCGTCACGCTGGCGTACCGGTCACAGACGCCGTCGACGATCAGTATCCGCCGCTTGTCGACGGCGTCGAGCAGCTCCGGAAGCGGATTGGCTTCCCAGCCGAGAATCACCCAGGTGGCTCCGGGCCGCGCCTTCTGGAGGGCGGCCTCGACCCCCCGGGCGGCGGCGGGCACGGGCACGTCGCCCGCGGTGCCGCCCTCGTGCAGCAGGTCCATCTTGAAGTGGTCGGCGGGCCCGAAGAGACGCTTCTGGTGCCGGTAGAAGGAGGCGGCGACCTTCGCGAACGCGTCCGTGCGCGGGTCGAGCCAGTCGGGCCGGTGGAACCCGTGCCAGGTGCCCTGCGGCACCACGCGCGCGTCGCCGCCGTTGCGCTCGACGAAGCCGTCCGGCACATGTCCGTAGTAGCCGGGGAAGACCGGCGCGATGCCCAGCTCGCGCAGCCGCCCGACGATGCGCCGGCCCAACTCGACCCGCTCGTCGATGAGTTCGTGCGAGAGGGGGCCGCCGTAGTCGGAGAGGTTCTGCAGCAGCCACCAGGGCTGGTGCGAGGGGGCGGGCAGCCAGGCCCTGGCCTCGGCGTCGGAGTAGCCGAACTCCTGCAACACCCGGTGGTACACGGCCTCGGCACCCGCGATGACCAGGACTTCGTTGCAGCCGTGCAGGGCGAGTACGTCGATCATCCGCTCCCAGTACGCCCAGTCGGCGTGCGGGGCGGTGTACCCGTCGTTGGTGTCGTTGAGGGCGAACCGGTGGGGGAGCGTGGTGGAACGTTCCAGCGGCCTGGCCGGCGCGGGCAGCCGGTGCGGCAGCTCCAACTGGCTGCCGTTCCAGGTGATATGGGCGCCGCACACGTACTTCAGGTACCAGTGGACGCCGGTGAGCAGCACGGCGGGCGTCGTGCCGGTGACCTGGATCCGCCCTGTGGTGCCGGTGACCCGGAAGCGGTCCTCGTGGCCGCGCGCCGGGACGAGTCTGAGACGGAGCTGCTCCGCGTGGCGCGGCAGAAGTCTGTTGAGTGCCGAGCGCGCGGAATCCGTATCGAAGGCGGGGCCCCCGGCGGACTCCGTGGGGCCATCGGCGGCGTGGGCCGGCAGCGGCATCCCGGTGGCGGCGGCGCCGAGGCCGAGCGCGCCGGCGGTGCCGAGCACGGAACGTCGGGACAGTTCGGACATGTGTACCCCCTGAGGGTGAAGGCTGCGGCGCACGGTAGCCGTGCCGCCCCCCGCGCTCAACGGTGGAGAGGGAGATGGCGTGTTCAAGTCGCCGGGAGAGGCTGGTGTGACGATGAGGGCAGCACGGAGCGCGCTTTCGGGCATGGCTGTGGGAGGTCTGCTGATGGTGCTGGGGTGCGGCTCGGGGGGTGACGGCACGCCGGACACGGCGAGCGGCAGCCTGGAGCAGCTGGCGGCCGAGGCGGGGTGCAGGCCCGAGATCCGGACGGACGCGGCCGAACTGCGCCAGGCCACCTGTGAGAACGGTGCCCGGCGCTACGTCCTCGTAACCTTTACGGACGCCCGTGGCCAGGCCGAATGGCTCGACGAGGCGGACGACTACGGGGGCACGTACCTCGTCGGCGGGTCCTGGGTGGCGGTCGGCGGCGCCCGGGACATCGCGGCCCTGCGCGGCCGGCTGGGCGGGACCGTGGTGGACGCCGCGGGGAGACACGGCGGCCACCACGATCACCGCATGGGCTGAACGATTGTCGGACGATCGGTCAGGTGCAGCGCTGCCCCGCGTTGACGCACTGCGCGACGCGCCGCATCAGACGCTCGTCGAAGACGTTGATGAAGTCGCCGTGGTCGGTGACCGGCTTGTGCAACTGCTCGGGGAACGAGTCGACGGCGAAGCCGGGGCCCGGCGGCACGTCGTACACGATGCGCTGCACGAGCTGCGGAATGGCGCGGAAGCCCTGTGGGCAGGCGCCGGTGCGCGGGTCGGTGAAGGCGACGTGGGTGCGGTGGTTGGCGCTGTCGGTGTTCCGCCCGTCCCAGCAGCTCTGGAAGCGGAACGTCCGTACGACCTTGCTGCCCTCGGGGCAGATCGGGTACTTGTCCTTCAGCTGCCGGTTCTCGAACCCGGTGCAGCTCCAGGAGGCGTTGGCGTTGGCGTCGCCGTTGGTGAAGGCCTTGGCGTCGCCGGTGATGATGCGCAGGAAGCGCGGCATCGGCACGACCTTGCTCCGCGGGTTGCCGACGAACTTCAGCGAGACCGCCGCCGGGGTCTGGATCTCGCCGACGTTCTGGTCCCGGCCGCCGCCGTCGGCCCCGGCGTCGTTCTCGTCCTTGCCGTTCTGCAGCCTCAGCACGGGCCAGTAGTAGGTCGACCTGTCGCCCCGGTTGCGGCAGCTCGTCCCGCCGTTCGCGAGATCGCCGTCGTCGGAGAAGGCGTCGGTGGCCTGGTTGCCCACGTAGTCGTGCATGTGGTGCGCGCCGTTGCTGACGCCGGGGGCCACGATGACGTTGTCCGGGTTGAACTTGCCGTTCTCGTTCCGGCCGCAGTCGGTGGTGAAGGTGCCCCGGGAGGCGCCGCGGCCGTCGCGGGGGCGGCCCGCGCCGGGCCGGACGGACTGGATCGGAACGAAGTCACCGGCCTCGGGGCCGTTGCCGCTCTGGCCCTGGCCCTGTCCGGGCTGCCGGTCGTCCGCGCGCAGGGTGCACGGCGCCATGCCGTCCAGGCCGTCGGGCCGGGCGCCGGAGTCGGCCAGCGCGTCGCCGATCCGGCCGAGCGTGCCGCGCCGTTCCTCCTCCAGCGGAGGCAGGACGGACTGCTTGTCCCGCACCCGGCCGAACCGGTCGTAGGCCCGGGTGATCTGGGTGTCCAGCTCGGCCAGGCCCCTGTCGACCTCGCCGCGCGCCCCGCGCGGGACCTCCGGTAGCCGGTTCCCCACGTCCGGACAGCTGATGGTCGACACCTGCTGGGCGGCGTTCTGGGGCGGCGGCCGGTCCGCGCCCTCTTCGGCGTTGGCGTAGACGTTCACGGCGACGAGACCTCCGCCGCCCAGCAGCAGCGCCGCGGACGCGGCGACCATGCGACCCGCGAGCCTTGATCGTTTTCGTGAAGTACGTCCCTTTGTGCGTCCCATGGGGCTACATACGCATCAAGGGCCCGGCGTGTTCAGCGCCCCTGGGCTTCAGCGCTCCTGGTCTTCAGCGCCCCTGGTCCAGGTAGGCGAGGACGGCTAGCACGCGCCGGTTGTCGTCGTCGGAGACCGCCAGATCCAGTTTGCCGAAGATGTTGGAGGTGTGTTTGGCGATGGCCCGCTCGGTGACGACCAGTTGCGCGGCGATCGCCGCGTTCGAGCGTCCCTGCGCCATGAGTTCGAGCACCTCGCGCTCACGCGGGGTGAGCGCGCCGAGCGGCTGGTCCGCCGAGCGCCGCGAGAGGAGCTGCTGGATGACCTGCGGGTCCATCGCGGTGCCGCCGGCCGCGACCCGGCGCACGGCGTCGATGAACTGCGCCGCGTCGAAGACCCGGTCCTTGAGGAGGTAGCCCACCCCGCCGTTGCCGTCGGCAAGCAGCTCGCGCGCGTACAACTGCTCCACGTGCTGCGAGAGGACCAGGACGGGCAGCCCCGGCCGGGCCCGGCGCGCGGCGAGCGCGCACTGCAGGCCCTCGTCGGTGTGGGACGGCGGAAGCCGGACGTCGACGACGGCGACGTCCGGCTGCAACTCCGCGAGGGCCTTGGTCAGTTCGGGCCCGCTCTCCACGGCCGCCGCGATCTCGAAGTCGAACGCCTCCAGCATCCGCACCAGGCCGTCGCGGAGCAGGAAGAGGTCTTCGGCTAGGACAACTCGCAAGGGATCTCCATGGTCACCATGGTCGGGCCGCCCGCGGGACTGCTGACGGCCAGTACGCCGTCGAATGTACCGAGCCGGCGTTCGACGCCGCTCAGCCCGGAGCCCGCCCCCACCACCGCCCCGCCCTTGCCGTTGTCGGTGACGGCGATGCGCAGCATGCCGTCGGCGTGGTGCATGTCCACCCAGATGCGGTCGGCGCCGGAGTGCTTGATCGCGTTGGTCAGGCTCTCGCTGACCGCGAAGTACGCGGCCGACTCGACCGGCGCCGGGGCGCGGCGCGCCAGCTCCACGTCGACCTCCGTGGCGACCGGCAGCCGCAGCGCGAGGGCCTTCACCGCGTCGCCGAGGCCGCGTTCGGCGAGGACCGGCGGATGGATGCCGCGGACCAGGTCGCGCAGCTCGGTCAGCGCCTCGCCGGAGTTCTGCCGGGCCTTGGCGAGCAGCTCCTTGGCCTTGGCGGGATCCGCGTCGATCAGCGCCTCGATGGTGCCGAGGTCCATGCCCATGGCGACAAGCCGGGCCTGCGCGCCGTCGTGCAGGTCGCGCTCGATGCGGCGCAGCTCGGCGGCGGAGTTGTCCACGGCGTCGTGCCGGGTCTCGGTCAACCGGTCGACGCGCAGGGCCAGTTCGCGCTCCCGCATGCTCGTGGTGGGCGCGAGCAGCGTACGGGCGAGGAGAAAGTGGCCGCGGATCAGGGACGGGTTGACGAAAACGCCGAGCACCAGCAGGGCCGTGCCGAGCGCCGCGGCCTGGTTCGCCGCGGACTGCGAGGTGACGTGGATGAACCCGTACCACTCGCCGCCGCCCGCTTCGTAGATCGGCTTCCAGACGCCGAGGGCGAGGACCCAGCCGTACAGCCAGTAGAGCAGCAGCGCGGGGGCGAAGATCGAGGTGAGCACTCCGCCGGTCATGTCGACCAGCAGCCACTGGAGGTCCCGCCAGGTCGCCGGGTCCTTGAGCATCAGGGAACAGCGCTCCACCTGCCCGGTGACGCCGGTGCGCAGGTCGGCGGGGAGCGCCCGGTACGGGACCGGGATGCGCACGCCCGCCCACCGGCCGGCCTGGTCGCGCCGCAGGGTCGCCCACCCCCGGACCGCCGTCAGGACGACGGGGGTGGTGAACACCCCGACCCCGAGCAGGATGAACGCGATCGACAGCACGGAGAGGACGAAGAGGGTGACCGAGCCCGCGAGCGAGAAGATCGCCAGATAGAGGCCCCGCCCTCCGGCGGCCACCGCGTTCCGTAGCCTCGTCATGGCCATGAGCCCCTCTCGTCGGATCGTCCCGCCGCCCGCTCCCGCGACCGGCACCCCCCCCATTCTGGCTGGTCGCGCCGGTGCGGGGCACTGGGTTCCGCACCCGTCCCGGGGTGTACCTGACGACACCCCCCGGCCTCGCCCTGCGCTCCGCGGAGAGGGGGCCTCGGCGGCTGGGGCGCGCACCCGCCGGTTCCTAGCGTGTGAGGCGTCATGTCCGGCGCATATACGCAGAGTTGATGGGGGCGGATCGCCATGAGGCAGAACCTCGCGGCACGAATCGGTGTGTGGAGCGCACACCACAGAAAGGCGGCCGTCCTCGGCTGGCTGGTCTTCGTGGTGCTCGCCACGGTGATCGGCGGGGGCTCCGGCATGGTCACCGCCTCCGACGACGAGATGGACGTCGGCGACTCGGCCAGGGCCGCGAAGATCCTCGAGGACGCCGGCATCGACGAGCCCGCGGCGGAGCTCGTCATGGTCAGCGCGCGGTCCGCCGACGGGTGGCGGGACGCGGCGGCCGACCTGTCCCGAGCCCTGACGGCGACCGGCGACGTACGCGGGCTGCGGGCGCCGCTGCCCTCGGACGACGGCAGGGACGCGCTGCTCCGCTTCGAGATCAAGGGCGCGTCGGACGACGCCGGCGACCGTGTGCAGCCGGTGCTCGACGCCGTCGCGAAGGCGGCGGAGGACGGGGCGGACCACGGCGTCACCGTCCACCAGTTCGGCGACGCCAGCGCCCAGAAGGCCCTCTCCGACCTGCTCTCCGACGACTTCAGGAAGGCCGAGCTGACGGCGGTGCCGCTGGCGCTCGGCATCCTCCTGATCGCCTTCGGCGCGGTGGTCGCGGCGCTGCTCCCGGTGGGGCTCGCGCTCACCGCGTGCCTTGCGGCCTTCGGACTGCTCTCGCTCGCGAGCCATCAGCTGCACCTCGCCGAGACGACGTACTCCGTGATGTTCCTGATGGGCCTCGCGGTCGGTGTCGACTACTGCCTGTTCTACCTGCGCCGCGAGCGCGACGAGCGGGCCGCCGGCCGGGACGCGGAGACGGCCCTGCGGATCGCGGCGGCCACCAGCGGACGTGCCGTCCTGGTCTCCGGCCTCACCGTGATGGTGGCGATGGCGGGCATGTTCTTCTCCGGGCTGCTCCTCTTCAAGGGCTTCGCCGTCGCCACGATCCTGGTGGTGTGCGTGGCGATGCTCGGCTCGGTCACGGTCCTGCCCGCGCTCCTCGCCTGGCTCGGCGACCGGATCGACGCCGGCCGCATCCCGTTCCTCAACCGCCGCGCCAAGAAGGGCGCGCACGCCGGCGGCGCCATCGCGGGCACCGTCCTGCGGCCCGTCCTCGCCCGCCCGAAGTTCTTCGCGGCCGGCGCCGCCGTCCTGCTGCTCGCCCTCGCCGCGCCGGCGCTCGGCATGAAGACCGAACAGCTGGGCCTGGAGAAGCAGTTCGGCTCGGACGCCCCGCTCTCCGTCTCGTACGAGAAGATCACCGAGAAGTTCCCCGGCGGGCCCGCCCCCGCCCGGGTGGTGGTGAAGGCCGACGACATCGACGCGGAGCCGGTGCGGGCCGCGCTCGGTTCGCTGACGCGGCAGGCCGGTGACGGTGCCGCGCTCACCGTGCACCGGGCGGCGGACGTCGCCGAGATCACGGTCCCGCTGCCGGGCAGCGGCACCGACGCCGAGGCGAAGAAGGCCCTCCACCGGCTGCGGGACGACACGGTCCCGGCCGCCTTCGACGGCGTGCCCGCGAAGGCGTACGTCGGTGGCGACCTGGCCTCCTCGGAGGACTTCGGCGATCAGCTGGGCAGCGGCATCCTGCCGGTCCTCGCCTTCATCACGGCGGTGACCTTCCTGCTGATGCTCCTCAGCTTCCGCTCGGTGGTGATCGCGGTGACGTCGATCGCGCTCAACCTGCTCTCGGTGGGCGCCGCCTACGGCGTGATGACCGCCGTCTTCCAGCACGGCTGGGGGGTGGAGCTGATCGGCTCGGAGAAGGCCGGCGCGATCGAGAACTGGATGCCGCTCTTCGTCCTCGTCGTCCTCTTCGGCCTGTCCATGGACTACCACGTGTTCGTGGTCTCCCGGATCCGCGAGTTCCGCGACCGGGGCATGGACAACCGCTCGGCGATCCGCGAGGGCATCACGCGCACGGCGGGCGCGGTGACCGGCGCGGCCGTGATCATGGTGGCCGTCTTCGCGGTCTTCGGCACGCTGTCCATGCAGGACATGCAGCAGATGGGCGTCGGCCTGGGAGTGGCGGTCCTGCTGGACGCCACGGTGGTCCGCATGGTCCTGCTGCCGTCCCTGATGACCCTGCTGGGCGAGCGCAACTGGCACACCCCGCGGTACCTGAGGTGGCTGCCGCAGCTCTCCCACGAGGAGGAGGCGCCGGACGCGCCGCCGCGGGCCGGGTGGCCCAACGCCCCGGTGGCGAGCGGTCGTTGACGCGGCCCTGAATGTCATGGAGCGGCCCCGGTGCCCATCGCGCACCGGGGCCGTCCCGCGCGCCTCAGAGGCCCAGCGCCTTCGCCTCCTTCTCGGGGGCGAGCCCCACCACCGGCCGGTCGGGCCGCTGCGGTGCCGTCCCGCCGATGGAGCGCAGCCACTCCCAGGTGTCGTCGACCGTGTCCGCGACGGGGCGGACCTGGAGCCCCGCCTCGATCGCCTTCCGCGAGGACGTCCGGTGCATCGTGTCGTGGAGTTCGCCGGGGGCCAGCCACACCGGCAGCTCCGTCCACTGCTCGATCCCCGCGCCGAGCACCACCTCCGGAGCCGTCCAGCGCAGCGACACGTCCGGAGCGCCGGCCGTCGCCACGCACGCGTCGAGCAGTTCGCCCATGGTGGTCAGCCCCTGCGGGCTGACCAGGTTGTACGGTCCGTGCAGCCCCGCGACGGCCGCGTCGAGGATCCACGCGGCGAGGTCGCGCACGTCGACGTACTGGATGTCCAGGTCACGCGGGCCGGGGGCGAGCACGGGGCCGCCGCGCGCGACGCGGTTCAGCCACCACGGCAGCCGCCCGATGTTCTCGTGGGGGCCGAGGATCAGCCCGGCGCGCGCGAGCACCGTCCGCCCGGCGCCGAACCCGGCGACCGCGGCCAGCTCACCGCCCCGCTTGTCCTGTGCGTACGCCGTCGCCTCCGCGTCCGGGTCGCCGTCCACCACCGGGAAGTCCTCGTCGGAGCCGGCCGCCCCGGGGTAGCGGTACACCGAACCGCTGGAGACGTACACGTACCGCTCGGCCCGCCCCGCGAGCAGCCGCGCCGATTCGCCCACCACCCGGGGCGCCGCCGACCAGGTGTCGACCACCGCGTCCCACTCGCCGTCGGCGAGTCCCGCGAGGCCGCCCTCGGCCGTGCGGTCGCCGTGCACGCTCCGGGCCCCTTCGGGCGCCGCGTGGTGACCGCGGTGGAAGACGGTCACCTCCCAGCCACGGGCGAGGGCCGCCTCGGTGACCGCGCGTCCCACGAACTCGGTACCACCCAGCATCAGAAGTCTCATGGGGGTGACTCTGCCCGCACGGGCCGCGCCGCGGAACCGGTTTCTGCTCCGGGCAGAGCCCGGCTCCGCGGCACTGCCGCAGGTCAGCGGGGTGTGGGCGGCGCGTACTTGTAGCCGACGCGGCGCACCGTCTGGATGGCCCTGCGGTGTTCCGCGCCGAGCTTGCGCCGCAGCCGCGCGACATGGACGTCGACGGTCCGGCCGTCGCCCACGTGCCCGTACCCCCACACCGTGGTGACCAACTGGTCGCGGGTGTGCACCCGGTGGGGGTGCGCGACGAGATGCGCGAGCAGCTCGAACTCCAGATAGGTGAGGTCGAGGATGCGGCCGTCGACCTCGGCGGCGCGCTGCGCGGCGTCGATCCTGATCGGTCCCGTGGCGTGCGCGGGCCGTTCCCGCGGCACCACCGGGTCGGCGGTGGGTTCCTGGCCTGCCGGTACGAGGACGAGGTAGCCGACCATCGGCGGCTGCCCCGGCAGGGTCGGCAGGGAGTGCTGCGGCGCGGGCAGCCAGGTGGCGCCCGGCGGCAGGAAGTCGGAGATCTGCGCCACCTCGTCGGGCGCGACGGCCCGCAGCCGGCCGCGGGCGGCGGGGGTGGGGACGGGGGCGACGCCGGCGGGAGCGGCGGCGGTGAAGGTACGGGAGTTCGCCATGGTGGGGTCAGCTCTTTCGCGCGAAGGAGTCGTCGAGAACGAGACGTACGTCGTGCGCGTCAGGCGAAGGCCGGTTGCGGCGGCATCAGGCCGGGTGCAACGGCTTTACAGGGCCCGCGCGTTCATCGCGCGGCAACACACCCGGTCGAAGTCGTGATGCTGCCGGGAGGGCCAGAAGGGCTCGAGGTCATGACGACCCGTCGAGGTGTTCCGGTGGCTGCCCATGGGGTCCATTGAATCAGATGGCGGCGGGGGCGCCCACCTCGGTCGGTGGACGCCCCCTTCGGTGCCGGGCGGTCCGGGATCAGACCTGGCCGGCCTTCTCCAGGGCCGTGCAGCAGGTGTCGACGAGCAGCCGCGTCACGACGTACGGGTCGACGTTGGCGTTCGGGCGGCGGTCCTCGATGTAGCCCTTCTGCTCCACCTCGACCTGCCAGGGGATGCGGACCGAGGCGCCGCGGTCGGAGACGCCGTACTTGTACTCGTCCCAGGGGGCGGTCTCGTGCAGGCCGGTGAGGCGGTCGTCGATGCCGGCGCCGTAGTTCTTGACGTGGTCCAGCGGCTTGGAGCCCTCGCCGAGGGCCTCGCAGGCGGTGATGATGGGGGCGTAACCCTCGCGCATTGCCTTGGTGGAGAAGTTGGTGTGCGCGCCGGCGCCGTTCCAGTCGCCCTTGACCGGCTTGGGGTCGAGGGTGGCGGAGACCTTGAAGTCCTCGGCGGTGCGGTAGAGCAGCCAGCGGGCGATCCACAGCTGGTCGGAGACCTCCAGCGGGGCCAGCGGGCCGACCTGGAACTCCCACTGGCCGGGCATGACCTCGGCGTTGATGCCGGAGATGCCGAGACCGGCCTTGAGGCAGTTCTCCAGGTGCGCCTCGACGACGTCACGGCCGAAGATCTCGTCCGAGCCGACGCCGCAGTAGTAGCCGCCCTGCGCGGCGGGGAAGCCGCCGACGGGGAAGCCGAGCGGCCGGTCGCCCTCGAAGAAGGTGTACTCCTGCTCGATGCCGAAGATCGGCTCCTGCCCGGCGAAACGGGCGGCCACCTCGGCCAGTTCGGCGCGGGTGTTGGACTCGTGCGGGGTCATGTCCGTGTTGAGGACCTCGCACAGGACGAGTACGTCGTCGCCGCCGCGGATCGGGTCCGGGCAGGTGAAGACGGGCTTGAGCACGCGGTCGGAGGCGTGACCCTTGGCCTGGTTCGTGCTGGATCCGTCGAAGCCCCACAGCGGAAGCTCGGCGCCCTTCGCGTCGTCCGCGAGGATCTTCGTCTTCGAACGGAGCTTGGCGGTGGGGGCGGTGCCGTCGATCCAGATGTACTCGGCCTTGAAGGTCACGGTTGCCTCATCCTTTAAACGCTCGGTACGGCGCAGAACGTGCGGGTGCTGCGGTGCCGTGGTGATGTGCGGCAGCCTGGCAACCGGCGATTTCCCGACCGTTGCTCTTGTGTGAACCCCGTGTTACCTGAAGCGCGTGTGGCCCACCTCACCGGCGCGGTCACTTGATGACGGCGTTGGCGGCCGCGATGACCAGGCCGATCGCCGCGTCGGCGGCGCCGATCAGGACGGCCGGGCGGCGCCGGTGGCCCACCCGCAGGGCGGCGAAGGTGCCCCAGCCGAAGAGGAGTCCGGCGTTGAGGAGCAGCCCGGTGTACGTGACCGGGGCCTCGGGCCAGCCGAAGGCGCCCGCGAGCACGAGCAGGAGCACGGTGGGCCAGCAGGCGATGACGACCGGCCACTCGTCGGCGAGCGCCCAGGCCAGCCGGCGCCAGCGGTGGAGGCCCGGGCCCGGCTGGTGGGAGGACATGTGGTGGGCGTATCCGTGGGCGAGGGCGGCGGTGCCCGCGGTGACCATGACCCAGGCCGCGTCGTAGTACGGCGTGTAGGGCGTGCCCTCCGACTGCAGTGCCGCGAGCAGCGCGCTCGCGAGGACCGTTCCGTATACGCCCCCGAACATCCAGCTCCGCACGGCGCGCTCCTTTCCGTGTGCCGGACGCTCGGTCCGGTCGTCGGCTCGTGGAGCTCCCCACGCTATGCAGGCCTATGTAACGGTTTGCCGTATCTGTTCCATCAGTCCGGAACCATCCATTCCCTTTATCCGTCCTGGTCGGCGGCCGTCGCGGCGGCCCGGTCGAGCACCCCGCCCAGGAACCCCTCCACCGCCGCGAGTTGCCGCTCGTCGTACCCCTCGAGGAGCTCCACCGCGCGCCCGATGAGCGGACCGAAGAAGGACTGCCCGAGCGCCACCGCCCGTTCGTCGAGCTCGATGAGGACCCGGCGCCGATCGCACTCGTCCCGTACGCGCCGGACGTGGCCGAGCCGTTCCAGGCGGTCGATGAGGCCGGTCGTGCCCGCCGAGTGCAGGCCGAGCTCCTCGCCGAGCCGGCCCGCCGTCAGGGGCGTGCCCGCGCGGCGCGCGTCCATCAGGCGGATCAGGGCGCGCACGTCGGTGGGGTGCATGCCGTGGCGCGCGGCGAAGACGGCGCTGCGCAGGCTCAGTTCGACGGTGACGGCGCGCAGGAGATGCACGATCTCCAGTTCGCGGCCGGGGCTGTTCGGCATGGTCCACCTCGTCTATTCTCTCGCTGAGCGAGATAATACGGAGGCGGAGCGTGGACCGGAAGCGGCACAGACCCGACACCCTGCCCGGGGACGAGGCGTTCCGCGCCGCGTACGACGCGGTCCTCGCCAAGTGGCCCCCGGCGACCACGACCAGGACCGTGCCCACGCCCTACGGGGAGACCCACCTCACCGTCCACGGCCCGGCCGGCGCCACCCCGCTCGTCCTGCTGCCCGGCGGGGGCGCGACGGGCGTCACCTGGTTCGCCAACGCGGCCGGACTCGCCCGTACGCACCAGGTGTTCGCCGTCGACCTGGTCGGCGAACCCGGACGCAGCGTCCCCGCGGCCGGTCGGCCCCTGCGGACCGCCGCCGACCTCACGGCCTGGCTCGACGCCCTGCTCGACGGCCTCGGAGTCCCGGCCGCCGACCTCTGCGGACACTCGTACGGGGCCTGGATCGCCCTGCACCACGCCCTGCGCGCACCCGACCGGGTGCGGCGCCTGGTGCTCCTCGACCCCACACAGTGCTTCGCCGGGTTCCGCCCGGGCTACCTGCTGCGCGCCCTGCCGACCCTGCTGCGCCCCTCGGCGCGCGCCACCCGCGCCTTCCTCGCCTGGGAGACCGGCGGCGCCCCGCTCGACGCCGACTGGCTCACCCTCCAGGAGCGCGCCGCCGCATTCCCCTCCGCCCGGCCGGTCACCGGGCCGCGCCCGGACCCGGCGGCCCTGCGCGCCCTGCGGCCGCCCACGCTGGTGCTCCTCGCGGAGCGCGGCCGCGCCCACGACGCGCGGAAGGTCGCCTCGCGCGCCGCGGCGCTCCTCCCCGACGTGACGGTGGCGACCCTGCCCGGCGTCTCCCATCACGGGCTGCCCCTCGCCCGGCCCGCCGAACTCGACCGGGCGGTGGGGGAGTTCCTCACCCGTGCCTCAGCGTGAGAGCGCGTCCCGCACCGCCTCCTCCGAGCGGGCCACCACCGCCGTGCCGTCGTCGGCCGTGATGATCGGGCGCTGGATCAGCTTCGGGTGGTCGGCGAGCGCCTTGATCCAGCGGTCCCGGCCGGTCTCGTCGCGGGGCCAGGCCTCGCGGTCCTTGAGGCCGAGCTCCTTCGCGGCGTCCTCCTGGGTCCTCGTGATGTCCCAGGGCTCCAGGCCGAGACGGTCCAGCACGGCACGGATCTCGTCCTCGGTCGGAACGTCGTCGAGGTAGCGGCGCACCGTGTAGTCGGCGCCCTCCGCGTCGAGCAGGGTGAGGGCGCTGCGGCACTTCGAACAGGCGGGGTTGATCCAGATCTCCATGCCTCACACGCTACCTGCGAACCACCCGTTCCAGGGTGTGCGACAGGTCTCTGTTCGAATACCTCAAAGCGCGTCTGGCCAGCGGCGATTGTCAGTGCCCCGCAGTAGAATCACAGTAGTGTTCGAGGGCGCCCGACGGGGGGTCCCGACCGCGACAGGAGGATGCCCGTGCCCGCTGCCGCACTCACGTCGAAGCGTGTGTCCAAGACCGTCCCGAAGACCGTCCTGATCGACCTGCCGTACGCACCGCGCGCGAAGAAGGCGCTGCCCGCCGGCCGCCCGCGCGAGTGGTACATCAACCACAACCGCCGCCTCAAGGCGATGCGCCTGGCCATCGCCCTGCTCGACTCCGGCGTCTACCTGCCGAACCAGGCGACGAACAGCACCATACGGAGCATGGCCGAGGAGGTCGGGATCCACCCGCCGTCCGACATCACCTGCCACATGGTGCGGGCGCTGATGCGGTACAGCCGCTGAGCGCCTGGTGAACACCTGCTGAGCGAGTGCTGAGCGGTGACCCGATCAAGTACGGGGCCGGTGGCGGGAGTTGACCGCCTCGGCCCCGTTTTCGTACGAGCCCGTGCGGTCACCTGTGCGATGGGACATGCTGTGCTCCATGACCCAGCCGGACCCCATCGGCGAACTGCCGCTCCTGACGACCGCCGAACTCCCGGACGGCACCCGCCTTCCGGTGCATGCGCTGCGCGCCCCCGCACCGGACCGCTTCCTGCCGTCCGGCTCGGGCCCGGCGCCGGGGCCGCCCCCGGCCCCCGCGGTGCTGATCCTGCCCGCGATGGGCACCGCCGCCCGCTACTACCGCCGCTTCGCGCGCCAACTGCACGACGAAGGCCTGACGGTGCTCACCGTCGACCTGCGCGGCCAGGGCGAGGCGACACCGGCCGCCACCGGGCCCGGCGCCCCCGACCACGGCTACCGCGCCATCGTCGAGGAGGACCTTCCCGCGGTCGTCGCGGCGATCCGCGCCGAACTCGGCCCCGAACCACCGCTGCACCTCCTGGGCCACAGCCTGGGCGGCCAACTGGCCCTTATTTACGCGGCGTTGCGTCAGACACCCCGGGGAGGAAGCCGCCCCGGTTCCAGGGGCTGCGGCGTCGACGGGGTGGCGATCGTCGCGACGGGCTCGGTCTGGTTCCGCGCGTTCGGCCTGCCGCGCGCCGCGGGTCTGCTCCTGGTCCAGCTCCTGATCACCGTCACCGCGACCGTGCTCGGCCGCTGGCCCGGCACCCGGCTCGGCTTCGGCGGCGACCAGCCCAAGGGCGTCATGCGCGACTGGGCACGCCAGATCCGCACCGGCCGCTACAGCGCGAAGGGTTCCGCGCTCGACTACGAGGCGGCACTCGCCGGCCTGACGCTGCCGGTGCTCGCGATCTCCGTCGACCAGGACACGTACGCACCGGTCTCCGCCCTCGACCACCTCCTCGCCAAGGTCCCGAGGGCCCGGCTCACCCGCCGCCACTACACGACACAGGAGGCGGGCCGCCGCCTGGACCACTTCGCCTGGACCCGAGCGGGCGGCGGCCTCGCCAAGCGGATAGCAGCATGGGTAACGGACGAGGAACCGTCGGGTCCGCCTGGGGGCGGCGCGGGGTGACTTGGTCATACGCCGCTGGCTGACCCGGTTTTACGCCGACGGCTCCCGGACGGCCGAGGGGGCGAGCGCCGCGGCTGAGCGGCCCGCCCGCAGGCTCCGCAAGATGCCCTAGTTGTACGTCGACGGCGCCGCGCGCCCCGCGGAGGGGGCGGGCGGCTGGCGCATCCCCCAAGGCGCAGTCGGCGTAGGGCGTTTCGGTCGGTTGAACCGGGTGCGGGTGGCGATTGCCGCGCTGACGGTCGCGGTGACCTCCAAGGAAGAAGAGCTCGGCGCGGTGGGTGAGTCGTCGGTCATGGCGCCTATCCTCGGTCCGGCTCCGGGACCGCGAGGCACATGCAGGGAAGATGAGGCGTATGGCGACGACCGTGTCCGTGTTCACCCTCGGCGGCACCATCTCCGCACGGGGCGGCGGCGGTTCGGCCCGCCTCTCCGGCGCCGAGGTCCTCGCGGACGCGGCCCCGCCCGGCGTCGACGTGCGGGTCCACGACGTCCGCAGGCTCCCCAGCTCCTCCCTGGCCTTCGAGGACGTCGCCGACCTCGCCGAGCGGGTCGACGCGGCGACGGCGGCGGGTCACGGCGTCGTCGTGGTCCAGGGCACCGACACCCTGGAGGAGACCGCCTTCCTCCTCGATCTCGCCTGCGCGCCCCGCACCCCCGTCGTGGTCACCGGCGCGATGCGCCGCCCGGACCTGCCGGGCGCCGACGGGCCGGCCAACCTGGCCGCGGCCCTCGCCGTCGCCGCGGACCCGGGCTGCGCGGGCCTCGGCGTCGTCGTGGTCCTCGCCGACGAGATCCACGCGGCCCGGCACGTGCGCAAGACCCACACCACGTCCCTGACAGCCCTCGCCTCCCCGGGCGCGGGCCCGCTCGGCCGCGTCGTGGAGGGCAGGCCGCACGTCCTGCTCCGCCCGGCGCGGCCCACCGTCGCCCGCCCGCTCCGGCTGCGCGGCCCGGCCCGCGTCGCCCTGGTCACGCTCACGCTCGGCGACCGCGGCGAACTCCTCGACGCCGTCGACGAACGCTTCGGCGGACTCGTCGTGGCGGCCTTCGGCGCCGGCCACGTCCCGGCCTGGCTCGTCGAACCGCTGACCGCGCTCGCCGCCCGCATCCCCGTCGTCCTCGCCTCCCGCACGGGCGCGGGCCCGCTGCTCGGCGAGACGTACAAGGGCCCGGGTTCCGAGTACGACATGCTCGGGCGCGGGCTGATGTCCGCGGGCCCGCTGGACGCCCCGAAGGCCAGACTCCTGCTGCACGCGCTGCTGGCGGACGGCGCCGACCGGGACCGAGTGGCCGACGCCTTCGCCGAGTCGGCGTCAGCGCCGGCATCGGCGTCCTAGCTGATCTGGTCCGGGGTGACGGTCAGCCATCGCTTGTCGGCGGTCACCTTCTGGCCCAGCTCGCGCTGGCGCTCGGCGTTCTTCTTCTTCATCCCGTCGAGCTGCTTCATGTACGAGTCCTTGCGGTTGACCCAGACGCGCACGCCGCCGTGGTCCACGTCGGCGGAGTGGAACAGCATCGGGCCGTCGCTCGCCGGGGTGTCACCGGCGACGAGGATCGGCTTCTTCCACTCGTCGATGTAGGTGTTGATCGCCGCGGGCTTGCCCTCGTACCAGGTCAGCGGCGCCCACAGGTTCGGCGTCAGCTCCCGCTTCGCGAGTTCGGCGCGGTCCTTCTCGCCGAAGCGGCCCTCGGCGATCTCCTTGCGGGAGCTGGTCACCTGCCCGGTCCTGCGGTCCTTGAGCTGCGTGGAGACGCCGATGACGTTCTCCGGCTTCACGCCGTACCCGTACTTCGGGTCGGCGAGCACCATCCGCACCAGGTCCTCGCCGGCCGCGCTGACCACGTACACCTCGACGCCGTGGGCGCGCAGCGTCCGGTAGAGCTGCTGCATGCCGCGCGACAGTTCCGGCGGCTTCACCTCGGTCCTGGTGAGCACGCCGTCCTCGTAGTACTCGGCGGGGATCGGCTTCTCGTACGCGAGGAGCTCGTCGACGTACCCCTTGAGCTCCTTCAGCGTGAAGCCGGAGAAGATCTGCGCGGCCCACGGGTAGCAGACCTGGTCGTCCACCTCGCACAGCCGGTTGTAGTAGCTGTACAGGCTCTCCTTGTGGCCCGCCTTGTCCTTGAAGGGGATGACCTTCAGGGAGGGGTCCATGGTCTTGCGGGTCAGGACGCCCTTCATCTCCAGGAAGGGGAGCAGCGACTCCTCCAGGTCGTTGCGGTACGTCGTGTTGTCCGCGTCGAAGACCGCGTACGCGCCCTTGTGGTCATTGGCGGCGATGACCTTGCCGAGCCGCTTCGCCACGGGCTTCGGCCAGTGCGACAGCTCACGGGCGGTGGCCGCCGAGGTGTCGGCGGCGCTCGCCTGGTCCGTCGGCCACAGCGCGCCGCCCGCGAGGACGGCGGCGGCCAGCGCCGCCGTGGTGCCGATGACGGCCGGCTTGCTCAGCTTGCCCGGCTTGCCCTTTGCCCGTACTGCCATGTCGTTACGTCCCTGCCGTTCCCTGAGAGCGAGATGCGCCCCGTCCGGAGCGGCGCGCAATGCTATGGGGCGCGACGCCCATTTCCCATGATCGAAGTCACCGTGGCGGGGAGGTATGGGGGAGGTGAACACGGGTAGCGGAGGGGGACGCCGGGGCGGGTTGCGGCCTGCTCCGGCCGTTCGGCCGCGCGATACGAAGCGCGACGCGCCGCGCATACTGGGACGCATGGGCACCCGTGAGTTCGCCCGGGCCGTTCCCCGGCTCGACGGCATGGTCGTCTCCGCGGTCGGCTACCGCACCGCGGGGCAGCCTCCCGCCCTGCACAGGGGTCTGCCGTCGCCGTATCTGACGGTGATCTTCTCGCTCGACGGGCCCATCGCTACCGGCACCACCCCCGAAGAGGCCACCGGCCCGGCCGCGACGCGCACCGACATCGTCGTCGGCGGCCTGCACCAGAGCCCCGCGTACGTCGTCCAGCCCGAGCACGAGGCGGGCATCCAGCTCGCCGTGCACCCCCTCGCGGCCCGCGCCCTCCTCGGCCTGCCCGCCGCCGATCTGACCGGCCCGCTCGTCGTCGCCGGGACCGACGTCTTCGGGGACCGCGCCGCCGAGGTCCGCGAGCAACTGTGCGAACTGGACGGCTGGGAGGACCGCTTCGCCCACCTCTCCGCGTATCTGCGGCGGCGCGTGTACGACGAGCCTCGCCGGGGCACCGCCGGGTCCGTCCGTCCGGAGGTCGCCGAGGCCTGGGCATGGCTGGCCCGGTACCGCGGCGCGGGCACCCTGGGCGGCCTCTCCCGGCACGTGGCGCTCAGCGAGCGCCGGCTGACCGCGCTCTTCCGCGCCGAGACGGGACTGAGCCCCAAACAGGCGGCACGTCTGATGCGCTTCCAGCACGCCAAGGCCACCGTGGCCCGCGCGGTCGCGGCGGGCGCCGCGCCCGACCTCGCCCGGGTCGCGGCCGACGCCGGCTACTACGACCACTCGCACCTCGTCCGCGACTTCCGGCAGTACACGGGGGTGAGTCCCACCGCCTGGCTGGCCGAAGAGTGCCGGAATATCCAAGCCGGGGCGCACGGCAAGGGCGAAGACTCGACGGCATGAACACCACACCGAACCCCGCCTCAGACTCCTCCGAGAGCCCCGCCACGAATTCGGCCCAGAGCCCCGCCACGAACACCACCCCGGCCCCCACACCGGGCCCCATCCTGAACTCGCCCTCCGGCGCCCCGGAGCCGGAGCAGCCGCTCCGCACCCCTGCTCCCGCCATCTGGCCCGGCCTCCAGGCCAAGGACGCCCCCGCCCTGATCGACTTCCTGGTCGGCACCGTCGGCTTCCTGCGCACCGCCGTCTACGAGGACGAGGGCCGCGTCGCCCATGCCCAGCTCGACTGGCCCGAGGGCGGCGGCGTCATGCTCGGCTCCTACGACCCGGCCGCCGCCTCCACCTGCGGCAGGCCCGGCGCCGGATCCGCGTACGTCGTCACCGCGCGGGTGGACGACCTGTACCGCCGCCTCACCGCGGCCGGCGTGAAGGTCATCGCGGAGATCGAGGACAAGCCGTACGGCAGCCGCGAGTTCGGCATCGAGGACCCGGAGGGGAACCGCTGGTCCTTCGGCACCTACCGCGGCGAGCCGAGGCCCGACCCGGCCGAAGCCGTATGAGCGGGCCCGGGCGTGCGTGATAACTTGCGCAAGCCAGTCAAACCCACACCTGGGCCAGGGAATCCGGTGCGAATCCGGAACTGACGCGCAGCGGTGAGGGGGACGGGCGGGGCCACGGCCACTGGGTGTCACAGGACGCCCGGGAAGGCGCCCCGTCCGGTCGATCCCGAGTCCGAAGACCTGCTGGCGCCTCCGCTCGCACACCGGGCGGCGGAGGTCGAGACGCAGGCCAGGCTCCGCGTATGAGCCGCGAGACTCAAGGGACCAGGGAACACGTGTCCTCGACAGCCCGTATATCCGCCCTCCTCAGCTTCCTCTGCGCCGGCGCGCTCACGCTCACCGCGTGCGGCGACGGCTCCGCGCAGCGGCCGGCGGGCAAGAACGCCGACGGCTACCCCGTCACTGTCGCCTCCTGCGGCAAGGAGGCGACGGTGAAGGCGCCGCCCCGGCGGGCCGTCTCCCTCGACCAGGGGTCCACGGAGATCCTGCTCTCCCTCGGCCTCGCCGACCGGATGGCCGGCACCGGCACCTGGACCGACCCGGTCCTGAAGAACCTCCGGCAGGAGAACGCGAAGGTGAAGCGGCTCGCCGACCGCTACCCCTCGCTGGAGAAGGTCCTCGCCGAGGAACCCGACTTCGTCAGCGCCTCCTTCCTCTACACCGTCGGCAAGGGCGGCGTCGCCGACCGCACGAAGTTCACCGGACTCGGCGTCCCCGTCTACGTCTCGCCCACCGACTGCGCGGGCAAGGACAACGACGGCGGCGGCGACGGCAAGCGCGTCAAGACCCTCACCATGGACACCGTCTACGGCGAGGTGCGCGACCTGGCGAAGGTCTTCGGCGTCGAGAAGCGCGGCGAGAAGCTCATCGCCGACCTGAAGCGCCGGGTCACGAAGGCGACCGAGGACATCGACAGGGCCGCCGCATCCGACACGACGCTCCTGTACTGGTTCGCCAACTCCGACGCCCCGTACATGGCGGGCTGCTGCGGCGCCCCCGGCATCATCACCCGCGAACTCGGCGTGAAGAACGTCTTCGACGACACCCGCGAGGAGTGGCCCCAGATCAACTGGGAGACCGTCGCCGACCGCGACCCCGACGTCCTCGTCATCGGCGACCTCACGCGCAGGTCCCAGTCCGCGGAGAGCGCCCGGGAGAAGATCAGGTTCCTGGAGACCAACCCGGCGACGAAGAACCTGACCGCGGTGAAGAAGAAGCGGTACGTGCTGCTCAGCGGCCAGGCCATGAACCCCACGATCCGCACGGTCGACGGCATCGAACAAGTCGCGGCAGGACTGCGCAAGTTCGGCCTCGTCAAGTGAGCGAGGCGGTGGGGAACAGGGGTAACACCCGTACCCGTACCGGACAGCCGGGGCTCCGGCACGGCGCGAGGCTGGGGCTCCTGTGGGTGGCCGGCGTCGCCGCGCTCGTCCTGTCCGTCTCCGTGGCGGTGACCATCGGCCCGGCGGACATCTCCGTCTCCGACGTGTGGTCGACGGTCGCGGCCCACCTCGGCTGGGGCGACTCCCCGCTCACCCCCATCAGGGACGGCATCGTCTGGAACCTGCGGATGCCCCGCACGCTGCTCGCCGCGGTCTGCGGCGCGGGCCTCGCCGTCTGCGGCACGGTCATGCAGTCCCTCCTCCGCAACCCCCTCGCGGACCCCTTCGTCCTCGGGGTCTCGTCCGGGGCGTCCACCGGAGCGGTCGCCGTCGTCGTCCTCGGCGTCGGCGGGGGAGCGGTGTCGGTCTCGGCGGGCGCCTTCGCGGGCGCGCTGGTCTCCTTCGCGCTGGTGCTCCTCCTCAGCCACACCCTGGGCGACACCACGGACCGGGTCGTGCTGTCCGGCGTCGCGGCCATGCAGCTGTTCTCCGCGGTCACCTCGTTCGTGGTCCTCACGGCGGCCGACTCCGAGACGACCCGCGGAGTGCTGTTCTGGCTGCTCGGCTCGCTCAGCGGGATCGGCTGGACGGATGTGTGGCTGTGCGGCACGGTGCTCGCGGTGACGCTGCTCGTCTGCCTCGCCCACGCGCGTACGCTCGACGCGTTCGCGTTCGGCCAGGAGGCGGCCGCGGCGCTGGGCGTCCGGGTCGCGCGCACCCGGCTCATCCTGCTCTGCACGACCGCACTGCTCACCGCGGCCCTGGTCAGCTCGGCGGGCGCCATCGGCTTCGTCGGACTGGTACTGCCGCACGCGGCCCGCGCGTTCGCAGGTTCCGGCCACGCCCGGCTGCTCCCGGTGACGGCGCTCGCCGGCGCGGTCTTCCTGGTCTGGGTGGACACGCTGGCCCGCACGGCGCTCGACCCGCAGGAGGTCCCGGTCGGCGTGGTGACCTCACTCATCGGCGTACCGGCGTTCGTGGCGGTGCTGTACCGGACGCGGAGGGTGTCATGAGGTACGAGGCGAAGTCCCCGGCGACGGACCGAGCAGGGTCACCGCCGTCACCTGGCTCGTCCCCGGTGAACCCGCCGGAGGTGACCGCCAGTACCGGCCTGCGCGCCGACCGGGTCAGCCGGGAGGCCGGCGGCAGGCTGATCGTCGACGGGGTCAGCCTCGCACCGCCCGCCGGGGCCACCGTGGGTCTCCTCGGCCCCAACGGCTCGGGCAAGTCCACGCTCCTGCGCCTCCTCGCCGGCGTCCTCGCCCCGGCCTCCGGAGTGGTCACCCTGGACGGCCGCCCCCTGGCCGACACGGGCCGCCGCGCGGTGGCCCGCCGGGTCGCCGTGGTGGAGCAACACGCCTCGACCCAGGTCGAGTTGACCGTAGGAGACGTCGTACGACTCGGCCGCATCCCGCACCGCCGCGCGTGGTCGGCCCCCACCCCGCACGACGAGCGGGCCGTGCGTGACGCGCTGGCCCGCACCGGGCTCACCGAACGCGCCGGCCAGGCCTGGCACACCCTCTCCGGCGGCGAGCGCCAGCGCGTCCAGATCGCCCGCGCCCTCGCGCAGGAACCCCGCGAACTCCTGCTGGACGAGCCCACCAACCACCTCGACATCCAGCACCAGTTGGAGCTGCTCACCCTGGTGGCGGAGCTCCCGGTCACCAGCGTGATCGCGCTGCACGACCTCAACCTGGCGGCGATGTTCTGCGACCAGCTGCTCGTCCTGAAGGAGGGCGTGGCGCACGCCGCGGGCACGCCGGCCGAGGTGATCACCGAGGAGCTGATCGCCGAGGTGTACGGCGTGCGGGCGGTGGTGACACCGGGGGAGTGCGACGGCGGCCCTTCGGGCGGGCGGCCCTCGGTGCGTTTCCTGCGGAGCTGAACGAACGGCCCGCGGGACCGGGCCACTTGCGTACGAGTGGCCCTTACGGCGGACGCATGGCCCCCATAGATTCACCGAGGCCCCAGAGAACCAGAGGCCCCCCAGAGCCCCCGACCAAGGCCCGACAAGGCCCTCCGAGGGCCGGCGAGCCGAAGCCCCCCGGCGAGAAAGAAGGCCCACCCAGCGATGTCGGCCACGACCAAGACCAAGACCACGGCCAAGACCACGACCCAGACCATGACAGTCATAGCCCACCTGAGCGACACCCACATCGACACCCGTGACGAGGACGACGGCCGCAGCGTCGAGCGCACCCGGGCGGTCATGACGTACCTGAACGACCTCCCGTACGACCTGGACGCCGTCATCGCCACCGGCGACATCGCCGACCACGCCACGCCGTCCGAGTACGAGGCGGCCCGCAAGCTGCTCGCCTCCCGCCACCCGCTGCTGGCCTGCCCGGGCAACCACGACGAGCGCGCCGCGTTCCGTGCCCACCTGCTGGGCGAGGCGCCGAGCACTGCACCGGTCAACCGCGTCCACGCCACGGACCGTTTCGTCCTCGCCCTCTGCGACACGTCGGTCCCCGGCGAGGACCACGGCAGGCTGGAGGACGAGACCCTCGCCTGGCTGTCGGACACGCTGGCCGGCACCCGGCCCGAGGTACCGGTGCTGATCGCCTTCCACCACCCGCCGGTCCCGCTGAACACGCCGTACGTCGACGGCATCCGTCAGTTCGACGAGGAGCGCCTCGCGGAACTGACCGCCCGCCACCCGAACGTGACGGCGTTCCTGGCCGGCCACGCCCACACGCCCGCGGCGACGACGTTCGCCGGGCGCCCCCTCCTCGTGGCCCCGGGCGTGGTCTCCACGCTCCGCCTCCCCTGGGAGCGCCAGGAGGACCCGTCCCACCACGTCCACCGCGACCTGCCGCCGGCCGTGGCCTTCCACGTCCTGGACGACACGGGCCGCCTGACGACCCACATACGCCCGGTGCCGCTGGCAACGCCCTGAGAGAGCTGTCCGTCAGGGGGCGGTGGTGTCCCGCACGGCCGATATGTCGAACTGCAGCCGGACCTTCTCGCTGACCATGGTGCCGCCGGCCGCGAGCCGCTGGTTGTAGACGAGACCCCACTCGGTGCGGTCGATGGTGGTGGTGCCGTCGAAGCCGACCCGCTCGAAACCGAAGGGGTCCACGACCGAGCCGAGGTAGTCCAGCTGCAACTCGACGGGGCGCGTGACGTCGCGGATGGTCAGGTCGCCCGCCATCCGGAAGGTCTCACCGCCCTCGTGGACGGTGGCGGTGCTGCGGAACACCATTTCGGGGTAGCGGCGGGCGTCGAAGAAGTCCCCGCCGACGAGGTGCGCGTCCCGCTGCTCCACGCCGGTGTCGACGCTGGCGACCCGTATGACGAGCTCGGCCCGGGACGCGGAGGGCCGGACGCCGTCGAAGTACAAGGTGCTGTCGTAGTCGGCGAAGGCGCCCCGCACGGTCGTGACCATCGCGTGCCGCACGGAGAAGCCGATCCGGCTGTGCGGCCGGTCGATGGTCCACTGCCCGTCCAGCGCGCGCAGCGCGGGATCGAGCGCGGCACCGCCGTCCCCGGCCTGCCGGACGAGCGTACCGAGCCCGCCGCCGGACGCGGGCTCGGCGGTGGCGGTCTGACGGCGGCTGAAGATGCCCATGGGGCCCGTACCTTCCTTCGGAAGCAATCACTCCGTGTCATCACGACGGTCCCAGACACCACGGAGCGAGATGGGCGCCGGAGTCCGTCTTCCATCCCCCCGCCGACAAAACTGCACAGAATCAACAAACTGTGGATACACCCTCAGCCCCCCACCCACCACCCCACGTAACAACGCACCTGCCACTGCACGACAAAGCCGCCGACCGCGCCGCCCCCTAAGGGACCGGACACGACCGACGGCCGAGAACACCCACCCCCGGAACAACAAACACCGCTCCGGGACCGGACCGCTTTCTAGATGTCGAAGTAGAGGTTGGAAACGCCTCTGACCTGCATTGACGCGCCCTCCGTGAAAGGGTCGGTGCACAAGCGGTGCACATGATGACGGGGCGGCGGAGTTTCAGCGTTTCGGCTGGCGATCGGCTGCGCATCTTGTCCCTCATGGACACACCACAGGAACAGCTCGACGGTTTCGTGCAGGCAATCAATGACCTCCACATAGCCACGGTGCGCGACGAGGACGACCGCCTGGCCTCCGCGGCCGCTGCCAACCTGCACTCGGGTAGTGGCTACCTCGACGCACCGACGGAGGTCCTTGAGGTGTTCGCGCGAGCACTTGAGATCGGATATGCGGCGGCCCTCCAGGACGTACGGCGAGGCAGACTCGACGCGGAAATCAAGACGTGGCGGCCTGAGCTGCTCGAAGGCGAGTGACCCCGTCGGGCTCGTTTCACGCGGCGGACCGGTAGCGCCGGCCGATCGCCTTGCGGGCCTTCTCGACCGCCCCCGTCACGCGGTGGACGTAGCGGCGGAGGGTGAACGCAGGGTCCTCATGGCCGAGGAGGTCGGCGAGGGTGTAGACGTCAACGCCTTCGTTGATCGCCTCCGAGGCGAAGAGATGCCGTAGGGCGTGCATCATTTTGTCGCGGCACTCCTCCCACTTGCGGCCCTTGCCAACGGGCTTGTCGTTGAGGGCCGTTATCGCGCCGATCGCCTCCAGGGCACCCTTCCAGAGGTAGTTGAAGTAGTTCTTGTTCAGCGGCTTACGCTCCCGCGTCGTGAACACCAGGCGCACGGTGACGGGCTCACCGTCCTTGGTCATCCACGGCAAGGTGACCTCTACCGGTGGGTGCTTGCGCATGTGCTGGCTGAGCAACAAGGCCAGCGGATCGCCGACCGGTACGAAGCGGTCCTTGGGGTCGTCGTCTGTGCCGCCTTTGGGCGGGGCGAAGACCAGCGTGCCGCGGTCGTGGGTGATCTGGCGGCGGATGTGGACGACCTTGTCCTTCTGTAGCCAGTTGACGTCCTCGGGGCTGAAGCCGAAGATCTCGCCCTGCCGCATGCCCAGCCCTCGGGCGCAGTCGACCGTGGCCTGATAGCGCTCCGGTAGGTGCGGCCGCAGAGCATCTGTCTGCTCCCACGAGAGGGGTACGTCCTTCGCCGCCTTCTTCGATCGTCGCGGCTTCACGCGCTTCACCGACCCCGTCTCGCAAGGGTTCTTGGCGATCAGGTCGTCGTCCACGGCCATGGCCAGGATGGACGACAGGTGCGTGAAGACCAGCCCGACCGTCGTCTCGTCCAGTACCTGCAACCGGCGCTTGATCCAGGTCTGCACGGTGGACGCCTTGATCTGGCGCAGCTTGAGCGAGCCCATCGGCCCGACGATGTGGTTGCGGACGCGGGACTCGTATTGGGCGTAGGTCCGAGGGTTGTCGAAGGTCTGGTTCGCCAGCCACTGCTCGGCCACCGCCCTGAGCTGGGCCTCGCCCCTTCTCGGGTCGATGTACGTGCCGTCGTCGACGCTGCCCTGCATCTTGGTGAGGTGCTGCCGGGCGTCCTCGTACCGGTCGAAGCTCTCGCTTTGCTGCTGCCCGTCGGGATCGCGCCAGCGAGCCAACCACCGCTTGCCGCGACCGTGTTCGCGGGACGGGACCTTCTTGTGAGCCGTGCAGGTCTCGTCGTCGGCATGAGGTCGCTTCTTGTGCCAGCGGTCGTACGGCTCAGCCATGCTGCCCCGCAACGGAGGTTGCGAGCAGAGCACTCGGCGAGACGCAGAGTGCGGTGGCGATGGCGACGAGGTCGTCGATGTCGCAGCGGCGGCGAGCGCGTTCCGTGCGGCTGAGGGCGATGTTGGTCATGGGTCGGCCGAGGGCGGTGCACCGCTCGGCGAGGCTCTGCTGGGAGAGCCCGCGCAGCAGACGCAGGGTCTCGATATTGCGCGCGGCCTGGATTCCGGCCGGGCCTATTTCAATGGGTCGGGTTGCCATGACAGATAGCTGTAACTCGAATTCGGCAGTCATGGCAAGGGTTGCTCAAGGAGTTGTGAAAACTTGGCGGCGCTCGGCAATTCGGGCGGTTCGGTGAAGCCGGATTCTCGTGCTATGGTCCCGCGCCGTTGTCGCGGGGGTGCTCGGGTGAGCCGCTGACCTGTGGTCGGTCCTGGTGACATGGATGGATTGGGGCGACCGGGGCGTCTGCCGAAAATGCGGACAGAATCTCCCTGTCTCCGGTGCGATTTCGGCAACCGGGGATCCGGGTCTACGGTTTTTATCCCACCCGGCGACAGGCCGTTTGGGGTGGCCGTGGAATTCCCGCACAATGCCGCTGGACGCGGCAGGTAATTCTGTGGCTGTCTTGTCCACCCCCGCCACTTCCCTGAAGGAGCCCCTATGCCTCGAACCCCTCGTGCCGCAGCGCCCAGCGGTACTGGTCCTGTCCCTCTGGCCACGCCAGAGGAGGTCGCGGCCTACCTGGGAGTACCCGTGAAGACGCTCTACCAGTGGCGCCATCGCCGTATCGGCCCGACCGTGCACAAGGTCGGCCGGTACCTGCGCTACCGGTGGCGGGAGGTGGACGCGTGGCTGGATGCGCAGACCTCGTACGACCTCACGGTCTGACCCTGCAACACCCCACGGAGACAACGAAGCGGCCCCCGGCGAGCCACCGCCGAGGGCCGAGGATTCCCCAACTGATCGCCCATATCTGAAGGAACGAACGGGTGAGGGCGGGTCTTGCCGGACCTGCCCTCATCGGAGAGGAACGTCTATGGAGGACTCTACGTCCACCCCATCCGCTGGCGCATCCCCCAAACCTGCCTGGCCCACGGTCGCCGTCCCCGGCCAGGGAATCCCCAGGCTCGCCCGGGACCAGGAGGACACGCAGTCCGTGGATGCCGTCCCCGGACAGATGGCCATTGCGGTCGATGGGGACCACCACGGTCCCCAAAACGAGACCGGTACACGGGGACGGGATGTCGGGGACCGGATATCCACATTGCCGGTTGGGGACCGGTCCCCTGCCGTCGACCGAAGGTCTGAGTCTGCTGTTGATCTGCAGGTCAGTGCGATGGGGACCGAGTTCGGGGACCGCAGCGGGGACACGCCGGGACCGTCGGGGGACGCATCGCAGCGCCTTGGGGACGGGGGTTTCGGTCCCCGCCGGGAGCTGGGGACGGATGACCATTCGGGGACGGGGACGGGGACGGGGACGGCGGATGCGTCGACCTCCGGTGACCGATCGGGGACCGGGGACGGTGGGGACGCGACCGATCGTGAGGGGGCGGTGCTGCTCGACGAGTTGCGGTCGATGATCGGCAAGTACGTGGTGCTGCCGAGCGAGGAGGCGCTGACCGCGGTCACCCTGTGGGTGGCGGCCACGCATATCCAGACCGCTCTGCAGCACGCGCCCCGCTTGGCGGTGATGAGTCCGACCAAGGGGTGCGGCAAGTCCCGTGTGCTGGACGTGCTCTACGAGACCGTCCACGACCCGATGATGACGGTGAACACCTCTCCGGCGGTCATCTTCCGCACCATCGGCAAGATCCCGCCCACCTTGCTGGTCGACGAGGCCGACACCATCTTCAGCCCCAAGGCAGCGGGCGACAGCGAGATCCTGCGCGGCCTGCTGAACGCTGGACACCAGCGCAACCGACCGGCCTGGCGGATCTCCGGACCGGAACACAAGCCCACCCCGTTCCCCACCTTCGCGATGGCCGCCATCGCGGGGATCGGTGACCTGCCGGATACGATCACCGACCGGTCGGTCGTACTGCGGATGCAGAAGCGCAAGCCCGGCGAGAAGGTCGCCCCGTTCCGGACGCGATACGCAGCGCCTGAACTCAACGCTCTGCGTGACCGGTTGGCTGCTTGGCTTGGGCCGCTACGCGGCACGGCTGCCCGCATGGTTCCGGCGATGCCGGTGGAGGACCGGGCAGCGGACACTTGGGAGCCACTGGTCATCATCGCCGACCTGGCCGGCGGTCACTGGCCCGCCCAGGCCCGCGCCGCCTGCCTGGCCATGACCCGGCACGAGGCGGTGCAGGACGAACAGACCAGTCTGAAGACGCGCCTGCTACGAGACATCCATCGCATCTTCGAGCGGGCGAAGAACCCCGAGGCCGTGCCCACCCTGGACCTGGTGGCTGCCCTGATCCAGGACGCGGACGCTCCGTGGGCGGATCACGGCGCGAAGGGGCTGAACGCCTACCACTTGGGCAATCTGCTGCGGGACTTCGGCATCGGCCCGGTCAACTACCGCTTCGACCAGGGCAAGCAGGCCAAGGCGTATCTGCGTAACCGGTTCCTGGATGCCTGGGCTCGCCACTGTCCCGACCTGGTCCAGGCGGAGGCTTCGCCAGAGCCCGCATGCGGCACTTCCCCTGACCGCCCGACGCAATGCAAGCCGCCTACCGCACCGGCGTGTTCGCTCCCCGTCGGCCTGCCCGGAGGCCCTGCCGGGCCGAAGCGGATGCCCTGACCGCACCGGTCCGTATCACTGCGTCGCTTCCGTCCCCGCGCAGGTCAGCGCGGGGACGGACTCTTACACCGGGACGGACGTATCCGTACCTGCCCATCCGTCCGTACCTGCGCTGACCAGGCACGCGACGCATGCAACGGATGCGACAGCGTCCCGCCTATGCCACTGGAGCACCACGATGCCCAACACCGAAAACCACCGCACCCCTCGCCGTCGGGGATGGCTCGGCCTCGGCGCACGAACAGCAGCAAGCTGGAGCGTTCGAGCCCCTAACGGGGCTTCGTCCGCGCTTGCCCCCGCCCCTGGGGTGGCGGGGGAGGAGGCCGGGCGCCAGCGGGCACCCGAGCCGGGGGAGGGGGTGACCGAGCCCAACGCTACGTCCGCCGCCAACCCTTCCGCCGTACGCGACGAACTGCCCGCCGAGCTCGCCGTCCCGTCGTTCGAGTCATCTGCCCGCCCTCCGTTGCCTGTTGAGCAGCTCTCGTGGCGTGAGTCCGACACCCCCGTGCTGCCCGCGCGGTTGAACCGCAGGCGTACCACCGAGAAGCGAGACCAAGAGAAGAAGATCCGCTTCACCGCGACCGCAGTGCGCCTCATCGACGAGGCAGCCAAGCGGCGCCGACTGACATTCGCCGGGTTCGTCGGGGACGCCGCCCTCGCCGTCGCGCTTGGCAAGGCGAACATGACCGGTAGCCCGGAGGCCGATCCCGTCCGCCCGCTGGTGGAGGCCGTCGAGTCGCACATCAAGACGTTGAACCGGATCGGCACCAACCTCAACCAGATCACCATGGCCATCAACAGCGGAGCTGCTCCCGAGCAGACCGAGGTCGTACTCGACCACGTCGATCAGGCCGTCCAGCGCAGCTACGAGTTGGTGGACGAACTCGTGGCGGAAGGCGGGGCCGGCCATGGTGCCTGACGTCTCCACCGGCTCCAGCACCCTCGGGTTGATCAACTACCTCTTCGGCAAGGGCCGTCGGGACGAGCACACCGACCCGCACATCGTCGCGGCCTGGGACATGGCCGGCGCCCCCGACCCCGGCCGCGACCCCGAAGCCACGTACACCCAGCTCGCCCGCCGCCTCGACCATCACGTCGACCTGCGCACCCGTGAGCTGGGTGGGCAGAAGCCGCCGAAGCACGTGTGGCACTGCCCGGTTCGCACCGCGCCTGGCGACCGCTACCTGACCGACGCCGAGTGGGCCGAGGTCGCCCGCCGGGTCGTCGCCGCCACCGGCATCGCACCCGAAGGCGACGACCAGGCGTGCCGGTGGATCGCCGTGCGCCACGCGGACGACCACATTCACATCCTGGCCACCAGCCTCCGCGCCGACGGCCGTCGTCCGCGCACGAACCGGGATGGCTGGCGGGCACAGCAGGAGTGCCGCGAGATCGAGGCCGAGTTCGGTTTGCGCCGCCTCAAGTCCGGAGACCTGACCGCACCCAGGACGCCTACCGGGGCGGAGCGGGCCAAGGCCGAGCGGTTGGGCCAGAAGTCGACCACGCGCGAATGGCTGCGCGAGCACGCGTACGAGGTTGCTGCCGCTGTCCGCAGCATTGATGACTACTTCAGTGTGCTCGCGTCGCTGGGCATCCGGGTCAAGCCGCGCGTCAGCGCCAAGACCGGTGAGGTGGACGGCTACAGCCTGGCCGCCCCCGGCGACAGCACCTTCTTCGGCGGCTCCGCGCTCGCGCCCGACCTGTCGTACAACCGGCTGGCCGAACGCCTTTCCACTCAGGAGATAGCGGATCGACCGCAACGGATGGCGGATCCGGGTGAGCCGTGGCGTCGTACGGAATCCGCCGCGCGTACGGCTCTCGCGGTGCTCGATTCGAGCGACGATGCCGCCGCTCAGGGCCATCTGGATGCCTTCGCCGACACTCTGCACAACCTAGCCCGCAGGGCCCCCGGCCCTCATCAGGCTGAACTGCAAGCGGCAGCAAGGGCGTTCAACCGCGCACGCCGCTCGGCGATCCGGGCCGATCACCAGGCGGCCGCCGAACTCCGCCATGCAGCAAGGGAACTCACCCAGGCCGCCAACATTCCGGGCGGGCTCGGCATGGCCCTGATCTTCACCGTCCTGCACCTGGCCCGAGCCGCTGCCAAGTGGCACGAGCAGCGCGGCCACGAACAGCAGGCCGCCGCGGCCGAGGAAGCCTTCCGCCACCTTCAGGAGGTGTACCGCCAAACCGCCGAGCCTGTCCTGGCGGACCTCGCCCGTCGCGCCCCACGCCCCCAGACCGTGCAGCGCTTCGAAGCCGCAGTACGCCAGGCAATACCCGGCCATGCCGAGCGTGTCCTCGCCGACGCCGCCTGGCCGGCCTTGGCCACCACGCTCGCCCGAGCGGAAACTGCTGGCCACGACACCAGGCGCCTCCTCGCTGAAGTGGCAGCCAGCCGAGAGCTCGACACGGCTGAACGCCCGGCGGAAGTCCTCAACTGGCGCATCACCGCACAGCCGAACAAGCGCGCACAGGCGGCACGGACACCAAGCACTCGCGCCAGCACGGCGCCCGTGTCTACCGCGCCGAATACGACACGACCCGTGTCTTCCACGATGAGTACGAATACCGAAGAACGCGGCCGACATCGGTAGCAGCAGCGGCCGCTCGCAGTCGAGGCGGCCTTGCCTCAATCGGCAGTGCTGAGCCAGTACGGATGCCCTCGTCGCTTGTCGCGGCGAGGGCATCAACTTTGCCTGTGTGCCGGGTAGATCACGCGGCTTGGACCTTGCTCGTTGCTGTCGGCCCTCCGGTCGGCGTGGTGATCAGTTGTGCGGCCCACGCCCGTACGCATGCCAGGTGCTCGCCTCGGAGCCCGACGTGGGGGTCTGGCTGGACGAGCAGGGTCGCCGAGCCGCGGGTGGTGCGTTCTGCGGCCCAGGCGTGGTCGAGGTTGGTGAAGTCGTCGTCGATCCAAGCGACGGGCGTGTCGCCGAGCCAGGTCTCGACATGGTCGCGCTTCCAGAGGTAGCCGTCGGGGTGACTGGTGGTGATCTGCGGGCGGGGAAGGTCCACGTACGGCAGGGTCGGGAGGCCGAGGAGCGGGCCGATCAAGGTGGTGGCGTCCCTGCGCCAGCTGGTGCACCAGACCGGGCTGACCAGGCCGGTACGGAACACGTCCGTCAACAGAGGGCCATGGCCGGGGTTGAGCCAGACGGTGACGGAGTCCTCGGCGCTCCGGCCGGTAGGAACGACGTCATGCCGGACGTGGGTGGCCGGGGTGGCCCCGTCTTCGGCCGGGAACGGAATGAGGACGCCGTCGATGTCGAGGAGCAGGAAGGGTCGGCGCATCGGTACCTCCAAGGGAGCTGGAGCAGGGATCAGAGCTTGCGGGCAGTGATCAGCAAGGTGGTCGGCCAGCGACCGTGACGGGCGTCATGGAACTCCTGGGCCAAGGTGACCCAGAGGCCCGCGCGGTCGAGGTGTGTCTCCCAGCGGCCGGCGTCGAAGTCCCAGCGAGCGACGGGGAGTCGGGTGCGGTCAGGGAGCATGACGTGATCGCGGCGTGGCCGGTCGTCCGGTGACGGGCGGCGGCCTCCGCGCTCGGGGTGGGGCACTGTGAAGGCCAGAGTGCGGCCGGGTTTCAGGTGCTGGGCGATGGCAGGAAGCAGGAGCTCGGGGGCGACCAGGCCGACGGCGCCGAAGACCGAGTAGATGCCGTCGAACTGCTCGTCGCTGGCTTGCAGGTAGTGCAGGGCGTGGCCAGCGACGAAGGTGAGGTTGCTGAGCCGTCCGTAGTGGGTGCGGGCCCTGCGGATCTGAAGGCCCACGAGGTCGAGGCCGGTGACGCGGGCACCGTGCCGGGTGGCGAGGTGGGCGGCGTTGTGGCCGGGGCCGCAGCCGAGTTCGAGCATCCGCCTCCCGTGTAGGTCGGGGCCGAGGATCTCTGCACTTGGGCCGTTGCCGGGCCTGGTGGTCCATTCCATGCGGGCTCGTACAGGTAGCGCTGTGGCGGGCCCGGCGGTGGTGCGTTGGAGTGCGTGTGCGTGCCAGGGGGATGCCTGAGCGAGCGGCATCTATACCTCCAGGAGGCGGAGGGCATCGGTGAGGTGGCGACGGACGACCTTGATGTACGCGGGGTCGGTGGCCGGGGCGTTGATCCATCGGATGGCCTGCTCCATGAACCACTCCACCGCCCACATCCGGTGCCAGCCCAGCGCCCACTGCTCGGCGGCGAGACCGCCCCGCACGGCGAGGGCGTCGGGGGTGCCGCCCTCGGTGACGTACTGCTCGAGGAAGACCCGAAGTCGGTACGGTTCCGGCTCGTCGAGGGTGCCGTGCCAGCTGGCGAGGTCGAGCAGGCCGGGGCCCGTGAAGGCACGGGCGAAGTCCAGTAGGCGCCAGCCGCGTTGGCCGATGTGCAGGCTGGTGGGGTGGAACTCGGAGTGCACCCAGCCGAACGGCGCCATCGTCGTTCCGGCCGAGCGTGCTTCGGCGGCCTGGGCGAGCCGGTCGAGTGCGGTCCCGATGTCGTCAGCATCCTGCCATCGCTCGGCCTTGCGAAGCTGATCGAGGTGATCCAGTGCCCGGCCGGGCAAGGAGCGCAGGGCTTCTCTGTCGAGGACGGGCAGAGCGGCGGCGGTGCGCATGTGGTGCAGGACCACCGCTGCGGCAGCACCGTCGAGGTCATCGGCATCCCGGGTAGGGGTGCCGAGATCCTCCAGCAGCATTCCGAGCCAGCCGTCGAGTACTGCAGAGGCCCGGACCTTGGGGACCGGGACGCCGAGGGTGTGAGCCAGGCGGAGGGCCTGATCTTCGCTGTCGAAGGGCTTCTTGGCGTACTTGAAGATGGTGGTGGCGCCGTCGGGGAACGTCAGGCGTTCGACGCCGGACATGGACCAGACGCGTACCTCCGCGCGCTTCGCGGCGGCAGGCTGCCCGGCGGCGGTCAGTACGTTGTCCAAGAGTTCGGCGTTGAGGGCCGCATCCATGGGGGGACTCCTGTGGTTGAGGGCGTCCGGGGCGGGCGAAGGTGCCGGCCCGCCCCGGAGCCAAGTCGGGTGCGGGCTATGCGGCGGTGATCACGCGATGGGCGTAGACCTGCTCGATCCATCCGGCCTTGAACTGAGCAAGGTCGTCACGGAAGTTGGCCATCGACGCACCGTAGGGGGCGACCACCCCACCGGACTGGTCCGGCACGGACTGGCAGCCGTGCACCAGCCGCCCGCCGAGCGCGGCGTGGGCCTTGATGGACTCGATGCGACGGTGTTCGTTGAACCAGCCACCGTGGTAGACCTCGTCGTGCATGCCGCCGGTCTCGTCGTCCAGGTCGAAGACGACGGAGGTGGCGGCGGGGAAGAACCAGCACGGGCCGACGTTCGAGATGTGCCCGTCCAGCTCGACCTTGTTCAGCGCCATCAGCGTGGCCGCCTCGCGGAGCATCCGCAGGTGTGCCGGGGTGATCTGCGGAAGGCCGAGGCCGGCGAGGTGCTCCTCGCGGAACAGGTACGCATACACCTCGTACGCGGTGGCCAACACGCGGGCCGCGTCCGAAGTGGACTGGCTGTGCTGCTTGATGAAGCCAAGCGCGAGCTGCTCGACCGCACTCTCGGTCGTCTCGTTCACGTTCAGGAGCTGCTCCTTGACCAGCTCCCAGTCGGCGACGAGCCAGGTGCTGGACTCGAATCGGAAGAAGTAGTCGGCCGGATCGATGGTGATGTGTCGGCCGTCGACCTGGATGCCGGGCAGGCGGCTCCAGCGCGCGTCGAACGCCTCAGGCAGCTCGACCGTGATGGCCGCGGTATCGATGGTGGTCACTGTGTCGCCGTCTCTCTTCGGCCGGGTTCGGGCATAGGAATGCCCGAACCTGAAGTAGCTGTACGGAACTTGGGGCCGCCCGGCCAAGTGGGGAGCCTGGATTCACGGTTGGTCCTGGAACCGTTCCGGGCGGCTGATGATTAGTGAACCGGTCGTCACGCTCAGTGGGTACGGTGAGAGCGGGGCGAAGCGGTATACGCGGTTTACAGGCCCGGAGCGGAGGCGGTCGTGGCAGTCCAACGAGCACCCAACTCCCGCCTGCGCGAAGCCATCGACGCGACCGGTTGCACGTACGAGGCGCTTGCGAAGGACGTACGGCGCATCGCCGCCGAGAACGGCGAGATCATCCAGACCAACAAGTCGGCTATCTCCCACTGGGTCAACGGCACCCGGCGGCCCAGCGGCCGGGCCGCCCAGTACCTCGCCGAAGCGCTGTCCCGCCGATCACGCCGCATCATCACCAGGGCTGAAATTGGCTTGGGCACACGTGACAACAGTGACCAGGACGAAGCCGATCCGGTCCTGGCGGTGACCAATCTGGGCCGCGCCGACGTCGAGCACCACCATTTCCTCGCGATCGCCGCCTTCACCACCGCCGGTGTCGCCATGCCGCTCGCCCACGACCACGAGGCCACCGCCCGCATGCTCCGCGCCCGCACCGGCACCATGCTGGTCGGCGAGGAGGACGTGGACGTCGTACGCCAGATCACCGCCGCGTTCAGCGCCGCCGATGAACGCCTCGGCGGCGGCCACGGGCTGACCACCGTCACCGCCTACCTCGCCGACACCGCAGCCCCGATGCTCCGCGGACGGTTCACCACCGAGCCCTTACGTCGAGCGGCTTTCGGCGCGGTTGCCGAACTCGCCTATCTCGCAGGCTGGAAGCACCACGACCTCGGCCAGGAAGGCGCAGCCCAGCGCTACTACCAAGTCGGCTACCAACTCGCCTGCGAGGCCGACCCGCACGGACACGCTGCCTGGATGATGCGCACCCTCGCCCACCAGGCGCTCAGCCTCAAGCAGCCCCACCACTGCATCGACCTCGCCGAAGCGGCCCTCGCCCAGGGCGTCGGCCGTATCGGCGGCCAGACCGAGGCTCTGCTCCACATCACTCACGCTCGCGCCTACGCAGCCACAGGCGAGAAGCCCGCCGCGGCGCGTGCCCTACTCGCCGCCGAGGACGCCCTCCTGCGCGAGGACGGCCCGCAGCCCAGCTACTCCCGCGTCAGCGGCCCAGCTGCCGGCACCGTGGCCAGCCACACCGCCCGCACACTCACGGACCTCGCTGACCACACCGGCACGGAACAACAGCACCGCGATGCCCTGGTCCGCTGGGACCCCGTGAAGTACAAGCGCGTCCACGCCCTCACCTACGCCGACCTGGGCGATAGCCTCGCTGCTCAGGCCCGAGCCGACGAGGCGGTCGCTGCCTGGTCGCAGGCTCTGACGCTCATGGAGGGCATGACCTCCGACCGTACTCGTAAAGCGATCACGTCGCTGCGGTCCACCCTCGCGGTCTATCAGCGGCGCAAAGTACCCGGCGCCGCCGAACTCGCACGCCGCGCACGTGAAGTGCTCGCCTAACATGCCCACCAACCGGCCGACGAAGGGACGCACAGTGGCTCAACAGACCACCGACGACCAGCCCAAAGCCCTCAAGCCCGCACTCGAATCCATGACCCTGCTGGTCGCTGCCGTCATCGTCCACGACCAGGCCACCAACCGCGTCGTCCTCCTGCAGCGCAGCGAGAACGCCAAGTTCGCCCAGGGCATGTGGGACCTGCCTGTCGGCAAGAGCGAGCCCGGCGAGCCGATCACCGACACTGCCGTGCGTGAGCTCTACGAAGAGACCGGCCTGACGGTGAAGCCGGAGTCCCTCAAGGTCGCCCACATCATCCACGGGGCGTGGGGAGTTGAAGCGCCCAATGGCTTCCTGACCGTCGTCTTCGCAGCCCACGATTGGATCGGCGAGCCCGAGAACCGCGAGCCACGTAAGCACGCCCAGGTCCGCTGGGTCGACACCGATGCCATCCCGGAAGAGTTCGTCGACACCACTGCTAGCGCGCTGCGGCGGTACCTTGCCGACGGGCCCCAGGTGTCCTTGGACGGGTGGCGCTGAGAGCCTTCCTCCGGCCACGGCAGCAAAGCCGAAGACCCGCGTGATTGCGCCTACTCAGAACCCACTACGGCAAGCGCAGCTGATCATCCAGTGGCACGGTCGCTGGAGGAAGTGTTGTGATCAACAATTCCTCGGCAGAACGCTTTCCAGAACGTCCAGCTGCGGAGTAGCGCGTAGCGACCAGTCGTTTGGTGATTCGCCACTGTCGCACGCCTAGAGTCTCGCGATCGATTTCTGACGGAGTCATTCTGGCTTGCGCATAAAGCCACTTGCTCTGCAAGAGCATGGGGTGGTTGTCGTAGCTGAGTAGCCAGCGGAACTGTGCTCTTGTTCGCAGGTAGCTTGCGAGGCTGAGATGAAGTGGATCGGCGGACGTATCGGCGGATGAACTGCGACCGTCACCACCGTAGCCCCCACGGGGATCGAATGATGTTCGATACAGGAGGGATGACTTTTCAATGTACGGAGGGTCGAGATAGGCGACTACGCGGGAGGGCAAGAGCTGCGGGTATTGTTCGGGCACGTCATCAAGAGTTCGACGCCAGTCCTTGCACCATACGTCTACTAGCCGTCCGATATCGTAGAGATGGCCCACATACCTAAGTCGTTCGGCGAGTGCATCGGGATTCCAGCGGCAGCCAATAGGGTAATTGCTGGATTGGGTGCGGCCGCCAATGGGTCCAGCCTTTCCGTGCAAAATTCCGGAAAAGGTAGTTCGGTTAAGGAACAGACATTGTGTCGCCATGCCCAAACGGCGGTCGCGCGATGACATCTCGGGACGCGGGGTCCATGCACGCCAGTAATCCCATCGATCTACTGCCGAGATGCCGCCAGCGCGAACATAATTCTTCCATTCCTCATGCATTCGGTCGATAAGCTGCTCGGTGTCGGCGGCGGCCGCCTGCCAAAATGCTGTGACAAGTGGGTCGGCGTCTGCGAGGAGGATGCGATCTGCGATTCCCTCACCGATAGAGCGCAGTGAGGCAGACGCGCCGCCGGCGAAGGGCTCGACTAGAAGGTTTACCTCGGGAACCTCTCGAGACTGCTTCGCTGATGTAATCACTCGTGAAATTACGGGAGCTAGTGAGGACTTGGCTCCTGGGTAGCGCAAGGGGGACTGGTAACGCCCGTGAGAGAGGGCATGGGAGATTGGCTCAAGCTGCTGGGGTAGCGCGCGTGTCTGGGTATGGATCGCCTCGTCGGCGCCAAGGGGGGCGGCAACCCGGACAAGGCCGCTTGCGGCGGTGGTAGTCGCTGGCGAGGTCACAGAGGTCACTCGCCCATCTTGCCGGACGTGCGGGTGATCCGGAACACGATCGGGCCTACCTCTTGAAGTACGTGGGTGGTTGGACCGCCTGGAGATGGGGTGTCAGTCCGGGGATGTTCTGCTGCGCCATCATCGTCAAGACTGAGCGCCCCACGCCGAGAGGCAGTGCCGCTGCCGAGTGCGCTAGGGCGATGGGCACGACGGCATGCCTGTACATGCGGGTCCTCAAGGAGTCGAGAACCTCGCATATCAGACGGAGCGTCGGATATGCCTCCCAGCCTTCGACCTCGGGGCTGTCGCCATTGTATGGCGACAGCCCTCCTCTAGGTAGAACCGTGATGACTAGGGGGTCACCAGTCCGAGTCCGGTATATGAAACGGCGTCCATAGAATTCGTCCACGCCGTACTCGTTATCTTCGGGGCGCCCCGAAATCCTATTGATATATGCATTGGTGAGCCGCATGACGTGGCCTGGTGGAATTAGATCCTTGATCAATTCGGCATGCTCAACAAAAGCACCCGATTTCTCAATTCCGACAACAAGCGGTGCGACGAGGCCCTGCTTTGTGCACCAGTTACTCAAATTGCCCAGGTGTTCCTCGAACCTTCGCTTGAGCGGCGCAAGCGGTCCGAACAATGCCAGAGGACCATCGGTGATGAAGAGGGTGTGCCGGAGAACTTCTGGTGCAGTGTCGGCGAAGAAGTTCAGGTAGCACACCGACATCAATCGCTCGGCAACGGTCATGACACGCCCGAGCGGAGTGAAATTGGAACCCTCTACGTTGTATTCCTCGTGGGTCCGCAGAACGTCTGCGAGGTAGAGATGCGCGTTACACGAGGGGCAGGACCCGCCCTTCTTTCCGGCTATTAGTGCGAGGCTGCTGTCCGCCTTCTTGCCGCACCCGGGGCAGACGCGTAGACCGATAGTGGTTGCCGGTTTGCCGCGAGTGCCATGCAGAGCGAGAAGTCCATCTGCGAGGGTCATCTCAGTATTAGAGTCGAAACGCGAACTGTTAAGAAAGTCCTCGAGCTCTATGCGCCAGGTCTCCACGCCGCTCATGCCTGGCCGGGTCAATTGAGATCCAGGCAGAGCGACGTCGAAGGCATATTCAGAATGAGACTTGCGAACCTCGCGCGGATCGATGTGCCTTACTCGTGAAAGGCTGCGAAAGACATCGAGTCTAACCACGGACCCGGCGACTCGGAGATAGCCAACTTTCACCGTTGGATGGTCGCGAGTTGTGTCCACCTCTGTGTCCGAGCCGTCCACGGTGATGGAGAAATCTACTTCATCAAGCTTGCCGACGAGAGGCAAATCTTCGAGAGCTGAACAGAGTTCAGCGATGCCCCCCTCCCCATCGGGGCGAGCGCTGGTGATGGTCCAGCGTTGGAGTGCCGCCTTGACCGCTTCGTTCCTGACCGTTTCTACATGGCCAAGCCTAGAAGCCTTCTCGCCGTCGTAGGGCACGAGCTACTCGCTTTCAATCGAGACGTCGATGCTTGCCAAGCCGGCCGCATTGCGGGCGGCATTTACCATGGCATGGTCGAACTTGGAGACCTGTATTGGAACGATGTATTTTCCCGAGTAGGTCTTCATTCGAACAAATCCGACGTCCTCTGCTCGGATGATGCTCGGCGCCCAAACCTTGAAATCGTAGTAGTGCGCCAACTCGCGTGTCTCGTGGTCAGAGTTGAGATGGGCTATCAGCCAATTTGACGTATTCGACAGCATGCGCTTGTCGACGGATGTGACTTCTTGCGTGGCGTAGATCAGGCCCATCCGGTACTTTGCTGCCTCTTTCGACAGGCGAACCCAGGGGTCATCCGCTACGTCTCGCCCGCTGCGTTCAAAGAGATTGTGCGCTTCTTCGACGATGATCTGCATTTCTACGGGATCGTGGTCAGCGCGGAATCGTTCGCCTGCTCGGTTCAACAGGTGGGTGACGATACGCTCGGACATGACTTTGGCGACCTGATCGTTTCCGCTGGAGAGATCGACAATAGCAAGTCGGCCTGCCTGCATGTCTTGCCACAAGTGCTCTCCGACGTCGCCTGCCGATTGTGGACCATGAAATGGTCGAATGGTTCGAATGGCGGAGGTCACGCCGGTGTACTTATAGACGCCCCAAATTGCACTGAAGTGACAATCCTGAGTATCGTGCCACTTGGGGAATTCGCTTTCCCGTTCGCCAACCCATTCGGCGAGCGCCAACGCTCCTGCGGGGTTGGACACTCGGTAGAACCCCGCTCGACGAGCCTGCACAACGGCGTCAGGATGGGCGGCTACGAAGTCCTGCATCGGAGTCGATGGAGCGACAACCACGAGGTCTTGAGGTAGTTGTGCTGCCTCGAAGCCGCACTTGGCCAAGAGCCCGTAGAAGGCAACCATGGCCCACCCCCAGCGGGCGTGCTTGCTGCGATCATTTTGATCGGGCTCGGATAGGACTGCTGATCGGAAGCTTTTTCCGTAGTTGGTGTTGACCGGCATAGTTGCTTCGCTTACCAGGCTCCAAGCTGCTTCCAGAACCTCGCGGTCATAGAAGTTGATACGCAGGGGCTTTTCTCGGCCGTCCGCGGAGCTCGGGTGCACCTTGTAGATCCGCACCGTGCTCTCGTCGTCACCGAGGAGGCGAAGGCCCGTTTGGTCTTGCTTGTTGACGTTCGCGTACTCGCCTTGAGGGTCGAAGATCAGCTGACCGATTGAGCGCTTATGTTCCGACCCGTACCGGTGGACAGCGGTGACTAGCGTCTTGATGGTGTTGGATTTCCCGGTTCGCGTCATGCCGAACACGGCCGTCTTTCGTCCCACGAAGTCGGAGACGTTGATGCGAGCTTCTGCCCTATCGGTGCCGGCGATCAGAGCCTTGCGCCGCGTAGCAGCGAAGCGGACTCTTCCGAGGGCGAGGGCGTCTTTCTTGTCGGCAGGCTCAGGGTAGGACGCCAGCCACGACAATACTTGGGTCGAGGGTAGGAAGACTTGGTAGCGTGCGGAGACGACTACGTTGTCGATGTCGGCCCCGAACTCGATCGCCGCTTCGCGGCCCTCGGTCTCGGTGTAGAAGGTGCCCAGAACTTCGCAGTCGAAGGCCGACTGCTGGAGTTCGTTGCGTGTCAGCACATCGGTGACATCGTCGAAACCGACTCCCGATGCGCCTGCGTCGCGGACAACCGCCAGCCGAGTCTGAATCAGCTCAGACTCGTTGGGTAGTGGCGCAGTCCCGCGGACACGAAGCAAGATGATCTCTTGATCTTCGAGTATGAACCCGGATTCTGTGTTGTCCCCCGCGACGGCGAGAAGGAAGCCGCCCCTCGGAACTCCCCCGGCCTTCTCCTTCTTGAAGTCATCGGTCAGTACCACAGCCGAGTCGTAGTCGAGACGGTAGATGCCGCCGACGGGTACGCAGCCCCCGTTGATCAGTGCGGTCAGTGGCTTCTTGAGTTCGACGGACTGGGACAGCCCCTGAGTGATGCTCAACTCGTCTCGCTCCTCTGCCAGTCGGGCCAGGCAAGGCGCGACCGCTGTGTGGTTGTGGTCCAGAGTCGTTCTGGACGGTACACGCGGGCACTGACAAAAGTGTGCCGTACGAAGGATGCTGAGGGTAAGTCAGTCAGACACCTGTGAGTGCTTGGCTTCGCTGCGACGCACCGCCTGGCGGCGGCACTCGTTCGGGCTCGACAGGTTGCTGCGACAGTGCGGCGTTATGGAGCCGCGATCTGCTTGCTGGGCGGCACGGCCAGAACCTCAGGCGGGAGGACGGGCGTGAATGCCACCTTGATGCGCGAGCGAGTGGGTTCGGCACCCGCTCGTATGGAACGTCACGCCGCCGAGTCCGACAAGCTTCTGATCAGGGATAACGGACGGGGTGGTGATCGTGAAACGCTACTCGTCACGGTTTTGCGGATGCGGGGGTCCTGGAGGGTGTGTATATGCGAGTGAGGCCGTTACCCCCGCGGGGGCAACGGCCTCACTGTTACTGACGTTACGTCAGTGAATCGACCAGGCGGTGCACACGCGGTGCACAAGAGGGTGGAAAACAAGCGGCAACAGCGAGCACTGCCGAGCAGTGTCTTCGCAGGTCAACGCATATTTCCAGGAACCCTCCCAGGTCACCCGGACCTGATCTTTAGATGTCGAAGTACAGCTCGAACTCGTGCGGGTGCGGGCGGAGTTGGATCGGGGCGATTTCGTTCGTGCGCTTGTAGTCGATCCACGTCTCGATCAGGTCGGACGTGAAGACGCCGCCCGCCTGCAGGTACTCGTTGTCCGCCTCCAGGGCGTCGAGGACCGCGGGGAGGGAGGTCGGGACCTGGGGGACGCTCGCGTGCTCCTCGGGGGCGAGCTCGTAGAGGTCCTTGTCGATCGGCTCGGCCGGCTCGATCTTGTTCTTCACGCCGTCGAGGCCCGCGAGGAGGAGCGCGGAGAAGGCGAGGTACGGGTTCGAGGACGGGTCCGGCGCGCGGAACTCGACGCGCTTGGCCTTCGGGTTCGAGCCCGTGATCGGGATACGCATGGCCGCGGAGCGGTTGCGCTGCGAGTAGACCAGGTTGACCGGGGCCTCGAAGCCGGGGACCAGGCGGTGGTAGGAGTTCACCGTCGGGTTGGTGAACGCCAGCAGCGACGGGGCGTGCTTGAGGATGCCGCCGATGTAGTAGCGGGCGGTGTCCGAGAGGCCCGCGTAACCCTGCTCGTCGTAGAAGAGCGGGTTGCCGCCGGACCACAGCGACTGGTGCACGTGCATGCCCGAGCCGTTGTCGCCGAAGATCGGCTTCGGCATGAAGGTCGCGGTCTTCTCGTTGCGCCAGGCGACGTTCTTCACGATGTACTTGAAGAGCATCAGGTCGTCGGCCGCGGCGAGCAGCGTGTTGAACTTGTAGTTGATCTCGGCCTGGCCGGCCGTGCCGACCTCGTGGTGCTGGCGCTCGACCTGGAGGCCGTTCTTGTCCAGCTCCAGGGAGATCTCGGCGCGCAGGTCGGCGAAGTGGTCGACCGGCGGGGCCGGGAAGTAACCGCCCTTGTAGCGGACCTTGTAGCCGCGGTTGTTCTCGACCGCACCGGTGTTCCAGGCGCCGGCCTCGGAGTCGATGTGGTAGAAGCTCTCGTTCGCCGACGTCTGGAAGCGGACGTTGTCGAAGACGTAGAACTCGGCCTCGGGGCCGAAGTACGCGGTGTCGGCGATGCCGGTCGAGGCGAGGTAGGCCTCGGCCTTCTTCGCCACGTTCCGCGGGTCACGGCTGTACTGCTCGCCCGTGATCGGGTCGTGGATGAAGAAGTTGATGTTGACGGTCTTGTCGCGGCGGAACGGGTCGACCCGCGCGGTCGACAGGTCCGCGCGCAGCGCCATGTCGGACTCGTGGATGGCCTGGAACCCGCGGATCGACGAACCGTCGAAGGCCAGCTCCTCCTCCGGGTCGAACGCCGCCGCCGGGATCGTGAAGTGCTGCATGACACCGGGCAGGTCGCAGAATCGGACGTCGATGAACTTGACGTCCTCGTCCGCGATGAACTTCTTCGCGTCGTCGGCGTTCTGGAACAACATCCAACTCCTCCTACTCCCGTCCGGGGCGGGACGGGGTTACGGCTCGTTGTGCGGCCAGTGCGGTGGCACACGCTGGGACCCGACCATAGGGACGGGGGATTTCTCAAGCGTGACCCATTTGTTTCGCTGAAGTTAACCGCCCCGGCCGCGCCGAGGGCCACGACGCGGCTGCCGAGCACCCCGCCCGCCCGGGTGGGGCGGGCGGCGCAGTACCTTTGACGGGTGGACAAGAGGCAAGCAATCGGATCGTGGCTGTCCGGCCCGCGCGCGGCCGCGGAGGACGCCGGCGTCGACTTCGGGTACCGGGGCGAGCAGCTCGGCCTGCCGGAGGAGGGGCCCGGATCGATCGCCCGCCCCGGCCGCCGGATCGGCGCCATCGCCGTGGACTGGGGCCTGTGCATGCTGATTGCATACGGCCTGTTCGCGCGCGGTGACCAGCAGGCGATGGGCAACTGGGCCCTCGCGATCTTCTTCGTCATGAGCGTGCTGACCGTCGGCACGGTCGGCTGCACCCCGGGCAAGGCCCTCTTCCGGCTGCGCGTCATCTCCGAGAGCGGCGGCCGTCTCGCCCCCGTATGGGCCTTCCTCCGCGGTGTGCTGCTCTGCCTCGTCATCCCGGCCCTCATCTGGGACCGCGACGGGCGCGGCCTGCACGACCGCCTCTCCCGCGCGGTGCAGGTCCGGATCTAGGTGTATTGACCTGAAGCGGCTGCCGTGCCGTGATGGGGCCGGCAGCCGCCCGTCATCGCCTGGGGCCGCAGGTCACCTGGGGGTGCCCACGGCCTGGCTGCCGCACCAGGCCCACTCGACCATGCCGTTGCCGTTGTCGTCGTGGTAGTTCCAGTTGTCGTACGCCTCCGGGGGTATCCAGCCGTAGGTCTCCTGGCCGTCCACGCGCCCGTACATCCAGGTCTCGCCCCACCCGGTCGAGTAGAAGCACGAGGCCCAGACCTTCGTTCCCGCGGTCAGGGACTTGACGGTGCCGCAGGTGGCGGACGGCCCGGTCTTCATGTCGGCGTTCTTGGTGAGCAGGATGTAATCCTCACCGTCTCTGACTTCGACCACCGGGCATGATTTTGTGCCGGCGGCCGGTGCGGTGGCTGATGCGCCGGCCGATGCGGTGGCCGTGTTCATGAATCCGATGCCGGTGAGAAGCAGCGTGGCGGCGGCAGCGGTCGCGATTTTCCCGCGAATTGCCATGGGGGCGTCCTCCTTCTTGAGGGGCGGCAAGCGAAATCGGGCGCGCGTTTGCCCTGTTCATGCCGGTGAGGAAGCTAGCCCGCACGTTCGAGAACCGTCCAGAAGACATAAGTGCCCTTGCAGCCGAATTCCAGTGGACTTCCACCGGCCCGGCACCCGACTGAATGCCGGGGCAGGGGCAGGGCTCTCCTGCCCGCAGCAACAAGGAGTACGACCATGGGCATCTCAGAGGCCGCCGACCGCGCCGACAGTTTCGTCCCGCACCGGTTCACCGAGAAGCTGGTGGATCTGGGCGAGATCCGCATGAACTCCGTCGTCGAGGGCGCCCCGAGCTCCCGGCGCTGCTACTCGTTCCCGCGCAGGGCGAATCCTGGTGGGGCAGGGCCGTTCCACCTGGACGCCGGGGCATTACACAACCTCGGCACGTGGGGCGCGGACGTGGAGCGGTTCATCGACCTCGGTCCCGGCATGATGCAGACCCTCGGGCCGATGGGCGACCGGACCGGTACGGTCGAGGCGGCCCCAGTGAGCTGCTACTGCGGTCGGCGGGCTACCAGAACGCCCCCGCAGGCGCCTTGTCAAGGCGTCTGCGGGGGCGTTCCAGTGACTCCGCCGGTGAGGTCCGGGCTCAGCCTCGCGGCATCTTGGGCGGGCGGCCGCCCTTCACGCCCTTCGGCATCGGTCCCTTGGGCAGCGGCATGTTCGACATGAGGTCGCCCATCGCGCGCAGCCGGTCGTTGGTCGCGGTGACCTGCGGGCCGGTGAGGACGCGGGGGAGCTTGAGGAGCGTCGTGCGCAGCTTCTTCAGCGACACCGTGTCGTCGGTCGTTCCGACGATGACGTCGTGCACCGGGACGTCCGCCACGATGCGCGCCATCTTCCGCTTCTCGGCGGCCAGCAGGCCCTTCACGCGGTTCGGGTTGCCCTCGGCGACCAGGACGATGCCGGCCTTGCCGACGGTGCGGTGCACCACGTCCTGGTTGCGGTTCATCGCGACCGCGGGGGTCGTCGTCCAGCCGCGGCCGATCTTGTCGAGCACCGCGGCCGCCGCTCCGGGCTGGCCCTCCATCTGCCCGAAGGCGGCGCGCTCGGCCCTGCGTCCGAAGACGATCGCCATCGCGAGGAAGGCGAGCAGGAAGCCGAGAATGCCCAGGTAGATCGGGTGGCCGATCAAGAAGCCGAACGCGAGGAGGACGCCAAAGGTGACGATTCCCACAGCCGCGATGATCAGGCCGATCTTGGAGTCGGCCCGACGGGTCATCTTGTAGGTCAGAGCGATCTGCTTGAGTCGCCCTGGCTCCGCGGCCGCATCCGCCACGGTGGATTCCTTCCTCGCCATGTCGTGAAGTCTACGTGCCCCGAGGGGCGACTACGACGTGCGGGTCGTCGTCACGGCCTCTTCGAGTACGCGCAGTGCTTCGACCCTGTCCTTGGCGCGGCGGCGGTCCTCGAGGACGGAGGTCCACGCGTTGCGCCGTGCGGTGCGCTGACCGCCGCTCATCAGCAGCGACTCGACGGCGCGCAGGGCGTCGGCGACGGACGGGATGGCGGTGGCGCGAACGGGCGCGGCCTGCATGATGGGGCCCTCCTGGAGAGCGGCTCGGGTGGGGGGAGCGGCTATGGGTAAGGCTGCACGTGCGGTAGTACCAGGGTCACTGATTGGTGTTACCAGGGCGTGACCGGCCGGTCAAACGCCGATGAAACCTTGATACGGGGGCCCAAAACGTTGACGCGGCCCATACGATCCCCTTCACCTGCGGGGATCGTATGGGCCGCGTCAGCACGGCCGGTACCGGGCGGTAGGCGCTTGTGCGCCGATTCACACAGTCGTCGCGCGCCCGGCACGTGCCGGTGTCACACCGCCTGCGAGGCGACGTACGCGCCGCGCTTCTCGATCGCCATCTGGTACAGCCGGCCGGCGCGGTACGAGGAGCGGACCAGCGGGCCCGACATGACGCCGGAGAAGCCGATCTGCTCGGCCTCGTCCTTCAGCTCCACGAACTCGGCCGGCTTCACCCAGCGCTCCACGGGGTGGTGGCGCGGCGTCGGGCGCAGGTACTGGGTGATCGTGATGAGCTCCGTGCCCGCCTCGTGCAGCTGGCGCAGCGCCTCGCTGACCTCTTCGCGGGTCTCGCCCATGCCCAGGATCAGGTTGGACTTGGTGACCAGGCCGGCCTCGCGGGCCTTGGTGATGACCTCGAGGGAGCGCTCGTAACGGAAGCCGGGGCGGATGCGCTTGAAGATGCGCGGCACCGTCTCCACGTTGTGCCCGAGGACCTCGGGGCGGGAGGAGAAGACCTCGGCGAGCTGGTCCGGGTCGGCGTTGAAGTCGGGGATGAGCAGCTCGACCTTGGTGTAGCCCTCGGCGCGCTCCGCCGTCATGGCGTGGATCTGGCGCACGGTCTCGGCGTACAGCCAGGCGCCGCCGTCCTCCAGGTCGTCGCGGGCGACGCCGGTGATGGTGGCGTAGTTGAGGTCCATCGTGACGACGGACTCGCCGACGCGGCGCGGCTCGTCGCGGTCGAGGGCCTGCGGCTTGCCGGTGTCGATCTGGCAGAAGTCACAGCGCCGCGTGCACTGGTCACCGCCGATGAGGAACGTGGCCTCGCGGTCTTCCCAGCACTCGTAGATGTTCGGACAGCCCGCCTCCTGGCAGACCGTGTGCAGTCCCTCGCTCTTCACGAGTTTCTGGAGGGCGTTGTACTCGGGGCCCATCTTCGCCCGGGTCTTGATCCACTCGGGCTTGCGCTCGATGGGGGTCTGGGCGTTCCGGACCTCCAGGCGCAGCATCTTGCGTCCGTCGGGTGCGACTGCGGACACATCGGCTCCCTGTAGCTTCGATTCTTCGGCGTCCACCAGGGTACGCCCGTGATGTCATGGGGCTTACTTCCGGCCAACCTCTGGCCAACGGGGTGCATTCCCCGCGCCCGGGGTCTCCCTATGCGGGGGCGGAGGCGGTCTCCACGACGCGCGGCTTGAGCTCCGCGTTCTCCAGGACGTCGCGCAGGTGCCGCTCGGCGACGGGCAGCACGTCGGCGATGGTGACCTCGCGGCCCAGTTCGTACGAGAGGGACGTCACGCCCGCGTCGCGGATGCCGCAGGGGATGATCCGGTCGAACCAGGTGTTGTCCGGGTTCACGTTGAGCGCGAAGCCGTGCATCGTCACGCCCTTGGCGACCCGGATGCCGATCGCGGCGATCTTGCGGTCCTCGCGGCGCTGGCCCGCGTTGGACGGGGCGTACTCCGGACCGTTGAAGCGGGCGTCGAACTCGTCGTCCCGCAGGCGCGGGTCGAAGTCCAGGGAGAGTCCGCCGAGCGCGGGGCGCTGCTCCACCGGGTCGCCGAGGACCCATACGCCGCTGCGGCCCTCGACCCGGGTGGTCTCCAGACCGAACTCCGCGCACGTACGGATAAGTGCCTCTTCCAGGCGGCGTACGTGTGCTACGACGTCCACCGGGCGGGGCAGCTTCTGGATCGGGTAGCCCACCAGCTGACCGGGCCCGTGCCAGGTGATCTTGCCGCCGCGGTCCACGTCGACGACGGGGGTGCCGTCCAGCGGGCGCTCGCTGTCCTCGGTGCGGCGGCCCGCCGTGTAGACCGGCGGGTGCTCCAGGAGGAGGCAGGTGTCCGGGACCTCGTCGGCGAAGCGGGCGGCGTGCACGCGGCGCTGCTCGTCCCACGCTTCCTGGTACTCGACGGCGTCCGGGCCGAAGCCCAGCCGGACGAACCGAAACTCACTCACGGCAGGTGCCTCCCTGAACGTTCACCGTGCACATATCGCGCCCCTGCCACTGTACGGGCCCCCTCCGTCGGCAACCTCGGCCCGGGTTCCTCACACGATCGGATGAATGCGGCGGGAAGGTGCATCCACAGGCTGTGATGGCCGTTACATTCACGCCGTTCACGAGGCCATAAGGGCTGCTCAAGGCAGGCCCGGAAGGCAGGAGACCGCACAGCCGATGACGGAACGACCCCCGCAGCGAACCCCCAACCGCCAGCTAGCCGCGCTCATCTCGGAAGCCGGGTTCTCCAATGCGGGCCTTGCGCGCCGCGTCGACCAGCTGGGCCTCGAGCACGGCCTGGACCTGCGCTACGACAAGACATCCGTGACCCGGTGGCTGCGCGGTCAACAGCCCAGAGGCACCACACCCGCGCTCATCGCCGAGGTCTTCACCAGAAGGCTCGGCCGGCGCCTGTCCGCACAGGACCTCGGACTCGACGCCTGCGCGCCGGTCTACGCGGGCCTGGAGTTCGCGGCCACCCCCGAGGAGGCCGTCGACATCGTCGGCGGCCTGTGGCGCAAGGACTCCGGCAGCCACGCCGAGCTGCGGAAGATCGCCTTCACCCCGGCCGGGCTCGTGGTGCCGAGCCGCGACTGGCTGATCGGCCGCGCCGACGAACGCGTGGGGCGCGGCGAGATCGACCCCACCCACGCCCGCGTGCCGGCCCAGGGGCGCCCCGCCGTGCCCCGGCAGCGGCAGGGCCCCGAGCGCGGCCCCGGCCAGCGGGTCAGCAACGGGGACATCGCGGCGCTGCGCTCCGTGGGCGAGCTGTTCCGCGCGCTCGACCACGCGTACGGCGGCGGCCACGCGCGCCAGGCGCTGGTCCGCTATCTGGAGCACGAGGCCGAGCCGATGCTCCGCGGCGTCTACGGCGAGCAGGCCGGCCGGCGGCTCTTCGCGGCCGTCGCCGACCTCACCCGCCTCGCGGGCTGGACGTCGTACGACATCGCGGCGCACGGCCTCGCCCAGCGGTACTACGTCCAGGCGCTGCGCCTCTCACAGGCGGCGGGCGACCGGGCGTACGGCTCGTACGTCCTGGTCACGATGAGCCGGCAGGCCGTCTACCTGGGGCACGGACGCGAGGCCGTGCAGCTCGCGCGCGTCGCCCAGCAGGGCGTCGGCTCCGCCGCGCCGCACATCGTGCAGTCCCTGCTGTACGCCGCCGAGGCGCGCGGCCACGGAGTGCTCGGCGAGGTGCGGGCCTGCACGGCGGCCCTGGTGCGCGCCGAGCGCTCGCTGGAGGCGGCGCGGCCCGGCGACGACGTGCCCCACTGGGCGCGGTTCTTCGACGAGGCGCAGCTCGCGGACGAGTTCGGGCACAGCTACCGCGACCTGCAGCAGTACCGCGCCGCCGCGCAGTACGCGGAGCGCTCGCTCCAGCTGCGTGCCCCCGCATTCGCCCGCTCCCGCCTCTTCTGCCGGGTGGTCCTCGCCACCGCGCGGCTGGGCCTCGGCGAGCTGGAGCAGGCGTGCCAGCTGGGCGCGGAGGCCGCGCAGGCGGCGGGGGAGATGAGATCGGCACGGGCCCACGAGTACGTGCGCGACTTCGAGCGGCGCCTGGAGCCCTACCGGGACGCGGGACCGGTGCGCACCTACCGCGACAAGGTCGCGGCGCTCTGAGGACCGTCCGCCGGGCGAAGCCCCCGCGTGGGGGGCGCGGGGGCTTCGGGGGGGAGCGGGACGGAAGGCCGAAGGGGTCAGGCCGCGGCGGGCAGTGACTCCCGGGTGTACGAGGAGGAGATGCCGAAGTCCGCGAGGACGGCGTGGGCGGCGCGCCGGCCCGAGTGCAGGGCGCCCTGGACCGTGCTGGTGTCCCGGTGGTCCCCGCAGACGTAGAGCCCCGCGAGCAGCCGCACCGGCCGTCGCGCGTCGTGCGGCGGCGGCATCGCGGGCACGGCCTCGCGGGTGTGGTGGACGGCGAGCAGCTCCCAGCGCTGGGTCGGGACGCCGTACAGCGCCGCCAGGTGGGCGCGGACGTCGAGCTCGTCGGGCGGCGGGCCGAGGACCGTGGAGGAGACGAGGACGCGGCCGGCGGGCGCGCGGGACGGGTCGACCTGGCTGATGACCGCGGTGTGGGCGACCGGCCCCGCCCGGTCGGCGTCCAGGAGCAGCGCGGGCCCGTCGAGCGGCGGCTCGGGCACGGCGTGGTGCACCACGGTGACCTCGTGGAACGGCGGCACGCGCAGCCCCGGGAGCAGTTCGGCGGCGGCGCGCGCGTCGGTGGCGAGCAGGACGGCGCGGCAGGTGAACTCCCCGTGCTCGGCGGTCCCGACCGTACGCGTGGAGACCGAGGTGACGCGGACGCCGGTGCGGACCGTGCCGGGCGGCAGCGCGGCGGCGAGGAGTTCGGGCAGGGCGTCGGCGCCGCCCTCGGGCACGCAGAGGCGGCCGCGCGCGAAGGCGTGCAGGGCGAGGTCGGCGCACCGGCTCGACGTGGTCAGGCCCGGGTCGCAGAGCAGCGCGGAGAGCAGCGGCCGCAGGAAGCCGTCGATGGTGCGGGAGGGCAGCCCGCGGGCGAAGAGGGCGTCGCGGGCCGGGAGTTCGGGCCGGGCGAGGAGGCGTTCGACGGGCGTGGCGGCGAGCCGGGCCAGGGCGGCGCCGAGCCGGGCCTGGTCCAGGGGGCCGCCGAGGGGCGCGGGGCGGGGCGCCTTCGGGGCGGTCCTCGCGGGGGTCAGCGCTGCCCGCGCCGGCCCGAGGGGGGCGCTCGCGAGGGCGCGCGCCGTGGTGAGTGCGCCCCTTGCGCTCCGTCCGGGCTGCGGCTCGGCGGCGCGATGGTGCCGGCCGTCGCTGTGGACCAGCAGGCCGGGGGCGAAGGGGCGCAGCACGAGGGAGTCGAGCCCCGGGGTGCGGCGCAGCTCCGGGTACGAGGTGGTCAGGAGCTGCCCGATCCGGTCGAGCCGGAATCCGTCGACCTTCTCGGTCGACATCCGGCCGCCGACACAGGGCGCCGCTTCCAGGACCAGGGTCGTGACACCGGCACTGGTCAGCCGATGCGCTGCCGAGAGGCCCGCGGCCCCGGCTCCCACGATGACGACATCCGCATGGTGCGCAGGCTCTGGCACGTGCCCCTCCCGAGGTCGCGCGGCTTGTGGGGTGCTCATGCCCCCAACAGGGCTCTGGAATACCGGAGTTCGGCACGAGGGTAGGAGCGGTTCCGGTCGGCGGCAGTCGCGCATGGACCGGGCACGGTCGCACACGGGTCGCACGGGGCGACGGGCGGCGGAAGAGGAGAGGCCGCTTCCCGCCGGGGGCGTACGCCGGGGTCTTCCCCGTCAGACCCGCCCGGCGCGGCCCGTCCCACGCCGCCCGCACCCCACCCGGGCCCCGGACACGCGCCCCCGCCCCCGTGCCCGCCCCGCGGCGGGCCGGAAGTCCACGCGGCCGGTCACCGCAGCGCCGCCCGGATCGCCTCCTCGATGCCGGGGAACGCGAACGTGAAACCGGACTCCAGGAGCCGGGCCGGCCGCACCCGCTGGCTGCCGAGGACGTCCCCGGCCATCTCGCCGAGCACCAGCCGCAGCGCGGGCGCGGGCGCCGGGAAGAGGGTCGGGCGGCGCAGCACCCGGCCCATCGCGGCGGTCACCTCGCGGTTGGTGACCGGCTCGGGCGCCGTGAGGTTGACCGGCCCCGACAGCGTCGGCGTGTCGATCAGATGGCGCAGCGCGGCCACCGCGTCGTGCAGGGCGATGTGGCTCCAGTACTGCCTGCCGTCGCCGAGGCGGCCGCCGAGCCCCGCCCTGAAGAGCGGGAAGAGGCGGCCCCAGGCCCCGCCCTCGCGGCCGACGACCAGGCCGTTGCGGGCGAGGACCGTGCGGATCCCCGCGTCCTGCGCGGGCGCCGCGGCCGCCTCCCACTCCCGGCACAGCGACGGCAGGAACCCCCGGCCCGCGGGGGCGCTCTCGTCCACCGCCCGCGAACCGGTGTCCCCGTAGTAGCCGATCGCACTGGCGTTCACGAAGACCCGCGGCGGTTCGTCCAGGGCGGTCATGGCGGTGACGAGCGCGGCCGTGCCAAGCACCCTGCTGTCCCGCAGCTCCCGCTTGTACGCGGCCGTCCAGCGGTGGTCACCGATGCCCGCGCCCGCGAGGTTGACGACCGCGGAGCAGCCGGCGAGCCCCGCCCGGTCGACGTACCCCGACCCGGGATCCCAGCGCACCTCGTCCGCGGCCCGGGGCGTCCTGCGCACCAGGCGCACCACGTCGTGCCCATCGGCCGTGAGGGAGCGCGTGAGCGCCGTGCCGATGAGGCCGGAGGAGCCCGCCACGGCGACGCGTGACTGTGTGGTTTCCATGGGGTCCATCCTGCCCCGGAGAAGCGCCGCGCCGCCCGCCGGACGAAGCCCCGCCGGGCACCCGCCCCGCCGCCGTACAGTGGCGCCATGTCGGACATGCACATACGCACCGCGCGGCCCGAGGACGACGACGAGCTCGCCCGGCTCGACCGGGCCGCCTGGTCGACCCTGCACGCGGTCCAGCCCCGCCCGGAGCCGCCCTACGAGCCCTTCTTCGACGACCGCTTCGGGCCCCACGACCACCTGGTCGCCGAGGTGGCCGGGCGGATCGTCGGCTATGTGAAGCTCGGCTTCCCCACCCCGCTCCTGGTCAACGCGCACGTGCGTCAGATCCAGGGCTTCGTCGTCGCCCAGGAGGCGCGCGGCCGGGGCGTCGGCAAGCGGCTGATGCGGGCGGCGATGGACGAGGCCCGCCGCCAGGGAGCCGTACGCATCACCCTGCGGGTCCTGGGGCACAACACACCTGCCCGAAAACTGTACGAATCGGAGGGATTCGTCGTCGAGGGCGTGCTGCCGGGCGAATTCCTGCTGGACGGCGTGTACGTCGACGACGTCCTCATGGGGCGTTCCCTGTGACCGGGGCCCGCCCCTGACCCTCCACGACCTCGACCTCCCTCGGGTGCGCACGTTCTCCCGGCGTTCCGCACCCGACGGACCGGCCCGGAGTGCGGGGTTCCCGTGAGCGTAGGAGCGTGAAGAGATGATCAGGGCTGCGGCCAGACGGCGCGACGCGGACCAGCGCGACTGGCTGCTGCGCGGGACGCCACCCCCGCCCTGGGTGCGCTGGCCCCCGCCCCTGCTCCTGCTCGCGATCTTCCTCCTCCAGCTGGTCACCCCGAAGACGATGGACCTCAGCTTCCTCGTCGCCGCCGTCCCGCCGCTGGCCGCCCTCTCGTACGGGCCCGCCGCCACCGCGCTGCTCGGCGGCGGCGTGGTCATGCTGCTCTCCCTGCCGACGTTCGGCCTCGGCCACCCGGGCAACAGCGACGAGCTGACGATCGGCTTCGTCTCCGTGCTCAGCGTCCTCTTCGCCTGGGTGCGCAGCCGGCGCGAGGCCCAGCTCGTGACGGTCCGCACGGTCGCGGAGGCGGCCCAGTTCGCGGTCCTTCCGCCGCTCCAGGAGTGGGTCGGCCGGGTGCGGTGCGCGGGCCTGTACGAGGCGGCGCAGCACGAGTCGCTGGTCGGCGGCGACTTCTTCGACGTACGCAGAGGACCGCACGGGGTCCGCGCCCTCATCGGCGACGTGCAGGGCCACGGCCTCGCGGCGGTCGGCACGGTCGCCGCGCTGCTCGGCGCGTTCCGCGAGGCGGTCCTCGACAAGCCGGACCTGGTGGGCGTCGCCGGGCAGCTCGACCGCAGGCTCGTCGTCGACTCGGCGGGGCAGGAGCACGCGGAGCTGTTCGCCACGGCGGTGCTCCTGGAGTTCCCGGACGACGCGTGCGTCGTCCGCGTGGTCTCCTGCGGCCACCCGCCCCCACTCCTGCTGCGCGGAGCCGAGGTCACCGAGCTCGACGTGACGGCCGGCGCGCCGCTCGGCCTCGGCATCGCCGGTCTCGCCCCGCCCGAGGAGCTGACGGTGCCGCTGCTCACCGGGGACCTGCTGCTCGGCCTGACGGACGGGGTGAGCGAGGCGCGGGACGCGTCCGGCGCCTTCTACCCCCTGGTCGACCGGCTCACCGAGATGCTCAAGGCGGGCGTGATCTTCCCGGAGAACCCGGGCGGCCTGGCCGAACGCGTGTGGACGGACGTCGTCGGCTACGCGGGCCGCATACGCGACGACGTCACCCTCATGGTGTTCGCCCCCGGCCCGGACAGGCCCCCCAAGCCCCTCGGCGGGCCGGGAGCCGACGGGGATCCGGAGCCCGCGTAGCCGGAGCCCGCCTAGGACGGGGGAGGCCCCTCACTCCCCGCCCGCCCGGGTCAGCGGCCCCATCCCGCCCGTAAGTGCCCGCAGGCACCGCACCGCAAGCTCCGCGGGGGAGTCCGGGCCCGAGACCGTCGCCTCCGTCGTCGCGATGCTCGCCTGTGACGACGGCCGCTTCATCACCGGCACCGAGATACGCGTCGACGGCGGCACCCACTCCTGAGGCGCGGGCTCACTCCGCCATGAAGCGGTCCCACAGCTTCGGGTAGAGCCGCGCGAGGACCGCCTCGTCCTCGAAGTCGACCGGAGTGCCCACCGGCTCGGCCGGGGCCGGCGGAATGCCGAGGTCCGGGGCGACGTCGCCGGTGAGCTGCTCGTACGCCTCGTCCGCGGCGTAACCGAGCTCCTCGCCGTCCCCGTCGAGCTCCTCGTCGAAGTCGTCCAGGAGCTCGGCGAGCGCGTCCGGGTCGTGCACCGCGCCCTCGAAGACCTCCCGGCCCTGGCCGATCAGCCAGCACCGGAAGTAGTCGAATGCGTCGTCGCTCGCGCCGCCCAGGAGCACCCAGGCCGCGCCCCACAGGTCCCAGCGGTAGGCGCGGTTGTAGCGGGCCTCGAAGTGACGGGCGAAGTCGAGGACGGCTTCCGGATCCAACTGCAGCAGTCTCTCGACGAGCAGCTCCGCGTGGTCCTCGGGGTCGCCGTCGGCGGCCTCGCGGGTGCTGTCCACGATCTCCCAGAACTCCGTCTCGTCCATCACGGGTCCAGCATCGGTCCTGGAGGGTGGGGGCGCACGCGGAGTGCGCCGGAAAGCGGCTGTCTCGTTATCCGTGCACATGCCCTTGGAAAAACCGACAGGAGGTGTCGGCTTTTCCTGGCAGCGTCGAGGACATGGAAAAGAACCAGCCCCTGCTCGGAAAGATCGCCCTCGTCGCCGGCGCCACCCGCGGCGCCGGCCGCGCCATGGCCGTGGAGCTCGGCCGCGCCGGAGCCACCGTCCACGTGACGGGCCGGACCACCCGCGACCACATCAGCGAGACCGGCCGCCACACCGAGACCATCGAGGAGACCGCCGAACTGGTCGACGCGGCGGGCGGCAGGGGCGTCGCCGTCCCCACCGACCACCTGGACCCCGACCAGGTCCGCGCCCTCGTCGAACGGATCGACCGGGACCACGGCCGGCTGGACATCCTCGTCAACGACATCTGGGGCGGCGACCTCCACGTCGAGTGGGACAAGAAGATGTGGGAGCACGACCTCGACAAGGGGCTGCGCATCCTGCGCCTCGGCGTCGAGACCCACATCGTCACCAGCCGGTACGCGCTGCCGCTGCTCGTCAGGAACCCCGGCGGCCTGGTCGTCGAGGTCACCGACGGCACCGCGGAGTACAACGGCGCCAACTACCGCAGGCCCTTCTACTACGACCTCGCCAAGGCGGCCCCGCTGCGCATGGCGCGCGGACTCGCCGAGGAGGTCGCGGAGTACGGCTGCACGGCGCTCTGCCTCACCCCCGGCTGGCTGCGCTCGGAGGCCATGCTCGACACGCACTTCAAGGTGAGCGAGGAGAACTGGCGCGCGGGGTGCGAGCAGAACCCGCACTTCGCGATCTCCGAGACGCCGGCGTTCGTGGGCCGCGCGCTCGTCGCCCTCGCCGCCGACCCCGACGTGGCCCGCCACAACGGCGCCTCGCTCTCCAGCGGCGGCCTCGCGAAGGAGTACGGCTTCACCGACGTGGACGGCTCGGCACCGGACGCCTGGCGCTACCTCACCGAGGTCGACCAGGAGAGCGCCACCGCGGACGTCACCGGTTACCGGTAGCCGCGGGGGCCCGCCCGGCCGTCCCCGGCGCGCGGCATCATGGGCGCATGCGCGCTGCACGCCTCATCAAGATGGTGCTTCTGCTCCAGGCCCGCCCCTCCATGACCGCCGCCGAACTCGCCGGTGAGCTGGAGGTGTCCGAGCGGACCATCACGCGGGACGCCCAGGCGCTCTCGGAGGCGGGCGTCCCGGTCTACGCGGACCGGGGGCGGGCCGGCGGCTACCGGCTCATCGGCGGCTACCGCACCCGCCTCACCGGGCTCGGCCGCAGCGAGGCGGAGGCGCTGTTCCTCTCCGGAGTGCCGGGCGCACTGCGGGAGATGGGCCTGGAGGACGCGGCGTCGGCGGCCCGCCTGAAGGTGTCGGCGGCGCTGATGCCCTCCCTGCGCGACGCCCCGCAGAACGCCTCGCAGCGTTTCCACCTGGACGCGCCGGGGTGGTTCAAGGAGATCCCCGCCCCCGAGCTGCTGCCCCCGCTGGCGGACGCCGTCTGGGACGACCGGCGCGTCACCGCCCGCTACCGGCGCGAGGACACCGAGGTGGAGCGGGAGTTGGAGCCCTACGGCCTCGTGCTCAAGGCGGGCGTCTGGTACGTGTGCGCGCGGGTGCCCGAGACGGACTCGTTCCGCGTGTACCGCATCGACCGCTTCACCGCGATCGAGGGCGGCGGGGAACGCTTCGTACGCGACGAGGAGTTCGACCTGCCGGGCTTCTGGGAGGAGCGGGCCGCGCAGTTCGCGCGGGCGATCCTGCGGACCGAGGTCGTGGTGCGGCTCACCGAGGCGGGCGTACGGCAGCTCCCGTACGCCGTCGACGCCGTGTCCGTGCGCGAGGCGCTGGAGGAGGCGGGCGCCCCGGACGCGGCGGGCCGGGTGACGCTGACGCTGCCCGTGGAGAACGAGACGGTGGCGTTCACCCAGCTCATGGCGCTCGGCCCGGAGGCCGAGATCCTGGCCCCACCGGCCCTGCGGGACCGCTTCGCGGAGGCGGCCCGCCGCATGTCCGGCCTCTACGAGTGAAGCGGGCCCCCGCCCGGCCCCCAGGACGGGGGACGGATGAGGGCCCGCTTCAGGCCGAAGGCCGACGGCCGGCTACAGGCCGTACTTCGCCCGCGCCTCCTTCACCGCCGAGGCCGGCACCTCGCCGCGGCGGGCGAGCTGTGCCAGCGCCGCGACGACGATCGACTCCGCGTCGACGCCGAAGTGACGGCGGGCGGCGTCACGCGTGTCGGAGAGGCCGAAGCCGTCCGCGCCGAGCGAGGAGTAGTCCTGCTCGACCCACTGCGCGATCTGGTCGGGCACCTGGCGCATGTAGTCGGAGACGGCGAGCACGGGGCCCTGCGCGCCCTCCAGCGCCTGGCGGACGTAGGGCACCCGCTCCTCGCCGCGGAGGAGGGCCTCGTCGGCCTCCAGCGCGTCGCGGCGCAGCTCGGTCCAGGAGGTCGCGGACCACACGTCGGCGGCCACGCCCCACTCCTCGGCGAGCATCTTCTGGGCCGCGAGGGTCCAGTGGATGGCCGTACCCGAACCGATCAGCTGGATGCGCGAGGCGTTGGCGGCGGGCGAGAGCCCGGCCGACTCGGCCGTGTTGAAGCGGTACAGGCCCTTGACGATGCCCTCGTCGACACCCGCGGGCTTCGCGGGCTGCGGCATCGGCTCGTTGTAGACGGTGAGGTAGTAGAAGACGTTCTGGTCCTCGCCCTCGTGGGCCTCGCCGTACATGCGGCGCAGACCCTCCTTGACGATCGCGGCGATCTCGTACGCGAACGCCGGGTCGTAGGAGAGCGCGGCCGGGTTGGTCGCGGCGATCACCGGCGAGTGGCCGTCCGCGTGCTGCAGACCCTCACCCGTCAGCGTCGTGCGGCCCGCGGTGGCGCCGACGAGGAAGCCGCGGCCGAGCTGGTCGCCGAGCTGCCACATCTGGTCGGCCGTGCGCTGCCAGCCGAACATCGAGTAGAAGATGTAGAAGGGGATCATCGCTTCGCCGTGCGTCGCGTACGACGTGGACGCGGCGATGAAGTCCGCCATGGAACCGGCCTCGGTGATCCCCTCGTTGAGGATCTGGCCGTCCTTGGCCTCCTTGTAGTACATCAGCTGGTCGCGGTCGACCGGCTCGTACGTCTGGCCCTTCGGCGAGTAGATGCCGAGCGACGGGAAGAGCGACTCCATGCCGAAGGTGCGCGCCTCGTCGGGGACGATCGGCACCCAGCGCTTGCCGGTCTCCTTGTCGCGTACCAGGTCCTTGACCAGGCGTACGAACGCCATGGTCGTCGCCACCGACTGCGAGCCGGAGCCCTTGTCGAAGGAGGCGAAGGTCTTGTCCGCGGCGGCCGGCAGCGGCGCGAGCGGCTGCGTGCGGCGGGCCGGGGCCGGGCCGCCGAGCGCCGCGCGGCGCTCCTGGAGGTAGCGGACCTCGGGGGAGTCGGCGCCGGGGTGGCCGTAGGGCACCTGGCCGTCGACGAAGGCGCTGTCCGAAATCGGCAGCTCAAGCAGGTCGCGCATGTCCTTGAACTCGTCCACCGTGAGCTTCTTCATCTGGTGGTTGGCGTTCTTGGACTCGAAGCCCTTGCCGAGGGTGAAGCCCTTGACCGTCTGCGCGAGGATCACGGTCGGCGCGCCCTTGTGGGTGAGCGCCGCACGGTAGGCCGCGTAGACCTTGCGGGCCTCGTGGCCGCCGCGCGAGAGGTGGAAGCACTCGCTGATCTTGTCGTCGCTGAGCAGCTTGCCCAGCTCGACGAGGGCGGGCTCGGCACCGAAGAAGTGCTCGCGGATGTAGGCGGCGTCGCGCGTCGCGTACGTCTGGAACTGCGCGTCCGGCACCTCGCGGAGGCGGCGGACCAGGGCGCCGGTGGTGTCGAGCTGGAACAGCTCGTCCCAGGCGTTGCCCCACAGGACCTTGATGACGTTCCAGCCGGCACCGCGGAACTGGGCCTCCAGCTCCTGCACCACGCGGAAGTTGGCGCGGACCGGGCCGTCGAGGCGCTGCAGGTTGCAGTTGATGACGTACGTGAGGTTGTCGAGACCCTCGCGCGCGGCCAGGGCGAGGGCCGCCGTCGACTCGGGCTCGTCCATCTCGCCGTCACCGAGGAACGCCCACACGTGCGAGGCGGAGACGTCCTTGATGCCGCGGTTGGTGAGGTACCGGTTGAAGCGCGCCTGGTAGATGGCGGAGAGCGGGCCCAGACCCATCGAGACGGTCGGGAACTCCCACAGCCAGGGCAGGCGGCGCGGGTGCGGGTAGGAGGGCAGGCCGTTGCCGCCGGCCTCCTGGCGGAAGTTGTCGAGCTGCGCCTCGTTCAGGCGGCCGTCGAGGAAGGCGCGGGCGTAGATGCCGGGGGAGGCGTGGCCCTGGATGTACAGCTGGTCGCCGGAACCGTCGCCCTCCTTGCCCTTGAAGAAGTGGTTGAAGCCCGTCTCGTACAGCCAGGCCGCGGACGCGAAGGTCGCGATGTGGCCGCCGACGCCGTGCTTCGAACCGCGGGTGACCATCGCGGCCGCGTTCCAGCGGTTCCACGCGGTGATCTTCCGCTCCATCTCCTCGTCACCGTCGACGGACGGCTCGGCGGAGGTGGGGATGGTGTTGACGTAGTCCGTCTCGAGGAGCTTGGGCAGCGCGAGGCCCGCGCCCTCGGCACGCTCCAGGGTGCGGCGCATCAGGTACGCGGCACGGTGCGGCCCGGCCGCCTGAGTAACGGCGTCCAGGGAGGCCTGCCATTCGGCGGTCTCCTCGGGGTCGCGGTCCGGGAGCTGGTCGAGCTCGCTCGGCTGGATTGCGGAGGGGTCGGTCATTGCGCCGCCTTCCTGAGTCGGAGGGGGTCCCCTGTTCGGTAAGGGGTGGGGGTGCCCGGTGTCTTGGCAGGACAGGGCAGGCGGCTCTGGTGCGGAATCGTTTGTGTGACTGCGCCACAGGGCCGTCGACGACTGTAAGCCCGTGATCGATGATCGATCAAAGCGTTGAGGGAAAAACTTCTCCAGATCGCGAAAGTCGGCATCCGGTGCCAGGAAAATGGGCACGCGGTGCCTTCGATTTGAAGGGTTTCCGCAGGTGGGGACCGGTCCGAGGGCACTTCTGCGAGCCCCGCGGCACGGATGAGCGCGGTGTCAGGCGCGCGGCGCACACCCGAGGACGTGCGCCTTGACCAGCTCCGCGATGGCCGGATCGCGGCGGCGGAAGGCGGAGACGAGCTCCTCGTGCTCCTCCGCGTACGACTGCTGGACCGTGCCCAGCCAGCGGATCGAGAGCGCCGTGAACACCTCGATGCCGAGTCCCTCCCAGGTGTGCAGCAGCACGGAGTTGTCCGCGGCCCGCACCAGCTCCCGGTGGAAGCCGACGGTGTGCCGCACCTGGGCGGTGCCGTCCGCGGCCCGGTCCGCCTCGTAGAGGGCCGCCACATGGGGCTCAAGGGCCGAACAGTCCTCGGCGAGCCGCTCCGACGCCAGTTCGGCCGCGATCGCCTCCAGGCCCGCCCGCACCGGGTAGCTCTCCTCCAGGTCGGCGGCGGTCAGGTTGCGAACGCGTACGCCCTTGTTGGGCGCCGACTCGATCAGCCGCAGCGTCTCCAGCTCGCGCAGCGCCTCGCGCACGGGGGTCTGCGAGACCTCGAGCTCCACGGCGATCCGGCGCTCCACGATCCGCTCGCCCGGCTTCCAGCGCCCGCTGACGATCCCCTCCACGATGTGCTCGCGGATCTGTTCGCGCAGCGAGTGAACGACGGGCGCGGTCATGTGGGCTCCTCAGGCAGGGGCGGGCAGGCGCCCCAGGGCGTAGTGACCCCTAGACAATACGGCGACGCCCCCGTCCGGAAACCTCCGGACGGGGGCGTACGCGCTGATGAGACGAGTGTTACAACGCCTCCTCGGTGACCTACAGGCCGAGCTCGACCTCGAACTCGCCGGCCTCCAGGATCGCCTTGACCGCGGTCAGGTAACGGGCGGCGTCCGCGCCGTCCACCAGACGGTGGTCGTAGGAGAGCGACAGGTACGTCATGTCACGGACGGCGATGGTCTCGCCGAGGTCCGGGTGGTTGATGACGACCGGGCGCTTCACCGTGGCACCGATGCCGAGGATGGCGGCCTGGTTCGGCGGCACGATGACCGTGTCGAACAGGGCGCCGCGCGAACCGGTGTTGGAGATCGTGAACGTGGCGCCGGACATGTCGTCCGGGGTGAGGCCACCGCCACGGGCCTTGCCCGCGAGCTCGGCGGTCTTCTTCGAGATGCCGGCGATGTTCAGGTCGCCCGCGCCCTTGATGACCGGCGTCATCAGACCCTTCTCGGCGTCCACGGCGATGCCGATGTTCTCCGAGTCGAAGTACGTGATGGTGCCTTCGTCGTCGTTGATCCGGGCGTTGATGACCGGGTGGGCCTTCAGCGCCTGGGCGGCGGCCTTGACGAAGAACGGCATCGGCGAGAGCTTGACGCCCTCGCGGGCCGCGAAGGAGTCCTTCGCCTTGGCGCGCAGCTTCATCAGCTTGGTGATGTCGACCTCGACGACCGAGGTCAGCTGGGCCTGCGAGTGCAGGGCCTTCATCATGTTGTCGCCGATGACCTTGCGCATGCGGGTCATCTTGACCGTCTGGCCGCGCAGGGGAGAGGCCTCCAGGGCCGGGGCCTTCGGCGCGGCGGCCGGAGCGGCGGCGGGTGCCGGGGCCGACTTCTTGGCCTCGGCGGCGGCGATGACGTCCTGCTTGCGGATGCGGCCGCCGACGCCGGAGCCCTTGACCTCGGAGAGGTTCACGCCGTTCTCCGACGCGAGCTTACGGACCAGCGGGGTCACGTAGGCGCCGTCGTCGGCCGGGGTGGCCTGCGCCGGGGCGGCGGGCGCGGCCGGAGCCGGCTGCGCCGGGGCGGGCTGCGCGGGGGCCGGAGCGGCGGCAGCGGGCTTGGCCGGGGCGGCCGGAGCCTGCGCCGGGGCGGCGGGCTGCGCCGGAGCCGGAGCGGCCTCCTGCTGCGGGGCCTCCTGCTTGGGGGCCTCCTGCTGCGCGGGGGCGGCCGGGGCCTCCTCCTTGGCCGGGGCCGGGGCGGCACCGGGCGCACCGATGACGGCGAGCTTGGCGCCGACCTCGGCGGTCTCGTCCTCGCCCACGACGATCTCGAGCAGCACGCCCGCGACCGGCGAGGGGATCTCGGTGTCGACCTTGTCCGTCGAGACCTCCAGGAGGGGCTCGTCGGCCGCGACCTCCTCGCCGACCTCCTTCAGCCAGCGGGTGACGGTGCCCTCGGTGACCGACTCACCGAGCGCGGGCAGGGTGACCTCGGTGCCCTCGGCGGCGCCGCCGGACTGCGCCGGGGCGGCGGGCGCCTCGGCCTGGGCGGGGGCCTCCTGCTGCGGGGCCTCCTGCTGCGGGGCCTCCTCCTGGGCGGGGGCGGCCGGGGCCTCCTCCTGCGCCGGGGCGGCCGAGCCGCCCGCGTCGCCCGAGCCGTCGTCGATGACGGCCAGCTCGGCGCCGACCTCGACGGTCTCGTCCTCGGCGACCTTGATGGAGGCCAGGATGCCGGCGGCGGGGGAGGGGATCTCGGTGTCGACCTTGTCGGTCGACACCTCGAGCAGCGGCTCGTCGGCCTCGACGCGCTCGCCTTCGGCCTTCAGCCAACGGGTGACAGTGCCCTCGGTGACGCTCTCGCCGAGCGCCGGAAGGGATACGGAAACCGCCATGGTTTCGGTTGCTCCTTACAAAATTGCGGAAGTCTGGTCGTCGCGCCCGATGACTGGGTCAGTCGTGGGAGTGCAGCGGCTTGCCGGCCAGGGCCAGGTGGGCCTCGCCGAGCGCCTCGTTCTGCGTCGGGTGGGCGTGGATGAGCTGGGCGACCTCGGCCGGCAGCGCTTCCCAGTTGTAGATCAGCTGGGCCTCACCGACCTGCTCGCCCATGCGGTCGCCCACCATGTGGACGCCCACGACGGCGCCGTCCTTGACCTGGACGAGCTTGATCTCGCCCGCGGTCTTCAGGATCTTGCTCTTGCCGTTGCCCGCCAGGTTGTACTTGAGGGCGACGACCTTGTCCGCGCCGTAGATCTCCTTGGCCTTGGCCTCGGTGATGCCCACGGAGGCGACCTCGGGGTGGCAGTACGTCACCCGGGGCACGCCGTCGTAGTCGACCGGGACGGGCTTGAGACCGGCCAGGCGCTCCGCCACCAGCATGCCCTCGGCGAAGCCGACGTGCGCGAGCTGGAGGGTCGGCACCAGGTCGCCCACGGCCGAGATGGTCGGGACGTTGGTCTGCATGTACTCGTCGACGAGGACGTAGCCGCGGTCCATCGCGACGCCCTGCTCCTCGTAGCCGAGGCCCTGCGAGACCGGGCCGCGGCCGATGGCGACCAGGAGGACCTCGGCCTCGAAGGTCTTGCCGTCGGCGAGGGTCACGCGGACGCCGTCCTGCGTGTACTCGGCCTTCTCGAAGAACGTGCCGAGGTTGAACTTGATGCCGCGCTTGCGGAACGCGCGCTCAAGAAGCTTGGAGCTGTTCTCGTCCTCGACGGGCACGAGGTGCTTGAGCCCCTCGATGACCGTGACGTCGGCGCCGAACGACTTCCACGCCGAGGCGAACTCGACGCCGATGACGCCGCCGCCCAGGATGATCGCGGACTTCGGCACACGGTCCAGGGTCAGGCCGTGGTCCGAGGAGATGATGCGGTTGCCGTCGATCTCCAGGCCCGGCAGCGACTTCGGCACGGAACCGGTCGCGAGCAGGACGTGGCGGCCCTGGACACGCTGGCCGTTCACGTCGACCGAGGTCGGCGACGAGAGCTTGCCCTCGCCCTCGATGTACGTCACCTTGCGGGAGGCCACGAGGCCCTGCAGGCCCTTGTAGAGGCCCGAGATCACGTCGTCCTTGTACTTGTGGACGGCGGCCATGTCGATGCCCTCGAAGGTGGCCTTCACGCCGAACTGGTCGGCCTCGCGCGCCTGGTCGGCGATCTCGCCGGCGTGCAGCAGCGCCTTCGTGGGGATGCAGCCGTTGTGCAGGCAGGTGCCGCCGAGCTTGTTCTTCTCGATCAGGGCGACGTCCAGGCCCAGCTGCGCTCCGCGCAGCGCCGCGGCGTAACCGCCGCTACCGCCGCCGAGGATCACTAGGTCGAAAACAGTGCTGGCGTCGTTCGCCACGTCACGTCCTCCATGCATGTGCGCCGTACGCCGGACCCCTGTTCTCGAGGGGACGACCGGTCGGTCGGCTGGTATTCGGCCGCTCTTTTTTCGGCCCTGTGGTGGGGGCCCTGTCCTGCCGAGAACCCATCTTCGCACTTGTCGGCGGGAGACGGGACGCCGGGCCAGGCAGTGAGACGTCGGATCGACCGTCTCGGGGCCCTTCCGGTGCGTACGAACGTACGGATTTCGTCGAGGGCGAAACCGGGCGGGGCCCCGGACGCGGGGAGCGTCCGGGGCCCCGCCCCGACCTGCTCGGATCAGCCCAGGTCGCCCGATGCGGTGTGCTCGGCGAGCCGGACCAGGGTGCGGACGGCGGAGCCGGTGCCGCCCTTGGGCGTGTAACCGAAGGGCGCGCCCTCGTGGTAGGCCGGTCCCGCGATGTCCAGGTGGGCCCAGGTGATGCCCTCGCCGACGAACTCCTTCAGGAAGAGTCCGGCGACCAGGCCGCCGCCCATCCGCTCGCCCATGTTGGCGATGTCGGCGGTGGGGGAGTCCATGCCCTTGCGCAGGTCCGCGGGGAGCGGCATCGGCCAGGACGGCTCGCCGACCTCTTCCGCGATCTCGTGGACCGAGGCGCGGAAGGCGTCGTCGTTGGCCATGATGCCGAAGGTGCGGTTGCCCAGGGCCATCATCATGGCGCCGGTCAGCGTCGCCACGTCGACGATGGCGTCGGGGGCGTCCTCGGAGGCCTTGGCGATGGCGTCGGCCAGGACGAGGCGGCCCTCGGCGTCGGTGTTGAGGACCTCGACGGTCTTGCCGCTGTACATCCGCAGGACGTCGCCGGGGCGGGTCGCGGAGCCGGACGGCATGTTCTCGGCGAGCGCCAGCCAGCCGGTGACGTTCACCTCCAGGCCCAGGCGCGCGGCGGCGACGACGGCGGCGAAGACGGCCGCGGCGCCGGCCATGTCGCACTTCATGGTCTCGTTGTGACCGGCCGGCTTCAGCGAGATGCCGCCCGAGTCGTACGTGATGCCCTTGCCGACGAAGGCGAGGTGCTTCTTCGCCTTGGAGCTCGTGTACGAGAGCTTCACCAGGCGCGGCGGGGCCTCGGAGCCGGCGCCGACGCCGAGGATGCCGCCGTAGCCGCCCTTGGTGAGCGCCTTCTCGTCGAGGACCTGCACCTTGATGCCGTGCTCCTTGGCCGCGGCCTGGGCGATGGCGGCGAAGGCCTCGGGGTTGAGGTCGTTCGGCGGGGTGTTGATCAGGTCGCGGGCGCGGTTGAGCTCCTCGGCGACGGCGGTGGCGCGCTCGATCGCGGCCTTGTGCGCCTTGTCGCGGGGCTTGCCGCCGAGCACGGCGATCTCGGCCAGCGGCGCCTTGGCGTCCTTGCCCTTCTTCGCCGCCTTGGCGTCGCCCTGGTCCTTGTAGGCGTCGAAGGAGTACGCGCCGAGCAGCGCGCCCTCCGCGACGGCACCGAGGTCCTCGGCGTCCTCGACGGGCAGCGCGAAGCCGGCCTTCTTCGAGCCGGTCAGGGCGCGGGCGGCGACGCCCGCGGCACGGCGCAGGGTCTCCGTGCCGTACGTCTCGTCCTTCTCCGGGACCTCGCCGAGACCGATCGCGACGACGACCGGTGCCTTGAAACCGGACGGCGCGGGAAGCTTCGTCACCTCACCCTCACCGCCCGAGGCGCCGAGGGTCTCCAGGACGGACGCGAGCTTGCCGTCGTACGCCTTGTCCACGGCCTCGGCGCCGGCGGCGACGACCAGGTTCCCCTTGGAGCCAGCGCCCTTCGCGACACCGACGACGATCGCGTCGGCGCGCAGGCCGGTCGCGGCGGCGGTGCTGAGAGTCAGAGCAGTCACGGTGGTGAGGTCCTCTTTCAGTGAGTTTCGACGGGCTGTCGGGGTGGTGAGCCCGTCGCGAGCCTACGCCCGTGAGCGCTGCGGTGCGCCTCACTGTGTGTGTTCGGCGTGCTGGAGGGTATGCCGGGGTTCCGCCGGACATGGGCGTCAGCCCACGGCGAGCACCACGAGCGAGGCGGTCGCGGCCGTCTCCGCGAGCCCGCCGAAGACGTCTCCGGTGACCCCGCCGAACCGCCGTACGCAGTGCCGGAGCAGCAACTCCGCGGCGCCCAGGGCGAGGACGACGGCCGCCGCGCCCCGCACGGCACCGGCAGGTCCGAGGAGCAGACCGGTGGCCGCGGCGGCGGCCGCGACGAGGACGGCGGCCCCTGCCGCACGCCCGCGCGGGACGACCCCGGCGACGGCGGCGCCGAGCCCCTCGGGGCGGGCGGGCGGCACTCCGTCGCGGGCCGCCAGGGTGAGGGCGAGGCGCGCCGCGGTCGCCGAGACGGCGGCGGCCACGGCGCCGCGGGCCCACGAGTCCTCGTAGAGGCGGAAGAGGACGGCGATCTGGGCCAGCAGTACGAAGAGCAGGGTGATGACGCCGAAGGGGCCGATGTCGGACTGCTTCATGATGCGCAGGGCGTCGTCGGCGGGCCTGGCGCTGCCGAGGCCGTCGGCGGTGTCGGCGAGGCCGTCGAGGTGGAGCCCGCGGGTCAGGGCGGCCGGTGTCGCGGCGGTCGCGACGGCGGCGAGGAGCGGGCCCGTGCCGAGGGCCGTCAGGGCGCCGCCGACGGCCGCGGCGAGGAGCCCGACGGTGAGGCCGGCCAGCGGCGCCCACTGCATGCCCGCGCGGGCCGCCCCGCGGTCCCACCTGGTGACACGGACGGGCAGCGCGGTCAGCGTGCCGAAGGCGAAACGTATGCCGTCGGCGGGGGAGGTTCTGGACACCGCGGAAGGCTACCCCGCGGGAACGCCCCGCCCTGCGGATCACTCTTCGGGGACGGAGGATGGGCGCATGGACGGCTGGTGGGCGGCATGAACGACTGGTGGTACCGGAACATCGTCGAGCCGGGGAAACTGCCGCTGCTGCTCGCGCTGCTCTCCTTCGTCGTGTCGTTCGCCGTGACCCGGACCATCACGCGGCTGATCCGGGCGGGCAAGGGGCCCTTCCGCAACATCAGCACCGGTGAGGTGCACGTCCACCACGTCGTGCCGGGGATCTTCCTGATGCTGGTCGGCGGGTTCTGGGCGGTGGCCGCGGGGCGGCACGGCGCGGGGCCGCTGTACGCCGCCGTCATCTTCGGCGTCGGCGCGGGCCTGGTGCTCGACGAGTTCGCGCTGATCCTCCACCTCGACGACGTCTACTGGAGCGAGCAGGGCCGCAAGAGCGTCGAGGTCGTGATGCTCACCGCCGCCCTTGTGGTGCTCGTGCTCACCGGTTTCACGCCGTTCGGGGTGAACGACCTGACCCCGATGGAGCGCCAGAACCGCGCCGTGCTCGCTCTGAACGTCGGCGTGAACTGCGGCTTCGCCGTGGTCGCGCTGGTCAAGGGCAAGCTGCGCACCGCCCTGATCGGCATGGTGGTCCCCTTCGTCGCGCTGGTCGGCGCGATCCGGCTGGCCCGGCCGGGGTCGGCGTGGGCGCGGCGGTTCTACCGCAACCGGCCGCGGGCACGCGCGCGTGCGGGCCTGCGCGCCTTCCGGCACGACCGCCGCTGGTCGGGCCCGCGCCGCAAGCTTCAGGACTGGATCGGCGGCTTCGTGCCCGACCCGAAACCGGTGTCGTCCGGCCCCGGCCCCTCGGACGCGGGACCGTCCGGGTCGTCGGAGGCCGGTCCTTCCGGCTCGTCGGCGGCGGGCTCCGAGCGGGTGCCGCCGCGCCGGTGACGCGGCCTCTGGACCACGCAGAGCACGAGGACGACCACGATGGCGGCCAGGTGTTCCCAGCCCGCGAGGTTGTCCTTGACGAGCACCTCGACGACCATCAGGGCGCTGACCAGGGCCGCGGTGACGTACGCCCGGTAGCGCCAGCAGACGTATACGGCGAGGCCGACGACGGCCGCCGAGGGGCCGGTGTCGACGACCTGCGCGTCGGACGCGGGCAGGCCGAGAGGGCTGCCGGGGCCCAGTTCGATGCCCACGCGTGCGTAGAGCGTGCCGGCGAGCGTCGCCGCGTATCCGATGAGCAGCGTGCGCCACCAGCCGAGGCAGATCTCCGCGATCCCGAAGATGATCAGGATCTGCGCGAGCGCTCCCCACACGGGCAGGTCGAGGGCGGGTACGAAGAGGGAGAGGGGGGTGCGCAGCAGCGCCAGCCAGAGCGGGTCCTCGGCGCGCACACAGCCGATGTTCTGGACGAAGCGGTAGCCCCAGGGCTGGTTCTGCACGTACTGGAAGAGGGCGGTGAGGCAGACGGCCGCAAGCGTCATGGGAACGGCCCGCCACCGCCGGGCGGCCAGGGCGCGGCGCACCGTGGAGAAGAGCGCTCCCCACTCGGCGCGGGCGCGGCGGGCCAGGGTGCTCATCGTCTCGACTCCAGATGTTTGCGGTGCAGCCACTTCGGCAGGCCCGGCGCCTCCAGGAAGCCCTCCGCGCGAGCGGCGGCGATCCCGATGCGGGGCAGGTCGACGCTCTTCTCGAAGAGGAGGAAGCGGGGCTCCCAGATCGGCCGGTACTTGGCGTTGGCCCGGTACAGGGACTCGATCTGCCACCACCGCGAGAAGAAGCTGAGCAGCGACCGCCACAGGCGGAGGACCGGGCCCGCGCCGAGCCGGGAGCCGCGTTCGAAGACCGACCGGAACATCGCGAAGTTGAGCGAGACCTGAGTGATCTTGATCTCGGGGGCGCGCTGCAGGAGTTCGATGACCATGAACTCCATCAGGCCGTTCTCGGAGTCGCGGTCACGCCGCATCAGGTCGAGGGAGAGCCCGTGCGGCCCCCACGGCACGAAGGAGAGCACCGCCCGCAACACGCCGTCCCCGTCGGTGCATTCGAGCATCACGCACTGCCCGTCGGCCGGGTCCCCGAGCCGTCCGAGGGCCATCGAGAAGCCGCGCTCGGTCGCCCCGTCGCGCCAGTCGTCGGCGCGCCGCAGAAGCTCGGCCATCTCCTCGGGCGGGATGTCCTCGTGGCGGCGGATGCGGACCGTGTAACCGGCGCGCTTCACCCGGTTGTACGCCTGCCGGACGGTGCGCATGGCCCGCCCCTCCAGGGTGAACTCGGCCGTCTCCACCAGGGCTTCGTCGCCCAGCTCCAGGGCGTCGAGGCCGTGCCGGGCGTAGATCGTGCCCGCCTCCTCGCTCGCGCCCATCACCGCGGGGATCCAGCCGTGCTCGCGCGCCTCGGCGAGCCAGGGCCCGATCGCGCCCGGCCAGGCCTCCGGGTCACCGATGGGGTCGCCGGAGGCCAGCGAGACGCCGCCGACGACGCGGTAGGCGACGGCCGCCTTGCCGGTGGGCGACCACACGACGCTCTTCTCGCGGCGCAGCGAGAAGTAGCCGAGCGAGTCGCGGTCGCCGTGCTGGTCGAGCAGGGCGCGCAGCCGCTCCTCGTCCTCCTCGGTGAGGGGGTCGACGGCCCGGCGGGAGCGGAACGCCGCGTACAGGACGGCGCAGAGCAGCAGCGCGCTCAGGACGTTGATGGCGACGTTGACCCAGCCCGGCGTGGTGATGCCCTCGAACCGCTTGTCGTCGGCGGCGAGGGAGACCAGCCGCATGGTGCCGTAGCGCCAGCGGTCCAGGAAGGTCGAGCGGTAGTCGTCGTGGGCGCGGTTGGTGACGGTGACGAGCAACGTGGCGAGCAGGGAGGTCACCAGGAGCCCGCCGGCCGCGACGGCCGACGCCAGCTTCGGGTTGGAGCGGTCGCCCTTGGCGTAGAACTCCCTGCGCCCGACGACCAGCGACGCGAAGAAGGCGGCGGTCAGGAAGAGCGAGACCCAGTTCTGCGCGTACCCGCGGATCTCCGGGAAGACCATCGCGAAGGCGAAGAGCAGCAGGAAGAGCCCGCTGAGCACGGAGTTGAGGATCCACGCGGCGCGCTTGCGGCGCCGCATGGTGATCGCCAGGAAGAGCGTGAACGCCCCCGAGGCGAAGCCCGCGGTCAGCAGGTACGGGGTGAAGTAGTTCTCCGTGTTGTGCTGGCGCAGGTCCTGCCCCAGGGAGACCCAGACCGCGCTCAGGAAGTTGATGAACGTGACGGCCCGGAGGTACCAGACGGCGAACCCCGCTGCGCGGCGCTGTATGACGGTGGGTGTCTTCTGTCGCCCGGCGACGACCTGCTCATCTCCCATGAAAAGGGATCATATGGGCAACCGGGGCAGCCCTGTTGTGGGGCGGCGCTCCGCGCGGCGACGGCGCCCCGCCCGGCGGAGCCGGGAGCCAGGGTCAGGACGGGGTCCGCGCGTGCGGGATGCCGTCTCCGGGGCGCCCGTCGGCGCCCCGGTACGGGAGTTTACTCGGCGGGCGGAACCGAAGTCTCCGCCTCCACAGCCGCGGGCTCCTGCTCCTGCTCCTGCTCCGGCTCTCGCTCTCGCTCGGGCAGCTCCGCCCACAGCGCGCCAGCCGCCTGCACCATCGGCAGCGCGAGCAGCGCCCCGACGCCCTCGCCGATCTTCACGCCGTGCGAGAGCAGCGGGTCGAGAGCCATCCGGTCCAGCGCCTTGGCCTGCGCCGGCTCCCCGCTGTCATGGCCCGCGAGCCACCAGTCCGGCGCCCGGAAGGCGATCCGCTGGGCGACCAGCGCCGCCGCCGACGCCACGACGCCGTCGAGGATCACCGGCGTGCGCCGCACCGCACACTGCAGCAGGAACCCGGTCATCGCCGCCAGATCGGCGCCGCCGACCGCCGCGAGCAGCTCCAGCTGGTCGCCGAGGACCGGCCGGGCCCGCCGCAGGGCGTCCCGCACCGCCGCGCACTTGCGCATCCACGCCAGGTCGTCGATGGCCTCGCCGCCCCGCCCGGTCACCACCGACGCGTCGGTGCCGCACAACGCGGCGACCAGCGTCGCGGCCGGCGTCGTACCGCCCACGCTCACATCGCCGAGCACGACCAGATCCGTGCCGGAGTCCGCCTCCGCGTCGGCGACGGCCATGCCCGCGCGCACCGCCCGCTCGGCCTCCTCGGTGGTCAGCGCGTCCTCGATGTCGATGCGCCCCGAGCCGCGCCGCACCCGGTACCCCGCGACCTCGGCGGGCAGCGCGTCCGGGTCGCAGTCGAGGGCCATGTCGACGACGCGTACGGGCACGTCGAGACGGCGGGCGAGGACGGCGACCGGGCTCTCGCCGGCCAGCACGGCACGGACGAGATCGGCGGCACCGCCCGCGGGCCGCGCCGAGACCCCGAGCTCCGCGACCCCGTGGTCGCCCGCGAACAGCACCACGCGCGGCCGCTCGACGGGGCGCACCGGCACGGCGGAACGGGCCGCCGAGAGCCACTCGCCGAGTTCGTCGAGCCGGCCGAGGGATCCGGGCGGCACGGTCTGCCGCTCCCTGCGTTCCTCGGCGTCGCGGCGCACCCCGCCGTCGGGGCGCTCGATCAGGTCGGTGAAGTCGTCGAGATTCAGCGAGCTCATTCGGCGAACAGTACCGGGCGCGGGGGCGGTGCCGCTCGAACGGGCCTGCGGACCATGGGCCCGCACCGTGACGGGGCGTCAGTCCGCGCCATCCCCCGGTTGCCTCGTGTGAGGCGGTGCATGCATGACGTGACCGTCTGGGCGGGAATGATCCCTTACGTTCCGTTTGAAGTGACTTGTCGTACCGGGACCTCCACAGACCCTCCGGGAGTACGCCCATGACCACGGATGCCGCCCAGCAGGTCGCCGCACGGCGTCCCGCCTACCTCGCCGAACTCGCCCGGGGCACCGAGCGGTTCCACGAGCCCCGCCGCACCGAATGCCCCTGGTGCGGCTCCGAGCGGCTGCGGCCGAGACTGCGCACCGCCGACCTGATCCAGTACAAGCCGGGCCGCTTCACGCTCGACCGGTGCGGCAACTGCGCCCACGTCTTCCAGAACCCCCGCCTGACCCCCGAAGGCCGGGACTTCTACCGCCGGGACTTCCGCGGCGGAGCGGGCGGCGCGCGCGCCACGAAACTCTTCGGCGCCGCCGTCGGCCCCCGACGGCGCCTCGCCGCCGTCCGCGCGCTGGCCGCCTTCGACGAGCCGGAGTGCTGGCTCGACGTCCACACCGGCGCCGCCCACTTCCCCGCCCTGGCCAAGCGGGTGCTGCCCTACACCTCCTTCGACGGCCTCGACCCCGGCCGGGGCGTCGCGGAGGGGGTGCGGCGCGGCCGGATCGAGGAGGGCCACCGGGGCCTGCTCACGGAGCTGGCGGGACAGCTCGCCGGCCGCTACGACGCGATGAGCATGTTCCACACCCTGCAGTGCGGACCCGACCCGCGCGCCGAACTCAGGGCCGCATGGACCGTGCTGCGCCCCGGCGGCCACCTCCTGATCGAGGCCCCCGACCCCGAGTGCCGCTGGGCGCGCCTGCTCGGCAAGTGGTGGATGCCGTACTTCCAGCCACGCCACCTGCACTTCGTGCCGCTCGCCAACCTCCGCGACGAGCTGACCGGACTCGGCTTCACGGTCGTCGCCGTCGAACGCCGCGCCTCGCACATCCCCGTCGACCTGAGCGCGGCCCTCACCCTCTTCCTCGACCGCCGCATGCCGGGGCCCGACGTGCCGTGGCGCGCCAGACCCGCGCCCCCGCTCCAGCTGAAACTGCGCGGCGCCGCGCGCTGGGCCTCCGTCCCGCTGGTGGCCCTCGCCCGCGCCCTGGACACCGTCCTGGCCCCCCTGCTCACCCGCGTGGGCTTCTCCAACACCTACCGGATCATCGCCCGACGGGGCGAGGACGCGCCGGACCGGGAGACCCCCTAGCCGCCCCGCGTCCGGCGACCGGCCCGCCGGCCGCTCAGCCGCGCAACGTCAGGGCCTGCCCCGCCACGACGAGCAGCACGTGCTCGCACCGGGTGGCGAACGCCGTGTTCAGGCGGCCCAGTTCGTCGCGGTAGCGGCGGCCCGACGCGGTCGCGGGCACGATCCCCGAGCCGACCTCGTTCGAGACGGCGACGACGGTACGGCGGGTGGCGCGCACGGCGTCCGCCAGCTCGGTGACCCGCTCGCGCAGCGCGCGCTCCCCGCCGCCGGCCCACTCGGCGTCGTCCCACGCCCGCACCTCGTCCATGACGTGGGTCAGCCACAGCGACAGGCAGTCGATGAGCAGCGGCGACCCGTCCTGCGCGAGCAGCGGCACCAGATCGCAGGTCTCCGCGGTCCGCCAGGAGCCGGGCCGCCGCTCGCGGTGCACGCTCACCCGCCGGGCCCACTCCGTGTCGCCGCTCCGGGTCCCGCCCGTCGCCACGTACAGCACGTCGGGGAAGGCCTCGAGGCGCCGCTCGGCCTCCACCGACTTGCCCGAACGGGCCCCGCCGAGGACCAGGGTGCGGCGCGGCACGTCCGGTACGTCCTCGTAGGCGCCGACCACCAGCGTCGACCCGTCCGGCACGGCCCGCGCCCCCGCGGCGGCGAGACGGCGCGTCAGCTCACCGCCCGGCGGCGCCTCGTGGCCGATGTGCACCGCGACGACGTCGGTGGTGGGCCCCACCGCCCCCGCGGCACGCAGCCGGGCGAGCCCGTCGGGACGCCCGACGACATCGGCGACGACCATCTCGTACGGGGGCCGCGTGCCGTTGCCCGGACCGGCGCCGTTCCCCTCGGTGATGCCCGCGGGCGCCGCGCCCGGCGGCAGGTAGAGGAGCCGCTCGCCGTCGGGCCCGGTCACCTCGTACCCGGAGCCGGGCGCGTCGAGGGCGACCGCGCGCACCCGGTGCCCGGTGAGCAGTGCCAGCTCGCGCCCGTCGGCGACCCGGCCGGGCTGCGGCAGCCCCGCGGGGACCTCGACGGCGGGCCCGTCGTGCGGATGGGAGAGCAGCACCTGGCGCACTCCGCCGAGCGAGTGCCCGGCGCGGGCCGCCGCGAACGCCGCCCCGGGGGTGAGGTCGAGCAGCAGGACGCCGTCGACCAAGAGAGCGGTCGCGGCCCGTGCCGCGTCGCCGAGGGCGGTGGCGCAGGCCGCGCAGGGACAGTCGGGGAGGGGCAGTCCACCGGGGGCGCCGGTGCCGAGCAGAGTCAGTTCCACACGAAGATCCTCCCGCGTCGCATCCCGCGCCGCGCGCCCGGCTAGGCTTCAAGCGGATTCAGGCGGTTCTCACACCGCTACGGACCTTCGGGAGGCTGGCATGGCGGCATGGACGTGGCGGTTCGAGAAGGCGGACGGGACAGAGGTCCGGCCCGCGGTTCAGCCCGAGGAGTTCACCACCCAGGGCGACGCGGAGTCCTGGATCGGTGAGTACTGGAAGGAGCTGTCCGAGGGCGGCGCCGACCAGGTGACCCTCTTCGAGGACACGAACAAGATCTACGGCCCGATGAGCCTGCACGCGGACGACGCGCAGGACACGGAGGACGCCTCGGCGTAAGCGGCGGGCCCCGCACCACGCACCGCACGGGAGGCGGCGCCCGGACCCCGGGCCGCCGCCTCCCGCACGCGGGGCCGCGCTCCCGGCGCCCGCCCCGTCCGGCTACATCTCGCCGAGGGTGGCCTCCGCCGTCTTCTCGGCCCCCTCGCGCACGTACGTGACCTTCACCTTCTGGCCCGGCTTGTCTCCGGCGAGCGCCTCGGAGAGGGAGTCGATGGTGGTGATCTCGTCGTCGCCGAGCCGGGTGATGATGTCGCCGGCCCGCAGCCCCGCCCCGGCCGCGGCGCCGCCCTGCCGGGCCTCGACCACGGCCACCCCCGCCGGGCGGTAGTCGTCGCCGAGCACGGTGCGGGCGGTGATGCCGAGCGCGGCGCGGCCCGAGTCCGTGACCCGGCCCTTCTCGATGATCTGGTCGGCGACCGTCTTGACCATCGAGGACGGGATGGCGAAGCCGATGCCCGGCGCGGCGCTGTCCCCCATCTGGGGGTCGCTCGCGGCGAGCGTCGGGATACCGATCACCTTCCCGTCGAGATCGACGAGCGCGCCGCCGCTGTTGCCGGGGTTGATAGCCGCCGACGTCTGCACCATGTTGGCGATGGTGGCGCCTGTCCCGCCGCCCGTGCGGCCCTCGCTGACGGTGCGTCCGGTGGCGGACACGATGCCCTGGGTGACGCTGGACGACAGGCCGAGCGGGGAGCCCATGGCCAGCACGATCTGGCCGACCTCGGCCTTGGTGGAGTCACCGAACCGGGCCGCCTTCAGCCCGTCGGGCACCTCGCTCAGCTTGATCACGGCGAGGTCCTGCTCGGGGTAGGCGGCGACCAGCTCCGCGGTCAGGGCCTGCTCGCCGGTGGCGGTGGTGACCTTGAACCGCTTCTCCTTGCCCACCACATGGGCGTTGGTGACGATGTGCCCCTTGCCGTCGTAGACGACACCGGAGCCGAGGCTGTCGCCCGCGTCGACCTGGACGACCGAGGGCAGGACGTCCTTGATCACCTTCTGGTAGTCGTCCTGCAGATCACTGGCGGCGGCGGGCGCGGCCTGCGTGGTCGCCCGGTCCGAGTCACCGGACCCGGACGAGGAACAGCCGCCGACGAGTGCGGCGGCGGTGAGTGCGGCGGCGAGGGGTACGAGGACGGAGCGGGTACGGGAGGAGACATCCATGCGCCGAGTGTGCTTTTTGTCCGCCTCGTACGCCTGTGGTGCGAGGTAAACGGGTGGGGCGGGGGGCGCGGTCACGAGGGGGCGTGGCCCCCGGCCCCCTCCCGCGCTCCGCGCACCCGCGGACGTCAGTCCCGTACCCCGCACAGGTGCAGCAGCGCGGCGACCCGCCGGTAGGGATCGGTCCGCCCCGCGCGCTCCTCGGCGGCGAGCAGCGCCTCGAACTCCCACTCCGGGGGCGGCGGCGTCCCGTCGGCCGCCGTGTCCGTGAAGATCCGCACCCCGTACCAGGCCTGCAGCGGAGCCGCGATCCCCGCCAGCGTCGAGGTCAGGACGTCGAGCCGGTCCGCGCGGGCGTCGATGCCGAGGCGGTTGCGGTACGTGACGGAGTCGAAGGCGGCGAGCGCCCCCGCCCAGTCCCCGGCGAGACCGGGCCGCATCGCCAGCGCCTCCGCGTTGCGCACGAGCAGCGAGAGCAGCCCGCCGGGCGCCAGCATCCGGGCGAGCCCGGCGAGGAGCGCGTCGGGCTCCTCGACGTACATCAGTACGCCGTGGCAGAGCACCACGTCGAAGCTGCCGGGCAGGAAGTGCACGCCGGTCTGGTGCCCGTCGCCCTGGATGATCCGCACCCGCCCCTGGATGCCCTCGGGCTCCCCGGCGAACGCCGCGCGCGCGGCGTCGATCATGACGGGGTCCTGTTCGAGGCCCGTCACCTTGTGCCCGGCGCGGGCGAGCCGCAGCGCCTGCGTGCCCTGGCCCATGCCGACGTCGAGTACCCGCAGCCGCTGCCCCACGGGGAAGCGCGCGACTATCTGCTCGTCGAGCTGGCGGGCCACCAGCTCCTGCCGGACGGCGTCGCGCAGGCCGCCCAGCTTGTCCAGCCAGGCGCCGGCCCCGCCGCTGAATCCGCTCAGGGCCGTTCCCCGCGCTTGACCTGCGGCTTGGGCAGCCGCAGCCGGCGCATCTGGAGCGTACGCATCAGGGCGTACGCGACAGCGCCCTTCCGGTTGTCGTTCGGGAAGCGCTCGGCCAGCCGCTTCTTCAGACGGAACGCGGTGACGACCGAGTCGACGATGATCAGGACGATCACGAAGAGCCAGAGCAGCAGCGCGATGTTCTGCAGCTGGGGCACGCGGACGATGCTCAGGACGAGGATGATCACCGCGAGCGGCAGGAAGTACTCGGCGATGCAGAAGCGCGAGTCCACGAAGTCGCGCGCGAACTTGCGCACGGGACCCTTGTCACGGGCGGGCAGGAACCGCTCGTCACCGCTGGCCATGGCCTCGCGCTGCTTCGCCATCTGCGTGCGGCGCTCGTCGCGCTGCCGCTTGGCGGCCTCCTTGCGCGACGCCGGAGCGTTGGTCACGCTGCGGCGCTGCGACTGGGCCATGGCGCGCTTGGGGGTGGGGCGGCCCTTGGGGGCCTGCGGGTCACGGGGCTGCTTGGAGTCGGTCACCGGCGCCTGCGCGGCCGGGGCCTTCTCTTCCTTGGATCGGCTACGGAACACAAAATCCAAGGGTACGGGGTGCGGACGCATGGGCGGCAGCCAGGCGGGGAACGATCCCGCAACGCCGGGCGTCTTGATTTATGTGCCTAAGGGGACGTAGCGGGCGGTAATCGGCCGGGCAGCGGCCGCTTCGCCCTGCCCCCCCGACGGCCTCGGGGCCGGCTCACAGGGGTGCACCTACTCCTTACGCCGGAGCGGCGCCGGACGCAGTCGTCCTTGGGGATGAGCGCATCCGCCCGCGAACAGTGCGGTAATGGATGCAGGGCCCGTACTGTGGGTTCTGAGCAGTACCTGGAGCTGGAAGTCCGTCAGAAGGGGGCGCGCGAAGCCCATGAGCGGTGTCATGAAGCGTATGGGGATGATCTTCCGCGCGAAGGCGAACAAGGCCCTTGACCGGGCCGAGGACCCGCGCGAAACCCTCGATTACTCCTACCAGAAACAGCTGGAGCTGCTGCAGAAGGTCCGCCGTGGCGTCGCCGACGTGGCGACCTCCCGCAAGCGCCTGGAACTGCAGCTGACCCAGCTCCAGAAGCAGTCCTCGACCCTGGAGGACCAGGGCCGCAAGGCGCTCGCCCTCGGCCGCGAGGACCTGGCCCGCGAGGCCCTGTCCCGCCGTGCCGCGCTCCAGCAGCAGGTGACGGACCTGGAGACGCAGCACCAGACCCTCCAGGGCGAGGAGGAGAAGCTCACCCTCGCGGCGCAGCGCCTCCAGGCCAAGGTCGACGCCTTCCGCACCAAGAAGGAGACGATCAAGGCGACGTACACCGCCGCCCAGGCGCAGACCCGGATCGGCGAGGCCTTCTCCGGCATCTCCGAGGAGATGGGCGACGTCGGCATGGCGATCCAGCGCGCCGAGGACAAGACCGCGCAGCTCCAGGCGCGGGCCGGCGCGATCGACGAACTGCTCGCCTCCGGTGCCCTCGACGACTCCTCCGGACTGGCCAAGGACGACATCCAGACCGAGCTGGACCGGCTCTCCGGTGGTACTGATGTAGAGCTGGAACTGCAGCGCATGAAGGCGGAGCTCGCGGGAGGCTCCGGCAACCAGCAGGCGATCGAGGGCGGCCAGGGCCGGCCCCAGTCCCAGCAGCCGCAGGACACCCCGCGCTTCGACAAGCAGTAGCCCTACGCAGATACGCGGTACCGCTCACGTCCGAGGAGGGCGACATGATCGTACGGATCATGGGGGAGGGGCAGGTGGAGCTGGCCGACAGCCACTTCGCCGAACTGAACAAGCTGGACGACGAGCTGCTCGAGGAGATGGAGGGCGGCGACGAGCCCGGCTTCCGCCGCACGCTCCACGCCCTCCTGGACAAGGTCCGGGAACTCGGCACCCCTTTGCCGGACGACGCCCTGGAACCCTCCGAACTGATCCTTCCGTCCCCGGACGCCACCCTCACAGAGGTCCGCGCCATGCTCAGCGACGACGGCTTGATCCCCGGCTGACCTGACCCCCCCCCAAGGACGAGCCCCAGGTACGCCCCCTCAGGGGCGCGGGGAACTGCGCGAGCAACCCCCACAAACCCGCACCCAACCCCCCACCCCCACCCCACCCCCCAACCCCCCCATCGCCCAGAACCCAGGTATCCGCTCAGGCCGCCGCCCAGGCCCCGTACCGTTTAGCCCGTGACCACACTCGTGCGAGGCCGCGGCTGGGCCAGAACGCATCCGCTCGCGGTCGACGCCGCACTCGCCACCGCCGTCCTCGTCTGCATGGTCGTCGGCTCCTTCGCCGAGCCCTACGGCGAGCACGGCCCGACCTGGGGCACCCGCACCCCCGACGGCCCGAGCCTGCTCCTGATGGCGCTCGGCGCGCTCGCCCTGGTCTTCCGGCGCCGCGCCCCGTGGTCCGTCCTCGCCGCCACCTGCGCGGCCTCCCTCGTCGAACTGCTGACCGGCGAGCCGCGCGCCCCCGTCGTGATGTGCGCCGTCGTCGCCCTCTTCACCGTCGCCGCCCACACCGACCGCTCCACCACCTGGCGGATCGGCCTCGTCACGATGGCCGGCCTCACCGGCGTCGCGATGCTCTCAGGACCGCTGCCCTGGTACGCCCAGGAAAACCTCGGCATCTTCGCCTGGACCGGCATGGCCGCCGCCGCGGGCGACGCGGTGCGCAGCCGCCGTGCCTTCGTTGACGCCATACGGGAGCGCGCCGAGCGGGCGGAGCGCACGCGGGAGGAGGAGGCCCGGCGCCGCGTCGCCGAGGAGCGGCTGCGGATCGCCCGCGACCTGCACGACGTGGTCGCCCACCACATCGCCCTGGTCAACGTGCAGGCGGGCGTCGCGGCCCACGTCATGGACAAGCGGCCCGACCAGGCCAAGGAGGCCCTGTCGCACGTGCGGGACGCCAGCCGCTCCGCGCTCAACGAACTCCGCGCCACCGTCGGCCTGTTGCGGCAGACCGGCGACCCCGAGGCCCCCACCGAACCGGCGCCTGGCCTGCACCGCCTCGACGAACTCGTCGAGACGTTCCGCAACGCGGGCCTGCCGGTGGAGGTGGCCATGGGGCAGGTCGGCCTCGACCTGGCCGCCGCCGTCGACCTCGCCGCGTTCCGGATCATCCAGGAGGCGCTGACCAACGTGCAGAAGCACGCGGGCCAGGACGCCAAGGCCGAGGTGAGCGTCGTCCGTGTGGGCCCGAACGTGGAGGTCACCGTCATAGACGACGGCCCCGGCCACGAGGGCGATGAGGGCAACACCGACGGCGGCGGCCACGGCCTCCTCGGCATGCGCGAACGCGTCACCGCACTCGGCGGCAGCTGCACGGCGGGGCCCCGCTACGGCGGCGGTTTCCGCGTCCATGCGATCCTTCCCGTCACCACGGCAAAGGGAGGGACCGCGTGACGATCCGCGTACTGCTCGCCGACGACCAGGCGTTGCTGCGCAGCGCGTTCAAGGTGCTCGTCGACTCCGAGCCCGACATGGAGGTGGTCGGCGAGGCGTCCGACGGGGCGGAGGCGGTCGGGCTCGCCAAGTCTGAGCGCGCCGACGTGGTCCTGATGGACATCCGCATGCCGGGCACGGACGGTCTCGCCGCCACCCGCATGATCAGCGCGGATCCGGCCCTGGCCCATGTGCGCGTGGTGATGCTGACGACCTTCGAGGTCGACGAGTACGTGGTGCAGTCGCTGCGCGCGGGTGCCTCCGGGTTCCTCGGCAAGGGCGCGGAGCCCGACGAGCTGCTGGGCGCCATCCGTATCGCGGCGGCCGGCGAGGCGCTGCTCTCCCCGGTGGCCACCAAGGGGCTCATCGCCAAGTTCCTCGCGCAGGGCGAGGGGCTCGACGGGGACTCGCCGGTGCGCGGCGAGCGGCTCGACGCGCTCACCGGCCGCGAACGCGAGGTCCTCGTCCAGGTCGCGGGCGGCCACTCGAACGACGAGATCGCCGAGCGCCTGGAAGTCAGCCCGCTCACCGTGAAGACCCATGTGAACCGGGCGATGGCGAAGCTCGGCGCCCGCGACCGTGCCCAACTCGTCGTCATCGCCTACGAGTCGGGCCTGGTGCGCCCGCGCGTGGAGTAGCGGAGCCGTGAACGCGGTAAGGGGCGCCCGCTAATGGCGGGCGCCCCTTACGCATGCCTCCACGCGGTGACGCGTGCGCCGGTCCGGGCCACGAGAGCGCGGGTCCGGGCTACGAAGCGCCGGTCCGGGCTACGGAAGCGCCAGCATCCGCTCCAGCGCCAGCTTGGCGAACTGCTCGGTCTCCCGGTCGACCTCGATCTGGTTGACGAGGTTGCCCTCGGCGAGGGATTCCAGGGTCCAGACCAGGTGCGGCAGGTCGATCCGGTTCATGGTGGAGCAGAAGCAGACCGTCTTGTCGAGGAAGACGATCTCCTTGTCCTCGGCGGCGAAACGGTTCGCCAGACGGCGTACGAGGTTCAGCTCGGTGCCGATCGCCCACTTGGAGCCGGCCGGCGCCGCCTCCAGGGTCTTGATGATGTGCTCGGTGGAGCCCACATGGTCGGCCGCGGCGACGACCTCGTGCTTGCACTCGGGGTGCACCAGGACGTTCACGCCCGGAATGCGCGCCCGTACGTCCTCCACGCTCTCCAGCGAGAAGCGCCCGTGCACCGAGCAGTGGCCGCGCCACAGGATCATCTTGGCGTCGCGCAGCTGCTCGACGGTGAGGCCGCCGTTCGGCCTGTGCGGGTTGTAGACCACGCAGTCGTCGAGCGAGAAGCCCATGTCGCGCACGGCGGTGTTGCGGCCCAGGTGCTGGTCGGGCAGGAAGAGCACCTTGTCGCCCTGGTCGAAGGCCCACTCCAGGGCGCGCTTGGCGTTCGAGGAGGTGCAGATCGTGCCGCCGTGCTTGCCGGTGAAGGCCTTGATGTCGGCGGAGGAATTCATGTACGAGACGGGCACGACCTGCTCGGCTATGCCGGCCTCGGTCAGCACGTCCCAGCACTCGGCGACCTGCTCGGCGGTGGCCATGTCGGCCATGGAGCAGCCGGCCGCCAGGTCGGGCAGCACGACCTTCTGGTCGTCCGTCGTCAGGATGTCCGCGGACTCGGCCATGAAGTGCACGCCGCAGAAGACGATGTACTCGGCGTCCGGCCGCGCGGCCGCGTCACGGGCCAGCTTGAAGGAGTCGCCGGTGACGTCCGCGAACTGGATGACCTCGTCGCGCTGGTAGTGGTGGCCCAGCACGAACACCTTCTCGCCGAGCTTCTCCTTGGCGGCGCGGGCGCGCTCGACCAGGTCCGGGTCGGAGGGGGACGGCAGATCGCCGGGGCACTCCACGCCGCGCTCGCTCTTGGGGTCGGCCTCGCGGCCGAGCAGCAGGAGAGCGAGGGGCGTGGGCTGGACATCGAGGTCCACGGGGGACTGGGCGGTGGTCACGACACGCACCCTTTCTGATCTGTGTATGCGCGGCGGAGCCGCTCCGGTGGAGCGAGGGGCTGGCACCGGGGATCCTTTTCGTCGAATTGACGTTATCTATCATAACCGCTTCACGTCAGTTTGACGATGGCCATAGTGTCGATGTGACGCATTCGCCGTTCCCGGGGCCGCTGTCCCGCCGGGCGCCATGTGCGAGCATGAAGGGGTAAGGACGTAAGCGCTCGGCCCGGAATGAATCCGCGGCCCCGCCGGTTGCAACCGTCGGCAAGCAGTCTCCGTACAACCCGGGAGAGAAGCAGATGTCCGTATCGGACGAGACCACCACCGTGAGCGACGGCATCCTCCTGTCGGACGCCGCCGCGGCCAAGGTGAAGGGCCTCCTTGAGCAGGAGGGCCGGGACGACCTGGCGCTGCGCGTCGCCGTTCAGCCCGGTGGCTGCTCGGGCCTGCGCTACCAGCTGTTCTTCGACGAGCGCTCGCTCGACGGCGACGTCGTCAAGGACTTCGACGGCGTCAAGGTCGTCACCGACCGGATGAGCGCTCCCTACCTGGGCGGCGCCTCCATCGACTTCGTGGACACCATCGAGAAGCAGGGCTTCACGATCGACAACCCGAACGCCACGGGCTCCTGCGCCTGCGGCGACTCCTTCAGCTGAGCCGGCCCCGGCCACAGGTGCCGGGCCCGTCGTGACGTACGAAGGCGGCGGCCCCCTGGGAAATCAGGGGGCCGCCGCCTTCATGCGTGGCGCAGGAATCGGGTCGGCGCGCTTGTGCCGCGGCCTTACTTCTGCCGCACCGTCTTGCCCGTGGAATCCACGACCTCGCGGTCACCGAGCGGCTTGTCCAGGGTGACGGTCCTGGAGAGCTTCTTGGCGATCTTGACGCAGACCTTGTCCTTCTCCCGCGTCTCGGTGACCGTCACCGTCACCCGGTCGCCGTCCTCCCGCGCGGACGCGGCGTACTCACTGCACACGCCGCCCCAGAAGTGCACGGTCAGCGCCTTCCCGTCGGCGCTGTAGGACTCCACCGGCGCCGTGTTCCGCTCGTCGCCCGGGTCGGCGGGGTTCGCGGTGGGCGTGGGCGTGCCCGGGGCGTCGGGCGAGGCCAGGTAGGCGGGGTCGACCGCCGGGTGCGTCACGGTGAAGGCGTCCCGCGCGCCCTGCGGCTTCACCTCGAAGAGCCAGGACGGCACGAGGGTCCGCTTGCCGCCCACGTAATGCGTGGCGAGCCCGAACGTGGCGCCGGTGACCGCGATCGGCTGCGGCTTCGGCTGCTCCGGCGACGGCTCGCACGGTGCCTGCCGTGATCCGCCGCCGCCCTCCGTCTTCGTGCTGTCGTCGACGTGCGGCACGGGCGTCGCGCAACCGCCGATCGCCACCCGGCCGTTGCCGCCGCCGGACTTGTTGAGCAGGTCCAGGGTCTCCCGGGCGCCGATCACCGGATACGTCGCACCCTTGTCCGGCGCCTTCAACTGGCCGCTGCCGCCGACCACTTCACCGCCCGAGCCGACCTGGATGCCGGTCGACCAGCCGTAGGTCGGCAGGCCGTCGATCTTCGGGTCGGCGTTCACCACCCGTACGGCACCCATCAGCTGGCGCGCGTCCAGCTTGGCGTCGTCCTGGCCGAGCGCCTTCAGGATGGGGGCGGCGGCCTCTTTCGCGGCCCGCTCGCTCACCGCGTCGCCCAGCTCGCCGTTGGGCGCGGTGGACGTGCCGGAACAGGGCTTGTTCCTGGGGCAGTTGTCGGTGCGGCTCAGGCCGTGCCCGGAGTAGGTCCAGGTGCCGGGTGCCTGCTTGTCGACCTGGAGGACGGGTCCGGTGCCGTCATGGTCCGAGCCGACCTGCCAGGCGCCGTCCCGCGACGTCGGCGTACCGCTCACGCCGAGCGCCTCCGCCAGCTTCACCACCTCGTCCCGGCCGACCTGCCCGCGCGCGTGGTAGACGGCGGCCGACTTCGGGCCCGTGGGCAGCTTCCCCGTCACCCGGTACACGGCACCGTGGGGGTCGGGCTCACCCGGCGCGATGCCGGGTGAGGAGCCGCCGCCCTCGCCCTGCCGCTCATCGCCCGGATAGCCGTCCAGCGCGAGCGGCGGCGGAGTGCCGCCGCCCCCCGAGGGTGTTCCGTCGCTGCCATCGGTGCCGCCACCGGACGCGGTCGCCGCGAAATACGCGCCACCGCCGCCGACCAGCAGCACGGTGGCCGCGACCGAGACGACGGCCAGACGGGAACGCCGCCGGCGCGGCTCGGCCGCCTCATGATCGGATCGCTCGGTGCTCACCGCATCGCTCCTTCGACTGCACTGCTGTCCCTGACATCCCACCGGGTGGGTTTCGTCGTACCCCGGTTCCCCCTGACGGGGGACGGCGATGGGACGCAGCGGGGGAGCGCGCGGTTCCACCGGGCGCGCGCCGGGCCCCGGAACCAGTCTCTCTCAGCCTCCGTACGACGACATCAGTCGCCGTACTCGGACATTTTGTCGATCAGGCGCGCGGAGGCGGGCGGCACGTCGATCCCGTGGATCAGCGAGGGCGGCACGGGTGCGGCGGCGGCCACGGCGGGCACCGCCCAGTGCGGCGCCATGCGCGCGCAGTCCCCGCGCAGGGTCTCCATGGTCTCCGGGGCCTCGGCGGTGAGCGCGCCACGGCGCTGCGGAACGACATCCTTCGGGATAACGGTCATAACGGCACCGTATGCATTCCGCCACCCCTGAAAAAAGACCTACTATTGGGTAGTTTTGGCACTTCAGAGAGGGTGCGTCGACCCGGTAGCGTGAACTGTCAATCCCGCCTCTCCGCCACAGGAGCACCCAGCCGTGCGTATTGCAGTCACCGGCTCCATCGCCACCGACCACCTGATGACCTTCCCCGGCCGCTTCGCCGACCAGCTGGTCGCCGATCAGCTGCACACGGTCTCCCTCTCCTTCCTGGTCGACGCGCTCGACGTGCGCAGGGGAGGCGTGGCCGCCAACATCACCTTCGGCATGGGGCAGCTCGGCACCCACCCCATCCTGGTCGGCGCCGCCGGCTCCGACTTCGACGAGTACCGCGCCTGGCTCGACCGGCACGGCGTGGACACCGCCTCGGTCCGCATCTCCGAGACCCTGCACACCGCGCGGTTCGTCTGCACCACGGACGCCGACCACAACCAGATCGGCTCCTTCTACACCGGCGCCATGAGCGAGGCCCGCCTCATCGAGCTGAAGACGGTGGCCGACCGCGTCGGCGGCCTCGACCTCGTCCTGATCGGCGCCGACGACCCCGAGGCGATGCTCCGGCACACCGAGGAGTGCCGCACCCGCGCGATCCCCTTCGCCGCCGACTTCTCGCAGCAGATCGCGCGCATGGAGGGCGAGGAGATCCGCACGCTCCTCGACGGCGCGACGTACCTCTTCTCCAACGAGTACGAGAAGGGGCTCATCGAGTCCAAGACGGGCTGGACCGACGCCGAGATCCTCTCCCGCGTCGGCCACCGCGTGACCACCCTCGGCGCCAACGGCGTACGCATCGAGGCCGCGGACCAGGACCCGATCGAGGTCGGCGTCCCGCAGGAAGAGGCGAAGGTCGAGCCGACCGGCGTCGGCGACGCGTTCCGCGCGGGCTTCCTCTCCGGCCTCGCCTGGGGCGTCTCCCACGAGCGCGCCGCGCAGCTCGGCTGCATGCTCGCCACCCTGGTCATCGAGACCGTCGGCACCCAGGAGTACGAGCTGCGCCGCAGCAACTTCATGGACCGCTTCACCAAGGCCTACGGCCACGAGGCCGCCGCCGAGGTCCAGCCGCACCTGGGCTAGCCGGTCACGAGCTCCGGCGGACCACATAGGCCACGCCCTGGTCCGCCGGCCGCTCACCCACGTACTCCTGCTGCCGCGTCCAGCACCACGCCGGGATGTCCACCGCGGCCACTTCGTCGTCGGCGAGCACGGTGACGGTGCCGCCCACCCGTACCCGGCCGATCGCCCTGGCCAGTTCGATGACCGGCTGCGGGCAGCTCATCCCCAGCGCGTCGACGGTCACCGCGTCGGCCTCCCCGTCCCCCTCCGCCACCGGCGCGCCCAGCGTCTCCCGCACGCCCCGCACCACCCCCGGCAGCACCTCGAGGAACCGGTCGACCTCCGCGGCCTCGGTGCCGACCGGCAGCGAGACCCGTACGTTCCCCTCGCTCAGCACGCCCATCGCCCTGAGCACATGGCTCGGCGTCAGCGTCGAGCTGGTGCAGGAGGAACCGGACGACACGGAGAAACCCGCCCGGTCCAGCTCGTGCAGCAGGGTCTCCCCGTCGACATAGAGACAGGAGAAGGTGACCAGGTGCGGCAGGCGCCGGACCGGATCGCCCACCACCTCCACGTCCGGCACGAGCGAGGGCACCCGCGAGCGGATCCGCTCGGTCAGCTCCCGCAGCCGCGCCGCCTCGGCCGCCGCCTCGGCCCGCACCGCGCGCAGCGAGGCGGCAGCCGCCACCACCGCCGGGATGTTCTCGAACCCGGCTGCCCGCCCCGACTCGCGCTCGTCGGCGGGGCCTTGCGGGGCGAACCGCACCCCCTTGCGGACGACGAGAAGTCCGACACCTGCCGGACCGCCCCATTTATGGGCGCTCCCGGTCAGCAGCGACCAGGCCCCGGAGACCGGCCCCCAGGGCAGCGACTGCGCGGCGTCCACGAGCAGCGGCACCCCGGCGTCGCGGCAGGCCTCCGCGACCTCGGCGACCGGCTGCTCCGTGCCCACCTCGTGGTTGGCGGACTGCAGACAGGCGAGCGCGGTGTCCTCGCGCAGCGCGGCGGCGTACTCCTCGGGGTCCACCGCGCCGCCCCGGTCCACCGGCACCTCGGTCACCGTCCCGTCGCCCCGCGCGTGGGCCTCGGCCGAATGGAGTACCGACGAATGTTCGACGGCAGACACGATCAGGTGGTGTCCGACGCGCCGACGCGCCGCGAGCGCGCCCGCGATGCCGGAGTGCACGGCACGGGTGCCCGATGAGGTGAAGACGAGCTCGTCCGGGCGGCAGCCCACCGCGTCCGCGGCCGCCTCCCGCGCGGCGTCGAGCAGCAGCCGGGCCCGCCGCCCCTCGCGGTAGAGCCGGGCCGGATCGGCCCACCCCTCGTCGAGCGAGGCCGTCAGGGCCTGCCGGGCGACGGGATGAAGGGGAGCGGAGGAGGCGACATCGAAGTAGGACACGCGCCCACGCTAAGACGTCCCCGAGCTCCACCGGCTCATAGGGCAGCCCCGAAGGGGCACCCCCTCAGGGGCGCGGGGAACTGCGCGCTCGGCCACGAGCCGCCCGCACCCGCGGACGAGCAGATTCCGCCGAGCTCGCAGGCGTTCCTAGGCCCCGTCAGAAACCCGGCGAGGGGCGGGCGTCCCACCCTTCGGAGTGACCCGCGGCGCGTTAGGCACCCTCCCCGCGCGACCCCAAATAGCGTCCAGTAGGGTTTGGTCCGCATAAACATCCAAACCCCTGCCCGACGCAGGGCGGCGACCTACCAGCGTGAAGGCCGCAGCCGATCGCGCGGGCGAGACTCTCGGGAAGGCGCTACGTGAGTCCCAACGGCTCCGACCGCTCGTCGCGGCGCCCGATGCGGCGGAAGCTGCCGCAGGTGCTGACTGCGGGCCTGATCCTGGCGACCGCCACCGGTTGCACATACAAGGATTTCCCCCGCCTTGGAATGCCCACCCCGGTAACGGAAGAGGCTCCGCGGATTCTCTCCCTCTGGCAGGGCTCGTGGGCGGCAGCGCTCGCCACGGGCGTCCTCGTCTGGGGTCTGATCCTGTGGAGCGTCATCTTCCACCGGCGCAGCCGCACCAAGGTGGAAGTACCGGCGCAGACGCGTTACAACATGCCCATCGAGGCGCTGTACACGGTGGTGCCCCTCATCATCGTGTCGGTGCTCTTCTACTTCACGGCACGTGACGAGTCCAAGCTCCTCAAGCTCGACGACAAGCCGGCCCACACCGTCAACGTGGTCGGCTACCAGTGGAGCTGGGGCTTCAACTACGTCGAGAACGTTCCGGGCGCCGGCAAGGACAACGCCAAGACCTCCAAGGACCTGGAGGCCATCCCGGACAAGTTCCGCAAGGACTTCCCGGCCAAGGCCAACGGTGTCTACGAAGTCGGCACGCCCGGCGAGCGGAACCCCCAGAACGGCAACCCCGGCCCGACCCTCTGGCTCCCCAAGGGCGAGACGGTCCGCTTCGTGCTCACCTCGCGTGACGTCATCCACTCCTTCTGGGTGGTGCCGTTCCTCATGAAGCAGGACGTCATCCCGGGCCACACCAACGCCTTCGAGGTGACTCCGAACAAGGAGGGCACCTTCATGGGCAAGTGCGCCGAGCTCTGCGGCGTCGACCACTCCCGGATGCTCTTCAACGTCAAGGTCGTCTCTCCCGAGCGCTACAAGAAGCACCTCGAGGACCTCGCGAAGAAGAACCAGACCGGTTACATCCCGGCCGGCATCGAGCAGACGCCCCACGAGAAGAACCGGGAGACGAACAACCTGTGAGCATCCTCAACGAACCCCAGGGTGCCGCGGCAGCAGAAGACTCGTACGAGAACGAGCTGCCGGTCAGGCGCAAGCAGCCGGGAAACGTCGTCATCAAGTGGCTGACCACCACTGACCACAAGACGATCGGCACGCTGTATCTGGTCACGTCGTTCGCGTTCTTCTGCATCGGTGGCGTGATGGCGCTCTTCATGCGCGCCGAGCTCGCCCGTCCGGGTACGCAGATCATGTCGAACGAGCAGTTCAACCAGGCGTTCACGATGCACGGCACGATCATGCTGCTGATGTTCGCGACGCCGTTGTTCGCCGGTTTCGCGAACTGGATCATGCCGCTGCAGATCGGTGCGCCCGATGTGGCCTTCCCGCGGCTGAACATGTTCGCCTACTGGCTGTACCTGTTCGGCTCGCTGATCGCGGTGGGTGGCTTCCTCACCCCGCAGGGCGCGGCCGACTTCGGCTGGTTCGCCTACAGCCCGCTCTCCGACGCGGTGCGCTCGCCGGGTATCGGCGCGGACATGTGGATCATGGGTCTGGCCTTCTCCGGCTTCGGCACGATCCTGGGCTCGGTCAACTTCATCACCACCATCATCTGCAT